>CALRXS010000008.1:0-127115 GCA_943372195.1 Sphingobacterium thalpophilum
TACCAATAACATCATCACCAATAATGCCTCTACTGCTGAGTACTCTGAAGTGATGGTTGCTACGGCAGGTGAATATTTGTTTAGCTCTTCGAATGCGAATGATTATATCACGCTAAGCATCGACGGACAAACAGCTGTGGCTAAAGGTCCATCGCCACTCTTCTACAGAGCCGATACCACCGCCGCACTTCGTTTCTACGTTCATACCGATGCCTTCTGCGGCGTCGATACCTTCAAGAGAATTAAATACGTTCAATGTGTCGAAATTGCCTTACCCGGATGTATAAGTAATTTATCTCCTGCAGATGATGATACCCTTTATGTAAGCACAGGTACCTACACCTTTACTTGGGATATGCCATCGACTGGTGGTCCGATTGAATCTTTTGCAATAAACTTCGGACTTACCCCAACCGAGGCGATCTACACATTTGATTTCCCCCCATCGAATTCTATTCAAATTACTGTTACTTCGGATGATGCGAATCTGAAATATTATTGGTGGGTAGTTGCTTCTAACGTAGCTGGTGAAGCCACTTGTACGCCAGTTGTTCATTCATTCTTGGTACTTTCAAGTCCGCCAACATCCGTAGAAAATAATAAAGCCCTAAAAGCAAGTATTTACCCGAACCCTGCGAACCAAAAATTCAACATCATCAATGCCGATGAAATTGAATACGCTAAGATTCTAAATACATTGGGGCAAACCGTAAAAATACAAGAGGTCAATAGACAAGATCTCGCGGTCGATATTTCTGATCTCGTACCGGGTGTGTATCAAGTGATACTGCAGTCGTACCAAGGCAACGAAAAAGTAATCAAACTCGTTAAAGAGTAATAGATAAAAGAGAAAGAGCTGATAATATATCAGCTCTTTTTTTATTAAATTCTCAATATCTATATTTGCGTATATAGTGCAAATAGTTTAATTTTGCATTATATGTACAAAATATGAAAACCTATCCGATTTTAATGGCTGATATGATGAATAGCCGTAAACGCAATTCGAATCAGTTAATTTCAGAATTCAAGCATCTTATTGCTGCCATCAATAAAAAATGGAAGAAGCAAATTCTTTCTCCCTTAACAATTACTTTAGGAGATGAATTTCAGGGACTAATTGACACGCCTGAGAATGCCATTAAAATCATTTTCGATTTAGAAGAAGAGATCATTAAAAATACCTATGATATTAAACTTCGATATGTATTAAATGAAGGCGAAATAGAAACAGCAATCAATAATAAAATTGCTTACGGCATGCTAGGTAAAGGGCTAACTGAAGCTCGTGCAAAATTACATCGTCTTAAAAATACTAAACACCGTTTTCAATTTTCTATGAATGGTGCAACGCTTAAACAAGATATAATAAACGATTTATTTATAATTTATGAGAATTATGTAGATAACTGGAAACATATTGAATACCATATTGTGAAAGAGTTCATAATGAATAAATCATATCAAGAAGTTGCAGAAGTACTTGATATAAATGTTTCAAGTGCTTGGCGTCGTCTAAAAAGTTTAAATATTGAAGAATACTTTATAAGCAAGAATAGTATATTGAAATTATATCAGGTATTAAATGAATTTAATTCTATTAATGAGACATTACATTTACTAGGATCAAAAGCAAATGCTGATAGATTATATGAATCAATTAATCAGATGAAAACATCCAAATAAATCATTATACTATAAATAAAAAATGATAATATCATTTGATACTATCATTTTATGAAACCCCTTAAAGGTCGTATTCTCAGTACTCAGTACAATTACTTCACCTTATCAGCAAACGCCTTCCTAAATTTCTCTAACTTCGGTTCAATCACAAAACTGCAATAAAGCGCATCGCTATTTTATTTTAAATAATTCTGATGATAATCTTAATTTTGCAATAGATTATTTTGAAAACTCTTTGTATTAATATTAATTTAGATATAATATTCTGTTTTAAGTCTTATTCTATTTATTTGTGGTCATTATCTTGCTTAATTACATGTTATTAATATTGTAAATATTTGTATATGTTAATAATATTGGGTATTTTAGTTAGTGAAATGGTGTTTATTTTTTAATTATGTATCGTATAAAAGGGATGAACGTGGTTTAAAGTTAAAATTGTTTTTATGTATAAACGTCTAACTGCTAAGATTCTTAATATATAATTTTCATATTATAGTAATTAATAATTTCTGAATTGAACATATAAATGTTTTTTAAAAACTATTATGAATAATAGAAATTTTAAAGATCTTGAGCTATTTTTTTAATTAATTTATTTAAAACAGCTTTAATACTAATTAAATATTTATCTAATGAAAAGTTTACTCACGTTATTTCTGTTATTTATTTCAGCTAACCTTTATTCTCAAATTGAAAAACCTATTGTTAAAGGGAATATCATTTTTGGTGGTAACGGTATGGTTAGTTATAATAGAATTAATATTGAGCGTAATATATCAAATTTTTCAATCAAATATATTAGTGCAACGCTTAATCCATCAATTGGTTATTTTATTTATGATGGACTAGCTCTTGGTTTATCAGTTAATTCAAATTACATAGAAGGGCTTGAAGATTATAAAAGATCATCATTAGAACTAGGTCTAGGTCCTTTTTTTAAATACTATACATCGTTAGGGCTTTTTGCAGGTAGTAGAATTAATTATTCAATTCATAAAGAAATAGGCAGTAACTATATTAATAATAGTTATTCTATAATACCAGAAATAGGTTACGCTTATTTTATAAATTCAAATATTTCTTTTGAATCATCATTGAATCATACATATGTATTATCAAAGAATAATATTGGTAATGAATTAACTACTATTAATAATACGTATTTAACTTTTGGATTCCAGATGTTTATAAGATAAAAACAAATACATATGAATATATTATTACATAATCTTAGTGAAACTTGTCGTATTAGTTTATTTTTATTATATGTAAATATTATTTTTCAATTATTAATTTTAAATAATCTTATTTTAAGAATTGTTATATCAACAAACTTATGTTAATTGTTTAATTTATGCAAAAAGTTTTACTTAGTTTATTTTTTTTGTTGAATTGTTTAAATTCATATTCTCAGGATGATAATAATTATACAGACTATATTTATTTATATCAAAGTTTATTAAGTGATATTAGAAACGGTGAATGTCAGATGTCTCCTAGTTGTTCAAATTATGGTATGACTTCTTTCAAAGAAAATAACCCTCTTTTAGCTTTTATGATGACTTCAGATAGGGTATTAAGATGCAGTCATGACTTTAGAAACTATAAAACGATTTTAATAAATAATAACTGGAAATTATTAGATCTTCCTAATAATAATATTGGTATGAGTTTTGTTGATTTAAATAGGAATTCTATTGTTTACCCAGTAGTTGATTCTTGCGCTAATAATTTTATTAATGCACTTATTCTTGATAAAAACTATAGAGAAGCATTACTAGATATTAATAGAGAGATATACAAAGGGAATAACTGTATCAGTTTATATAAAAATTATATTAAATGCAAAAGAGCATTAAATGAAATTGAAGATATTTTATTTAAATATGACTTTTCATTTCCCAGTCATATTAAAAATAATCATGAAATAAAATTAGAAATTGCTAATTGTTTTTTAGAATTAGGTGAATATGAAAAAGCAAATTCAATTTATAATGGCTTACTTAAAAATAATTCTTTAGCCGATAAATCAAATTTATTAATAGGTTTATCTTTTGCTCATCAGCATAAATTTGATTCATCAGCACATTATTTTTCTAATGTTTCAAAATCAAGTCAGTATTATTATATATCTACAGTTGTACTCGAAAATGCAAATCAATATAAATTTTTAAAATATAAAAATAAAAATGTTGCAGGGTTGTTAGCTATAATACCTGGTTTGGGCTATGTTTATACAGGTCATAACACTTCTGGTATTTCATCATTAATAATTAATTCACTTCTTTTTTATGCTGTTTATACTAGCATAAATACTAAAAATTATGGAGTTGCCAGTTTAATGGGTGTTTTTTCTATTGGTTTTTATTTAGGAAATATATCTGGTTCGATTAAGAGTGCTAAGAGATATAATTATAAAGTGAATGATAAACTATTAAACAAAATAAAATCAAATATTAATTATTAAAATTTAAATCTTAAAATTATGTTAAAAAAAATTCAAAACTCTATTATGCTTAAACCAGTAGCTTTTTTGTTAGCTTCTAGTTTTTTCTTTTTATCTTTCAAAAACATAGATGGTAAAGTTGTACTTCGTGCAGGTACTCCCGTTTTACTAGAAACTAATCAAACAATTGTATCAGATAATTTATCTGTCGGTCAGTCCATTGATTTTAAAGTTCGATTTGATGTTAAAACTGACAATAAACTAGTAGTGCGTGCGGGTTCAATAGCTAAGGGACAAGTAACTAGGGTAAGTAAGTCAAAGGGTCTCGGCAAAGAAGGTTATGTAGAGATTCAACTAAAAACAGTACAAACGATTGATGGTCAAATGGTGCCGTTAACTTCAGGTAACTTGTATAGAGAAGGTGAGGATAAACAAGGACTAGCTTGGGGGTTAGGTATTTTAGTTTGTATTTTATTTTTAACAATAAAAGGCAAAGAAGCTATGATTCCAAGTGGTACAACTGTCGATTCTAACATTGCAATGGATGTTGAAATTGCTGTACAATAATTTGAAAAATAGCATTCGTTTAAATAAAAAAAATTACTATAAACGAATGCTATTCCAAATTTTAAATCCAATATCTTAATTCTTAGTACTTAATACAACTACTTCACCTTATCAGCAAACGCCTTCCTGAACTTCTCCAGCTTCGGCTCTATCACAAAACTACAATACGGTGCATCACCATTCTCGTTGAAATAATTTTGATGATAATCTTCAGCTTTGTAATAATCTTTCAACTCTGAAATTTCTGTAACTACCGGTTTGCCAAAAGCATTCTCTTCGTTTAAGCGTTGCTTGTATTTTTCAGCTAATTCTTTTTGCTCTGTATTATGGTAAAATACTACCGAACGATACTGCGTGCCTACATCGGCTCCCTGACGATTTAAGGTCGTAGGATCGTGACTAGCCCAGAACGCTTCTAAAAGTTCTTTATACGTGATGATTTGTGGGTCAAACACGATTCTACAAACCTCCGCATGTCCAGTTAAACCAGAACACACTTCTTTATACGTCGGGTTCTTTATTTGTCCGCCGCTATACCCCGAACTCACCGACTGCACACCTTTCAATTGTTGAAAGACCGCTTCCACACACCAGAAACATCCAGCACCAAAGGTCGCCGAGTCATACTTTGTATTTACTTCCATTGTTTTGTCTTCAATTTGCTCAGTTGCTAGATTTTTAGTTTGATTGCTACAAGCAACCAGAGATAAAAATGTTGCAAAGAATATGGTTCCTATTTTGTTCATCTTAGAATAAACGTAAATACGAGTCAATTAGTTTTGTACAAACATTTTTATTAATTAGCCAATATGTCAATTAGCCAATAAGCCAATGAAGGAATTAGCCAATATGTCAATTAGCCAATAAGCCAATGGGGTGCGCACTTTTAAGATTGTACTAAACTTTATGCAACGCGTCAATTGGCTAATTGGCTAATTGACATATTGACTAATTATCAAAGTATTGCTTTGCAAAATCAGCAGCATAATCCCTAATCGCATCTCTGGTGCTGGTGAAGGCTGCCTCAATCTCCTCTTCTGTTCCTTTGACTTTGCTTGGGTCTGTGAAGTTGTGATGTAAGCGAACTGCAACTCCGGGTAGATAGGGGCAGTTTTCATTCGCATGATCACATACAGTAATCATATAATCGAACTTGACATCCGCATACTCATCAACATGGTTGGAAGTGTGCATTGAAATGTCGATGCCGTCTTTGGACATGATGGCAACGGCGCCTTTGTTGAGGCCGTGGGTTTCGATGCCAGCACTATAAATAGTTGCTTTGCCTTCTAAGAATTTTTTTAGGTAACCGTGCATCATTTGGGAGCGGCAAGAGTTACCGGTGCATAATACTAGTATGTTCATGATTTTATATTTTTTTTCCACGCAGAGCTCGCAAAGTATTGCAGAGTGCGCGGATGTGTTTTTTAAAAATTTGTTATTTATTTATTTGCTTATTCCCTTTTTGCGTCCTCTGCATTCCCCTGCGCCCTCTGCGTGGAAACAGCCGCGGCTTTAGCCGCCATAATACTTCTCCCTAAAATAAGTACTCAACCTCACCAACAACACCAAGGCCGGTACTTCAATGAGTGGCCCTATCACCCCCGCAAACGCTTGTCCGCTTTGTAAGCCGAATACTCCAATTGAAACCGCTATCGCCAACTCGAAATTATTCCCCGCTGCTGTAAATGATATCGCTGCGTTCTGTGAATAATCTGCTCCCATTTTTTTACCGATGAAAAAGGAAACCACGAACATGATCGCAAAATAAATAGCGAGTGGTACCGCGATTAAGAATACATCGAAGGGGATGTCGACTATGTTTTTACCTTTCAATGAAAACATGAAAACGATGGTTAACAATAATGCGATTAAGGTGATGGGAGAAATTTTCGGAATGAATGTATTGTTCAACCAATCTTTTCCTTTTAGAGCGATGATACCATAACGTGTGATGATGCCCATCGCGAATGGTATACCTAAATAGATACCCACAGTCTTTGCAACATCGAGCATCGATACTTGAATTTCTAACATCCGCATACCGAAATAATTGGGTAAAACGGTGATGAATAAATAAGCGTAAACAGAATAAAATAATATCTGGAAAATCGAATTCAATGCCACTAAGCCTGCAGCATATTCACGATTCCCATCTGCTAATTCGTTCCATACAATGACCATGGCAATGCAACGCGCGATACCAATTAATATTAATCCGCTGAAATAATCAGGATAATCTTTTAGAAAGATGAAAGCTAATGCAAACATCAAAAGCGGACCGATCACCCAATTCAATAGGAGTGAGGCACTCAGCACTTTGATGTTTTTAAATACTTTGCCCATTTCTTCGTACTTGACTTTCACTAGAGGCGGATACATCATTAGAATTAATCCGAATGCTAGAGGCAAGTTCGTAGTTCCTTCCGATGCCAAACTGCTAAGTTGATCAGTGCTTAATATATTACCCAGCACTAGACCAACAGCCATTGCTGCGAAGATTAGCAGGGTCAAGTTTTTGTCAATTAATGATAGTTTTTTCATATGTGGTTTCTAAAATCAAATGAGTCAATATGTCAATTAGCCAATTAGCCAATGGGGTGCTAACTTTAAAGATTGTACTAAATTTTTTGTAACGCGTCAATTGGCTAATTGACTCATTGGCTAATTATCCTATTGGCTAATTAGTCCAACTTCTCTGCAAATACTGTCACACTATAAATCCCCACCCCAGATTTATTAAAGGCATCGATCTCTTCTTCATTCATAAAGTTGGACAGAATATCATCTGGAAGTGTAATCACTTTTTCTTTTTGAATCGTGATATTTTTGAATCCCGTTTTTTCGATGATCGATAAGTATTCAGATTTCTGGATGGCGCCAGACACACAGCCTGCGTACATTTCAGCGGTACCTTTGATTTTTTCTGGTAAGTCACCTACTAAAACAATATCAGAGATACTGAAATGCCCCGATGGTTTTAGTACTCTATAAATTTCTGAAATTACTTTGTCTTTGTTCGGCACTAAGTTCAATACACAATTGCTGATGACAACGTCTGCGATATTAGAATCTACAGGCATTTGGTCGATGTCGCCAAAAATAAATTCAACATTATTGAAGTCTAATTTCTTCGCGTTGATGCGAGCTTTCTCGATCATCGCTTCCGTGAAATCGATACCAATTACTTTACCTTCTTCACCTACTTCTTGACGTGCAACGAAGCAATCGTTACCCGCACCCGATCCTAAGTCAATCACGGTATCACCCTTTTTAATCTTCGCAAATTCCGTCGGCAATCCGCAACCTAATCCGAGGTCAGCCTCTTTCACATAACCATCTAATTGCGTATAATCATCGGTCATAATGTTATACACTTTTGTCGAGCATCCACCCGCACCACAGCATGATGCAGCATTAGAGTCTCTGTCTTGCAAAGCAATCTCTGCGTACTTCTCACGCACTATTTGCTTTAATGTTGATTCGTTATTCATTTTATTTTTATTTAGTTCCTATTAATAAATTAGTCAATATGTCAATTAGCCAATTAGCCAATTGACGCGTTACATAAAATTCAGTACAAACTTCAAAGTTCGCACCCCATTGGCTAATTGGCTTATTGACTCATTGGCTAATTAGCAACAGCTTTCATTACTTCCACGATTTACCTCCAGTGCGAAGCCTCCGAAGAACTGCTCTAGTTTGGCGAAGTTTTTCCAATTAATACAGTAACACGATTTCGCTCCCGAGATAGTACCTTGCACCAATCCCGCTTTTTTTAATTCCATTAAATGTTGCGATACCGTTGCTTGCGCCAGTGGTAAGATCTCTACAATCTCCCCGCAGATACAGGTATTCTTCTCTGCTAATATTTTTAATATTTTAATCCGCGCCGGATGAGCAATCGCCTTCGCCATGTCGGCTAAAAGTATCTCGTCTTCTTCGAATAAATCTTTCTTATTTAATGCCATTTCTCTTTTCTATTACCTTGTCTTATTGTCTATCGCAAATATACGATAAGTTTTTTGTTTTAGCAAAAAAACTTTAATTAGCCAATGAGTCAATATGCCAATTAGCCAATGGGATAATTAGCCAATTAGTCAATTAGCCAATTGACGCGTTACATAAAATTCAGCACGATTTTTAAAGTTCGCACCCCATTGGCTAATTGGCTAATTGACATATTGACTCATTCTTTGAAAGTGTTATATTTGATGCAATGACGATTCTGCAACTTTTGCCCGACGGCGGACCTATTTATCTCGAAACTGACATTAAAGCGATGATAGTCGAGCCCTATAACACCCTCTCGGCAGTGCTGTTCATCATGATGTCGGTCTATTGGTACGGGCGCTTAAAAGGTTCTTTTACGAAGTTTAAATTCTTGTCGCTTGCTTTGTTGTTGCTGACGATTGGTGGGGTAGGCGGATTGATCTATCATGCTTTTAGGTATTCGAGTTATTTCTTGTATATGGACTGGATGCCGATTATGATACTATGTATTATGGCGGGTATGTATTTTATGTACAAGGTCATGAAGAATTGGTGGTACACTATCGCTTTTTTTCTTTTTGTATTTATTACCGATAGGGTATTGTGGGAGATGATACCAGAGCACAACGGACATTTACGAGCTAACGTTAACTACGCCGTACTCGGACTCACAGTATTAATTCCGACGTACTTGATGTTGTTAAAAATAAAATTTCAGAATTGGCATATCGTGGTAATGGCGATTGTTTCTTTTTGTTTAGCACTATTTTTTAGAATGACTGATCACTGGGCGATATTACCGATGGGTACGCATTTTTTGTGGCATACGTTTGGGGCGGTGGCAGGGAATTTTATGTTTCTGTTTATATACAGGACTAAATTATTGGAAGAGTAGTGCTGTAAGTTTCCACGCAGAGAGCGCAGGGGTATGCAGAGGTCGCTAAAATAGTAATTGCGTTCTCTGCATTACTCAGCGATCTCTGCGTGGAACCAGCATCTCTAGATACGCAATCTATACGTCCTCCCGTCCTTCCTATCAAACCTTATCACCCCATACTCCGTACTGAAGTATAGCTTGTGAATTAGATCGGCTCGTGTGTTAGTAGTGTCTTGTACACTGATTTCGTACACGTTGTTGAAGGTATTCGGACTGCGAAGGTATAGTGAGTCGTGATAGATGACACTCGTTGAATCATCCAGATTAAAATCGTAATTCATAAAGCGTACACGAGTAGAAATTCCGTCTTCGTCTAAACTCTTTTTGATAGAGATGATGAATACTAAACTGCTGTCTTTGTAGCTGGTGATTTTGGCTTTGCCATAAGCAGGGTAGTATGAGTCGCATTCAACTGCTACGCCTTCTTCTGGAGGTAAATTGCCTATGTATTGTTCGGTTACATTTAATGATACAGAATCGCCTGTGTTCAAATCATACACCATGCTTTGTCCGTATAAATAATGCAACAATTTCTCTTGCTCGGGCGTAAAGCTATCATACGTCTTTGTTGGTGCACAACATGACGCGTACGTAAGTACAATAAAAATGAAATAGCCTAATTTTCTTAACATCCGTTTTAATAGATATAACAAAGCTAAATATTATTTATCATAATGTTATTAAAATCAAGCAATTAAAAATAAAAAAAGCCCTACGGAAGGGCTTTTAGATAGTAAATAATTCAGTTTTAGCTGAAAAATGCTGTTTTTATATGCTTAGAAAGCTAAACTCACACCTAATGTCGGTATGAATGGTAATTGATATCTGATGTCATTACTGATTCTGTCGAAGTAGAATAAGTTATTACGATTGTAAATATTCGTTGCACCTAATGTTGCTTCTAACTTCGTGAATTCGTTGAACTCCCAGAACTTCTTAATGCTAATGTCCATACGGTGATACCAAGGTAATCGTCCTTTGTTCAAGTCTGCATAGATCACGCCTAAGTCTCCATTCTGTTGAGTATAGTCATCGTAAATTCCTTCGAATTGAATTTTCTCGTAGAAGCCTTGTGTTTGTGTGAATGGAAATCCTGATCCTAAATTCCAACGTGCATCAAACTCCCAACTTGAATTCTTGCCGAATTTATATGCGGTAACAATGTTCATGTTATGACGACGATCGAAATGCGGATTGTAAGATCTTCTTCCATCGTATCTGTCAACAAATCCGAGTGAATAGGTTGTCCAGATGTACAAGTTTTTATGATCATACTTCAATGCAAAATCAATACCTTTTGCCACACCATCTTCGATGATATAATCTTCGCGTTGATACTCTGGCTTGTCTTGATTTTCTTCGGTATTCGCATAAATTTTATCGCGGTTGATATTCGTCAACTGATCAAAACTTTTAATGTAAGTCTCTACGTTTAAGTTGAAATGTTTGAAGAGATCAAATTCGAATCCCGCTACTAAATGTCTAGCTTTTTGTAATGCGGATGTCACTTCGTCGCCTCTGAAAGTGCTCGGTAAATCATCTGGACCCGATAAGAATCCTGAGAATAAATTCACCACATCTCTATCAGATGTTGCACTCAATAAATTTTGTGAGTAGTAACCACCTGCTGCTTTGAAACGCACGTTTTCTGAAATCACATACTTTGTTGCAAACCTTGGTTCTATTGATAGTTCAGCCAATGATGCATAGTAGTGGAAACGAATACTTGGTTCTAAGATTAAACGATTTTTAATGTATTTGTATTTGAAATAACTCGCAATTTCTGTTGTGAATTGTTGTTGTTGAATTAAGATATTCGCCGGACTTTGAAACTGATAATCTGTTTTGAAACCTAACATTTCTAAGCCGTATTTCAATTCATCTTTACCATAGAAATAAGTAAAATTTAATCCGGTGTTGAAACCATTTATTTCTGATGTTCTATCTTTCGCATTTAATTGCGGTTGTCTGATGCTATAGCTTGAGTATGCAAAAGTACCATCAATTAATACGGATGATGCTTCTGGTACAATGACGAATGTACCTCCAGCTCCAGCACTATTCCAGCTTAAGCTTGCAGGCACTTTGAAGTTCACTTGATCGGTAAAATTAAATCCGAATAAACTTACCTTACTACCGTTCGTACCATTGAATGAAACCTTACCATATAAATCTGTAAAGTTATACGGAAGTCCCTCATCATCTACATAGCTATAAATACTTCTCGATGTTTTTTCTAAGTATGATGTTCTACCTGAAATAACAAATGAACTTGTTGATTTTCCTTCTTCGTATTTTTTCAACGGACCTTCTAAAATTAATTTAGAAGTGAAAGGGTTACTAGAAACTTTACCTGCTAATCTTTTCTTATTTCCGTCTTTAGTAGTTACATCCATAATAGCCGAAATACGACCACCGTATTCAGCACCGAAGCCACCTGTATATACCTCAACGTTTCTGATGATATCTGTTTCAAATACTGAATACAATCCGATTGAGTGAAAAGGATTATAGATCACCATACCATCTAACAATACTTTATTTTGAATCGGCGCACCACCTCTGATATATAACTGTCCGCCTTGGTCACCCGTAAACACCACCCCCGGCAACACCTGTAAATACTGGGCTAAATCGGGTTCACCACCTACTGATGGAATTTGTGTGATTTGTTTCGGAGTAACTTTTACAGCAGAAACTTTAGTCTCTGTTTTTGCTTCTGTTTTATCGGCCGTAATTTCTACGTCTTTGATGTTAACCGATTTTTGATTCAGATATAAATTCTGCAAAAATCTTTGTCCGGCTACAATTTTAATCTTCACCTTCACCGTATCATAACCGATACCTGTACTGATCACTGTATAGTTGCCAGCTTTTAACTTTGTTAAAGCATAGAAACCATTGATGTCTGTAGAGACACCTAGGGTAGTACCTTCGATAAATACATTGGTGAAAATAATAGGTTCGCCTGTTTTTTTATCATACACGAATCCTCTGATTTCTCCGTCGGTATTGGTACTTTTTTGTGCGAATAGGGTACTGTTAATTCCAATCAATAAACTTGCTAATAGCAAGATGCTTTTCATAAATTTTTTCATAAAACGAGATGCAATATAATAAAAAACTTATGACTTAGCGCCAGCGAGTAAATATAAAACGGCCATACGAGTAGCCACTCCATTTTCTACTTGGTCTAAGATGATAGATTGTTTGGAGTCAGCAACATCCGAAGTAATCTCAACCCCTCTATTTATTGGGCCGGGATGCATGATGGTGATTTCTTTTTTCAAGGAGTTCAGCAAAGTTTTATCTAAGCCGTACAACATCGCATATTCTCTTAGTGAAGGGAAATATTTAATGTCTTGGCGTTCTAATTGTATGCGCAACATGTTCGCCACGTCGCACCATTCTAAAGCTTTACGAAGATCTAATTCTACTTTCACACCTAGGCTTTCGATATGCTTCGGAATTAAAGTTATTGGTCCGCATACTTTCACTTCAGCACCCAATAATTTTAAGCAGAGAATATTTGACAATGCCACACGAGAGTGTAAGATGTCACCAACGATGACAATTTTTTTGCCTGCAACATCCCCATACTTTTCGCGAATAGAGTAGGCATCGAGTAGGGCTTGAGTAGGGTGTTCGTGAGCGCCATCGCCAGCGTTTACTATTTGAGCTTTTACGTGTTTGGCAAGGAACTGCGCAGCACCCGGGTAGGGGTGACGCATTACGACCATATCAACTTTCATTGCGAGAATATTGTTGACGGTGTCGATCAATGTTTCGCCTTTGCTAACAGAAGAAGAGGAAGCGGCGAAGTTAATGGTATCGGCCGATAATCTTTTTTGTGCTAGTTCGAATGAGAGTTTGGTGCGGGTAGAGTTTTCGAAAAATATATTTGCAATGGTGGTATCGCGAAGAGATGGAACTTTTTTAATGGGTCTGTTGATGATGCTTTTGAAATTATCAGCAGTCTCAAAAATTAATTGAACATCTTTTTCTTTTAAGCCTTTGATACCGAGTAAGTGATTAACACTTAATTGTTGCATAATAGTATTTTTTATTTTTTGTAATCTTCTAATAAAACCACTTCGTCTTTACCTTCTGTTTCTTTCCATTTCACTAAAACTTTTTCAGAAGAGATGGAGTCTACTTGAATGCCGATATAATCGGGTTCAATAGGGAGGTGGCGAGTATATCTACGATCAACGAGCACGAGTAATTCTACTTTCGACGGACGACCGAATGCTAGCATAGCATCCATACCTGCTCGTATAGTACGGCCAGTGTATAGTACGTCGTCGATTAAAATCACTTTTTTATTTTCGATGATAAAGTCGATGCTTGTTGAGTTAGCGATTAATAATTTATCGTTATGTCGAAAATCATCTCTAAAAAATGTTACGTCGAGGTAACCGAGTTTAATTTTCTTTTTAGTGAGCAGCTTGCTTAATTCTTCGTGTACACGTTTAGCCAAGAAGGTTCCACGTGGCTGAAGGCCAATTAAAACAGAGTCGCTAAAATCATTATGATTTTCAATTAATTGATGGCAAAGGCGTTTGATGGTGATATCAAATTTCGGACTACCCAGTATAGTACCTTGCTTCATGAGTGATTGATTTCTCAAATATAGAAATATTTGTCTAAAAAAAAGAGTCCCGCTAATTTCTTAACGGGACTCTCCTTATTTCATTGGCTAATTGGCTTATTGACCAATTGGCTAATTATTCTTCTGTTGTTTCTTCCGACTTTTTAGTAGTCTTTTTCTTCTCAGCAGTTTCCATTGTATTTTTCAATGAAGCTAAAACGTCTAAGTCACCTAAAGTAGTTTTCTCAACTGATTCTTTTACTTTTTTCACTGCAGTTGAAGTAGCTTTAGCATCTTTCTTCTTCTTATCTGTCTCTACTGCTCTTTCTTCAGCTTTTGCTTCTTCGTTAATTTTGCTGTGAGAAACTAAAATTCTCTTAGATTCTTTGTTGAATTCAATGATTTTGAAATCTAACACTTCTTCTACTTGAACTGGTTTACCATCAACTTTAACTGCATGTTTAGTAGGAGCGAAACCTTCAACACCGTAAGGCAAGTTGATTACCGCACCTTTATCAGTTACTTTCGTAACAGTACCTTGGTGTAATGAATCAATTGTGAAAATTGTTTCGAACGTATCCCAAGGATTCTCTTCTAATTGTTTGTGACCTAAGCTTAATTTACGCTCTTCAGCATTCACTTCTAAAACAACCACGTCTAATGTTTCACCAACTTTAGTGAACTCATGAGGGTGATTAATTTTCTTAGACCATGAAAGATCAGAGATATGAATTAATCCGTCGATACCTTCTTCAATTTCTACAAACACACCGAAGTTAGTCATGTTTTTAACTACAGCTGTATGCTTGCTACCAACTGGGTAACGATCAGCAACACCTACCCAAGGGTCAGGAGTCAATTGCTTAATGCCTAATGACATTTTACGCTCGTCTCTGTCAAGAGTTAACACTACTGCTTCCATCTCATCGCTCACTTTCATGAACTCTTGAGGTGAACGTAAATGTTGTGACCATGACATTTCAGAAACGTGAATTAATCCTTCAACACCAGGGATGATTTCTAAGAACGCACCGTAGTCAGCTACAGTAACAATCTTACCTTTCACTTTAGATCCTACTACGATAGCAGTATCTAGAGATTCCCAAGGATGAGAAGTTAATTGTTTTAAGCCTAACGCGATTCTCTTCTTCTCATCATCGAAGTCAAGAACTACTACGTTAATCTTTTGGTCTAATTTCAACACCTCTTCTGGGTGATCGATACGACCCCATGAAATATCAGTGATGTGTAATAAACCGTCAACACCACCTAAGTCGATGAACACACCGAATGCAGTGATATTTTTAACAGTACCCTCTAATACTTGACCTTTTTCAAGTTTAGAGATGATATCGAATTTTTGACTTTCTAAATCGTCTTCGATTAATACTTTATGAGAAACTACCACGTTACGGAACTCATGGTTAATTTTAACCACTTTGAATTCCATTGTTTTACCTACGTAGATATCGTAGTCACGGATAGGTTTGATATCAATTTGTGAACCAGGTAAGAATGCTTCAACACCATCGATGTCAACAATTAAACCACCTTTAGTTCTGCTCTTCACGAAACCATTGATAATAGTATCGTTTTCAAGCGCTTGGTTGATAAGATCCCATGAACGTTGCGTTTTAGCACGTTTACGAGAAAGAATCAATTGGCCATTTTTGTCTTCTTGATCTTCAACAAAAACTTCTACCACATCACCGATTTTTAATTCTGGCATGTCTCTGAATTCAGAAAGAGGCACCATACCATCAGATTTAAATCCGATGTTTAATACCGCATCTTTTTGGTTCATTGAAACTACTGTACCTGAGATGATCTCACCTTTGTTGATAGAGCTCAAAGTAGTAGTGTACATACTCTCTAACTTAGCACGTTCTTCGTTAGAGTAATTTCCGAATCCTTTTGGATTCATGTCCCAATCAAACGCGTCTGGGATTAATGATTGAGATTTAATCTCTTCAAGCGATAGAGAATCTGCTTCCGACTCAATTGACTCGGCGTCTCTTGTTCTTACGAATTCTGCATTCGCTTCTGATGCTAGTAATTCTTTTTCTGTGATTTGTTTTTTTGCCATTAAATGTTTATCTCCTTTTCCCATGGTTAGGGACGCCAAAGATAGAAATAAATAGGAAAAAGAAAAATTTTATATTTTGTTGATTATCAGGGTGAAAAGGTATTCAGTATTCAGTATTCAGTATTCCGATGTGCTGATTATAGGCATAATGCGCTAGGAATCTGTATTTTCTGTACCTGTAAGGGGCGATTTCATCGTCCCCTACAGGTACTACCCAAAATCATCGTGACGTAATTCAAATATCGAGAATCGGAATACGGAATACGGAATACGGAATACGAATTCGTGCGGATAATTATCTTCCAATTACATCAGCCAGTTTCGCCCGCACGAATTCCAACTGCTCCGCCGGCGTCATGAACGAATTATCCAACACCACCGCATCCTCCGCCTGCACCAACGGACTCTCCTCCCTATGCGTATCTTCATAATCTCGCATGTTAAGGTTGGCCATCACTTCGTCTAATGGTACGTTCTTACCGTTTTCTAATAACTCTTTGTATCTCCTCTGCGCCCTGATCATCGGGTGGGCGGTCATGAATATTTTTAACTGTGCCTTGGGGAATACGGTGGTGCCGATATCGCGACCATCCATCACCAAGTTTTGTTTGATGCCTATGTTTTGTTGCAAATAGACCATCGCGTGGCGAACCGCTTTGATGGCGCTCACTCGACTTACGGCATTTGAAATTTGCATACTGCGTATCTCTTCGCTCACATCCGACCCGTTCAAAAAAACTTTATTTTCTTCGAAATCAATTTCAATTTCTTTGAGTGCTTTTTGAATTGCATCATCAGAACTTAAATCAATATTATTTTGTAAGAAGTAGAGGGTTACACAACGATACATGGCGCCAGAGTCAACATATACATAACCGAATTCTTTCGCCAATGCCTTGGCCAAAGTGCTTTTACCACACGACGAATATCCGTCGATGGCTATGTTGATTTTTTCACGCGACATTGTCGCAAAGGTAAGAATTTAAGAGTTGATTTTTTTCTTTCTGTAAAAATCGGTCGGATTTACAGAGATGCTGAACATATTGCTATTACCCGCGACATGATATTTTGCTGAGCCATAGCTGATATTGATTTTCTTTACTCGGATGCCAAAGCCCCATGAGAAGCCTACCGTTGCTGGCTTGTTCTCTAAATATAATTCTCTTCTGCGCTGATGATTGTAGCCTACTCGTAAATGGAAATTGTCTGATAATAATAACTCAGTGCCTATCGCTACATGTCGCATTAATTTATCGGCAAAATTATAGCTCGTTTGAATCGGTTTGCCGGTGCTGATATCGATCTGATTGCTTTGATCGTTCGGGTCGCTATACGTTAAGTCGAACTTCTGCAAATCATGTAAGGTTAAACTGAATCTGAAGGGTGCGTACTTTAATTTTTTAGTTACTGTAAACAAGGCTTCGAATGGTAAACTTTCTCTATTGCCGTAATACGTACTTACTTGCGAACCGATGTTCAAAACACTGAACGACAATCCGAAGCCGCTAGTACTGTCAACATACGATCCGCCTAAATCAGCAGCCACTGCAGTAGAGCGATACGACTCTAAATTCGAGAAGATGGTTTTTACATTGACACCGTATCTGAATTTCTTGTATGCATTTGAATAAGTGACGTTGAAGGCATTCTCGTTTGCTTTGAAAGTTCCTTGCTCATTACCTATATCATCACGCATCACCAAGTTACCGTAATCAATATAATTCACACCGATCGATAACATGCCTTTCTTTTGTATGTCGAAAGCTGTAGCGATATAACCGTATTGAATGTCTGATACATAATTGTTCACGTTCAATGACCAAACATTGTTCATATTCGGATTTAATAGCGAAGGATTTTGAAATGAATTACTCAGGTCATTGTCCCAAGTGATGGCATGATACGAACCCAATGCCGTTGCCCTTGCTGAATAAGGCAATTCCATGAAACCATAAATTCTTGATCCGCCTAACTGAGCAAATGATTGATTGTTCAATACAATAAATAAGAAGCTGCCGATGAGGCCGAGACATAGTTTATTTAGTTTCATCACTTGCATAACGACAAGAATACTGAATTATTTTTAGCTCTTAAATTATTTAGCAAAGAATTTCGGATGGAAGTTTACCAGAAAGACCTGAAAACTTGCACGGGTAATTGCGGTATATAACCAGCGTAACAAATCTAAATTCAGCATCTCATCAACTAAATAACCTTGGTCGACGAAGACCACTTTCCACTGTCCGCCTTGCGCCTTATGACAAGTCACCGCATAGGCAAACTTAATTTGTAGGGCATTGTAATAGGGGTCAGCTTTTATTTTTTCGTAGCGCTCTTTTTTATTTAAGATATCAGCATAGTCGGCACTTACTGAATCAAATAATTTCTTTTGATCTTCATTGTTTAAACTCGGCGAGTCGACATATATGGTATCGATCAAGACTTTTACCGTTAACTTCAACTCGTTCGGGAAATCGATTAACTGCACCGTAATATCTGCAAAACGAAAGCCATGCATCTCTTCTTCTCTACCTACTTTTACGACTCTGATGATTTCACCATTGGCAATGAAGCCTTGCTCTTCAGGAGGTAGCCAGAAATAATTATTCTTCACCACCATCAAAAAATCGCCTGCTGAAATTTCTTCTTCTCTGAATAAAATTCTACTGCGTATTTGTTGATTGTATTGATTCGCATTTTTGTTCGAGCGACATACGACCAATGTTTCGTCGATGCCATAATTATCATATGCATAGTTAATGCCATCACCTAATTGCTCACCGGTGATCGAATAAAAATCTTTGAAGCCTTTCGTTTTTATTTGAGGCCAGTTGATAATATTTTCATCGATCAACTTTCTCAAATCAGTAGCATTTTCAAGTATGCCAGAAGCTTTCTCTTGTCGAAGTACTTCTGTTAACTCATGCTCGAAGATGCGCAAGCCGTATTGAGAGTGCATCATTTCTTTGTTGAGGGCCGGACTAAAATCGGAGCCGACAGGGGGGAGCTGAGCAGTGTCGCCGACAAGTAATAATCGACAGTTATTGGTATTTGAATAAACGTATTCTACTAAATCATCGAGTAAGCTCCCGCGAGAAAAATAAGCACCAGTGGCATCGTTCATAGTGCCTGAAATCATAGAGCTTTCATCGACAATGAAGATGGTATTGGTATGTTTATTTTCATTCAAGCTGAAGCTCGCCAACACTTCTACCGACGATTTTCTTCTATAAATTTTTTTGTGGATGGTGCTGGCATTTTCGCCGCTGTAGTTCGAGAGTACTTTTGCAGCTCTACCAGTTGGGGCCAATAACACGGCTTTGTACTTGTTCGATTTTAAATAGGCAACAATTGCTTTCACAGTAGTGGTTTTACCCGTACCCGCATATCCTCGTAGTATAAACGCAGAATGCATATTATCATCTTTGAGAAAGCCTTCAAACTTCCTGAAAAATGCCGCTTGTCCGGCACTAGGCGTTTTACCTAAGTATTTCTCAAAATCTGCTTGCAATTATCGTTAATATTTAAAATGTTATACATTTGTGCATATGGCTGAACAAAATACATTAAACATACATAAAATCGAAAGGGTTGATGAAAGTTTTTATTTCGATAAAAAAGCTACTTACGATTTAATCTTCAAATTTAATGGCAATAAATTTCAAGCGGTATCCTATAATCGTGATCGTGAGAAGTTTGTTCTGCAAGCTGAGTTTCAACGCATAGACGGATTTAAGCAATACAAAGAAGTATTGTTTCAGACCGATTTTTTAGAGTACGAATTCAATAAAGTATATTATATCTCTTCTTCAAAAACACATGCTTTAGTGCCTGCACCTTTTTCTGATGTGAACAGCGATGAGCTATTATTAGAGTTTCAGAATCAGAGTGAAGAAATTACGAAAATATTAAAGTCAGACATTCAATTGTTAAATGCTAAAATGGTTTTCGCACAAGATGTGCAAGAATTAGCATTGGTACGATCTAAATTTCCGGAAGTAAATGTTTTGCACTCTTCTGCTTGTTTGTTTAAGTATATTCAGCATTTGAGTTTCTCAGGGCATGCGATGTTTTTGAATTTCAATGAAGATAATTTCGAGTTGATATTAATGCAAAATAGAAATTGCATTTTGTATAATATCTACAGCTTTGAAACGCTTGAAGATTTAATCTACTTCCCATTATTTATTGCAGAACAGTTCGGTATTTCAAAAGCAGATTTGCAAATCATTTTATTAGGAGATATAGAAGCGAATGATGAGAAACATGCAATTTTGAAAGAGCATTTTCAGCAATTATTTTTTGCACCTATAGATAAAAATTTCGAATACACTTATAGAATTGAGAAAGATACGAGCATACATCGTTTTGCTCATTTATATAGTGCGCTTTTATGCGAATAATTTCTGGTACACATAGAGGCTTGAGAATTCAAGCACCACAAAAATTACCTGTAAGGCCTACGACCGATATTGCGAAGGAGGCATTGTTTAATATTTTACAACATTCTATCGATTTTTCAGAGATTAAACTACTCGATTTATTTTCAGGTACGGGTAATATATCTTATGAATTTGCTTCTCGCGGATGTACAGATATTGTATCGATCGACAAGCATGCAGCATGTGTGAAGTTCATTCAAGAAACGGCTAAGAAGCATGCATTTGCTATCGATGCGATGCGTGCCGATGTATTTAAATTTTTAAGTTCAGATCTCGATTCGTATGATATTATTTTCGCAGATCCTCCTTATGATTTACCCAACATCCCCATGATAGCAGAATTAGTTTTGAAGCATGATTTGTTGAAACCCGACGGACAGTTAATTATAGAACATGCGAGTGTACAGAAATTAGATTACGTTAAGGGATTTGTGGAGGCAAGGGTATATGGATCATCCACTTTTTCTTTTTTTAATCGATAGAATAAATTTGCTTAATTTAGCAGTATGGAAAAAATAGCATTATTCCCCGGATCGTTTGACCCCATTACACTTGCACACATCGATATATTGAATCGTGCATTGCCTTTATTTGATAAAGTGTATGTGGGCATCGGATTGAACAGCAATAAGCAATCGCTATTGACTGCGAATGAAAGAGAAGAGATGCTAAAAAATGTTTTTGCTAAACATAAAAACATAGAGGTATTAACCTATGAAGGCTTAACCGTAGACATCTGCAAAAAGGTAAATGCACAATACATGATTCGCGGTATTCGATCGGTATCAGATTTTGAATACGAGAAAGCAATCAGTCAAATGAACCATGCGATGCAACCAGATATAGAAAGTATTTTCGTGTTATCGAAGCCAGGCTTTTCAGCGATAAGTTCTACCATTGTACGTGATATATTACGTAATGGTGGCGACATCACACAGTTCGTACCGAAAGAAGTTGCAGAATATTTATTGATACATAAACGATAATTACAGTTCGTCGATAATGTCTTTAATCATCGCGTAAGTATTGCTTTTGATTTTCGATAAATCATTTTTCTTAAACCAATCGATCGCCGTAATTTCTTCTTCAGCTTGTGGAATTAAGATTTCTTCTGCATCACATTGCATATTAAACCAATAGGTTTTTTTCAAGCACCATTTATTTTTCATGTTGAAAATATGGTAACTCTCTGTCAAGAAACTTTTGATTTTATGTGAAACGATGCCGCACTCTTCTTGCACTTCACGTAATGCCGCCTCTTGAATACCTTCGCCTTTATCTATTTTACCCTTCGGCAAATCCCACTTCTCTCTTCTGTATATGAACAAGATAGAATCTTTTGAAGCGTTGTAAACGAGTCCGCCCGCCGCCTCAATCACCTTCAAATTCCCCACAAACTTTTCAAAGCTTTTTTTCTCTTCGGATGTGTGAATAACATAGGCTTTTTTGCTTTCTAGGGCTGTTAAAAACTCGTTATTAAAAATTAAATCATCTGATTCATAGTGCATTGCAATATCTTGTTCTGGAATATTGAGCTTAATATGCTTTTGTGAGAAAATTATCGGTTTATCGTTAATATAAATTTTATACATTTGCGCTATGATTAATAAGAGGGAAACGTCGTTAAAAGTAGCAGAATTTTTGCTTCAAATCAAGGCAATAAAACTGCAACCAAGTAATCCGTTTACTTGGGCTTCGGGTTGGAAGTCTCCTATTTATTGTGATAATAGAGTAACATTATCCTATCCACCTGTTAGAACATTTATACGTCAAAGATTATCAGAAGTTATCAACGAAGAATTTACTTCAGTGAGTTTAATTGCAGGTGTAGCAACAGCTGGTATACCACAAGGTGTATTAGTAGCACAAGAATTAGGCTTACCATTTGCATATGTACGCTCAGCACCGAAAGATCATGGAATGAACAACATGATTGAGGGTGAAGTGAAAGAAGGACAACGTGTGGTAGTAGTAGAAGATCTAATCTCTACTGGCAAGAGTAGCTTGAAAGCTGTTGAAGCATTAAGAGCTGCTGGATGTGAAGTAGTAGGTATGGTTTCTATTTTCACTTACGGTTTTGACAAAGCAGTAGAGAATTTTGTAAACGCAAATTGCAAATTAGTATCATTAAGTAATTACAATGATTTAATAGATCAAGCATTAAGCTCTGGTTATATAACAGAGAATGATGTAGAGATCTTGAAGTCGTGGAGACAGAACCCGGAGCATTGGGGCCTTGAAGAGACGGCTTAGTGAATTTACAAAGCAGTGATATTGTACAATGTATTATGTACAATGTATTATGTACAAAGTACATTAAACATTATACATTGTACTTAATACCTAATACATCAACAATGACAAGCATCCAAAGCGAAAATCAATCAATTCAGAAGCCTCTAAGCGAGGTTTTTACTTTTTTAGCTAACGCTAATAACCATAAGGTATTGATGCCAGAAAATATTTATAACTGGAGCTCTACGGAAGATGAATGTAAATTCACGATTCAGAACATGGCGAAGTTAGAATTGAAAATATCTGAACGTGATGCTGCTGGTAAAATTGTGATTATACCTTCGGTGCCTGCACCATTTGATTTAAACATTGTCTGGACAATCAGTGTTATAGATGAAAATTCTTGCTCAGCACAAATGACTATCAATGCAGATTTGAATCCCTTTATTAAAATGATGGCGGTATCTCCATTGACTAAGTTAGTAAACCATCAGGTTCAAGCTTTGGCAACGAATGTTTAAAGCTTAAATATGTATGCAATCATCGATATAGAAACTACTGGGGGAAGCCCCAGTAATAGTAAAATCACGGAGATTGCAATTATACTACACGATGGTGAAAAAGTTATAAGAGAATACAGCACTCTTATCAATCCCCAGACCTACATCCCTTATCAAATCACCCAACTCACAGGTATCAGTAATGCCATGGTAGAGGGCGCACCTTTATTTCATGAAGTAGCAAAAGAAATTGTAGAGATGACAGAAGGTGCAGTGTTTGTTGCACATAATGTGAAGTTCGACTACGGATTTGTGCAGGCAGCATTTAAAGATCTCGGATATAATTTTCATCGCAGTACACTGTGTACAGTACGCTTGAGTCGTAAAGCTTTCCCAGGGTACAGATCTTACAGCTTAGGAGAAATTTGCAGAGAATTAAACATCCGAATAGAAAATAGACATAGAGCATTAGGTGATGCATTGGCTACGGCAGAATTATTTTCAGAAATTTTGAAAACCAATGCTGAGGTGATTGATGATGTAAAGGATGCGAAGAATAAAACCAGCACTTATATACCACCGCTTTTAAAAGAAGATGCTCTAGATCGAATACCTACGGGCATTACAGGGGTTTACTATTTTCACAATCAATTAGGAGATGTGATTTATGTGGGCAAGAGTAATGATATTAAGAAAAGAATTACTCAGCATTTTTCTTCGCCTAAAACAAAAAAATCAATTCGTATGCTCGATGATTTAGCGCATATAAGTATTGAAAATACAGGCTCTGAATTGATTGCATTATTGTTAGAGTCAGACGAAATTAAAAAGTTAAAACCGATTTATAATACTTCACAAAAGAGAAGTAGTGCAGTACCTTATTACAGCATTTATCATCGAACAGATGAGCAAGGTTATATAGAATTATACATCGATCGATACCAAGAAGATAAAGAGGTATTGACAACAGTAGATTCGAGTGTGCAAGCGAAAAAGATTTTTGAAAAAACAGTAGAGCAATATCAATTATGTTTATCGAAATGTAATTTGCATAAGTTCGCCGGACCTTGTTTTAACTATCAAATAAAAAAATGTTTAGGTGCATGTGTATCGGCTGAAACACCTGAAAAATATAATGAAAGAGCGATGTCTGCGATAGAGAGCATGAGCTTTCAGAATAAAAATTTTCTATTGATTTCTAAGGGTAGAGTAGAGTATGAGAAATCAATCATCTGCATAGAGCAAGGGCAGTATAAGGGCTTCGGATTTTTCGATGCGAGTTTCGGTTATCCGAGTTTAGAAGACTTGCGAAGTTCAATAAAAAAATACCCACACAACAGAGATATACAAATGATACTCGCGAGATACATGAGCAAGTGTATCATCATGCCGTATTAGCAGAGTTTTGCTAAAAGGTCAGGTCGATATCAATCATAAATGCCATAATAGCAGGGAAATAGCATCAAAAATCGATTGGTGTTTGTTTTGATGCATGGTATGAAAACATACAGCTATGAATTTACAACAGTACACTATTAAATCACAAGAAGCGATAAACAAGTCGGTGGAGATTGCTATGGCAAATCAACAGACTTCGATAGAGACAGCACATTTATTGAAGGCGATTATAGAGGTCGATGAAAATGTTGTTCCGTTCTTGTTCAAGAAAACCAATGTGAACATCCAGAGAGTTAAAGATGTTTGCGATTCAATGATACAATCATTTGCTAAGTCAAGTGGTAACGGTCCGTATTTATCAAACGCTACCAATCAAGTATTACAAAAAGCCTTACAATCATTAAAAGAATTTGGTGATGAGTATGTATCGATAGAACATATTTTATTAGCGATGTTATCGGCGAACGATAAAATTTCTACGATGCTAAAAGATGCGGGATTGAACGAGAAAGAATTAAAATTAGCGATCAAAGAATTACGCGGCGATGCAAAAGTGAATGACCCAAATGCAGAAGCTACTTATCAAGCTTTAAGTAAATACGCGAAAAATTTAAATCAATTAGCAGAGGCTGGTAAGCTTGATCCGGTGATTGGTAGAGACGATGAAATTAGAAGAGTGATTCAAATTTTATCTCGTAGAACTAAGAACAATCCGATTTTAATCGGCGAACCCGGTGTTGGTAAAACTGCTATTGCAGAAGGCATCGCACATAGAATTGTGAAAGGTGATGTGCCTGAAAATCTAAAATCAAAGACAGTCTTTTCATTAGACATGGGATCATTGATTGCTGGCGCGAAATACAAAGGTGAGTTTGAAGAGCGATTGAAATCTGTCGTGAAAGAAGTAACCGATAGTGATGGAGAAATTATTTTATTCATCGACGAGATACATACCTTGGTTGGTGCGGGAGCATCAGAAGGAGCGATGGATGCAGCGAATATTTTAAAGCCTGCATTAGCAAGAGGAGAGTTACGTTCGATAGGTGCAACTACGCTTAATGAATATCAGAAATACTTAGAGAAAGACAAGGCCTTAGAGAGAAGATTTCAAAAGGTGATGATTGAAGAACCTGATGCAGAAGATGCGATTTCGATATTACGCGGATTGAAAGAGAAATATGAAACACATCATAAGGTACGTATCAAGGATGAGGCGATTATTGCATCGGTAGAATTATCACAAAGATATATTTCAGATAGATTTTTACCAGACAAGGCGATTGACTTGATGGATGAAGCAGCTTCGAAATTAAGATTAGAAATGGATTCGGTGCCAGAGGCATTAGATGAAATTGAAAGAAGAATCATGCAATTAGAAATTGAGCGTGAAGCGATAAAACGTGAAGGAGATGAGCGTAAATTATTAGAGTTAAATCAAGAGATTGCAACACTAAGTGATGAGCGAAATAGTTACCGTGCGAAGTGGAATGCAGAGAAACAAATTGTAAATAATATTCAAGATGAATTGAATGCGATAGAACAATTAAAATTCGAAGCAGATCAAGCAGAACGTAGTGGTGATTATGGAAAGGTAGCAGAAATACGTTATGGTAAAATCAAAGAAGCAGAAGCACGTTTAGAGAATTTCAAAAAAGAACTAGAGCAAAACAGTTCTAGAATTATGAAAGAAGAAGTAACGGCAGAAGATATTGCAGCAGTAGTATCGCGTACAACAGGTATACCATTGAATAAAATGATAGAGAGTGAGCGTGAGAAATTATTGCAATTAGAAGAGGAGTTACACAAGCGGGTAGTGGGGCAACACGAGGCGATAGAAGCCATTGCAGATGCGGTGCGTAGAAGTAGAGCAGGCTTGCAAGATAAGAAGCGCCCTATAGGTTCATTTATTTTCTTAGGTACAACAGGTGTGGGTAAAACAGAATTAGCAAAAGCCTTAGCCGATTTCTTATTCAACGATGAAAATGCGATGACAAGAATAGACATGTCGGAGTATCAAGAGCGACATGCGGTATCGAGATTAATTGGTGCGCCTCCGGGGTATGTGGGTTATGATGAAGGCGGACAGTTAACAGAGGCAGTGCGTAGAAGACCCTATTCAGTGATCTTGTTAGATGAGATTGAAAAAGCTCACCCCGATGTATTCAATATTTTATTACAAGTATTAGACGACGGAAGGTTAACGGATAATAAAGGAAGAATGGTGAATTTCAAAAACACCATCATCATCATGACATCGAATATTGGAGCGCATCTAATACAAGAAGAGTTCGCTTTGTTAACTGATATCAACAGAGAAGAAGTTATTGCAAAAACGAAATTGCAAGTATTCGATTTATTAAAGAAAACCATCAGACCCGAATTCTTAAATAGAATAGATGAGTTGATTATGTTCACTCCGCTTAACAGAGAAGAAGTACGATCAATTGTTGAAATTCAATTCAAATCTATACAGAAGAATTTAACTGATATGGGTATAGAAATGAGTGCGACAGAAGAGGCGTTAGATTGGTTAGCAGAGTTAGGTTATGATCCGCAATTCGGTGCAAGACCATTGAAGCGAGTGATGCAGAAAAAAGTCTTGAATGAACTTTCAAAGCAGATATTATCGGGTAAAGTGAACAAAGATTCGGTAATTCTATTAAGTAAAGAGAACAATGAGCTCGTATTTCAAAATGTAAACGATATTAATATTACAGCATAAGCTCGTAAATTAAAAATAAATATCCGCCAGATATAAAAGATTAAGAATAATTAACTCTTAATTATATTCTGGTGGATTTTTTAATTTATTGATAATCAGAATCGATTCTCAAACAAGATTTTACACTTTTTTGTTATATTGCATATCCTATAAACGAGAAAATGAGAAAAATCACCCAACTGTTAATTTTTTTACCAGCGATTGCATTTGCTCAAAACACAGATGTGTTAAAGCAAAAAGCAAATCGTGTAGATTTTAATACTCGTACTAATGCACCTGCATTTGTAGAATTAAAATCAAATCAGAATTTAAAGATTACGAATGTCGAATCAGATCAATGGGCTCGTCAATTATTTCAATTGAGAGAACAAGATAAATTCAAGTTCGTAGAGAAGTACGATGATAAATTCAAAGCTGATGTAAGCCACTACAAATATCAGCAGCAGTACAATAACATACCTGTTGAATTTACCATGATTCGTGTTCGTGAGAAAGGTGGCAATATTCAATCGGTAAACGGTGATTTCTATTTATCATTCGAGCCAGAAAATAACATTGTCATCAGTTCTACACAAGCATTTGAAAATGCAAAGTCTGCAGTGCCTGCCACTAAATACAAATGGGAGATGAAAGAAGAGGAAGCTATGCTAAGAGTAGCATTAGCTAAACCTGATTTCTCATACGATCCGAAAATGGAGTTGGTATTATTGCCATTAGATAAAGGCGCCGGACGTAAGTTATACTATGCTTATAAGTTCGATATTTATGCGCATGAGCCAGATGTTCGTTTCGATGTTTATGTGGATGCAAGCAATGGAGAAGTTTTAAAGAAACTGCCAAAACTTTGCACTATCGATGTACCAGGTAAAGCACAGACTAAATACTACGGTTTACAAAATATCAGAACAGATAGTATTGCACCAGGTCAATTCATCTTACGTGAGAATAATCGTAAGGGGCTTTCTCAACAAATAGAAACAAGAGATTGTAATAATAGTGATGAAAATGCTTCAGTAGATTTTACAGATGCCGATAATTTATGGAACAATGTAAACTCTAGTTATAATGAAGCTGCTACAGACTGCCATTTGGGTGCTGAAATGACTTTTGATTATTTCTATGATACCTTAAACAGAGATTCGTACGACGGACAAGGTTCTAAATTATTGCAGTATATGCATTTTGATAGATCATGGTTTAATGCACAATGGACAGGTTCATATTCAAGATACGGTGATGGTAATGGGGAACCATTGGTTTCTGTAGATGTTGTTTCTCATGAAATTACACATGGTGTAACTCAAACTACAGCTGGATTAATTTATGAATCACAATCAGGTGCATTGAACGAATCATTCTCTGATATCTTCGGTACTGCAGTTGAATTCGGTAAGTTAGGTCCGGGTTTAGCCTCATGGATCATAGGTAAAAATTCATTCGCATTACGTAACATGGCTGCACCAAATGATTTCCAAAACCCTGATACTTATGAAGGTTTATACTGGACAAATACAAAAGATTGTGTGCCATCAGGCAGTAATGATTACTGTGGTGTACACAATAACAGTGGTGTTCAAAACTTTTGGTTTTACTTATTAGCACAAGGTGGTGTTGGTAATAACGATAAAAATACAGCATACAATGTTTCAGGTATAGGCTTACACAAAGCAGCAAGAATCGCTTATAAAAACTTAAGAGATTACTTAACTTTTGAGTCTAATTTCGAAGATGCAAGAAACGGTTCGATACAAGCAGCTATTGATTTATATGGCTTCGGATCACCAGAATATCAATCTACTATGAATGCTTGGCATGCTGTAGGTGTAGGTAGAGCATACACTGCTATACCTGTTGCTGATTTCTATGTAGAGGAAATTATTTGTAAAGCAAATACTGCGATTATTTTCAAAAATAATTCAGGTTCTGCAACTTCGTATCTTTGGGATTTTGGTGATGGTACTACATCTAATCAAACGAATCCGTCGCATTCATATGCAGTAAACGGAATTTACAATGTTCGATTAATTGCAACAAATCCGAATGGTAGCGATACCTTCTTGAAAAATAATTGTGTGTATATTTTCGCTAATAGCGTTATACCAACTTCATGTGTTGCTGATGTGCAATTGCCATTAGGTACTACTGGTATCTACAAAGTGAAATTAGCTGAATTAGAAAATTCTAGTTTTGGTCCGACAGCTGAAGACCCATACATGGACTTCACATGCTACCGTGCCTTCGTAGGAGCAGGAAATTCTTATCCGATGGAGATTACCACTTTCGCAACATCCGCAGTATTTACAAGAGCTCATATTGACTGGAATAATGATGGTACTTTCGATGCATCAGAATTAGTGATGAAGACAGATGCGGTAATTCAAAATCATTACGATACAGTATTTGTTCCACGTAATGCTGTGAAAGATGTGCCTCTAAGAATGCGTGTTGTTTCAGGTAGAGCGAGTATCAATACACCAGATGTAATTTGTAGTAAAGTTCGTAACGGACAAATTGAAGATTATACAGTGATAGTAAGTTCAAGCATTGGTATCGATCAATCGAAAAATCATCAATTCAATATTTATCCGAACCCATCGAATGGTATCTTTAATATCAAAGGTATAAAAGCTAGTTCGGATGTTCGTGTATTAAATATCATTGGTGCTGAGTTGATGAAAATCAATATTCAAGAAGATCAAGCAATTGATTTATCTAGTTTAGCAAAAGGAGTTTATTTATTAGAAATAAATTCAAATGGTATGATAGAAACTCAAAAAATCATCATCAAATAAATTTTAATAGTATTTACAATTATTTGCCCTCTCATAACGAGAGGGCTTTTTTACGATATGTATTCAACGAAAAAAATTATCTACTTATTAGCACTATTACCAAGTATAGCATTCGCTCAAGGTAATTATAACTCAAGCAAATTCCATCAAATAGATGAATGGTTGCCAACACCGAATGCTTATAGAAATGGAGCAGGTGCACCCGGACATGAATATTGGCAGCAAGCTGCAGACTATGACATCAAAGTGAAATTAGATGATGAGAAGCAAAGCATCACAGGCTCTGAGACCATCACTTATTATAATAACTCACCAGATGTTTTGACTTATTTATGGTTGCAGTTAGATCAGAATATATTCAAACAAAATTCAATGACCAATTTAGCAAGTACAAATGCTGAATTAAAAAATATGTCTTTCAATGGTGTTGAGTATTTAATGAAAAAAGGATTCGATGGTGGCTATAATATTCAATCAGTTAAAGATGCGAATGGTAAGAATTTAAAATTCACTATCGTTAATACGATGATGAAAGTTGAATTAGAAAAACCGATTTTGCCAAAATCGAAGTTTGAGTTTTCGGTAGACTGGAATTATAATGTCAATAATGAAAAGAAAAATTCTGCGAGATGTGGATACGAGTATTTTGAAGAAGACAAAAATTACTTGTATCAGATGGCGCAATTTTTCCCACGTATGTGTGTGTATGATGATGTAAACGGATGGTACCATAAACAATTTTTAGGCACGGGAGAATTCTATACTCAGTTTGGAGATTATAAAGTAAGTATTACGGTGCCTGCAGATCATGTAGTAGCTTCTACAGGTACTTTACAAAATGCAAAAGAGGTATTAGATCAAAACCAAATAGATAGATTAGCAAAGGCAGAGAAAAGTGATAAGCCAGTTTTGATTATTACACCCGAAGAAGCATTGAAAAATGAAAAGTCGAGATCAAAAGCGACTAAGACTTGGGTCTTTCATGCCGATAGTGTGAGAGATTTTGCATGGGCATCGTCACGTAAATTTATATGGGATGCAATGGGTGTGAAAGTAGGGAACAAAACAGTTATGGCGATGTCATACTACCCTAAAGAAGGAAACCCTTTATGGGAGAAATACTCAACGACTTCGATAGTACATACCTTAAAAGTGTATTCGAGATATACGGTAAACTACCCTTACCCAGTGGCTATTTCAGTGAATGGAACAATAGGAGGAATGGAATACCCGATGTTATGTTTCAATGGTCCGAGACCCGAGAAAGATGGCACTTATTCGGCACGTGCGAAATACGGATTGATATCGGTGGTGATACATGAAGTCGGACATAATTTCTTCCCGATGATTATTAATTCGAATGAGCGTCAATGGGCATGGATGGATGAGGGATTGAATACATTCTGTCAATATTTAACAGAGCAAGAATGGGAAGAGCATTATCCTTCGAGTAGAGGAGAGGCTAGAAATATTACTTCTTATATGTCTGCCGACCCATCAGTAATCAATCCGATTATGACTAACTCAGAATCGATTTTACAATTAGGTAATAACGCATATGGTAAACCTGCTACTGCCTTGAATATATTAAGAGAAACAGTAATGGGTAGAGAGTTATTCGATCAAGCATTTAAAGAGTATGCAGAGCGTTGGGCTTTCAAACATCCGCAGCCAGCAGATTTCTTTAGAACAATGGAAGATGCCAGTGGTGTAGACTTAGATTGGTTTTGGAGAGGTTGGTTTTATGGAACAGAGCCATGCGATATTGCTGTAACTAATGTGACTAAATATCGTATCGATACCCAAGACCCAGAAGTAGAGAAAACCAGAAAAAAGAAAATAAAAGATGCTGAGCCGATCTCTATTTCAGAGCAACGTAACAAAACAGACATCAAAGAATATTTTGTACAAAAATATCCTGAATTGGAAGATTTTTACAACAAATACGATGCCTTAAACGTTACTAGTTATGATAAAGAAAAGTACCAAAAATATTTTGGTGCATTAACAGAAAACGAGAAGAAATTATTAGCACAGAAGTCAAATTTCTATTTGATAGATTTTGAGAATGTAGGCGGCTTAATAATGCCATTAATAGTAGAATTTGAGTATGAAGACGGAACGAAAGAAATTAACAGAATCCCAGCAGAAGTTTGGGTTAGAAACAATAAAAAAGTATCTAAGTTATTTATCACAGAAAAAGCGATCAAGCAAATAACGCTTGACCCCTTACAAGAGACTTCTGATATTAACTTAAAGAATAATTTTTATCCAGAAAAAATTATCGAATCAGAATTTCAATTGTTTAAAAACGAGCGTCAAAGTCAACCGAATTTAATGCAATTGCAAAAACAAGGTAAACTATAAGTATGCGAATATTTAAACTGAAATTTATATTACTGTGGATGTGTGCATTCTTTTTTACGAAGCAAGCATCATCACATAAATTTCATACTTCAATAACAAAGATGGAGTATAATGATAAAACACATTCATGGGAAATAATCATGAATGTGTCTTATCATGATTTTGAAAAAAGTTTATCGAAGTTTCATGCTAAGGATATAACTGTAAATGATAAAGAAATTGAAAAATTCACTTTCGATTATTTGAAATCTAAATTTTACATCAAATCAGGTAATGAAGTTTTAGCTATCAAGTTTATAGGTACCAAACAAGAGAAAGATGTATTTAAAATCTTCATCGAATGTCCGCAAAAAACTCTTGGGAAAACCATAACATTAAGTAATACCACCATGCTAGAAATCGAGGCAGAACAGATTAATATTGTGAACATCCGCCTAAAAGGAAAAACACAAACTGCCGTATTTCAAAAGGATCAAAAGTCAAAAGAAGTAAAATTATAATCTGACAATATTTTCTTGGCATATCAATTGAAATACAATGTATAGGTCTATTTCTACGATTTTTGAATCGTTTGAGTGACATTTTGACTAAAAGATAAGAAAGAGGAGAATATGAGCATTTTTGATCCATTTAACATCAATAAACTAGATACTAGCTTTATAAACGACGATACAGAGTTTTTCCCATTACTGACATCAGAAGACGAGGAAGTCATGAATTCGGAAGCTACTCCTGAAATTCTGTCAATATTACCTTTGCGTAATACTGTTTTATTTCCGGGGGTGGTAATACCTATCACAATTGGTAGAGATAAATCTATAAAGCTCATAAAAGAGGCTTATAAGGGCAATAAAATTATTGGGGTAGTAGCGCAGAAGGACAGTAATATTGAGGACCCGAATTTTGATGATTTATTTAAAGTAGGAACCATTGCATACATCGTAAAGATGTTGCAGATGCCAGATGGTAACACGACTGTAATTATACAAGGAAAGAAAAGATTTAACCTCGATGAGTTGGTTCAAGAAGAACCATACATTAAAGCGAAGGTTACACAATTTGAAGAAGCTAAATTAGTATCTGATAAAGAATTCGAAGCGATGGTAGCATCGTTAAAAGAATTATCGATGCAAATTATTCAGCTTTCACCGAACATACCTTCAGAAGCTGGCTTCGCATTGAAAAATATTGAAAGCCAATCGTTCTTAATCAACTTCATCAGCTCTAACATGAGTGCTGATTTACAAGACAAGCAGAAGATGATTGAGACGAGTGATTTGAAAGCAAGAGCGCAAATGGTTTTGGAATTATTGACCAAAGAATTGCAAATGCTCGAGTTGAAAAATCAAATTCAATCGAAGGTACGTGTCGATATTGACAAGCAACAAAGAGAATATTTTTTACATCAGCAGTTAAAGCAAATTCAAGAAGAGTTAGGCAGTGATTCACCTGATTTAGAATTACAAAATTTGCGTGAACGAGCGATGGATAAGAAGTGGTCGAAAGAAGTTCATGATGCCTTCAACAAAGAACTCGATAAATTACAAAGAATGAATCCGGCTGCGGCTGAGTATTCAGTATTGTTGAACTATGCAGAGTTATTGTTAGAGCTACCATGGAATGAATTCACGGAAGATAATTTTGATTTGAAGTTTGCACAGAAGGTCTTGGATCAAGATCACTTCGGATTAGAGAAAGTGAAGCAAAGAATTTTGGAGTACTTAGCAGTATTGAAATTGAAGCATAATATGAAAGCTCCAATTTTATGTTTAGTAGGTCCTCCCGGAGTTGGTAAAACTTCATTAGGTAAATCTATTGCAAAAGCAATTGGTAGAAAATATGTAAGAGTAGCATTGGGTGGGGTGAGAGATGAGGCAGATATACGCGGACATAGAAAAACATATATAGGTGCGATGCCTGGTCGAATTATTCAATCATTGAAGAAAGCTCAATCTGCAAATCCGGTTTTCGTTTTAGACGAAATTGATAAGGTAGGAAATGATTTCAGAGGCGACCCATCATCAGCATTATTAGAAGTATTAGACCCTGAGCAAAACAATGCTTTTTACGATCATTATGTAGAGTTAGATTTCGATTTATCGAATGTAATGTTCATTGCAACTGCGAATTCATTGAGCGGTATTCACCCAGCATTGAGAGATCGTATGGAGATCATTGAAGTAAACGGATATACGATTGAAGAGAAGGTAGAAATTGCGAAGCAATATTTAATTCCGAAGCAAAGAGAACAACACGGATTAAAGTTGAAAGACATTACTTTGAAGCCAGAGATTGTAGAGAAGGTAGTGGAAGATTATACGCGTGAGTCGGGTGTGCGTGGATTAGAGAAAAAGATTGCGACATTGATTAGAGGCATTGCAAAAAGTGTAGCTGTAAAAGAAAAATATAGAAAAACTTTAACACTTGAAGATGTAGAAAAGATTTTAGGAGCACCTGAATTCGATAAAGACATGTATCAAGGTAATGAGGTAGCGGGAGTGGTGACGGGTTTAGCCTGGACACAAGTGGGAGGTGATATACTTTTCATCGAAACTAGTTTAAGTCCGGGTAAAGGAAAACTCACCCTCACCGGTAGCCTTGGTGATGTGATGAAAGAATCGGCAGTCATTGCGCTTGCTTATTTACGTGCGAATGCATCGAAGTTCAACATCGATCAAAAAGTTTTTGACCATTGGGATGTTCATATTCACGTACCCGCAGGTGCGATACCAAAAGATGGTCCTTCGGCAGGTGTGACCATGTTGACAGCGCTAACATCCGCATTTACACAAAGAAAAGTAAAGCCATTTTTAGCGATGACCGGAGAGATTACTTTACGTGGTAAAGTATTGCCAGTAGGAGGTATCAAAGAAAAAATTCTAGCAGCAAAACGTGCGGGAATTAAGGACATTATTTTGTGTAATAATAACCAAAAAGATATTTTAGAAATTAATGCGAAGTACTTAAAAGATTTGCGTTTTCATTATGTAAATGAAATGCAAGAAGTAATTGAATTAGCATTGATGAAACAAAAAGTGAAAGATGCACTAGAGGTGAAAGTGCCTGTAAGTACTAAATAAAATTATGATTAGGTTAATGATTGCATTCGCAATTGTTAACCTAATTTATTTGAAGAGCACAAACCATCCTTTGTCTTCAAAGCCTTCGCCCTTGATGATGTAAACATAAACACCTTCGGCGCAAACTTCTCCATTATACCTACCATCCCATTCAAAAGTATTATCTCTATTACTGTCGAATACTAGTTCACCCCAACGGCTATAGATTTGGAAGTAATCAATTTTACATTGCACATTACCGAAATAAATTTTGAAGAAATCATTTTCTCCATCACCATTCGGTGAAAAGGCATTCGGAATTTTTCTTATATCTGCATCTACCAAAGGGTAGTTTAAATTGAGGTCGGTGCTGGTACTGCAGGGGGCACTCGGATTACTAATGACTCGAATATTGTAATTACCAATTTGATCGAAAGTATATTGAACATCTTGTCCCGATAAGGTATCGCCATTACCCATATCCCACATGATTACAGCTTTGCCATCACCTAAAATTTGTGAGCCGTAAAAAGTACGACTACAAGAATCAAAACTAAAATTCAATTCAGTGCCAATAGAATCAACTACGTAAACCATCACAGTATCGTAATTAAAGCAAGCACCGTTAGAGCCTTTGACGATGTATTGGGTGGTGACGATGGGGTTGGCGAGAGGGTTTGCTGACTTCGGACTGTCAAGTCCTGTATTAGGGAACCATTCGTACGTTCCTTTTGAAGAACCCGTAGCGCCTAATCTTATAAATTGTCTAGAGCAAATGTAAACATCATCACTTGCAACAGTATTGGGCATGCTATCTACTTCTACTCTTAGTCCGAAGACCTCTGAACACGCACCATTCGATATCGTAAGTTGATAGGTGATACTCGTATCTGCAGTACAAAAAGGATTAGCAACAGTATCATTATCTAAAAAAGTTGAAGGCACCCATTTGAATTTTGTGCCGCCACTTGTTTTTAGTTGAACGGTCTGTTTACCGCATACAGAAATATTGTTTGATACAACACTAAGCTTGTTGACAGTAACATAAATTTCTTTGAATGCACAAACACCATCATTTGTAATTTTGACGGTAATAGCACCACTTCTTTGAGGAATTATATAAGGGTTTGCGCTTAGGGAACTTGGAATATACATGCCTAAAGTTTCACCCGACCATTCGTATTTTGCACCTATTAAATTACTTTGCGCAAATAAAAATAAAGTATCACCAAAGCATATGCTGGTATCAGGAATAGTATTGATGAGGTATCTAGTTATTTTAAATGAATCAACGATAGATTTACCTGTACAATTTTCTACCCCGTATACATAATGGTAATTGGTATCATCAGCGTCGAATTCTAGTATCGGTAAAAAAGATAATATATTCCCAAACCTATCTCTCCAAATTACAGAATCTAATAAATCATAATCTTTAATTGCAACTTTAATAGTTGAATCTCCACATACAAATTTGAATTCTATTTTATCTATGAATTTATAATCGGCGATTGTGATGCCTTGTCTGATTGTATCACAAATATAGGGTTCAATAACTTTTAGAATTACACTTTCAGCAGCCTCTGCAATACCATCTTTTATTGGAACAACAGAAATTCTTACAGCTTTTTGTCCTGCAGGAATGGTAATGCTATCTTTATGAGAAATAGTATAATCAACATCAACAGTAGCAGTTCCTTCAATTAAGAATTTTACTTTTAAGTCGCTACTTAAATCATCAGAATTTCGAATCAGATATAGTAAATTGGAATCACATTCATTTGTTGATTTTAAAAATGCACTAGCAGATACTCCTTGTTTGTTGATACTCTTTAAACTCTTGGCTTCTATAAATATACCTGAATCGTATATTAAATCCTTTACATCTGCAATTACAAATTTTAGTTTATAACTCAAGCAAGGAATTACTTTAACAGTAGCTTCAAAAACTTTTGTAAAGCCATCGAATTCTACGGTATTGCCGTTTGTATTGTCAATATAATACTGGTTATTAATATTACCATTAACCGTCTTAATTGAAATAGGTGTAATAGAGTTAGGTATTACAGCTAAATTTTCAAATCCGTTGATAGATGGTCCGCTTATAAACAATCCGAATATATCGTTGAAGTTTTTATTGATATTTTCAGGGTATTCTTCTGATGCAAAAACGAATCTGAATTTTAAACTATCAGATTCTGAAATTACATCAAACTCAATCCATGAAGCATCAAAATTATTTTCAGATGAATCTATTAAACGAATGAGCGGATCACCAGGTTGATTATTTGAATTGCCAGTGTTGCCAGCATTATTCGGACCTACGGCTGTAGTTACTTTGCCAGTAGATAAAATAATTCCACTATCTAATCCGATGTTAGAGAACCTACCATCGAAAAAACCAATTGCTTCTGTGTTTGCAGAACTTCTGACATTACTGATAGATACACCTTTATCAGCTAAAACATTTTGTACTAAATCATCGGCAGTTCTTGTATTGCTAACGCGCAGTTGTGCCTTGCCTACATTTGTGAAAATGAAGCTCAACAAAACCAGCACTAAAATTTTATACAATAATCTATTTTTAACCTTTTTGTACAATTTCCTATCTTGTATTTTATTACAATTTAGCAAAAACTATACCTAATATGATAGATTTAAGAAGCGATACCGTAACTAGACCCACAAAAGGCATGTTAGAAGCCATGTTTTCGGCTAAATTAGGCGATGATGTATATGGCGAAGACCCTAGTGTTAACGAGCTAGAAGCTAAAGTTGCTTCCATTTTCGGATTCGAATCTGCAGTTTTTTGTCCATCGGGCACCATGACCAACCAAGTAGCCATAAAAACCCATACCATACCCGGCGATGAAGTAATTTGCGACAATACCTCGCATATTTACAATTATGAAGGAGGAGGAATTGCCTTTAATTCTGGGGCCCAGGTTAGAGCGATTCAAGGCCAATTGGGTAAGATTACTGCTTCGCAAATTGAAGATGCTATTCAAGCTCCGATTATCAATTTACCAAGAACTTCGTTGGTGGCTTTAGAAAATACGTTGAACAAAGCAGGGGGTGGATATTATTTTTTGAATGAAATAAAACCAATTGCTGAATTATGTAAATCGAAAAATTTGCCATTGCATTTAGATGGTGCTAGAATTTTTAATGCCATCGTTGAAACCAAAGATGCAGCAAAAGATTATTCAAAATATTTCGATTCTATTTCAGTATGTTTTTCAAAAGGCTTGGGAGCACCAGTCGGATCAGCATTGTTAGGATCAAAAGAATTTATTGCCAAAGCAAGAAGATATAGAAGGCTATTAGGTGGTGGAATGCGTCAAGCGGGTATACTCGCATCTGCTGCATCGTATGCTTTAGATTTTCATGTAGATAGATTAGTAGAAGATCATAAAAGAGCGAAAGCAATTGCAGAAGTCTTGGGTGATGCTAACTATGTAAAAGAACTCTTGCCAGTAGATACAAACATCATCATTTTTAAATTGATAGATCAAGTGAATGCAGATGTCTTCTTAGCGAAATTAAAGTCAGAAGGTATTGTTGCGAATACCATGGGTAAACAAACTGTACGATTTGTAACACACCTCGATTTTGATGATGATAAGCTAGAAAGAACCATCAATGTTTTAAGACATACTAATTCAAATTAAAATGAACTATACCGTTACAGAACGATTTTTAAGATATGTAAAAATTGATACGCAGTCTGACCCGAATTCAAACACATGCCCTTCTACTGAAAAGCAGAAAAATTTAGGCAGTCTATTAGTTGCTGAATTATTAGAGATGGGTATCGATGATGCCGAGATGGATGAGAACGGATATGTATATGCTACCATCCCTTCAAATACTGATAAGCAAGTACCAGTAATTTGTTTTTGTTCACATATGGATACATCACCCGATTGCTCTGGTGAAAATGTAAATCCGATTATTCATAAAAACTACGATGGCAAAGACATCGTATTACCAAAAGATCATACACAAATCTTAAAAGCTTCTGAACATCCGGCTTTATTAGAACAAATAGGTTCTGATATTATTACTGCGGATGGTACTACTTTGTTAGGTGCCGACAATAAAGCAGGTGTTGCTGAGATCATGGATGCTGCTTATCAAATGATGACGAACCCATCAATAAAACATGGTGACATCAAAATTTTATTTACACCCGATGAAGAAATTGGTAGGGGAGTTGATAAAGTAAATTTGAAAAAGTTGGGTGCTGATTATGCTTATACAATAGATGGCGAAACACGCGGACATATAGAGGATGAAACATTTTCAGCAGATGGCGTAACTATTCAAATCAATGGTGTTGCATCACACCCGGGATTTGCAAAAGATAAAATGGAGAATGCGATAAAGATTGCATCAGAAATTATTGCAGCATTACCTAAAGATAAATTATCGCCAGAAAGTACAGAAGGTCGCGAAGGATTTATCCATCCGACTTCATTAACATCTTCTATGGAGTCTGCAAAACTATCATTTATCATTCGTGATTTTGACACGAAAAAATTAGCTGAACACGAAGCCTTTTTAGAGTCAATTGTAAAAGAGATCATCAAAAATTATGCAGGTTCAACTTATACTTTCGAAGTGCAGAATCAATATCGTAACATGAAAGAAATTGTTGATCAGCATCCGCATATGATCGACTACGCTATACAAGCAATAGAGCGCGCAGGCATGAAAGCACACCGTGGCGGAATACGTGGTGGTACAGACGGCTCACGTTTATCTTTCATGGGCTTACCATGCCCCAATATCTTCGCAGGTGAACATGCATTTCATTCGAAATTAGAATGGGTGTCGGTGCAGGATATGCGTTTGGTAGTGGAGACGATTTTGAATCTCGCACAAATCTGGCAGGAGAAATCGTAGAACGTATTCCGTATTCAGTATTCCGATTCTCGATTTTTGAAATGCGTCACGATGTATATGAATAGCACTGGTAGGGGTCGATTACATCGACCCTTTTAAACGACATTTTGATTGTTCAAATGACATTTAATTTTACAAACGACATTTGTATCGTATAATGATTCAAATGTTATACTAGGCGGGGCGATGTAATCGCCCCCTACGGGTACAAGTAAAAATCATCGTGACGCATTTCAAAAATCGAGAATCGGAATACTGAATACTGAATACGGAATACTACTTTTTAATCAGCGTGCTTCTAACAAACCCAGCACTACTTTCAATTACCACACAATAAATGCCCGCTGGGTAACCCGACAAATCAATCGAATTCTCGTGTGCTTGAATATTGAATTCTTGCCCTAGCATATTGTAGATTTTTATTTCTAAAATTTCTTCCTCTAAATCGAAATGGAAAATGTCATTGCTGGGATTCGGATAAATTTTTAGTATTGGAGATTTTGTTGTTGATACATTTGTTGTATTGCAAATGATATGATTTAATTTTTTCCAGATTTCGTTGTTGAATATCATCGGCAACTCTTGTCCGTTTAAGGGTGCATCACCCATTCTAATCACTACTAATCCTTGACTCGGCACCACATTGATTACTTGTCCGTTTTTACCTAAAGCCGCAAACAATTCGCTTGGTGCATCTGGTAATATAGAGCCATTGAAAACTAATTGTGAACTCGGTAGCATAAAACTTGATTTACCATTCAACCACCATAAATAACCGTATGCATTATTCAAATTCTGAGAGCTGTTGGTCATGGCTGTTTTATAATTTTGGTCTCCTAAAACTGTATCAGCATTCCATACAAAATTATTCATCGCCAACAATCCGAATCGCGCCATCGATCGCGGAGTACTTACATAAACATTATTATATCCTTGTTTGATATACAAGCCACCCATGCCAATTTTCGATTTGATATAGGTATTGCAAAACATATTCAAACTTAATGAGCTTGAGTTCTCAATCACTTTATCTAATAGGGTATAAGGTGCATTGTGATAAGCCCAACGTGTATCGGGAGCTGTTAAGCAATTTAAGCAAGCAGGATCTGTGCAATCTTTATCAATGACAAAATCATTTAAGCCAGTAGTCATTTTTAATTGATGAATGATTTTGATTTTCGATTCATCAATTGCAGAACAACTCGTAAAATTTTTACCAATGTATTTGCTAGATGTATCGTTGATGTTTAAGAATTTCTTCTCTTGAGCTATACCCACTAAAACACTTGTTAATGATTTTCCTGCGGATGCCCAATACCATAAACTGTCTTTCGTAAATGAACCGTAGTATTTTTCTATGACTATTTTACCATTTTTTAAAACGATGAAAGCCTTGCTGCTATTGCTTCCTACGTAACTCAATAAGCTTTGCAAACTATCGTCGCACCAATTGATTTCTGAAAATGAAAGAGTATCCCAAGTTGTAGAATTATTCGGAGGGAAGTATATACTCTGTGCTTCTGACTTTTTTATATTGATTAAAAAAGTCAGAAGCAATAAGAGATATATTATTTTTTTGATCACACTATAAAGTAAATGCTCTTGAAATATTAAAGCCTAAGCGCATTCCACCATCAGCCCATGAATCTGCTGTACGTGGTATAAATTGATTTTCTGTAATACCTAATGAATTCGTTAAATGTATTTGAAATACGTGTCCGCCTGTCTCTATATCTAATCCGATACCCATCGAATCATAATAGTCAGTACCACGTGTAAACCTGTTTAAGCGCGCCATGTATTCAAATGTAATTGCTGCTCTCTTAGTGAATTTATATCGCCCTAAAAATCCAAGGGCATAGGTATCATTTTGATCAGAGATTTTATCAACCTGATTAAAGTGTACCATACTCGGTGTTAATTGCATCGATAAATTCTCATTGAATTTTCTTGCAATCATTATCTGATGAGCGAAAGAATATCTTGAACTCGCATTCTTATATTTATCGATACCCGATATTAATGTTGCCGAACCTTTTAAATTCGTATAATAAGCACCAGTAAATACAGTGACACTAATTGGCATAGAGTTATTTTTATTCTGGCGTAACAATCTATATTTTAAATAACCATCATATGTTTTTTCGATAGATGTTCTGCCTAAGCCAAATTGTAATCTACCATCATAACTATACTCTAAACTCATGCGAATACTTGCACCTCCATCTAAGCCCCAGAAATCATATGAGCCTGAGTTAAACGGTCCGAATCTATGAGCAATTCGATAGTCTAATGTTCTTTTACCACCTACTTCTATGGTATGTTGATTAATTAATCTTGTGCCTTTAAAAGTAGCTATAACAGGTTCTTTCTCGTCTGTAGGGTTCATCTCCATTAACATTTGCATAGGGTCTGTCTCTTGTGCAAATGCAAGGCTTGAACTCATTAGCAATAAACTTGCAAAAATATGTTTGTATGAAATTTTCATGTTGATTCTTGATTATGGGTTTTTACCAGTGCTTAACCATTTGTCGATTAATGCGATGTCGCATGGGTCAATTTTTGTAGGGCTATTCTTAGGCATCGGGCGTGCAATACCAATATGTTTTATTGACTCGATATACACACCATCTGTTATTGCCGAATTAACACCTTCTATTGTTCCTAAATTGTAAAAACCTGTACCACCAGCATTATGACAAGCTCCATCATTTGCTCCGCATCTGCTTTCCATTATAGGTTTAATAGTTCCAGCAAATGTTACACTAATTGTAGTATCACATGTAAGTCCGGCACCCGGATTTATTTCTTCGAAATTATCATAATAGCATGAACTGATAACAGTGATGCTCGTTAGAATAAAAATTATAAAAAATATTTTTTTCATATTACTATTTCTTTGCTCCTTTCAATATCCATATATAGATTCTCTTAATATCCTTATCATCTAATGGTTTTTCAGGTGGCATACGCTCTGAACCATTTGTAGTTATTACTTCATATAATTTAGACGCATGTGCATCACCAGCTATTACCTCGCATTCTTCCATTACTTCCTCATATGTAGTAAGTGGAAATTCTGAATCTTCATCAGTACCATGACAGCCACTTTTTGAAGAACAATTCGAGTTGATAATGATTTTTATATCTGCCTCATAAGTTAAATTCGGCAGTGATTCTAAATCAGGTTCATGCTTGCATGAGCTATATGCGACTATACTAAATACGATTAGTATCATTAATTGGATTTTTCGCATCTTATTTTTATTTAATGTTCATTTTCTATTTCTGTACTATCAGTCTGTTGAATAGCATTGCTATCTCTCAACTCTGATCTTCTAATCTCTCCACCAGTTTTACCTACATTGAATAGCAAAACAATACTTGCTAATGCCATTAACCAGGTAATTCTATTTGACCATACACTTAGTTTATTCGCACTTTGTGTAAGTAAAAAAGATATCAAAGCTAATGCTCCACTAATCTCTATTAAAATAAATGCAGTCTCTGCAATCTCTTCGTGTTCTTCTATACTCGACTCACTCACTCCTGCATAATGCTCTACAGCATGCTCTGCCTCTTCACCCGATATATACGCAGGTATGGTCATTAAGGTTGAGAAAATAATTATTGCCAATGCAGCTAATTTCGTTTCTCTTGAATGCAATAATAATGCAACAGTCAACACAAGAAATCCGATGATGAATCCCACGATGGGGAAGTGGTTGCTAAGGAGGTGAATGTAATGTCCGTTCATATATAGATAGTATTTAAGTAGCTAGTAGCTAGAATTTTGTTACTAATTATTAGTAACTAGTAACCAGTCTAGCTACTAGCTACTAGCTACTCCGGTACTAATTTAATAAATTACTGAAAAGCTTCCCACATCATCAAACCCTTTTCCTTTAACTGAGTAAAAGTAAACTCCGGGCGGGACAATTTCGTTGTTGATTCTGCCATCCCACTCCCAACTTGTTTGGTTTTTGACTTCATACATCAGCTTACCCCATCTGTTGAAAATGCTGATGCTTTCAATGAAACACTCAACATTGCCACCTGTAATTTTGAAGGTATCGTTTTTACCATCATTATTAGGGGTGAATACATTCGGTATTCTGCGTTTGTTGATATCAATTTCTGGTATGGTAATTTGTACTGTAGAGGTATCGCTACAATCTGTATTCTTATTAGCAATTAAGGTAACGGTAAATGTACCTACGCTATCGTATTTATGTACTGGGTTGTCAAATAATGATGTATCACCATCACCAAAATCCCAGACTAAACTATCACTACCAATTGTCTTATTACTAAAGGCTACAATTCTTGCACAACTATCGAATGAAAAATCGAAATCTGTTTCTGGTATATCAACAACAAAAATGGTTACACTATCATAACTTGTACAAAGGTTATTAATTGCTTTTACATAATAAGTAGTGGTAACATCTGGTGATGCTATTGGGTTCGGTATATTCCATTTGTTTAATGTACCTCTTGGTGACCACTCGTAGGTATTATAATCAGAACCACGCGCAAATAATTGTATCGATGATCTTGCGCAAATAATTCTGTCTCTACCTGCATTTGCAATTGGTAAAGTATCGATAAGTACTTGAACTGAATATTCTCTTGTACAATTTGCACTGTCTGTAATGGCTACTGTATAAGTTCTCTCTTCTGATGCTATAGGGTTTGCAATAGTAGTATCACTTAATCCTGATGCTGGTCTCCAACGATAGCTCTCACCACCAAAAGCTTGTAATTGTACCGTACCGTTACCACAAATCAATGCAGGCTTCTTACTCGCTATGCCTTTCGGTATCGTTCGAATGGTAAAGGTCATAGGTTTTGCACATGCTCCTTCGGTTGTGACGATGACTGTTACAATGATTTCAGTTACACCGCTTGGTACTGTATAAGTTGGATTCATGATGGTATTATCATCAAAGAATCCGACGTCTACACCAGTTGGCGTTACAGCAGACCAGGCATAGTCAAGGTTCGGAACATCAGAAGTAATATTAAGGGTTAAGACCGTCGGCGGACAAACAATGGTGTCGTTGAGTTGGCTTAAGGTTACCACAATCAATGGTGGTACATAAATAGTATCGACCGTATAATGATTGATACAACTATCGTAAATACTAATGATGTACATGGTTAAGCTATCGGGTGATACGATTAATATCGGACCGCCACCAACAAAATTCCCTAAACTATCTGTCCAGGTATATTGCAATTGCGAGCTTCCACCCGCTGTCTTTACTAATTTATATAATGTATCACCTTTGCAATCGATATCTTGATAGCCTGTGATTTTTAAAGTATCAAAATCACTAATTGAAACTTGTGCTTGTGAAGGTGCACAAATACTGTTGCTGATGATTTTTATAATTACTTCTTCATCTGCTTCAACAATATTATCATCGACAGGCATGATCACTAAATCTTTGAAAACTAAACCAGCTGGTATAACGATTGAATCAGTATTTATTGCTAAATAATCATCAACCATTGTAGCAGTGCCAGTAACTTCATAGTAGACTGCTAAATTTTTACTGACATCCGCAGAATTTCTTCTAAATCTAAAAACAGCACTGTCGCATTTTTCTTGAACGATAGAACCTGTAGGTAAAAGTTTAGCAATTGTAGCATCGGTACTTGTTTCACTTTTGAAACTCAATGCTTCAATAAAAATACCTGAATCGTATGCTTGATCTTCAACATCGGCAATCGCAAATTTGATAACATAAGGCTCGCAGGCCGTGAGGTTTTCTACTACAATTTCGATGACTGTTGTGAATCCGTCATACGCTAAACTTGTACCAGTAGAATTATCAATGTATAAATTTGCATTGGTACTTGTGTTGATTGATTTGATAGAAATAGGAGAGCCTGTACCTGGTATGTTGGCAACATTTTGTTTGCCGGTAATACCCGGACCGCTTAGAAATATACCGAACACATCGTTGAAAGGTTCGTCGACAAATTCAGGGTATTCTTCAGAGGCAAAAACGATTTTGAATTTTACGGTGTTTGAAGCCGGACTGAATTCAAATTGTAGAGAGGCAGCATCTTTAGTGATGCCTTGTGTTAAAATAGAATTTAAATCTCCATCACCAGTGCCACTCGCTACAGTATTCGCATTATTACTGCTTGGCCCTATTGCATTATAAACATTACCCGTTGATATAATGATACCACTGTCAATACCTAAGTTAGTATTCTGCGCATTAAAAATTCCAATTGCAGAAGTATCACCTCTGAAAATTACATTTCTAATGGTTACGCCAGAACTAACAAGTACGTTATTGACTAATTTGGTGAAGTCTTTTTCGGTGCGAATTTCTAATTGTGCACTTGATTCTTTGAAAATCAAGCTCAAAAACACGAAAACAAAAATGCTATACAGCTTTACTTTAGTATACTTTTTCAAAATTTAAAAATTTCAGGGTATAAAAATACAAAGCAATATAGCAAAATATAAGCCAAGTACTAACCCTGAACCTTTAATTCCATTTTTTCTGCAAAATGAGCGCAATAATCTCTCAAATCTTCTACAATATTTTTCTCACCTGTAGCCTTTAAAAAGCTATCGCCCATGGTCATTAAGGTCTCATAAAAAAATCTCTTCATCTCATCTACGGGCATATCTTTTGTCCATAAATCTAGACGTAATGTATTCTGATACTGCTGATCCCATAATGCCAATATCATTGATTTGCAATCTACTTGTTGGCTACTCTCTGAGTCAGTTGATGACCAAACAATTTTTTCAGGTAGCTTATTATCGTCTAACGTAACTTTAATGTTAATCTCTGCCGTCTTCATGCGTATTATCTTTTTGGTTTATTTTTACTATGTCCGGTTTTTCTAGGCCCGTATTTCATCTTCGCCTTCTCACGGCCCGTATAATTTACTTTTTCGTCTTTCTTTACTTTCTTATCATGAAAAGCTCCCTGATAATCGGGGTTCTCTTTTTTCTTCTGATGGTCGATTTCTCTAGCCATATCTTGTGCCTCAGCAAATGGAGTGTCTTCTACAAACAACTCGCGCGGAACCTCTAATACAGGTATGCGCATGCGAATTAATTTTTGAATTTTGTTGAGGTGGTATTCTTCAGCCGGACTGCAAAAAGTAATCGAGATGCCCGTTTCTTCAGCTCTACCAGTTCTGCCAATACGATGCACATAATCATCGTAAATTAATGGCACATCAAAATTGATAACATGACTCACCTTCACCACATCAATACCTCTCGATGCCACGTCGGTACCTATTAAAATTCTTACATCTTCTTCTTTAAAAGCTTGTATAGAATTCATTCTAGTATTTTGTCCTTTGTTCGCATGAATCACCCTCACTTGCTCCTTACCATATACTCGCTCAGCGTAATGATATAAGTTCTCAGCAATGGTTCTTGTTTTACAAAAGATGATTATTTTTTTAAACTCTTCGGCATTCTCTAAAAATGATTGTAAGAGGTTTATTTTTGTTCGGATGTTGGGTGTCAAATAAACGAATTGACTAACTTTTTCTGCCGGTGTGGCCTGTGAAGTAATCTCTACCAATGTCGGGAATTCTAAGAAGTCACCCGCCAATGATTTCACCTTATCTGACATCGTCGCCGAGAACAATAAATTCTGACGCTTACGTGGTACAATCTCTAAAATTCTGTAAATTTTTCTGATGAATCCCATGTCGAGCATCTTGTCAGCCTCATCAAGTATCAAGGTTTTTAAATCTTTTAAAATCAAGTCCCCCGATAAATACAATTCTACCAATCGACCTGGTGTTGCTACCACTATATCAATACCTTTTGAGAGTATTTCTTTTTGCGTCTTCGGACCTAAGCCTCCATATAATACAGCAGATCTTAAATCAGTGTACTTTGCTAATGCCTGAATGTTCTCATGAATTTGTATCGCTAATTCACGCGTAGGCGAAAGTATCAATGCACGAGGGTCCATGCCCTGAGCATACTTTAATTTCATCACTAATGGAATCACATATGCCGCTGTTTTACCAGTACCTGTTTGCGCAACACCCATTAAATCTTGCCCATTCATCATCGGTGGAATACCTTTTTCTTGGATGGGCGTAGGTTTACTATATCCCATTTCCTCGATGGCATTTAATAGCTGTTTGTTTAATTCAAACTTTTCAAATTCTTTTGACATTGTCGCAAAGATAAGAGTTATATTTGAGCATACTTATTTATATGAAATATCTAATCAAACAAGCCCTTGTAATAAACGAAGGAATTTCGAAGATTCAAGATGTATTAATTGAAAATGAACGCATTGCAAAAATCGCTGATCAAATTTCTGATGCTAGCGCAAAAGAAATAAATGCAGAAGGTATGTGGTTAATACCTGGTGCGATAGATGATCAGGTGCATTTTCGTGAACCCGGACTCACCCACAAAGGCGAGATTTATACCGAGGCGAAGGCGGCAGTAGCAGGTGGTATTACTTCTTATATGGAGATGCCTAATACCATTCCGAATGTCTTTACGATTGATTTATTAGAAGATAAATACAAAAGAGCTTCTGAAGTTTCATTAGCGAATTACTCTTTCTTCATGGGTACATCCAACGATAATTACGATGAAGTAATGCGTATAAACCCTTTAAATACTTGTGGTATTAAAATATTTATGGGTTCTTCAACAGGTAATATGTTAGTCGATGACCCAAGTGTATTAGAAAAAGTTTTTGCGAATGCTTCTACCATTATTGCTACTCATTGTGAAGATGAACAAACAGTGAAAAATAATTTAGCAGCAGCTAAAGAAAAGTATGGTGATGATATTCCGGTAGAGATGCACCCTATAATTCGTGATGCTGAAGCATGTTATTTATCATCATCGTTCGCTAAAAGCTTAGCACAAAAACACAATACCCGCTTACATATATTACATATCAGCACAGCTATTGAAACGGAACTTTTCGACAATAGCATTCCGCTAGAACAAAAGAGAATTACTTCTGAAGCTTGCATACATCACCTTTGGTTTACTGATGAAGATTATGCTACAAAAGGTAATTTAATAAAATGGAATCCGGCTGTTAAATCAGCAGCAGATAGAGATGCCATTTGGAAGGCATTAATAGATGGAAGAATTGATGTGATTGCTACAGACCATGCCCCACATACGATTGAAGAGAAGTCGAATAAGTATTCATCGGCACCATCAGGCGGACCTTTAGTACAACATGCTATACAGGCGATGTTGGAGAAAGTCTCAGAGAATAAAATCACGAAAGAAATGATGGTTCAGAAAATGGCCCATAATCCGGCGATTCTTTTCAATATCAATGAACGCGGATTCATACGTGAAGGTTATTTCGCTGATTTAGTTTTAATAAATCCGGATGCTGCAGAAACAGTTGATAAATCTAACCTATTATACAAATGCAAATGGTCGCCTTTCGAGGGTTATACCTTTAAATCGAGTGTAGATTCAACCTTTGTAAACGGACGATTAGTGTACCATAAAGGGCAATTCGACGAGTCTGAGAAGGGTAAGCGATTGACTTTTAACAGATAATTGAAACCTTTTATTCAGTTAGAGGTATAAGTAATCAAACAATTTACTTATGCTTCACTTATTAAAAAACCTCGTTCGAATAAGTATGCAATTATTTAGCATCTTTTAAAAAATTGTGTCAAAGGCTCGTCATTTACAAAACAATGACGAGCTTTTAATGTATTCTCTATACATTTGCGTTTCGAAATACAGGTATGGGGAAAGTTTCAATCAATATAGCCACAGGCACAATACAAAAAGACGAAATCATTATCGGCATTGATTTAGGTACAACGAATAGTTTAATTGCCTATATCGATGAAGATAAAGCACCTAGAGTGATAAATGATATGGGTAAGGGTGTTTTAGTACCATCCATCGTACATTTTCATGATTCTGGAGATATCATCGTAGGTAATGAAGCGAAACCTTATCTAATCGCTGACCCAAGCAATACAATTTTTTCAGTTAAAAGACTTCTCGGACAATCATATAAAGACATTGAAAATTTTAAAGAATTTTTCAGTTATAAAGTGATTGACGATGATTCTGATAGTATTGTAAAAATAAAAGTAGGAGAGAAATTCTACACTCCGATTGAATTATCAGCATTGATTTTAAAAGAGTTGAAAGAAAGAGCAGAGCATGCTCTGAAAACTCCTGTAAACAGAGCGGTGATTACCGTGCCTGCTTATTTTAATGATGCACAGCGTCAAGCAACACGTGATGCGGGTAAGATCGCTGGCTTAGATGTATTGAGGATCGTCAACGAACCTACGGCCGCGAGTTTAGCTTATGGTATCGGCATTGACCCTAATGACGAACAAACGATTGCAGTTTACGATTTAGGTGGTGGTACTTTCGATATCTCTATCTTAAAAATTCAAAACGGAATTTTTGAAGTACTCTCTACGAATGGCGATACTTTTTTAGGGGGTGATGATTTTGATAGAGCTATTTTAGGGTACTGGATTAAAGAGAATAATATTGCGGATGATACCTTGAAAAACAATGTACCACTCGCACAAGAATTACGATTAAAAGCAGAAGAAGCGAAGAAAGCTTTGAGCTCTCAAAATATTTTCAACTCACATGTTGGCGATTATCATTGCGCAATTACGAAACAGAAATTCGAAGAGCTGATTTTACCATTGGTAAATAAAACAATCGAATGCAGTAAAAATGCTATTGCCGATGCGGGTGTTTCTGTAGATGAAATTCAACACATCATTATGGTGGGTGGCTCTACCAGAACTCCATTGGTAAAATCAATGGTTTCTGATTTCTTTAAGAAGGATGTCAATGATAATTTAAATCCAGATGAAGTAGTAGCCCTCGGTGCTGCCGTTCAAGCAGATGTTTTAGCAGGCAATAGAAGTGATATTTTGTTATTAGATGTAACGCCATTGTCATTGGGTATTGAGACCATGGGCGGATTAATGGATACGATTATACCGAGAAATTCTAAGATACCAATGAAGGCGGGTAGGCAATATACTACTTCGATCGACGGACAAGTAAATATGAAGATATCGGTGTTTCAGGGCGAGAGAGATTTAGTTTCAGAGAATAGAAAATTAGCAGAGTTTGATTTAAGGGGAATACCATCAATGCCTGCAGGCTTACCGAAAGTAGACATCAACTTTATTTTGAATGCTGATGGTATCTTAAAGGTTCAAGCGATTGAATTAAGATCAGGTGTTAAGCAAGAAGTAGAGGTGAAGCCAACATACGGATTAACAGATGATGAAGTAGAGCGTATGTTATTAGATTCTATTGCACATGCTAAAGAAGATATCGATCATCGTATGTTGATAGAAGCTAGAACTGAAGGCGAACAAATGGTATATACTGCTGAAAACTTTTTGAAGAAACATGCAGAGTATTTAGAGATACATGAGATTGCTGAAACACAATCGTTCATTGATAAATTAAAATCAGCACTTACAACAGTAGATAAAAATAATATATTAAATGCAGTAGATGCATTGAATGAATACACAAGACCTTTCGCTGAAAGAGTAATGGATATGGCAGTTTCGCAAGCTATGAAGGGTAAAAAAATTGACGAATAATATGAAAAGCATACAAGTTAAAATTGCATCTGATGTAGTTTGTCCATGGTGTTTAATTGGCAAAAGAGAATTAGAAAAAGCTATTGCTGAATTAAAATCTGAATATCATTTCGAACTACAATTCTTGCCTTTTGAATTGGCACCAGATATGCCTCTTGAAGGAGAAGATTTCAAAACTCATATCTCTAATAAGTTTGGTGATTTTGAAATGTTCTTGCAAAGAACTCAAATGTTAATCGATAGAGGAGCCGCTATTGGTATCGATTTCAATATGCGTGAAATGCCAAAAACTCCGAATACATTTTTGATGCATCGTATCATACAGTTTGCTTATCAATCGGGCTTACAAGCAGTAGTGAAAGAAGCATATATGTCTGCTTATTTTATTGAAAGAATTGATTTAACTGATTTAGAAACTGTAATAAGTATTGCGGTGAAATGCGGATTAGATGAGGAGCATGTACGTGCATTAGTAACTTCACAAGAAGGAGTAGCTGAGATCAAAGAATTGCAAAGTAATATGCGTTCAATGGGCATCACTGGCGTACCTTTTTTCATTATCAATGATCAATACGCATTGAGCGGTGCTGTACCTGCGAATCAATTAGTAGAAGCCTTCAGAAAGATTAACGAAACAGAGCAAGTTTAGCAACGTACTTGCCTAATATATCGAACTCTAAGTTTACATGATTACCCACTTCGATGTTCGATAAATTGGTATGCTCATAAGTATACGGAATAATCGCTACTGAGAATTGATTGATTTTTGAATCTACCACAGTTAAGCTTATTCCGTTTACACAAATAGAACCTTTCTCAACCGTAATGAATTCTTTATTCGTAGCGTGTTCAAAAGTAAATAACCAACTACCACCTTGCTCTACTTTTGAAATGCATTTAGCAGTGGTATCTACGTGACCTTGTACTATATGTCCGTCGAGCCTACCATTCATCATCATACATCTCTCTAAATTTACACGATCACCAATTTTCAATTCATTCAAATTTGTTTTTTGAATGGTCTCGTGAATAGCTGTTACTGTATGTATATCATCATTCAATTCAACTACTGTTAAACAGATTCCGTTGTGTGCAACACTTTGATCTATTTTTAATTCATTAGTGAAGTCTGATTGTATCTTGATGTGTAGGTTTTGTTGATCTTTTACTAAGTCTTTAACTATGCCTATTCTTTCTATGATGCCTGTAAACATTTTATCGTATTAAATGAACAAAACCTGTTTTGATTTTCGGACTTAAGCCCTTTACTCTTATTTCTGAAAATTCAATGGTGTAGAAATATACACCTGCTGGTAATTCTTGACCATTATTTTGGTCCTTACCATCCCACTGAATTTTAGAATTATTAGTTTGATAAACTTCTCTACCATATCTATTGTAAATAGTGATGGTAACTTTATCTATGAATTTATTTTCATCACTCTTTGGTTCGAATAAATCATTTTTATTATCGCCGTTAGGTGTGAATACATTGGGTAGGTTTAACTGCGGACAATTATCAACACAAACTACATTGCTTCTAGTACTTTCGTTACCGAAAGAATCGACTGATGATATGAAGTAACATCCAGCTCTAGAAGTAAATAAATCTACATCATTGTATTCTAAAATATCTTTAGAATTGATCTCTGTTATTAATTCAAATTCTGATCCTTCGAAAGTTGATTTATAAATTTTGTATTTCACTACATCACCTGAACATATAGCATCAATTACCCATGTTAATTCATTCGTAAAATCGGTACAAGTGGAGTCTACGCTGAGTAGTGGCGGACAAGGTCTATTGGTATCTTTAGGCTCTGCACAATATTCTTGCGATAAATTAATCAATGGCTCTTTGAATCCGCCGCTTGAATATTTACCAATCGTTTTTACATAATAACAGTACTCTTCTCCATCTACTAATCCGCTGTCTGTATATGTATTCGTCAATGATAAGCCGACAGAGTCAAATTCATTACTTACTTTATTCAATCTGTAAATTACAGTGCTATCAATGCTCCATGGTACGTTCACATTCCACAATAAATTTACTTGTCTATTTTCTGCTGAGCTAGAACTTAAAAAGATAGAACTTGCATTGCGTGAATTACCTATCAATGTACCATTTGCAATGAGCTCTATGGTATAGGTAAATTGTTCTTCTAAAGTGTTGATGTTTTGTTCTACGTATGTGGTATCGTTAATTCCGGCGAATGAATTAAAGACATTAGTTTTTATAATTTGTGCAGTGCTATTGTTGCTGCTAAATCTCTTCCAATTAACGGTATAAGGAGGAAGGTATTGATTCGTATCGAGCTGAGTAGGCTTAGCATAAACTATAGAATCTCTACCCGAATTTTGATCAGTTGATAAAATTGTAACATTGGTAATTGCTGGTAAATCTCTACTCAATGATGCGCAAGCTTCAGTAGATACTATACTTTCAGCACCATCCGCAAAAAAACCAACAATTCTATAGCAGTAATTATTTCCAATATTTAATCCCGCTCCATTATTATCGTCTCTGAAATTTAATTGATCAACGCTATTAATCGTGCCGATTAAGGTATAACCTTTATCGCTCGATAAGCCCGTTTCACATACTTCTGGTATAAATGGATTACTGCCAGATTTTCGATACACTCTGTATCCAATTGCCTTACCACAATTTAATTTATTCCATGTTAAATTGATGCCATTACCCAATGCAACTGCTTGCAAATTATCGGGAGCAGGGGAGATGATACGTATTTGCCAATCTTCTAAATCAACTAACTTCGGATTCCCATTGTCTACTGCTTTGAATACTACTTGGTAAGCTTGTTTACGAACAGAATTACATGAAGTTTTCCAAGTGAAGGTTTGACTTACTGTTGCAGTGCCGGTATTCGGTTGCGGGAAAATAATTGTATCTGGTGTGCTTAATTCAAAAGGTCCGCCTGTCGCCGTTAACGTGATCAAAGTTCCATCTGAATCTGATGCAAAAATATTTTTGTTAAAGCTACTGCCTGCTAAAATACAAGTGTCTTTCAGCGGACGAATAACTGGTGGTCGGTTGTTCGTGAAAACAATTTCTATTTGCATATCACGCACTACATATCCGATGCGTTGAAATTTTTTGGTATTACTAATGTATCTCCATTCTTCTACCATGATGGCAATATTGTACAATCCGATTTTAATCGGATTCTCCCATATTAATTGTCCGGTAGCCGCATCAATCTCAAAGGTCTTACTTGCAAATCCGTTTGCTACATCAGGGTATTGAAAGCCGAATACATCTAAGCCTACATCTTGCTTGCAGGGTACTAGTTTAAAACTTAAACTATCACCATCAACATCGTAAGCATTCGGATTGTGAACGAATAATTTATTCAAGCCGCCGAAGTCAATGGGTTCTAATAAAAGTATAGGTGAATTATTGAATCCGATAAATGGGTTAATGACTAATTCAGTCTCCACATAGAAAGCAGTATTGATCGAATTGATCATATTTTGAACACTGTTATTTCTGTTCGGGTCTTGGTAACTTATGATGTAAGTAGAGTAGCCCGGGAATGTATGTGTGAAAACGTATTTATTTCTTTGTATGAAAGTACCTTGCAAAATGACTCTTTCTGTACGCGGGCGTTCTAAGCTGGTGCCATCGCCAAAGTTCAGAGTAGCTGAAGGTCGATCGGCATTACCTGGTTGGCTCACATCCGTAAAAGTTGTTAAAGTAAACTCGTATTGTAAGGCACTCAATTGTTTGTACGTAATCTCTCCCGCTCTGTTATGCGTAGCGTAAGTCGAGAAAGTACTGCAAAGTACCAACAAAATGATGGAGAGTCTTTTTAACATATTATCACATACAACAAAAATATAGCCATTTTAGTGTGCATTGTTGATAAAATCTAATTTTTTCTGTTTTTAACCCAATTGCTTGATGAATCAACACTTTCAGAATGACTAGAATTGGACATCTTTTTACTCTGTTTGAAAATATTTGCGATGCTCATAGCAGCAATTTCTGCTTCTTGTTCATCGTATTTATTCAGGTACTCAGGCTTGAAGAAATTCTTCACAAAATGCGTATCAAAATTACCTGATTTAAATGCCTCATGTTCCATCACAAATTTACCAAATGCCAAGGTAGTTTCTATACCTGTGATTTGATAGTCATCAATGGCACGAATCATACGTTCAATTGCTTCTTCACGATTCTTACCATGCGTCACTAATTTTGCAATCATCGGGTCATAATAAATCGGAATATCCATACCCTCTACGAAACCATCGTCAACTCGAACTCCTAATCCTTGTGGTATAGTGTAGGTTTCTAATTTACCAATATCTGGTAAGAAATTATTACATGGGTCTTCTGCGTAAACTCTTAATTCTATTGAGTGTCCGTTGATCTTCAAATCTTCTTGACTGAAGCTCAACTTTTCATTTCTTGCTATTTTAATTTGCTCTTTTACCAAGTCAACACCTGTGATCATTTCAGTAACCGGGTGCTCCACTTGCAAACGAGTATTCATCTCTAAGAAATAAAAATCTTTGTTGTTCTCTAAGATAAATTCTACGGTACCTGCGCCGGTATAATTACAAGAGCGAGCAACGTCAACAGCACATTTACCCATCGCTTCTCTTATCGCTGGTGTTAATACTGCGGATGGTGCTTCTTCGACAACTTTCTGGTGTCTTCTTTGTACCGAACACTCACGTTCGAATAAGTAAACGATGTTACCATGATTATCGCCTAATACTTGTATTTCTATATGTCGAGGTGAACCTACATAACGTTCAATGAATACAGAACCATCACCAAAAGCAGAAGTAGCTTCACTTACTGCTAAATGCATTTGCTCTTCGAAATCTTCTACACGGTCGACAATACGCATACCCTTACCACCACCACCTGCTGCGGCCTTGATTAATATCGGGAATCCGACTTCTACCGCTCTTAACTTCGCTTCGTTGATATCGTCAATAGCTTCTTCGGTACCAGGTACCATCGGAATATTGTATTTTAATGCAGCAGCTTTAGCTGATAATTTATTACCCATGATTTCCATGGCTTCAGGTGAGGGTCCTACTAATATAATTCCCGCAGCCTTTACACGCCTAGCAAATTCAGCATTCTCAGATAAGAAGCCATAGCCAGGGTGAATAGCATCAGCACCTGTTTGCTTACATGCATCTATGATTTTGTCAATAACTAAATACGATTGGTTAGAAGGGGCAGGTCCGAGTAAAACCGCCTCATCTGCATATAGTACATGAGGTGAAAGTCTGTCAACATCCGAATAAACAGCTACGGTGCTGATACCCATTTCTCTTGCTGAACGCATAATTCTCAATGCGATCTCTCCTCTATTTGCTACTAATAACTTTTTCAATTTGCTTTCGATTTATTAGGGGTAAAAATATTAAATATAATCATAAATTTGTCGCATGAATACTACAACAGAGGTTAAAGCCTTGTTAAAGAAGGAAATACTCATAGAATGGAGAAATAAATACTCTTTTAACGGCATCATTCTGTATGTTTTTTCAACTGTATTCATCAGCTATCTATCTTTCAAACAAATAAATGTACAAACTTGGAATGCTTTGTTCTGGATCATTTTATTGTTTGCTTCGGTGAATACCATTGCGAAGAGTTTTATGCAAGAAAGTAAGGGTAGGTATTTGTATTTCTATACCTTGAGTTCATCGCAAAGTGTGATCATCGCAAAGATTATTTACAATAGTATTTTGATGTTCTGCATATCGATGGTATGCTTTGTGTTTTATGCAGTGGTTTTTAAAAATCCGATTCAAGATAAAGGGTTTTATTTGTTGGCGGTTTTCTTAGGCGGACTAAGCTTTTCGACGGTGTTGAGTATGGTGTCGGCGATAGCTTCGAAGGTCAATAATAACACCACTTTGATGGCGATTTTGAGTTTCCCGATTATGGTGCCTTTGTTGATGTTGTTGATCAAATTTTCGAAGAATGCCATTGACGGATTAGATCGATCGGTAAGTTATAATGAGCTGATAGCAATTTTACTTATCAACATCATAACAATCGCTGTTTCTTTATTGTTATTTCCTTACATTTGGCGAGATTAATTTATGAAAAATTATAGCTGGAAAATAGCAGGTGTATTGCTAGTTACTTACTCAATTATACAGGGACTTTTAGGTGATGTACCTAAGTTGCCGATATTGCATGAATCGATACGTAATGTTTACTTTCATGTACCGATGTGGTTTGCGATGATTATACTTTTTGTAATCAATGCAGTGTATAGTATAAAATATTTACGTAATGCTTCAGAGCATAACGATGCATGGGCTGAATCATCAGCAAACGTTGGGGTTTTGCTAGGTATATTAGGAATTATAACTGGAATGATTTGGGCAAATTTCACATGGGGAGAACCATGGAGTAATGACCCTAAACAAAATTCAGCAGCGATAGCATTATTGGTTTACTTTGCTTACTTCGTTTTAAGAGGTTCAATAGAAGATGAACAAAAGAAAGCGAAGATCTCTGCAGTGTACAGTGTGTTTGCGTTTCCGGTGATGATAGTATTGGTGTTTATTTTACCACGAATGACCGACTCATTACACCCAGGTAATGGTGGCAATCCGGGGTTCAATACATACGATATGGACAATGATATGCGTAAAGTCTTTTACCCGGCTGTCTTAGGATGGATTTTCATGGGTATCTGGATTGCGCAGATTAAATATAGGTTCAAGAAATTAAGTGATAAATCTTTAGAGAATTAATATGAAAAGATTATTAATGTTAATTATAGCATTGTTTTTCAATGCATTAGTTTTTGCACAAGAAAGCACAGGAGTAGAGATGGCAGATGGATTGAGAAATTCTGGTAAAATTTATGTGGTAGTTGCGAGCATCGCTGTAATATTCTTTGGCATAGTGTTTTACTTGGTCACATTAGATAGAAGACTAAGTAAATTAGAAAAAGAGGACAAATAATTTGCGAATGATAATTATTAATCAAACATTTGCTACGAAATTTACAATTCAAAATTAATCAAACAAACATTCTTTATGGCTAAAACCGTAAAATCCAAAGCAGTATCACATGACACCAATTTCTTTGGTGATGTGTGTGAGTTCTTTGATAAAGCAGCACGCTTTACAAAGCATCCTGAAGGTTTATTAAACCAAATCAAAACATGTAACAGTGTTTATCGTTTTCAATTTCCGATCAGAAAAGAAAATGGTTCAATCGAAGTAATTGATGCATGGAGAGTAGAGCACTCACATCACAAATTACCTACTAAAGGTGGTATTCGTTACAGTGAAATGGTGAACGAAGACGAAGTGATGGCATTAGCAGCATTAATGACTTACAAGTGTGCAATCGTAAACGTAGGTTTCGGTGGTGCTAAGGGTGGTGTAAAAATCAATCCGAAGAACTACACAATCGGCGAATTAGAAAACATCACACGTCGTTATACTTCAGAGTTAATCAAGAAAAATTTCATTGGCCCAGGTATCGACGTACCCGCACCAGATTATGGTACAGGTGAAAGAGAAATGTCGTGGATCGTTGACACATACGCAACTTTCAATCCGGGTTCACTAGACGCTAGTGCTTGTGTGACTGGTAAACCAATTTCACAATCAGGTATCAATGGTAGAAGAGAAGCAACAGGTCGTGGTGTATTTTACGCTACGAGAGAGTGTGTATCGGTACCAGAAGATATGAAGAAATTAGGCTTAACGCCAGGTATCGAAGGCAAGAGAGTAATCGTTCAAGGATTAGGAAACGTAGGTTTCTATTCTGCGAAGTTTATACAAGAGGCAGGGGGATTAATCGTAGGATTATGTGAGTTCGAAGGAGCTATCTATAACCCTAAAGGATTAGATGTAGATAAAGTATTTGAACACAGAAAGAAAACTGGTTCGATCTTAGGATACAAAGGTGCTACTAAAGAGTTCAAAAATTCTTCTCAAGGTTTAGAGCAAGATTGCGATATCTTAGTACCTGCAGCATTAGAAAATCAAATTACAATCAACAATATCAAGAAAATCAAGGCGAAGATCATCGCTGAGGGTGCGAACGGACCTACAACTCCAGAAGCAGCTGATTGGTTTGTGAAGAATCAAGGTATCATCATCCCTGATGCATATTGCAATGCAGGTGGTGTAACTGTTTCTTACTTTGAGTGGTTGAAGAACTTATCACACGTAGCATTCGGACGTATGGATAAGCGTTACGAAGAAAATGCAAATAGAACATTAGTAGATACTATTGAGAAAGCAACAGGTGTTAAATTATCTGCTGATCAAAGAAAAGCTATTGTTAAAGGTCCGGATGAGTTAGAATTAGTAAACTCTGGATTAGAAGAGACAATGATTCGTTCATACCACGAGATCAGAGAAATCAAAGTTCAAAATAAGAAAATCGAAAGCTTAAGAACTGCAGCTCTAGTAGGTGCAATTGATAAAATCGCTGTTTCTTATATGAACTTAGGTATCTTCCCGTGATCGAAGAAAAATATCATAATGAAAAGCCGAAGAATTTCTTCGGCTTTTTTTATTAAATTTTTCTTCTTTTAATTTTCATTTTTTTTCATTCTTAAATTTTGTAAAATTTCTTTTTCACCCTTAAAATTTTCTAAATGAAAAAAGCAATTAACTTCTCTGCGATAAATTAAATAGTACAACGGTCAATACTTCTCAATTTCTATTAAGATTATCACACCTTTTCATTTAAAAATTTTAAGGGTTAGGGAGATTTTTTTTGTGACTAGTGACTAGTTACTAGTCACTAGATTTTCGCGTAAGTATTCGGAAAGGCAAAGACTGAAAATCCTCACACCTTTTCATTTCAAAATTTAAAAGGTTAGGGAGATTTTTTGTGTCTAGTTACCAGTCACCAGTCACCAGTCACCAGTCACCAATAACCAATAACCAGTAACCAGAACTTCCCCCCGGCCTTTGATAATTCTCCAATTATTGCTAGCTTGAGATACCCTTAGAAAAAAATCATATGAAAAAGACAATCTTAAACAATGGCATTTATTCAGGCTTATTAACAGCCCTATTTATGAGCATTTCATCATACTTTATGTTGAAAGATGGTATGCATTTCGATTATGGAATGTATTGGGGTTTCGCCTCGCAAATTATTGCATTGAGTTTTATATTTATTGGTATTCGACAGTACAGAAATAATTATGGTGAAGGGAAAATAACTTTCGGTAAAGCTTTTAGCGTGGGTATTTTAATTACTCTAATAACTAGTGTTTTTTATGTTTTAACTTGGGAAGTTATCTTCAATAATTTCGCACAAGATTTTATGAAGCAGTATTCTCAATATGAAATTTCACAAAGAGAGTTAGCCGGATTGTCTGGTGCTGAATTAGAGAAGTTAAAACAAGAGATGGCGCAACTTTCGGTTGATTATGAAAAAGCCTATATAAGAATGCCATATACTTTTGTAGAGGTTTTCCCGACCGGATTAATTATGACTTTGATTGCGTCGTTGATTTATAAAAAGAAGTAATGAGAGTAACAGGTATAGGCGGGGTCTTTTTTAAAGCTAAAGACCCAGTTGCATTAAGAGATTGGTACAAAGACAAGCTCGGTATTGATTACGAATCTTGGGGCTCTATTTTCTTTTGGAAAGATCAAAGTCAAGGAAGTACTAGCTTCAGTATATTCAAATCGGATTCGAATTACTACGAAAATAATTTCATGATAAATTTTAGAGTCGATGAATTGATACCTCTATTAAATAAATTAAAATCGGAGGGGGTGAGAGTCGTTGAGGAGATTATGGAAGAAAGTTATGGCAAGTTTGGCTGGATCTATGACCCCGAAGGAAACAAAATCGAACTCTGGGAGCCTATCGATGAGGCATTATTGTAAAAAGTTTGTTCAAACATATATTACTGTAATTAGTTAGTATATTTGACGATATATATGAAGATACTTTACTCTTACCTAAAAAATTACTGGCAGTTGGGCATATTGGCCTTGGTGTTAGCAGCTATCAATCAAGGTTTTTCATTGCTTGATCCATTGATTTTTAGACATGTAATTGATAATTACGCTACGAAGTTTGATCAGCTGACGAGAGATGAGTATGTGAAAGGGGTCGGACTTTTACTCGGAGGGACAATAGGGGTAGCATTCATATCAAGAGTAGCAAAGAACTTTCAAGATTATTTTGTGAATGTAATTACGCAACGATTAGGGGCGCAGATGTATTCTGACGGATTAGAGCATTCATTAGGTCTATCGTATTCGCAATTTGAAGATCAGCGTTCGGGTGAGACTTTAGGTATCTTACAAAAAGTTCGTGCCGATGTAGAGAAATTAATTGCTGCATTCGTTAATACTTTATTCACCACCATCATCGGAATTATTTTTGTGATGGTATATGCTATATCGGTACATTGGATTATCGCACCAGTGTTTTTAGCAGTAGTTCCATTATTAGGTGCTTTGAGTTCTGCATTGAGTAAGAGAATTAAAAAAGTTCAGAAAGAAATTGTTGGAGAAACCACTGCTTTAGCTGGATCTACCACTGAGTCATTAAGAAATATAGAATTAGTGAAATCATTAGGCTTAGTACAACAAGAGATTAAGCGATTGAATAATACGACAGGTAAGATCTTAGGACTTGAATTAAAAAAAGTAAAATACATTAGAAGTTTAAGTTTTGTACAAGGTACAGCGGTGAATTTTTTAAGAACCTGTATCATGTTCATCATGTTGTTTTTGATTTTTCAAAGAGAGATTTCAGTTGGGCAAATGTTCTCCTTAATGTTCTACTCATTCTTCATTTTTGGTCCGCTCCAAGAACTCGGCAACGTCATCAACACCTATCGTGAAGCTGAAGTATCATTAGCGAATTTTGAAAAAATAATGAACACGCCAACAGAGCCAAAACCATCGGAACCAGTACATATACCAGTAGTTAAAAACTTAACATTTAGTGGAGTTAGTTTTCAGCATCAGAGTTCAAAATCAAAAGCAATTGATCATATTGACTTCACAGTAAACGCTGGTGAAACCATCGCATTTGTAGGTCCCTCGGGTTCTGGCAAAACAACCCTGGTGAAATTATTAGTAGGCTTGTATCAACCCATCGAAGGACAAATATTATACAACGGAGTAGTAGGTGATAAGATAGATTTAGATAAGTTCAGAGAGCGCATAGGCTTTGTCACACAAGACACACAGTTATTCGCAGGTACCATCCGCGAGAATTTATTATTCGTAAATCCGCAAGCTACAGACGAAGAATGTTTAGATGTTCTACACAAAGCAGCATGTCAAAATTTATTAGCACGTGCAGATAAAGGATTAGATTCAATGATTGGTGAAGGCGGAGTAAAAGTTTCAGGTGGTGAGAAGCAAAGATTATCGATTGCTAGAGCATTATTACGTAAGCCAAGCTTAATGGTCTTCGACGAAGCGACATCGGCATTAGATTCATTGACAGAAGAAGAGATTAACGATACCATTAAAAAAGTTTCAAAAGGCGATGATCATTTAACGATTATGATAGCACATCGATTATCGACTATCATGCATGCAGATCGTATTTATGTATTAGAGCGTGGTAAAATTATAGAGCAAGGCCAACATCAAGATTTATTGGAGCATAAGGGATTGTATTATGCGATGTGGAGGCAGCAGATAGGGGAGAGAGTTAGTTAGTTATTTTATCAGTCTGTTTTTTTCTGACTCTTGAAGAATAGTCATTTGTTGAATTGCAATATCATTTAGTTTGATTAATCTATCTTTTTGAGATATTTTTTCATTTATTAACACTGCATTAATGTTTTCTAAATTTATTAAACATATTAATTCGTTTACGTTTGCATAATCACGGATATTTCCATCTAAATTTGGATTAGAATCTCTCCATTCCTTTGCTGTAATACCAAACAATGCGACATTCAGAACATCAGCTTCACTAGCATAAATTTTAAATATTTGCTTTTTTGATAACTTATCTGGTATTAGGTTTTGTTTAATAGCATTGGTATGAATAAAGTAATTGATTTTAGCGAGCTCACGCTTTGCAGACCATGAGACTTTTTTATACTCATCTTCTTTTAGACGTTGAAATTCTGTGATTAGATATAGTTTAAAAGGTACACTTACTGCAGATCCAAATTCAAATGCTATATCTTTATGAGCGTAAGTGCCTCCATATTTTCCTTTTTTTACAATTATACCTTTTGCATTAGTTTTGTCTATCCATTCTGAAATACTTAAAACAAAGCTAGGTAAACCAGCCTGTGTTTTAAAGTGGTCAAATTCCACCACTTTAAATTCTGGATTATTAATTTGTTCCCATGTACCTAAAAATTCTAAAGTATAACGTGTTCTTATCCAGTTTTTTATTATATCAGCAGCGCGGCTTTCTCCAACTTTTGAATTAGCCATATCTGTGAGTGAAATGTAGTCTTGTTCTTGAAATGAAATTAAATTTATCTCATTTCCATTAACTTTTATTGTTGCCATAAATTAAAAATATGTAGATTAAATTTACATATTTTTAATTGAAATAGGGTCTATTAGCTTTGTCAAATAATTACAAATTTCGTACAAGCAAAAATTTAATATTATATTTAATATTGAACATGTACAAACAAATATTTACTTTATTAATATTTCTTTTCTTTAACACCTCTGCCCATGCACAGGTGTTTTCGAAGTTTTATGATTACAAGGGAATTAATGATTTAGGAACAGATGTATTGATTGTAGATAGTGGATATTTACTGGTTTCACCTTCCATAGATTTCTCTAAAGTTGATACTTTGAATTATTCTCAAACTTTTCAGTATTTTGTTTATATAAATAATTTTGGTGAAATAATAAAAGAACGATCAATAAGAATTCCTTATAATGCTTTAGATAATAATGGAAGAAGTTTAATTAAATTAAATGATTCTATTTATTTGAATATTGGAATAAAATTTGACCTTGTTAAATACAAGCAAGATACAATTGGATCTGATATTCATCTAATAAAATTCAATCTTAATTTAGATACAATTTCTACAAAGACAATTGTGTATGGGACTGGAAATGAAGCAGCAGTTGGGAATTTAAAATCAAGTGATGGAAACATCATAATCTTCGGACAAAATTGTACCCAAGGTAGACCAATTCAAGACTGTAATTATTTCTTAATGAAATTAGATAGTAATTTGAACGTTTTATGGACAAATAGCTACACATATGGTGCTACCTATTTTGAAAACCCTACTGCTTTTGTAGAAACAGAAGATAAAGGTTTTTTATTGTTTGGTTATACTGGTAAATACACAAGTCAACTCAATCAAGTTCGTCATTGGTATTTAGTAAAAACTGATAGTCTAGGCAATAAACAATGGCAAAAAATATTCAATAAAAATAATTATGATTTCGGTTTTGATATTATAAAAACATTATCTGGTGATTATATTTTATCAGGTTCAGTAGAGACAATTATTACAGGTGGGGTTAAAGAAACTCAAGGTTGGCTAATGAAAATTAATCCATCTGGTCAGATGATTTGGGAAACTATTACAGGGTCTGAAAGAGATGATTATTATTATAGAGTAGTAGAATTGAAAGATTCTACTATTATTGTAGTAGGGCATCAAATTTCAGAACGAGTTTCTGTAAATGATGTAGATGCTTGGCTCTTAAAGTTTGATAAAAACGGTAAAAAATTATGGGAACGTATTTATAATAATTATTCAGTTTTACGTCACAAACACCCTTCAGATTTAATTTATAGTATGCAAATCACCGAAGACAACGGCTTCATAATGGTGGGTTGGTCTTATAATCCAGATTTGTTAAACCCTACTCAAGATGTTTGGTTATTAAAAGTCGATAGTTTTGGTTGTTTAGTGCCCGGTTGCCAGGGCGTAGGCATTGATGGTAAAAGAATAAGTACCGAAGAAGTAATTATTTTTCCTAATCCGGCTGTTGAACATATTAACCTAAAACATCGAGAGAAGATAAAATATTACCAAATATTAGACGCTCAGGCTAAAGTTGTACAAAAAGGCAGCTACTCTGAAGAGGGTATACAATTGAATGTGGAATTAGCAAAAGGTGCTTATTTGTTGCATGTTGAGTTTGAAAGTGGAACTCAAGGCTTCGGGAAATTACTTTTGAATAGGTAATTAGTATTTAAGCTCAAAAACTTCATTAATCTCTTTTTTTATACGTAATTTTGCATCGTTTAAAACGATTAGTTTTTCTAGTTGTTAAGGATGTATATACCATGAAAAAAAGTCATATAATATTATTAGTAGTAATTGCGCTGGCAATAGGTGCAATTATTAGCACTTTCGCCGATTCAAGTACCTATGGTAACTTCCAAGAGGCTAGAGAATCTGAATCAGAAATACATGTCGTAGGCAAATTAGCCAAAGAGAAAGAAATGATTTACGACCCTATCAAAGATGCCAATTACTTTGCCTTCTACTTAATCGATAACGCAGGCAAAGAATGTAAAGTGGTGTTCAATGGTACCAAACCTCAAGACTTCGAAAAATCAGAACAAATTGTAATCACTGGTAAAATGGAAGGTGATGAATTTCATGCCGATAAAATCTTAATGAAATGTCCTTCGAAATACACCAACGACCAAGTAGAAACCAAAGAATACAAAGCATCTTAATTTTTCTTTAAAAAAACAGAATGGATATTCAATATATAGGTGAGAATTTATGGCCCGGATACTTGGGCCAATTTTTTATAGTTTTATCATTTGTGACGGCAATATTTTCGAGCATTGCCTATTTTTTTGCTAATAAAGAAGAGTCTAGCTCTTGGAAAAAATTAGCAAGAGGCTCTTTCTATTTACATACCATCGGTATCATTGGTATCATCGTTTCATTAGCCTATATCATCGGTAGCCATTTATTCGAATACCATTATGCTTGGGCGCACTCTTCGAAATCTTTACCTACTGAATATGTGGTGTCGAGTTTCTGGGAAGGACAAGAAGGTAGCTTCTTATTATGGGCTTTCTGGCAAATGGTGCTTTCGTGGGTAGTTATTAAAACTGCTGGCAAATGGGAATCTTCAGTGATGGCTGTGATCTTACTTTCACAGGTGTTCATATGCTCGATGTTGTTGGGGGTAGATGTATTCGGACAAGTAATCGGAAGTTCGCCTTTCATACTTTTACGCGAAGCATTACAAGCTCCAATTTTCCAACGTGCGAATTATTTATCAATGATTGAAGATGGCAACGGACTAAATCCATTGCTACAAAATTACTGGATGGTTATACATCCGCCTACATTATTCTTAGGCTTTGCCTCAATGGTTGTGCCTTTTGCATTCGCCATCGCTGGTGTATGGAATAAAAAATACGATGAGTGGATGAAGCCTGCATTACCATGGTCTTTATTCGCGGTAATGGTTTTAGGTACGGGAATCATCATGGGTTCGTTCTGGGCTTATGAAGCTTTAAACTTCGGAGGGTTCTGGGCATGGGACCCAGTAGAAAATGCATCATTGATACCTTGGTTGACATTGATTGCCGCAGTACACGTAATACTTGCTTATAAACATACAGGACATTCGTATTTTACAGCATTGTTCTTAGTGTTTATTTCATACGTTTTAGTGTTGTACGCATCGTTCTTAACTCGTAGTGGAATTTTAGGCGAAGCTTCGGTGCATGCTTTTACTGATTTAGGTATGAGCGGACAATTAGTGATTTATATTTTGGTCTTCTTATTCGTAGGCTTATGGCTGATGATTAAGAATTGGAAAAATTTCCCGATCACTAAAAAAGACGAAGAAACTTATTCAAGAGAATTCTGGTTGTTTATTGGTGCTATTATGTTGGGAGTTTCTTGTTTCCAAGTAATCGTGACAACATCTATACCGGTTATTAATAAAATTATCGGAACGAATTTCGCTCCGCCGACAGATGTAATTGATCATTATAATAAATGGCAAATTCCAATTGCTGTATTGATTTTATTGATATCAGGTTTAGCACAATTCATGAAATACAAGAAAACTGATAATGCAAAATTCATTTCTGCAATTTTAGTTTCATTAGTGTTATCTATAGTATTTACAGGTGTTATAGCTTACTTCGCTGATTTCTTAACGAACATACCTTTCATGCTCTTAATCTTTGCTTCGGTGTTTACCATCTTAGCAAATACGAAAATATTAACAGATGTATTCAGTGGTAAAATAAAATTAGCAGGTTCTGCATTGGCGCATATAGGCTTCGGATTTATTTTATTAGGAGCATTGATTGCTGCTTCAAAAAGTGATGTAATTTCTATCAATAATTCAGGCTTCTCATACGGTAAAGAATTCAATGAGAAAAATACTAGAGAGAATATTTTATTATGGAAAGATGAGCCTACTCGTATGGGTAATTACATGGTTACTTATAAAGGCGATTCAACTGAAGCACCGAATACTTATTACGAAGTTTTCTATCAGAAATTAAATAAAGAAGGTAAAGTTGTTGATGAATTTACATTATACCCGAATGCGCAAGTAAATCCGAAGATGGGCTTAATTGCCTCACCTGATACTCGTCATTATGTTTTTGAGGATGTGTACACTCACGTGAGTTCAGTACCTTTGAAAGAGGAAGAGCATGAACCACATGAAGGTCATTCAGATGATGAGAATTATCAAGAACCAAAAATTTTAACCTTCGCTGTAGGTGATACTTTGCCATTCGAAAATTATCAATTGGTATTAGCTAATTTGAATAATAAAGTAGAAGTTAAAGATCTTAAACTGGGTGCTAATGATTTAGCAGTTGCTGCTGAAATTAAAGTATTGAAAGATGGTAAAGTGTATGAGGCTAGTCCGGTTTACATCATCAAAAACAATATTCAATTCGACTTACCAAAAGCGATCGATGAAGTGGGAATGAAATTTAAATTCAGCAAAATAGATCCGCAGCAAGGTAAAGTAGAAATTACTTTCTACGAGAAGAAACCAGAGCAAAGAGATTATATCATCATGAAAGCAATTGTATTCCCATTCATTAACTTATTATGGGGCGGTACCATCATCATGGTTATAGGCTTCGCCATTTCTATTGTACGTAGAATCAAAGAATTTAAACATCAAAAAGCATGAGACTATCTTTCATAGGTACGGGTAATGTTGGCTTTCATTTAATGAATGCCTTTCATACTGCCCATCATGAAATAGTTGAAATAGTTTCTAAAGATTTTAATAATGCCAATCATTATGCTCAGTTATACCAAGCAAAAAGTATAGCTGAGCCTAATCAATTAAGCGATGAGGTAGATTTTATTTTCATTTGCGTAAACGATTCAAACATCGAATCTATCGCGAATGAGTTAAAAGATTATAAATCATGCATCGTTCATACCGCAGGCTCTGTGAATATCGATGTATTAAACTCTACTAATCATTCGAGCGCTGTCATTTACCCCCTTCAAACTTTCTCGAAAAACAAGCAAATAGAGTACAGTAAGATTCCGTTTTTTGTGGAGTGTCTAGATGCTAACATCCGAAGCAAAATAAAAGATTTGTTAGATAGTATTCATGCGAATATGCATACGGCAGATTCAAAACAGAGAATGAGTTTGCATATTGCAGCTGTGTTCGCATGTAATTTTTCTAATCATCTGTATTCAATCGCCGCTGATATTTTAAAGGAAAATAATCTGGACTTTAAAGTACTGAGTTCATTGATACAAGAAACGCTTGATAAAGTGCAAATTCTCGACCCTCACGATGCCCAAACAGGTCCGGCTAAACGCCATGACCTCAGCACTCTCTCTAAGCATCTCGAATTTTTAAAGAATAATGAAAGTTATTTTTCTGTTTATCAGCTACTTTCAGAACAAATCAAACAAAAGCACAACCAATAGTAAATTTTTGTGTTTATCTTATTTAGAAAGTTTCTTAACTAGTATTTTTTCTTAGTTTTGCATCGATTTAACAATCATTAAAAATGAAAGTATTTAAACTCAAAATAAATTTTGAAGAGAAAGATCATGAAAGCATTGAATTACCTATCGCTGAAGGCGAATCGGTATTAGATGTTTGCATGGAGAACGGTATTGAATTACAACATAACTGTGGTGGAGTATGCGGATGCAGTACTTGTCATGTGTATGTTAAGCATGGTATGGACAATATTCAAGAGATATCAGACAAAGAAGAAGATTTCATCGACCGCGCTGTAAATCCGACGATATACTCAAGACTAGGTTGTCAATGTGTTGCAGAATCAGGTGATTTCGAGGTAACGATACCTGATCAAAGCGGATTCATGGGTCATTAATAATTAAAAAAGAAAAGCATTTACATATGGATAAGTTTGTTTTAAACTACGGATGGAAGGATACGGAAGATATTGCCATGGCATTATATGAGAAGTTTGGTGATGACTTTGGTGAATCTCAAATTTATCGTATTCGTTTCACTGATTTATTAGAGTGGGTGATGACCTTGCCTAATTTCATTGGTAAGAAAGAAGATTGCAATGAATCATATTTAGAGATGATTCAATCGGCATGGGTTTACGAATGGAGAGACAATCAGAAATAGTTCTGATTTTGTATATTCGTGAATACAATTCAATATGTCGTTTATCAAAGACCTTAAAAATATTAGCACCATCATATTAGACCTTGATGGTGTACTTACAGACGGCACAGTCTTAGTTTCTGAATCGGGTGAGCAATTACGTCGCATGAGCATTAAAGATGGTTATGCGATTCAATTAGCTGCGAAGATGGGCTACTTACTCATGGTAGTTTCTGGCGGAAATTCATTAACAGTAGTTTCTCGCCTCGAGAAATTAGGCTTTCAAGAAATACACATCGGCGTAAAAGATAAAGTAGAAACGATTGAAACTCTTTTGAAGAAACATCAAAAGTCTTGGAGCGAAGTGTTGTTTATGGGAGATGATATACCCGATTTAGCAGCGCTAAGCAAATCAAAAATTGCAACATGTCCAGCCGATGCATCATCCGAAGTAAAAGAAATTTCACATTATATTTCTAATCTCAAAGGGGGCGAAGGATGTGTGCGCGATGTGATTGAAAAAGTAATGCGTGCCAATGAAAATTGGTCGAATGAATTTAGCCAATACACTAGATCTACCTAATGATACCTTTCTTAAAACTTATTCGTCTGCCGAACTTAATAATGATTGCACTCTTGCAATTTTTCTTAAGAACTTATTTCGTGCAGCCTATCATGAATTCATTTTCACTGAATTTGGTGTTGAGTGATTTTCAATTTTATTTATTGATGTTGATGACGAGTTTAATCGCTGCAGCTGGATATATCATTAATGATTATTTCGATTTGAAAATTGATTATGTGAATAGATCGGGCGACGATATTATTATTGGTAATAGTATTAAGCGACGTGTGGCGATGTTATTGCATGTTGTGTTAAGTGGTATAGGTGTTTTAATCGGATGTTACCTAGCTTATGCATTGCAAATATGGGTGATAGCGTTGGCGCCATTGTTAGTGGTCGGACTTCTATGGTTTTACTCTACAGATTATAAGAGACAATTTTTGATTGGGAATTTGGTCTTAGCTTTTTTAAGTATTTTCCCGATTCTGATTTTGATTTTATTTGAGCCATCTATTTTTCAAGCATACTATTCATTTGAATATAGACAAGTTGCGATCTTGATTTTCAAAGTGCTCTTGTATTATAGTTTCATTGCATTCGGTATAAGTTTAGTGTATGCAATACTAAAAGATCTTCATGATTTACCCGGTGATGAAGCAGTGAAAGCTAAAACATTACCCATATTAGCAGGGGAGACCACTGCTAAATTGACGATTACTTTTATTTCAGTAGCGGTAATATTTGCATTGTTTTATATTCAAAACATGCAGTATTTAAATAATGCTTACATCCCTCTAATGTATATCATCTTCGCGATTGAAGTGCCATTGTTATTTGTCAATGTGATGGTTTACTTTGCAGATGAAACGAAGAAATATTCATTGTTATTAAAAGTTATGTATGCAATAATGCTCTTCGGGGTATTCTCTATTTTGATTTTAAATTATTTCCCAGGATCGAATTAATATGTTAGATATTATTTTATTTTCTAAATCACCACGTCGTCAAGAATTGTTGAAGTTGATGGGATTAAAATTTGAAGTAGTAACAAAAGATGTTGACGAATCTTATCCTGAAAATTTAACACCTACCGAAGTTGCTGAATACATTGCGACTAAAAAAGCAAAAGCATTTGACAACGAAATTAAGAACGAAATATTAATCACTGCAGATACTATTGTGGCTGTTGATAATGAAATATTAGGTAAACCTGTCGATGCAGATGATGCATACCGAATGATTAAATTATTATCTGGTAGAGCTCATGATGTGCATACAGGTGTAGCTTTATTACATCAACATCATGTGATCTCATTTGTAGATACTACTAAAGTTTATTTCAGAGAATTATCAGACGAAGAAATTCATTTCTATATCGATACTTACAAACCTTACGATAAAGCAGGTGCATACGGCATTCAAGAATGGATCGGACTCACCGCCGTAACAAGGTTAGAAGGTTCGTATACGAATGTGATGGGCTTGCCGACGGAGAGAGTTTATCAGCAGATTTTGAACCTCTCGAATTAGTACTGAAGTAGCTAGTAGCTAGTAGCTAGTATAACGCCTGTCTAGCTACTAGCTACTAGCTACTCCTGTACTAATATTTAAGCCACTTCATCATCTCCTTAAACGTCACCTTCTTCCCATACATCAATATCCCTGTTCTATAGATTTTCGCAGCTAACCAAACGGTACCCATAAAGCCTAGTATTAATAATATCATTGATGTTATTAATTGCCATGCCGGTACTCCGAATGGTATACGTACCATCATCACAACAGGAGAGGTGAGAGGTATCATCGATAACCAAAAGGCGATAGGTCCGTCGGGATTATTAACCACCGCTGAACTCGCTAATACAAATGAGAATATTAAAGGTATAGTGACCGGAAACATAAATTGCTGTGTCTCGGCTTCACTGTCTACTGCAGAACCAATCGCAGCAAATAATGCACTGTACAATAAATAACCCGCTAAGAAATAAAATAAAAATGTGCCGATTAACAATGGGAAGTTTATCGTATTAACTGCACTTAAAACATCAGTCATTACTTCATTGTCAACATTTGCATTTGCTTGTGCTGAGATTTCTGTTGCACTTACACTGCTCTTATCACTCATCATTTTTTGTGAGATCACACCGTTAATCGCCATCGTTAACACCACCCATAAAACAAATTGCGTAAGTCCGACTAATGCAATACCCACAATCTTACCCATCATCAATTGAAATGGTCGTACCGAAGAAATGATTACTTCTACAATTCTATTATTCTTTTCTTCAATCACACCACGCATCACTTGTACACCGTATAAGAATATGAATAAGTAAATTAAAATAGATCCGAACATTCCCACACCATAACTCGCACCTGCACTTCCGCTCTCTTCACCTTTATCAGTTAATCGAAGTGTGCTAATAGACACTTCCATATTTAAACTTTTTAAGATGTCTGATGAGATACCATTTTCAATTAACTTATTGTCTTTTAATTTCGACTCAAGTTCTTTCTCAATATAACTTACTACTGAAATACTTGCTTGCTTCTTTGAAAACAATTGTACTTCATCGAGCTTGTTCTTACTTACTTTATTTGGTATTATTAATAAGTAACTATCCTCATTTTTTAAAACTTCTTCTTTTAAAGTTTCAATATCAGTATTGACAAATTCAAACTCTAATGAACTTGAATTTCTTATGCTGCCTTCAAAAAGTTTAGACTCATCAACTACCTTCACTTGTTTTTTAGTATTCATTTCGTCAGCATTGATTGCTAACCAAATGGCAACACCGTACATTAAGCCAATTAAAATCGGACCTAAGAAAGTCATTACGATGAATGACTTTTTCTTTACCCTACTTAAATATTCACGTGCAATTATTAATCCTATTTTTCTCATCTTATTTTCGGGTTACGTTTTGAATGAATATATCGTGTATTGATGGTATTATCTCTTCGAAAGAAATTAGTTCATATTGATTGATCATTTTATTCAATAATGATTTTTTGCTTTCATGATCATCTGACTTTAACTTCACAATGGTATTACCTTTCGAATGTTCTAAAGATATTATCTGGATGTTAGGGCTTTCAAAATTTGACTGCTCGTGTGTGCCTGATACACTTAATGAATAGCTATTGTCTTTGTATTGATTTTGAATTTCTTCAACGGTACCTTCTAGAATTTTTTTACTCTTATTTATTAAAGCGATACGATCACATAATTGTTCTACCGATTCCATTCTATGCGAAGAGAAAATAATTGTACATCCTTTTTTATTCAACTCTAGAAATTCATCTTTGATAATCTCTGCATTCACAGGGTCGAAGCCACTGAAGGGTTCATCAAGAATTAATAATTCTGGTTCATGAATTACGGTTGCAATAAACTGAACTTTTTGTTGCATACCTTTCGATAACTCTTCCACTTTTTTCGTCCACCACGATTGTATCTCCATTTTCTCGAACCAATATTTAGCTCGCTTGGTTGCTTCAGCCTTAGTCAATCCTTTTAATTGCGATAAGTATAAAACTTGCTCACCAATTTCCATTTTCTTATACAATCCGCGTTCTTCTGGTAAGTAGCCGATCTTACTGATGTGCGAAGGATTCAGCTTTTCAGAGTTGAATAAAATTTCACCTGAGTCGGCAGCAGTAATTTGATTGATGATTCTAATTAAGGAGGTTTTGCCGGCGCCATTCGGACCTAGCAATCCGAAGACAGAGCCCTTCGGTATATGCATACTTACATCATCGAGCGCGAGATGTGCTTCGTATTGCTTTACGATATTCTTAATTTCTAACATGCATTCAAAATACTTATTTAAATTTAAAATAAGGTTAATGAATGCATGTTAATGAAAATTTTACAAAATATTATTCGAAGTATTCCTTCATTCTCTCGAAGAAACCTTTGTCGTTTTTATCAGGGTTTGGTTGGAAATTTGCTGACTCTTGTAATTTCTCTAAAGTCATTCTTTCTTCTCTCGATAAAGTTTTAGGTGTCCAGATATTTACATGCACCAATTGATCTCCTTTATGATAAGAGTTGATGTCTTTAATTCCTTTACCTTTTAATCTTAATATTTTTCCACCTTGTGTACCGGCATCGATTTTAATTCTTGCCTTACCATCAATGGTTGGTACTTCAATAGAGGTACCCAATGCAGCATCTATAAAGCTGATGTATAAATCATAAATAATATTTACACCATCACGCTTTAATGATTTATGTTCTACTTCTTCAATAAGTATTAACAAGTCACCAGGTATACCACCTCTTGGTGCAGCATTACCCTTACCATTCATTGATAATTGCATGCCTTCTGTAACTCCTGCCGGGATGTTAATGCTGATTGTTTCTTCGCCACGCTCAACGCCCTCACCGTGACATGTATTACATTTAGAAGTAATAGTTTGTCCTTCGCCATGGCAAGCCGGACAAGTAGTTGTCGTTTGCATTTGTCCGAGTATCGTATTCTGTACTCTTCTCACACTACCCGCACCACCACATGTCGAACAATTACTAAACGAACCTTTATCTTTTGCGCCAGAGCCACCACAAGTTTTACAAGAATTCATCTTGTTCACTTTAATAGTTTTCTCTACGCCATTCGCAATTTCTTCTAGAGTTAATTTTACTTTAATACGTAAGTTCGTTCCTTTTTGAACTCTTCTTCCACCACGAGTGTTTCCACCACCGCCGAAGAAACTTTCAAATGGAGAACCGCCACCACCGAAGATATCACCGAACTGACTGAATATATCTTCCATATTCATATGTCCGCCGCCATACCCACCGCCAGCACCTGCCGAACCACCTGCATGTCCGAATTGATCATAACGCTGTTTCTTCTCAGCATTACTCAATACTTCATATGCTTCCGCTGCTTCTTTGAATTTATCTTCCGCAGATTTATCTCCAGGGTTTTTATCCGGATGATACTTAATAGCTAACTTTCGGTACGCCTTTTTGATTTCATCTGCATCGGCATTTCTAGAAACACCTAGTATATCGTAATAATCTCTCTTTGCCATAATTATGCGCCAACAACAACTTTAGCGAATCGAATCACTTTGTCATTTAATAAATATCCTTTTTCTAATTCGTCAACAACTTTACCCTTTAGCTCTTCAGTAGGGGCTGGTATATTCGTTACTGCTTCATGTAAATCAGTATCGAATACTTTACCAATCGTATTCTCTAATTCTTTTAAGCCTTGAGATACTAAGGTTGTTTTTAATTTATGATGTACTAAATTTAATCCGTCTTTTATTGCAGCAACATCAGTACTTTGTTCAATCGCTTTTTGTGCTCTATCGAAATCATCTAATACGGTGATCATCGATTTAATAGCATCAGCATTCGCTGATTTAATCAACTCTATTCTTTCAGTACGAGTACGTTTTTTGAAATTTTCGAATTCAGCCATTAGTCTTAGATACTGATCTTTCGATTCATCTAGTTGAGCTTTTAATTGCTCTTCAACACTTAATTCAATCACTTCTTCAGCAATATTGTTTTCATTGTTAGAATCTGAGTTTTCTGAATTATTTGTCAGTTCCTCGTTTTCTAATGGTTCATTTGTCATATTTTCTGTCTCTTGCTCTGCCATTTTGTAAAAATATTGAGTATTTATATTATGCCCTTAGTATTTTCAAATAGCTTGCCAATGTACAATTCGTCAGTTCTATAAATAAAAAATCTCTCCCTGTAGAGGAGAGATTTTTTATTATTTGGTATTAAATTATTTCAATAGTTTCTTCAATTCATCGTTAAGCGCTTCACCTCTTAAGTTCTTTGCTACTATAATTCCGTTAGCATCGATTAAAAAGTTTTGAGGTATAAAAGTTACTTTATACATAGCACCTGCAGCCGATTGCCATCCTTTCAAATCACTTACATGATAGATCCATGTTAAGTTATCTTTCGCTATAGCATTTACCCAAGCTTCTTTGTTTTTATCTAATGAAACACTATACACTTCAAAGCCTTTTGCTCCTTTGAACTTAGCATCTTTGAAAGTATTGTAGCTATTTACCAAATTCGGATTCTCCGCTCTGCATGGTCCGCACCACGATGCCCAGAAATCAATCAATACTACTTTGCCTTTTATTGACGAAAGTTTAATTTCTTTACCATCCGGATTCATTAAAGCAATGTCTTTGGCTTTGTCACCAATTTCGATTCCTTCTGTTTGCGCAAACGTAGCAATACTTGCTAATACGATGCTTAATGTTAATATTGTTCTTTTCATATTTTGTTTTAGTATAGCAGTAGCTAGTAGCTAGATGTTGTTAATTGTTAATTGTTAATTCTTAATACATTGTACTTAATTCATAATCTGATACCTATCCTCAACTATCTTGCCGTTTTCGCACTTTATGATTCTCGACGGAAACTTCTCTATCATCCTATAATCATGTGTTGCCATTAATACAGCTGTACCAGTCTTGCTTATTCTCAATAATAAATTCATAATTTCTACTGATGAATCAGGATCTAAATTTCCTGTTGGTTCATCTGCTAAAATTACTTCTGGGTGATTAATCAATGCTCTTGCAATAACGACGCGTTGTTGTTCACCGCCTGACAGTTGATGAGGCATTTTATGGTTCTTACCAGTCAAGCCTACTTCTGCCAAAACTTCTTCTAAGCGTGCGTCCATTAATTTCTGATCATCCCAACCTGTTGCACTCATTACAAACCTAAGGTTTTCTTCAACAGTTCTATCGGTTAGTAATTGAAAATCTTGAAAAACGATGCCCATTTTTCTACGCATATATGGCACATCTGCTTGCTTAATCTTATTCAAATCAAATCCCACGACGTTCGCCTGACCTTTGGTAATATTCAAATCGCCATAAATCATTTTCAACAAACTGCTCTTTCCACTTCCCGTTTGTCCGATTAAAAATATAAACTCTCCCTTATTAACATTCAAGTTAACGCTTGTCAATACTAAATGTTGTAGTTGAAAAACTTCAACCTCCTCTAAATTTATAATTTCTAATTGATCCATTAAAATTCTAATTTTTTGATCTCACCAAAGGGTAAATTCCTAATTATTTCGTTGATTTCTTCTATTTTCTCTGTTAATCCGCATTTTTCAAGCGCCTTTTCAGGTCTGTCGACCCTAAAGTACGCTAAAAGTGTGAATTTATCGTCTCTCAACTGAATATAATCAGGTATTTTCGCTATTCCTTTAACTTTAATGATGTACACTTTGTATATTTTCTAAATTGGATTTAATCTATTTTCTTATATCTTTGCCAACTCACATGAATCGGTAACAAATTTATATTATTCTATTCATTAACAAAATTCAAATTCATATCATGAAGAACTTAAAAGTTAAGTTTATTTTCACGGTTTTAGTAGCTTCAGCCTTCTTAACAGGTTGTAATGCTCTTAAATCTATGCAAAAAAAGTCAAACACTGTTAGTTATGACGCTAAACCTAACCCATTAGAGGTTAAAGGTGACAGTGTAGAAGTTGTTATCACTGGTAAATATCCGGTTAAATACTTCGATAAAAAAACTACAGTTAGCTTGAACCCAACATTAAATTATGAAGGTGGTTCAGTTAAACTTCGTCAATTGACATTAAAAGGTGAAGCAGTTACAACTGAAGGTGTAACTATTAGCAAAACTTCTGGTGGTTCATTCAGCTACAAAGAGAAGATTGCTTACAAGCCTGAGATGAAAACTTCAACTTTATCTCTTAACCCTACTGGTAGCAGAGGCACTAAATCTTTACCATTAGGTGAAGTGAAAGTTGCTGAAGGTACTTTAACTACTGCTTTATCAGCTGAAACTACTGACATGCCAATGTTAGGTGCTGATAATTTCGCAAAAGTTGTTCCGGTAGAAGTTAAAGGAAAAATATTATTTGATATCGACAAAGCTGTTGTTCGTGAGAACCAAAAGAAATCAGCTGACATGAAAGCTTTCGCAGATTTCATCAAAGCGGGTAATCAATTAACTGGTATCTCTATTTCTTCTTATGCTTCACCTGATGGTGAGTTAAAAAGAAATGATCAGTTATCTATTCAAAGAACTGATGCTACTTATAAGTATTTCTTAACTTGGTTAAAGAAATCAGGTGTTGCTCAAGTGAATGATAGTGCTTTCTACAAGAAGTCGGCTACTGCTGAAGACTGGGACGGATTAAAGCAGATTGCTGCTTCATCTGACTTAGCTGACAGAGATCAAATCGTAAACATCGTTTCTACTATCTCTAATGCAGATGAGCGTGAGAGAGAAATCAAGAAATTGAAATCATACAGAAAAATCGCTGATAAATTATTACCTCAATTACGTCGTTCTGAAGTAACTTTAATTGCTACTGAAAAACGTAAGACTGATGCAGAACTTACTGCTGCTACTAAAAATGATTCTGCTGCTGCTAAATTAACAGCTGAAGAAATGTTATACGCCGCAACTTTAACTGCTGATATGAATGAGAAATTAGCAATCTACAATAAAGTATCTGCTCAATTCCCTGCAGAGTGGAGAGGTAAGAACAATGTTGCTTACATCTACTTAACTCAAGGTGGTAAAGCTGATCAAGCTTTAGCCTTATTAAAAGATGCTGCTAACTTAAGTAAAGACAATGCTATTGTTTACAATAACATGGGTGTTGCTTATGCTCAAAAGAAAGATTATACAAATGCTGAACGTAATTACAACTTAGCGAAATCTTTAGGTGCTCCTAATAATGTTAACTTAGGTAACTTAAAAGTTCGTCAAGGTGATTACTCTGCTGCTTCTAACTACTATGGTGCTGCTAACTCATGCTCTTACAATGCTGCTTTATCTGCAACTTTAGCTGGTTCATACGATGCTGCTAAGAAGAACGCTGATTGCGCTCCTCAAAATGCTGCTACTTTCTACTTGAAAGCTATCATCGGTGCTAGAACTAATAACATCGACATGTTAACGACTAATTTAACTAGAGCTATTCGTGAAGATGCTGCTTACAGAGCAAAAGCTACTAAAGATTTAGAATTCAAAAAATACATGGAAACTGACGCATTCAAAGTTGCTGTTAGATAATCCACTCAATACATAAACAAAAAAGGCGAATCAATTTGATTCGCCTTTTTTGTTTATGTTCTATTCTAATTTAAATCTATTAAGAATTGTAAAGTGTCTACACCGTCGGCGTAGTCGTTCAAAGCCGGACATTGACTGTCACCGAATTTGAAAATAGGGGACTCTATATTCAAGTTCATATTACTCACCACACATTGAATCGTATCTTTTATTTCATTTAAACTTGACTCTAAATTTTCTATAGAATCATATCGTTCATAATAGATGACCGATAAGGGTGCCTGCAAATTTTTCGACTCTCTCAACATCACATATCCTGTATCTAAATGTTCTTCTCTATTCACTAAATAAATCGATTTGTAGTAATTGTAATTGTTAAAGTACTTATGATGATCTATCACGTATTCATATGCTTGTAGCTGATCTAATAGCTTTGTAATATCATATTCCTTCGGCAGGTACAACTTACTTACATTCCTACACCCTTGTCCGTAATAACTAAAGATATCAAAACCCAATCCCTGTACATCCTCAAAACTTTCATTACCATTCAATACCGCAATACTGTTTCTATTACTTCTAATTATTTTCGGTATGCTCTTGAAATATTGTTCGAAATGCTGTGCAGTATTATTACTTCCTGTTGCTATCACCGCATCTACATCATTCAATCGCTCTGCATAGACTATTTGTTTTTCTACGGATGGTAGCTCTTTGATTAAGTACTCAAGAATTTTAACGATCAACACATTGTCTTGTGATGATAACTTAATATATGCTATATGTCCAGATAATAACACCGTCAACACATCATGAAAGCCTACCATCGGTATATTCCCCGCCAACACTAATCCGATTTTCTTTGGCTCTACCTCTTTGATCTCATATGCCGACACCCAATTCTCAACTTGCTCTCTCTTTAAAGATTCAGACCAAGCAGATAGGGCTCTTTTAATCTCAGCCTGCGTAAACCAAGTATTCGTATTCTTCGCAGAATCTATCCAGCTATTGATTTCATCTGACTCTTCTGATAAAAAATACGAGAGTTTATCTAAGGCTTCAATTAATTCTTTATTCATTTTCATAATTTTTAAACCAAAAAAAAGTTAATGTGTTATATTTGCAGCAAAAATATAGAGATTATTTAGAATGGCTATTATAATTACAGACGAATGTATCAATTGTGGGGCTTGTGAACCAGAATGCCCAAATAATGCAATATACGATGCTGGTGCATCATGGAAATTTTCTGAAGGTACTGCTTTAAAAGGAATTATAGATTTTGGCGAAGGTAATACATTAGATGCAGATGCAGTTCAAGCACCTATATCTGATGAAGTTTATTACATCGTACCCGATAAATGTACAGAATGTGTTGGTTTTCACGATGAACCACAATGTGCAGCAGTATGCCCAGTTGATTGTTGTATCGACGATGTCGACGTTCGAGAGAGTAAAGAAGAATTACTCGAAAAGAAAAAGTGGTTGCATTTAGAAGAATAAAAAATATTTAAAGGGGAATTATCCCCTTTTTTTATTAATTTTCATTCAACAACGCTAAACAACAAAAACCTATTATTATGAAAGCTAAAATTTCAATGATCACTTTAATACTTTTAGTATTGAACTTATCATCTTATGCAAATTCATTTTCAGATTCTGATACCATAACTACAGATTCAAATAAACAACTAAGTGTTGTTCAAAAAGCACCATTAAATACTTTGCCAGTCGCAAAAGCAGCTACAAAAGTTGTTGAACCTATAGAGTTATCTGGACCTCGTGTCGGATTTACTTATATTGGAGCTGGTAGTACAGCTGATTCATTGAAAAGTATTTTTAAGGCAAATCCATTTATCACTCAATTTGGTTGGCAATTCGAAAAGCAATATTTCGCATTAGATAATGGTACTGCGGGTTTGGTGGAGTTCGTCGGATTAATAGGCGGATTAGAGCAAGGATTATTTTTACCAAGTGCCAATATGTTAGTAGGAGTGAGAAGTAGCTCAGGTGCCGAATTTGCGTTTGGTCCGAATATTTCTATATCTGGTGCAGCCTTTGTTTTAGCTGTAGGGCATACCTATAAATCAGGTAGCTTAAATTTCCCTGTTAACTTTGCAGTAGTGCCTTCTTCAAAAGGTGTACGTTTTAGCTTATTGTTTGGCTTCAATGCTCAAACAAGATAATTTAGTAGAATGAAGAAATTCGGAATTTGTCATTTATCTGTTGCCCCCTTAAGAATTGAACCTAGTGATCGTTCTGAAATTATTAGTCAAATTTTATTTGGTGAAAGTTTTGAGATTTTAGAGGAGCAAGTAAAATGGACAAAGATTCGATGTTTGTGGGATGATTACGAAGCATTCATTGATGTTAAACAATATAAAGTAGTAGACGAACGTACGGCGAATTTAAGTTTAAAATCAAGGTTGAACAGCTCACCAATTGCTAACATCCAGCTAAATAATTCTACTCAATATTTATCAATAGGCTCTATATTAAATAATAATATTATTGATTCACTCAATGTTGAATTTAATGAGAGTGACTTTATAAATACTAACGATAAAAAATTGCCGAGCCTTACTGACTTAAGCAAAACATGGCTTAGAACTCCCTATTTATGGGGCGGTCGTTCGATCTTCGGTATCGACTGTTCTGGTTTTACTCAAAGTGTTTTTAAATTCTACGGATGTTCAATACCTAGAGATGCTTATCAACAAGCAGAGGTTGGTGCAGTCGTGAATTTTATGGAAGAAGCAAAGCCTGGTGATGTTGCATTTTTTGATAACGATGAACATAAAATAATTCACGTTGGTATCATTTTAGAAAATCAACAAATCATTCATGCTTCGGGTGAAGTACGTATCGATAAAATAGATCATCAAGGTATATTCAACGAAGAGATTCAACGATACACTCACAAACTGAGAATTATAAAAAGGTTTATCGCCTAATCAATATTTTTAATCTTCCAAACCATTAGATTTTTATCGTCGCTTGCCGAAACTATATAATCTTCATACTTTGAAATAGCTAATCGATTCACCGATTTTGTATGCCCTGAATTCTTCTGAGCATCTGCTATTGCCATTAAATTTCTGCTCTCTAAATCCCACACTTTTATCGTCTTATCCATACTCGCAGAAATTAAATATCGTTCATCATTACTGATTTGCAAATCGTTTACGGCGAAGTAATGTGCTGGTAAATCGTTCTCAATATTGCTGAACCAAAATTTAATTTGAGCATCTCTTGCTCCTGTTATAAATTGTTGATTGATTCGGTCGTAAACACTACTAAATATTGGCATTTCATGAGCATGCCATTGTTTCTCTAATGAAAAATTATCGGTATTTATTTGGTATACATTTAAGTCTTTACCAGCTACAAATAAGTGATTATTATTTATGCTAATGGTTCTTAAACTAAAGCTACTTAAATTTAATTCTGATAATTTTTTAAGCTCATTCAAATCAAATAATATCAATGAACCTTCTTCAGTAGAAACATATAAATTCTGTTGAATATTTTTGATGTTGAAAATTGCAGATTTCGCAATCTGTTTTTGAAAAATTAATTTCTGAGAAATGAAATCGAAAATACTCAATACCCCAGCACGATCACCAGAAATTAAATAGGGAAATTCAATAGGGGAGTGCAAGAAATAAATACTTCCTGCAGATTTATACATCACTTTTATAGGGCTCATGGTTTTTAAGCTCCATTCAACTACTGCTGATTCACCACCTCCGCTAAATATGATGTGTTCTTTTTGTGAATTACTTAATGCATATATAGGGTGTTCATGCCCTTCTAATACTTTTACTAACTCTAATTCAATCATTCTAAAAATTCACTAATGCCTGCAAGTTCCAATTCTTAATATCATCTATGGCAATTTTGTTTTCATAAATCGCTTTCGCAATAACAACCGATTCTAAATTAGCCGATTGTAATGATTGAACATCTTCTATAGTACTGATACCACCTTGGGCAATTAGTTTTATGAATGGGAATTGTGATTTAAAAGTTTTGTATAACTCAACATTCGAGCCTTTCAACTTTCCGTCGTTACCAATGTCGGTACATAAAAATCTGAAGTAGCCCAAACCAATACACTTATCAATAAAGTCTAATGGTTTTAAGGTAGATTTTTGCTCCCAGCCACTGTGCATTAACTCTCCATCTAATATATCTACTGCTATCACTACTTGATCTGAACATGAATTTTTACCACAAATTTCTTTGCTTAACTCATATAAAAAGCCTTCGTCGGTTATCGCTTTTGTACCTACAATTATTCGATGAAATCCTAAATCGATCAGCTCCTTCACTTTTTCAATACTACGAACACCACCGCCGTATTGGATTTTCAGCGGACTCATCTTTAATATGTCGAGTAAATATTCTTGCTGCGAAAAGTCGCCCTTCGCACCATTTAAATCTATGATTTGTATGAAGTCTGTGCCATTTGAATTGAGCTGTTTGAGCATATCTTTTAACTCAATATCATACTCTGTAACTGCATCGTACTTACCACCGGTCAATCGCACAATCTTTCTGTCTAATAAATCTATTGCTGGTATTATATACATGGGTTTTTTGTTTTTAGCAGTTTTAAATTTACTCAAAATTTTAAGATGTTGATATTTATTTCATAATTATTACCCTAAAAGCCTTAAAAATCCGTTTTGCTTGCGTATTTTTGATAAAATGAACTTTGTATATCCTAGTTTCTTATTTGCACTTTCGGCTATTGCCATCCCCATAATTATTCATTTAATTCAATTAAGGAAGTATAAAAGACTATATTTTTCTAACGTTAAATTTTTGCAAAATATTGAGCAAGAGCAACGTAAATCAAATAAACTTAAGAATCTGCTCATCTTATTGGCTAGAATCTTAACTATTATCTGCCTTGTATTGGCATTTGCACAGCCTTATATACCTCAGAAACAAGGTTTAAATGTTTCTGGCAAAAAATACGTTTCGGTTTATATCGATAATTCATTCAGCATGGAACGCCAAGGTCAAGAAGGTTCATTGCTCGATGAAGCAAAACGCAAAGCCAAAGAAATTGCTAATGCTTTTCAAGCCGATGATAAATTTCAATTGATCGGCAATGAGTTAAATGGCAATCAAATGCGCTGGCTCAGCAAAGATGATTTTCTTGATGCTCTCTCTGAATTAAAAATTAGACCCGAATCTAAAACGATCAATAAAATTCAAGAAAGTCAATCAACTCTTCTAAATGAAGTGAATGCCGATGCTAAATATGCATTCATCATCTCTGATTTTCAAAATAGCTTTTATAAAAGCCAGAATAATTCTAAAATCGACACAAGTATTTTCTGGAATTATGTATACCTCAAAAACAATAATGCCAGCAATGTATCTATCGATTCTGTTTGGTATATCTCCCCAGTGCATCAGCCTAACTCTGTAGAAAAGATGTTGCTAAAGTTTAGCAATCACTCAGAACAAGATATTCAAAATTTAAACTACGACTTCAAAATCAATAAGCAACTTATTAGCAAAGGTACAGTTAACATAGCCCCAAACGCTAATACTATCGATACTTTCATCTATAAAAATAAATCTACCGGATTTCAAGAAGCAGAATTAAGTTTAAACGATCAAGGTATTAGTTTCGACAATGAATACTATTTTACTTATGAAGTTCATAACTTTAAAAAAGTATGTATCATATCTTCGGATGAGAGCGCTAAAGTCATTGAAAATGTCTTTGAAACCGAGCCTTTCTTTCAATATAAATCTTTTAGTACCAGAAATATTGATTATCAATATTTACAATCATCAAACATCGTTTTCTTAAATAATGTGTCTGAATTTTCGAGCGGATTAGCAGAGGAGCTAAAGAAGTTTGTAGCAACAGGGAATACGTTGGTTTTGATTCCTTCAGAGAATGAAATTAACAATAGCCAGTCGTTTAGTACTGCACTTAATTTATATTCATACGCAGCTATTGTTGAATCAAAAAATAAAATAGAAAAGATAAATAAAAACTCTACGCTCTATCAAGGCGTATTTCAGAATAATACAAATGATAAGCTCGATTTACCTGCGGTGATTAAACACTTTAGCTTTGCACAAAGAGCTAAGTATGCGTCACAAGATATCATGTGGTTAGAGAATAATGAGTCAGTGCTAAAATATTACCCTTACAACACCGGACATATCTATCAATTCGCATTTCAATTGAAGTCTGATTTCTCAGATATTGCTAAACATGCGATCATCGTACCTACTTTTTTAAGAATGGCAAGTATTCATTATGCTGATGCTGGCATGTCGAATTTCATAGGGCAATCGAATACCATACCTGTTAAACTGAATAATATTGCTGATAATTCTAAAAAAGAACTTATCAAAGGCAATATCAAAATCATACCTGAAATTAAGTCCCAACTCTCTAATTCCTACATTTATGTAGCCGATCAAATAAGAGAAGATGGCATCTATACCCTAATGATCAACGATCAAAATATCAGTAAAATCGCCTTTAATTATAACCGAGATGAGTCAAAAATGAGCTTTTTAGAACTCAATGATTTAGAAGATTTAGCCAGTGAAAAACTAAGTATTTGGGAATCAGACAGCTCCTCTCTCACAAAACTGATTAAAGATGAGTCTTTAGGAAAGAGATTTTGGAAAATATGTGTTATTTTGGCCCTAGTTTTCATAGGCTTAGAAATATTGTTAATACGAGCATTTAAATAATGAAAGTACTTTTTAAATCAGTCAAGGTAGTCGATAAACATTCGAAGTGGAACGGACAGCAAGTAGATGTTCTAATTTCTTCAGGTAAAGTCGAAAAAATAGCAAAGAAAATTGCTGTAACAAATATTAAATCGTACGAATTTAAAAACGCTTGTATATCGCCTAGCTTCATTGATATTAATGCCAGCATTCCTGATCCTGGTATGGAGCAAAGAGAAGATTTAAACTCCGGATTAAATGCGGCAGCAGCAGGTGGCTTTAGTCATATCGCTTTAATGCCTCAGCAAAATCCGACTGTTCAAGATAAATCTGGAGTAGAATTCATAAAATCAAAAACCGAAAAGCACATTTGCCAACCTCTCATCATCGGCGCTATGTCGAAAAATAGAGAAGGTAAAGAAATGACAGAGATGTACGATATGCAAATTGCTGGTGCAGTTGCATATTCTGATGCAGATAAATCGGTACAAGACGCCGGACTTATGTCGAGATGTTTGTTGTATGCAAAAGGCATCAACTCTTTCATCATGTCTTTCCCTGAAGATCATAGTTTAGCTCTCGGTGCCAAAATGAATGAAGGGGTGATGAGCACTCTCTTAGGTATGAAAGGTAACCCTTCGCTATCTGAAGAACTCATGATTGCTCGCGACCTTTACATCGCCGAATATCAAAATGCAAAAATTCACTTTAGCAATATCAGTTCAGCAAGATCTATTGAACTCATTAAAGCTGCTAAAAAGAAAGGTATAAATGTTACTGCGGATGTTACTATACACCATCTGTGTTACGATGAAACAATATTAGAAGAGTTCGATACTAATTTTAAACTTCGTCCGCCTCTAAGAACTAAACAAGATGTGAATGCTCTTAAAGCTGCAGTAAAAGAGGGTATCATCGATGCTATCTCATCACAACATACTCCAATCGAAAAAGAAGGAAAAGAAGTTGAATTCGAAGTAGCAAAATACGGAATGATTTCTTTTCAAACATTCTTATCTCAATTGATAAGTCTTACGAATAAAAATTTATTATTAGAAGATTTAATAGACGCTGTAACAGCTCGACCTAGAAGTATATTTTCACTAGAAAGTGTATATGTTGAAGAAGGTTCTGCAGCAGAGTTTTGTATCTATGATCTAGAGGCAAAATGGAAATTTGATGATCAAACTAATTTATCGAAATCGGTAAACTCAAATCTCTACCAACAAGAATTAAAAGGAATGGTATTAGCGATTGTTGCTAACAACCAATTAAAAACATATTAAATGAAAGAATCAACACTCGATACATTAGCAGTAGTCATTTCATCTTTCTGGAATGCTTCATCACCTGACGTTCAATCGTCTTTTGATCACAAAAAATTCTATGCTGATCTGAAAGATATTTTTGATGCAGAGCCAGACTTCTTAAAGAAATTAGCTGCTGTAGATACTTTAATCGATGAGAATCCTGAGATCGCCTCATTAAGAGAATATATCGTTGATCTTTTATTTATTCATTTCTTCAATGAAGATGTATTACGATTAGATGAAGATTATTTAGAGACGCCAGAGTGGGAGCATATTGAAGATAAAACGATTGATAGAGGAACAGAACTTTTGAACTTACATCTTTATATTCAAGAATGTAATGAAGAAGAAGAAGAACCTGAAATATCTCATTTCTTGAAAGAGTTTTTATTAGTAGATGAAGATGAGTTTCAAGATGAATATGAAATTTATGAGCAAGTAATTGCTAATCAAATTTTAGTAGAAGCAGAACAATCAGAGATTGCTAAAGTATATACTTCGGTTCCTGCGAACGATGATATCAAAGATGTATTTTACCCATTGATGAGTTTCTTTTCAAATACTGTATTTGATCAGAAAGGCTTTGATGAGTATGTGCAATTCAGCGATAACAAAGCATACGATGCTGCAATATTAGCGGGCTTGTATTCGTATAATCATGGCAACGGATTGTTTTCAGAATCTTTTTTAAATTGTAAAGACTAAACATATAAAAATGGAAAATCAAGAAATTACAAAAGACACAACTGCAGTAAAAGGCTATAGAAACATCGCAGTTAAGTGGGGTTTAATTGGCGCTGCTGTAATTATCAGTTTTACAGTAATCATGTATATCATCAATTGGGAATTGATGGTGAATATGTGGATGGGTTTCTTAGGACTCGCAATTCTTATTGTATTACTTCGTACGGGAGTGAAAGAGATTAAGAATAATCAAGGAGGATATATCTCATTGTCTGAAGCTTTATTTGCTTCATTCTTAATTTACTTAATCGCTAGCTTTTTAAATATGTTATTTAGCTATGCTTTAATGACATGGATTGATCCGAATTTACCCGTATTAATGAAAGAGAAAACTATTCAAACAACTGTTGAAATGATGCAGAAGTTTGGTGGTTCTGAAGAAGATATAAACAAAGCATTAGATTCATTAGATTCAATTGACACGGCAAGCTTCTCATCACAGTTTTGGAACTTTGCAAAAGGTTCAGCTTTCGGATTTATAATCTCATTTATCGTTGCATTAATTATGCGTAAAAAAAGACCTGTATTTGAATAAGATGAATATTTCAATAGTAATACCTTTATTAAACGAAGACGAATCATTGCCTGAATTACACGACTGGATAGTTCGTGTCATGCAAGCAAATAATTATACTTATGAAATTCTATTCATTGATGATGGAAGTTCTGATAATTCGTGGAATATCATCAAAGATTTACAAGCTAAGAATTCTAATGTAAAAGGTATTAAGTTTCGCAGAAACTATGGTAAATCTGCTGCATTAAATGTAGGCTTCGAAGCATGTAAAGGTGATGTAGTCATCACTATGGATGCCGACTTACAAGATAGTCCAGATGAAATACCTGTTCTCTACAACCGTATTCTAAACGAAAAACTGGATATTATTTCAGGTTGGAAGAAGAAACGCTACGACCCCATTACTAAAACCATCCCTACGAAATTATTCAACTGGGCTACTAGAAAAATGTCGGGGATTAATAATTTACATGATTTCAACTGCGGACTTAAAGCGTATCGCTCAGCTGTAGTGAAAAATATAGAAGTGTATGGTGAGATGCATCGTTACATTCCGGTAATTGCTAAATGGTCGGGCTTCAAGAGAATTGAAGAACAAGTAGTAGAACATAGAGCTAGAAAATACGGTGTAACTAAATTCGGCTTAAGTAGATTTGTCAACGGATTTTTAGATTTACTTTCGATTTTCTTCGTAGGTAAATTCCAAAAACGTCCGATGCACTTCTTCGGTACCATCGGCACCCTTTCATTCTTAACCGGATTTTTAATCTCATTATATATTATTGGCGATAAATTATATAAAATTTATGATGGTCAACATTTAAACAGAGATGTAACTGATCAACCTTTATTTTATATCGCTTTAGTAATGACAATTATCGGTACACAATTATTCTTAACAGGCTTCTTAGCAGAAATGGTAGGGAGAAATTCGCATGATAGGAATAATTATAAAATAGAAGAAGAAGTCTAAAGAATTAGCCAATATGTCAATGAGACAATTAGCCAATTGGAATAAACTTAATAACCAATTTTAAATAACTTAATAACTGTTTTTAATAAACTTAATAACCAATTTTTAAATAACTTAATAAATAAATAGCAATGAAATATCACTTAGTGTCGGGGGCGTGTGGCTTCGTAGGTAGGAATTTAGTAAAGAGAATACTTTCAACAAATAATGATCGTGTGATCATCGTTGATAATTTATCAACTGGTATACATCCTTCTAAATGGTTAAGCAATCAATCAGAGAACATCAAAGATTTAGAAGTTTTCGAAAATGGTAGAATACTTTTCTTCAATGGTGATTTTAGAAAGTTATTAAATAAGATGACAGAAGAGCCTAATTATATTCAAAATAATTATGGCTTAGAATTCGATAAATTTTCAGATGTATTTCATTTCGCGGCTATAGTAGGCGGAAGAGCGAAGATTGACGGTGACCCAATGATGGTTGCCTTAGACTTAGCTATTGATGCGGAGTTTTTCTATTGGGTATGTAACCACAAACCTGCAAGAGTAATGTACCCTAGTTCTTCTGCAGCTTACCCTGTTAATTTACAATCTGATACAGATTTCGTAGCATTAAAAGAAAGTGATATTGACTTCGAAAATAATTTAGGTCAACCCGACATGACGTATGGTTGGTCGAAATTGACAGGTGAATACTTAGCAAGAATCGCTGCAAAATATTACGGCATTTCAGTGGCTTGTGTTCGTCCTTTTTCTGGTTATGGTGAAGATCAAGATTTAACATATCCAATTCCAGCAATCGCTTTAAGAGCTGCTAAAAAAGAAGACCCATTTGAAGTTTGGGGTTCTGGTAAACAAGGTAGAGATTTCGTACACATCGATGATTGTATCGACGCTATATTTTTAGCAATGGATAATATTACGGATGGTACTGCTATCAATATCGGTGCTGGTAGATTATTCTCGTTCTTAGAAATTATTGATTTGTTCACTAAGTTCGCTGGTTACGAGCCTACCATCAAACCTTTATTAGATAAGCCTGTTGGCGTGCATGCTCGTCATTCTGATATGACTTTCGTTTTAGAAAAATACGGATGGAAACCGAAAATTTCTTTAGAAGAAGGTATGCGTCGCGTTTACAATAAAGCAGTAGAGAATTTAAATAAATAATATTTTTTAGGATGGTGCAGAAGATAGTATTATTTGGTCCGGGACCGCAATTCAAGGGAGGTATAGCCAATTATAATACTTCATTAGCGAAGGCTTTAGATAAGTTAGGGCATGAGGTTCATATTGTATCATGGACACAACAGTACCCTGCTATTATACCTCGTGATTTTATTGATCGAAAAAGTAAAGTAGATCAATTAGAAGGTACGAATATCAAAGTTACTTATATCACGAACTACAACAATCCGGCTACCTGGAACGAAACCGTTCGCTTCATAAAAGATTTAAAAGCTGATAAAGTAATTTTTCAATGGGCAATTGCTATACAAGGTTTACCTATCGGTTATATCTGTCGTCAGTTAAAGAAAAAAACAAATACAGAAGTAATCATCGACTTGCATTTAGTCATTCAAAAAGAAGCAAGTTCTATTGATAAGATGTTTAGTAAATACGGATTGAAAGTTGCAGATACTTATATCGCGCATGCTTATAAAACCGTAGATGAGTTGAAAGAAACTTTCCCAACTCATCAATACCTAGTAAATGAAAATGGTACGCGTGCAACTGATAAGAAGCATACGGTAATAAAATTGTACCATCCGATTTACGATATGTTTCAACCTAAAGCTGATTTTGATGTAGAGTCAGAGAAAGCGAAAATGGGATTGAAGAAAAATGTGTTTTTGTTTTTCGGATTCATACGTAAATACAAAGGATTGCATCAAGCAATTGAAGCATTCAAAATTTTATCAGAAAAAAGAAATGACGTTTCATTATTAGTAGTTGGTGAATCCTTTTGGCATACTTTAGATCAAAATAAATTATCGACTCGATTGAAAAATGTTTTGTTCAAAACTGCAAAGTCGATTTTCTTGAAGAATTCAGATAACGAACAGAACTATCAACCCCTAGCATTAATCGATGAGTATAAATTACACGATTTAGTGAAAGTGGTGAATGAGTTTGTGCCGAATGAAGAGGTGTATAAATATTTTCAGTTAAGTGATGCCATTGTATTGTATTATCTAACGGCTACACCATCAGGCGTAGAATCGATTTCGTATAATTTTAAATTACCGGTATTGGCAACCAAAGTCGGACATTTCCCTGAGACGATAATACACGGATATAATGGTTATTTGGCAGAAGATCGTGATGTTAATTCGATGGCAGATGAAATGAATAGAATGATTGAACAACCTATCAATAGAGAGCATGTTGCAGAAACCGCTTCTAAATTAAGTTGGGAAAATTATGCAAAAGCAATAGTACAATAAAAGAAAAATTCATGTTAGATTTATTTAAACAATCTTTTCAAATAACGAAAAAGAATATCATCGTTTTACTCGGATTGAGTTTAACGATAGGTATTATCTTGTTCGTAACTTACAGCTTACAAGCTTTATTACAGAACAATTCAATAATGAGCTTTATAGCAAATTTTGCATTCACTTTGCTAAGAGTTTTTGTATCTGTTGCTCTATTAAAACTATGTTTAATTTTAATCGATAACAGAGAACCAGAATTCTCAGATATCAAACCAAATTGGAACGAAACATTGAGATACTTAATGTTGAATTTATTAATGACAGTTATTGTTATGGTTGTAGTAATGTTGTTTGCTGGTTTCTTAGGTATGCTCGGCTTAATTCGTCCGGGTTTAATGGAACTCTATCAAAACATGATGATGAAGCCTGAAGAATTAACAAAGTATACAAGCAATGAAATATTGTATGCATTTATGGCTTTGTTGTTATTGTTATTACCGGCAATGTTATTGATGATGCGTTTACAATTTGCAACGTACTATATCATTGATAAGAAAATGGATATTGCTGCAGCATTAATGAAAAGCTTGGCGATTACAAAAGGATATTTATTCTATATAGTATTAGTATTTCTTTTAATCATCTTATTAAACATCATCGGATTATTATTTGCCTTTGTTGGTTTGTTATTTACCATACCAATGACCATGATAATCATCGCAATGCTTTATAAGAGTTTAGATGAAAATTATGTAGAGGTAATTAAAGAATAACAATGGGAATTAAATCTTTTGCTAGTAAAATTTATGCGAGTTACTTGATTTCTAAGATGAAGTCATGGAACAGCGATGCTATTAATATTCAAAATAGAGTATTGAGAGATCTAATTGAACAAGCAAAGAATACGAAGTTCGGTGTTGATCATAAATTCTCTGAAATAAAAAATTACACAGACTTTAAAAAGCTTGTGCCCATTAAAGATTATGAGCAATTAAAAGATCCGTACATCAACTTAATGGTAAAGGGTGATGAGAATATTTTATGGCCAGGTAAACCATTGTATTTTTCAAAAACATCTGGTACTACATCAGGTGTAAAATACATACCGATTTCTAAAGAGTCAATGCCTGCGCATATACATGCAGCTAAAATGGCATTGTTATTTTACATTCATGAAACAGGTAAATCAGATTTCGTAAACGGCAAAATGATTTTCTTACAGGGAAGTCCAGAGTTAGACGAAAAAGCTGGCGTACCCACAGGTCGTTTATCAGGTATAGTTGCCCATCACATTCCGAATTATTTGCAAAAAAACAGAATGCCCACATGGGAGACGAATTGCATAGAAGACTGGGAGCAAAAGGTAGATGCAATTGTTGAAGAGACTTATCATTTAGATATGACTTTGATTTCAGGCATACCACCATGGGTGCAAATGTATTTCGATAAATTATCAGAAAAAGCTGGAGGCAAAGCGATAAAAGATATTTTCAAAAATTTCAAATTGTTCGTTTATGGTGGTGTGAATTATGAACCGTATAGAGCGAAGATTGAACAGACGATCGGATTTGAAATTGATACCATAGAAACTTATCCTGCTTCAGAAGGGTTCATCGCCTATCAAAATTCACAAGTAGAAAAAGGTTTATTATTAAACATCGATGCAGGAATGTTTTATGAATTCATTCCGGTTGATGAATACTTCAATGAGAATCCGACTCGCTTATCATTAGCAGAAGTGGAGCTCGATAAAAATTATGCAATCATCTTAAATACGAATGCAGGTTTATGGGGATATAGCATCGGAGATACGATTAAATTTATTTCGAAAGACCCTTATAAAATAATTGTCAGCGGAAGAATCAAACATTATATATCAGCATTTGGAGAACACGTAATAGGTGAGGAAGTAGAATATGCAATGATGAATGCAGCAAAAGAATTTAATGCAGAAGTCATAGAATTTACAGTTGCGCCACAAGTAACGCCAAATGATTCGGCATTACCTTATCATGAATGGTTCATTGAGTTTGCGCAAGAGCCTACAAACATGCAAGCATTTGCAGATAAGTTAGATGAGTTATTACAGAAGAAGAATATTTACTACGCAGACTTAATACAAGGAAACATATTAAGGCCTTTAGTTGTTCGTAGTTTAAATAAAAATGCTTTCATAGATTATATGAAGTCAGAGGGTAAGTTAGGTGGACAAAATAAGGTGCCTCGTTTATCGAACGATCGCAAAATTGCAGATCAGTTAAGTAATATGATTAATAAGTAAAAATGAAAAACATCGCAATACTTGGTTCTACAGGTTCTATTGGCACACAAGCATTAGATGTTGTAAGAGCGAATAAAGATAAGTTCAAAGTAGAAGTATTAACTGCTAATTCGAATATAGAATTATTAGCTGCACAAGCTATAGAGTTTGATGTAAACGCAGTAGTAGTGCAAGACGAGTCGAAGTATGAAGATTTAAAATCTTTATTATCATCGTACGACATAAAAGTATTTGCAGGTGAAGCAGCATTAGCCGATGTAGTTACTTTCGATAGTATAAATATGGTGTTGACTGCATTGGTGGGTTATGCTGGATTAAGACCTACTATTAGTGCAATCAAAGCAAAGAAAGATATCGCATTAGCGAATAAAGAAACATTAGTAGTTGCAGGTGAATTAATCACTGCACTAGCTGAAGAAAATAATGTACATATTGTACCAGTAGATTCAGAGCATTCAGCAATCTTTCAATGCTTAGCAGGAGAGTGGCATAATAAAATCGAGAAAATTTATTTAACTGCATCAGGCGGACCTTTTAGAGGAAGAAAACGCGAAGAGTTGACATCCATCAAAAAAGAACAGGCATTAAAACACCCTAACTGGACGATGGGTGCGAAGATTACTATTGACTCTGCAAGCCTTATGAATAAAGGCTTAGAGGTGATAGAAGCGAAGTGGTTATTTAATTTAAAAGCAGAGCAGATCGATGTTATTGTACATCCGCAGTCAATCGTACATTCAATCGTGCAGTTTAATGACGGTTCAATGAAAGCACAGATGGGATTACCAGATATGAAATTGCCGATACAATATGCACTCGCTTATCCGCATAGAATAGATGCAGATTTCCCGAGATTTGATTTCTTAAATTATCCGAATTTGACTTTCGAAAAAGCAGATATGGAAACGTTTAGAAATTTAGGATTAGCATATGATGCAATGAACAAAGGAGGCAATATGCCTTGTATATTAAACGCCGCAAATGAAGTAGTGGTAGCAGCATTTTTGAAAGATCAAATAGGCTTTTTAGAAATGTCTGATGTGATTGCAGAATGTATGCAAAATGTTGCATTTATGTCACAACCAAGCTACGATGATTATGTGGTAACAGATAAAGAAACGCGTATATTTGCTGCAAGCAAAATTAAAAGTTAAGGATTAAGAGTTAAGAACGAAGATTGCGCGATTGAATTGATAGCAAGTTATCGCAGTACTCAATACGCAATACTCAATACGAAAAAAAAGGAATGAACGGATTAATTATGGCAGCCCAGCTCATCGCTGGCTTATCGATTTTAGTATTATTACACGAGTTGGGGCATTTTCTAACGGCTCGTATGTTTGGCATAAAAGTAGAGAAGTTCTACTTGTTTTTTGATGCATGGGGATTCAAATTATTCAGCTTTAATTATAAAGGTTGTGAGTATGGAATTGGTTGGTTACCCTTAGGAGGTTATGTGAAAATTGCAGGTATGATCGACGAGTCGATGGATACTGAGCAAATGAAACAAGAGCCACAACCATGGGAGTTTAGATCGAAACCAGCTTGGCAAAGATTAATCGTAATGCTTGGTGGTGTTACGGTGAACGTGATCTTAGGTATTTTTATATTCTGGATGTTAACATTTTTTAACGGCGAATCATTCGTTCCAAATTCAGAAGCAAGACATGGAATTGTTGCATATGAATTAGCGCAAGAAATCGGATTGAAGAGTGGTGATAAAGTTTTATCTGTAAATGGTAAAGCAATTGAAAGATATAATCAATTATGGAGTTCAGAAGTAATTTTCGGAGCATCGGTATTAGAAGTACAGAGAGGTGATGAAAAATTACAAGTGCAAGTGCCAAAAGATTTCATGGAGAAATTGTCAGACAAAGGAAGATCAAATTACATAGACGATTTCCCGAGAATGCAAATTGTAATCGATACAGTTATAGCTGGTAGCAATGCTGAGAAAGCAAATCTGAAAAAAGGAGATCAAATAGTTTCAGTAAATGGTACTTCTGTTTTATATATGGATGAATTGAAACCTATATTAAAAGATAGTGCGAATAAAGAAATTGAATTGTGTGTACTAAGGTCAAATGATACCGTTACTTTAAAAGCATTAGTAACTGCGGATGGTACCCTTGGTTTTGCACCGGTGATAGATTTTAAATTAGAAACGATTCAATACGGATTGTTCGAATCATTACCAATAGGAGCTAGTAAAGCAATCAGCACATTGACAGATAATGTTAAAGGTTTAGGCAAAGTAGTAAAAGGCGAAGTTGCTGCAACCAAAGCAGTGCAAGGTCCGATCGGCATCGCATCTATCTACGGAGCTACATTCAATTGGACGAAATTCTGGACATTAACAGCGATATTATCAATGATATTAGCATTCATGAATATCTTACCTATACCAGCATTAGATGGTGGGCATTCAGTGTTCTTATTAATAGAGATGGCAATAGGTCGCCCATTGAGTGATAAGTTCATGGAGAAAGCACAGATGGTAGGCTTCGTAATATTAGTAGCCCTGATGGTCTTTGCATTTGGTAATGATATTTGGAAACTCTTCACAAAATAGCGCATGAATTATTTTGAGTTCTACGGTTTTGAGGAGAAGTTTTTTATTGATGAAGAAGCTTTGAAGAAAAAATTCTATGAGTTCTCTAAAAAATATCATCCTGATTTTCATGCAATGAAGTCAGAAGAAGAACAGAACGAATTATTAGAATTATCGAGTATTAATAATCAAGCCTATAAAGCCTTACAGAATTTCAATACACGCCTAGAGCAAATATTGATAAATAAAGGCGTGTTGATTGTTGATGAAAAATACGCTCTTGCTCCAGATTTTTTGATGGAGATGATGGAGATCAACGAAGCGATTATGGATTTATCTCTAGATCCAGATACCACTAGCTCTGAGAAACTCAAGGAGCAAGTAGTTGCGATGAATTCAGAAATCAAAGAAGAATTACTAACAACTGCAAAAGCTTTTGATGAATCAGTCGATAATAGGGAAGCAGTCTTGATGAAAATCAAAGATCTTTATTACAGAAAAAAATATTTAATGAGAATTCAAGATAGCTTGAATAAGCTGTAAAAGAAAAAGGCTCTTCAGATGAAGAGCCTTTTTTATTCGTACCCAGCGCCGGAGTCGAACCGGCACGGTTTCCCACAGGTGTTTGAGACCAGCGCGTCTACCAATTCCGCCAGCTGGGCAATTAGAATTGCAAAAATAAGGAAATATTCAACATACGCAATGCGAATTATTTAATATTTCCTTATTTATCCTCTTTGCTAAATGCTAATTCAAGTACATAATATGATTGAGAACCATCAGATGGTATTAAAGATATGGTTGATATTGCTAGCCTATAGTATGGGCCATAGTTGTCGAATATTTTACCGTTACATATTTGTGTTCCATTTTGTTTACCTATTGTATATGACGTCTCCCATTTGTCATCCATTATAGAACTTGTGTCACTGAAAATAGGATTAACCATATTTAATAATCTTACATATTCCTTCTCTGCACTTTCTTTATTGGAAAAGAAATATCTACAATCTAAAATCATAGGATGTTTAGAAGGATCTACTTGTCCGCCTTTTGTAGTTACCAATGAAGCATTTCCATAAATCAACATGACTTGTATTGAGTCGGGCTTAGATTTAATTAAGCCATTGTCTGTTGAAATACCTTTGAAAAATGTCGAAGGTTTGAAGTTATTGAAATTGGTATCTGTTAAAAGGAATCTTGAGTCATTTATAATTACATCACGAAGTGCTAAACGAGATTTATGAAGAGGAAGCTCATAAAAAATATTTTTAATAATGGGATGAACTTGAAAGTTCAACTCTTCCTCAGTCAATTTTTCCGTTTCCTGAGGTTGAGAATTATTAGTACGAAAGTTACAAGCTGTCAAAGCTGTTGTCAATGTTGTAAGAGCTATAATCAAAAGCGTTTTCTTCATCATTTCTAAAATAAATTTTATTCAAACCCTTTCTCTAGTCACCAATCACTAGTCACCAGTTACTAATTTAACAGCCATCATTCATCAAACTCACCCATATCTTACCCGCTTTATCTCTATACAAGGAATTCACAAATGCACTATTCGTCTCTATTCTTCTGTTGATTTTGCTATTAATCTTCCATAGTCCCATGTTTTGACTCCCTACCCAAACATTCCCATGTTCATCAGCAATCAAAGAACTTACACTGATTGTTTCTTCTACTTCTTTATTGTTTTTCTTAACTATACCTTTAATTAGGTAATTGCTAAATGACTCTCCATCATAATTCACTAATCCAGTAACATTATTACCAATCCATATCAATCCCTCTTTATCTTGAATGATGCTGCTATTAGTACCTCTATTCAATCCGTTAGATAAATAATGAGTGTACTTCTCTCCATCATATTTAAACACACCTGCAGCTTGTGTGCCTAACCATAAATTACCTAAGTCATCTTCAAAGACACTTCTAACAGTATAATCTTGTTCATTATAACTAGTGTCAAACATTGGTAGTTTTACATAATTAAAATCCTTGCCATTGTATTTATAATAACCAGCATATGCACCTATGTAAATATTATTGTTTTTGTCTTTATATGTACAGAATGTCTCCTTGCTTCTTAATGGTATTTTATCAGAAAAATTGATGAAAAATATTCCATTATAAAAGTTAACTCCTTTGTTAGTACTTATCCATAAATTACCTCCACGATCTTGCTCGATATCTCTGATGAAATTACCTGATAAGCCCTGTTCGTTGTTATAATAACTATAATTTGTACCATCAAATTTTGTTAATCCATTGCCATTCGATCCGAACCACCTATTGCCTTTTAAATCTTCGAAAACACAATTAGAATTTTCTTTAATTTCTAATTCTTTCATTTCTAAACTTGCCGTTTGATATAAAGCTATATCATTTGATATCGGCTTCGGTTGCGTTTGTCCGTTACATGCATACAACATCGTTATGCCTGCGATCAGACTGAGAATTAATACTTGCTTTTTCATATTTCAAAACTAATAGAGGAATTAAAGCAATTTTGTTATTAATTAGTTATTAAGGTGTTAATGACTTGTTAATTCAAAAAATATTAATGTTTTATTTGATTAATTTGCATTCAATGAAGTTCAATAAAACATCAGTATTTATAAGTATCGCAATAATTTCTTTATTGTCTATTTTATTTATTCAAATAAACTGGATGCTAGAGACTGCTCGTATTAAGCAAGAACTATTCAGCGAAAAAGCCAATATGGTTTTGCTAAGAACTGCCGAGGTGGTGGTGGCTGATGAGGCAACGTGTAGGGGTATAGATGAGGGGGTCGGACAAGCAGAGTTGAATACCATAGATTCGGTGTTTAATTATTACATGAAGTATTATAAGTTCAAGATTGATTATGTTTTCGAAGTAAAGAAACCTAATCAATTTGCACCTACATTTCAACAACAATCGAATACAATTTATGCAACTCGTTTAGAGTCTATCAATATCAAGCAAGGGGTAGACCTTCGATTGATTTTCCCAGATAAAAAGCAATATATATTAGCCGAATTAAGAACACCATTTATTACTTCTATTCTCTTAATAATTATTGTAATCGTTTTATTCATTAAAATTATTCAAGCAATAATTACGGAGAAAAATTTGTCGATCAGAACGACTGATTTCTTAAGTAATATGACCCATGAGTTGAAGACTCCGATCACTAATATTGCTTTAGCCTCGAAGTTCTTAAATAAAGAATTCAACGATAACAGTTCAACAAAATCTAGGCATTATGCAGAAATTATTCTTGCAGAAAATGAAAAGTTGAGAATGCAAGTAGAGCAAGTATTAAGCATTGCTTCTTTAGAAAAAGGGGAGATACCAGTTTCTAAAAAATTATTAGATATACATCAATTACTTAAGCAAGTCATTGAACATATGTCATTGCAATTAGAGAGTAATAATGTAGAAGTGCATTGGCAATTAAATGCTACAAATTTCAAAGTCTATGCTGACCAAACACATTTGATGAATGCCATTAGAAATTTAATTGATAATGCAATCAAGTATGCTGATGCTAACATCCGAATAAATATAAAAACGTATAATAACATAGATCATCTTTGCATTGAAATTGAAGATAATGGCATTGGCATTGATAAGAAATATCATTCATCATTATTTGATAATTATTTTAGAGTGCCGATGGGTGATGTGCATAATGTGAAGGGTTTCGGACTCGGACTTTCATACTTGAAGAAAGTGATAGATTTACATAATGGTACTGTAAATGTAGAAAGTGAACTATCGAAAGGTTCAAAATTTACGATAACTTTAAAAAATGTCGAGTAGTAAGTTTAAAATTTTATTAGCTGAGGATGATGCAAACTTGGGGCTGCTGCTCTCTGATTATTTGAGAGCTGAAGGTTTTGTGGTTGATGTATGTGTTAATGGTGAACTAGCTTTAGCACAATTTAAAAAAGAAAAATATCAGCTTTGTTTACTAGATGTCATGATGCCTTTGCTAGATGGCTATTCGGTAGCGAAAGAGATCAAAAAAATCGATGCGAAATTTCCAATAATATTCATGACTGCAAAGTCAATGAAAGAAGATAAGTTTAAAGCATATGATTTAGGTGCCGATGATTATATCACTAAACCATTCGATGAAGAGGAATTACTCTGGAAAATCAAAGTGTACTCAAGACGTTTAGCTGCGGAAGAGTTTTCTGAGGTGATGATTGGTAAATATTGTTTTAACTATAAAAATCAATGCTTAACCTTTGAATCTGAAATCAATAGAATTACTGAAAAAGAGACAGAAGTAATTAAATATTTTTACGAGAATCGAAATACTTTAGTGAAACGAGAAGATTTGTTGAAAGAAGTATGGGGCTCGAATGATTATTTTATGGGCAGAAGTTTAGATGTCTTTATTTCAAAGATCCGTAAATACCTTAGCAAAGATAGTTCTATTAGCATAGAGAATGTTTTTGCTAAAGGCTTCATTTTTAACATGCCCGATTAGTTCGTTTTTTATATCTTTGCCAGATGTCAGAAAGAGCAGAAAAAGCAAAGAAAAACCTCGATAAAGCAGTTAAAATAGTAGCCATATTAGGCATTGCAGCCATAGCATTTGCCATTTGGTTCTCTATACAATTTGCAAAAAGTAAGACCAAAGAAGAGTTTGATAAACGTCAAACTTATTTCAATGATATACATACCAATTTCATTAAAGACTGGGCATTGAATGCTTATTGGGATAGCTTGAAATCTGAAAATTCAGTATTTGTGAATGATCAGAATGCTCATGAAATCATCATCAAAATTGAAAAACAAACCTTCAACGATCAGTTTAATGTAAAAAGTGATGTGATTGAAAGGCCCGATTTGTATAGGGTTCTAAACTATACGGTTAGCCAATCATTTGCTGATTCTTTGTTGAATGCAAATATGATATACTTATGTATGAACCCATTGGTTTTGCATAAGATGACAAGTACTTCGATAGATAAATCAGGACAAACATTTAAATCATACTTCAATAATAAGAGTGTGATTACCATGAAATACAATTCATATAAAGATAAAGAAGGCGAGGGTGAGAAAGTATTTGAGAAGGATGTGATGTTAATCGAGCAATTGCCATTCTCTTTACGATCATTAGATTTCGAACAAGCAAAAGACTTTAAATTAAAAGTGTTAGAACCTCAAATAGCTTCTGGTATTGGTAAGTTTAAGACAAGTTTGGTAGATGTTAAAATTGAAAAACAATCATCGCAGTATGCTGTGAATGTTGAGTTCTCTAAAGATTCAATTTGCACATATGTTTTTGAAAAGAACTATCCGAATAAATTAAAATCATTCAAAATATTTGATCAGTCATATCAATTGAAAAAATAAATGCCAATATTTTTTGATCAATTAAATAGAGAAATAAAGCTTGCTGAGAAGTCAGATTTGAAAATAGTTTCAATTGTGCCTTCACAAACAGAGTTTTTATTTGACATAGGCTTAGCTGATCAAATCGTTGGAATTACCAAATTTTGCATCCATCCGAAGAAATATTTTAAATCAACTACAAAGGTAGGAGGCACCAAAACATTAGACATTCAGAAGATTAGAGAACTTCAGCCTGACATTATTATTGCGAATAAAGAAGAGAATGAAAAATCACAGATTGAGGAACTTGAAAAAGAGTTCCCGGTTTATATCAGTGATATTTATACCCTCGACGATTCGTATGAAATGATGTTAAGCTTGGGAGAAATTTTGAATAAATCAGATGAGTCGATTCAATTGGTGAATCAAATAAGAGAAAGTTTTAAGAATCTCAAGCAATTCAATAACAGGCGCGTGGCTTATTTTATTTGGCGTGAGCCCTGGATGTTAGCGTCTAAAAACACTTTCATAGATCATATATTAGAGATCTCCGGACACCTAAACGTTGCGAAAGAGTTAAATTCAGACGCTCGATACCCCGCAATAGAATTAGCAGAATTAAAATCGCTTGAACCCTTCGATATTTACCTTTCTAGCGAACCATATCCATTTAAAGAGAAGCATATAGCTGAATTGCAAGCAGAATTCCCCCTGTCGAAAATTCAATTAGTCGATGGAGAGATGTATAGTTGGTATGGGAGTCGGTTGCAGCATACGGCGGCGTATTTGGTAACTGTAACTGGTAACTAGTGACTTGTAACTGGTAACTAGAAGGTAATCAGTATTCCGTATTCAGTATTCCGATGTGCAAATTTTGGGTTGTGACGATGATAATTACCTGCACCCGTAAGGGTCGATTTCATCGACCCGTAAAAAAAGCAGGCCGAATAATTTCTTCCTGCTATACGTTTGTGCAGGTCGATGAAATCGCCCCTTACGGTTGCAGGCAATTAAGGTCAAATTTCGTGTTGGGGTTTATCTAGTTACCAGTCACCAGTTACTAATCACCATCTAGCTACTAGCTACTAGCTACTTTTTTACTATTAAAAGTTTGTCTTTTAATAAGAAAAGACTACTTTTGCAATCCGTTCTAAATATCTCGAACGGTAAACGCGGAAGTGGCGTAATTGGTAGCCGCACCAGACTTAGGATCTGGCGCTTCACGGCGTGGGGGTTCGAGTCCCTTCTTCCGCACCACGCCCGACTTAGGTCGGGCGTTTTAGTTTTAAAAAATAATTGATCATGAATATTACTAAAGAAAACATTGATGCTTTAAATGCAGTGGTGAAAATCAAACTAGCACCAGCTGACTATTTAGAACAAGTGGAGAAAGCCATTAAAGAGCAGAGCAAAAAAGTTCGTATGCCTGGTTTCAGACCTGGTATGGTTCCTGCTTCACATATCAAGAAATTATATGGTAAAAGTATCTTAGTTGATGAAATCAATCGCTTATTATCTGATTCATTAAACAGCTATATTACTGAGCAAGAATTAAACATCTTAGGTCAACCACTACCTAAAGTAGATGAGTCGTATCAGCCAAAGTGGGATTTCAGCGATGAGTTTGAATTCTCTTTTGAGATGGGTATCGCTCCAGAAGTTAAAGAAAGCTTTACTAAAAAAGATAAATTAGTTCATTACCAAGTTTTAGTCGATGACGAAACTTTACAGTCTCGTTTGAAAAACATCAGAAGAAGCTACGGTAAAATGACTAATCCTGAGCAAGTAGAAAGAGAAGACGATGTTATCTATGCAGAGTTAGTTCAATTATCTCCGGATGGAAGCGTGTTTGAAGGTGGTATCACGAATACAACTTCAGTGCGTTTAGATTTAGTAGAAGATGCTAAAATCAAGAAGTCATTGATGGGATTGAAGAAAGATGATGTCGTAGAATTTGACTTACAAGCAGCTTATAAGAAAGATGCACATAGAATTGCACACTTATTAAATATTGAAGAAGATTTAGCGAAAGATTTAGTATCTAAATTCAGAATGACTGTTAAGAATGTTAACAGAATTGAAGAAGCTGATATGAATCAAGAGTTCTTCGACAAAATTTATGGTGAAGGTTCTGTAAGTACTGAAGAAGCATTCATTGAAAAAATGAAAGAAGAATTAGTACAAATCATGCAAGATAATGCTGATCGTAAATTACAATCAGATATTTATGAGTATGGTGTTTCTAAATTCTCAATGAACTTACCTGATGAGTTTTTAAAGAGATGGTTGAAAGTTACTAACGAAGATAAATTAAGTGATGAACAAATTGCTGAGCAATACGATGAGTTTGCAAAGAACTTAAGATGGTCGTTAATCGTTAATAAAATTGTTAAAGACAATGCTATTGAGATTAAACCAGAAGAAGTTGTTGAGCTTGCTAAGAAAAGAATCGACGCTCAATTCAGAATGTACAGTCCGCAGCCATTAACCGAAGAACAATTAAATCAATATGCAATAAACTTTTTACAAAACAGAGAACAAGCCAATCAATTGTTCGAAGAAGTAAAAACATTAAAGGTGTTTGATGTTCTAAAAGAGGTTATTAGCCTCGATAAGAAAGAAATAGAATACTCTAAATTCTTAGAAATCAAATAAAAAAAGGGGCTTAAGCCCCTTTTTTTGTATTCAGTATTCAGTAGTCAGTATTCCGATGTACTAATTTCAAAAGTTCTACAGATCTTAAAATTAAGCACATCGGAATACTGACTACTGAATACGGAATACTTTAATCAAATCCCTTTCTGATTATGAAAACTTTAATTATTTTGCTACGTTTAACATAGAAATCACATAACAATGAGCATAGACAAAAAAGAATTTCGCAAATACGCGGTTAAGCATCACAGAATTAATAGCATACAAGTAGATAACTTCATTTCTAGAGTAGAAAATAATATTGGCACCAAGAACATGACGCCTTATATTATCGAAGAGAGAAATTTGAATGTTGCACAAATGGACGTTTTCTCTCGTTTGATGATGGATCGTATCATCTTTTTAGGTGATCCTATTTACGATAACGTAGCTAACATCATTCAAGCACAGTTATTATTTTTACAATCAACAGATTCTAAAAGAGACATACAAATTTATTTAAACTCACCTGGTGGTTCGGTTTACGCTGGATTAGGGATATATGATACTATGCAGTTTATCACTCCAGATGTTGCAACTATTTGTACAGGTATGGCTGCTTCAATGGCGGCGGTGTTATTATGCGCCGGACAAGCAGGGAAGCGTGCCGCTTTACCTCATTCAAGAGTGATGATTCACCAACCATTAGGTGGTGCAGAAGGTCAAGCTTCTGATATCGAAATCACTGCTAGAGAAATTGGTAAATTAAAGAAAGAATTATACGAAATCATTGCGAATCACTCAGGCCAATCATACGATAAAGTATGGGAATGCTCTGATCGTGATTACTGGATGATTGCAAATGAAGCGAAAGAATTCGGCATGATCGACGAAATTTTAGTAGCAAATCCGAAAACTGAACAATAATAATGGCAAAGCAAAATCGTGATATACGTTGCTCTTTTTGTGGGGCAGGGAAACAAGATACTCTAGTATTGATTGCTGGTATTGATGCACATATTTGTGATAAGTGTATTCAGCAAGCTAATAATATCTTGACAGAAGAGAATGATGCGAGACAATCGAAGATTGCAACTAATTCATTAAAAATTGCTAAACCGAAAGATATAAAAGCACATCTTGATCAATATGTAATTGGTCAAGATGATGCTAAAAAAGTTTTATCAGTAGCAGTATATAATCACTACAAACGTCTAGCACAAAAGCGTGATGAAGATGGAGTAGAGATTGAAAAGTCTAACATCATTATGGTAGGCGAAACAGGTACTGGCAAAACTTTATTAGCAAAAACCATTGCAAGAATTTTAGAAGTTCCTTTCTGTATTGTTGATGCTACTGTATTAACAGAAGCAGGTTATGTAGGAGAAGATGTGGAGAGTATTTTAACTCGCCTTTTGCAGTCGGCCGACTACGATGTAACATCCGCAGAAAGAGGTATTGTTTATATTGATGAGATCGATAAAATTGCGAGAAAAAGCGATAACCCATCTATCACTCGTGATGTTTCAGGTGAAGGTGTTCAACAAGCTTTGTTGAAAATTTTAGAAGGTACAGTAGTGAACGTTCCGCCTCAAGGTGGTAGAAAACACCCTGAACAAAAAATGATTGCTATCAACACACAAAATATTTTATTTATTTGTGGTGGTGCTTTCGATGGTATCGATAAAAAGATTGCTAGACGCTTGCAAACTCAAGCAATCGGCTACCAAATTGATAGAGGTACTGATCAATTAGATTTAGAAAATTTATTAAAATATATCAGTCCGCAGGATCTGAAAAGCTTCGGATTAATTCCAGAGTTAATCGGACGTATGCCGGTACTTACACATTTAAATCCGCTCGATAAAGAGACTCTTTTAAACATCGTTACTGAACCTAAAAATTCAATCGTGAAACAGTATCAAAAATTATTTGAGTATGAAGATATTCAATTGACTTTTGAGAAAGCAGTGTATGAATTTATTGTTGATAAGGCGATGGATTATAAATTAGGTGCACGCGGATTACGTTCAATTATGGAAGCGATAATGATCGATGCAATGTTTGAATTACCATCAGATCATAAGGTGAAGGAGTTGAATATTTCTTTGGCCTACGCGGAGGAGAAGTTTAATAAGTCGGAGATACGAAAGTTGAAGGTTGCTTAAATGAGTACAAAAGTAGCTAGTAGCTAGTAGCTAGTATATCGCCTGTCTAGCTACTAGCTACTAGCTACTCAAGTACTATATTTATGAAGACAAAAGAAGAAATCGTACAGAACTGGTTGCCGAGGTATACGGGGCGTGACTTAAGTGAATTCGGCCAGTACATTCTACTCACTAATTTTTCACATTACCTGACCATTTTTGCAGAGAAATTTAACGCTGAAATTATTGGCGAAGGTAAGCCCATGCAAAGTGTGAGCGCGAATGGTATTACACTTATTAATTTCGGAATGGGTAGTGCAATGGCTGCAACGGTGATGGATTTACTAAGTGCCATAGATCCGAAGGCTGTTTTATTTCTGGGGAAGTGTGGTGGCTTGAAAAAGAAGAACGAGATTGGAGATTTAATACTTCCAATAGCTGCCATTAGAGGCGAAGGAACATCAAACGATTATTTTCCGGCAGAAGTACCAGCCTTGCCATCATTCGCATTACAGAAGGCGATTTCGACGGCTATTAGAGATTTTGGGGAAGATTACTGGACAGGTACGGTTTATACAACGAATCGTAGAATTTGGGAGCATGATGAGAACTTTAAAGAATATTTGCAAGAGATAAGAGCGATGGCGATTGATATGGAGACCGCGACGATTTTTGTCACCGGATTTAAAAATGAAATTCCGACGGGTGCATTATTGTTAGTATCTGATCAACCCATGATACCAGAAGGAGTAAAGACTGCAGAGAGCGATAAGAAAGTAAGCTCTATGTTCGTTGAAAAGCATTTAGAAATAGGTATTAAGTCTTTAGAACAACTCATAAATAACGGTTTAACCGTAAAACATCTACGTTTCTAAGCAGAATAAGAGATTAGGCATTTGAATAATGTGATTTATAAATCATTATTCTTACCTTTGCAGCCTAATTTAAAATCAATGATTTCAGTATCTAATTTATCCCTTAAGTATGGGAAACGCGTTCTTTTTGAGGAAGTTAATGTTAAGTTCACTCCAGGTAACTGTTATGGTGTAATCGGAGCAAATGGAGCAGGTAAATCAACTTTCTTGAAAATTTTATCGGGTGAGATTGACTCGACAACGGGGCATGTTTCTATAACACCGGGTGATAGAATTGCGGTATTGAAACAAAATCACTTTGAATTCGATAGTTTTCAGGTATTGCAAACGGTGATCATGGGACATAAGAAATTATGGGACATCATGGTGGAGAAAGAGGCATTGTATGCAAAGCCCGATTTCAATGATGCCGATGGTGAGAGAGTTTCTGAATTAGAAGGCTTGTTTGCAGAGATGAACGGATGGAATTTAGAGAGTGATGCAGCAGCTTTATTAAGCGGATTAGGGATAAAAGAAGAGCTTCATTATAAATTAATGAACGAGCTTTCTGGTAATGAAAAAATTCGTGTGTTATTAGCTCAAGCTTTATTCGGCAATCCAGATATTCTATTACTCGATGAGCCTACCAACGACCTTGACATAGATACTATTTCTTGGTTAGAAAATTTCTTAGCTGATTTCCCTAACACTGTAATTGTAGTATCTCACGACCGTCACTTCTTAGACACTGTGTGTACTCATATTGCAGATATTGACTTTGGTAAATTGAATATTTATTCTGGTAATTATTCTTATTGGTATGAGAGTTCTCAATTAGCATTAAGACAAAGATCAGATCAGAATAAAAAGACTGAAGAGAAACGTAAAGAATTGCAAGAATTCATCGAGCGTTTTTCAGCCAATGCTTCTAAGTCAAAGCAAGCAACATCCCGCAAAAAATTATTAGAGAAATTAAACGTTGATGAAATAAAACCATCAACACGTAAATACCCGGCTATCATTTTCAAACAAGAAAGAGAAGCGGGCGATCAAATATTATCAGTTGAAAATTTGGCTTCTTATACTGAGGATGGTACCTGTCTATTCAAAGACATCAACTTCTCATTAAACAAAGGCGATAAAGTAGCATTGATTTCTAAAGACAGTATTGCCACTGCAACATTTTATGAAATGTTGATGGGTAATCAAGATGTTAAAATAGGAGAGATCAAATGGGGTGTTACCATCACTAAAGCTTACCTACCTTCTAACAATGCAGAATATTTTAATGTTGATTTGAACTTAGTAGATTGGTTACGTCAGTACTCAGTAGAAAAAGACGAAACATTTATCAGAGGCTTTTTAGGTAAGATGTTATTTTCAGGTGAAGAGACTTTGAAAAACTGTAAAGTATTATCAGGTGGTGAGAAGGTGAGATGTATGGTTTCTAAAATGATGATGATGAATGCTAATATGTTATTATTAGACGAGCCAACGAATCACTTAGACTTAGAATCAATCACTGCATTTAACAATTCATTAAAAGACTATAAAGGTACTGTTATATTAAGTTCTCATGACCATGAGTTCATGCAAACTGTAGCAACACGAATTATTGAAATTACTCCGAATGGTATTATCGACAAGGTAATGACTTACGATGAGTACATAGTAGATGAGCGTGTGAGAGCGATGCGTGAGGAAATGTATAATTTAGTACTAGAGTAGCTAGTAGCTAGTCACTAGTCTAGCTACTAGCTACTTTTGTACTAATTTTAATGTTTTGCTGCCAAATAACGCTCCGCGTCCAACGCCGCCATACATCCCGACCCTGCTGAAGTTACAGCCTGTCTGTAAATTTTATCTTGAACATCACCTGCTGCAAATACACCTTCTACATTCGTTCTAGTGCTGCCTGGTACCGTTTTGATATAACCTGCTTCATCTAATTCAATGATGTCTTTAAACACATCTGTATTCGGTTTGTGTCCGATCGCAACGAAGAAACCTGTTACATCTAATACTCTCTCTTCGTTCGTTTGATTATTCATAATCTTCACACCATTTACCGTTTGTCCGTTACCCAAAATCTCTTTAGTCTCCGAATTGTAAATGATCTCAATATTCGCTGTGTTTAATACTCTATTCACCATTGCCTTCGATGCTCTGAACTCATCTCTTCTAACAATCATGTAAACTTTATTACAAAGCTTTGCTAAATATGTTGCCTCTTCTGCTGCTGTATCTCCGGCACCAACTATCGCCACATCTTGTCCCTTGAAAAAGAAACCATCACATACCGCACATGCCGATACCCCAAATCCGTTATACTTTTGCTCCGACTCTAATCCTAACCACTTTGCCGATGCTCCCGTTGCAATAATTACGGCATCTGCAGTCATCACTTTTGAATCATCTACAATTACCTTTCTAGGCTCTACACTAAAATCAACAGAACTTACATATCCGAATCTTATATCTGTACCAAAACGCTCTGCTTGCTTTTTGAAATCTTCCATCATCTCCGGACCTTGAGTGCCATCTGGGTAACCCGGATAATTCTCAACTTCTGTTGTTGTAGTTAATTGTCCGCCCATCTGTATACCCGTAATCATCACTGGTTTCAAATCTGCTCGTGCTGCGTAGATAGCTGCGGTGTAGCCAGCCGGACCTGAACCTATAATTAAACACTCTACGTGTTCTATGTTATTCTCCATTTTTATTCTTTTTAAATTCTTGCGCTAAAATAAATAATATTCGATAATCTCAATGGAACTAATGTTACATTATTCTGGGATGTAAACAGTGTCTACATATGACCCGTAACTTGCCCAAATTCCTAAAACTCCTTCTCCCTTAATATTTGAATTGATAATCACAGTAGGAGCGAAGGGGTTACCAAAACTACCACTCTGTGATTCAAAACTATCCCAAAAATCAAATTGTGCCTTGTCTATGGATGCCCATTTTACATACACAGTATCTCCTCTTTTGAAATATCCGTATTGTGAAAAATCTGCTGAATCATTATTCTGTAATTGCTGCTTCCCTCCGAAAATTGTAAAAGAAGTCTGCTGTCCGTTGATCAGTAAATCATTATAAATTGAATTGAATGCAACATCAAAAAAGAACTCTGAATTTTTTCTCGTTAACATCCTGTAAAAATTATCTTTCTGAATAGGGTCTGAGAACCATGCAGTCAATTCAACTAATGAATCTTTTATTCCCTTATCTCCAGGTGCAGTTTTTATACTTATACTATCTAGCGGATGTGAGGGTAATATGGTCGTACTTGCTGTAAATAATTTACCATCTACCTCAACTTTTAAATCATACTTTTTACCTACCTCACCCGAGATGGATGTGTTTGTGTATATCACCGCCCCACCAAAATCTACGGCATCTAAATTGATCCATGCCCCACCATCTATACTAATTGCAACATCCGCATTCGTAACAAATAAATCTCTAAAATCTTCGTTGCTGATATTTTTCAAAAAAGATACTCCTCTCGAAATACTAATAATCGGTACCACTCCACTCTCTATATATCCCTCAATCACATAAGGCTGCTCACCCGGCGGAAAATCTACCTCGATGTTCTTTTCGCAGGCACTGAACAGTAGCACTAACGCTAGCACAATCAGCAAAAATAATGGTGATGTATTGCGTATTGCGTATTGCGTATTGCGATTAATCCTATTTAACTTTCTCATCAAAACCTTAATAACTTAACTCCTTAATAACTTAATTTCTTAATAACCTAATTCCTTAATAACTCTTCTGCGTTCTCTGCATTCCCCCGCGCTCTCTGCGTGGAACCTCTCTGCGTGGAACCTCTCTGCCTCTCAAAACCTAAAATTCCACGTCACCGACGGTATCAACGGAAACACCGTTACCTGCTTCGGCTGTATCGTTAATCCGTTGCTCAACACATCTCCTTGTATATCTAAATAAATGATATACTGATTCAAACGATTGTAAACATTGTATATGCTAAAGTTCCAAACTGATTCAAACTTTTCAGTTTTCTTATGCGTATAGGTTGCAGAAATATCCATTCGATGATATGGTATCAATCGATATTTATTTCTATAATCTCCCTCATAATATAAGCCTTGTGTGCCGCTGAAAAATACTAGATGCGTTGGTAAATTAAATGCTGAACCCGAACCAAATACAAACACCGATCCGAAGGTCCATTTATCATTCAAAGTATACGATAACACTACCGATGCATCGTGTCTTCTATCATATCTCGCATAAAATGTTTTTCCATTTTGCAATTCTGGGAATCTTCTTTTTGCATACGATAATGTATAACCTACCCAACCATTAAATTTACCCATTGCTTTCTTCACAAAGAACTCTGCACCGTATGATTCTCCGACGCCGAAAGTCAAATCGTTTTCGATGTTCGGACTTAATTGTCCTGTTTTGCTTTCTTTGAATTCTACTTGATTGCGTAAATCTTTATAGTATAATTCAACCGATGTTTCATACATATCATCTTTGAAATTCCTGAAATATCCGATCGCATATTGTGTCGCAAATTGAGGGCGTACTAATGTTGAACTTGGTATCCATAAGTCGGTAGGTAAAGTACTACCTGACAATGATGCTAAATGTATGTATTGATTAGTAATCGTGTACGATGCCTTAATAGAACTCTTTTGATTGATGGTATATCTCAACGATATTCTTGGCTCTAAACCGTGGTAGAATTTTATGTTCTCCCAATCTTTGTATTGTATAGTGTCAATAATTGTATAGCCATCTGCACCCGCAACGTATCTGTCATACGGACCCACTTGTTGAAACATTGAATATCTCAAACCAGTATTCAATCTGAGTTTTTCCGTTACATCAAAATCATTTGAAAAATAGATCGCTGCTTCATTTGCATATTGTCTATTGATTTTCTCAGGTGTTATCACTGCTTCACCAATCGTACCACTTGCAGTAGTAGGAGTAAAGCGATGAAAAGTATATATCGCTCCGAACTTTATTTGATTTCTAATATTTGGGAAATAATCGAAATCTATTTTGCCTGTAATATCTCTAACGCCTGAAAATAATTCGAAATCAAAATTACTTTGTGATGCACCTAACCTGAATACATAGTCACTATATATCGCGGTTGTATTTACAAATAATTTATCATTGAATAAATGATTCCATCTTAAGGTTGCAGTTGTATTACCCCATGGAAATCTTATACCGAAGCGCTCCCCTTGAAATTTAAAAACATCCTTACCAAAATAACCACTTAGAAATACTCGGTCTTTATCTGAAAATTGATAATTCAATTTCATGTTCACATCGTAAAAATAATAACCCGAATTTTTCAAGCGCTCATTGCTGCCTGCAAATGGCTTCGTTAAAACGTCTATGTATGTTCTACGACCCGATACGATGAATGAACTCTTATCTTTTTGTATGGGTCCTTCTAATGTTAAACGAGATGAAATTAATCCGACACCACCAGTTGCATGATACGTTTTATTATTACCCTCTTTCATGTTCACATTCACTACTGATGATAATCGCCCTCCGTATTCTGCTGGTATGCCTCCTTTGATGATACTCGTATTATTTATCGCATCTGAATTAAACACCGAAAAAAATCCGAATAAATGTCCGGTGTTATAAACCACCGCCTCATCTAATAAAACTAAATTCTGATCCGGACCTCCACCACGCACATAAAAACCACTATTACCTTCACCTGCTGATTGTACGCCTGGCAATAGTTGTAACGTTTTTAAGATATCAACTTCACCCATAATTACAGGCAAAGTTTTTACCTTTTCCATCTGCAATGTTTGAGTACTCATTTGTGTGCTCTTCACATTTTCATCTGCACGTCTTGAGCTAACAACAACCTCTTTGCTCTGAATAATTCTATTTGAAAGATTAACATTATATCTAATGTTTTTATTTAGACGGATGGTATCGTTCTTTGTCTGATAGCCTAAATATAAAACTTGTATGCTATAAGTGCCCTCTGGTAATGTGATGGAGAAAAAACCATACTCATTACTCTGTGCTCCTTTGTTTATGTCTTTGACGATGAAGCTTGCACCCAACAAACTTTCGCCCGATGATGCATCTTTGATGTAACCACTTATCGTAAATTTGTTTTGTGCTGATAGATAATTACTGGTAATTATCAATGCAATTAGCAATATGATTTTTTTCACTATTCTCTTATAAATCTTATTCTGTAGTTGTTGTTATCACCCTCTAATGATAAAATATAAATTCCACTTAAAATGTTTGCTGGTAATTCAATTCCGTTTAATAATTCTATACTATTAAACGTATGAGAGTATAAAACCTTACCTAATAAATCACTTATTTTGAGTTGATAGTTTTTATTGTTTTGGTCTTGTAAGTTAATTTGTAAAAATCCTTTATTCGGATTTGGGTATACCACCACTTCTTCAGATTTATTTTGTTCTATCGCAGCATTCAATAAGAGCTTCGAACCATCGGGTAAGCCCCATCCGTAGTCATTATTTGGGTTTGTGGCATTATTAGAATTAAATTTAATCCATGATTTTAATTGAGCTGGTTTTGATGCCGGATATGTTTTTTTGTACAACTCCCATGCACATGCTGAAAAGCCTGCGATGATCGGACCAGAGAATGAAGTACCGCTACCGAAACCAAAACTTAATGTATTTGCTCTGGCGATATAAGACGGACCGCCTTGTGCTACTACATCGGGTTTGGTGAGGCCTGCGCTAGTAGGACCGTGAGAAGAAAAACTAGATAATGTTTGATCTTGTCCGACAGAACCTATACTAAATACTTCTGTACCATCAGCTGGTGCACCTATGTAAAACCATGAACTATTACCTGAATTACCAGCAGAGTTTACTACTAATACACCTTTTCTGCTTGCAATATTTGCAGCTCTTGTGATAACTGTTTTATCACCATCTAAATCTTGGTAATCGTGACTTTGTGAATTTGCATCGTAAGTGGTATAGCCTAATGATGAATTAATGATATCAGCACCAACACTGTCAGCATATTCAGCTGCTGCTACCCAATTGTATTCTTCTACTAAATATTCTTCTGCCTCTTCTTCTGATCTTAATAAGTATACCGATGCATGTGGAGCAGTGCCAATCATTGAATCAGGTACATTCGCTGAAATACATGATAATACAGAGGTTCCGTGATTACTAAAGTCATAAACATAAGGGTGGTTTCTCGAGAAATCCCAAGTACCCAAAATTTTATTATTCGCTCTCAATGAATCGAATGCTTTATGAACATCTGTTTTTCTAAACCCTGCATCAATAACTGCAATCGTCATACTCTTACCAGTATAATTTGATGAATGCAACTGATCAACTTTAATCATCTTTGTCTGATTATCGGCACCTCCATAATTTCCAATGAACTGATAATTATTTGCCGTGTTATCTTCTTCTTTATAGAAATCTTTGAATTTATTTTCTCTTTGTCCTCTCAATAAATTTGCGCCATAAACTTTTTTATAAGATGATACATAAGTCAATGCTCCAATATTTATTACTTGCTGTGTATCGGCTTGAACCGTAATGGTATTAAACCATCTAGAGGTATTTAAAATTTTAGCTCCAGTATTTGCAATAGCTATTACATATGCAGGGTTGACAGGTATATCAGTGCTATCAATTGCAATACCCATAGCTGTTCTTCTAGCAATCGCTTTACTACTAAGAAATGATTGAGGGTTGTTAATGCTGTATGGAGAGTTAGTTTTATTTTTTAGAAATATGATATAACGATCTTGAGCAATAGTTTGAAAACTAATTGCCATTAACATCCATAAAAATATATTTTTCATATTAAGATTTTGAAATGATACCACCACCAATTAAATCATTGCCTTCATAAAATACTGCCGACTGTCCGGGAGCTAAGCCCGATACTGGCTCATGAAAATCAACTAAAATATGATCTCCATTTTCTACAATTGTACTCATTGTGCCTTTGTCTTTGTATCTTATTTTTGTTAATGACTCTATGCCTGTTGGTATGTTTGCATACTTCACTAAATTATATCCGCGTACTACCGCTTGAACTCTTTCTAACTCATCGTGTCGGCCTAAGATAACTCTATTTTCTTCGGGTTGTATTTCTAATACGAACATCGGCTCGCCTAATGCGATCTCCAATCCTTTTCTTTGTCCGACGGTATAAAACGGATAGCCCTTATGTTTACCAACAACCGTACCATCTCTTAAAACGAATTCACCACCATTCACTTCATTCTCTAGTGTAGGCACCTGATGTTTTAAAAATGCTCTGTAATCATTATCTGGTACGAAACAAATTTCATAGCTCTCACTCTTTGCCGCTAACTCTTTTTGTCCCATGTCTATCGCCATTTGTTTAATTTCTGATTTGTGAAATTTACCCAATGGTAACATGGTTCTAGATAAGTTTGCTTGAGAAACTCCCCAAAGCACATAACTCTGGTCTTTGTTCTCATCTTTACCTTTAGAAATTATATTTCTATTGTTTTCATTGCGGATGTTCGCATAATGACCTGTTGCAATAAACTCACAGTCTAACAAATTCGCTCTCTTTATCAAAGCCTCCCATTTTATATGCGTATTACACAATACACAAGGGTTAGGGGTACGGCCTGCTAAATATTCTTCCACAAAATTGTCGATCACAAAATTGCCAAACTCCTCTCTGATATCTAAAATATAATGGGGGAATCCGTACGATACGGCTAATGAACGTGCATCGTTGATAGAATCTAAACTGCAACATCCGGTTTCTTTTGAAGAACTACCCGAACTGGCATAATCCCAAGTTTTCATGGTGATGCCAATGACCTCATAACCTTGTTCATGCAACATCACTGCAGCTACTGAACTGTCAACCCCACCGCTCATCGCCACTAGTACTCGACCTAATTTACTCATAATGCAAATTAACAAATTATTCTTCTATAAAGTTTCAGCCTAATGTCAATTTAGAAAGAGAGCTAATCGAAAATTATTATATTCGCAGCTGAAAAATGAGCCCTGGTGGTGAAATTGGTAGACATACCATCTTGAGGGGGTGGCGCTGAAAGGCTTACGAGTTCGAATCTCGTCCAGGGCACCCAAAAAAAAGAGCCTTTGATATTTTCAAAGGCTCTTTTTTTATTTGATGATCACCGAAATTGACCGTGTGCCATTCGCACTGAAATATCCCACTGCTTTTTTCCTGTTTGTATTTATGTTTCGGATGTTAGTTCTAACGTTTGCTGGCGGACTTGCAAAGATGCCGCCATTGTTGACCTGTGTTGAGAGCTCTAAATAAAATTGATACTGATCAGAACTTATAGAATAGTTTTGAACTTTAATGGTATCACCTAATTCAAATGGCTCTGGTGTAACGTCGATTTTTCCAATGTAACTACCATCTACTAATTCATCTGATGCAAAATAGATTTGATTAGGTCTGGTGTATTCTTTGCCATTTCTTGAAATTCTAAATAAATAATTGTCGCCAATGCCAGGTAATTCTGGACCGTGAAAATAGACATAATAGCCAGCTTCGAGTGGACCTCTAGCTTCTTTGTATTCATAAGTTAAAGAATCTATCTCTGGTACTCTTCGCAATATTGATTCAGCTGTATAGGTTTCAGACATTGCTTCAATTCTTAAAGCATATCTATAATTTGTTTCACCTTTAATGTTGTCTGTTAAATAAATTCCTGTTCCTATTTGTTCCTCTAAAGTGTCAATACTTATTATTTGATTAGCACTATTAAAAATACTTAATTGAACAATTGCGCCAGAGACAATTGGTGTTTGAATGCTATCAAAATAGGGTGCAGTTGTTGAAAGTCTGATACTATGTCTTTTTTGTTCATCAGTAATTCTTCCATCAACTACTAATAATGTTTCACCTTGATCAAGTGAAACGTCTATCACATCTTCACATGATGTAAATACTAGAACAGAAAAAATGATATATAATAGATTTGTCTTTTTCATGATGTTAAAATTTAAAATTCCAAGTTACTGATGGTAGCATACTGCCGAATACTGATAAACGAACGGCCTCTGTTTTCATACTATTAGGGTTATCATTATTTTGTCTGAAATAAACCGTGTATGCATTTCTTCTTGCATATAGATTATAGATAGAAAATACCCATTCTGAACTAAACTTCTTACCAGGTTTTACTTTGTTTTTTAACGTTGCAGATAAGTCTAAACGATGATAGGCGGGCACTCTATAATTATTTCTTGTATCATTTGAATTATGTGGTACTACAATACCTTGAAATTCATATCTAGAATTCGGGAAAGTTGTTGCTACACCAGTACTATAATTAAAATTACTTGAAATGCTGAATCGCTTAGTGACTTCATAGCTACTTACAATAGATAATATATGTGTTTTATCATATTTGGTATTGTACCAATCGTTATTGTTTAAGCCTTCAATTTTACGTTCACTTTTCGATAAAGTATATGAGATAAATCCAGTGAATCTTCCAGAGTTTTTCTTCGCAAATACTTCTAATCCGTATGCTCTACCCAAGCCATAAATTAAATCAGCTTCTAGCTCTCTGTTTAATAATAATTCAGCACCATTGATATAATCAATCTGATTGCTCATGGTTTTATAAAAAACTTCTACCGATGTTTCGTAAATATTTTCTTTGTAATTTTTAAAATAACCCAAGGCCACTTGATCTGCAATCTCTGGCTTTATATTATTAGTACTTGGAGACCACACATCCGTAGGAGAGGCAGCAGTTGTACCTGAAATTAAATGAATGTATTGCGCCATTCTGTTGTATGAAAACTTCAATGAAGAAAATTCATCGAGTGTATATTTTGCAGAAAATCTAGGTTCAATATTCGGATAAAATGCAATAGATTCTGCATCACCGAATGTCTTAGCATTTACTGCATTTTTTCTCTCACCATTTTCACCAACATATTCATAAACTGTTTTAGCACCTAGATAGTCAAATGCTGAAAAACGAATTCCATATTGCAAGCTCAATAGTGAATTAACAGTGTATTCATCATCAATATAAATTGCATATTCATTACCACGTTGACGTTCTAATTCAAATGCATTGAAAATTGATTCATCATTACCAGGTGTAACATCACCCGGGTGGAAATCATAAAATATAGTCGAAGCTCCGAAACTCAATGTATGCTTCGGGTTGAGGTAATATCCGAAATCAACTTTCGGCGAATAATTTATTACTCGCGATACCCATTCAAAAGCTTGTGCACCCTCTGGTACACCTAATGAATAATCGTAATTACTATAGATGGCAGTAAGGTTCATAAAAAGCTTTTGATTGAACAAATGATTCCATCGAATAGTACCTGTACCATTACCCCATGATGTTTTGAAAAAATCTCCGAATTTGAAAACATCTCGTCCAAAATAACTCGATACAAATACTCGATTATTTTCATCAATCACATGATTATACTTTGCACTTAAATCGTAAAAATAAACTGCATTTTGTCGCAAGTCTTCATCGGGCGATAACTTCAAAAATAAGTCACCATAAGATCTACGAGCAGCGAGAATGAAAGAGCTTTTGTCTTTTTTTACCGGACCTTCAAGTGTCAATCTACTAGAGATTAATCCGATACCACCATTCGCCGAAAATTCTTTTGAATTTCCATCTTTCATTCGGATGTCAAGTAAAGAAGAAAGCCTACCTCCGTATTGAGCGGGTATACCACCTTTTAAAAGTTTAACGTCTTTAACTGCATCTGGATTAAACACTGAAAAGAATCCGAGTAAATGTGAAGAATTATATACTGGTGCTTCGTCTAATAAAATTAAATTTTGATCAACACCACCGCCTCTAACATTGAAGCCAGAAGCACCTTCACCGACTGTGCTTACGCCCGGTAAAGTTTGAATACTTCTAATAACATCTACTTCACCAAGTAGGGCAGGTATAGATTTAATTTCTTTGATGTCGAGTTTGTTCATACTCATTTCCATGGTCTCCACATTCTCGTTCTTTTTTGTAGAACTAACGACAACTTCTTTGAGTTCTTTACCCTTTGATTGAAGTAGAATATCTATTCTTTCATTCTTAGAAATTTCAACATTTTTTACTTGACTTTCATAGCCTAAATAACTATAGCTAATGCTATACTTACCGGGCTCTAAAGAGATAGAATAAAATCCGTAAGGGTTTGTAGCAATTGCGATGTTTTTTTCCTTGATGCTGATGGTTGCACCAATAATGTCTTCGCCATTGCTAGCATCTTTTACATAACCGTTAATAGTTATTTTATTTTGAGCATAAGAGAATGATTGCGTAACGAATAATAGTATAAAAGCAATCAGAATTTTAGAGTTTTTCATAACGCCGCAAACGTATGAAAAATAAATGCTTTGAATATTTCATTCTTGTTACATTTAAGTAACAAGTTGAATACTGAGAAACGAGATTTTTACAAAAAGAAAAAGCTGAATTATAATTCAGCTTTTTCTTTTTTATTTCTTAATGTTTTTATTCCATATGCTGCGGCACCTGCTGCTAATAATGCAATGCCACCATCGATAGGTACGTCGGGGTCACCACCTGGGTCAGGACCTGAACCTGGATCTTGTGCAAAAGTGTTTGATACTGATGCAATGAATATAATCGCAAATATGAATGATAATTTTAACAAATGTTTTTTCATCGATTTAGATTTAATAAACAAAGATACATTTTTTAAATTATGAAAAGTTTAGATTTTGCCTAAAATAGAAATACCCCAATAAAGGGGTATTCCTGAGAGCTCAATTAAATTAACAACAACATTTAAATATATTCAATGCGTATGCCAAAACATAAAAACTGCGTTTAAATAGGTTTAAACGCAGTTTTCTAATTTTGCCAATTTGATTTTTTGATTCTTTATGGGATGTTAATTCCCATTTTCGGACAGCGCTAACGTACAATTTTCCCTTTTCTCTTTTCTTCAAAACGATAAAAGCCCCTAAAAGGGGCTTTTAAAAAAGTAGTCCGGATAGGATTCGAACCTATGACCCTCGGTTTAGAAAACCGATGCTCTATCCAGCTGAGCTACCGAACCAATTGGAGCGCAAATAAACAAGTTTAGGCTGAAAAATGCAAGTAGAAAATAAAAAAACGCAGATTTTTTCAATTTTAGCTTCATATAAATTATACTTTGTTGAAATTCAAGACGATTGCTATTAATCGAATATTTTTTTTTGCTTTTTGAGCCTAAACACTATATTTGCTCCCCGTTGGTGAGATGCCTGAGAGGCCGAAAGGAACGGTTTGCTAAACCGTCGTACCCCAAAAGGGTACCGAGGGTTCGAATCCCTCTCTCACCGCAAAAAATAGTTTTTTGATTATCAAGTTATTAAGCTTATTTCAAAAAAATATTGAAAATAATCTCGTAAAAGCAGAATATTTTTCTACTTTTGCAGTCCATTCAAAAAAGTTCGGGGTGTAGCGTAGCCCGGTTATCGCGTCTGGTTTGGGACCAGAAGGTCGCAAGTTCGAATCTTGCCACCCCGACTTAAATTTTACTCCTCAAATACATTAATTCTAGTAAATTATACAAACCAATTTCTTATTGTTTTTCATTCACTAAAAATTTATTGAATTCTACGTTTTTTCTAGTTTCTATTTATCCTTTTATCCTCATTCACAGTGTTCTTTTCCACAATATGAACTTCAAGTAACTAAATTGTTTCCTTTGGCACTCATTTTGTATATATTTGGTGTTAACTAAAAGGAAACTCTTATGAAGAGAAGTAATTACGTATTAATTCTTAGTCTTATTACCTTCGTTTTATCATTATTTATCAATGAAAACGCACATTCGTCGCATTTGCGTGGGGGTGAGGTCACCTGGAAATGTGTCATGGAGGGTGGTAAAAGTAAGTACAAATTTAAAGTCGTTGTATACAGACTTTGTACAGGTTGTTTAGGTTGCTTGGGTGATGAAGATCAAATAAGAGTTTGTAATCTAAATGGAGTACTAAGTCAAACTTTGAATAGTGCTTTGCTTGCTGGTGACCCATTAATCGATGCAAATGGAAATATAAAAATTGTTAGAACTTCTAAAAAAGATATTTCTCCTTCTTGTGGTTTCCCTACTGTAAATCCTTTGTTTTGTGACCCTGCCTCTTCTGCGACTTCTGATGCAGGTTCGGTTGAAAAACATACTTATGAATCTGGATTAATAGATTTTACAGGTGTAAATCCTCCTGTTAACGTTAATAACCCTGTAATATTTTCATTTGAACAGTGCTGTAGAGACGGTGCAACTAATTTAACTTCTACCATAGGTAATGGTAGTTTGGTTTTGTATTCTAAGATGTTTCCTTTTTACCCGAACGGACAAACAGTTGCTCAGTCAATACAAAATTGTTTTGATAATTCTCCTGATTTCACAGAACCTCCTTCAGCTTTACTATATACCTCGGGTCTTGACTATATCTTCAATAACAACGCTAACGACATTGACCTAGATAATTTATATTATGATTTTGATGTTCCTGTAGCATCTTCTGAAGCTGATGGATGTCCTATCATTCCATTACCTGAAGAGGCGTTTTTGGAGCCATATACGATGACTAACCCATTTGCATTAGGTTCTGACCAATATAGCTTCGATAACTTCACTGGTGAATTTAAATTTAAACCTTTATCACCTGGTCAGTATGTTTCGATGATTAGAGTAGCATCTTATAAATGCGATCAAAAAGTTTCAGAGATATTCAGAGATTTTAAGGTAGGTATCTTAATTCCAGATTCTACACAAAACTCTAACAGATTTCCTACTTTTAAAGAGCCTTTTAAAACTACTGCAGGTGTTCCTACTACTACTCATAGAGTAATTGCCGGACAAGATTTGTGGATTCCAATTGTAGTTAGAGATTCATTGCCTGGTAGTAATAATGGTATATCACCACAAGAAGTAGAATTGTCTATTAATGGTATTGCTATGGGTGAAGAAAATGCCGACTCTTTATTAGGTTGTCCTTTTCCACCATGTGCAATGATGTTTAAGAAGAAAAATTTTTATGTAAACAATCAATTAGTATATAATACAACTACAAATCCAAAACCAGTAGCCATTCAAAATGTACCGGGTGAATTATTCGGATATGGTTATGATTTAGGTGCTGCTTATGGAACAGGTGCTACTCAATCAGATACTGTTTGGGTTTACTGGCCTACCTCTTGCTCGAACTTAGATAGGGCAGATGATTGTAATGGTTTAACATCTAGTCGTTATAATTTCACTGTATCAACAAAAGACGATTTTTGTAGAGTACCCGGTAAAACAATTCGTACGTTCTCTGTTGTGGTTTTACCTCCAGATTTCTATTTATCACCTCCAATAAGATGTATCACTTACGATTATTTTTCTAATTCAGTAAACTTTAAGTGGGGCGTTTCTCCTGGTGATACGAATACTTTTGTACGCTATGAAATTTACAGAGGCAATACTATGTTGTTCTCTACCACCAATAGAAATATATACGAATACACAGATATGACTGCTGGAGCAAGTCCTGATTCTACTTACTACGTTCGCTCTGTGAACTTGTGTGGCGTTAATGACGATGTGTACCCAGCAAAACCAATTAAGATGACAGCCAACTTCTACAGAAGTAATCAAGCTCGTTTAACTTGGAATGCTATTAGAACTCCAGCTTTATCAACTGCTACAGGTTATACTGTATATAGAAGTGAAACTATTGCACCTTATAATTGGGTTGCTATTACTGATGGTGATGGTGATTCAACTAATACAGAAGCAATTGATAATTTTAATTTATGTGGCGACACTACTTATTATAAGGTTGAAGGTTGGGATAGTTTAGGTTGTGTTTCTTTATCGAATATCGATACTGTTTCTCACCCTCAATTATTTGCTAGATTCCATACCGATACTGTTTGTCAAGGTATCCCTACCACTTTCACATTAGATACTTTATACGGAGGTATTCCTCCATATACTACGGTGCGCTGGTTAGGTGAAGAAGGCTTTAGTGCTGGTAATGTTGACTCAACAGGTTATGTTTACCCTACAGATGGTACTAAACGTTTTACCTTTACAGTTATTGACTCTAAAGGTTGTAGATTAGATATCTTAGATTCTGCAATTGTAAGAGAACTACCAAAATTTGTGGTAACGGTTGACTCTTCATGCGGACCGGTAATTAATAATTTTAGTATAACTGTCAATTCATTAGCACCTGTGAAAACCATACGATATCAAGGTGATAACGGGCAGTTAGATTTACAAGGTGATTTTAATGACCCTTTATTTAGAAATTTAAAATGGATTTTCTTAACCAATGGTGGTAGAGGTCAATTCAAAGTTGCAGTTACTTTAACTGATACCTTTGGATGTGTGACTACTGATACAGCTATCGTTGAAAATGGTGATCCATACGTAGATATTTTAGTTGATTCAACCGCATGTCAAAGTCCGAAAGATACTCTTTCTATTGCACCTTATTTCTTAACTCGTCCGTTTAATAACGTTCAGTGGATAGATGTTACAAACCCTAGCTCTCCAACAATTTTACAATCAATAAATGAAAGATTACCATTAGCTAAAGTTGCAGGTAAACGATTTGTTAAATTGAAAGTATTAATCGAAGATGGTAAAGGTTGTAGTGGCGAAGGTTATGTATCATTCAACTTAAGTCCAGCCGTTGAATTCATACCCGACTCTCTTTGTATCGGCGACCCTGTTAATTTCGACCTAGATATTGCAAGTGGTAGCGATACGAATAATTTCACTTTCTTATGGGAGTTAGATGCGAATACAGTAAGCACCGACAGAAGACCTGTACACACATACATGAGCAACGGTCCGAAGATTGTAAGCTTAACAGTTACTGATACAATCAATGGTTGTGTTACTTTAATAAAAGATACATTAACTGTAAGAAACCCGATGGAGTTTACTATTCAAGTAGCTCCTGATTGTGCTGGCTTACCCACCGTATTTTCTCCAGTAGTAATTTCTGGTGATGATACAGCTTGGGTCTGGACGATCAATGAATATCCAGATGTAATTCCTAATAACACGATTTCAATTTCAGGTGTAAGATCTCCATCTGTTATATTAAATGCAGGTTCGGGATTCTTTAAAGTAAGCTTGAGTATGAATGATAGGGTATCGGGTTGCTGGACAACCATAGATACTGTTATCAAAGTATTTAATCAACCAGATATCGACTTCGACGTAGATTCAATCAATTGTGCAGGCCAAGTAACTCAATTCATTTCAAAAGTAGTAGGTGATTCAGGTCCGTATACTTATAGCTGGGTCGGTGATGATAATTTCACAGACACAGTTGCAAACCCAACACACGTATATCCGAATGATGCAACAGAATACTACAATGTGTCATTTACTGTTACGAACAGATTCGGTTGCGTGGTAACTAAAACAAAACAAGTTCGTGTTTGCGACGATAAAAGAACATTAGTTCAAGTACCTCAAATATTCAGTCCGGGTAGAGAAAGAAACAACACCCTCAGCGTTCATTATAACAACGTCGATGACTTTGAAATAACGGTTTACAATCGTTGGGGTATTGAAGTGTTTAGTAGTAAAGACCCTGATTTTGTTTGGGATGGTAAAGACCCTAGTGGTGAATATTTATTATCAGGCACATATGTTTACATCGTAAAAGCGAATGGCTTAGGTAAACGTAATTATTTAACAAACGGAACAATTGTAGTATTAAGATAATATATAATTAATGAAAAATATTAGGACCAAAATTTATCTATTCGTGCTCATGATTATTATGAGTGCTAATGCATATAGTTCTCACTATGTTGGGTATGATATGAATATGATCGGACTCGGCAATAACATGTATAGAATACGTTTGAAATGTTATAGAGATGTTACAGGTGCAGGTTTTCCGGGTACAGAAAGTTTATCTATTTATAGAAATGGTGATAATGCACTTATCCAAACCATCTCTTTACCTAGAGTTCAACAATTTAATATTACTTACGATCCTAAAGATTGTCCGCCTCCCGGTGCCGATCTTAAATTAGAGATGCATATTTACGAATCTGCACCTGTAAA
>CALRXS010000009.1:0-123466 GCA_943372195.1 Sphingobacterium thalpophilum
TTTACTGTTACAGTTGCTCCACTTGAGAATGCTGTATCACATACTCCTGATTTAAGAACTGCTCTATAATATGTTGTAGCTGTTAAGTTCGTTGCTGTATAACTTGTAAGTCCGTTCGTACTAGCAATATTTGTCAAGCCTGTTGTAAAACCTGAGTTCGTTGCTGACTGCCATCTTACAATTGTACCTGTATGACCTGATAAGGTTAAAGCTGTTGAGTTTGTGCCAGAACATACAGTTGCTCCGCCTGCTACACTGCCTCCTACTGTTGTTGCATTTACCGTTACCGTAATTGCAGTTGAATAAGAAGTACCATCTGCAGTAGTTGTAGCTGCTCTTCTGAAATAAGTTGTTTGAGTTAAAGCTCCTGATGAATAAGTTGCAGCCGTAGCACTTCCAATATTACTAAAGCCAGATGAACTTGAAGTAGTTGATGACTGCCATTGGTATGTAATTGTTCCTGTACCTCCACTTGCCGCAGTTGTTGAAGTAAACGCTGCTGGTGTTGCACCTGAGCAGATCGTTTGATCTGAACCGATAGCACCTGGATTTAACGCAGAAACAGAAAGTGTTACTATTGCCGATGTATCGCCACCGCAATTATTATATACTCTAACACGGTACTTGTAACCATTCATTCCATTGGTAATACTCGATACAGAGAGTGTAGGACTAGTAGTACCGCCATAAGTTGAACTTTCTGAAAGATCAGAATATGAGCTACCATTATTTGTACTTACTTGCCATTGGATATCAGCAGTAGGTGAATTTGAATATGCAACAGTAAATGATGTGCTACCACTTACACTGGCTGAAGCATTTACAGGTTCTGTAGAAATTGTTGGCGCTGTTTCTACTGTCAAAATAGATGCATTACTTGTGCTTGAACAATTTGCTGAAGATGTTACTGTATATCTATAATAGTTACCACCTAAATTGGTAGTATTCGAGATTGCTAAACTTGATGTTGTTGCTCCTGTATAAACTCCACCGTTTGAAATGTTCGTCCAGTTACTACCTGCATCTGTTGACAATTGCCATACATATGTTGGTGAACTTGCATTTGTAGTTGCGCTAATAGTTCTAGATGCTCCGGCACATGCTGCATCGGGGTTACTAATTGTACTAGTTGGTTTAGCATTAACTGTTACTGTGAATGCAGATGATGCTGGACCTGTACATCCACCAGCAGTTGTAGCATACAAATAATAGGTACCAGAGCTGCTTACTTGAGTAGGAATTGCTACTCGAGTAGCTGGACTCGGATTTGAAGCAACAGTGTACCATGCATATGAGCTAGTACCATCCGCAGTATAATAATTGTTTAAATTTACAACTGATGGAGAACAAACTGAAGCACTTGAAGATGATAAAGTTGGAGTTACTAATGAAGTGATGGTTACTGTTACAGCAGCTGAAGCTGGGCCATAACAAGCGCCATTAGTTGAATATGCAAATAAATAATATGTACCAGCTGAAACACTTGATGGTGTTGAAACTGTTGGACTTCCGGAAGTATTGCCAGTATGCCATTCTAATGTTGTACCAGTTGCTGGTATTGGTTGTAATGAAGTTAAATCAGCAGTTGCAGGTGAACATAAAGATAAAGATGTTGCATTTGGAACTGGTGCTGTAACATTACTAATTACAAAAGAAAGTGTTGCATAACTTGAACTATAGCAAGAACCATTTTTAGCAAAAGCATAATAATTGCCAGCTGTTGAAACAGTAGTTGAACTTAATTTATAGGTAGCATTTACTTCAGGTACTGAATACCATTCAACAGTACCTCCTGAAGTAACTAAAGTAGATACATCGAAAGTACTACCTGTACAAACTGTTTTTGTGCTTGCACTTAGAGTAGGTGTTGAAGGTGATGCTGTTACTGTTACTACTACAGTTGCAGTATTTGTTGTACAACCGTTTGAGTCAACTGCTGATACAGAATAAGTAGTAGTTGTCGTCGGACTTGCAATTACTGTTGCACCAGTTGTAGAGGAAAGCCCGGTACTTGGTGACCACGTATAACGTAATTTAGTACTACTAACACTATTGCTTGCAGTTAAAGTTACAGATGTACCTGAACAGATACTTTGTGCTGAAGTTACTGAAACCGTAGGTGCATTGTTTACTGTCATTTTAAATGCAGCACTCGTTGAAGTACAACCACCAGTTGTATTTACAACTCTTCTATACCAACGCGTAGATGTTTGACTAGTTGTTGTATAATTTTGACTAGTAGCACTACCAATATCACTAAAACCAGATGTTGCAGAAGTAGAAGAAATCTGCCATTGGTATGTGTATGAACCACTACCACCAACTGGTGTAGTACCTGTTAATGTTGTGGCTGTTGCGGTGTTACAATATTGTGTGTATGTATTGGTAATTTGGTTATTAGAGATAGGCGCATAAATAACAACAGCAGTACTAGTGTTTTCGCCGCAATTACTTGAACTTACAACTCTTCTATACCAAGTTGTTTGTGATAAAATATTTGAAGGTAAAGTATAATCTTCTGTTGTTGCTCCAATAATATCTGTAAAACCAGTTGTTGATGAAGTAGTAGAAATTTGCCATTCGTAACGTGCACCTGAAACAGCAGAACCATCGATTGTTATTGAAGTGCTTCCATCAGTACAAGTAGTAGCTGATGAGATGGTGTTTGAGCTTAATGCTGCTGCTACGGTTATTAGTGTTGATACACTATTATCTCCACAATTACCACTTCCACCATTATATTGTACTCTGTAATAGGTATTGGTAGTTAAAGCTGGAGTTGTATATGATGAACTTGTCGCATTCGTAATATTAGTCCAAGTAGAATTATTCGGAGATGACTGCCATTGAATTGTAGTCCCAGCAGCTGCACTACCCATAGTTAATGAAGTAGATTCCCCACTACAAATTGTTGATTTAGTGGCGGTTGGCGCTGCTGGTTCTGTGCCTTTTGTGTCAGTAATTAATATATTGTAATTATAAGTACATAATGAACCTACGATAGCCAATCTAAAATATCTTGCACCACCATATGCGCTATTACCATAACCTGTAATAGTTAATGTAGAATTATCTGTACTAGCAGAACTTGGAGTGAAAGTTATTCCGCTAACGGTGGTTGTACCTGATATTGTTGTGTAGGTAATTCCATCGTTTGAGTATGACCATGTTCTTGTTGTGCCAGTTTCAGTTACGTCAACACTCATTGGAAATGATGTAGTTCCTTGCGTACAAAAAACGACATTATTACCTGTACTTGTTGAAGTATTTACTGGAGCAGGAGAAATAGTTACTGTTACTGAATTCAATGCCACACATCCGCTTGCTGTCACACCTCTTACATAATAGGTAGTGGTTGCTGTTGGAGTTGGAGAATATGTTGATGTTGATGAAAGAACAACTCCATCTGCATCATACCAAGTATAAGTTGAAGCACCAGATGCTGTCAATGTTGTACTAGTACCTGAACAAATTGTAGGTGCCGATGGAGAAATAGAAACTGATGGTGAACTCACCGTTACCACTACAGTACCTACTGATTGACATCCGGTTTCGTTTTGTGATGTTACCGTGTATGTAGTCGTTGTAGTAGGAGAAGCCACGACTGATGCACCTGTTGTTGCAGATAATCCTGTCGACGGACTCCAAGTATATGTATTACCACCAGATGCTGTTAATGTAGTAGCACTACCTAAACAAATTGTAGGTGCTGATGGTGTAATAGTTAATGAGGGACCTGCAGTAGGAGTTAAAGTAATACTAGCTGTTGCTGTACAACCGTTAGCATCTGTACCTGTTACCGTATAGGTTACTGCTTGGTTTACAGTTATAGCTGGATTTACAACAGATGAAGGAGTATTACCTGCAGTAGCTGTCCAAGTATAAGACGTTAATCCCGCTGGAGCAGCCGTCAAAGTTATCTCTGTACCAGCACAAAAATTAGTAGAGCTTGCAGTGATGCTCATACTAGGAGGAGTACCAACAGTAACAACAATTGGAACTATAGCAGAAACGCAACCTGTTGTAGAATTTGTAACAGTTAAATTAAAATCATAATTACCAGCAGCAACACCTGAACTTGGTATTGTAACTGCCATTCCAGTTCCTGTTAAATTTGCATTCGATATAGCAGAAAAACCAGGCATTGCTCTAGTTCCAGTGGTAAGTGAATATTTATCTGGACTTCCAGTAGCAGTGTATGCTAAATTAAATGAACTACCACCAACACATGCTTTCGGATTTGTAGGAGAAATTGTTGGTGCGATATTTACAGTTACAGATGTATTACCAGTTAAACTTGAATTAGAACAAACTCCATCAGATACTGCGGTAATTGCATAAGTAGTAACTACCGAAGGGTTAATTGAAAAGTAATACGGACTTGCATTTGCAACAACAGTTGTTGTAGTTGCAGATCCGCCTGAAGGTGTGCTTGTATAAGTTAAACTCCAAGGTCCTGAACCGGTTAAATTAACCTGCATACTTCTTGCTCCAGTTCCACAAACATTTGCTCCACCTGCAAAAACAGCAGTTGGTTTTGCTTTAGAAACTAATAATGCTGATGAACTTGTTGTAGTACCACAACCAGTAGAAGTAAGAACTACTCTGTAATATTTACCATCATAAGTATTCGGATTTGAAATTAATAATGAAGTTGAAGTAGCTCCAGAATAATCACCACCGTTTGTGATGTTTGTAAAATTTGTATTATCAGAACTTACTTGCCATTGATATGAACTTGCACCTGAAGCAACAACAGTAAAACGTGCTGTAGTAGCACCACATACACTTAAATTTGCTGGTTGTGATTCAATTGTTGGAGTACATACTAAAGTAGGCTCTGTAGTTGTTCCGTTGCTTTGTAAATCAAAAGTACATCTGAAAGATGGAATACCTGTTTGAGGATCTGCGAACTCTAAAGTCACTTTACCAGCAGGTGGCATGTTCTGCCCGTAGAATGCATAGCTAACGTAATAATTCTGACCGACTACTACCGGAGGCGGCGGCGGACCAAATTTTATTGCACTTAAATTGCCAAAACTACCTGTAGATGATGATAACCAAACTCTTGATATTATCGGAAGATTAGTTATTGTAGTCGATGATGACCACTTGAAATTCACATTTCCCGTCTTTGCTTGTGGATCATACAATACGGTATCATACTTTGTATTGGTTACGTTTGCAGCAGTATTGTTATCTACTCCATAACCCGGGAAAAAACCTGCAGCTGAACTTGCTTGTCCGTTACCATTACTTCTTTTCTCTATCGTAGGACAAGTACTTACACTTAAGCTTTGTGCATAAGTGTTAATAGTATTTACTGATATAATTGCAAAAAGAACAATTAACTTCAAAACAATTTTATAACACTTCTTGTTAAAGTGTTGTAAAAGGTTATAAGTTTTAAACATAAATAATCTTGGGTTAATGTTGTGTTTAGTTTAAGCTGCTGTTAAAATTTGCCCGTTTAATCCAGCTCACATCAAAAATACTTATTAGAAATCGCATTCATAGTAAGTATACGTTGTATTTTCAACTCTATTTGGGCAAAAGTACAATAACAATGCAACTGCCAAAATTCCTCATTATAGTATTTTTTTAGTAATCGTCTATTAAACAGATATTTATATTGCAAAATCTAGCCTAAATCATTCAAAAAATATTATAAAAAGTCCAGATTTGGGAAAATAAATCTTATATTAAGAATAATTATAAAAGCCAGCCGAGAAATTCTGAAAACTCTGACCTCCAAAATTGCTCATTATGTTGAGCCTTAGGCACTTCTTTAGTAATAAGATTTTTGGAAAGTTTTCGTGATTTTATTGTTGCAGAGATCTTATTCATATCGTCAATATATGATCGTCCTTCTAATTCTCCGGCTATCATATAAATATCTCCTAATTTCAATTTATGATCTTGCGTCATTTGATAATATTGCTCTTTAGCTACCCAAAATGATGGGGAGAACACACCTGCTTTAGAAAATTTATCTGGATATAAAAATAATGCATAGTAGGAAATTAATCCGCCCATCGAACTACCTGCAATAAATGTATTCTCTTTGCCTTTTTTTACTCTATAGTTTGATTCAACATATGGCATTAAATCATTAACTATACTTTCTAAATACAATTTACCTTTAGCTTTTACATCCCATACATTTTTTGCATCTGCATTTACTTTAAAATCAAAAGCTGAATATTCAGATAGTCTTTCTGCTGATCCATTGTCAATACCAACAACAATTAAATTTTTATTTAATGTATCTAAGGCTTCATCAACCCCCCACTCACCAAATGGTGCCGTTAATACATCGAACAAATTTTGTCCGTCGTGCATATATAAAACCTTGTATTTATCTTTAGAGCTATCATACCCATTAGGTAAATAGATCCACACTCTTCGTTTAACACCTAAAGATTTCAAGTAAAAATCATTACTTAATATCTTCACGTTTTTTGAAGCAGTTGACTTCGGATGTTGCAAATCAAAATCATCTCTCCAATTATCAACTTTAATATAAATTGTAGTATCGCTTTTTATTTTATTAGCTATGAAATATCTATTATTAATTGGAGATCCATCAGCATTGCACTCAACACTTTGCCAATTGCCTTTGGTGATTTTAAATTCAACATGATTTATATTTTTAAAATCATTAATAATTAAGCTATGCTCAGTATTATTTAATTTGCTGAACTTGTAAGAAGTATCATTAGGCGACCATCCAGTTAAATTAGATGCAAAAAAATAATTTGAATTATATTCAAATGTTTTAGTTTCTAATATGAGTGTGATTTTCTGAGAAAATAAACAAGTGATATTTAAAAAACACAAGAAGGTTAATGTCAAGAAATATTTCATGCTAAAAATATTACATAGGTATTAATTTATTGCCTTTTAGTATAGGTATTACTCTGCAAATATTTTGCTTTAAACAAAATTGTATATCATCTTCTATATTCAATTCTTTTAATCTTTGACTATGTGAAGACTTGTAAAGATACTCTCTCAATCCTACCTCTTTTGCCTTTAAATAAAGGTCTTCGGCAGCAATTGCAGCATCACAAAAACTTGAAATATGACTTCTTAATTGTTGTACTATAGCACCAGCAAATAATGTATCCTCTAAATTAAATTTATTTTTCCAACCTGAACATAATAATAATACATCATCATGTTCTTGTTTAAGCCATGAAGCTAAACTATCTAAATTTAAAAAAGAACCAATTACTATTTTATTAGCATCCTTAGCTTGATTAATAGCATGAGTACCGTTAGTTGTAGTAAGTACGATTTTTTTTCCTCTTACTTTATCTTCAGTGTAACTATAAGGTGAATTACCAAAATTAAATCCTTCAACAACCTCACCATTACGTTCAGCTGCTAATAAATAATCTCCGCCTTCATAACTTTTACATTCTTCTACTGTTGCAACTGGAATTATTTCAAGTGCACCGTTTTCAAATCCGTAACAGATAGAAGAAGTAGCTCTGAAAATATCTATCACAACAACAATTCTTCCATCTGTTTCGTAGTGGGGTATTAAAGATGGGCTTAGACAAACTTCTAGAGTTCTAGCCATTACTATGCTTTATAAAATGGGTACTTTACTGTTCTTGCTAAAATCTTTTGATCTCTAATTGATATATAAATGTCAGTGCCTTCTTTTGAAAATTCTGTTTTAACATAACCCATACCAATAGCTTTTTGTAATGAAGGAGATTGTGTACCTGAAGTTACGACCCCAATTTCAGCACCATCCTTATCAACTATTTTATAATCATGTCTTGGTATACCACGATCAATCATCTCAAATCCAACTAATTTTCTTTTAAGTCCAGCTTCTTTTTCAGCCAACAAATTTTTAGAATTAGTAAACTCTTTTGTGAATTTAGTTATCCAACCTAAGCCTGCTTCTAATGGCGAAGTCGAATCATTGATATCATTTCCATACAAGCAAAATCCCATCTCTAAACGCAGTGTATCTCTAGCACCTAAGCCAATTGGCTTTATACCAAACTCGGCACCTGCTTCAAATATTGCATTCCATATTTTTTCAGCATTCTCGTTTTCAAAATACACTTCAAATCCGCCTGCTCCTGTATATCCTGTTGCAGAAACTAAAACATTTTCAACACCTGCAAATACACCTTTTTGAAACGAATAATATTCCATCTCAGCAAGATTCATTGAAGTTAGTTTTTGTAGAGTGGCTGCAGCGTGCGGACCTTGAACTGCTAACAAAGAAGTTTTGTCAGAAATATTATGCATTTCGACATTCTTTGTATTGTATTTAGAAATCCAGTTCCAATCTTTTTCAATATTAGAGGCATTTACCACTAACATATATGCTTTCTCACTAATTCTATAAACTAATAAATCATCAACAATTCCACCATCTTCATTAGGTAAACATGAATATTGCACCTTACCATCTACTAGTTTAGAAGCATCATTAGAAGTTACTCTTTGAATTAAATCTAGAGCATTCTCACCATTTAATATAAACTCACCCATGTGTGATACATCAAACACACCGACAGCTTTTCTAACTGTTTCATGTTCAGCATTTATTCCTGCGTATTGAACTGGCATGTTATATCCAGCAAATGGCACCATTTTAGCACCTAAAGAAATATGTAAATTAGTTAATGCAGTATTTTTCATATAATTTTTATAATGTGCCAAAAGTACAAAAAATGCTGTAATTAAATGCTCAATTTTAGCTGATTCGGCAAAAGCGTAAAGCTTTGTCTGTGATATTTACAATGACCGAATTTCAAAATTGCATCTCTATGAGATTTAGTAGGATAGCCTTTGTTTTGCTTCCAATTATATACAGGAAATTCAGCATCAATCATTTGCATATACTCATCTCTATAAGTTTTAGCTAAAATTGAAGCAGCTGCAATATTCATAAATTTTGCATCCCCTTTAATAATGCAATTATGAGGAATCTCATTATGTTTCTTGAATCTATTGCCATCAATTAATAATAATTCAGGCTTTATATTTAATTGATTTATTGCTCGATGCATTGCTTCAAAAGATGCATTTAAGATATTGATTTCATCAATTTCTTTTTCAGTACATATGCCAATTGCAAAACTGAGAGCATGCTCTTCTATATAAGTTCTGAGCTCATTACGATCATTTTCACTTACTTGTTTAGAGTCATTTAAAAGCGGATGGTTGAAATCTTTCGGCAGTATCACTGCAGCAGCGAAAACCGGACCGGATAAACATCCCCTACCTGCTTCATCGCAGCCTGCCTCTATATATAAATCTTGATAACTTAGTTTTAACACCCAACAAAGTTATTTAATTAACAGTAATTGTAAAATCTTGAAGTTGTCGCTTTAATCAATTTGCTGTATGTTTGAATATATTTTATATAAAATGTCATACAACTATCGTTCAGTACTCTATAAAGATTATTACCAAAATCAATCTGGAAGAGCATTTCAGCTACAAATAGAAGAGAAAATGAAAAATGATGCAAATCTTTTTTCTGCTGAGATTTTGCCATTACTACCTAAAGATAAATCAATTAAAATATTGGATATCGGTTGCGGATTTGGATCACTAATAAAACTATTAAAAGACAGTGGTTACACAAATTTAGCTGGCATAGATTTAAGCGAAAGTCAGGTGGCGATTGCTCATCAATTCGGACTTTCAGAAGTGCAGGTTAATGACATTAACGATTTTTTATCTACCAAAGAAAATACATATGATGTTATTACTGGTGTAGATATTATAGAACATTTTAGCAAAGATGAATTAATTGACTTATTAAATATTATAAAAAAATCATTAAAACCTAGTGGTATTGCTATTTTCAGAACACCTAATAATGATGCCCCATTTGCAACAATATATTCTAGAGGAGATTTTACTCATGAAAATTATATGAATGGATCTTCAGCTGAGCAATTAATGTTAAGTATGGGTTTTAGTGAAATTATAGTAAAAGAATCTCATATAGTAGTTGCCGGAATTCTAAAAGAAATATTGAGAAACATACTTTGGAAAACTTATGTTTTCAGAGTAAAACTATTATTATTTGCGAGTGGTAGAGGCACTAAAAATGTTTTACTTTCTCCCAACATGATTATTAAAGTAAAAAAATAGATATCTTGAGAATAGGTGTAAATGCTAGATTTTTATTGAAAGACAAACTAGAAGGTATTGGCTGGTTTAGTTATGAAACTCTTATAAGAATAACTAGAGAACACCCTGAACATGAATTTTATTTTTTTTTCGACAGACCTTATCACAAAGATTTTTTGTTTTCAAAAAATATCACTCCGATAATTCTATATCCGCAGGCTAGACATCCATTTTTGTTTTATCTTTTTTTTGAATGGAGTTTGCCGTTTGCATTGAAAAAATATAAAATTGATTATTTCATTTCACCAGATGGTTACTTGCCACTAAAATCTAATGTGCCCTCATTAGCAGTTATTCATGATATTGCTTTTGAACATAGAAGTACTGACGTAGGGAAATTGATGTTAAAATATTACAGATACTACTTCCCGAAGTTTGCGAATAAAGCTAGCAGAATTGCTACTGTCTCTGAATATTCAAAGCAAGATATTATTAAAACTTATAAAATATCAGAGAACAAAATAGATGTAGTTTATAACGGTTCAAACGAATTGTATAAACCACTAGACAAAGTTCTACAAGAAAATACAAAAACAAGATACAGCAATAATTGTGATTACTTCGTTTATGTAGGCTCACTTAATCCGAGAAAAAACATCGCTAATCTCTTAAAGGCTTTTGATGAATTTAAAAAGAATGACTCAACTAATAAAAAGCTTTTAATAGTAGGTAAAGTAATGGTAGATGACAACCACTTTAAATCTGTGCTTGAATCTATGCAGTTTAAAATTGATGTTCTCTTTACCGGCAGAATTCCTAATGAAGAACTTCACCATGTATTAGCATCTGCTATCGCATTAGTTTACATACCTTTTTACGAAGGCTTTGGCATCCCAATTTTAGAGGCATTTAATTGTAATACTCCTGTATTAACTTCAAATGTGACATCTTTACCCGAAGTAGCTGCTGATGCTGCATTGTTGATAGACCCTAATAATGTTAACGAAATAGCTAAATCAATGCATTTAATTTTAGACTCAAGTATACGTGATAATCTTAAAGCTAAAATGAAAGTTAGAGTAACGAATTTTAGTTGGGACAATACCGCACGACTGCTTTGGAATTCTTTCGAAAAAATGACTCAAGAAAATAATTAATATATATTATATGCAAAGAAAATTCATTCTTAATTTAATATTAATTATTACAGTTAACTTATTAATTAAACCACTTTATATTTTTGGTGTTGAAATAAACGTACAAAATACTATAGGTGCTGAAAATTATGGAATGTATTATGCACTTTTCAACCTAAGTTTTATTCTCAGTTTTATATTAGACCCAGGTATTACCAATTACAATAACAGGCATATTTCACAAAACCAACATTTGCTCGATAAAAGTTTTAGTAACATCACAATTACTAAACTTCTACTAAGCCTTTTGTATATGCTATTCATTTTGATTTATGGTATTACAACAGCACTGAACACTACTGAATGGACATTAATTATTTTGTTATTACTAGGTCAAATATTAAATTCATATACGCTATATAATAGATCAAATATTGCTGGATTACAATTATTCAAAACAGATACTTTTTTATCAATCACAGACAAACTTATAATGATATTACTCTGTTTGCCATTATTCATTTTCGATAGTGGTAAGGCATATTTGAATGTAAAAACATTTGTTATGCTTCAAACTATTTCATTCGGCATATCAGCAGTCATATCTTTTTTTATAGTAAAATCAAAAACTGAACAGTTTAAATTAGAATTCAATTCACATAAGATAGTTATCATATTAAAAGAAAGTTTCCCGTATGCACTATTAACATTGCTAATGTTGATTTATTCTAAAGTTGATACTGTTTTTATTAAAGAAATACATAAAAATGGAAATCAAGAAGTAGGCTTTTATGCAGCCGCGTACAGAATAATTGATGCATTAAATATGATAGCAGTTTTGTTTGCTGGACTTCTTTATCCGATTTTTTCAAAATCATTAAAATCAAATATCGATGTAGCGAAATTAATCAAAACTAGCTTTTCAATTTTAGTATTACCAGCAATTATAATAGCCATAGTGAGTATTATACATTCGAAAGAGATCATGCAATTGCTATATCATGAAAATATAGAATACAGCGCTAGCTTATTTCAGAAACTTTTAATTTCATTCATATTCATATGTAATAGCTATATTTTTGGCACCTATTTAACCGCGAAAGGTGAAATTAAATTACTTAACAGATTTGCTCTAATAGCAACATTTTCGACTATTATTTTAAACATTATATTTATTCCGAAATACGGTGCTACAGCATCATGTTTAATAACAATATTTACTTTTGGGATTGTTTCATTATTACAAACCATTTATTCTTTAAAAAGCCTATCGATTAAAATAAGTCTAATGAAATTACTAAGCTTTATCATTTGGCTATTGATTGTCATAAGTTTAAATATTGTTTTGAAGTCTTACGTAAACAACTGGTTATTAGCCATCTTAATAGGTTCGTCTTTATCAGTACTAATTCTATTTATTGTACGTTTAATTTCTTTAAAACAAGTCTTAATGATAGTTAATAACAAGTAATAATTAAAGAAAATCTATACATTTGCGTCAATCAACTCAAACTACATGAAAGTACAAAACGATCAGTCATATTCATTTGATATTATATATTTTGTTCAACTCATTTGGAAATGGAAGTTGCCAGTGATCATTGCATGCTTAATTAGCGCAGTTGCAACCTATATTTTTACCGGTCCGAAATTTATTACCCCTCTTTATAAAGCAAGTGTAATATTCTATCCTACTTCTAATACTAATCTATCAACTACTCTATTAACAGAGCCAGGCAACCAAGGTTATGGAGTTCTTGAATTTGGAAATGATGAAGACGCCGAGCAATTGCTTCAAATTCTAAGTTCTGATGACATGAAAAACAATGTTGTCATTAAATATGAACTTGCTGCACACTATGGATTAGATACAAGTAAGAATATTTCTATGTTAACTATGAGAGCACTTTTTAGTAAGAATCTTGAAGTTAAACAGACAGAATACAAAGCAATTGAAGTAATTATATATGATAGCAACCCAGCATTAGCAGCTGAAATGGCCAACTACATAGCTAATTATGCAGATAGCAAGAAAAATGATATACAAAAAGTTAAAGCAAAAGAAGCCTTAAATATTATTACTGAAGAATATAATCGTCAAATTAAAATGATGGATTCATTAAATACAACTTTAGCTGTACTAAGAAATCTAGGTATTTATGATTATTTCGAACAATCATCTCAATTAAACGAAGCTTATACATTAAATAAAATCAGATTAGATCAAGAACAAGCTCTATTAAAGGTTTATGAAGAAAATAAAAGCGCATTGCCAGATACTTTAATTATAAAATCAAAAGCAAGAGTTAAAGGCTATCAAGCTGCGGTTAATTCGATAAAACCAACATTAGATTTGATTTCTAAACATGGAGGCAAATATCTTAATAGCATAAATACTTTAGAAATGGAACGCAAAAAGTTATTGAGTTTGAAGATGAGGTATGAAAGCGCTAAAATGGGTTACGAAAAAACACTTCCTCAGAAATTTGTAATCAACTCAGCAGATAAACCAGAAATAGCATCTAAACCACGTAGATTACTTACTACAGCTATTGTCTCGATTTCAACATTATTGTTCGCTTTAGTTGCTATAGTTTTATTAGACTATTTACCGACTTTTAGAAGAAATTACATTGAAAGAAATTAGAGAATTAAATAAAACTGATTATATATTTTTTTTTGTTAGCATATTAATATTTATTGCTGCAAGTATTTATGGTGTATACATTGACATACCATACATTTCAGCGATTCCCCTCTTATTGATCTTTGCTGCTATAACTATTAATAATTTCTCTTATCTATTTTATTTTCTAGTTGCCTCATTACCTATTTCAATTGATGTGTATTTTGGCAGCCTATCATTAAGCGCCCCATCAGAGGTATTAATGCTAACATTAACAGCAGTTGTTATACTTTTAATAATCAATAAACGCTTGAATATTAAAGATTATTTAAGCAATGCGATTTCGATTCTAATTATATTACAATTACTGCTTTTTGTATTTAATATTTTCGTGTCACTATCGCCAATACTTTCTTTAAAATATTTATTAGCTAAGCTTTGGTTTTATGCAGCTTTAATTATTATACCGATAATTATTTTAAAAACTGAAAATGATTTCAAAAAAGCATTTTGGTATTTTTTCATACCATTAATGGCTACGGTATTTTATACAATTTTAAATCATGCACTAACCGGATTTGGTTTTGAAGATGTAAACTCATCGGCCCGCCCATTCTATGTAAATCATGTTATTTATGCATGTACACTAGGGCTATCATTACCATTTGTTGTAGGGGCTGTAGGATGGTATAAAGAAAATAAGTTAATACGATTTATTTTAGTTTCTTCTATTGGTATTTTATTGTTTGCAATTATCACTTCATACACACGTACAACTTGGCTTTCAATTATTGCAGCCATTGCAGCAATAGTAGTCTTTAATACAAAGTACCTTAAACATTCCATGTTTATTGCTTTAATAGGCGTTGCTGGTTTTTGCTATTATTTAGTAGATAATAATACATACATGAAGTATGCTCCTAATTATCAAAAAACTGTTTTTAATCAAGAAGACTTTAGTAAGCATATGGAGGCTACTGTAGAAATGAGTGATATCTCTGGCATGGAGAGAATATATAGATGGGTAGCAGCAGTTAACTTAATTAAACATAACTTTTGGTTTGGCACAGGTAATAATACTTTTTATCCAACTTATAAATCATATGCAAATCCGGTTTTTAGTACATACGTAAGTGATAACCCCGAAAAATCTAGTACACACAATTATTTTTTAATGGTATTCTCTGATCAGGGTGTATTCGGATTTATAATATTTAGCTTAATATATTTGTGGTCTATTATTAAATCTCACTCAGTTTATAGAAGAACTAATGATAGGTTTATAAAAACCTTAATGACCTGTTGTTTTGCTGTATTAGTTATATTTTTAGTGCACCTTGCACTCGGTGATATGGTTGAGGTAGATAAAAATGGAGGCATCTTCTTCGTAGTTATTTCAATTGTAATTATGTATGATATTAAAACCTTAAAACAATTGAGCCCTAATTCTTAATATCAAATGCATCTCTTATTCCAGAAGAGAAAATATTAAATGCATAAACTAAAATCATAATTGAAAACCCAGGTATCATAGCTAAATAAGCAGCATCCATAATAATATAACCATAATGCTCTTTTACCATTCCACCCCAAGTAGGCACTGGTGGTTGTGCACCAAAGCCTAAGAAGCTTAACCCTGCTTCCAATAAAATTGCTGATGCAAAATTTGCTGATGCAATTACTAATAAAGGGCCAATCATATTGGGTAGAATGTGCCTGAAAATAATTCTAAATTCATGATAGCCTAAAGCTCTAGCTGCTTCAACATATTCAATTTTCTTTATTGAAACAACTTGCCCTCTTACCAATCTAGCTACTTCTACCCACATACTCATTCCTATAGCTATAAATACTTGCCAAAAGCCTTTGCCTAAAGCAAAAGAAATTGCAATAACTAATAAGAGCGTAGGCAGCGACCAAACTACATTTATAAACCACGATATTAATGCATCTAATTTCCCGCCATAGTAGCCTGCAATCGCTCCTAAAAATATTCCAATAACCATTGATAAAACAACAGATACAATTCCCACCAATAATGAAACCCTAGAGCCAATTAAAATTCTAGAAAACATATCTCTACCATATCGATCGGTACCGAAAATATAGTATTCAGTATAAATATAATTCTCCTCAAACTCATCAAATGATTTGCAATTATATGACGAAAGAAATGTAGAATCTATAATAACATCAGAGTATCTCCTATAATAAATAATATCCCCTTTATTCCAGAGAGTATCTATTGCAATATGAGAATTAGGTTGACCATCACCATTAATGAATCTGCTGAAAAATGAAGCATCTTCTTTGTATTTATTAATCTCATTTCTCACAAATGTGATTTTAGAACCTGGATTTAAAGTGCTTAACTCTAAATGCATATCATTCGCATTAGTAGAACTATCGGGTGAAAGATGATAAGCGAAAATGCTTACGAGTATCAATAAAAAAATCATAACCAACCCAGTAAAAGCTAGCTTGTTAGATATGAAATTTTTAATGATTCTAGTAGTCGGATTCGTTTCTTCCATTTTATATTAATAAACCTTGCGACCTTTCCATTGATATGATTTATTGATATTACCAAGTATGCCAATAAATAATATGTAAAAAACATATAAAAATATTACCAGTGGCGAATAAATTACATATCTAATATTATCAAAAAAACTTAAAGTTAAAAACATAAAATAACCGTCTAACAATAATTTTAATGGTATCGCAACTGTTAAAAAGTTAAGAATGCTGGGGTCAAATATGTATATAAATGGGGACAAGAAAAGGGCAAGATTAAACAGAAAAATACCTATTACTATAGATGCCACTTTTTTATCTGTACTACCTGTGCTATTCGATGCCCACCTTTTACGTTGTTGTATGAATTCAGCTAATGTATCTTTAGCATATGTTCTAACAATTGCTGATTCAGATTTGACGAATCCAGTTGAATTAGGGTATTTAGAATTAACCTTGTGCAGAAAAAGCTCATCATCACCTGCTGCTATATTATCAATATCTTTGAAACCACCTAGCTCATTAAATACCTCTCGTTCATAAATAAAGTTTGCACCATTACAAGTAATCGGATATTTATTAAAAATTGACGAAGCTCCAACTCCGATTAAATACTCAAACTCTACTGTTTGTAATTTTTCAAATAGATTTTGCTGATTGTAAAATGTAACAGGTGCTGAAATAACTTTAAAATTATTAGACTCGTAAAAGTCAGCTATCGTTGTTAACCAATTAGGGTTTAACCTACAGTCTCCATCGGTACTTACTATTAATTTAGCTTCCGATAAATTTATCGCCTCTGTAATTGCTCTCTTCTTATATGAATTTATAGGTTTGTCTAAATTTAGCTTTACTAATCTAAGATTAGACATTTCATAATTCTCAACTAATTCAGCCGTATTATCTGTTGAGTGATCATCTACAATTATTACATTGAATAAATTTGATGGGTATGTTTGATCGTTTAAATCACTTAATAAATTTAAAATATTAGCGCCCTCATTTCTCACCGCAACTACTACGGTTAAAGTTGTATTTAAATCACTTAGCTTTTTTTGAGGTATATACTTTTTTGTTCTCAACCATCCGTATATAAAAAACAACACTAGTGAGATATAGAAAAATAATAAACTATAAAATAAAATATTAATTACGTGCACTTAAGAAATTTGCTTTTAATACAAAATACGATCCGATTATAGCTGGCAATATAACATTAAGTATCCATATACTAAAAGCGGAAGCCACAATTGGTATTACGTCATTGCTAATGTGTTCAAAAAAGAAAGCTGCTACTGAACCTCTCATCATAATTTCCGTTATTGCAAAACTTGGTAATATTGACTGTGTTAAAAAAATCAAAGAGGTCATCATAAAAATACTTGAAACATTAAGCGATGGATCAACATATTTTATGATTAACAAATACTGTGTCGAAAAAATAAGATACCTGATGAGAGCAAAAAATAATATCGTTACTACTTCTTTAGTATGAAATTGATCAAAAATAAGCGTATGTTTTTTAAACTTTGACATCCACTTAATTCTGCTAGCATAAAAACTTAATCGATTAATGTTTATGAATAAATGTATCATTAAACAGATGAAAACAACAACAGTATAAGTCAATATATTTGATACAATTACTTGATTGGAAATGTATTTTGAGAAATAAAATAAGAAGGCTAATAGGCCTATTGTCAAAGTAATTATTAGTTGAGAGATAGAAGTAATAAAGTTCACTGCTATACCTGAAGCTCTATTTTCATCTTTTAAATAGAGTATTTTTCCACCATAATCGCCAATATTATTAGGGGTGAAAATACCAATACTTATACCAGCAAAGACAGATGCTAAGGCTTTAGCTAAAGACACATTTTCTAGAGAACGTGTTGCATATTTCCATTTAAAAGCCTCAACAATTTGATTAGCAATCGCAAATATTAATATCAAAAAAATACTTAAATTAAATCCTTTAGTATTAATCAAATCGAACAAATTGCTAAATTTATGAATAGCATCATTGTTGCTTAATGCGTTATAAATATAGCCGAAAGTAAAAGCCAGAATAAGTATCTTTAATAGAATTACAGCTATCTTCTTATATCTTTGCATAATTATATAGTTGCAATTTAAGAAATTAAAAAATAGTAAGTTGAAAGAAGAAATAATACTAGGTGTTGACCCAGGAACTTCTATTACAGGCTTCGGCATAATAAAAGTAGTCTCAAAAAAAATTGAACTTATTGAAATGGGTACTATTCATATGTCTAAAGGTGATGAGCATGCTGATAAACTGAAGAAAATTTTTGAATCAATACTTGCAATTGTTGAAAAGCATCATCCAGATTACTTAGCTATTGAAGCACCATTTTATGGCAAGAACATACAATCTATGCTTAAGCTTGGTAGAGCACAAGGCGTGGCAATTGCAGCAGCTCTATACCGATCAATTCCGATATTTGAATACTCACCTAAGAAAATTAAACAAGCTATTACAGGCAATGGCAATGCATCAAAAGAACAAGTTTCTTCGATGCTGCAATCACTTTTAAAGTTTGAAGGACACCCTGAATTCTTAGATGCTACTGACGGATTGGCTGCGGCTGTTTGCCATTATATACAAAATTCAAAGCCGATTTTATTGAATAATAAACCTACGAAAACAACAAAGAAAAAGTCTAAAGGTTGGTCGGCTTATTTATCTGAAAACCCTAATAAAATAATCAAGTGATTACAAGTTGATTTCTTTAGCTATTTCGGATGCTAGCGACTTGAAATCTTCATCACTTAAAACAACTCTTTCATTAGCAAAATTCATATCTGAAATCGAATTCATCGGAATCAAATGCACATGCGCATGTGGCACTTCAAGTCCGACAACAGAAACCCCAATCTTCTTACATTCTACAACTTGCTTCAAGCCCTTTGCTACTTTTTTTGAAAACAACAACAATCCAGAATAATTTGCATCATCCATATCAAAAATATAATCTACTTCATTTTTTGGTATGCATAATACGTGTCCTCTTACAACTGGTCGAACATCTAAAAAGGCTAAATAGTTATCGTCTTCAGCAACTTTAAAAGCACTTATTTCTCCGTTGATAATTTTAGTAAATATAGTAGACATCTTATCTCGAAATTTCTATGATTTCAAATTCCATAGTACCATTTGGTACAGTAATATTAGCTTTATCCCCTACCGATTTGCCCAATAAACCTTGAGCAATAGGTGACTTTATAGAAATTTTACCAGACTTAAGATCAGCTTCCTTTTCAGCTACTAATTGATAAGTCATTTCAGTACCATTCTTAGTGTTTTTTATTTTCACTTTAGACAAGGCTAATACTTTACTATTATCAATTTTAGATTCATCAATCACTCTGGCATTACCTAAAACTTGTTCAAGCTTTGCGATTTTCAACTCTAATAAGCCTTGTGCTTCTTTAGCTGCATCGTATTCAGCATTCTCTGATAAGTCACCCTTATCTCTAGCTTCTGCAATTTGCTTTGAGATATTAGCCCTTTCAATTGTTTTTAAATAAACTACCTCTTCTTTTAACTTATCTAAGCCTTCTTGAGTAAAATAAGTAATCTCTGCCATAATCGATCTGTTTGTTTGATAGTACTAAAAAAACAGAGAAGACTGCAATTTCTGCAGCCTTCTCTGTTTGACAAATATAAAAATTTAATTTTTTATAAAGTAATTCTAGCGCCAAAAGCATGTGTACCACTAAATACACGAGTTGGTGCGTAAGAATAATCAATAGCAAATGTAGAACCTTTAGAGCCTAATGGAATCTCTACTGTTGCACCAGCTGCGAAACCAGTATAAACAGTAGGTGTTAGATTTTCATCTCCAATATTTTCTTCATTATAATAACCACCTCTTAACATTAAGAATTTCTTGTAACCATATTCTAATCCACCACCAATTTGATCGTTTGAGAAAGAGTTAGAAGTAAAATTACCTAATGCTGTTAATCTATGGCTACCATCTTTACCTAAATAAAAATCATAAGATAGACCTAAGTTAAGTAATGAAGGCAATTGATAAGCTTGAGTTTTTCTGATAGCTTCAATTTCGTATGGCACTCCTGATTGGTTAAATCTAGCAATAACACCATCACCAGACATTTTCAAATCCGGACCAATATTTCTCAAAGCGATACCAAACTTTAACTGGTCTTTATCACCTGAAGTATATTGAATACCCGCATCTAAAGAGAAACCTTGTGCACGTAAATCAGCAATTGATTGTTGAATACCTCTCACTAAGAAACCACCATGAATACTATTCGAAAAATCTTTCGAATAAGCAACAGCGAAATTAATTAATTGAGGAGAAAACTTACCGATTCCACCATCAGGTCTATCAGTTGTAGTTACATCAATATCTCCGAAATCCATCGAAGTAATTGACACCCCTAAAGTACCACTTCCGCCAACTCTTTGAGCTAAACCAAATGAATTGATATTTACATCAGTTCCTTTTAACCATTGTGTTCTCGAAAATATTACTTCAGTTTTTTTAGTTGCAGATAATCCACCAACGTTTAAGTTCATAGATTCTACACCTTTAACCAATGCAGTATTCATACCAGCAAAGCCGCTACTTCTAGCCCATGGGTTAATTAGGAGTTCTGTAGCACCTCCTGTTCCAGTTCTCTCACCATTACCTGCAATTAATGCTGCAGGTAATAGTGCTCCAAGAACTGATATATATGCTATTCTATAGAATTTTTTCATATACTGTTTTTTTATAATCGTTATACCATCTTAGAAGTTAGTGAAATCGATAGGTCTCATCACTGCCATCCACTTAAGTGATCTCTCTCCTATACCAGGGCAATTTACATGTATTATATAAACGCCAGATGCAATAGGAATTCTGCTTGAGTTTCTTAAATCCCACTCAATATATGGTGTAGCTTCGTCTGATTTAGACAAACGTGTTACTAACATTCCATTAGTGGTATAAATTGTAATTTTCGCTTCAGCTGGTAGATTCGTAAATCTTACTCTGTTATCGTTTCTATCTTGCTCGTAAGCTGAGAAAGCATAGTAAGGATTAGGAACAACATTTATTAAATCTAAAGCTGCCTCTTTACTCTTAGCTAAATCTGAATCAGCATTTTTCAATGTATTCAAACTATTAAATGTAAAGTATGGAACACCACCGTTATTGTTTGTGATTACATCAGCTAAGTAAGGTTTTGCAACTCTTAATTTAACTCTTACATCAGAGCTTAATAAAGTTTTACCACTTGCTAAAACAGGTACTGTAACCCAATCTATCATTGACATTATAGATCTACGTGCAGTATTTGGTGGGTTATCAATATTTGTACCGTTTACAGTTAACAAATTATAAATTTCGTTACAGCTATCGTATTTTCTACGACTAACATATATGAAATGACGACCACCACGTTTGAAGAAATCAGTATTAGAAGTAGGATTCCACTTCATGTCAGCACCATTTTCATCTGGGTATGAAGATGCTTCTGCGAAGAAGATATTTACTCTTTCTCCACTTTCAACATTGATAGCATATCCAGGGAATTTAGATCTACCAACACCGTAACCAATATTTCCTTTTCTGATGTTGAATCTTTTTTGGTTACCCTCTGTTGCTGGCTCACCAAAAGAAATACTCGTTAATCCTGATTCTAAAACAACACACTCTGACCATTTAGTAGTATCGCTAGTAAATACTATATCATAACTACCAATTGAATCAAATCTTGAATTTGCATTACTCTTTGATCCAGCATCTAATAATGGTGTAGTTCTTGAAACGTTATCGTTATTATTTGTTCTAGCAAATTTGTATGGAGCCCATGTGCCACCAAGAATGTTTGTATAAACTGATAATGAATCTATAACTGTGTTCTCTTCAATCCAGCCACCTACTGTTGGTGTAGTGTTAGCTCTGCTTCCCGGTATTGCACTTAACCATTGGTTATCAGGATTAGTGTATACTATCTCAGCACCTAAGAAATTATTATTGTAAAATTTCTGAGCATCTACTGAACCAATTGCTGGCAAGTTTGATTGTGCTTTTATTACAAAACCTAATGGTTCTCTAGAAACTAATCTAAGTGTGCCATTCGGATTCGTTGCAAACACTCTCTTTTCAGCGATTTGCTCGTTTTCAGTTAATGTATTTGTCGGATCGTAAGTAGTATCAGATTTCATTAATTCTTCACCTGAATCTGCATCATATAAAGTATATGATTTCAAATCATTTGTGAATTGTAATCTGTAATTACGCTTATTGTTTTTGATTTTAGATGGGTCGTATACTCTGATATCAACCGGACCTGCACCAAATTCATACTTAACTGGCGATGTGCTATTAGTTGCAAGAATTGCAGCTTCAGATTCAGGTGTGATGTTTAAGTAAGCTCCACCATTTCCTCTACCATCAAATTTAGTTACTTGCATGAAAGGTTCAAATGTACCATTCACTAAACCATTTACAACTTGCTTGTTAGGAACAGTTGCCACCACTGTAGTTGCTGTTCTACTAGGTAAATACTTAGTGTAAGTTGAAGTGGTAGTATTTGCATATGGTATACATAAGAAATAATATGTCTTACCGTTAATTAGTGTAGCATCAAATGAACTAGAGAATTTGTCAGTATTTACTTCGAAAACATGTTGTAATCCTTTGTTCTCTCCTTCGATCGCTACAAAAGCATTCTCATTACTAGTGATTGGGTCAAATGCTTTATTGATAATTTTATCAATGTCATCTTTGATATCAACTTGGAAAATTTCTACTGCTTTTGTAGGGTCATTAATTTGACTTGCTGAAACTGTATTGTCTTTCAATTGATAAATTCTATAACCTTGGAATTTATATCTGTGTAATACTAAATCTTGGTCATCTAATTCATTAATATTATAGCGTTCTGCTTTTTCGTAATCTGTTATTGATAATGTCACTTTTCTATCACCTGGTACAGCAACCAAAGTAATAGGCTCTGGACCATTAGCTAATTTAAAGTTGTTATCGAATAATACTTGAGCTTTATCATCCGCTGCAACAGCCGCTGTTATAGAAGCTAAATTATCACCTTCAGCAGGATCTCTAGCCCAAACTGCACCAATAATTACTTCGTTAACTGCACCTGCTCCAAGAACGAACGGACCAGAAGATTGAACCATACGTCTATCTCCAGGAGCATCAGTTTCTACCCAATTTGCTCTGCCATCAGGGTCTGTAGTGCCTGGGAAAGCGAATTTACATGGGTCAGAACCACCTCTTCCTGTTGCTGTTCCATAAGTTAATTCTTGGTTATCTGCCCAAAAACCTTGTAGGTATCTGTATAATTCAACAGCATTTCTAGGGTCAGAAGTTTGACCTGGTACACCAGCATTCGTAAAGAACATAAAAGTAGTCATAGGTATTTCCACACCTGCACTATCTTTCGGACCTCTGAAATAGTCGATACCGAAAACAGGAGGACCTACACCGTAACCAGGTGAACCTGTATCTTCGTCATTATTATCTGCATTATAAGTATAACCAAAGCTTCTTCTTTTAGCCGGAAGTGGGCCTGAAGGACCATCTGGATCAATTAAAGCCATATTACAACCTACATAATCATCAGCTGCGTTACCTAAATCTGAGTCTGTAAATACACCCATATAGGTATCGTATAGTGGAGATGATGCTCTGTTGAAAATTCTATATTTATAGAAAGTCATGTTATTAATTTCAGCTGCACTTTTGAATGCAAATGCTAATGCATGAACTTCTAAACCGATAGGCTCACCACCTGGGTATGCTGTATGTGTATTACCTTTATCATTATATACCCACCAAATCATTTGGTCAGGCTTTGCACCTGGCTCTGATGGATCTAATGTAGGATAATCACCTAAACTTGGATTGTATACACCATCACCATCAACATCTACGAATGGAGCCATAAATTGCGCTTGTCCTTTTGCTTGATCACCATTACCCCTCCAAGCTGCAACTGTTGCTTCAATACTGCCCGAAGCTGACTTATTGATGTCTTCTCTGGTTACACTATACATTTTATCCCAATCAGAACAATCTTCAGCAGAAATATCTGCTGTAAGTGTATCTAATGGACCAGACCAAAAGTCTAAACCTGTTTGACGATAAGTTTGTCCGGCTGTTTTTAACTGCCCACCCTCGTCAACACCACCAAACCATAGACCAGATGCAAATGAAGAGTGAATACTTCTTGCACCAGCCTCTGCTTTAGGCACCTCGTATGCAGCGTTTCTTGAACCGAAGATGTCCCACCACATATCACCACCATTCATCAATCTTGCTCTTACGTTATTGATGTCCAGTTCTATTTGTGAAGTAGGCGCTTCACAACCTGCGGCAACCCTCATGACAGGCCTGCTAGGTTTTGGGGCAATACCACCCTGACCTTTCCAAACGTCGGCGTTGGCATTTGTCAGCCCGAATGTTAAGAATGAACATGTCACCCCCAACACTACTGATAGCTTTTTTATATCGTTACGTATTTTCATATCCAATCAATTAAAAACTGTAAATAGCACCTAATCTAATTACTCTAGGTAAACGGAAGTTACCTGGATCATTAACTCGGATTCTATATAAATCAATGTATGCTTGTTGACTTTCAGCATTAGACAATAAAGCACTAGCTTGTGATGAAGCTAAGAAACCATCATCATCAGGTAAACCTGTAGCTGGATATACGTTTGCAACACGTTTTAAGTCAAATAAGTTCTGAACCAATAAGTAAACATTCAAATTAGAAGTTTTACCCTTGCCATCAGCTGTGTTTGATGTAAATGTAATGTCTTTGTCTAAACGCAAGTCAACATTGAACTGCCATGGTAAACGAGATCCATTGATCTCACCTACTAGTGTTCTAAAACGAGTATCAGATGCATTTAAGATATTTTGTACGATATCTTGTGAAATTCTTGAATAAGGTGTTCCAGAACCTGCTCTAAAAATAAAGTTAGCTCCGAATTGTTCTAATAAGAATTTCAAATTCTCTGGTCCGTTGTAATTAGTACCTGCACCCCATCTATAGTCAACAGTCGTTACTAAAGTATGACGTTGATCGTAATCTAATGGAAGTGGTACACGAATAGGCTCAGATTCACCTGATGCAATTAAGTTAGCTGCAGATGATGCATTTGAACCAGTTCCAATCGCGAACTGCAATGTATATGCTGCATTTATCGAAATATTGTTAGTTCTTCTTAAATCATATTGTACTGTGAAACCTTTGATAGAACCAAAGTCTCTGTTTGTAAATGTACTATATGAAGTTGGGTATGCTGTACTGATTAATACCTGTTGGAAGTTATCTCTCAATTCACGATAGAAAGCAGTTAAAGTTAATGCCGAAGTTTGACCAACTCTTTGCTTAAATCCTAATTGATAGTTGATAGTACGTTCAGGTCTGATATCTGGACTTACAATTAACACGTTTTGAATTCTTTGTGATTGTAAGTAATAGTTCATTGGATTTGAGAATACTGTATTCTCGTTTCTTGGTCTCTGAGTTAATACGTCATAGTTAGCAAAGAAGTTTGCTTCGTCTGAAATAGGGAATGAGAAACCTAAACGTGGCATATATTGAGTTTGTGGCTCATAATCTTTAAATGCCTTTTCAGTTACTATTTCTTCTCCGTTTGCATCAAATGCTGAAGAAGCTAACCAAGGTGTTAATGTACCAGTTGAACTACTTCTTATAGTATTTACGTCTGTTACAACGTTACCACTTGCATCATAGAATACATCACCAGATCTAAAACCTCTAACTGTTGTACCACTATTTGACTCGTCAACATAAACTGCTGCATCATCAGGAATGTTAGAAGGCTTTAAGCCAGCACCTAATTCACTAGCATTTCTTCTTTCAAAAACTGTGTATTTGTCTTTTAGTACTTGTTGGTTAGCATCAAAACGGTCAATTCTCAAACCTATGCTGAAAATGATGTCTTTAAATGTAAACTTATCTTGAATGAAACCTGCAACATAAATTGGTCTGAATGCACCAATTGGTCTGTTTTCAGTATCTCTAAAGAAGTCTTGGAAAGAAACATTATCACTGCTTTTCTTACCAGTGTAATCATAACCACTATACGAATAAGCTACACCAGAAGTATTTAAGTTATTTATTAATTCATTAGCTGTAAACATGTCTAATGAAAACATTGATGGATCATATGAATCGATGTCAACAAAATCACCTGCTTGTAATCCTAATTTCTCTCTAATGTTTTTAGCGAAAGATGTGGTATTTGCATCATATGCATTAATCGTAGAGAATAAGATTGTGTCTCCACTAACTCTTACACCTGAACCACCTACATCAGCAATACGAGTCGTTGCATCATATGCAGATCTATCTAATAATAAATGTGCATTTTGTTGCTGACGCATGATTGTCCAAAGTCTTGCTGGTGCAATTGTATATCTACTTTCAACTCTTTGCTCATATTCAACACCCACTTGAATTGAGTGGTTTTTAATATCAGCAGAAGCAATAGCAGAAACTCTGAACTGGTCTCTTACGTTTTGGAAATAACCATTTCTAAATATACCTGGTGAAGAAAATAATCCACCATAAGCAGATAATATACCTTGACCATTAAGAATACCTGTTAAATTTTGAAAATCTGAGGGGCCATCTAAATCTAATCTGGTGTCATTCGGATTCTCAGCTCTTCTAGCATCTAAGAAATTCAATAAACTTGTATTCCAATTTGCTAAGTAAGGGTTATTGTCAGCACCTTGAAAAGTAATAGATGTATCTACTTTGCCATTCAAACTGTTGATGTTTGAATATGTATAAATATTACCATCTGTACCAAAAATAGTGTCTCTTTGTCCTTCAGCAGTTAACAATGAAATTGCATCACCTTTAAGTGTAGTGTACTTTCCAATGTAACCGTAATTAAATAAATTATCTTGATGATTGATATCTTGTTGTTTGATATTATCTCTAGAAAAATCTGCTTGAATAGTATAATAAGCATTCTTTAATAAGGCTTTGCTATCTTGATCTCCTTGATTAAACTTCTGAGTGTAACGAGCAAATACTCTAAAATTATTACGAATCTGCTCTCCGTTATTATCAGAGTTAAACAACATATTACCTCTACCAAATAATCTTGATCTCTGAAGAGTACCAGATAAACCTAACGCAAAAATGCTATTTTGAGTCGGCTGAAAATCTAACCTTGTATTAAAGTTAAAGTTTCTATTTTCATTATTATCTTGAGCTTTAGTTTTCTCTAAGTTATCATTAGTAGCTAAGTTAACTGTAGGGAATACTGTAATAGCTGGTCTGTTCAACGCAGTATTGTATTCAAATGTGCCTGGGTTATTTCTAACTCTTTCTAAGAAATCATCTTTTGCTCTGTAAGCTCCAACATAAGAAGGATTTTGATCTCTTCTAGTTTCTAACTCACCTGATGCAAAGAAACCTAACAATGGTCTATTAGATTGATCATCTCCTTTTTTAAGCAACAAGGGTCCAGCAACGTTTGCACTGATCAAATTGTAGCCATAACCATCTAAAAATTCTGATGTAACAGCTTCAACACCGCCATAGAATTTTTTCGAAGGACCTTTTGATGTGATAGTGATAATACCCCCTGTAGCGTCACCATATTGTGCTGGCACACCACCGGTAATTACCGTAATTTGTTCAATCGCGTTTTGTGGTAGGTTTGCGATCCCTCTAACTTTTACACCATCGATATATGTATCGTTGGCATCAGAACGTGAACCTTTAATACTCAATGCACCACCTTCATCTGCTTGGTAGATACCAGCAGTGGTAGATACAAGAGAGTTAATGTTACGTGTCGGTAGTCTAACAATCTCTTCCGCAGTTAATGTACCGCCTGCCGAAACGTTATCTTTCTCAATTAATGGTTTAGCGTAATCTGTTACCGTTACCTCTTGCAAGTTTTTAACACTCGCAACCAAATCTGGGTTTAAATAAGTTTGGCGGTTCGAGGTGATAATTACACCATTAATTAATCGTTCGTTGTAACCAATGATTTTTACACGAACATCGTACTTACCTGGGGTGATAGGTTTGATGATAAAATTACCATCAAAATCTGCCGTTGTGTACGCTACTTGCGAACCACTTTGTTCGACAACTACCGCAGCAAACGGTAACCCCTCTTTAGTCTTTGAATCAATTACTTTACCACGTAACTCACCTGGACCACTTTGTGCATACAGGTTATTACTTAGTACAATAATCGATAAGATTAAGAATGCGTAGAACTTTCTCATCATAATATTGATCTAAGGGTTTTAAATTTTAACTAATCATAAAGATAATTGTTAAAAAACGTTATTTCCAAATAAAAGTAAGAGAATTGTTACACTTTTATTCTACATCTTTATACAATATATCTTAGCATTTTCGTTATCAACAAGTTAACTACATGTTAATTTGAAGTAATTTCTGAACCAAAACCTCTGAAATTCTTTGGTAAGATTCAAATGTCCAGCCTGCAATATGGCTCGTTAATAACACTTTTTCAGTCTCAATTAATTGATTAAAGCTCTGATTCTCATCACTATTCAGAGTTTCTAATCGCTCATTTTCTAATACATCTAATGCTGCAGCCATAACTTTGCCATTTTTTAAGGATTCTACCAAATCTGACGTTTTGATGACTTTGCCTCTTGATGCATTTATGATAAATGGCTTTTTTTCTAGAGAATTCAGAAAATCTATATTAATCATATGACGAGTTTCTGACGTTAATGGAACGTGTATACTTATTATATCTGCTTCTGAGGTGATCTCTTTAATGGACACTTGCTTAACATTGCTGTCATTTATTTCAGACAAATATTTATCGTATGCTATAATATTCATCTCAAATCCGCTTAGCTTCTTAGCAAGCATTGAACCAGTGTTACCAAAGCCAATGATACCAATGGTTTTCCCTTTTAATTCATAACCTCTATTCTCTTCGCGTAACCATTGCTTTTTTGTTATTTCTGTATGTGACTTCAGGATGTTTCGGTATTTAGAAAGTATCATGCCTATAACATGTTCAGCTACTGCATCCCTGTTACCTTCAGGCGCATTGATTAGTCGTATGTTTTTTTGCATACAATACTCCTCGTCTATATTGTCCATCCCTGCTCCAGCCCTTGCAATTACAAAGTTCTCAGGTAATGTGTCAATAATTTCTTTGTCTATAAAAAACTTAGATCGCACAACTAACACATCGTAGTTTTTTAGATTATCTATCAAGTCTTTTTTTGAATTTATATCTAATCTAAAATCTACCACACATCCTTCTAAAACTAAACGATCTTCAAATGAATGATGTAAATCATCTACAGCAAGAATTCTCATGAATTGGCGATTAATTTTGTTAAATATACGAAGTCTTCAACACTCAATCTTTCAGCTCTTAAATCTAACATCTTTTCTTCTACAATGCTAGGTTTCATATATGATTTCAAAGCATTGCGTAATGTTTTTCTTCTTTGATTGAAGGCTGCTTTGACAATATTTTTAAATAACTTTTGATCTGCTCCATCAAATGGATCATCTTCTCTGAAACTTGCTCGTATTACTCCTGATTTTACTTTGGGCGGCGGATTAAATACACCTGGGTTTACAGTAAATAAATAATCAATTTTATAATATGCTTGCATGATAACACTGAGTATCCCATACTCTTTACTTCCGGGTTTTGAGGCTATTCTTTCAGCTACTTCTTTTTGAAACATGCCCACCACCTCTTTTACTTTATTTTTATGATCAATTACATGAAAAAGAATTTGCGATGAAATGTTATATGGGAAATTCCCTATTACACTGATTTCTTCATAATCATTAAACAAACTACTTAAATCTAACTTTAAAAAATCTGCAGATATAATATTGCCTTTTAATTGAGGATATTTTTTCTCAAGATATTCGATTGACTCAGTATCAATATCAACTACTTTTAAATCGATGCTCTCATCCGCAATCATAAAGTCAGTCAATACTCCCATGCCTGGACCAACCTCTAACACAGCCTTTCTTGCTTGTGTTTTTTCTAATGCTTTTACAATCTTCTCCGCTATGTTTTTGTCGGTTAAAAAATGTTGCCCAAGATGCTTCTTTGCCTTTACCTGCATTATATACATTTATATTTCATGACAATTTTAGTTAATTTGCAGCGAAATATTTGAATTATTTAATATTAGGATGTCAGAACAACATAAACTTAAAATAGGTATAAGTATTGGTGATATTAACGGAATTGGTATAGAAATTCTCTTAAAAACCATGCTTGACGCCAGAATGCTAGAACTTTGTATACCCATTGTATATGGGTCTTCTAAGGCAACTTCATTTCATAGAAAGCTATTAGGCATACAAGATTTCAGTTTCAATATTATTAACGATGCCCAACAATCAAACAACAAAAGAGCAAACTTGATTAATTGTTGGCATGAAGAAGGTAAAATTGATATTGGTGAATCAACAGAAATTGCAGGCAAATACTCGCATTTAGCATTAGAGAAGGCTGCTCAAGATTTGAAAGAAGGTAAAATTGATGCCTTAGTAACATTGCCCATTAACAAACATAATGTTCAACAAGCTGGCTTTCAGTTCCCAGGTCATACAGAATATTTGCAATCTGTCGATGGTTCTAAAGAATCTATGATGTTGATGGTGAATGAATATTTAAAAATCGGATTTGTAACAGGACATATAGCATTGAAAGATGTTGCACAATCAATTACAGAAGAAAAGATTATAAGTAAACTTCAGCTATTAACAGATTCTTTGAAAACAGATTTTGGGGTACGTAAACCTAAAATAGCAGTATTAGGATTAAATCCGCATGCTGGAGATAAAGGCGTAATTGGTAAAGAAGAAGAGGAAATTATCGTTCCTGCCCTAGCTAAAGCTTCACAAAAAGGCATACTAGCATTCGGTCCATATTCATCTGATGGTTTCTTCGGAAATCACCAATTCAGTCAATTTGATGCAGTATTGGCGATGTATCACGACCAAGGCTTAATTCCATTTAAAAGCTTATCATACGATAAGGGCGTGAATTATACTGCAGGCTTATCTTTTGTAAGAACATCGCCAGCACATGGTACTGGTTATGATATTGCTGGTAAGAATATTGCATCAGAATCTTCGTTTCGTGAAGCGATCTATTATGCAATAGATATTGTGCGTAAAAGACGCGAATTCGAAGAAATTAATAGCAATCCTTTGAAAATCCACAAGTTGAGTAAAGATCGAGGCGAATAGCAATTTTAAAAAATCGTTTTATAATCCAATTTGTTTTTATACATTTGCAGGCTCTTAAAAAATCGAACTTGAGTAAGTTAAATACGTTTTCTATTCCGTTTTCGGGATTAAAAGCCGGAAAGCACCAATTCGACTTTAAGATTGAAGATTCGTTCTTTGATAAATTCGAATACTCTCCTATTCACAAAGCAAATGTGCAAGTGAATATTGAGTTTAATAAGCAAGAGACCATGTTTATGGCCGAATTCTTATTAAATGGAGAGATTGAATTAGTTTGTGATCGCTGTGGTGAAGAATATTATCATACTCTTCATACGAATGAGAAAATCATCTTTAAAATAGGTGAAGAATCAATCGAGCAAACAGATGATATCGTAGTGCTAGGCCGTGCAGAGCATGAGATAGATTTAACAAACTATTTATATGAATTTATAGTAATAGCAATACCTTTGATACATATACATCCGAATAATGAAGATGGTACAGAAGGTTGCAACCCTGAAACTTTAGCTGTGTTGAAAAAACTATCAGCGAAAGAATCAGAAGATAATATCAATGACCCAGACGTAGTAATTGATCCACGTTGGGAAGCATTGAAAAAGTTAAGAGATAATTAATTGTGTGAAATAAATAATTTGAGCTATGCCAAATCCAAAAAGAAAACTTTCTAAGTCAAGAAGAGACAAAAGAAGAACTCATTATAAAGCGGAAGCTCCTGCTTTAGTAGTTTGCCAAACTACTGGCACAGTACATATGCCACATCGTGCATATACTGTTGACGGTAACTTGTACTACAAAGGCAAGATGATCGTTGAAAACGCTGCTAACTAACATTTAACCCCAAGATGAAAATTGGAATTGACATCATGGGTGGAGATTTTGCTCCCAAGGCTACTGTCTTGGGAGCAATTTTAGCTTATAAGGAGCTCCCAAGCGATATTCGTATTGTACTCATTGGAGATCAAAAGGCTGCTACTGAAATTCTTTTAGAAGAAGGTCAAGATGTTGCCAATTTTGACTTTGTACATACAGAAGAAGTAATCGAAATGGGTGAACATCCGACGAAAGCGCTTACCCAAAAACAAAAATCAAGTATCAGTGTCGGCTTTCATTTATTGAAAGAGAAACAAATTGATGCATTTGCAAGTGCAGGTAATTCTGGAGCCATGTTAGTAGGTTCTATGTTTAGCGTAAAAGCTATACCAGGCATGAGCAGACCAGCAATTTGTTCATATATTCCAAAAGAAAATGGTGGCTTTGGAGTAATGCTAGATGTTGGTGCAAATGCAGACTGCAAGCCTGAAATGCTATTGCAGTTTGGTATTTTAGGTTCTATTTTCATGGAGAGTGTATTTAATGTAAGCAATCCGAAAGTTGGCTTATTAAATATTGGTGAAGAAGAAGAAAAAGGGAACTTGTTAACTCAAGGTGCATACCCAATATTTAAATCATCAGAAGATATTAATTTCATAGGCAATATCGAAGGCAGAGATTTGTTTAACGATAAGGCTGACGTTATTGTATGCGATGGTTTTACAGGTAATATTGTCTTAAAATTAGCAGAAACTTTTCACGACTTAACCATCGGTAAAGGTATCGAAAACGAGTTTTTTGAGAGATTCAACTACGAAAACTATGGCGGCAGTCCGGTTTTAGGTGTAAACGCTCCAGTTGTAGTAGGACATGGCATTTCCAATGAAATAGCCATAAAAAATATGCTGCTTTTATGTAAAGAGATGGTGAATAAGGGGATGACTGAAAAAATAAAGGCCCGATTTAACTAAGATTTTTTTAATAAAAAATATATATTTATCCCGCTCCCCAAAGCGGGATATTTTTTTAACTGATGATGAATAACAAAATAGTTGCCGCAATTACAGCTGTAAATGGCTATGTGCCTGATTATGTATTAACTAATGCAGAATTAGAAAAACTAGTTGATACAACTGATGAATGGATACTTTCTAGAACAGGCATTAGTGAACGAAGAATATTAAAAGGTGAAGGCAAAGGAACATCTGATATGGCTGTTGAAGCCGTAAAAGGTTTACTTGCTAAAAGAGGTATTGATGCTTCTGAAATAGATCTTTTAATCTGTGCAACAACAACGCCAGACATGCAATTTCCGGCGACAGCGAATATAATCACCGATAAAGTTGGTGCTAAAAACGCATTCGGTTTTGATATAAACGCAGCATGTTCAGGCTTTATCTATGCCTTAACAACAGCATCAAAATACATTGAATCGGGTTTATATAAAAAAATCATAGTAGTAGGTGGCGATAAAATGTCATCTATCATTAACTATGAAGACCGTACAACATGTATCATTTTTGGTGATGGTGCTGGTGCAGTTTTATTAGAACCTTCTAATGACGGCAATGGTATCATTGATGCAATATTAAGAAGCGACGGTTCTGGGAGAATTCATCTTCATCAAAAAGCAGGTGGTTCAGCAAAACCTGCAAGCAAAGAAACAATAGAAGCTAAAGAACATTTCGTATATCAAGAAGGCCAATCAGTATTTAAATTTGCTGTAACTAATATGGCTGAAGTTTCTGCTGAAATAATGGAGAAAAATAACTTAACATCAGAAGATGTTGCATGGTTAGTTCCTCATCAAGCTAATAAAAGAATAATTGATGCAACTGCTCAAAGAATGGGTGTAGGTCCTGAAAAAGTTATGTTGAACATTCAAAAATATGGTAACACTACTAACGGAACTATTCCATTATGTTTGTGGGAGTGGGAAAGTCAATTGAAGAAGGGCGACAATTTAATTTTGGCTGCTTTTGGAGGCGGATTTACTTGGGGCTCAGTATATATTAAATGGGCTTACGATACTAAAAAATAATAGAATACATTTGTAAAATATATAGCATAATCTAAACAACAAACATATGGACATTAAAGAGATACAAGAACTGATAAAGTTCGTAGCGAAATCTGGTGTTAGTGAGGTTTCAATCGATAGAAAAGATTTCAAAATTACAATCAAAGCACAGTCTAATATGCAAACGATTGTAAATGCTACAATTCCTGCAGCTCCTGCAGTACAAGCTTTACCAGCGGCAGCTTCATCGGCTCCAGCTCCAAGTGCAGCTCCTGTTCAAGCAACTCCAGCTGCAGAAGCTTCAAATTTGATTACCATTAAATCACCAATGATTGGTACATTCTACCGTTCATCTTCACCTGATAAGCCTTCATTTGTAAATGTTGGCGATGAAGTAAAAGCAGGTCAAGTTGTATGTATTATCGAAGCAATGAAATTATTCAATGAAATTGAATCTGAAATTTCAGGTAAGATAGTTAAGGTATTAGTTGATAATGCTACACCAGTAGAATACGATCAACCATTATTCTTAGTAGAGCCAATGTAATTCATAATGATTTATTGTTAATCAGAAATTATGTTTAAAAAAATATTAATTGCCAATAGAGGGGAGATTGCTTTAAGAATCATCAGAACTTGTAAAGAGATGGGCATAAGAACGGTTGCAGTTTATTCAGCAGCTGATAGAGAAAGCTTACACGTTCGTTTTGCTGATGAAGCAGTTTGTATTGGTCCAGCTCCAAGTAAAGATTCTTACTTGAGCATTCCTAGCATTATATCGGCTGCAGAAATTACTAATGCCGATGCTATACATCCGGGTTATGGTTTCTTATCAGAAAATTCTAAATTCTCAGAAATTTGTCGTGAATATGGCATCAAATTTATTGGTGCTACTCCAGAACAAATAAACGGAATGGGTGATAAAGCTTCTGCTAAAGAAACTATGAAAAAAGCAGGTGTACCTACTATACCAGGCTCTGATGGTTTACTTACGGATGTCAAGGAAGGCATTAAAGTTGCAAATGAAATCGGATACCCAATTATCTTAAAAGCTACTGCCGGTGGTGGTGGTAGAGGTATGCGTATTGTATGGAAAGATGAAGAGTTTGAACCAGCATGGGATTCTGCGAGACAAGAAGCAGGTGCCGCATTTGGTAATGATGGTATATACTTAGAGAAATTTATTGAAGACCCACGTCATATTGAAATTCAAATCGTAGGTGATCAATTTGGTAAGGTATGTCACCTTTCAGAACGTGATTGCTCTATTCAAAGAAGACATCAAAAATTAGTAGAAGAATCTCCTTCTCCTTTTATGACTCCTGAACTTCGTAAAAGAATGGGTGATGCAGCAATTATTGGTGCGCAAGCAGTTAATTACGAAGGTGCTGGTACAATTGAATTCTTAGTAGACAAACATCGTAATTTCTACTTCATGGAAATGAATACTCGTATTCAAGTTGAACACCCAGTTACAGAAGAAGTAATTAATTACGATTTAATAAAAGAACAAATAAAAGTTGCTGCAGGTATTCCTATCTCTGGTAAAAACTATGAGCCAGCAATGCATGCTATAGAATGTAGAATTAATGCTGAAGATCCTTGGAATGGTTTTAGACCATCTCCGGGTAAGATCACTAATTTTCATTCACCAGGCGGACATGGAGTGCGTGTAGATACTCACGTTTATGCAGGTTATGTAATTCCTTCAAATTACGATTCTATGATTGCTAAACTTATCACAGTTGCACAAACTCGTGAAGAAGCTATAAGTACCATGGAAAGAGCCTTAAGCGAGTTCGTTATTGAAGGAGTGAAAACAACTATTCCTTTCCATTTGAAATTGATGAAAGACCCTAATTTTAGAGCAGGTAATTTCACTACTAAATTTTTAGAAACATTCGATTTCACTGAATAATAAAATACTCATAAAGAAAAAAGCGAAACAGAGGTTTCGCTTTTTTCTTTATATCTTTAAGCCAAATTATGGCAGGATTTTTAAACAATCTTAAACGAGCATCAGACCCCAATTCAGACATGTCATTTGTCGACCATCTAGAGTCACTTAGATGGCACCTTGTTCGATCTGCTTTCGTTATAGTCACACTATCATTAGTAGCTTTCGTATATAAAGATATTCTTTTCGATGATATCATTTTTGGTCCGAAGAAAACTACCTTCTGGACGTATAGAATGTTATGCGAACTATCAACCAGATATCAATTATCAGCAGATCTTTGTATTGATAAAATAAACTTCGTGATCATGAATAATACCATGGCAGGGCAATTTAATTTGCACATCACGGGTTCGTTTATTGCAGGTTTTATTATGGGATTCCCTTATTTCCTTTGGGAATTATGGAGATTCATAAGACCCGGATTGCATCAAAAAGAAAGAAAGCATGCAACTGGTTTAATATTTTATGGAAGTTTTCTTTTTATAACTGGTGTGCTTTTCGGATATTTCATCATAACCCCAATGTCAGTGAATTTCTTAGGTACTTATGTTATATCAGAAGAAATCATTAATCAAATTACACTTGACTCTTATTTATCTACAGTAAGTATGCTAACTGTAGCTACTGGCTTTGTATTTGAATTACCAATAGTCATATACTTCTTATCATTAATGGGTATCATGACGCCTAAATTCATGAGAACTAATAGAAGAATAGCAATCTTTTTAATAGTTTTATTAGCAGCATTTATCACTCCTACTCCAGATATACCTACACTTATGTTAGTAAGTATGCCTTTATACATCTTATTTGAGATCAGTATATTCGTATCAGCAAGAGTAGAGAAACGTAAGAAAAAACAAGAAGCAGAAACATATTATTATTAGGGGTTATTGAGTAATTGAGTTATTAGGTTATTAAGGTAAACTACTTAATAACTTAATAACCTAATAACCCAATAACCCAATAACTTAATAACCTTAAAAAATGAAGATAGCAATCGGAGGTGACCATGCAGGTTACGAATACAAAAAGATTTTAATTGAAATGTTGAATGAACTTGGCCATGATGTAAAAGATTTTGGGCCTTACACTGATGCATCAGTTGACTACCCTGATTTCGTTCACCCTTTAGCATCAGCTATTCAAAACAAAGAACATGATTTAGGTATTTTAATTTGTGGTTCTGCAAATGGAGTTGCTATTACAGCAAATAAACATAAAGATATTAGAGCAGCAATCTGCTGGGATGTTCCATTAGCTGAATTAGCTAGATCACATAATGATGCAAATGTATTATGTATACCTGCTAGATTTACATCTGAAAACTTAGCCAAAGAAATTACAACGAAATTTATTACTACCGAATTTGAAGGTGGTAGACATGCTAATAGAGTTAATAAAATCAATTGCTAACATTAATATATTCTGTATGAGAAAATATAATCTTTTACTCGCCTTACTTTTTTTTACTCAAGTAATTTTTGCTCAAAACTTAAATGATGCAAAGAAGTTTATCAATTTCATTGATGTAAATGATTTAAATACACATCTGACAATACTTGCATCAGATGAATATGAAGGCAGAGAAACAGGCAAAGCCGGACAAAAATTAGCAGCAGAATATTTAAGAAATCAATTTCAAGAAATTGGACTTCCACAGTTAAGTGCAGAAGGTTATTTTCAAAATTATCATCTAATAGAAAAAGTACTTGGCAAAAGACTTTTAGAAGTAAATCAAACTGCATTTGAAATTGCTGAAGATTTTTTCCCAGTAAAAGATCAAGATCTAATTGACATATTAACTAATGAAATCTTCTTTGTAGGTTATGGTATAAATGATGCAAAATACAATTCATTCGAAGGTGTAGATGTAACAGGTAAAGTAGTATTAGCATTATCTGGCGAGCCAGAAAAAAATGGCAACTATGTAATCACTGGCACTTCAGAAAAATCTTTGTGGTCTAATAACAACAAGAAAATTTCTGAAATCAAAAAACTAAATCCAGCATTAATAATTATAGTTGATCCTAACTATCAAAAGTCTGTTAAATTTTATAAGCATAGGTTAGAGTCGAGCGGCTTAAAGTTAGCATATAAGCAAAAGAAAGCTGCTGACGTTCCTGTAATTACTGTAAATGAAAAATTAGCAAATGCTTTACTTGCTCCTAATAAAAAATCTGTTGATAAAATTTCAAATAAACTGAAGTCTGCAAAAGTTGCACAAAAAGCCTTAAAACTTAAAAGCACTTTAAAGGTAAATATTGAATTTATCAGCCAAGATGTTTTCTCCGAAAATGTATTAGCATTTGTTCCAGGTTCACAAAAACCCGAAGAATATATTTTTATAACTGCCCATTATGACCACATAGGCGCAAGTAATGGCGAGGTTTATAATGGTGCTGATGATGATGGTTCTGGCACAGTTGCACTATTAGAGATAGCTCAAGCATTTATGGAAGCAAGGAAAGCTGGTATGGGTCCGAAAAGAAGTATAGTATTCATGGCTGTATCAGGCGAAGAAAAAGGTTTATTAGGATCAGAATATTATACAGATCATCCTATTGTTTCATTAGATCAAACAGTAGCGAATCTAAATATAGATATGATAGGCAGAATTGATGACGCACATAAAGACGATACAAATTATGTTTATGTAATTGGTGCCGATAAATTAAGTTCTGAGCTACACGCTATAAATGAGAAAGCAAACGAAATAGCTAACTTAAAATTAGATTATAAATTCAATGACCCTAAAGATCCGAATATGTTCTATTACAGATCTGATCATTACAACTTTGCAAAAAACAATATCCCCATTATATTTTATTTCAATGGTGTACACGAAGACTACCACAAGGCTGGTGATGAAGTAAGTAAAATACATTTTCCGATGTTAGCTAAACGCACTCAATTGGTTTATTTAACAGCATGGGAATTAGCAAACAGAGAGAATAGAATAGTTGTTGATAAGACAAATGATTTCCCTAAAAAATAAAAATTAATGACTTCAACTGTCAATACATTTTTAAAAGTTTCAGAGCAAAAAGCATTCGATGCAGAACATCGTAGAAAAATTAATTTTAATATTTCTAAATACGACCATTCTGTTGAGAAAGGTTTATTACAGTTTGACAATTTAGAACTTGCCAGAAAAAGAGCTCATGTCACTAAATGGAAAGTGATGGAAAACTTAGATCGCTATTTGCTAGAATTCGAAAGTAATTTTATGCGCAAAGGCGGTAAAGTTATTTGGGCGAATAATGCAGCAGAAGCTAGAAAAGAGATTTTATCTATCATGAAAAAAGCGAATGCTAAAATGGTAGTAAAATCTAAATCAATGGCATGTGAAGAGCTAGAGCTTAATGAATTTTTAGAAAAAAATAAAATTGAATCTATTGAGACAGATTTAGGGGAGTATATAGTTCAACTATTAGGACAAAAACCTTATCATATCGTAACACCTGCAATGCACCTTTCTAAGGAAGATATTGCGAAGTTATTTAATGAGAAGTTCGGGACTCCAATTGATGCAACACCAACAGAATTAACTTTAAAAGCTCGAGAACTCCTTAGAGAAAAATATACAAGTGCAGATGTTGGAATTTCTGGAGGTAATTTTTTAATTGCTGATAGTGGTAGTATCGCAATTACTGAAAATGAAGGTAACGCTAGATTAACTACTACTTTCCCAAAAATTCATATTGCAATAGTTGGTATTGAGAAAATAATACCAAGCATAAAAGATCTAGAAATGTTTTGGCCATTGTTATCTGCAAGGGGTACTGGACAAAACCTAACAGTTTATAATACCATTTTAAGCGGACCAAAACAAAATAATGAAAGCGATGGGCCCGAAGAAATGTATGTTATTTTGTTAGATAATGGACGTACAAATTTACTTGCTCAAAAAGATCAAAGACAAGCTTTATATTGCATTAGATGTGGTGCATGTTTAAATGCTTGTCCGGTTTATAAAAACATCGGCGGACATACATACGACACCACTTATTCTGGGCCAATTGGTAGTATAATCACACCGCATTTAAAAGGGATGGAAGAGTTTAAACACTTAAGTTATGCTTCAAGTCTATGTGGAAATTGTTCAGAGGTTTGCCCGGTTAAAATTGACATACATAAAATTCTATTATATAACAGACGTGATGCTGTTAATCAACATTTAAATTCAAAAGCAGAATCATTTGGCTGGATGATGTGGAAGAAAACCATGTTGAGCAGAAAAAGAACTGACATGGTCAGTGGCAAATGGAAAAATTATTTTATGAATACTTTCTTTAAAGGATCATGGGGTAAAAGAAGAGAATTGCCAGAATTTAAAATTGAATCATTTAGTAAACTATGGAAATCAAAAAACGCTAAATAATTATTTAGCGTTTTTTGATTTTTTCTTTTTTAATTTGATCGCTTCATTCAAAAGATATTCTATTTGACCATTAACACTTCTGAATTCTTCAGCAGCCCAACGTTCAATTTCATTCATCATCTCTTTACTTAATCTTAAAGCGAATGGTTTTTTTTCTTGCATAGTTTAATAAATAGTGCCAGCATTAACGACCGGACTTACTGATTTCTCAGCGCATAAAACAACTAATAAATTACTCACCATTGCTGCTTTTCTCTCTTCATCTAACTCCACAATTTTCTTTTCAGAAAGTTTTTCTAAAGCCATCTCTACCATACCTACTGCACCTTCTACTATTTGTTTTCTAGCAGCTACTACAGCTGTGGCTTGTTGTCTCTGAAGCATAGCTCCTGCAATTTCAGGTGCGTATGCTAAATGTGAAATACGTGCCTCTAAAATTTCAATCCCTGCTCTACTCAATCTTTCGCTTAATTCATTCTCTAGATTATCGTTAACTATATGTGCACCATCTCTCAAAGTTATGCTGCTATGATCGTCTTCAAAATGATCATACGGATAAGCACCAGCTAGATTTCTAACAGCTGCTTCTGATTGTACTGAAACAAATTGATGGTAGTTATCTACCTCAAATACTGCTTTTGCAGTATCACGTACTTGCCAAACAATTACCGCTGCAATTTCTATTGGGTTACCCACTTTGTCATTTACTTTTATGTGGTTACCATTTAAGTTCATTGCTCGCATTGATACTTTACGTTTAGTGTAAAAGGGATTTAACCAAATGAAACCATTTTGCTTTACAGTGCCTTCATAAACACCAAATAGTGTGGCTACTATTGCTTCATTCGGATTAATTACTGAAAAGCCTGGTAAAATAAAAAACGCGACAACAGCTAAGATTATACCTAGTGCAATTAGCTTTAGACTTATTAAATAAGCAGCAATTCCAATTATTCCTAATAAAAGCATCAAGATACTATATCCTGAAATTGCTTTTTTGTTTTTTTCTTCTGTCATGATATTAAAATGATATCACAATAGTATCAAAAAATAATTGAATAAAAAAACAATTCTCCCAAAAAACATAATTGCAAAAGAAATATTACATTTATACACCTGATAAATTAAAATGAAACTAAAATCAAAATTGCCAAGTGTAGGTACTACGATATTCACCATAATGAGTAACTATGCTAATGAATATAAAGCGATCAATTTAGGTCAAGGCTTTCCTGACTATTCTATAGACGAAGAGCTTTTAGAATGTGTAAATAGGGCCATGAGAAATGGGTTTAATCAATATACTCATATGAACGGGTATCCCTTGCTAAGAGAGAAGCTTGCAGCTAAAGTAAATGATTTATACAAGTCTGCTATTTCGGATGATGACATTACAATAACTCCCGGTGCTACCTATGCCCTATTCACCTGCATTTCTGCAATAGTAAATGAAGGAGATGAGGTAATTATATTTGAACCAGCTTATGATTGTTACAGGCCAGCAATTCAACTAAATGGAGGTCATGCGATATCAGTTCAAGTAAATGAAGATTTTAGTATACCATGGGAAAATGTGAGGCAAAAAATTAATAATAAAACCAAAGCAATTTTAATAAATACTCCTCACAATCCGACTGGCTATGTATTTACAGAAGAAGATATTAACGAATTAGCAAAAATCACGAGAGATACTGATATTATAATTATAAGTGATGAGGTGTATGAGCATTTAATTTTTGATAATAAAAAACATCTAAGTGTATTAGCTAATCAAGAGTTATATGAGAGAAGCTTTGCTTGTTTTTCTTTTGGCAAAACTTACAATTGTACAGGCTGGAAAATTGGTTACGTAATAGCTCCTAAAAATTTAATGAAAGAATTTAGAAGCATTCATCAGTTCAATGCTTTTTGTGTCGACACGCCCAAGCAAGTAGCAATTGCTGAATACATAGATAATAAGTCGGCGTATTTAAATTTGTCAAAAGAAATGCAATACAAAAGAGATTACTTTAGAAAGTTAATGGCAGAAACAATTTTTGAAGTAATACCTTCTAGTGGAAGTTATTTCGAGTGTTATACATACCAAAATTATTCAGAAATGAATGATAAAGAATTTGCGATTGACTTAGTACAAAAATATGGTGTAGCTACAATACCAATGTCAGCATTTTATTCTAACCAAGAACATTCTAATAGATTACGTTTCTGTTTTTCTAAAAAGCTAGAAACTCTTGAATTTGCAGTAGAAAGACTAATAAAACTTAAGTAACTTAGCGCAAATTTTTAAGGCATGATATTCGACATAAAGAATCATAGTAAAGAAACTTTAATTGATTTATATAAAGGTTTAGTAAAACCAAGAATGATAGAAGAGAAAATGTTAATTCTCTTACGTCAAGGTAAAATTGGTAAGTGGTTTTCTGGTATTGGTCAAGAGGCTATTTCAGTTGGTTCAGCGATGGCAATGAACAAAGACGAGTTCATCTTACCTATGCATAGAAATTTGGGCGTGTTCACATCCAGAGAAGTACCATTAGATAGACTATTAGCACAATTTCAAGGCAAAGCTATTGGCTTTACAAAAGGTCGTGATCGCTCATTTCACTTTGGCACTCAAGAATACAAAATAGTTGGAATGATCTCTCACTTAGGTCCGCAGATGGCCTTAGCAGATGGCATTGCACTAGCTGACATCCTTGAAAACAAAAACAAAGCAACTTTAGTATTTACTGGTGATGGAGCAACAAGCCAAGGTGATTTTCATGAAGCAATAAATGTTGCATCTGTATGGAATTTACCTGTCATATTTATTATAGAAAACAATGGTTACGGATTATCGACACCTGTATCAGAGCAATATAATTGTGAACGATTAGCTGATAGAGGAATAGGTTATGGAATAGAATCAATGCAAATTGATGGAAATAATATTTTAGAGGTGTATGAAACCATTAGTAAGTGCACAGAAGAAATCAGAAACAATCCGAGACCTGTATTAATTGAGTGCATGACGTTTAGAATGCGCGGACATGAAGAGGCATCTGGCACTAAATATGTACCTAAAGAATTGTTTGAAATTTGGGCAGAAAAAGATCCAGTTGAAAATTTTGAAAAGTTTTTAATTGAAAAAGAAATTATAGATGAAGATTATGCGAATGATATTCGTTATCAATTCAAAAAAGAAATTGATCATGCTATTGAAGTTGCATTCTCTGAACCTGATATAATACCAGAAACAGAAACTGAGATGTTAGATATGTATGCCCCTTATACATACACTGAGATCAATGCTTCGACAAACAACAAAACAGAAAAAAGATACTTAGATGCAATCACCGATGCCTTGAGACAAGGTATGGAGAGACACAATAATTTTGTATTAATGGGTCAAGACATTGCTGAGTATGGTGGTGCATTTAAAATCACTCAAGGGTTTGTTGAACAATTTGGTAAAGAAAGAGTTCGCAATACACCCTTATGTGAGTCTGCAATTGTTGGCGCAGCATTAGGTTTATCAATCAATGGTTACAAGGCAATGATGGAAATGCAATTTGCAGATTTTGTAACTGAAGGCTTTAATCAAATCATCAATAATTTAGCGAAGACTCATTATAGATGGGGGCAAAATGCTGATGTAATTATTCGTATGCCTACAGGAGCAGGCACCGGTGCTGGTCCGTTTCATTCACAAAGTAATGAAGCTTGGTTTACAAAGACACCAGGATTAAAAGTTGTTTACCCAGCATTTCCTTCAGATGCAAAAGGCTTAATGGCTTCTGCAATTGAAGACCCTAATCCGGTAATGTATTTCGAACACAAATATTTATACCGTGGTATTTCTGAAGAAATTTTAGATGATTATTATACAATAGAAATTGGCAAAGCAAAGCTAGTTCAAGAGGGTTCTGAATTGAGTATTATCACTTACGGACTAGGTGTGCATTGGGCTTTAGATTATGCAAAAAACAATCCTAATATTTCTATTGATATTCTTGATTTAAGAAGTTTGCAACCATGGGATAAAGAAGCTGTAGAAAATAGTGTAAAGAAAACTGGAAGGGCTTTGATTCTACATGAAGATACTCTAACTAACGGTTTCGGGGCTGAAATTTCAGCTCATATTGCAGAACATTGTTTTCAATATTTAGATGCTCCAATTATTAGATGTGCAAGCTTAGATACTGCGATACCGATGAGTAAGGCATTAGAAGATAATTTCTTGGCAAATGCAAGATTAGAAGAATCAATAAATAAATTAATAAACTATTAATTTATTTAAATGTTAGTTTAAGATGAGTAAAATAATAATCAGAATATTAATTGTAACTAACATTTTGTTGCTTATCAATATATTAATTACAAATATGAAGCCATTCGGTAAATTACCTCATAGTGTTAGATTAGAAAGAATAAAAAAATCTAAGAATTATAGTAATGGTGAGTTTGTGAATTTAAGTAACACTCCTGCACTTGCAGAAGATCAAAACTTTTTTTCTGTTTCTTTTGATTTCTTCTTCAAGAAAAAAAATACAGAACCAGCATACACCATTGAAACTGCAAAAGTTGATTTAGCTAAATTACCTAAAGATTCAAATGCAATTATTTGGTTAGGCCACTCTAGCTATTTATTACAGATAAAAAATAAAAGAATTTTAGTAGACCCTTTAATAATTGGTAACGCTTCACCATTTGATTTTTTTGGTAAGCCTTATAAATTCAGCAATCAGTATAGCATAAAAGATTTTACTAACATTGATCACATATTAATAACACATGACCACTATGATCATTTAGATTATAAAACCATCATGCATTACAAAGATTCAGTAGAGAGTATAATAACTTCATTAGGTGTGGGTAGTCATTTAGAATATTGGGGTGTAGAAAAAAACAAAATTGTGGAACTTGATTGGTGGGAAAATTCAATGATTGATAATATCGGATTAAAAATTACTGCAACACCAGCAAGACATTTTTCAGGCAGATCATTTAAAAGAAATCAAACACTTTGGAGTTCTTTCGTATTTGAATTTGATTCAACTAAATATTTTATTGGTGGCGACAGTGGCTATGATAAACATTTTAAAATGATCTCAGATAAATTTGGAGCTTTTGATTTAGCAATTCTAGAATGTGGACAATACAATAAAAACTGGCCGTACATACACATGATGCCAGAAGAAGTTATTCAAGCATCTATAGATTTAAAAGCTCGAAAAACCCTTCCAGTACATTGGTCTAAATTTAGTTTAGCATTACATGAATGGGATGAACCATTCAAACGATTCGCTGTTGAAGCAGAAAAAAGAAATGTAGACTATTTGAAGATAAATATTGGTGAAATAAAAATCATTAATTAACTATTACTTTATTATAATAAATTTTCCCAGCTTCATTAACGTAAATCACATACACTCCTTTGCTGTTAAATTTATATCTAACTATATTTTCGTTAGATTGAATTTCATCTATAAGTTGAGAGTTTAAATTATAGATTTTTATATTCTTTGATTGAGTAGTACTAAATTCAATATTTAATAATTGATCATTAAATATTGGATTCGGATAAAATGAAATAGTAGATTGATAATTATTATCTACATTATTAAATTGACTAGTATCTGTCCAGTAAACTCTTTCATCACCATATTGTATCATATAAATTCTGCCATTACTCATTTCTATAAATTTTTGAGTATTAAATGAACCGCTAAAATCTAGCCCTAACCCGAATTGATGCTTCAACCATGTACTGCCTTTAGTATTTGAATATAAAGAGCCGCCCGTATTGAAAGTGCCTTGTATTGAACTATACCAATCACCTTTATGTGAAATGTGTAAAGGACCCATAGACATATCCATCCACCACATATTACTATTAAAAACAGTAATCTTTGTCCAGAAATTATTCAACAACAAATCATCAATATGTTTAGTTAGGTTTAATCTAACACCTACATTATTTGCTGTGCCATCAAAACTTATTACTACTGAATCTTCATCAGTAATTGAAAGATTTGTGAAGTCTTCGATTCTTAATGCATCTGATGAAATAGTGCCTTTCCCATCTACTTTAACAATTATTCTTTGCCATGTATCTGCATTATCTGTAGAAATATAAATTCCACTCTGATTGCTAATATTATTATCAGCAAATGCTGCAATTAGTCGATCATATTTATCAACTTTAATAAATTGCGAACTTAATATAGATCCTAGTCCGTTGTTTTTTCGTTCCCAGGTAATCCCATTATTATTTGATCTATAAATCCCATCTCCAACATAACCCTGTACATTATTAAACCCTCCACTTATTAAATATATAGCTGAACTATTTTCTACAAATTGAAGAATCTGATGGCCAGTTGGCAAAACCAGCGAATCCCAATTTAATAAATTGTCACTATAGAAAATTTTACCTGCACCGCCTATAAATATCCTTTTATTTTTGGCATAATAAATACAATTTATTTTACTTGCGATAAGCTTAACATCCCAATTGACACCCTTATCTGAACTAGCTAATAAAGAATTTTCAGTACTTACTAGAATCAAAGAGTCATTAATTTTTTCAATACCATTTTTATACCCCCCTGGGAAGCTATATGTTGTCAGCCAAAATTTTTGGGTGTATGCTGAATTGAATGCTAGTGAAAGATATATAAATAAAAAAAGTGCTCTCATTAATGTTTTAATTAATGACAGCACTTTAAATAATTACCCTTAATAGGGATATATATTTTATTGAATTATTTCTTTGTAAGTTTTAGATAATCAGCAACAATCATACAAGACTCTTCTAAAACGAAGTCATATGCTTTTTCTGATTTAGGTTTAGGGTCACCTTTCTTCAAGGGCTCTAAGCCTCTAGCTACTCTGCGCTCATTATCTCTTGTTAAATTTTTAATCTCATTTTCTTCACGCTCTTTCTTCAATACCTCTTCGTTTAATTTAGCTTCTTTTAATTTATCTCTTTCTGAAAAATCTTTAATGTCTGCTAATAAATAATTGTACTCTTTGCTACCTTTTACTCTCTTATTATGTTTAGTTGTAAGCTCATCAATTGTCGATGATATCTCGGCAATTGGCTTATAATTTGATTTCTTAATTTCATCCCAAGGTAACGCAGCAGGTTCTGAGCTTTCACCATATTTATCAGTAGGGTATAACATAGGGAAACTAATATCTGGCATTACTCCTTTATGTTGTGTACTACTTCCATTAATTCTATAAAATTTAGCTACAGTTAAATTTATTTGTCCGTATGTATTTTCTTTACCTACTACTTTATTCGTTGACTCTCCTATTACCTGATCAAGATCTATTGCATTTTGTACAGTACCTTTGCCGAAACTTTGAGTTCCTAAAATAATACCTCTACCATAATCTTGAATTGCACCTGCAAAAATTTCTGAAGCAGAGGCGCTAAATCTATCGATCATTACTGCCAATGGACCATCCCAAGTGATAGATGCATCATCATCTTCACCTACATCTATTTTGTTTCTGGTATCGCGCACTTGTACAACTGGGCCAGATTTAATAAACAAACCTGTTAAATCAATTGCTTCCATTAATGAACCGCCACCGTTACTTCTTAAGTCAACAACAACAGCATCTACCCCTTCTGTTTTTAGTGAATCTAAAATTAATTTAACATCTCTAGTTGTTGATTTATAATTTTTTTCACCAGATTGATATGCTTTAAAGTCTACATAAAATGCGGGTATGTCTATGATTCCAACTTTATACTTTTTGCCGTTTTGTTCAACAATTTTAATTTCTTTTTTTGCTGACTGATCTTTTAAAATAATCTTCTCTCTCGTTAACTCAATAATTTTGAAATTAGAAACATCAGATCCTTTAGGTACAACTTTTAATCTTACGATTGTACCTTTCGCACCACGAATTAATTGAATTGCATTATCTAATCTCCAACCAATAATATCAACAAACTCTCCATCTTTACCTTGTGCAACTGCCAAAAACTTATCATCAACATTTATCAATCCGCTTTTATCTGCAGGTCCTCCTGGTGTAACCGCTTTTACTGTTACAAAATCATTTTCTGAGCCAAGAGTAGCACCGATACCTTCTAATGATCTCGCCATATCTATATTGAAGGCTGCGGCATTACTCGGATTAAAATAATTTGTATGAGGATCTATAGATTCGGTGTATGATGACATGAATGCTTGAAAAGCATCATAACTATTTACCTTTTCAGCTTGCTTAACTAAATTCTCGTATCTCTTTTTTAAAGTTTCTTTACTTTTAGCCTCATCAGAACCTGCTAATTTAAGATTCAATAAATCATACTTTAATCTTTTGATCCAGTATTGATCCAATTCGTCTTTTGTTTCAAACCAATCTGCTTTTTCTCGATCGTAAGCAAAAACTTCATTGCTAGTAAATTCGAACTTTTGACTATCAATCTGCTGAATAACAAAATTCATTCGGCTTAAGTACCTATCCATGTAATCATTAAAAATGTTAAATGGAATTTGCAACTCACCAAATAATAAAAAGTCATCGAATTGATTTCTATATGCCTGATAAGATTGGTACTCGTTCTTTAAAAAATATACCTTATTACCATCTATACTTTCAATGTATTTATCAAATACCACTTTTGATAATGAATCGTTAAGAGGAACTTTTTTATAATTGAAATTAGAAACTAAATTGACTACTGCTCTGCAAACTTCAATTTGTTTTTCGTCAGGTTTTAATTCATTCTTTTCAGGATTCGCACAAAAGGAAAATGCAGTTAATGTTGTTGCCAACATAAACGTACCAATACTACCCACTTTTAACATAAATCTATTCATATTTGAAATATACATATCTAGAACAATATTAAAAAGAATTGGTGTTTATTGAATGTAATTATTTTATTATAATGAATACATTTGTACATGCTTAAACTCCCAATAGATTTTGAAAATCAGATGAAAGGCCAATTAGGACTTGAATATGATGATTTTTTAAAAGCTTTGAATTCTGAAAGTCCGACAAGCATTAGAATTAATAAGATCAAAGATCAATCTAATCTACATCTTGGCTTAGAGAAAGTAAGCTGGTCAAATGATGGTTATTATTTAGAACAGAGGCCTTCTTTTACATTTGATCCTAAATTTCATGCTGGGCATTATTATGTTCAAGAAGCATCATCTATGTTTATTGAACAAGCAATAAAACAATGTGTTGATTTATCAGATTCAATAATGGCACTAGATATGTGTGCCGCTCCTGGGGGTAAGAGTACACATTTAAGTTCATTAATATCTGAAGATAGTTTATTGATAAGTAATGAAGTGATTGCTAGCAGAGCGTCAATTTTAGTTGAAAATTTGACAAAATGGGGTAATGCAAATACAATAGTTACAAATAATGATCCTGAACATTTTCAATCACTAAATAACTGCTTCGATCTAGTCATATTAGATGCGCCATGTTCAGGCGAAGGAATGTTTAGGAAAGATCATGATTCAATAAACGAATGGAATGTCAATAACGTGAACATTTGTAGTGCTCGTCAAATGAGAATTCTGCATACCGCTTCAGAACTTGTCAAGCAAAATGGCATTATCATTTATAGTACATGCACATATAATTCGAAAGAAGATATCGAACCAGTAATGAGTTTATTAAGCGAAGGCGGATGGGAATCAGTGGAACTTGATATAAAACAATTCGAAGGCATAGTTTTAAATATTTCTGATCATCCGAAGAAATTATTTGGATATCATTTTTACCCACACAAAATTAAAGGTGAGGGATTTTATTTGACTGTACTTAGAAAAACAGATGAATCAAATGGAAGATGGCCCAAAGTAATGAAGAATGTGAATTTTGCCGACAAGCAAACTAAACCTGTATTAGCAAAATATATTGATCAAAATAAATTCGGATTTCTACAGCACAACCAACAATCATTAGCATTTCCGAAATCATTAGAAAAAGAAATGATAGGTATACTAAATACTTCACTAAGAATTAAAAAATTCGGAATTGAGATGGGACAAGTGATTAGAGGAGAGCTAGTGCCAGAACATGCTTATGCAATGGCAAACATAAAAGAAAAACCATTTGAATCGATTCAGTTAAATAAAGAAGATGCGATAAAATATCTACAGAAAAAAGATTTTCAAATTGATACTAATTTAAAAGGATGGTGCTTACTAAAATACGATGATGCTGTTTTAGGCTTCGCAAAACTTATGGGCAATAGAATGAATAATAATTACCCTAAAGAATGGAGAATAAAATCTGAGAAAGAGTTTTTATAAAAGGCTCTCTATAATTTTTTCTACAGTTACACCTTCAGCCTCAGCCTTGTAATTTCTTACTATTCTATGTCTTAAAATGGCGTATGCTACCGCTCTTACATCTTCAATGTCTGGTGAATATTTACCATTTATTGCAGCATGACATTTAGCTCCAAGCACTAAGTATTGTGAGGCTCTTGGACCAGCACCCCAACTTAAATAGGAGTTAACAAATTCTGTTGAATATTCTCTGTTTGGGCGAGTTTTAGCTGTTAATTTTACTGCGTATTCTAAAACATTGTCAGCAATAGGAATTGATCTAACAAGATTTTGAAAATAGATTATTTGCTCTGCACTAATTATTTTTTTCAACTCAACATTTTTTGTGCTAGTAGTATTTTTCACTATTTGCATTTCTTCTGTAAAGCTTGGGTAATCTAAAAAAACATTGAACATGAATCTGTCTAACTGTGCTTCAGGTAGCGGATAAGTACCTTCTTGTTCAATTGGGTTTTGTGTAGCAAGAACAAAAAAAGGTATAGGTAATTCATGGTGAACACCTGCTGCAGTAACAGATTTTTCTTGCATAGCCTCTAACAAAGCAGCTTGTGTTTTAGGTGGAGTTCTATTTATTTCGTCAGCTAATACTATGTTTGAGAAAATAGGTCCGGGTATAAACTTGAAATTTCTATGCTCATCTAAAATCTCAGCGCCTGTAATATCAGACGGCATTAAGTCTGGAGTAAATTGAATTCTATTGCTAGATAAATCTAATACTTTACCAACTGTTTGAACTAATAGAGTTTTAGCTAATCCGGGTACACCTACTAATAAGCAATGCCCGTTACTAAAAATAGATATCAATACTGATTTTAAAATATCATCTTGTCCGACAATAACTTTAGATATTTCTGTTTTTATTTCTCTATAGTTTGCTGCTAATGCATCTATTGCTTCTACCTCTGACTTATACATATTTATTATTTTTTAAGAGCATTTGCACTTTCATTAAACCAAGGAGTTAAAACCTCACAAGATTTGTATTCATCATTAATTCTAATAAAAGTAGTACCCCTTTTTTTCTTAAACCAATCTGCCATTACTTTGTTTTGTTTATTAGACATAGCAGCTTGTTGTATTTTTTGATAATCATTTTTCAAGTTAGCTTGATGTGGGTCTGTTTTTGAAACATACTGAATCATTCTATATTGTTGATCACCTGAAGCAGTTTTAAATAATGTTGCCTGAGCAATTTCACCTACTTTCATATTTTCAATTTGAAAATAAATATTAGGGTCTAATTGATCTGTCGGAATTTTCGTAGAACCATCTTGTTGATTTTGCAATAAACCTCCATTGTTTTTTGATGCTTCATCATCAGAGAATTTTAATGCTGCTTCAGCGAAAGTCATTTTATCAGTAAGAATTAATGTATAAATACTGTCTAATAATGCTTTTGCTTTAAGCATATCTGAATATTCAATTGCAGGCTTCAATAATATATGACGAACGTTTACTTGTTCACCTCTACGTTCAATTAATTGTACAATATGAAATCCGAATTCTGTTTCAACGATCGACGACAGCTCACCTGGTTTAAGTTTAAATGCTACGGCCTCAAATGCTTTAACTAATTCACCTCTGCCAACAAAACCTAATTCGCCGCCATTTTTTGCTGAGCCGTCTTGAGAATATAAAATAGCTAAGGTTGCAAAGTCTTCACCATTTGCTACTCTTTGGCGTAATGCTTCTAATTTCTCTTTAGTTTCTTGTTTTGATTTTTGACTTAAATCTGGTTTTTTGATAATAACACCTACAGTAATTTCTTTGTTGAAATATGGTAAACTATCTCTAGGTATTTCTTCGTAAAATTTTTTGATTTCGCTAGGAGTAACAGTAATACCTCTTGTGATTTCAGCTTGCATATTTTGAGCCATTATTACAGCTCTTACATCTTCTCTTAATTCATCTTTAAATTCTAAGATTGATTTGCCAATAAACTGTTCAAGTTTTTCTTGAGAACCAATTTGCGACATAAAATATTTAAGTCTTCTATTAAGTTCTTCTTCAACTTGTGATTCATTGATTTCTAAACTGTCAATTTGTGCTTGATTCTGTAATAGCTTTTGAGTAAGTAAAGCCTCTAAAATTTGACATTTTAAATTATCATCTTGCTTATATCCTTGAGCAACATATTGTGCAAACTGTCCTTCAACATCTGATTGAAGAATTATACTTTCACCTAATACAGCTACAATTTTATCAGCTAGCTTGCCTTGTGAAAATGCAGTAAATTTCACTCCAATCAATAGCACCAATACAATAAAAAATTTACGCATGTTTATTCTGATTTAAATATTTCAATATCATTATTATCTCTAGCATTTTTATAAACTTCATTCTCCATCTTATCAATCATCTCAACTTTTCGTTTGTTGATGATAATATTTTTTATATTATCAACCTCTATCTCGAGTGGCGAAATGTCTTCTTTGTACATGAAGGTTTTAACTTTTACAAGATAAATAAAGTCTTTATCACTTATTTGAATGTAATTATTATTTTGCAATACAGAACTTTCAGATAGTCGATCTAATGGAATAACTTCTGATAGTTGATCATAATACAACCAGCTAGTATCAACTAAACTATAGTCTGGCGAAAACTGCATGCAATAGGTTTCTAATTCTCTTTTGTCTTTTTCTTTATTTGATTTAAACCACTTTATTGCATTATCAATCCTAATCGCATTTTTAGGCAATTTTATATATGATGCTTTAAGTATGGTTTTCTTTAATTCAAAGTTTTCTTTATTAGCTTCATAATATGACTTTATCTGAGCCGCAGTAACTATTGTGTCGAGCTTTTGAGCAATTAACTGCTGTTCATAAGCATATATCAATAATGAGCTTTTATAGTTTTCTAGTTGTTGCTCTATTTTTTCTAAATCTATGTCAACATTTTCTTCTGCTTGTTTTATCAATAAAGTCTGTCGAACCCAGTTTTCAATATATGATTGCACAAGTAACAAGCTATCTTCATTACTAGTACCCTTAGGTACTATTCCTTCAATATCTGAGGGATATAGATAGACATCATACACTTTAGCAATTGCTTTTTCTTTGAAGCCTAAATTACGCTTCAAAAAATCGCATGAGCTAAAGCTCAATAAGAATATGATTGCTACTAAATATCTCATAGAATAATAAGGCCGGTTTTAGCCGGCCTTTTAATTTATTTTTTTATTAATGATTTTAAGACTGGCTCATTTACCGAAACTTGATATTTTTTTCTTAACTCATCAAGCCATTGCTTCTCTAAATAAGTTTGATAATCAGAAGTAACAACACCTCTAATTTCATTTAACTTTTTAGGTTCTGCTTTTAAAACTTTTTTAACCTTTACGAATACAATTGTATTATTGATAGGCATATTTTTAGTTACGCCTTTCTTCCATTCAATCTGATCTATAATTGAGTTCTCAGATTTTTCGAACTTATCAGTCTTCACTGTTAGATTTAAAGGATTTGTTTGGTTGATTCTCTTCAATAATGAATCTTGACTAATTTTCTTGTTCTTGATTAATTTTCTAACATCTGTTGCAATTGCTTCATTTGTACAAGTGTATATGCTAGCATCAAGTCTGTCAGACCACATGTATTTATTAATGTTATTATTATAAAATGCATCTAAGCCTGCTGAATCTTTTACTGCTGCTGACCAAACTTTTTTATCTGTTAAATCAAATAATAAAATACCATCTCTATACTCATCCATTAAAGCTTTGAATTCAGGGTATTTAACATCTAATCTAGATTCTTCATAATCCATTATCGTTTTAGATACATATGAATCATATAATTCTCTTCTAAATCTCTTAATGTTTTCACGCGCAATAGCGACCATGTTTTGTTGAACATATGCAGCATAGTCAGAAATTAAATATGGCTTAGCATCTAGTGTAAATAATACATCATTCGGATTTATTGCCTGTTCCTTTTTGAATTGGAATGTACCAATACTTGTATCTGCGTTATTATAAAATTTCTCTAATGCTATTTTATCTTCTTTGAAATTGTATTCCTTTTTCAATTTTGCAATGAATGACTCTTTATTTAAATCTGATCTCGAATCTTTGCCAACTTTAGTTTTCAATTCATTCTTCATTTCCTCGAAACTTGGTAATGGCTTTCTGTCAATCAATTTAACTATATGCCAACCATATGAAGTTAAGAATGGCTTTGAGTAATCTCCTGCCTTTTTTAAATTGAAAGCTTCTTTCTCAAATTCAAACACCATTTTACCTGCACTAAAGTACGGTAAAGCACCACCATTTTTAGCACTTTGCTTGTCGTCTGAATATTGTTTTGCTAAATCCTCGAATCTCTCACCAGCTACTATTTTCTTATATATTTCATCAATTTTTTGTTTAGCATTTATTGTATCAACACCGGTTGACTTATCAGCTAAACGTATCATTACATGAGCTACTTTAACTTCTCCATTAGCAGGTCTAACATCAACAACCTTTACTAAATGATATCCGAATTTTGTACGAATAGGTTGACTTACTATACCAGGCTTTGTGTTATAGCAAATGTTTTCAAATTGGTAAACCATATTAAAAACACTAAAATATCCTAAGTCACCTTTGTTCTGCTTAGCTGAAGGATCTGTAGACGCTTCCATTGCAACTTTTGCAAAGTCTTCTTTCTTGTCTACAATTCTTCTACGAAGAGTCATGATTTTATTATAAGCAGCAAGAGTGTCTTTCGCACTTGCGTCGAAGCTACATGAAACTAAAATATGCGACGCTCTAATTTCAACTCTAGATCTATCAAATGCTTCTTTGATTAACTTATCATTTACTTCTTTATCTGTCAAATAAGGTGCAGCTAATTGTTTTCTATAGCCAGATAATTCTTTCTTGAAAGAACTAATCGTGTCCATACCCATACTTTTAGCTTCAATAACCTTAAGTTTATAGTTTATGTATAATTCTAGATACTCTCTTAAACCTGCTTCAGATGGGGCATCTGCATTCTTACTGTTGTTCTTTTTAAAAACGTATTCAAATTCTTTTTTAGATACTTTCTCTTTACCTACCGTTAAAATAACATCTGAATCTTGTGCATTAACATTTGCACCTATCATAATTGTAATCGCAGAAAGTAATAAGCTTTTGTACCAATTCATCTTTATCATTTCATTAATTTTTTAAATTCCTATAATATCCTCGCTAAAATAGAATAAATTTCAAAGTGTTACAACGTCTTTTAAAGTATCATGGTATTTAAATCTTATTTTATATTTGCATTATGAAAGATTCATTATTAACTGACGATGCTTTAGCACTAAAAATATTGATCGATAGCCCTGTATACGTACTTAAACAAGACATTACAGAGCTTTCTACTGCTGAGGCCATTACTCCACATACAGTTACGAATGAACTCAGCACATCTTATAAGGGTGGGTTTTTAAAGAAAATATTATTCGTTATTTCTGGCGACGATTTAAAGCTAAGTGATAATGATTGGGACTTATTCAATAAAACCATTGCTGCATTAAAATTAAGTACAGAAGACCTTGCTATCATAGAAAACAAAAATGATGAACCAATAATAGATTTAACATCTATTATTAACGAGCTGAAGCCTAATAAAACAATAGTGTTTGGCAAAGTTCATGCAACAAATATTGCAAATACCTCAATTCTTAATTGTGAAACTCTAAAAACTTTATCAGAAAATAAAGAGTTGAAAATTGAGTGGTGGAATTCTCTAAAAGCTTATTTATCATAAAAACTTTTGAGCTATAATTCTGAACACAAAATACATATGTGTTAATAGATTGGGTATTAGTCCGTAGTGTTTACTTAAAATCTCAAATCGCTCTTGAAGACCGCGTTTATGATGTTGACTCGACATCCCACCTTCCATAAACTTAGAAATATTTATTCTCGTATTGGTAATTTCCTTCGCGTCTTTGATTGATCTTATCGCCCAATCAATATCAGCTGCAATTTTATACTCAATATTGTATTGCTTAGATAATTCTCTTTTAACAATTATAGATTGATGGCAAATAAGCATTCCGTATCTAAAATCTTTCCATGTTAGATTTTGGGGAGGTCTCAACCTTCTATTTCTTAGTGCATTGCCTTCTTCATCAGTGATTAAAGTATCACCATAATAGACATCCGAAGTATTATTAATTTTAAAAATATTTTCAAGTACATTATTATCGCAGAACTCATCGCCAGAATTTAAAAACATTATGTATTTGCCAGTAGCTAGGTCTTGAGCTTTGTTCATGGCATCATAAATCCCTTTATCTGGTTCTGATTTCCAATAAGCAATTTGATCATTGTATTGATGAATAATATCAAGCGTTTTATCTTTAGAATTGCCATCTAAAATAATATGTTCTACATCTTTAAATGTTTGATTTAATATCGATCGGATGGTACGTTCGAGATACTGTTCACTATTATAAACAACAGTTACAATGCTTAGCATGGGTATGCTTGCATTAGAATTATCATACTTTAATCTATAACCGCCTTCTTTGCTCATATGACATAAAAAAGCCCCGATAAATCGGGGCCTATTTAAATATTTTTAAGATTATTTATTAGGTCTCTTAGTTTTAAACTTTTTACCGTTAGGTGAGCCTAATCTTACCATAGCGCAACGGAAACCTACTTCTGCACTTGCTGCCTCTTCATCTAAGAATCTTCTGATACCTGGATTTAAGTAGTAAGCTCTGTCGTTCCATGAACCACCTTTGTAAACTCTTGCTTTATTGTTGATCATACTTGCAACACCGTAAGCATACATAGATTCGTCATCTAATTCACCACGCTTATCAGGGTTAGCATAAGTATCGTAATCAACTACTTTCTTTATTCTACCTAAACTATCTTTTTCAGCGATGTTACCATCAGCATCTAATTGTGGTTTAGAATAAACGTTACCTCTGTATGGGTTGAAGTCATTTTTATCTTCAGGAGAAAGCGGACGATAAACATCCATAACCCACTCTGAAACGTTACCTGACATATTGAACAAACCATAATCGTTTGGTAAAAATGCTTTCACCGGACCAGTGATATCGTAGTTATCATTTAAGTAACCAGCAACACCCATGTTATCACCTCTACCTCTTTTGTAGTTAGCCATCATAATACCATGACCTCTGCCAATGTTATCACGCATACCTAATCCACTCCAAGAGTAAAGTTTTTTCTCATTTACGTTTTCGTATTTAGAATTACCTTTTAACGACTTAGCGGCATACTCCCACTCAGCCTCTGTAGGCAATCTATAGCTTGGTAACAAGATACCGTCTTGAACTCTTACTCTACGAGTAGGCTCACCATTCGGATCTAAGTTCTTCATATTCTTTTTTACCAAACCTTCATATTGGCCAGCTAAATAAGCTTCAGTATTGAAGTTATCTTCGTTCACTTGATTAGGGTTAACTTTCAAGATGCCTTTAGCGATTAGAATTTGCTCGTTTACACGATCAGTTCTCCAAGCGCAATATTCATTTGCTTGTACCCATGAAACACCAACTACAGGATAGTTTTGGTAAGATGGGTGACGTAAATAATTATCTACGAATGGCTCGTTGTATGAAGTCGGATTTCTCCAAACTAATGTATCTGGTAATGCTTTCTTATAAACCTCTGGATAGTCAGCACCATAAACTCTTTGTAACCAATACAAGTATTCTAAGTAGTTTAAGTTTGATACTTCTGTTTCATCCATATAGAATGATGAAACTGTTACCCTACGTTCTAGTGCGTCGTGATCGTACATTAAGTCTTGTTCCATAGAACCCATAACTACAGTACCACCTTCAACAAGCACTAAACCTGGTCCGGTTTTTTGTTCAACATTTTTGAATGCCTGAAAACCACCGTTGTTTTTATCATTGTATTTCCAACCAGTGTTTGAAGACTTCTGTGAACATGATACTACTGAAAATGTCATTCCAACAGCAACAGCTAGTACAGAAAGGTTAATCAATTTTTTCATTGTCTATTGCTAAATTTTGCTTAAAACGCAGTAAATATATCTAATATTATTTTAAAATGCTAAAAAGAAGGACAATTTACCCTTTTGTATGACCTGCCTCTACCTTTTTTACCAGGTTGTGGCAACTCAACAGATAGTGAAAATTCATGCGCTCCTGATGCTGAAGCTCTTAATTGTGATGTTACGATGTCGTAACTATATCCGAATTTGTAAATATCATACTTAACACCTACTAAGCCTATAAATGCATCCCCATTTACTAAACTGGTACGGTACCATCCGCCTATAACAATAGGGCCTCTGTTATAGTACATACCTACGTTTAACTGGTTAAATGAACCTTGTTGTTGAAACAATATGTTAGGTGATATAGAGGCATTGTATTGTCTTTTACCCACCGGTATAAAAGCACCAGCATGTAAAGTAAACTTTCTAGGTAATGGTGAATTACCACCTGTTACTGATTGGTTTGGTTCTGTTAAATGGTCAACTGTAAATCCTCCGAAGAACTTTTCAGTATAAAATATAGCTCCAGCACTAAAATCTAGATAACTAGTTGAAATATTACTTCCAAAAGGTTCACCAGAAACTTGGTCTGGTCTTCCTAAATTATCAAATCTGTATACAAGTCCGTTAGTGTTAACCGCTGTATTTACAAATGAAGTAGAAATACCTGGCTTAATATAAAAATCATTCGTAACCTTCAAGTTGTAAGAATAAATACCTCCAACTCTAGTGCTGTTGAATACTCCGTCTGCTTGCTTGTCATTAGTAACCAATAAACCTACACCACCGTTTAAAGCGGGTAAATACTGATCGTATGAGAAAGCTAAGTTTTTATACGCATTACTTATACCAGGCCATTGGTTTCTGTAATTCAGCATAAAACGCGGTCCACCTGCTGAACCTGCAAAACCAGGATTCAGGTAAAGAGGCGCAGCATAAAACTGCGAAAAATGCATATCTTGGGCATTTGATTGTATCAAGGCCATCAATCCTGCTAGGGTAAGTAAGAATCTCTTCTTTAACATGTAAAACAAAAACAAGTTTCTAAGGTATTATTATTTTGTTGAAAACATCAAATATAATACAATTTATATTTTGAAGGTAATTTCGGCAATTTTATTGCCAAATTTTCGTTTCAAGCGTATTAATTAGCAAAAAGGGCTTAAAATCCCGTTATTTGATACTCTTTATACTGAATTAACACATTTTATGTTTCATATACGTAGATTTTTATTTTTAGCATTGCTGTTTTTTTGTTCGTATTTTGTCGCATTTGCACAAAATTCGCTCAATAGAACTCTAAATTGGGAGGTAAAAACTGTTTCATTGCCAGATAATATCAATACCAAACAAATTGAAACTTTTGATCAGGCAATATTCGATTATCGTTTTAAAGATTTATCGATATACACTGAAAAACTAAATCAAGCTTATTCATCAGTTGAGATTGTTAATGCAGTTTACAAACCCTTAAGTATTGAACTAAACGACGAACAAAAGAAATTAATTAATAATGCCCCTATTGTAGAATCTGGATCAGTTTACGAACGCAAAAAAGAATTCTTCGCATTTTCAATTTTACCTTATCGATTTAATACATCACAAAATCGATATGAAGTTTTGCAATCATTCCAATTAAAGTTTATTGCAAAATCTAACTCGAATAAAAATACAACTACTAAAGCTAGAACATATGCTACTGAATCGGTTCTTAAAAATGGCAATTGGTATAAATTAGCCATAAACAGTACAGGATTGCATAAATTAAGTTATAGTGATTTGGAAGCATTGGGAATAAACCCTGCGAACATTGACCCTAGAAACATCAGAATTTATGGCAACGGACATGGAATGCTACCTGAGCATAGTGCCGTTTTTAGATATGATGACTTACAAGAAAATGCAATTATAGTAACAGGTGAAAATGATGGTCAATTTAACCCGGGTGATTGGGTAGTTTTTTATGCGCGTGGGCCTATAAACTGGACAGCCAATTTCAACGATTCAATATTTTTTCATGAGCAACATCCGTATACAACAGAAACAAATTATTTTATCACAACAGATTTGGGAGTAGGTAAAAGAATATCTGAAATTTCCGGGTCGAGTTTAACGCCCAATAAATTTATTTCAGACTATAACGTTTACTATTTACACGAACTAAATAAATCGACAGGTGTTAATAATACTATAAAATCTGGTCGCGAAAGATTCGGTGAAGAATTCGGAACACAAGCTGAATACGAATTCAATTTTAATGTACCAGATGTGAGCACTAACAAGTCGATGAAAATTAGAATGGATGCGATTGGTAGAGCAGAGTTCCCATCAAGCAGTGAGTTTATTATAAAATATAATAATAACATTGTACGACAACTATTTTGTCCGGGTGTATCATACAGCTACGATGCATCATACGGATCACAAGTAAGTACTGGCTTCACAAGAGTTCCAGCAAGTGCAAACCCATCAATAAAAATTGAATACCGTCGTCCGAATTTTAGTTCATTAGGTTATTTAAATTTTATAACAATTAATGGTTCGAGAAAATTAAAGCTACTAGGTAATGAAACTAGTTTTAGAAGCATTGAAAGCGTCGGTTTAAATAATATTAGTCAATTTAATGTTGAAACCGATGATGTAAATAATACTTTTATTTGGGATGTTACAGATAAAATAAATCCAGTTAGAATTTTGACAAATTCATCGGGTAATAATTTAACTTTCAATGCTGAAACAAGCACTTTAAAAGAATACTGCGCATTTAAAATTAATGAAATAAAATCACCGAGGCTGATAGGTAGAATTGAAAATCAAAATTTACATGCTTTAGGTTTTTATGATTTCATAATCGTTACACATCCAGATTTTTATTCGCAAGCAGAGAGGTTAGCTGAATATAGAAGAACAAACAATAATTTAAGAACATTAGTAATTACAGCTGACAAAATTTATAACGAATTTAGTTCAGGCGCAGCAGATGCAAGTGCAATAAGAGACTTTGTCAAAATGTTTTATGACAGAGCAGGTACAAATGAAAATAACATGCCCAAATATTTACTCATGTTTGGTGATGGTTCATATGATAATATCGGAGTAGTAAATTCAAATACTAATTACGTAATAACATATGAAAGCAGAAATTCATTTTCGCCGTTTGGTTCATATGTTTCTGACGATTACTTCGGATTGTTAGACGATGTAGAAGGTAATTGGGAATCATCAAACCCAAGCTATGGAAGTGTTGCATTAGATGTAGCCGTTGGTAGAATACCTGTTCAAAATTCTTTACAGGCTAGCCAAATGGTAGATAAAATTATCAATTACAGCAACTCTGTAACATTTGGTGATTGGAGAAATAAATATGTATTAATTGCAGATGATGAAGATAATAATCTACATCTTGATCATGCAGAAAATCATTACAGAACAATTATTTCAAGAACAAAAAATGTAAATATAGATAAGGTCTATATGGATTCTTATCAACAAATAAGTACGCCTGCAGGAAACAGATACCCTGAGGTAAACGCTGCTTTTAATCAACGTGCTAATACTGGTGCATTGGTTATAAATTATATTGGGCATGGTGGCGAGAATGGCTTAGGGCATGAGAAGATATTAACGTTCGATGATATAAAAACTTGGAAAGGCTTTAATAATATGCCTGTATTGATGACAGCTACTTGCTCATTTAGCAGATGGGATGACCCTGCTTTTCAATCAGCAGGTGAAGCAGCATTACTACAATCAAATGGTGGTGCTATTGCATTATTTACAACTACCAGAATAGTTTATGCTAATGAAAACGAAACTATAAATCGCGCATTTTTAGTTTCATTATTTGATAGCACCAATGTAGGTAGCAATAATACATTAGGAGATATTTTTAAAGCAAGTAAAAACTTCAACAGCGTAGGATTATCAATTAATCAAAGAAACTTTACATTATTAGGTGACCCTTCGTTACCATTTGCAACGCCAAAGTACAAAGTACTTACAGAAAGTATAAATGATATACCAGTATCGTCAACAAATACTGATACCATAAAAGCATTAAAATCTATTACCATCAAAGGATCAATTACTGATGATAATGGAAATGTTTTGACTAATCAAAATGGCATCATATACCCAACAGTGTATGATAAAAAAACTAAACAAAAAACCTTAGCTCAAGACGGAACAAGAAGTAGAGTTCAAGAATACGATGTACAAAAAAACATCATATACAAAGGCAAAGCAAGTGTGAATAATGGCAAGTTTAGTTTTACTTTCGTTGTACCAAAAGATATCAGCTATACCATCGGTTTCGGCAGATTAAGTTATTATGCACAGCTAGGTAATAACGATGCCAGCGGTGCATTTGATAGTATATATGTGGGTGGTAGTAGTGATAATATCATTACAGATAATGTAGGCCCAGAGATGCAATTATTTTTAAACAATGAAAACTATGCAAACAAAGGTATCACTGGCGAAAACCCTGTGCTAATTGTAAAAGTAAAAGATGCAAATGGTATTAATACTGTAGGTAATGGTATCGGACATAACATTACAGCAACACTAAGCAATGGTACTAAAACAGAGAAATTTGAGTTAAATGAGTTTTATGAAGCTACTCTTGATTCATACCAAGAAGGTGAAATAAAATATGCATTCAATAAATTAAGTGCAGGTAATTATAAATTAACCGTAAAAGCATGGGATGTCGTAAATAATTCTTCGGAAGTGAGCACTGAATTTACCGTATTAGAATCGACGAAATTTTCAATCGACAAGGTTTTCAACTACCCTAACCCTTTTACTACCTCTACGGGCTTTCAATTTGAACACAATAGACCTGGAGACGACTTACAAGCTATGGTGCAGATATTCACTGTTTCAGGCAAACTAGTTAAAACTATCAATAAAGATGTTTACTTAAGTGGGTCTAGGGTTACAGATATACTTTGGGATGCCAAAGATGAGTACGGGGACAAGCTTGCTAGAGGTGTCTATATCTATAGATTAAAGGTTAAGGCCTCTGATGGCAGTATAAGCGATAAATACGAAAAACTAGTAATACTTAAATAAGAGCTTTTAATATTTTTCTATATTTGAAGCCTTTGTAATTAATAAAATAGATAAAAAGTAAAAAAGATATAATGAAACTGGGATTAGGTTTAGGAATAGTTTTAATAACAAGCATTGCATTGAGTTCAAGTGCACAAGCACAAATTTCAACTCAACAACTAAATGGTAGAGATAATACGGTGAATGCTATTACTACAGCAGTGCCTTTCTTATTGATTGGCCCCGACTCTAGAGCTGGTGCAATGGGTGATGGTGGTGTTGCTACTCCTGTTGACGTCAATTCAAACCATTGGAACCCCTCTAAATTTGCATTCGCAGATAGAAAGTATGCTTTAGGTATTTCATATACTCCTTGGTTACAACAATTAGTTCCTGATATTAACTTAGCTTATTTATCGGGCTATTATAAATTCGACGACAAGCAAGTATTCGGTTTCAGTATGAGATATTTCTCATTAGGCGATATAACTTTTACTGATAATACTGGCGCTGTAACTGGCACTGGCAATCCGAATGAGTTAGCCATCGACTTCTCATACAATAGAAAGCTTTCAGAAAATTTTTCATTAGGAACTGCCTTCAGATTTATTAATTCAGATTTAGCACAAGGACAATTAGCTCAAACTGGTCAAGCGGTGAGTGCCGGAAGATCTGTAGCTGTAGATATCTCTACTTATTACAGAGTACCAGATGTTAAAATCAATGGCAAAAAAACAACTTTAGCATTCGGTGCTAACGTTTCGAATATTGGTGCTAAAATGAATTACACCAACAATGCTGATAGGTATTTCATACCAACAAATCTTAGATTAGGCGCAGCTGGTACTATGAAGCTAGATAATTTCAATACACTTACATTATATGTAGATGCAAATAAATTATTAGTACCAACGAATCCGGTTTACCAAAGAGATAGTGCTACAGGTGCAATAGAATATGGTGCAGATAATGAACCTATAATATTAGCAGGTCAAAACCCGAATGTATCAGTACCTGCAGGTATTTTCCAATCATTCAATGATGCCCCATTGGGCATGAAAGAAGAGTTCAGAGAAATTTATTACTCAGGTGGATTAGAGTATTGGTATGATAACCAATTTGCAATCAGAGGTGGTTATTTTTACGAACATCCGACGAAAGGTAATAGACAATATTTCACATTTGGTGCAGGTATAAAGTATAATATTTTCGCATTAGACTTATCATACTTAGTGCCTACTACACAAAGAAACCCATTAGAAAATACTTTAAGATTCTCGCTAACATTCAACTTCGAGAGTTCAGAAGATCAAAAGAAATAACATGAAAATCAGAGTAGGTTTTGGTTTCGATGTCCATCAATTAAAAGATGGACATCCGTTTTATATGGGTGGTGTAAAACTTGAACATCATAAAGGAGCATTCGGACATTCAGACGCTGATGTTTTAATACATGCAATTTGTGACGCATTATTAGGTGCTGCAAACATGCGTGATATTGGTTTTCATTTTTCAAATAAAGATGAACGTTGGAGAGGCATCTCAAGTGTAATTTTATTAAAAGAAGTTATTCGGATGTTAGCAGAAAATAACTATTCAATAGGCAATATTGATTGTATGATTTGTTTAGAAGCACCAAAAATAAATCCGCATATACCTGCAATGAAAATAATCTTAGCTGAAGCAATGGCTATTGATGAAGATGATATTTCTATTAAAGCAACTACTAATGAGCAAATGGGATTTATAGGAAGAGAAGAAGGTGTTGTTGCATATGCAACAGTGCTAATAGAAAAACATTAATTCTTAATTCTTAATTCTTAATTCTTTCTTCTTTGTCTTAACGCTTCAAAAGTAAGTATCGCTGTTGAGGTAGATACATTTAAAGAATCTATTTTCCCTAGCATCGGAATTTTAATTTGTGTATCGGCATTGTTCAACCAAAAAGAAGTTAAGCCTGTAGCTTCAGTGCCCATTACGATTGCGCTAGCCTCCTTAAAATTTATATCTGTATATTCTTTAGTGGCTGTTAATGCGGCAGCATACACTTTTATGTTTTTACTACGCAACCATTCCAATACTTCTTGGTTGGTGCTGGTTACAATTGGTACACTAAAAACACAACCTACACTTGATCGAATTGCATTCGGATTATAAATATCTGTCTTAGGATCACAGACGATTAAAGCGTCAATATTAGCAGCATCAGCTGTACGTAAAATTGCTCCTAAATTACCCGGCTTCTCTACAGATTCTAAAATTATTATAAATGGATCATTAGGTAATTTCAAATTATCTAATGAAAAATATACAGGTTCAAATACAGCAATATAACCATCAGAACCTTCACGATATGCAATTTTTGAAAAGACTTCTTTACTGATTTCGAAATAACTTTTAGCCTTTAACAAATTTTGTTCAGCACCTAATGCTTCACAAAAGTATAACTGTTCTATTGTGAATCCGGCATCTACAGCAATCTGTATCTCTCTTAGTCCTTCAACAATTATTAAATTCTGTGATCTACGCTCAGATGATTTTTCTGAAAGCTTTACTAAGTTTTTAATTTTAGGATTTTGTAAACTCGTAATTAATTCAGCTTTCATTACGAATGAATATTATCAAATTTATTTAATTCAGAGCCTACACTACATGAACTACATCCAGATGCACAATTTGAGTTTGTGCTAAATTGTTTTTTAATAGTCTTATACAAAAAGTATAAAGCCCAAATTAAAAGTATAGATGCTAGTATGTACTGAATCATGGCGCAATTTACGAAATCTAATAGATTTAACGACTAAAAACCCTCTTTCGTCGGTATTTTATATATTAATAACGCAAATGGTTTGTAGAGGTTTTAAAATGGAGGTACTTTAGTGTATTAAATAATAGGTAAGATGTCAAAATCAATAAATAAAAAAAATAACAAGCAATGGTTCGGTGTATTACTAATAATCATCGGCGTGCTTTTCTTAGCGAATACTTTTGAATTACCAATGCCAGAATGGGTATTTAGTTGGCCTATGTTAATTATTGGAATTGGCTTGTATTCTGGTATTGCCAATAAATTTAAAGATTGGTCGTGGTTAGTAATGATCACCATAGGCTTTATTTTTATCATCGACGACATTACTGGCAGAGATATAAAAGCATTTTCATTATTAATACCAGCAGTAATGATTTATTATGGAGTTCGCTTCGTTACAAAAAGCAGTAAAAAAGTTCATGTATATGACGAAATTACTGGTGAAGTAACAGAGCAAACTATCGATGGTGATAAACTTTCATTAGTAGCAGCTTTTGCTGGTAATAAAAAAATAGTGGTGTCTAAAAACTTTAAAGGCGGCGAAATAGTATCTGTTTTTGGAGGTAATGAAATCAATTTATTAAATGCCGATTTTGAAGGAACTATAAAAATAGAAATAGTTTCAGTTTTAGGTGGCACTAAAATTATTGTACCTTCTAATTGGCAAATAAAAACTGAAATGGTTAGTGTTTTTGGAGGCTTTGATGACAAAAGAAATCAAATTAACTTATCTCCATCAGATAAAATATTAATCATAGAAGGTGTGAATATTTTTGGCGGTATTGATATTAGATCCTTTTAAAATTGGCAAAGACACTTTTCTCATATACTAAATTCAATTTAATTTTCAGCTTACTATTTGTATGCTGGTGCATTACGCATTTTTGGATAATGCATGATGTCTTTAAGTTTTCTTGGGTCATTTCTATTTGGGATAGTTTTATTTACAACTCATTACTTGCTGCATGTGCTGTATTTATAAGTTTGATTTTATTTTTTTATAAACCGGTAAATAAATCACTCTGGACAAGTTTATCTACTGTAGTTATCATTAGTATTTTGTGGGCATATGGAAGTAAGTATGCTGTGAATTTCGTCAATAAGAATGAAGTTAATTATTTGAATTTCGTTAATCAATCAACACCTATAAGAATAATTTTCGGACTAATGATAAACATAGCATCATTAGGTATAAGTTGGTTTTGGTATGGTATTGAAGAGCAAAAAGAACAAGATAAACGCAGACAAACTTTAGAAGATTTAGCAAAGGAAGCAGAGCTTTTGAGTTTAAGACAAAAATTACAGCCACATTTTTTATTTAATAGTTTAAATTCTATATCTGCATTAATTGTTGTTAAGCCAGATCTTGCAAGAACCATGATTCATCAATTATCAGATTTCTTGAGAAGCACATTAAAACAAGAAGAGAATAAAAAAATTAGCATTGAAGAAGAATTAGTACAACTAGAATTATATCTATCTATTGAGAAAGTAAGGTTCGGACATAGACTGCAAACAATAGTCACTAGAGATGAATCATTAGATGCACAAGTACCTGGTATGTTATTACAACCGATTGTAGAAAATGCAATAAAATTTGGCTTGTACGATAATACTGGAGATGTATTAATACAAATTGATGTAAAGAAAGAAAATGATCAATTATGTATTTCTGTTAGAAATCCCTTTGATCAAGAAACTCGAAATGCAAATGATAAAGGCACAGGCTTCGGCTTAAATTCTATAAAACGCAGATTGTACTTATTATATTCTAGAACCGACTTATTACAGACATTTGAAGAAGAAGGTATTTTTATAACTAAACTTTGTATACCACAATGAGCACTTGTATAATTATAGATGATGAGCCATTAGCTCGTTCAATTGTAGTTGAATATTTAAAAGACTTTACAGACATACAAATAATAGCTGAATGTTCTGATGGATTTGAAGGTATGAAAGCCATTCAACAACATAACCCTGATTTAATATTTCTTGACGTTCAAATGCCAAAAATAAATGGATTTGAATTATTAGAATTAATTGATAACCCGCCAGCGATTATATTCACTACTGCATTTGATGAATATGCAATTAAGGCATTTGAATCAAACGCAATAGACTACTTGTTAAAACCATTTACAAAAGAAAGGTTTAACAAAGCAGTTCAAAAGTTTACAAGTAATGGCATTACAAAAATCAATACAGACACTCAGCTTCAAATACAAAGTAATACTCAAAATCGAATTGTAGTAAAAACTGATGGCAAAATTAAAATTATACCAACATCCGAATTACAATATATAGAAGCAAATGGTGACAACGTAAAAATTGTATCATCAGATGGTAGCTACAGTAAAAATAAAACAATGAGTTATTTTGAAGAGCAATTGTCAGCAAGTGATTTTATAAGAATACACCGATCATATATAGTAAATGTTTCGATGGTGACTAGAATCGATGCATATGATAAAGAATCACATTTAGCTGTACTTAGCACTGGCATTCAATTGCCTGTAAGTAAAACCGGATATCAAAAGCTGAAAGATATTTTAGGTATGTAATTAATCGTTGTGAGCAGCTCTACTTAATCGATCATTTATAGCTTTGCCGATAGTTTCATTCGGAAACTTTTCAGCAATTATAAAATCAACATCCATTTTATCAAGCTCTCTTAGCACTGCAAATAATTTTGAAGCGGCTTCATATAAATCAGAATCTTTTGACAATATGATCTGTTGACTCTCGGGTAATAATGGTGAGTATTTATTAAATCTAATTGCTTTCGTTCTCTTCGTAACATCAGGCAAGTTAACAAACTCTTCAAAAATTATTTTATGAGAAGTGGCGTAATGTCTTTTCATCATACCTGGTGCTAGAACATTATCAGAAATTAATAAATCTTCAATCTCTTCATTTAAGCACTCTTCAATTTGCTCTTTACTTATAGCACCTAATCTTAGTAATCGAACTTTGTCTCTACTTAAATCTACAATAGTAGACTCTAAACCAATTGTACAAGGTCCACCATCTAATATATATTTTATTTTTTTAGATAGTTGGTCTTCGACATGTTGTGCGGTAGTCGGACTTACATATTCAGAAGGGTTTGCACTGGGTGCTGCTAAAGGAAAATCTAATTGCCTTAACAGCTCTAAGGTCATCTCATGATTAGGAATTCGTATGGCAACTGTATCATTACCTGCAGTAATAATATCTGGTATCATATCTGATTTCTTAAGCACGTACGTTAATGGACCAGGAGAGAATTTGTGCGCAAGTTTTAAAAGTTTATCAGATAAATGAATACCCCAAGACTCAAATCTTTCGATGCTATTGCTGTGAATTATTAATGGATTAAATTGTGGTCGATTTTTTACTTCATATATTTTTAAAACTGCTCTATTGTCAAATGCATTTGCAGCTAAACCATAAACTGTTTCAGTTGGTATAGCTACCACATCAGATCTTAAAAATAATTTTTTAGCAAAAGTAATATCAGTACCAATCATTAATATCCTTTATTAATAGCGTTGATGATATGCTGTAAATGATGACGGCAATGCCAATCGTAAATTGTTAATGCGAAATTTAAAGTTATAGCTCTGTTTCCTTCGGGATGTAAGAAAGATTTTTCCCAATCTGCTGCTGACATAGATCTCATGAGTCTTGTCCAGCGAGCATGTATACCAGAAATAATCAAAATAGAATCTTCAATATTATGATCATTACCATCAACCATTTCAGCCCATAATTTTTCTTCATAAGGCTTAATTGTAGGAGTGTCTTCAGTTAACGCTAATTTGAATCGCATAAAACTATTTATGTGCGAATCAGCTAAATGATGTATCACCTGTTGAATTGACCAACCATCGGGTCTATATCGATCTGTTAATTTTGACTTGTCAATATTAGCGACTACAGCTTTTAATTTCGATGGCAATTCTTCAATTGTTTTTATGGCATTAGCTCTATACTCTTCAGTATAGCTTTCTGGCCTAGTTACTTTGCCAACAGGGTATCTTAATATATCTATTTCCATTTTTTAAATATTAATGTGCTTCTAACCAGTTATTCCCCACTCCAACTTCCACAAGAATTGGAACATTTAATTTTATTGCATTTTGCATTTTTTCACGCACTAATGCTTTCATCTCTTCTACTTCTGATTTATGTACTTCGAAAACTAATTCGTCATGTACTTGCATGGTCATTTTTGAATTTAATTTTCTTGCATTTATTTCATTGAAAATATTAATCATTGCGTACTTAATCATATCTGCAGCTGAACCTTGTATAGGAGCATTGATAGCATTTCGTTCTGCGAATCCTCGAACAGTTGCATTTGCTGAATTAATATCACGTAAATATCTTCTACGTTTCATAATAGTTTCTACATATCCGTTTTCTCTGGCAAACTCTATCGTGTCAGACATGTATTTTTTAATACCTGGATATTGGTTAAAATAATTTTCTATTATTTCTTGTGCTTCTTTTCTTGGTATACCTAAATTCTGCGATAAACCAAATGCCGACTGACCGTAGATAATTCCAAAATTCACTGCTTTCGCATTTCGTCTATGTGTACTTGTTACTTCATCTAAATGCAAGCCATAAACTTTAGCTGCTGTAGCTGTATGAATATCAATTCCATTTTTAAATGCTTCAAGCATATTTTTTTCATCCGCTATCTCTGCAATTATTCTCAATTCAATTTGTGAGTAATCGGCAGATAAAATAACATGCTGATCATCTTTCGGTATAAAGGCTTTTCTAACTTCTCTGCCCCTTTCAGTTTTGATTGGTATGTTTTGTAAATTCGGATTGTTAGAACTTAATCTGCCAGTTGATGCTACCGCTTGATTGTATGAGGTATGTACTCTACCCGTTTTATGATTAATCATTTCTGGCAAAGCATCAACGTATGTTGATTTCAATTTTTGTAATGATCTGAAGTCAAGAATAAATTGAACAATCGGACTTTTATGTGAAAGTGCAGTTAGAACATCTTCGCCCGTTTGATATTGACCAGTTTTAGTTTTTTTAGCTTTAGGGTCTAATTGTAATTTATCAAATAATACCTCGCCTAATTGTTTTGGAGAAGCAATATTAAATTTAACACCGGCTAATTCATAAATTTTTTCTTCGAGATTTTTTATATCTACTTCTAAATCTTTGGAGAATACCTGCAATGTAGGTTGGTCAATTTTAACTCCAGTTCTCTCCATATCTGCTAACACATAAACTAGTGGAGTTTCAACTTCTTCAAATAGTTTACGACCCTCATTCTCATCTAGCAATTGATCTAATACAGTTTTTAATTGCAGTGTAACATCAGCATCTTCAGCTGCATAATCTACCACTCTTTCTACCTCTACATCTCTCATATTACCTTGGTTCTTGCCTTTAGCACCAATCAAAGTGGTAATAGAAATTGGAGAATAATTTAGATAGGCGTTTGCCATGATATCCATATTGTTCCTTGCATCTGCATCAACAATATATTGCGCCAACATGGTATCAAATAATTTCCCTTTCACATTGATACCATACCACCATAAGACCAAAATATCATACTTAATATTTTGTCCGACTTTCTCAATTTTCTCATTCTCTAATACATCTTTAAAAAATGATAAAATATGAATCGCCATTTCTCTATCATCAGGTACTGGTATATAATATGCTTCAGATTTTTTAAACGCAAATGAAAGTCCGACAAGCTCAGCATTATTCGCATCTGTTGAAGTTGTCTCTGTATCAAAACATATAGAACTTAATTGCGAAAGTTGTTGAGCTAATTGTTTATATCCGCTCTCATCATTAATTAACTGATAATTATGTTCTACTTCATTTATTGTTAAATAAATTCTAGGCGACTCATCATCTGAATCATCTGGCAAAGCCTCTCTTTTCGATGGTAGCATTTGTCCGAAAAGATCCATTTGTGCCGTTGCTTTCTGTGAAGCCTCAGCAATTGTAAATTGCTCACCAAAAACTCTCTTCCCTAAAGTTCTAAATTCTAATTCAGCAAATAATGGTTCTAGCAATTCTTTACTAGGCTCTATTAATTTAAACTCTTCAGCATTAAAATCTACAGGAGCATCTAATAAAATAGTTGCCAACCTTTTTGAAAGTAAGCCTTGCTCTGCAAAATTCTCAACGTTCTCTTTTTGCTTACCTTTTAATTCATGACTATTGGCAATTATGTTTTCCATACTGCCGTATCGCTTGATCAAATCTTTTGCAGTTTTTTCACCAATACCAGGTATACCAGGTATGTTATCAACTGCATCACCCCATAATCCTAAAATATCTATTACTTGATCTACTCTTTCAATTTCCCATTTTTCTAGAACTTCCTTTACACCTAATTTTTCTGCCTCATTACCCATTCTAGCAGGCTTATAAATAAAAATATTCTCAGAAACTAATTGTGCGAAATCTTTATCAGGCGTCATGCAATACACTTGAAATCCTTCTTTCTCAGCTTTCTTTGCTAAAGTGCCTATGATATCATCTGCTTCAAATCCGTCGCTAGTAATAACAGGTATATTAAAACCCTCAATTAATTTGAACACATAAGGTAATGCTGCTGATAAATCTTCAGGCATTGCCTCTCTATTTGCTTTGTATTCTGTAAACTCTACATGTCTATCAGTAGGTGCTTGTGTATCAAACACAACTGCTATATGACTAGGGCTCTCTTTCTTTAAAACTTCTAATAAGGTGTTTGCAAATCCGAATACCGCAGAAGTATTTAATCCCGCTGTAGTAAACCTCGGCGATTTGCTTAATGCAAAATGAGCTCTGTAAATCAGGGCCATCCCGTCTAGTAAAAATAATTTATTACTCATTGATATGCTTTGTTCAAAGATATAAATATAAGCTTTGACGATTGAATAAATAAAAGATAATGATGATATTTAAAGAAATAAAAATCAAATAAGCATGGGAAAGCTAATAGAAGAGTTTAATTCATACAGAACTAAAATGAACGAACGCATTTTAGAAGAGAAAAACCTTAACATCAATAGATTTTTTAGTTTAGACACTACCTCATATGCAGCAGGCGCTCTCGATGTAAAAACAAAAGAAATGTTAGGCTTAGTAGCTTCAATGGTATTGCGTTGTGATGATTGCATTAAATATCATTTAGGCAAATGCAAAGATGAAGGAGTGAGTAATGCTGAAATGTGGGAGATATTTATGATTGCCAATTTAGTAGGCGGTTCAATTGTAATCCCTCATTTTAGAAGAGCAGTAGAATATTGGGATGAATTAAACGCAGAATAATATGCAAAAAAATAGATGCGGATGGTGCGTAGGCAATGAACTGTACGAAAAATACCACGATGAAGAATGGGGTGTAACTACACATGATGATAAAGTGTTATTTGAGTTTGTGGTGTTGGAGAGTGCGCAAGCCGGACTTAGCTGGATTACTGTATTGAAAAAGCGTGAGGCCTATAAAAAAGCGTTCGCCAATTTCGATGTAAAAAAAGTTGCGAAGTTTGATGATGCAAAAGTCGAAGAACTAATGCTAAATGAAGGTATCATCCGCAATAGATTAAAAATTAAATCTACAATTACGAACGCTCAAATATTCATAGCAATTCAAAAAGAATTTGGCAGCTTCAATGATTATTTATACAGTTATATGCCGAACAAAAAGCCTATCATAAATCATTTTAAAACACTATCAGAATTGCCTGCAAGAAATGAAATTTCAGATGCCATTTCAAAAGATTTAAAGAAACGCGGATTTAAATTTTTCGGTTCAACGATTTGCTACGCACACATGCAAGCAACAGGTATGGTGAATGATCATTTATTGACTTGCTTTAAAAGAAAAAAATAATTCTTTAAAGTTTACTACTTTATCATCATTGACTTCAATACCTTCTGATTTCAATAGCTCCTCCATTAAAGTCGGACTTGCAAAATGATGTTTACCGGTTAGCATACCATTTCTATTTACCACTCTATGAGCAGGCACAGGTATTACTTGTGAATGTGATGCATTCATCGCCCAACCTACCATTCTCGAAGAGCCTTTCATACCAATAGCTTCAGCAATTTCACCATATGAACTCACTCTGCCGTATGGTATTTTTCTAACCATTTCATACACTTTTTCGAAGAAAGATTCGTCGGCTTTCATTACAATTGAAATTGAATGTAATTAATATTTTTACCTACTGCTCTGTATTTTTTTTCATAAGTTGTTTGAATCGATAATACTTCATCGAGCCAATTTTCTTTGTATAAATCGTTCGTATGTTTGATAATTTTGTTACCTCGATCTGCTAATCTCTCTAAAGTATATTCATACAATCCGTCGTTATCAGTTTTTAAATGAACGACACCATCTGCCTTTAATATTTGCTTATAATTATCTAAAAATCGATCATGCGTTAAACGCTTTTTCTCTCTAGAAATTTGCGGTTGTGGGTCAGGGAAGGTAATCCATATTTCATCTACCTCATTAGCATCAAAGTAGTTATTAATTAATTCAATTTCTACTCGTAAGTATGCCATGTTGTTAATATTCTCTTCAATACCCGTTTTTGCACCTCTCCATATTCTTGCCCCCTTGATATCAACACCAATAAAATTTTTATTCGTAAAAGTCTTTGCTAGATTTACTGTATATTCACCTCTTCCACATCCTAATTCAAGTACCAAAGCATTTTGATTCTTGAAAAAAGACGAGTTCCATTTGCCTTTATTGACATCAGTTAACTGAAATACATTACTGAATGTCTCTAATTCAGCAAATCTTTTTAATTTATCTTTACCCACATTGTTAAATTTGATGCAAAGATTAAAAATTTTATCTTGTTTTCTATGACACAGCAAATCTTAATAACCATCAGCGCATTAATAATTATATCGTACTTGTTCGATATATTGGCGAAATGGGTTAAAATACCATCAGTTATTTTATTGCTAAGTAGCGGTGTAGTCATTAAAATCTTTTGGGATGCATTAGGACTGCCAGCTTACGAAGTGAAACCACTACTCGAACTTTTCGGTACCGTTGGTTTGATTCTAATTGTTTTAGAAGGTGCGCTCGATCTAGAGTTGAGCAAGTCAAAACTCCCTTTAATAAAAACAAGTTTGATTTCTGCAACAAGTTTCTTACTTATTGCCTCTTTCGCAATTGCTTTTATTCTTCAATATTACTTCGGATGTTCATGGAAGATAGCTTGGCTCAATGCCATACCACTTGCAGTAATTAGTAGTGCTGTGGCTATACCTTCTGCTGCAAACTTTGAACGAAAATCGAGAGAATTTATCGTTTATGAATCTTCTTTTTCTGATATCGTTGGTATAATGGTGTTCAATTTCGCAATTGTGGATGATGCAGGAAGCCTTGGCTCCTTCTTTAATTTTGGTTTCGATACTCTATTAATTATTCTAATATCAGTTGTAAGCTCTATTTTACTTTTTGTATTCTTACACTTTGTAAAACTTCATTTAAAATTCATTTTCACATTTGCCGTACTATTTCTATTATACGCTTTGGTTAAAGGCTTGCATTTGCCTTCATTATTATTGATAATGTTTTTCGGACTATTACTTAACAACTATAAGCTTTTGAATTTCGAATGGATACAGAAATGGTTAAAAGAAGACAAGTTTGATAAAGAGCTTGATTTGCTGAAAAGTATTACCGCAGAATCAGCCTTTTTAATTAGAACATTTTTCTTTCTATTATTCGGTTTCTCATTAGTACTTAGTCAATTAAATGATAGTAATTTGTGGATAATTACATTTGTTATGACTGCAGTATTATTCATTTTAAGATGGATAATACTGCGATTGAGCGATAAAAAACTTGTTTTCCCAGCTTTATTTATAGGTCCGAAAGGCTTAATTACTGTATTATTATTTTATAGTATTCCGGCTGAGAAACGTATTTTTGGCTTTGAAGAGCCTTCGATATTTATGATTATTATCGTAACATGTTTATTAATGATGGGCGGAACAGTATTTAGTAAAAAAGCAGAAATTAAGTAATGCAAAAAGATTCAAAAATTTATGTAGCTGGACATAGAGGTATGGTAGGTTCAGCGATAGTTAGAAGATTAGAAAAAGAGGGCTTTCATAATATTATTACTCGCACATCTAAAGAATTAGATTTACGAAATCAATTAGCGGTATCAGAATTTTTTGCGAATGAAAAACCAGAATATGTTTTTTTAGCTGCAGCAAAAGTTGGTGGTATAGTTGCTAACAATACCTATAGAGCAGAGTTTTTATATGATAATTTACAATTGCAAAACAATGTAATTCATTATTCATATGTCAACGGTGTAAAAAAATTAATGTTCTTGGGCTCTTCTTGTATTTATCCGAAGTTAGCTGAACAACCCCTTAAAGAAGACTATTTATTAACTGGAGTTTTAGAACCAACTAACGAACCCTATGCAATTGCAAAAATTGCGGGCATAAAAATGTGTGAATCATATCGTGCACAATATGGATGTAATTTTATATCGGTAATGCCAACCAATTTGTATGGCTATAATGATAACTACCATCCGCAGAACTCACATGTATTACCTGCATTGATAAGAAAATTTCATGAAGCAAAAGTCGAAGGCAAATCAGAAGTTGAAATCTGGGGAACAGGTTCCCCATTAAGAGAATTTTTATTTTCAGATGATCTAGCAGATGCTTGTTTTTTCTTAATGCAAAATTACGATGAACAACAATTCATCAACATCGGAGTTGGGCATGATATCAGTATTAAAGAATTAGCATTATTAGTTAAACGCATCGTAGGTTTTGAAGGCGAATTAACTTTCAATACAGCTAAGCCTGATGGAACGCCTAGAAAATTAATGGATGTAAGTAAATTGCATTCATTAGGCTGGAAACATAAGATTGAATTAGCCGAAGGAATTGAGATGGCGTATGAAGATTTTTTGAAAAACATTTAAAATAATTACGCAAGTATTAAATAATACTTGCGTAATTATTAGTAAAAAAACTTTTAAAATGGTGTTACTTTTACGTTATTGAATTTGCCTTCTGTTACATTTTTAGTGATTGTACCACCTTCTTGCTTAACAACTCCACTGAATGTACCAGAAATCTTTTGATTGTTTTTCTCATATTTTGAAACAGTAATTGTCCCTGATGTAGATTTATAGACAGTACCTACCGAATCTACAAAAGTGATCACATTATTATTAGTATTATTCAATGTGAATGTTCCTGTTTCTTCAGCGGGGAAATCAATACGAATAAGTTTAAACCCATCTTGTGCAATAATTCTTGTAAGTCCCGTGCCTGAATAATCAGCAAATCTTGCATCATCAAGAAGTTCTACACCGCCTATTTTACAATCAAAATACACTGCAGTGTCTACCACTACGGGTGTAGGTGTATTAGTATCTGAATCTTTTTTACATGAACTAATGCTCGTAATCAAGCCAATAGTAAATACTGTAATACATGTTAATTTTAAAGTTGGTTTATTCATAATATACTTTTTGTTTGTCTGTTAATAATTTAATTCGATTTTATCAATTAATGGTGCACCTGAAGCTTTAAAATTTATAACTTGCCAATATCCTGGAGTTAATTTTTTGCTTTCTCTCGACCAAGCAATAATTTGAGACTCATTAAGTATTTTGTACATTTTTGTAAATCCATTTACTAAGGGGTAGATTAAAGTGTCTCTACCTGTAGAATATTCTATAAAAAGTGAATCCCCACTATTAAGTGGTTTATCAGAAGTATACGTTAACTCTAAAGTACCAAAATAGGAATAGTTAATTACTTCGTTCCAATTAGAAGCAAACGGAAAGTCTGTAGAAAAATATACACTTTTACCATTTTGATTGATTAAATCTAAGGCTAATGTTATAGATTTACTTGGAGCTAAGTCAGTCTCATATTTGAATTCAAAGTTATTATTTGAATCGATAATTGTAGACCCCAAAGATTTATAATCAGTGGTTAAACCATATTCTGTAACTTTCAAAACTTCTAACTTATACCCCTTTGGATCTTGATGAAAACTATTAATATTACCCTTTATGATATAAGTTTTTTCAATAGTATTTTCCTCACAAGAGGTCATAAAGACACTTAATGTTATTAATACAAAATAATAAGACTTCAAAGTATTCATTTTTTAATTCTTAATTAGTTTTAAATTTTTGTTTATTCCTCGAGAATAAATTTTAATTATATATACTTGAGGAATGAGCGAAGATAAATTTATTGATTTTATTTCTCCTTCTAAAATATTTAATTTCTCAGATAAATACAACACGCCCTGAGAATTATAAATCTCTATATTTGAATCATTTAAATCAAAATTAGCAGAGATATTTATTTTGTTATCTATAGGGTTAGGATATATTTCAATTTTATGATTTGAATATATACCTTCCATGTTCAGTGATATAGGACTCTCTATGTTATCACATGGCACAAAATTTATTACATTCAAATCTAATACACCTTCAATAATTAAATTATTTTCTTCACCTTCAATAAACCCACCCGTTGAGCTAGTTTCAAGTAAAACGCTTGTTGGTTCTACAAATGAAAATGGCCCAACTTTTGAAAATGTTGTATGTCTTCTATTTAATGTATTTGGTACGTTAATATCGCTTTCATAATATGGATTATGAAAGCCATAATAAACCCTATCAACTGCTGTAAACCGTACATTCCTGTTTTTATTGCCTAAATTTAAATTGTTTATATATAGTATTTTATCACCTATTTCTCTATTAATATTTCTAAATAATACATCATCGTGTAAACTTAAATTTTCAAAATATGTATGAGATTGGTTCAGCCTTCTAAAATTATTTGCATCTATGTTTGTTGGATAAATATTTGTTGTTTCATTTTCAGTTTGATAATATTGAAAACCCATTATGACATCAAAAGGTGTTTCATTCAACATATCAGGCACATCAGTATTGTTTAAAAAATTTCTACTATAATCGTTTATTTGATAATCTATTGCAGACTTAACTGGCACGAAACTGTAATAAAATGAATTTAATTTTAAAGATACATTATCCTTACGTTGTGCTAAACCAAGTGTTAGATACGTTAATAAATCATAGTTAATATTCATCTTTAATTCACCATTATTTTCGTCTAATGATATTTCACCTCTAACAATAAAATAACTTATCTTTTTTGAAGGGATTTTATTAATAAAACTTATTAAACCCAAATTGCCACCAGGCACAGTTTCGTAATCCTCATTAAATGTTTTATTAATAACACCTGTGTTCGTTGATATAGTACTATAGAGTGCACAAGATACAAAACTACTAAGCTGCAATCTTAATAGACTTCTGAGACAACCCTTAATTTTTATTCGGAAATTTGTAGTCACTTCTTCAACTAAAGTTGAGTTTGTAATATTTTTGTTTATACCATTTAGTTTGAGCTCGTAGTCTAATAACTTAATATTTACGAAATATATTATTCTGACATTTTTTTTGTAATTGAATTTTATCAAATTTTCACCACCTGCCAATATGTGTTCACCATATCCAATTTGATTTTGACCAGTTAATAATCCTGAAGATATAGCCATAAGTTTACAATAACTTGGATAACCATTAGTTGCTGTATTCATGCTTATTAAATCATCCATAAAATCTAATCTTTCTTGATGAGGCTCCCCATTTGGACCCATCAATAATAGTTGTTTAACAGAAGTTGAATTTGAAAAATCCTGAAAGTATTTACGTGTTCCTAAAAAAGGCAATGAATTTGATATGTTTTCTAATGTTTTATAAAACTTAGTATTTTGTAACATATCATAATATAATTGCACAGAAAGTGGCACGTATGCTCCTTGATGAGGCGAATCATTAGTTATCAATAACCTTGTATTATGCATTTTCAAAGGGCTTATAGTAGAATTGTTGATATAATCATCCGTTTCCATATAAGTTAACGCATATCTCGAAATTATTCCACCCATACTCTCACCAAATACTACAAATTGGTCATCAGTAGTTTGTAAGTTTTTTAAACTATCAATAACTTTCACTAAATCCATTGCATTTTCTTTCATATCTCTAAAAGGATTTTTCCAATTCACTACATAAATATTATACCCATAGTCTAACAACTCATTAATTTTTGGCTTTTGCAATGCATCAAAGTAATTTTCTTCTATCGATTTATTATCTAACATATCAAAACCTTCTACGAATATTATTGCCTTAGTAACTTCATCAGCTCTCCCTCCACAACCATAATATGTTCCAACCTGAAAATTATCATGATTCCTTGTATTATCTGCAGGTACACTTTCAGAGTTATTCAAAATTAGTATTGCTGACTTTGATAAATAAGTCATATCTTGTTCACAATCAGGATATACATCACATTGTATAATGCCTATCTTAATTTCAAATATTCCCGAATCTGGATAATTAACATTAAAATATTGATTATAAGTGGGGTCAAAATCTAACCAACCATTACCGTCGCCAAAGTCAATTTTCCATCTACTGAAATCTGGGTCAACAAATTGATTTGAACCTGCATGCCTTTGATCAATAAAAATAAAATTAGTATCAATTTTGAAGATTACATTTTTAAATGTAGAATAATCTTTTAATGTAGATGCCAAGAAAAAATCTTTTACTAGATATGGATTAGAAGGCCTACTCAAAACGTCAGAGATTGTTGAATCTGTAGTATTAAAAAACAACCCTTCAGTTTTAAATGCAGTATCAATTAGTGAATTATAAGAAACATTCATAATGCCTAATAATATTGTATCATCTCGACCAATAAAATCTGCTTTAGATACTAAAGTATCAATTGGTTTTAGAATAGATGTATCATATGCTGTATTTCTAAGTTCGGTATAAATTTCATACCAATTTGTATAGTGCACTTGATCATTATTATTATAAATATTAGAAAAATAGACACTGTCTAAACTATCACCTGAATGAATAGCCATTTGATATAAAAAGTTAATATTAGAATACGGGTTTATTAAGGGGCTAAAAACATCCCTCAACTCAGTATTTAGACTTTGATACGTAGAATAGGATTGAGAATAACTCTTATTCAATCCTAAAATTAGGTTCATCATTAAGATTATGATGATAAATAGTACTTTCCTCATGTTCTTAGCTTTAATTTGTGCTAAAATCAAGTTCAAGTAAATTATATACAACAACCGTTAATTATAATTTAATTTTTTTTATTATATAATATATGAAATAAAAGTAAAAATTAATCAAGTGTTATATTTAATAAGTAATGTTTATATTTTATAAGTAATTGTTATTTTTGATTCTTGAAATTATCTCATTAATATCTTTTAAAACATTTTCAACCGGTACATCAAGTTTCTTTGTGTTGTTATACAAATAAATAAAAACTGGTATTTCATTTTTCATTATATATTCAACATCTACTTCGAATAACTCTGATAAGAATAAATAATTCTTTATATCAGTTTTTGAATTGCCATTCTCAAAATTTGAATATGCAGGCTGTGTAATACCTAGCTTATCTGCTATTTCTGACTGACTATATGAAGATAATTCTCTGAGTTGTTTAATTGTTAAGAGCTTTTTCATTCGGCAAAAATAAGTTTAAAAATTATATTTTGCAATACGTAGAAATACGTATAGTAAAATATAAATAATACTTAGTTATAGCATATAAAATTTAACATTTAGACATAAAATGCCATTAAATTTATAGAATTGTTTGAATAAATTGTCGATAAATGAGATGAAATATATGTAAACAAGCGTTTCAGACGATTGCTTTGCTTTATCGTAATATGTATTGAAAAGTATAAAAACAAAGGCCTTAAATATTTAAGGCCTTTGTTTTTTATTTACCAGGAAATGCGGCTTTGCGTTTTTCAACAAATGCTGTAGTGCCTTCTTTGAAATCTTCAGTACCGAAGCATTTACCGAATTCATCTATCTCTACATCGTAACCATTCACACCATCTTTAAACCCTGCGTTAACAGAACGAATTGCATGGGCAATTGCCACTGATGATTTAGTTAAAATTTTTGAAGCAATTTCTTCACATTTAGCTATTAAATTCTCTTGTGTAGTTACATGGTTTACTAGACCAACTCTATGTGCATCTTCAGCACCTAACATATCAGCTGTCATAACCATTTCAAATGCTCTGCCCTTACCAATCAACTGTGCTAATCTTTGTGTACCACCATAACCAGGTATTACACCCAAACCTACTTCTGGCAATCCCATTTTCGCATTATCACTTGCTACACGAATATGACATGACATCGCTAATTCTAATCCGCCTCCCAATGCAAAACCATTAATTGCTGCTATGACTGGCTTGTTAAAATTCTCGATCATATCAAATACAGTTTTATGTCCGACCGCACTTAATTTCTTACCCTCTTCAACACTAAAATTAGCAAACTCTGAAATGTCGGCACCTGCTACAAATGCTTTTGTACCATCACCAGTAAGTATTACCACTTTTACTTCATTATCTGATTCACATGCAGTAAATGCTGCATTGATTTCTTCTAATGTTTTTTTGTTTAGTGCATTTAATTTCGCAGCTCTATTAATGGTAATGTATTGAATACCATTTTTCTTTTCTGATAATATATTTTCGTATGCCATTATTCAAAAATTAATTTTTCTAGACTTAAGTTGTTTGCAGGGTATTGTGATTTTAATTTCTTTGAAGATAGTATAATGATTGCCGGACTTGCTTTGCCATCATTAATGATTAATAGATGAGTATCGCCGATGTTCCATACATAACCTATCGTTGGTTCATCTCCATCAATGCTTGCTAATTTCTTTTCTTTGATAATTGGGTTGCCAAATTCTTTACTTAACTCTGCTACCAAGTTTGATAAATCTGAATGATTAATGTCAAGTTGTAATTCAGTTAATTTGTTTTGAAAAAATCTTACACTAATAAATTTGTACTTGATATCTTTATAGAAGAGAGAATCTTTGAAAATAATTTCACAATTTTCAAATCCAGCGCCAGTTAGTTTTTGACTGCAATTTTTTAACGTACTGATTGTTGATTTATCTTGCCCCCAATTATAGTTCTTATACCCATTGTTTTTGATTTGAGCAACACTGTTGACTGAAATCAACAATAGCAATAGAAACAATAGTCTCGACATAATTACAAAGTTCGATTCTTTTCAACCCAATTAGTAATGTATTCTACTATATCATTAGTAGCAGTGCCCGGAGGGAAAAGTTTACCAACTCCTAAATCATTTAACTGATTCATATCATCTTCAGGAATAATTCCGCCACCTGTAAGTAATACATCATTCAATCCTTTTTCTTTCATCAAAGCAATGACTTTAGGGAAAATAGTATTATGCGCTCCGCTTAATATGCTAATACCTATTGCATCAACATCTTCTTGCAATGCAGTTTGTACAACCATTTCAGGTGTTTGTCTCAAGCCAGTATAGATAACTTCCATACCTGCGTCTCTTAATGTTGTAGCAATAATTTTTGCCCCACGATCATGCCCATCTAATCCGCACTTTGCAACTAATACTCTTATAGGTCTATTCATTATTCTTGAACTTGAGTGAAAACTACTTTATGTTTCTTAATACGCTTCGTGTACTTCAGCAACTTATCTTCATTCATTTTAACTGCGTAACTAGCTTTTTCTAAATTATTGACACCTTTAATAATTTGCACCTCTTGAAAGTACCTTTTTAAAATTTTTGCATCTCTAATGGTATCATTTTTTAATGGGCCTGTTAAAGGTACCATACTAATTTTGTTCTCTTTTTTATTTACTGCAAATCCAGACCAATAATCATTTTCATTTATAAAAATATAATGCTGTTTTTTATAAACTGAAAAAACATGCTTATCATCCAAAAAATCGATATTAGTTTGCTTGTTATCAATTAATGAATATGAATTAGAAGATATGTAAAGTATTAGTGTGTCTGTATCGTTTAATGAAATATCAGTATTGATGTACTTGCCTCTGTATTCTTCGGGGAAAGTTTCTAATGCCTTGCCTGCATATCTATCAAATCTTAAGCTACTACAAGAGCTTGCTATGATGACAATTAATACTAATATGTATTTCAATTTATGCATTGAATTTCGCTGTTGCTTTTAGTAAACGTGAAATTACTTTTTCTTTGCCTAATAATGCGGTCATTTCAAAAATCGCCGGACCAGCACCTTGACCTGATAAAGCCACTCTAAATATTTGCATTATTGAGCCTGCTGAAATACCCATTGATTCAGCATGGGCTTTAAATGTGTTTTCAATTTCAACAGCATTAAAATCATTTAAGTCATTTAATTTATGAGCAAATGATTCAATAAATGCTGGTATTTGATCTTTCCATTTTTTATTAACGATGTCTTGATCATATTCTGTTGGCTCTTCAAAGAAATAAGAAGCTAATGACCAAAACTCTGTAATAAATTGTGCCTTCTCTTTTATTAATCCGCATACAGATTGAATATAATCAAAATCAAATTGAATGCCTTTTGATTTTAATTCTTTATCAAAAATCTCAGCTAATTCTTTATCGTCTTTCGATCTTAAATATTGTTGATTAAACCATTTAGTTTTCGCAGCATCAAATTTTGCACCTGATTTAGAAATTCTTTCAACACTAAAAGCTTCTACTAATTCATCTAAAGAAAAAATCTCTTGATTAGTACCTGGGTTCCAACCTAGCAATGCAAGCATATTTATGAATGCTTCAGGGAAGTAACCTTTTTCTCTGTAACCAGAACTGATTTCGCCAGAACTAGGATCTTTCCATTCTAAAGGAAAAACAGGGAACCCTAATCTATCACCATCGCGTTTACTTAATTTACCATTACCATCCGGCTTAAGTAATAAAGGCAAATGCGCGAATTGAGGCATTACTTGCTCCCATCCTAAATATCTATATAACAAAACATGTAAAGGTGCAGATGGTAACCATTCCTCACCACGAATTACATGTGTGATTTTCATTAAATAATCGTCAACAACATTCGCTAAGTGATAAGTAGGCATTCCGTCAGATTTGAATAATACTTTATCATCCATCTGAGAACTATGTACCAAAACATTTCCACGAATCATGTCAGTAACACGAATTTCTTCTTTACGAGGAATCTTAATTCTGATAACATATGCATCACCTGCATCTAATCTTCTTTGAACTTCATCTTGCGCTAGGCTCAACGAGTTCTTCATACTTTCTCTTGTGATGTAATTATATTGAGGCGAAGCTACGTTTGCAGCCTTTAATCGCTCTCTCATTTCTTCTAATTCTTCTGGAGTATCGAAAGCATAATATGCATGTCCTGATTCTATCAATTGCATTGCATATTGCTTGTACATTGCTTTACGCTCTGATTGGCGATATGGAGCATCTGGACCTCCAATATGGACACCTTCGTCGAAATTAATTCCACACCAAGTTAGTGCATCGACAATATATTGTTCAGCACCTGGCACATATCTAGTTTGGTCGGTATCTTCAATTCTTAAGATGAAATCACCACCATGCTTTTTAGCAAATAAATAATTATATAACGCTGTACGTACACCTCCCATGTGTAATGGGCCTGTTGGGCTCGGTGCAAATCTTACTCTTACTTTTCTATCCATAGCGAGGCAAATATATGATTTTTTACGCCTTTTTGACGAGCATTAGCTATGAAATAATGGGCTTTTGTGAGTCCTGAACTATTTTTTTTGTATTTTTCGGTTGATGAACATAACTGAAAGAAAAAAGCGTTGGAAAATCGGACTATTAATATTTGCGAGTATTATTGGTCTATCATCATTGATATATACCAACATTTTAGTGAAAATGCTTCAAGAGCAAGAGAAGGAGAAGATTGAATTAAGGCTTGAGGCTACAAAACAACTAATAAAAGCTACCGACTCAACTGACAGTGAATTCATCGTTTTTTTATTTGAAAAAATAATTAACAAAGATAATGTTGCATTCATTGTAGCAGATTCTAACGATGTGATTTTACAATCACGCGGATTAGATTCTACCAAAACAATGAGGCAAGATATTGAGCCAAATAAAACTTACGACCCGAAATATTTTAAAGATCAACTAGAAGAAATGCGTGCTCAACACGAGCCCATAGAGTATGAAGTATTCGAAGGTGAAAAGCAATATATCTTCTATAAAGATTCATCAATCTTAATTCAATTAAAATTATACCCATGGTTGCAATTTGCAATTATTGCGATATTCTTACTCGCATCATATCTAGCATTCAACAATAGTAGAAGAGCAGAACAAAACAGAGTTTGGGTGGGTATGGCTAAAGAAACAGCACATCAATTAGGTACACCTATATCTTCATTATTAGCTTGGCTCGAATATCTAAAAGAAAAATATAAAGGGAAAGATGATGAGCTTTTAGCAGAGATAGAAAATGATATTCAACGATTAGAATTAGTAGCAGATCGTTTTTCGAAAATCGGATCGAAACCTCAACTGAAAGATGAACGAATAGTAGATGTAATTAAAGAAAGCATTCAATACATACAGAAAAGAAGTCCGGCAAGAATTGAATTTGAAGTTATAGGCGATGCAAACATTCATGCGAAACTTAATATTTCTTTATTTGATTGGGTGATAGAAAACTTATGTAAGAATGCAGTAAATGCAATTGGTACTGATGGAAAAATAACTATCGATATTAAAGAACATAAGAACAAAGTTTACGTTGATATTATTGATACTGGTAAGGGGATTCCGAAATCAAAGTTCCAGACTGTATTTGAACCTGGTTACACTACACGTCAACGTGGCTGGGGACTAGGCTTATCGTTGGTAAAACGAATTATAGAAAACTACCACATGGGACAAATATTCGTTAAAGATTCAACGGTTGGCAAAGGAAGTACATTTCGAATTATATTAAATGCGTAAAATATATGTTCTCATATTACTTTTATTGATTTCATCGATTGCTAAAAGTCAATATGATTTGAAAGATCTTGCAAATGCTGAATCAAAAAATCAATTTAAAACTAATTCCATTTCGAACTTTAAAATCAATCATTTAAAAGCAGAATGGAATTCAGATCCAAGAATAAATTACATAAATGGAACTTTAACTTATATAATTAAACATACATCCGGAAACACTCAAATCAATTTTGAATTAAGAGAAAATATGATTGTTGACTCTGTATTTGTTGACAATCAAAAAATAATATTTGATAGAGAATTAGACACACTAAGAATACCACTTACAAATACAATTGCAACGCAAATTGATACAGTTATAATACATTACCAGGGTGCTCCTTTGAGTAATGATTTTGGAGCATTTAGCACATCAAGGCATGAAACAGATGCAGTACAATGGACACTCTCGCAGCCATTCGGGGCAAAAAATTGGTGGCCTTGTATTTCTAATTTAAATCTTAAAATAGATTCGATTGATGTAAAAATCAAAACACCTAAACCATATATAGCAGTTTCAAATGGGCATCTAGTTAATGTCGACTCCATTGATTCTTTTTATATCTATAATTGGAAACACAATTATCCGATTGCCTATTATTTGTTAGCTTATAGCATTTCTAATTACAGTGTAATAAATGATACGATTCAAACAAATTTTGGCATTACAAACTTTCAAAATTTTGTCTACCCACAATCTTATTCGTTAAGCAACATTCAATTACTCGAGACAAAAAACATCTTCAGATTATTTGAAAATTTATTCGGTAGATATCCATTCTTTACTGAACAATATGGACATGTACAATGTGGCTTTAGTGGTGGAATGGAACATCAAACGATGAGCTTCATGGGTAATTTTAACAGAGGATTAATAGCACATGAACTAGCACATCAATGGTTTGGCAATAAAGTCACTTGTGCTAGCTGGAGCGATATCTGGTTGAACGAAGGCTTTGCAACTTATCTAGCTGGTATCATCAATGATTTCGGAGTGAATGATATAGCTTGGGATGAGTTTAAAAGAAATGGAATACTTGATGTAACTAATGATAATAATGGATCAGTTTATGTGTACGACACCTCATCTGTAAGTAGAATATTTAATTATAGATTAAGTTATCAAAAAGCAGCTTTTGTAATTCATATGTTGAGATATATTATGGGGGATGATGCATTCTTTGAAGCTTGTGAAAATTATTTAAACACCAATGCTTATAAAAATTCCACAACAGAACAATTTAAATCACACTTTCAAAATTATACTACATTTAATTTAAATAAGTTTTTCAATGATTGGATATATTCAGAGGGTCACCCTAGATATGAATATATATGGGAGTATAAAAATGATTCATTGTATATAAAACTAAACCAAAGTACTAGTCATGAAAGTGTTTCGAATTTTGAATTGCCTATTCAAATTCAATTTTTAAATACCACAAGAGATACAACAATTACAATATATAACAATACTAACTATATAACATACCAATTAGCTCTAGATTTCAAGCCAAGCAATGCAATTGTGGACCCTAAAAGATGGCTGATAGCAGAACATAAGATTTCTAACCAAGAGGAGTTGAATAATTACGATGTGCTAACATTTAAAATTATACCGAACCCAAGTGATGGGGAGTTCATTATTGAATTCAACAAAAACATCACACTTGAAAATGTTGAATTGTACAATATGCAATCACAACTTTTGAAAAAATATTCAGCAGATCAAAATGTATTAAACAATACATTCAGTATAAAAGAAACTGAACTTAAGAATGGATTATATATTCTAAGAGCCAATACAAGCAAAGGAGTTATAAATAATAAAATATTAATTCAACAGAAATAAAAAAGGGGAGATGTAAATACACCTCCCCTTTTTTATTTAATAAAATTGATTATTCAATAACCACTTTTTTCGTTTCAGAAGCATCACCCATTTCAGCTCTAATGAAATAGATACCTTTAGGTAAGCTTGATAAATTTAATTCATCAGATACTTTGTTGTTTGTGCCGACAAATTCTCTTTCTAAAATAATTTTACCTAACTGATCAATTACTTGTAATTTCAATTCATTAGAATTAGTGGAAACTACATTTAATTTCAATAATCCTTTTGAAGGGTTTGGAGTAATATCGAAGAAGCTTAATCTAGCATCGCTATTAATACCTACAGAGCTAGTCACAACAATTGAGCTAGTATCTGTGCCAGAGCAACCATCCGTATTAGTGAAAGTATAAGTAATTAAGTGTGTACCAACACCAGCAATAGCAGGATCGAAATTACCACTTGAAACACCAGTACCTGTATATGTACCACCAGAAGGCGCACCACCTGATAATGCAAATGCAGGAGTAGTATTAGTAACCGCCGCTAATGATGCAAATGTTACTGCAGGAGCTGCTGTAAAATTCAATGTAACTGAATCAGATGTAATAGTACATAAACCATTTGACGAAGTAATTTCGCAGTAGTAAGTACCAGATTGAGTAGCATTGATTGTACGAGTAGTAGCACCATTGTTCCATAAATACTGAGCACCCGCTTGTGCAGCAGTTAATGCAATAGCTTTACCTTCGCACGGAGTACCTGCACCTTTGTTGATGATTTTATTTGGTGCGTTAGTAACATTTATATAAGCTTCTTTTTGTTGAACTTTACCATCAATAGTTAAAGTTACTTTGAATCTACCTTGAGTGTTAAATACTACGCTCGGGCTTGCATCAGTAGAAGTAGCTGGAGTTCCACTAGCAAATGTCCATGTTATATTTGAACCAATAAAGTTTGAAGTATTTGTAAAAGTTACAGGCTGACCAACACATGTATAAATTTTATCAGCAGTAAAATCAGGAACTTGAGCATCTGGATCAACAGCTGCCCACCAAGTTGCCCATTGATTAGTACTAGAACCCGAGTATTCTTGGATTGTCCAGAATACTGAATCATTAATAGGGTCTATAACTGTATTTGTATAATCTCCCCAACGATTTCTAGTGCTGCCAAAGTTTTTGAAATAAGTATTCTCACCATATTTGAAAATATACTCATCTCTGAAAGTATTAATAGGGTCATTGTTTCTTCTGAATGAATATGAACCAGAAGGGTATCTATCAGCAGCAAAACTTGCATAACCAATTAATACATCATTTTTATTGTTAACAGCTAAACTTGGGAAAGAATAAAAGTTCTTACCAGTTGGGTCATCAATTCTACCTCTTTGTAAAACAGCACCAACAGTATCTAACTGCCAGTATTGTACCGAACTTCTAGTAGGTGTACCTGCTGGTAAAAACACAGTATGAACCGCCCAAACTTTACCATCTCTTACTACAACGTGTCTCATTCTATGATCATTAGTTGCTACTTTGTTTGTAGTGCCTAACTGCGGTGCAAAGTCACCATTGTTGTTTCCTGAACTTGTCCAGGTAACACCTACCGGTGATTGTATAACAGTTTCAGTAGATAATGAAGGAGTAGCAGTTGGACCAGAGATTGTTCTCATACCAATTGAACCTCTACCACCATTAGTACCAGAAATAGTTCTAATGACAAACATCTTTGAAACTGAATTATCATAATGAATTGAAGGAACTACAACAGCAGTTGATTCATTTGTAATCTTAAACAATGTATATACACCAGTTCCATTTGCATAAATATCAGCTTTGTCCCAAACATAAATTTGGTGAGATGTTGCAGATGAACCTGGCATTGAAAATAAATTCATTTGAACTACAATCCACTTGTCATTAAAACCAATACTTGGGTAATCGACCCACATAGTATTTGTTGGGTCAACATCTACTTTGTATAAGTTCCAACTTCCGGTTGGATCTGAAGTTTGTGAAACTCCCATTAATGTGCAAGATGTATTTAACTGAGGGTTTGCAGATGTTACAATCATCCAGCGATTTGCTACATGATCGTATAAAATCTTCGGGTCGTAAACTTGTCCTAAGCCACCTACAGAAGCCCAAAATGCACTTAGATTAACCGTACTAATTACATTACCTTGTCTATCTTGAATTCTTATTTGTGAATTAAGAGTAGTCATTAAATGATTCGGACCAACGGCACCATTTACATCTGGTGGTATAAATCTAGCATCATCATTTAATGCATTGAAATTGTTAATCGGAGAAGGTGAAGGGTTAGGTGCAAATGTTTTATTTGCATTTACTTGTTCTTTGTGTGGATCAACAAAAACTGTTCGACCTACTAAAGAAGGCATCACCTCTTTAATTTCTCTAGCCTTTTTATTACCAATTAATTCAATTGGTTTTTTAGGGGTTTGGTTAAGCGCATTGGTTAATGCAACCGCTTTGAAATCGATAACTGTATGGCTCATAGCAGTACCTATTTCTTTCACAAATTCAGCTTCTTGAGCGAAGCCGATGTGTGCACAACAAATAAATGCTGTGATTAACAATTTGCTCTTGTTAAGTAAAGATGTATTCATAATTAATTAATTTTCATTTGAAAAGAATACTAAAGATAATAATTATAGCTTTAATAATGAATTGATATTAAATTTGACGTAAATATTACAATCTAAAAATGAATAATAAACTACTGATTTTCAGCACAATAATACTTTTTCTGAGTGCTTGTAAAGTAAAAAATATAGATGCCCCTAAACCATCAATTGGTACTGCAAAGGTAGTTGCAAGGCCATTATCAAACATTAATTTACCCATAAGTATTCAAATTGCAGATTTAGAGCAGTCATTAAATAAACAATTTAACGGTGTATTATATAATGACGATACATACGAGAACAACAACAATGATAATTTAGTTTTAAAGGTTTCGAAAATTGGCAATTTTAAAGTCAGTAGTACTGCCGATAAAATAAATATTACTGCTCCATTAGAAATTTATGTAAAAGGAAGACTGAAGAAAGACTTCTTCAGTATGTTTGATCAAAATGTAGGAATTGATCAATCGAAAGATGCTTTATTCAAAATCAATGTGAACATAAGTTCTAAGATTAGTGTAGATCAAAACTGGAATATTATTACAAAGTCAGAGGTAGCATTTCAATGGAAAGAGAGACCTTATTTAGAATTAGGTCCGGTGAAAATTCCAATTGGCACTATCATTGAAAGTGCAGTTAACACACAGATAAAAAAAATAAATGAGCAATTAGATTCAGAGGTTTCAAAGCTTGTGAAAATAAAACCTTATGCAGAGCAATACTGGACATTAATTCAAAAGCCAATAATTGTAAGCGATGTAATAAAAAGCTATTTACAAATTCGACCAGAGATAGTATCTATATCAAGCATCAGAAGTGATGGTAAAAAAATGTTGTTTTATTTAGGTATGAAATCAGATGTGTCTATTCAATCTGGTATAGCACCAACAAACATTGAGTACAAGCCATTACCCAAATTACAAACTCAACAAAAAACAGATAGTACCTTTAATTTATATTTAGGTGCTTCAATTGCATTTAATGATGCAACAGAAATAGCTAAAAAAGAATTCAATGGCAAAACATTTACGTTTGAAAATGGAATGCAATCTGTCACTATCAACGATCTAAATATTTATAACAATGGTGATAAATTAGGGATGATGTTAGATATCAATGGTATTGTAAAAGATGGCTTATTTAAGAAAAAATTTAAAGGGATAGTTTATGCTCATGGTACACCAGCGTACGATGAAAAAACTCAAACCTTGTATATTAAAGATTTTGATTTTGATATAAAAAGTAAAGACGTATTAGTAGGTACTGCAGAATGGTTATTCAAAGGTGCATTTAGAAAGCAAATTGAAAATAGTTTAAAATACCCATTATCATCAGAACTTGAGCGAGCAAAAAATACAGCACAAAAATCACTTGATGATTTAAAATTTGAGAAATTTAGTCTAAAAGGGAAGATCGAAAAATTTGAACCATATGGCGTGCAAATAATTGACAATAAAATGGAAGTAGTTATACAAGCGAAAGGTCATTTAAACTTTCAATTAAAATCATTTTAATATGAACATTACAAAACCGAACACAGATGAGTATGCTAAATTTTACAGCACATATGTTGATTTAGTTCAAGATCCGGCATTATTACTAAATACTCAAATAGATAAGTTAAAAGCTTTAGTTGGAAATTTAACAGATTCAGAATTATTATATAAATATGCTGAGGACAAATGGTCAATAAAAACATTGATTGTTCATTGTGTAGATACAGAAAGAATTATGGCATATAGGCTATTAAGTATATGTCGTGGAGAGAAAAATAATTTACTAGGCTTTGATGAAAATAATTATGCAGATGAAAGTTCTGCAGATAGTAGAAGTTTCGATTCAATAATGAATGAATTTCATTTCTTGCGTATTTCAAATATTGAGTTGATTAATACTTTATCCGATGAACAATTAAATAAAACAGGTTCAGCAAATAACAACTCAGTAAGTGCTAGAGCTTTAGTATATATCATATTGGGTCACTTAGAACATCACGTGAATATTCTAATTAGTAGATATTTAAATAAATGATAAATTAGAGGAAATTATAAATATAAGATGGATAGATATTTCGGATTAATAGGTATTGTACTGATACTAGGTTTAGCATTTGTACTTTCAAATAATAAGAAAGCAATTAACTATAGATTAGTATTTACTGGTTTATTAATACAATTAATACTTGCAGTGTTTATTCTTAAAACACCAATTGGTCAATCAATCTTCGGACAGTTAGGTTATTTTATTACAAAGATATTAGACTTCTCAAATAAAGGCGCTGACTTTGTTTTCGGACCATTAGTTAATTCGAGTATACTAGCGCCAGTATTTGGTATTAGTAATGCATTTATATTTTTCTTCAAAATTATACCAACGATAATTTTTGTATCGGTATTAGTGAGTATCGCATACCACATCGGACTTATGCAGAGAATTGTTGCAGTATTTGCAAGAGGGGTGCATTGGTTAATGGGAGTAAGTGGTTCAGAAGCATTGTCGAATGTGGGTTCAGCATTTGTCGGACAGGTAGAGGCGCAGATTATGATAAAACCATATATCAGCGGAATGACTATGTCAGAATTATTAGCAAGTATGGCGGGAAGTATGGCTTGTATTGCAGGAGGTGTAATGGCAGTATATATTTCAATGGGAGTACCTGCTGAATATTTAATTGCGGCAAGTATCATGGCAGCACCAGGTGCATTAGTCATTTCTAAAATTGTTTACCCTGAAACAGAAGAGTCAGAAACTAAAGGTAAGGTAAAATTAGAAATCAAGAAGGCCCATGCTAATTTGATGGATGCAATTTCACATGGAGCTGGTGATGGAATGAGAATTTCGTTAAATGTTATTGCAATGTTATTAGGTTTCATAGCATTAATAGCCATGGTAGATGCAGGCTTAGGTTGGGCAGGTAGATGGTTATATTGGAATACAAGCATGGACTTAACCATGATAGGTATTTCATTAAGAGAATTAAGTTTAAAAGAAATTTTAGGATCTATATTTTCAATTTTTGCATGGGCAATGGGAGTGCCTTCTCAAGATACGCATGCAGTTGGTGCATTAATGGGAACTAAATTAGTTATTAATGAGTTCGTCGCTTATTCAGATTTATCACCTATGATAGCTAAAGGATTACTATCAACTAAATCAATCGTTATTGTAAGTTTTGCGTTGTGTGGTTTCGCAAACTTTAGCTCAATTGCAATACAAGTAGGTGGTATTGGTGAACTTGCTCCTAATAGAAGAGCAGACTTGGCAAAGCTTGGTTTCAAGGCCTTAATCTGTGGAACTCTAGCATCCTATTTATCAGCTACAATTGCTGGTATATTACTTTAAGCTAAATTCGGAATTTCAATTAAGAATCGACTTCCAACATTGGGGGTCGATTCTAATTTAATACTTCCTTTGATTTTCTTCGCCGCTTCATTAGCAACATATAAACCAACACCTGATCCAGCATTTTTGTGATTTCCTCTGAAAAACATTTCGAATATTTTCTCGTGTAATTCATCAGAAACACCTACCCCATTATCTTCTATAACAATAAGTGTTTTTTCATGTGAAGAATCAATCTCTATACGAAGCATTCTAACAGTCTTCGCTTCATCAAAAAACCTTAGTGAATTTAAAATTATATTACTTAAAATAATTCTAATTCTTGACTCGTCTGATCTTATGTATACGGGTTCAGTAATATTTTTTTCTATAATAAAATTCTCAGCAATTTTATTATTATGAAGATCTTCTAAAATTTCATTGACTAATTTTTCAAATTGAATATGTGAAATCTCAACATCTAGCCTATTGCTTCTATGATATTTAATTACATTTTGAACAAACACATCCATTTTATGAACTGTTGTTTCGATCATATGTATATAATCAGGCATTTTGTTTATATCATCTGACTGAGCAACCTTTACCAATCCTAATACAGAAGCTAGTGGCGCTCTTAAATCATGCGATGCACTATAAATAAATTTATCTAACTCATCATATGCCTTTTTTAATTGCACGTTTTGTTCGCGTAATAATAAACGAGTGTGAAATATATCGTATGCATTTTTTATAGCTACTGATAATGCCTGTGGATCCCAAGGCTTATCGATGAATCTATATATCTGACCTCTGTTGATCGCCTCTACTACTGCTTGAATATCTGTATACCCAGTTAATAAGATTCTAATAGGATGAGGATGTTTTTCTAATATCGACTCGAAGAATTCAACACCAGTCATACCAGGCATTCTTTGATCAGAGATAATTACATGAACCAGTTCCGCTTCTAATATTTGTTTAGCTTCAGCACCAGATTCAGCAATGAATATATCGTATTCTTTTCTAAATAAAGCTTTAAACGATTGTAAATTATTTACCTCGTCATCAATATATAAAACTCTAATTTTCTCTATAGACATACTATTGATTAATTGGTAATGTAATTAAAAACTCTGTGCCTTTTCCTAACTCAGAATTTACTTCGATCGTGCCTTTATGTAACTCAATAATACTATACACAATTGATAAACCTAAGCCAGTTCCTTCGCCTGCTTTTTTGGTAGTGAAGAAAGGTTCGAAAATCTTTTGCTTTACTTCTTCTGGCATACCAGTGCCGTTATCAGAGATACTGATTTTAACAAAACTATCTTCTCTATATGTTTTTATAATAACCTGGCCGTCGTTGTCATTTTCATGTGAGGTCATAACAGCTTGTGCTGCGTTATTAATTATATTCATGAAAACCTGATTTAGCTTTCCTGCGAAACATTCAATTTCCGGAATGTCGCCAAAGTCTTTCACTACATTTACTTTACCCTTGAATGTGCTGTTTAATATAATTATCGTAGAATCAAGTCCCTCGTTTACATTCGCAAATTTCAAATCAGATTCATCTAATCGCGAAAAACTCTTAAGTCCTTTTACAATCTCTACAGTTCTGCCAGCGCCATCAGACATTCCTTTCAATAATACATCTATCTCATGTATCAAATAATCATAGTCAATCTCTTTTTTGAATTTCTTAGCATCTTCAAATTCATTTTCCAATGATTTCTCTTTAATGATATTTTCAATTTTATTGAGCAAATCTATTATATCATCTATGTCTCTTCTTAATGGTCTAATATTAGAACTTACAAAGTTAATCGGATTATTTATCTCATGAGCAATACCTGCAGTTAATTGACCTAATGATGCCATCTTCTCTGCATCTACTAATTTAGTTTGCGCATTTTTTAAATCATCTAATGCATTATTTAAGTCAATATTTGATTGATTTAATTCTCTTGTTCTTTCTTCTACTTTTACCTCTAAAACTATATTCTGCTCTTTGATGATTTTTTCGTTTTCTAAAGAAACTCTCAATGCTTCTGCTTGAGATGCTTCTTTTTCTTTTCTATAGATATTGATTTTATCAGCTAATGCAAATGAAAGTAAAGTCACTTCGGTTGCAGAACCAATTTGCAATGCGTAATATGTTAAATCGTTATATGGTAAAATATTGAAATTCCTTAATACGAATACTACAATAGAAATTAGAAAAATACTCCATGCAATTAAAAAATATATTGCAGGTCTATATCCTCTTCTACCAATAGCATACGCGATATGAATTGTAAGAACTGACCCAACCATCGCAGTAGCTTGCACTAAATTTTGTGCCCAGTAAAATTCTTCAAGTAAACTTAATATTAAACAAATAGTATAGAAGAAGAATATGATATTTAAAATAGTATCGCCTCTTTTGTAATTCTCTTTAGTATTTAAAAAATTCTTGACAAATAATATGGCTGTCCAGCCATTCAATACCGGCACCAGAAACGTACTCTGCAAAACCATCCATACTGAGTTTGGCCATAAATATTTAAAGCCATAACCCTGCAAAACTACTTGTGTAAGTCCGACGAAAACTATATAAGAAACATAATACAAATAACTTCTATCTCTTACCGTGATGTATATAAATAAATTATATATCGCCATCACTAAGATGATACCTAGGTATAGGCCAAATACTAAATCTTTAACGATTAACTCTTCGAAAATTTCTTTTTGAGTACCAAGTAATAAGGGTAGTTGAACCTGTTCTCCACTTCTTACTTTAAGATAAAACTCTCGAACTTCATCATTATCAAAATTGAGATAGAATAAGTAGTTCTGATTATCGATTTGTCGTGCCGAATATTTTCTAATCTCACCCGAAAGCACAGAGTCGTATGAGCCTGATTTATTTTTTGAATAAAAAACTATCTCATCAATTATGGGGTACTCTAACTCTAATACTAATTTTTTAATATTCGATTGATTCTGTACCTGAATTTTGACCCAATGAGTACTTCTGCTTATGGCAAGATTAGGTGTAGTTTCGTGCTTATAACTAAACTTGTTTAGTTGTAGTACATCATTTAATGATAATGAATTAGTAGCATCACTAAAAATCCCGACCTTCGAACCAACGTTCAAAGTTTTTGTATCATCATTGAAAATAATTAATTCATCTGCCTTACTAGTATTGTTTAACAATAAAAAAGCTAGAACAAACAAACACAACTTCATCAATCGCATATCTGATATTAAATTTTAGAATTAAGATACTGATTATTGGGAATTAATAATTGATATTCAACTTGAAATTCACCTTTGGGACCTTTTTCATTTTTTATTTGATTCGGATGTTCACGTAATTCGAAGATATTTTCGCGTTCTTTTTCCTCCGCGTGCGTCAAAGTATCGCAATCGTGTATAGCCATTGCTGTAGCTACGAAATCATCTTTAGGATAGAAGAAAATCCCTTTATCACCTAAGTTTTCTTCCACCACTGCTCCTACTCTTTTACCCATTCGAGTAGTAACCGGAGCACATAAAACGAAAATTTTATTAATTGGTAATTGATTGACCACAGAAACGCATACTCTACATAATATCAAACTTCCTATACCCATGCCTGCAACTTCCATGGAATTCCACATACCACAAATCTCTGCACATCCTTCTATAACATATTCATAAACTTTAGGGTCGTAATGACCCAATGCATGTTCAATTGGTAATTGTACTTTACCATCAACTATTTGAACTCTTGCACCACCATAAACTTTATCCCCATTTTCATCTTCAACAATAATTACAATTGTATTTTCACTATACACCCAATCAATATTAGTGGATGTTACTTTTGCAACTCCGAAATGAATTTCTAATAAACGACGATGACCTTCTATGAATTTCATACAAGCATCATAATCATCAACTGCTCGAAATGCTCTAATTTTTATCATCTCTGCAATTATTTAATTAACTCTTCAAAATCTATATAATGTCTTCCTGATGTTTTCAAATCACCTAATAGAATTCTTCTTGCAACATCAGTAACCATTGCCCCTCCCAATACTACTGAAGATGCCAACTGTGGCCAAGTTGAAATACTTTTCCCCATTTCAGTTAATGACATTTTCATGCGTGATGAAATCTTGTCAATGCCCACCATCGCACCTAATAATGGCACCTTTTCTTGATTGCTTAAATTTCTCAACGATTTTAAATCAGTCATGCCCTCTGGTATTAAACCATGTAATAAAGGCATATTTTCTGATAAATCAAACCTTTCTATATCTAACATACCCCTGTCATTCGTATCCATCACCACTGGTATCTTATATTCTCTTGCTTTAATTCGTGATAATATTTTGATATCTAAACCGTCACACTCCTCTACTAATAAATCAATTTTTTTATCCCCTATTAAAAATTCATCAATATTTTCTTCTGTAATACCCTCTGAAAATATTTTAACTTTTATATATGGGTCCATCTCTGCTATCTCTCTCGCAGCAATAATGGTTTTTGATAAGCCTATGTTTGAAACTACCGTTCGAATACGATTCATATTGCTTAGCTCTAACAAATCGAAGTCGGCCATACGAATTTCACCAGCCACTCTCTCCATAGCAATGGTAAGCGCTATCATTTGCCCTACTGAAAGCCCAATAACACCAATTGCTTTTGTTTTTAAAACATTGCGTTCTTCTGGAGTTATCTTGTATAAATTTCTAGAAGTTCTGAGTTCTACGAATTCTTCTTCATCTAAAATATGTACTACTTTATTACTCCATGAATAATAAACCCATTTACCGTAAGAATCTTTCGTTTCTGGACTAAAATATTGTACAATTTTATCATCGTAATCAGATGAACTTAATTGTAAATGCGGATGTCTAATTTTAATCAACTCCTTCACTTGACTTTCAATTTCATCACATATTATTAAGTGATGATTTTTGTCTAAAAGGTCTTGTAATGCTTGATGATCAGAACTATTTTTTAAATCGAAAAAAACTGGTAAAAAGTGTTTGTTGTTGTGTGTTGTGTGTTGTGTTTTATTGAGCATTCGAATTTTGAAATCTAATTATTGTTCTAACAAGTATTAAATATCAAAATAAAAATTCGATATTTATGAAAAAAAATCGTTATTTTTAGTAATAAATAGATAAATCATCTATCAATAAAATAATATTTCGACCATGTCTGATTCGCGAATCAAAATATTATACATAGACGACGAAGAGAATAACCTAAATTCATTTAAGGCTGCTTTTCGTAGAGAATATGAAGTTACCACTGCTATATCTGGCATAGCGGCCATTGAAATACTCAAAAATGAAAGCTTTGAAATCATTATAACCGACCAAAGAATGCCTGGCATGACTGGGGTTGAATTCTTGTCGAGTATAATCGATGAACATCCAGAACCAATTAGAATGCTATTAACTGGTTATGCCGATATTCAAGCTGTTATTGATGCCATTAATAAAGGGAAGATATACCAGTATATTACAAAGCCATGGGATGAACAGCAAATGCGGGTGATTATTAATAATGCTTATGAGATATTTTCATTGCGCCAAGAGAATAAAGAATTAATGAAAAGCTTAATTAGAGCGAACGAACAATTAGAGTTTTTATTGAGACAAAAATTACTTTCCTGAATATTTTTTATTAGTATTTTTTTCAATTTTACCCATTGTAGTTTCTATCTGTTCCATTCTTATTTTTAATTGTTTCACTTCATCTTCTAAGAGATGATTACTTTTAGACTCTGAAGTTGAATAATTATTTACTATAGCTTCATTACCTAATAAAGTGTTAATATTTACTTCTAATATCTCAGCAATTTTATACAATCGATTGACTGTTATTTCTGATTTATTCGTTTCAATATTAGATAATGCAGATGGAGATAAATCAAGAAGGCTCGCGACGTAATCTTGACTTAAACCCTTATTTAACCTACATTTTCTAATACGATCACCAATTGTATTCTTCATATGTACTAAATTAGATTTAGTACAGCTAAATATTAATGAGTATAACTACATTATATTTAGTATTTGTAAATATATTTCAGTTTAACTAAATTTATATATGTTTTCACTCAAAACATATATAAGGTCACTACTAAAACGTGAAAATTCAGAGTTAGAAGTAAATTCAACTTTGTTCGATAAATTTTATAATGAAAACTCAGAATTTATTGATGCGAAAATATTAGAGATCTGGGAACAGTTTAAATACGAACAAGAGCAATCCTCTGAAAATAAAAATCATTACTCTTCGAATTAATTAATTCTTAAATTGCCTGAGTAATTTATAAAAGATAATGGCACTACCTAATATATTCGAAGCAGAAACTACTAAAGATTTAATTCATAGAATCAACCAATTAACACCTATGTCTCAACGTCGTTGGGGCAAAATGAATGTTGATCAAATGCTTGCACATATTTGTGTGCCTTATGAACAAGCATTAGGTGAGCGCAACGACGGACCAAACGTATTTATAAAAATCGTAATGCGTTTGTTCTTTAAACATACGATGGTGAATGATGTGCCATATAAACATAACTTACCCACTGCCCCAGCATTTATGATAGTAGATCGTAGAGATTTTGAAAGAGAGAAAGCTCGAATTATTTCTTACATCGAAAAAACTGAAAAGTTAGGTCCAGATTACTTCAACGGTAAAGTACAAATAGCCATCGGCAAACTCAGCGTTATTGAATGGAATAATTTATTGTATAAACATCTCGATCATCACTTAAGACAATTCGGAGTTTAAAATTTTATAAATTAAATCTGTAAGCAGCTGCAACTAAAGCTGACCTTGTTAATCCATCAGGTCTTACTTTTCTTACCATCAAGGGGAAAGCAAGACTAAAATCTAATGCATTTTCATTCTTAAATTTCTTGCTAACATTCATCACCACATTAAATGTAAGTCCAGATGAATTTTTTATCTCAGAATAATTACCACTAATATCTGCCTCTTGATCATTTTGTAAACGATAGATAAAAAGGGTACTCGGATTTACAGACCAATTATTTTTAACATCAATTCTACGCTCAGCTCTGAAAACTAAATCATTTGATCGTTTAAATAGAAAAGATGTGAAATAATTGTTAGCATCAGTATTCGTAAAGCTATTGGCAATAAATTGATTTCTATTATTATGATTTAATACATGTTGATAGGCTAGGGCGAACACATATTTATCTAACTTCATATTTGCACCTACAACCAAATCAAATGTTCCTAAACTAGTTTGATAAGGCATTGGTGCCGAGTTTCCATTAATTTTAAGGTCCGACTCATTCGTTGGTAATTTAAATCCGAGCATCAAGCCGTATGCATTTTTTTCAGTACTCTTCAAGTTATAAGAAGCACTTACGCTGATATCAGATAATCCGGCTACTTGCCCTAGATTTCCTGAATTGTATGCATATGGCACTTTGATTTGGAAGAAAAAATCTTTGATACTAGCACTCAGATCTATACTAGTTAAGGCATTAATCACGCCCTGCTCCCCTGATCCTACACTTTGACTAAGCTTTATATGATAAGAATTCTTGGCACTATCAGAATCATAAGTATGATTCGATTCAACATTACCCATTGAACAAACACCTGCATCACTGCAGCCTTGGGCATTTACATCAACATTATAAGCTAATAGAATAGCCGAAGTTAAAATCAATATTTTCTTGCGCATGCATATTAGTCTAGATAAATTATAAAACCTTACAATTATTATTTTATTATATTCAATAAAAAATATAATCAAGCATGATAGAGTTCAAAGAATCAAATAATAAGCTTTATAGCAAAATAGTTTTTAAGGACTTTAATGCTGCTATAGAATTCATAAATAAGCTCGCAATCATTGCTGAGCAATTGAATCATCACCCTACAATTCACAATACTTATAATACAGTAGAATTATTTTTAAGCACACATGATTCGGGCGATGTGGTGACAGAGAAAGATTGGGAGTTGGCAAGAGAGATTTCGAAAATATCTTAAATGCAAAAAGCCTTAGATTTCTCTAAGGCTTTTGCGGAATGGACGGGACTCGAACCCGCGACCTCCTGCGTGACAGGCAGGCATTCTAACCAGCTGAACTACCACTCCGTTTTATTTAAAAAGTCACTCTAACAGCGACCTTCCCGATTACATCGGGACAATCTAACCAGGTTAGATTACCACTCCGTTTCTTGGGACTGCAAATATACGCTCTTTTATTAATTTGTCAACAAAAAAATGCAAATCGTTATTATACAGTACCTTCTTTCATCTTTTCGGCATTTTCTGCGAATTGTAGCGCATTAATGATGTCATTAATGTCGCCATTCATCACTGCCGGAAGGTTATGTGTCGTTAAACCAATTCTATGGTCTGTCAATCTACTCTGTGGGAAATTATAAGTTCTAATCTTCGCCGATCTGTCGCCTGTCGATACCATCGTCTTACGTTTCTTAGAAACTTCTTCCATATGCTTGGCGAATTCCATCTCGTAAATACGTGATCTTAATACACCTAATGCTTTCTCGAAATTCTTTTGCTGTGACTTCTCATCTTGACATTGCGCCACTACCCCAGTAGGTATATGCGTCAATCGAACCGCCGAATAAGTAGTGTTTACTGACTGTCCGCCCGGACCCGATGAACAAAACAAATCTTTACGAATATCATTCATCTTTAAGTCGATATCGAATTCATCGGCCTCTGGTAATACTACGATGGATGCTGCTGATGTATGAACTCTACCTTGTGTTTCGGTTGCCGGCACTCTCTGTACACGATGTACCCCAGACTCATATTTTAATGTTCCGTAAACATCTTCCCCTATCACATTTAAGATAATCTCTTTATATCCGCCTGCTGTACCCGGTGTGTAATCTACCAATTCTGTCTTCCAACCCTTCAACTCGCAATATCTTTGGTACATTCTGAATAAATCACCCGCAAATAAACTCGCCTCATCACCACCTGTTCCCGCACGAATTTCTAAAATTGCATTTCTAGCATCTTCAGGGTCTTTAGGTATCAACATCAATCTGATCTCTTCCTCAATCGCATCTCTCTGTGAAATCAATTCATCAAGCTCCGATTTTGCCATCTCCCTAAACTCCGCATCACTCTCATTCGCCAAAATCTCTTTGTTAGCTTCAATATTGCTCATGATATTACTGTAGATCTTGTATTGCTCTACAATCTTACCTAATTCTTTATAGTCTCTGTTTAATTGTGCAAATCGCTTCATATCGCTCATTGCTTCTGGTGAAGAAAGTTCTTTCTCTACCTCCAAATAACGATTATGAATCGCTTCTAACTTTTCCAACATGTCGTTCATGACAATTTCCCTCTTTTTAAAGTCTGCAAAGATAAGGAAAATTGACTAATTATAAATGTCTTAGTATGTCTTTAATACTCGCTCTTTTATTATAATTATGGTCGAATTGACGCCATATGACCTTTGAATCTTTGCCTATTATAAATGTTGCAGGCACCGGCAACAATACTTCTGAAGCTCCGTGCGCCTCGTCTAAATTTGCACCCAAGGCTGTATTATACAATAATCGAGTAGATCTATCAGGCTTGAACAATACATCAAATTCTTTTGCGATCAAATAGTCTTTATCGTGCAATAAAATAAATTCTGCCTTTGTCTTTTCCTTTGTCTCGGCTAAATTCTCTGGTAACTCTGGCGATATAGCCACTAAAGTTGCACCCTTACCTAGTATAAGCTCTAAACTATCTTGTACACTGCTTAAATATTTATTGCAAACAGGGCACCATTGTCCTCTGAAAAACATCAGCACCACCGGACCTTTCTTCATCTGCTCATCTAAATTAAATTGCATACCGTTTAACCCGGTCGCAGTAAAATTCTTCACCTCTGCACCTACTGAAATTCCTTTGACATCTGAAGTTTTCTTTTCAAAATTTTGAGCGAAAATATTGCTTGATATAAGAATCATCGTCACTAAAATCAATTTGCTAGCTTTCATAATTTTTCTTTTTCATCTTAGACGGATGGTAGCAAATAGCTGACATTATAACTTCGATTTGATTTGATTTTCTAAATCAGCTTTATCAATTTTAGGTAAGTCAGCTTTCTTCATATTAGTATACTTACCAAGCATTTTATCAATTTGTAAACTCTGCTTATGATACTCTGCGCAAGCTCTACATGCATACTCGTGCATTTTTAATTGTATACTCTCTTTAATTGAAATACCTACTGACTCTTTCTTATCGATAAGCTCTGATGCTTTCTTACATGAAAGAAAAATATGTTGTAATGATGGTCTCATAATTTTAATAACTCCATTTTAAATTAATACACTTTCTTAATAGCAACTTTGTTCTATGAATAATCTGCCAATAATTAGTGCTACTAATGTTGAATTCCTTACAGATTTCAACTGCATCTTTATTTTCAATGTATTTCGACAATATAATAGCTCGCCAATTATTGGGCAATTCTGTTAAACATGATTCTAATACTTTAATAAAATCATAGTTGTCTAATAAATTTTCATCATGCCAATACTCCTCAAAAACACCTTGCTTCCAAGTATCTGTTTCATCAAAAAAACTTTCTGTGAAGCTGTCTGATTTATGCTCTGTTAATTGATCTAAACTCAAAAATGATTTACTAGACTTCCTGAAATAATCTACAATTTTATTATTCAGTATACTTGTCAACCAAGTCTTAACACTACTCTTCGCCTCAAATTTTTCGTAAGCATTAATAGCAGCAAGAAATGTGTCTTGAACAATATCGTTCGCAACATCTGTATCTTGAACCTTATAAAAAGCTCTTTCATATAAATAATCAGCATGATTATTTACCCATTCTGTGAGTACTTTATTTTTGTTTTCAGACATTAATGCAAAATATATATTGATTTATATATAAAGATGTATAATTTCACGTTAATACAATATGAAATTTTTCAAGATCATTTTCACTCTACTATACAGCTTAGCATTCTCTTTGACGTTCGCTCAAGAGAGAACTGACATAATAAAAAGCTTCGATATTGAAAATAAAGGTAAATACATTAAAGCTTCTTGTGTTATTAAATCTGGTAATACTTGTAACGGCATTAAACTTTACCGCTCTACTGACACTATAAATTTTTCTATAATTGGAATTATACCTGGTATATGCGGATTCGATGATAATGAATCTTACTATGAATTCAATGATACATTACCAGTTGTAAATGATACTGCCTATTATAAAATGGAATTCGGCGGATCAGGCTTTACTGAAACTATCGCTATTGAGTTTCTGAATTTAAATAATCAAAGTATACAAATATGGCCTAACCCTATAAATGACATATCTAGAATTGTAACTCTCAACAAAGACTTCAAAGATTTCGAGTATGAGATTTTCTCGATGTCGGGCGAGAAACTTGAAAAAGGCAATGGTCGTGGCGATCGTTTTATAATTAATTCGGATGCCTACGCTGACGGAATGTATTATTTGAAAATTGTAAACATTAAAGACTCTGAAGTTTTTCAAACTAAATTCTTAGTAAGAAAAAATTAATTGGATTGATAATATAAATCAGCTCCCTTTAAAAAGTAAAAACCTACATTACTTAGTATTGGTGATTGCAAATCTTTGTTTAATTCTTTAAAAGTATCTGATTTGAAATTTGAGTATTTCAACCATTGATTATTATTGATATAATATAATTCATCTTTTCTGAATTGCACATCAGAAGATGATTGTATTTGAATGGTTTTCTTGTACCCTCCGAATAAGTCAAAAACCATTAAGCCAATTTTGGGGTCATTCAAAAATAATTCATCACCGAATTCTATCATGAAATTCGGATTTATTTTTTTGCGAGTAACTAAATATAAATCGCCTGTTTGAAATTGTGTGATTAATTGTTCCCCAACTTTTATTAATTTTCTACTCAACTCATCGTACATCCACAAGCCATTATTGTTCGATGAGCATACCAAACGTATCCAGCCTTCTGGGTAAACATCTTTTACTTTAAAAGAATTGATCTCTGTTAAATTTACATCTAAGAACTTCACAACAAATTGATCTGCATAGAACACAACCACTCGCAATGGGTTGCTCACATCTATCGAATGAATTCTGCCCGATTTTACATCTGCATATTTTATGTATCGAGGAACATTAGGTTCATACTTCGTAAGCGTATTCAATTTGTCGACATAATAAACATTGCCGATTTCATCTACTTTATAAAAGCTTATATCTTTTGCAATTAATTTCTCTTCGCTCTGAGCAGAGCTGTTAAAGTATAAAATACTTAATAGAATTATTGCGATTATTTTTTTCATGAAGCTTAATACTTCTTTAACTCTGCACCTTGTTCTGAAAGTTTTACATAGGTTCTGTGATGCACCCATTCACCTAAGTTTATATAACGCGATTGCTCTGTTAATCTTATGTCTAAAGGTAAATGCCTATGTCCGAAAATAAATAAATCATAATGCTCTTTCATCAATTGCTCTTTGCAATAAATCGCTAGCCATTCATTTTGTTCCCCTAAAAATTTTTCTTTGTTATCGTTCGCTACTCTGCTACTTCGAGACCATTTATCTGCTATCCACATGCCTAAATTCGGATGTATGCGTGCGAATAACCATTGACATACTTTGCTTGCAAATACTTTCTTTAAAAATTTATATGAGTAATCACCGGGGCCTAAGCCATCGCCGTGGCCTATCATAATTTTTTTGCCAAAGTATTCTCTAACTATATTATCTCTGTAGATTTTAACACCGAGTTCTTTTTCAAAATAATCGAACATCCACATATCGTGATTGCCTGTAAAGAAGTTTACAGTAATTCCTTTATCTACTAATTCAGCAATTTTGCCTTGTAATCTAACAAACCCTTTAGGTATTACCTTTGCATATTCAAACCAGAAATCAAAAATATCACCTACCAAATAAATTTCTTTTGCATCGTGTTCAATTTCACCTAACCATTTTACAACAGCCATCTCACGCTCTCTCGAACTTTTTTCATCGGGTACACCCAAATGAAAATCTGAAGCAAAATAAATTGATTTTGTACTCATGCTTATTGTTCGTCGATTAAAAATAAATAAATCTCTCGAGGTCCGTGTGCGCCTAATACTAAAGTCTTCTCAATATCTGCCGTTCTACTAGGTCCGGTTGTATTACTTATCATACTTGGTAATTTACCATCGTATTTCTTCTCAATAAAATTCAATGCATTATTAATATCATCAAATAATTGAGAGGTATATGCAATCACAACATGTATATGAGGGTAAATTGATAATCTTCTTCCGGCTTCTGTACCGTTGCTAATTAAGATGCTTCCCGTTCTAGCTGATAATGCTTCGCATGTAGTGATTCCTACATTCGCATTTAAAAAATCTGCATCATTCGTTTTGAGTCCCTCGATCTTCACCCAATCTATCAGCTCTTTCTCCCAAGCATAAATATTCGTCCAGTTATTTTTTTGAATCAATTCATTCAAATCTTCTAAGCACTGCTCTTTGCTTTCACAAAAAATAAAATTGCCATTGATTTTTGAAAACTCTTCTGCGAATTGAATTTCTAATAATTCTTCTTCTGATTTTTTGAATACAGATGATTGTTCCTCGATACGAGGATAAGGATTTTCGGTTTTCTCTATTAATGCTCTTCTTATTTGTTTGAGCATTCTTTCTTTGGGGGTAGCTTCACGCATAGGGCAAATATAAATAAAAAAACAAAGGGACGATTATACGTCCCTTTGTTCAATATTATTAAGCTTTCTCTTCGCTTTCAGCATCTGTTCGCTTCAGCTCTACTTCTTCGGCATTAACGATTTCAAGCGGAGTAGAATCTTCAGTTTTTTCAACTTTCAATTCAGCTACTGGTTCTTCGGTTTTTTCAACTTCACCATTTACGAATTCATCGTAAGTAGTACGAGTATCAAAAGGTCTCTTACCTAGTAATTCTTCTAAGTCAGTTTGGAAAATAATTTCTTTCTGCAATAATGCTTGAGCAATTTTTTCTAAACCTTCTCTATGATCTATTAGCAATTGTTTAGTTTGCTCATAGATATCGCTTATCAAATTTCTAACTTCTAAGTCAATTAACTCTGCAGTTTTATCAGAGTATGGTTTACCATATCCATATTCACCTTGTGGGTCATTGAAAGATACATTACCAATGTTTTTATTCATACCATACATCGTAACCATTGCGTATGATAATTTGGTAATTCTTTCTAAGTCATTTTGCGCACCAGTAGAAATTTTACCGAATACAATTTCTTCAGCAGCTCTACCTCCCAATGTCATTTTCATGCTATCAGTTAATTGCTCAGTAGTATATAAGTATTGCTCTTTCGGCAAATACTGTGCATAACCTAATGCTGCAATACCTCTAGGTACAATCGAAACTTTCACCAATGGATCAGCGTGCTCTAAGAACCATCCGGCTATTGCATGACCTGCTTCGTGATAAGCAACAATTTTCTTTTCTTCTGGTGAAATAATTTTATTCTTCTTCTCTAATCCGCCGATCACTCTATCAATAGCATCTTGAAAATCTTGCATATCGATAGCAGTTTTATTTCTACGTGCAGCAATCAATGCTGCTTCGTTACAAACGTTTGCTATTTCAGCACCAGCAAAACCTGGTGTTTGTGCAGCTAATTTTTTCGTCTCTACTTCTGCAGATAATTTCAAAGGCTTTAAATGCACTTTGAAAATTTGCTCTCTTCCTTTTAAGTCTGGTTTATCAATTGCAATTTGTCTATCGAAACGACCTGGTCTTAATAATGCAGGGTCTAATACATCTGGTCTGTTTGTTGCAGCCATGATGATTACACCTGAGTCAGTACCGAAACCATCCATCTCTACTAACAATTGGTTCAATGTATTTTCACGCTCATCGTTACCACCCATGATTTGATTTTTACCACGCGCACGACCCACTGCATCTATCTCATCAATGAAAATAATACATGGTGCTTTTTCTTTTGCTTGCTTGAACAAGTCACGCACTCTTGATGCACCTACACCCACAAACATCTCTACGAAATCTGAACCCGATAAAGAGAAGAATGGAACTTGTGCTTCACCTGCAACTGCTTTTGCTAATAAAGTTTTACCTGTACCTGGTGAACCAACCAATAAAACACCTTTCGGAATCTTACCTCCTAAGGCTGTATATTTCTTAGGGTTTTTCAGGAAGTCAACGACCTCCATCACCTCTTGCTTTGCCTCTTCTAATCCGGCTACATCATTGAAAGTAATTGACACTTGTGATTCTTTATCAAACAATGTCGCTTTCGATTTTCCGATGTTGAATATTTGTCCGCCCGGACCACTACCCCCACCAGAAATTTTTCTCATCACAAATATCCACACCGCAATCATAATTGCTAATGGCAATACCCATGTTAACAAGAAATCTCTTCCCCAATTAGAACGCTCAACAAATTGAATAGCAATTTGCTCATTTGGCGGAAAGCCTTTTTGCAAATCTCTCAACTGTTCTTTTAAATCACTTACAGCACTAGTTGCTTCGGTGAAATAATAATGCGGTCCGCTACCAGAAAGAAATTGACTTGAATTAATGTCTTTATATTTTTCATTCGAAAGTTTTTCTTTCTGAATGTATACTTCAATTTTATAAATATTTCCTTCTTGGTATCCGATTAGTTTTTCAACATCATGACTCAACAACATTTCATTAGTGAATCGTTGAAAGCTAACTGGCATTGCAGAATTACCAGAGTACATAAAATTAAAGATCAGCAAGCCTGCTGCTAAAATTCCATATATCCAGTAAAAATTAAATTTAGGAGGCTTAGGTAAGCTCCTCTTTTGTTTCTTATTATCTTCCATGTTTTTCTTTTTCTATTAAGATTCGTGACGCTTCAATTCTGCATCACCCCATAAATCTTCAACCCCGTAATAATCTCTTTTTTCAGTTCTGAAAATATGAACTACTACACTTACAAAATCAAGTAATATCCATTCTGAATTCTGAAATCCTTCTTTATGCCAAGGCTCTTCTTTGAACGCCTTGTACATTTCATCTTCAACAGAGTCGGCAATAGCCTTCACTTGAGTTGATGAATCAGCATGACATACGACAAAAAAATCACTGACAGAACTGCTGATGTTTCTTAAATCGAGACTCACAATGTCTTTACCTTTTTTCTCTTGAATACCATGAATAATAACTTCCGCTATTTTCTTAGATTCGTCTGAGTTGATGATTGTTTCTTTAAGCTGTTTGTTTCTAAGCATTAAAAGCAATTAATTTACACAAAAATAAAAATTTAAACCTTACATCTATCAGCATGCCTGCACATTTCACCGGAAAAAATTTCATCCTCCTAGATCGTGTTTCTTCTACAAACAGCTATGTACAAGAATTGTTGTCAAAATCTACGCCATTAGAAGAGGGCTCTGTTATTATGGCAGTTGAACAAGTTGCGGGTAGAGGACAAATGGGTAATTTTTGGGAGTCCGAAGCTGGCAAAAACCTTACATTCTCTATCTTATACAAACCTGATTCATTGGCGATTGAAGATCAGTTTTACTTGTCTATGGCTGTTTCGTTAGGCATTTGTGATTTTTTAGAGAAGCAATTATCACATGATATAATGATTAAATGGCCTAATGATATCTATTATAACCATCATAAAATAGCCGGTATTTTAATTGAGAACAGCTTGCAAGGCGATAAAATAAAAAACTCGGTGATTGGTATCGGACTAAACGTTAATCAGTTACATTTTGAAAGTGATGCTCCACATCCGATTTCTATGAAACAGATTTCAGAGAAAGATTATGAACTCGAGGAAATATTATTCAACCTTTTGAGTTTCATAGAGTATTACTACTTAGCTCTTAAGTCTAATAAAACGGAATATTTGAAAGAACGCTACTTCTCTAGGCTGTTATTTTACGGTCAGGAACGAGAGTATAAAACGACTCAAGGTAAAATTCGTGCTAAAATAACAGGATTAGGCCCCTATGGTAAACTGTGTCTAGAGAGCGAATTAGGTATAAATTACTACGATATTAAAGAGGTAGAGTTCATCCTTTAAAATAAAATGATATTTTTGAATCTTATTGCTCCTATAAAAAAATGAAAAAAACAATTCTTACGCTTCTGTTAAGTATTATCAGCTTAACTATTTTTGCTCAAATTCAGAATCCAGTTAAATGGACATACAGTGTTGAAAATAACGGCAAAGAAGAAGCAACATTAGTCATCAAAGCTAGTATCGACAAGGGCTGGCATTTGTATTCGCAATTTATTGGCGAAGGCGGACCAGTACCTACTAATTTTAGATTTGACAAAAACAGCAACTATAGTTTAGTTGGCAAAGTCAATGAAATTCCGAAGGCGAAACCATTTTTCGATGACATATTTGGTATGCAAGTGGCTTGGTTCGAAGGCTCTGCAACATTCAAACAAAAAATAAAAGTTAGTAGCAACAAAGATTTCAAAATCAATGGCGCGCTAGAATTTATGGTTTGCGATGATAAACAATGTTTACCACCAGAAGAAGTTGAGTTTAGTTTCGATATTAATGGAGTAGTAAAAACATCAGCAATTACTGCAACAGAAACAAAATCAGTTGACACTGCTACAGCGCCAGTAACATCCGCAGAAAATATCGATACCACTACAAAGGCAGTAGATACAAGTGCTACGAAGGAAACGGTATTGGCTGAATTATCTGAAGAGAAAAAAGAAGCAGATTCAATTTGGTTTATTTTCATTCAAGGATTTTTATTTGGATTCGTTGCATTGTTGATGCCATGTATTTTCCCGATGATTCCTTTAACTGTTAGTTTCTTTACGAAGCAAAGTAAGACAAGAGCCATCGGAATTCGTAATGCATTATTATACGGTTTATCAATCGTTGTAATTTATGTTGGCTTAGGCTTGGGTATAACGGTTTTATTAGGTGCGAGCGCATTGAACGAATTATCGAGTGATGCCGTTTTCAATTTAATATTCTTCGCAGTATTAGTAGTTTTCGCAGCATCATTCTTTGGTGCATTTGAAATTACATTACCAAGTTCATGGTCAACGAAGGCAGATCAAAAAGCAGATAAAGGAGGCTTAGTAGGTATCTTTTTCATGGCGGTAGTATTAGCGATTGCATCATTCTCTTGTACAGGTCCGCTGATCGGTACCTTATTAGTAGACGCAGCAAACAAAGGCGAATACATGGGTCCGTTTATGGGCATGTTAGGTTTCTCACTTTCATTAGCATTGCCATTCACGCTATTTGCAATTTTCCCGAGTTGGTTAAATTCTATGCCTAAGTCAGGCGGATGGTTGAACTCTGTGAAAGTAGTACTAGGTTTTGTGGAACTTGCTTTCGCATTAAAATTCTTATCGAATGCCGACATGGCATACCATTGGGGAATTTTAGATCGTGAAGTATTCATCGTTTTATGGGTTGTAATTTTTGCTTTATTAGGTATGTACTTATTAGGCAAATTGAAATTCAATCACGACTCAGATGTTAAACATGTATCAGTAACAAGATTATTTTTAGCGATACTTTCATTAAGCTTTGCAGTGTATTTGGTTCCAGGCTTATGGGGTGCGCCGTTAAAAGCGGTGAGCGGATTTTTACCACACCAAGGCACGCAAGATTTTGATTTATATTCAAGTCAATTTGCAGCATCTAGTGGCGCAAGCAATTCAACAACGACACATACTGCAAATAAAAAATATGCAGATCGTTTACATGCACCACTTGGTATCGATGCATTCTTTGATTATGATGAAGGCATGGCTTATGCGAAACAAGTAGGCAAGCCTGTATTCCTTGATTTTACAGGGCACTCATGCACTAACTGCCGTAAAATGGAAAACGCAGTTTGGCCAGATGCTGAAGTATTGAATAGATTAAAAAATGATTTTGTAGTTATATCATTATATGTTGATGATCGTACAGAATTGCCAGAAGATCAAAAATATGTTTCAAAATATACAGGTAAAAAAGTAAAGACTTTGGGCAATAGAAATGTTGATTTACAAGTTTCGAAATTCAATAGTAATGCACAACCTTTATATGTTGTTACAGATGCTGAGGGAAATCCATTAAACAAACCATATGGTTATAATGAAGACATCGCAGCGTATATAAAATTCTTAGACGAAGGCAAAAACAAATTTGTAAAGCCATAAAAAAAGGGGGAATTAAATTCCCCCTTTTTTATTGTACAATAATTGACAATTTCTCTTCGGCAATTTCAGCCGTGAATGGCGCGACCCCTTTCTCTTCTCCATCAATAGTTAATAGTGAAACTTCAGAGTTAACCATGATACTTCTTACCTGTTTGTACTCTAAGAGTTCTGATTGAATATGTTTACCAGAATATACACTAGGGAATAATTTCAAGAGATTAAACATAGAAGTTTTTCGCACTAAAATAACGTCCATTAACTCATCTTTTAAATCAGCTAGTGGTGCCATTTTCATACCTTTGCCTGTATGTTTAGTGTTTAAAATTAAAATGAATGAGAAGTCTTCGTTATAAGTAACTTTATCTAATTTAATTTTTACTTTTTGTGAAGGATTAGGAATTAATTCTAATAAAGATGCTACGGTATATCTACTAGTACCAATAGTTCTTAATTGTTCAGATCTAAAATTAATATTAGCAACTAAGCCCCAGCCGATCATGTTAAATGAAATACATTCGAAATCTTCGTACTTCACTTTTATTAGATCTATTTTTTCAACCTTAAAAGTTTTGAGTGCTTTTAATGCTGATTTATAATCAAGACAATTTAAGTCATGATTAAAGGCATTGCCACTACCCGCCGGAAATAAAATGACAGGTATGTGTAATGAGTTAGCATTATACATTGCATTTACAACATCATGCATCGTACCATCACCACCCAAAACAATAACAGCATCTATGTCTGATAAAATATTTTGATTGATGAAACGAGAGAAGTAACCTGTGCTTATACTTTCGAGTACTAAGAAGTCATCATTAGGTAAATCTTGCTGCAGGCTCTTCATCATCTTACGAGCTTTAGACCGCCCAGAATCAGGATTTAGAGCACATAAATATTTTCTTCCGCCCATATTTGATACAATATAAGAAAAGGTTGATTAAATTTGATAAAACGTTCACAAGATTCTATCATTGTAAAATGAATACCATTCAAAAGCATTTCGAAGAAGCACAAAAAGTATTGGCAAGTTTTATTGCTGATGAAAAAAATATTCAGCAAATAGAAAAGGCTGCAGCATTGATGACGAATGCCATTAAGCAAGGTGGTAAAATTATCTCATGTGGCAATGGAGGTTCTATGTGTGATGCTATGCATTTTGCAGAAGAGCTGAGCGGAAGATATAGAAATGATCGCGCATCAATTGCAGCAATTTCAATATCAGATCCTTCACATATTTCATGTGTTGCAAATGATTACGGTTATGAGTTTGTATTCTCACGTTTCGTTGAAGGCATAGGTAAATCAGGTGATGTGTTATTAGGTATCAGCACATCGGGCAATTCAAAAAATATTATTAAAGCAGTGCAAGCAGCGAAAGCAAAAGGTATGCATACCGTTTGTTTAACTGGTAAGGATGGTGGCGAACTTGCAAATATTTGCGACGTAGAAATACGTGCACCACATTCAGAGTATGCAGATCGCGCACAAGAAATTCATATAAAAATTATTCATTCATTGATTGACTACATAGAGAGTCATCTATAAAAAGTTGCAAGAATGCAGTCTTAAAAATAATCCTGCATTCTTGCAGTTCCATTAAAAATTTCTTGGATTTACCTTTACACCATGTTAGTGAAAACTTTTGGAAGCGCGGTGTATGGAGTAAACGCTATCTTGATAGAGGTAGAGGTGAATATTGTGTCAGGTGTAGACTATCATTTAGTGGGCTTACCCGATAGTGCTGTAAAAGAAAGTAACCTGCGCATAGAGTCGGCGGTGAAACATGTTGGGTTGAATATGCCGAGGATGAAGATTGTGGTAAACATGGCTCCTGCCGACATTCGCAAAGAAGGTTCAGCTTATGATCTAACAATAGCAATTGGAATTTTAGCGGCGTCGGATCAAATACCAAATGATGAAATAGCAGATTATTTAATCATGGGTGAGCTATCGTTAGATGGTACATTGAAACCGATTAGAGGTGCATTGCCTATCGCAATTGAGGCAAAGAGAAAAGGATTCAAAGGATTTATACTACCATTGAAAAATGCGAAAGAAGCTGCAATAGTAAGCGGATTAGAAGTGTATGGGATGCAGAATATTTCGGAGGTTGTTAATTTCTTTAAAGGCGAGAGAAACATTACAGCTCTAGTCGTAAATCCGCGTGAAGATTTTTTCTTAAATCAAAGTATTACAGACATCGACTTTGGAGATGTAAAAGGTCAAGAGAATGTAAAACGTGCGATGGAGATTGCTGCTGCGGGCGGACATAATATAATTCTTATAGGTCCGCCTGGAGCCGGCAAAACCATGTTGGCAAAAAGATTACCAACCATATTGCCACCATTGAATTTAAATGAATCATTAGAAACAACTAAAATACATTCAGTAGCAGGTAAACTAAAATCGAGCGACTCATTGATAGCGCGTAGACCTTTTAGAGCACCACATCATTCTATTTCAGAGCTTGTTGTGTTAAAGTTAATAATATGTATATCAACTATATAGCCTTTAGTTGATAATACATTAATAGCGCAATTGTCTCAGAAGGTATATTCTTATCTTCAATTGCTATATCTAAAAAGCTCATATAGCATTCAATCCAATTATCTCTTATTTCACCTTTCCTTTCGCCCATTTTTAACGCCACAATACTTAATAAATCCAATTCAAATTCATCCGGAACTAAATGGTTTTTGTATAAATAATTAGTAAATCTATGATATTTAATATCGGCGGAAATTAATTGAATTATGATTTCATTTTCATACATAGTAATACAATAGTATAGATTTTTTCACTTATCAATTAAATATCTATATAAACTAAAAATTTTATAGTTTATCTAAAAAATGTCTAGTTAAACAGAATTCACTATAAAAAACCATACAAAGAAAAACTTATTTATTTTTTAGAATATATATAATATGAATTGAATGAATATTCAATATAAAAATAAGTGAAATCTATATGAAAATAAAAATGAAGTTTATTAAAGAATTTGAAGATTTTATTAATATCGAAAATGATAAAGAGGTTCCTTATATACAAGATGAGGATGAATTTATGCCTGATGGAGAGGATAGTGAAGATGAAGAAATATTGGCTGAAATAAAAAAATATTTTAATAAAGAATAATGAATATGTATTATTTAATTGATGGTAAAAAATACTTGGATAATTATATGATTAGAGAGCGTCTAAACATTTCTAAATCCTTATTTCAACAAATTACCAAAAAGTATGAAGCTAAAGAAAGGGGAATAATTAAAATCCAGAATAAGACGCTTTACAGCACTAGTTGCTTAGTAGAAATATTGAAAATATTAATAAGCGAAAATGATAAACAAATTACAAGAACTAATAAATAAAAGAAGAAGTAAATTAACTGAATATATTAATACAAATAGCAAAAGTTGGAAGAAGCAATTAAGAAAGATGGAATTAGATAATATTGACATTAAAATCAAAATAGAAAAACTGAAATTAAAGCACAAATAAATATGAGTTGCTCCACTCTGAAACAAAAGGTGATTGATTGTTAAGAATATGATATTATGTCTTAGCAAATGAAAAACTAAATATCAAGCAACGTATGAAAAGCCATCATCGTATGGTTGAATACTATATTAAATAATATATTAGACTTTGAGAAAATTAACAAAAAAATCAGGTTATAAATGCTTAGATGAAATCCATATTGATTTAAGTAAATCATATAAGATTATGCTGACAAATAAAGGGTATTTTTATTTTATAACAATAACTAATACGAACTCAAGAACGCCAAAAGATTTGAATTTCAAATTAAAAAATAAATTATTTAATAGTATTTGGAGAGACTATAAGTCTTCATTTGAAACAATTAATTATCTATTTGTAATAGAGTATCCCGGCGCAGTTAGTAAAAACCATAATAACATTACAAGGGCCCAAATTGAGTTAGCTGTATTGAATAAATTTGAAGTACATACGCACATAATAATTAATACTACACTATCACAAGAAACGATAGAATATTATATTCAAAATACATTTTATAAACCTAATATTAATATTATTGAAATTACAAATAACCCCCAGAGACAAAACCTAATAAACTATTTTAAGAAACAAAAACATATAAGCGACGATTGTTATAATTACAAAATTACCCAAACATAGATAAAGAAAAAATAGAATAGCTTGCTTATTCATTTGTACTTATTTGTATATACAATTTAATAATATTATTTTTAATGTTAAAGTTGAACTAATATGGTGAACATTAATGAATTTAAGATTGTACTAAAAGATAGGTTGATTGATATATCAGATGAATATAACACTACACACTCTTTCAGAATTACAGACAGAACTGAGACATCTTTTTATTGTTCAACTACAATAATTGGTAGAAATGGTATAATTGGTGATTTAGACTTTATTAATAAAGTCTTAGAATGCGTTAGATTTACAATTGACTATTTTGACTTAAATGTAAATCTATATGAAATTAAAAACAGGCAAGTACTTCGTGGTTGGAGAGAAAATGGGGCTGGGTTTATGTTCACATTTATAATTTCGACCAAAGTGAATGAAAGATAATTTTTAATATCTAATTTATGAAAGAAAGGTGCTTTTCATTAGAAGAATTAGATGAAATTATTTCAATAGCTAACAGCTATAACAATCCTAATAAAAACATATATTTTGTTGCCGGTTTAATATTTGGCATATCAAACAATACTGGCTTAATACTGCCTTTTGGAAACTCAGAAACAGGGTATTATCACATCTTCGAGCGGCATAGCTTATTATCTAGAAAATTATATAAGAATGATAATCCAACTAAATTCTCATTAAAATATGCCCCAGTAAATTATCTAGAAATCGCAGATAAAATATTCAATAAAAATAATTTAGACATCAAGAACAATCATTATCCTGATTTATTTGATTTATACAATGGAAAGTATATTCTAAAAGACAATATAAATACTTACACACTTATCACCTACAAAAACACTAAAGTAATACATACACTTTTTCTTAATAATAATAAGAAGCCATTTAACAAAAAGAAGATAATAGATTTAAGACAAGGCTGGGTAAAGTCTTCAAGGAGTTATTCTAGTTGTATAAACACATTTGAAATGCCATATTTTGATGAAAATGATGTTGAAAAACTAATAATTATTAAACGACATTTAGAATTAGAAAATATATCGAAATGGTACATTCAATTAAATTCACAAGAGGGAACCCCCTTCGTTACAATTCTAATAAAAGAAGAGGATGAACTGACTAGTAAATCTAGTCTTCCTTTTGAAATGACAAATTTAGATTTTGGTGATATTTCCTGGGCTGAAAGAATAATAAAACAAATCATAAATGGCCGCTATTTGTTAGAATAATTATCCTTATTTTTGTTGTGATTATGAAAGAAAAAGGTAATATTAAATCAAAGCCTAAGACCCTTAAAGCCATCAAAAAGGAAACAAATGTTATTGAACTTAATAAAGTTTATAATGAAAGTTGTTTAGACACTTTAAGGAGAATTCCTGATGACTTTATAGATTTAGTCGTTACATCACCGCCTTACAATATGAACCTTAGAATAAGAAATGGTAAATATTGTTCTAGACAAATCGTGAAAGAATTTAGTACCAAATATTCAAATTTTGATGATAATTTACCCATTGAAGAATATTATGATTTCCATAGTAAGGTGATAATTGAATTACTAAGAACAAGTAAAATTATATTTTATAATATTCAAATTGTAACAGGTAGTAAAAGAGCAGTTTTTAAGATGATTGGACACTTTTCTGATTATCTTAAAGACATTATAATATGGGATAAGGGTTACGCTCAACCAGCGATGGCTAGTAATGTACTTAACAGACAAAGTGAGTTAATACTTGTATTTGAAAGAACAAATGCGATTAGCCGACAATTTAGTAAATGTAATTTCAAACGTGGTACATTAGGTGATGTCTGGAATATTAGTCGTGGTAAAAAAGTAGATAAAAATCATAGCGCCGTTTTTCCCGAGAAATTAGTTGAAACAATTCTTACTAATTTCTCAGATGAAAACGATATTATTTATGACCCATTTATGGGTACAGGCACAACAGCAAGAGTTAGTAAAATAATGAATAGAAGATGGATTGGCAGTGAAATAAATGAAGAATATTGCCAAACAATATCTCAACGAACTAAAGATGAAGATATATTTAGTATGAAAGCAGTATAAATTAATATACTGATTTCTAAGATTACTCAATTTCTATACATTCTTCATAAAATTCAGTAATTCTATTTGCCTGTACTCTAAATCCACTTCCGTGGTCGTGTGTCTTTCCATAGTTTTTCTTTCCTGGGTCTTTATAAACTCCCATCCTTATATCAAACATTATTCTACCATCTTCAACACCATTTAGAAATTCTTCAAAACTAAAATCAAAATATACTTTTGATGATTTATAGTGGTATTTATGGATTTTCTCTTCGATTTTATGTTCTGCGAATACTAAGAATAAGTCTTTCAGTTTCAAACAAGCTTTTCTTAACGCATCAAAGGTCCAGTAAGTGTCATCGAATAACAATTTACCTTCAATGTCACATACTTTTAAGATAATTTTCTCATTTACTCTATCAACCACCATACTCATTCTATATTTGTCATAGACAATACTTTCTCTATTTCCAAAGATTGAGGCATAGAGTTTTTTTAATACTGGAAATTCCGGGTCTCTAATTTCTCCAAATCTATTTTTTAATATATTATTTGCTTTTTTAGGTGAAGTTGGGCTTTTCGAAAACAAAGTTGTAAAAGATGAATTTAATTCTCTTTTACTCTTGACCTCAAAGCCCTCAAAATCTGGGTCCCTTAAATTGTTTTCACTAACACCTAAATAGTCTTCAAAAGTATTTCCAATACCACCATCCTTATTTTTTGGACGATTTGAAGCAACGAAACCAAGTTCTCGAATTCTCTTGAACTCATTCGTGATTTTTACTGATTTTTCTTGATTACTCATAAGCAAATTGATTGATTATGGAAAAGTAGCAAGAAATGTAGAGAATTCCCAGAGGTCTTATGAGAATAGAGCTATGTCACTATTTAATATAAGTTATATTACTTATCACATTTTTAGAGTAAAGGATGAATTATGAATAATTTTTTATAATTTTTTATATAAAATATGAGGTATTATGCGTATTTATTCATATTTTTAGGAATACATCAAGTAACTTATAAAATATGAATATACTTTATACTAGAGTTTCAACTTTAGAACAAAAAACGGATAGACAAAGAGTAACTGAAAAAGATTTTGATTTAGTAATTGAAGATAAATGTTCCGGAACCATTCCCTTTTTTGAAAGAAATGGTGGAATTGAGATTAAGAAATTAGCAGAAAATGGGGTGCTGAAAAATCTCTCAGTATGGCAGATTGATAGATTAGGAAGAGACCTAAGAGATATAATGAATACTATACATTACTTTAATGAAAAGAATATAGTTATTGTTTTTGTTTCTCAAGGATTAAGGACTTTAGATGAAAATGGGGTTGAAAATCCAATTTCCAAACTAATTATTTCAATACTAGGAATTGTTGGTGAAATGGAAAGATGTCAGATAAAAGAACGTCAATTAGAAGGCATAAGAATTGCTAAATTGAAAGGTTCTTATAGGGGTAGAAAATTAGGGACCAAGGAGGATATTATTAAATTTGTAAATAAGGAGAAAAATAAAAAAGCGATTGATTATATGAAGAAGGGTTATAAGAATACTGAAATTTCAAAAATCACTGGATTACATATTAATACATTGACAAAAATAAAATCTATTTGGAAGCAAATTAGTAATACTTAATCAACATATTTAATTGAAAAACCATCCTCGGTTTTTTCCTCGTAAATTTTCTTTATTAGGATTTTTTCTTCTAATATTTTTGTTATTCTTTTCTTTCCTTGTGTTCTGTTTATTAGCAATTCTTTTGAGACTAAATAGTTTTGGAGTTTATCTATTCTAAAATCAATTGTAATTAAATGAGCTAAATTATCTTTTCTCCATCTAACATAAATAGTTGAAATTAAGCTTCTAATAAATAGTTGTTGTTCTAGGAAAGGTAGTTTTTCAAATTTAGTTATACCTTCTTTTACAACTTTTTTTATACTTTTTTCCTCTACCAATATATTTTGTTTTTTCAACAAAAGTCTATTATCATTTTTTAAGAATTGTATTCTATTATTCAATTTATTGAACCTTAACTTAAATGAGGTCGGTGAAATTCCTGCTTTTTCTGTTATGTCTAATAAGTTTTCGATTGCTTTTTGATTATCATTTATTAATTGGTTATTTAATTTTATTCTTGATGCTATATGGTCCATAAAATTATCGCCTCTTACCTCTAG
>CALRXS010000010.1:0-110760 GCA_943372195.1 Sphingobacterium thalpophilum
ATTACCCAAAGGCCGTAAGTTCAAGTATGAATTTGATAAGGGTAAGCCCTGGATGCATGAAAAATTAATCGCACCCTTTGATTTTGCAATTGAGAAGTCTGCATCAGAACTAGAAAACGAAAAGCAAGAAATTATTGAACAGATACCATCATATTATGAACGTAATCATGATATCGAAGATATTAGTATTAATACACTTAGAACTGAATTAAATAATATATGGTCTTCAAAATACGGCAATAATAATCTAAGCGACTTTAATAAGAATTTTAAAAGTCTTGAAATCATATTAAGAAATTTATATAAAGTTGGAATTATAAATTCTAAATCAGAGTCAGAAGAAAATCAAAAAGACTTAATCTATATCGTTGATAATAATATAGCTAAACCTTATACAATTGATAAACTTTATTCATTTAAAGAAGCTGAAATACTTGTACGTTCTGAATTAAGTAAAAAATCATTACTCGATACTATTTTACTAATGACTGTTCTTCAACAAGTCATTTCTGAAAACATAATATATAGTGAAACTATTAATCAAAAAATTCTAAATGAAGGCTTAAAGAACGTTTCAAAATTTAGGGGGATGATAAGTTCTGGTGAAGTGATTATTGACCGAGGAATATTAGTTGATGAATATAAATTCACCATTCTTGAATCACTTAAAAATGAATATGATAAACGCTTAGGAATACTAGGTAATAAGTATATAGTGAGTTTGGGGCAGGGGGTGTTGGTCGGACTAATATTAACTCTTTTAATGGTGTTTTTGTCGATGTTTAGAAAAGACATTTACGCTGACATTAGAAAAATGTTAATCATCTTATTAATTGTTACGACTATGTTGGTAGTACTATCATGGTCACTTAAAATGCAATTACCAAGCTTATATTTTATTCCTTATTGTATTGTTCCCATTATTATACGTGTCATATTTGATACTCGATTAGCTTTGTATATTCACTTGCTTGTAGTAATAGTTGCTGGTTTCTTCGTACCCAATGGTTATGAGTTTATCTTCCTTCAAATAACTGCTGGTATGGTAGCTATCAATAGCATAAAAAGTCTATTAAAGCGTTCTCAATTTTTAATATCTGCATTATTAATTTATGCTACTTATGTAGTGGGTTACATAGGTATTTCTATTATTCATGAAGGTTCGTTTTTAAATATTGATTGGTCACACTTAATGTGGTTCTTAGTGAGTGTGATCTTATCTCTTATCGCATACCCATTAATTTATGCTTTCGAAAAATTATTTGGCATAACTACGGAAGTTACTTTAATGGAATTTACCAATATTAATAACCCTTTATTGCGCGAATTATCTTACAAAGCACCAGGTACTTTTCAGCATTCATTACAAGTAGCTAACTTAGCTGAAGCTGCAATATTTGAAATAGGAGGTAATGCGTTATTGGTTAGGGCAGGAGCATTATATCACGATATTGGTAAAATGGAAAGTCCTCAATACTTTATTGAAAACCAACAAAAATCTACAAACCCTCATGATGATTTACCTTATGAAGAGAGTGCGAAAATCATCATTCGACATGTATATGCAGGTATAGAAATAGCCACTCGTAATCGTTTACCTAAAGAGATTATCGATTTCATAAGAACTCATCATGGTAATACTCGTGTCGATTATTTCTACCAATCATTTTTGAAAAATTACCCTGAAGCTGACGTTAACGAGAATATATTTAAATACCCTGGTCCAATACCATTCTCTAAAGAAACTGCTGTGATGATGCTTGCAGATAGTGTTGAAGCTGCTTCTAGAAGTTTAAAGCAACCAACTGCTCAATCAATTTCTGATTTGGTTGAAAAGATTATTGATTATAAAATTCAGCAAAAGCAATTGATTAATTCGGATGTTTCGATAAAGGAAATTCATCGTATTAAACAATTATTCAAAGAGATGTTGATGAGTATTTATCATGTACGTATTGAATACTAACTAGTAGCTCTTAAACGATTACCTGTACGAGGTTTTAAAGGTGGTGGTAAATTTCGCTTGAGTATGTGTATAGATGCATTCAACTCAAATCCTATTAACAATATCATTGAGTTTAAATAAAGCCAAATCATAATGATGATCAATGTTCCAATTGAACCATATAGCTTATTGTAACTTCCGAAGTTGTTTACATAATATGCAAATCCGATTGAGGTAAGTATTGATAAAACAGTCGCTAGGGTAGAACCTGCAGATATGAATTTGAATCTTTTGGTGGTAGCCGGACAATAATAATATAACAAAGAGATAACACAGAAAAACAATAAAATAATTACGAGCCAATTCAAAGCTAATAAAGAGTATACTACAATAGCACCTTTAATAATTGCTTTTTTCTTTAAATAGGTGATGATGAAATTACCCGCAATTACTAGAGTTACACCGATTATTAAAAGTATTGAGATTAAGAAGGTAAGCACAATAGCAATTCTTCTTTTTTGCCAACCTTTACGAGTTTCTTGAATTAATGAAGCCTTATTGAAATTTCTCATTAATGCTACAATCCCATTGGTAGAGAAGAATAATGCTGCAATAAAACCAAATGATAATAAACCTGAGTTTTGATTTTTAATTATATCAGTTAAAGTATCTTGAACAGTTGCTTGTGTACTTGAAGGTAGTCCTTTTAATAACAGATCTAATAATTGATTCTGAAAATTATTAATAGGTATATAGGGAATTAATGTAAAAAGAAATATTGTTGCCGGAAATATTGCTAAAAAAAAAGAAAAGGCTAATGAGCTTGATTTTGTATTTAGATGTTCTTTTTGAATTTCTTTTACAAAAAAACTTAATACGGTATAGATTGGTAAACCATCAAAACCTGGTATAGTTGTACGTTTACTTTTTTCTATTAAACGCTCCGTGATATAGTGATTAATAAGCCAAGCCTTTAGTTTATTCATTCTTAAAATAAGGTTCTAATTTTTGCATGAATTCAGCTGGACCTACAGTAGGTCTTTTACTTTCTATATTTACAAATACTAATGTAGTTTCTCCAATGTTTATTAATTCGTTTTGTTCATTGTATAGCTCATAGGTAAAAATTATTCGAGTTTTAGGTAATTCCTTCAGCATAACCTTTATGGTGATTAAATCATCATATAATGCTGGCTTTATGTATTTACATTTCAACTCTAAAACTGGCATCATAATGCCTGTTCCTTCCATCCACTTATAACTCAAACCAAGGTTTCTTAGCATTTCAACCCTTGCTACCTCATAGAACTCTGCATAGTTACCATAATAAACATAACCCATTTGGTCTGTTTCACCGTAACGTACTCTTATTTTAGTTTCGTGTATATACATTATTTCATTATCCCTCTTTTGCTAAGTGCTAATTGAAATTTCTTAGCATTTTTTTGATGATCAGTTAAATTACTTGCATAGTTATGATAGCCCGAGAAATCTTCTTTAGCACAGAAATAGATGTAATTGTGTTTCTCGTATGATAATACAGCATCTATAGCAGCAATTGATGGCATACAAATCGGACCAGGAGGTAAACCATTGTATTTATAAGTATTATAAGGTGAGTTATGTGCTAACATTTTATTTAATACTCTTTTAATATTAAAATTTCCTATTGCAAAAATCACTGTTGGGTCAGCCTCTAATTTCATCCCTCTATTTATTCGATTCATGTAAACACCTGCAATTGTTTTCATCTCTTTATTGACTAATGCCTCTTGATCAACAATTGATGCTAATATACTTACATCAACTTTTGTTAATCCGATTTTCTTAGCCTTCGCAATACGATCCTCTGTCCAAAACTTTACATATTGCTCATTCATTTTATCAATAAATTTCAGAGCCGATGTGTTCCAATAAAATTCATAAGTATTGGGTATGAACATGCAGAATATATTCTCTTCATTAAATCCATACTCTCGTATTAAATCAATACTATCTAGTTTATTAAGTAATTCAGTAGAATCACATTCTAATTGCTTACCAACATATCCTGCAAATTCAGACATGAGTCTGAAATTTTGGAAACTCAATTTTACAACCTCTTGATCACCTGCTCTAAGTTTACGAACCAACTCCACATTACTCATGCCTTGCGTTATTTTGTATTTGCCAGGTTTAATGGTTTTATATTTAAGTTGAGATGCAACCCATTTAAAGGTCTCTGTATTTAATAATACATTGTTTTCTTTTATGATTCTTTCTACATCTTCAATACTAGAACCTGTAGGTATATATAGATATTCAGCAGCTTCTTCAGAAATGTTATTTTTAAAGAGTTTTGAATATAAATTAATACCCATAATTGAAGCTGATAAACCAACTACAAGTATTATTGACCAAATTATTTTTTTTGTTTTACTCATTAGCTTTTTAAAGAATTCAAAGCATTGATGGCTTTGGTGTTTTTCGGATTTATTTTAATAATTCTGTTAAGTGTTTTCTTTGTTTCTTGTATGTTGTTATTTGCCATGTACCATCCGGCTAAATTAAACAATGCCTGCTCATAATCAGGGTCTAATGAAAGTGCTTTTGTAATTAAATTATATGACTCTAACATTTTACCACTTTGCATATATAGAAAACCTAAGTTCGATAATGCTGGTACAAATTTATGATTTTCTTTAAGTATGAATTGATATTCAGTAATTGCTTCATTTACTTTATTTGATTGAAGATAATATGCAGCTAATTTATTTCTGAATTCTAAGTTAAAGGGGGCTCGCTCAACACTAGCTTTTGCGTAAATCGTAGCATTTGAAATATCATTAATTGAATAATACGATTCAGCAATACGGTAGAGTGTCCAGGCATCTTTAGAATACATCACCGCCTGCTTTTGTGCAGTATTGACGACGCTTCTAAAGTCATTCTTTAAGTAGTATAGCCTTATTTTATTGTTGAAGTAATGAACATCAGAATAGTTTCCTTTCATATTCAAATAATACTCTGCAGAGTCTAAATAAATAGGCTTATTATCAAATTTTTCGTAGTATGATAAATATGCTTCTCCCTTCGTATGCGGTTCTGCATTTTTATTGTTTACAGCTGAAAGTCCGACGAATTTTTTAATAGACTCTTGTTGATTCTTTTTTATAGGTATTTGAATTTTATGATCATGTATGCTAACATGCGGAATGTCTTCAGTGCCTGTGCTAGGCATATGACATTTCCAGCAATTGTTTTCATTGGTTGAAACTCTTTTCTTAAGATCAAGCGTGCAATCATCTAAAGTTTTTGTGGTATGGCATGATTTACAAGCATTGTTAAATTGTAAATCTTTAGTTTCTTTAACACTAACATGGGGGTTGTGACAATTAATACATGTTAGGTTTAAACTGCTTTGTTTTTCTTCATTGCTTTTGATAAAGCATTTGCTTTGTTTTAATCTATCTGCATGCGATGCCATTATAAATGAGTGATCACCTTCATATCTAGGCAAAAACACATTCATAAAATCTGATAACTTTTGTCCGGGTTTAAAATCAAAAAACGATTTACCTTCTTTCAGTATAGCATTACCTTGTAGATGACATCTCTGACAAACATCAACTTGTAATTCATATGGTAGTTTACCGGGATTAACAATTGAATAGTCTATTTCATTCGCAGTATCAACTAATATACCTGCTGATTTTTCTTTGACGTGAATTTCACCCGGACCGTGGCATCTTTCACAATCTATACCTTGTAAGACAGAAGCATATTTATTTTTTGATCCTACTACAAAATTAGGGTATGCATTATGACAACTCATACATTCTAATTCAATCGTTCTGCTAAATCTAGAATTGTGTCCCTTTTCAAACCCTGGTGGGAAATCCCATTTGTCAACTTGTGTATAAAAAGTCATAGGCATTTGATAAAAATACCCATTGGTTTGATACATATGTGAATTGGTGTGTTGGCCTGAACCTACTATGTATTCTACTTTCTCAATACGTTTATGAACAGTATCACCATTTGTAATTCTGTATTCTAAAATGTATAAACTATCAGCTTTGAAATAGGGGTGATAATAAAAATCGAGGTAGGGGTCGTAAATTTTTTCATGATTTGAAAAATGTGCTGAGGATTTATCTTTCGTTGCTGCACCAAACGATTGTCCCATGCCTGTTTTTATGAAAGACTCATAAATATTCTGATGACAGGTTTTGCAAGTTTGCATGCCAACGTATTGTACACCATCAGCATGATTTTTATATATAGAATTTTCAGAAACATTATTGTTAGAACTACAATTAACATTCATAGTGATAATTGTAATTAAACAAAATGCTAAAACAAGAAATACGAGAATTCTCCGGATGTTCATGTTATAAAAATATTAAATTCGATTGAAAGCGATAAGTCCAGCTTTCAAGTTCTTAACATTTTTATACCCAGCTTGGTTTAAAATCTTCTGAGCGGTACGGCTTCTTATACCTCTTTGACATACTACAATTATTTCAAGTTCTTTGTTATCAGGTAGTTCGCTGATGTAATCATCAAGTTTACCCAAGGGACAAAGTAATCCGCCTATGTTATACGTATGGTATTCAATTTTTTCACGAACATCAATAATAAATGGATTTTCACCATTATCTATTTTTTGTTTGAGTTCTAACGCTGTAATCTCAGTCATTTTTGATGTATTTCTGAGTTTGCAAAATTTCGTTTTTTGAATTAACTAATTGCAGAAGGTAGATACCTTTTTCTAAATCAGAAATATCAATTATAGGAGATGAGTTAATAATTTTCAATAATCTTCCTTGTAGGTCAATAACCCTAACACTAAATTCTTCAGATTGAATGATTGAGTTTGTATTGATGATACCTTGTCCTGGGTTAGGGTAAATGTTCCAATTGTATTTTTTAATAGTATTATTAATGCCTGTAGCGATTCTATCTTTAAAATATGGGCGAATCATAACAGAACCTTTTTCAGTGCTTTGTTGCCAGCCTAATGCATTAACTTTATAAAACATGCGATCGCTGTTTACGGTATTTCGATCTAGCCCAACATTTAAAAAATAATTAGAACTCTGTATCCAGCCCACATAGAAATCACCTTCAACTTCTAATACAGAATCTAATTGATAATTACTGAATCCGTTAATTATATCGGTATAATTAGGTGTTTGAGATGTCTTTTGATAGAGTATAACCTCCGGATTTATAGATTTCCAGATGGTAAGGGTAAACAGCTCATTAACGAGTGGTACTTGTTTTTGAGTAAAGAAATAAGAGACATCTGTTAAAGTATCTTTTTGTTTGGCAGAAAATAAGTATGCAAATCTACCTTCACCAGAAACAGATAATCCATATCCGTTTTCAGCTGTACCATCATCATAGGCAAAGTAATCGTGAAAGTTTTGATTTTGAATGATAGTATCGTTAGATTTTATATTATCGTTATTAGTAGTTACATAATACTTTGTTTCAATAGTATATTTTTTATTTCGATAAGGAATACTTACTTTTTTTGAGTCTTCATAGTCTGAAGCGTAAGGAGCCATAGGTAAACCTTTTGTAACTGAATCTAATTTTAGTGATTCTTCTTTTAAATATGATGTAAACGTAAAGGTCACAACAGTGATAGCATCTGAAGAATAATTATTTCTAACATTAATAAAATGATTATTCGCCAACATGGTTGAATCATACTGATTGAATGGAATGGCGGTATATGATTTTAATAATGAAGTCGGATTGTTATTTATTGATACATCAAAGAATACAGTGTCGTTGGCAGTTCTTGATCGATTTAATTTTACATAGTCAATATGCCAATGATCATCGCCACCAAATTGAGAACCTTTATTTTTGAATCTAAACTGAAATCCTTTTTTTAAATACTCTTCAGCAGTAATAGGTACCATTATTTGTCTGAAGTCTTTAACAGCGGTACCTGGCCAAGCTTTTACTTTAACAAATCTCCCTGTGTTTAAATTTCTAAATTCAAGTATAAGAGAATCATTAGTAGCAGGCACTCTACCAAAACCCTGTGGTTGAATATAAAAGCTTAAATAGATTGAATCAGATGCTGCATAATTTAAGTTAATAGGCAATGAAGTTAAGCTGTCACATACACCGTATCCGAACGATGAGTTTATGTAAGGTGCACCTCTGTGATCGAAGCCATCAAAAGTAGCTACGCCTTTGGTTGGAGAGTTTTTGCCAAAACTATTATTGATATATACTTTATTGTCAAGCCACTTTGAGGAATTTGGATAAACCTTAACATCCGAAAAATCATCAAAGAAAGGTAATTCTAGTGTATCTACTAATTTCTTAGCAGTATAATTTTGTTGATATTCAATATAAGCTTTCTCTAACAGATGAGAGTATTGCATGGCTTTGGTAAGCTCTTGTGCAATAGATATATTGACAAATAAAAATGTTATATAGAGTAATGATAAAAATCTTTTCATAAAAAAAATTAAACGCTTTAATAAGCGAATTATTGCACTTTCAAATAGAGGTCAATGGTTTCTCCTTGGCTTATTTGGTTAAGGGTGGTGTCGGTGCTGAACTCCGGACTTTGTTTATAAACTATAGCTCGAGAAGTATCAGTTTTGCCACCATCAAAAATGATTGCACCCACAATTAATCTAGAACCTTGAATGACAAACAAAGCCTCGTCGTATGATAGACCGACTAAATTAGGCACATTCACTTTTAAATTTCCATACCCATCACCCAACACTAAATCTACAGCATCACCTTTTTTCAATACATCACCTTTTTTTAAGATTCTACCTTTGTATTGAATAGCAAGTACTGCGTTTTGTGCTAAATCTGGTTTATAAATTAGCTGCTTTATAGAGATTCCATAACTTTCTAATATAGCTTGAGCTTCTCTTAGAGAGACATCAATCAAATCAGGAAGTTTAATGCTTGGTGCATCAGAAGAAACAATGGTTAAATAGATATTTCTATTTTCTTTGACTAATGAGTTAGCTTCAGGTTCTTGTTCGTATATAGTACCAGGTTCAGCTTTATCAGTATATATAGAATCGATAACGTATCTAAAACCTTGTTCTTCTAAAAGTTCCATCGCCTCTGAGATTTCTAATCCTTTAAGATTTGGAATAGTAACTGTTTCTCCATGACGGGTATAAACGTTCAACCATTTGAAAATGATAAATAATACAATACCTATCGTTAAGATGGCGATACCTAGGTGTTTAAAGAAATCTTTACTTTTAAGAAATTGAAAAAACATTTTCATAATTAGCTCAAACATATTTAATTCTTTTCAAATATTAGATATAAATGGTTCTGATATATCTATTTTTTTTAGTTATTTGTATTAAATAATTACAGAATGAAAAAAAGAATAGCATTAGTAGCAGGCGGTTTCACAGGAGAGATTGTTATATCTATGAAAAGTGCTGAAACTGTTTACAAACATTTAGATAAGAATAAATACGAAGTATATAATATAATTATAGATCACAAGTCGTGGAGATATGTTGATGAGTCAAATCAAAGCACGATCGTCGATAAAAACGATTTTTCTGTTTTAATTGATAATCAAAAGATAAAGTTTGATGCAGCATTTATAATCATTCATGGTTCACCTGGTGAAGATGGAAAGCTACAGGGTTATTTCGATATGTTGAATATACCATACACAACATGTGATGCAATTACCTCTGCCATTACTATGAATAAAGCTTATACAAAAAGCATCATAGCTGATATTAAGCATGTTTACGTTGCGAAGTCTATGCAGCTATTTGATGACAGAACCTATACCAATGAACAGATATTAAGCTCATTGAAATTGCCTTTGTTTGTAAAACCTAATAATGGTGGAAGTAGTATTGGCATGAGTAAGGTGAAACAAGAATCTGAATTACAAGAGGCATTGCAAAAAGCTTTTAATGAAGATAAGCAAGTATTGGTAGAGGAATTTATCGAAGGTAGAGAATTCACGATAGGCATTGTGAAAATTAACAATCAAATCAAAACATTACCCGCTACAGAGATTGTATCATCAAAAGAGTTTTTTGATTTTGAGGCAAAATATACTAGCGGTGTAACTGAAGAAATAACGCCAGGTAGAATGACTGATGAAGAGAAGCATAGAGTAGAGCTAGCGATGATTGATATATACCAAAGACTAAATTGTGCTGGCGTTGTACGTATAGATTATATATTAGAGAGGAATTCTAATAATATGTATGTACTAGAGGTGAATACTGTACCCGGACAGTCGCAAAATAGTATTATACCACAACAAGTTAGAGCAATGGGAGGTAATATGACTGATTTCTATGGTGATTTATTGGAAGAGATTCTTGTTAAATAGAGTATCTCTCAATAATCCATTCAGGAATACTTTCAGATCGACCATTTTCTGTGTTAATCATGGTATAATGAAATTCACCATCACAACATAACTTATCAGTTTTGGCATTTCTTATCTGAAAACTTACTATACAACCTTTAGGTAATATTTCAAGTATACCTGTATTGACAATAAATTTATCACCAAGTTTAAGAGATCGCTTATATTCAATGCTGGCTTTACTAACTACCCAAGAGAATTTGTTTTCTACAAAGCTCTCCATCGGGAATTTATAGTGATGTTCCATTTGGTCATATCTTGCAGCTAGAACATAATCTAGATAACGAGAATTATGCACATGTTGGTTCATATCTATATCGTCGGGTCTGACTTGTAGTAAAGTTTCAAAACGAGAATAAGTTGGTGTATTTGACATCTGAAAATAATTTTGACAATAATACGTAATTAATTCAAATAGCTATAATCATAGTTTATTTAAATAAAGTGAACTGTTTTTGAAATTGGTCTACAATTATAAAGGCATAATTTTAATTGTACAAAAATGTATTTTAAAAAAAAATAAAATAAAAAATGCCATTTAAATAGGCTAGAACCTTGTTTTGAAATTTATTCTAAAAAATCACTTTCTAAATTCATGACTTTGCCTTATTTTTGTTGTCCGAATTAATCAATTGTTTAACGCTTTAGTATCATTCAAGAATGTATTTAAGTAACGAAAAAAAGAAAGAGATCTTCGCATCTCATGGTAAAAGTGCAACCGATACAGGTAGCGCAGAAGGTCAAATCGCATTATTCTCATACAGAATAAGCCACTTGACAGAGCATTTAAAGAAAAATAAGAAGGATTTTTCTACACAGTTGTCATTACAGAAGTTAGTAGGTAAGAGACGTGCATTGTTAAACTACTTGATGCATAAAGACATCGAGCGTTACCGTGCGATTGTGAAGAAATTAGATCTTAGAAAATAATTTTTTCATGTTTTATGTTTTAAGAGCCGTATCCGATGAAAATCGGAACGGCTTTTTTCGTTTATGGCTAGTATTACGACAATTAAAATATAAAAGAGTATCTTTGCGGCGTTAAAAACAGAAAAAAAATATGTCGAAAATTGGAATTACTCATGAATTTGTCATGGGAGATGGAAAAAAGATTTCTATCGAAACTGGGAAGTTAGCTAAACAAGCTGATGGATCAGTAGTTGTAAAAATGGGAGATACGATGCTCCTAGCGACGGTAGTATCGTCGAAAGATGCAAAAGAAGGAACCGACTTCTTACCTTTATCGGTTGATTACCAAGAGAAATATGCTTCAACAGGTAGAATCCCTGGAGGTTTCTTGAAACGTGAGTCTAGATTATCAGACTACGAAGTATTAATATGTCGTTTAGTTGATAGAGCATTACGCCCTATGTTTCCTGAAGATTACCATGCTGATGTTCAAGTAATGATTTCTCTAATTTCAGCAGACAAGAACATAATGCCTGATGCATTAGCAGCTTTTGCAGCTTCTGCAGCAATTAGCATTTCAGATATACCGTTCAATGGGCCAATTTCTGAAGTTCGTGTTGCTAGAATTGATGGTAAATATATCATAAACCCAACAATTTCAGAGTTAGTTTCAGCAGATATGGATATGATAGTTGCAGGTAATGCAAAAGATATCTGTATGGTAGAAGGTGAAATGAAAGAAGTGTCAGAGTCAGAAATGGCTGAAGCAATTCGCGTTGCACATGAGGCTATTAAATTACAAGTGCAAGCTCAAATTGATTTTGTTGCTAAAGTTGGAGAGAAAACAAAACGTACATATCAACACGAACCTGAGGCTCGCCCTGAGTTAATGGATAAAATTCGTGCTTTTGCATATGACCGTGTATATAACGTTGCTAAATCAGCATTAGGTAAAGATGAGCGTGCTGTAGCATTTCGTGCTATTCGTGATGAGTTCCAAGCTACTGTAGAAGAAGAAATGTCTGAGTTTGCTTTTGCTTGGTTAATGAAAAAATATTATCACGACATAGAGAAAGAAGCAATTCGTAATTTAATTTTAGAAGAAGGCATTCGTTTAGATGGTCGTTCAACTAAACAAATTCGTCCGATTTGGTCTGAAGTAGGTTATTTACCTTCGGCGCACGGTTCAGCAATTTTCACTCGTGGAGAAACACAATCTTTAACTACAGTTACATTAGGAGCTAAGACCGATGAACAAATGATCGACGGTGCAATGTTCTTCGGATATAATAAATTTTTATTACACTATAATTTCCCTGGTTTCTCAACTGGTGAAGTTCGCCCAAATAGAGGTGCAGGTAGAAGAGAGATCGGACACGGTAACTTAGCAATGCGTTCGTTAAAACAAGTGTTGCCAAGTGATGCAGAGAACCCATATGTAATTCGTGTCGTATCTGACATTTTAGAATCTAATGGTTCATCTTCTATGGCAACTGTTTGTGCAGGAACTTTAGCATTGATGGATGCAGGTGTAAAAATTAAAGCTCCAGTATCAGGTATTGCAATGGGATTAATCACAGATACAAAAACTGGTAAATACGCTGTATTATCAGATATCTTAGGTGATGAAGATCATTTAGGTGATATGGACTTTAAAGTTACGGGTACTGTAAATGGTATAACTGCTTGTCAGATGGACCTAAAAATTGATGGTTTGTCGTATGATACATTAATGGAAGCATTACAACAAGCAAAAGAAGGTCGTGCACATATCTTGAATGAGATGTTAACGACTATGGATTCTCCAAGAGAAGATTACAAACCATTTGCTCCTAGAATTGTAGAAATTAGAATTGCTAAAGAATTTATTGGTGCTATTATAGGTCCAGGTGGTAAAGTTATTCAAGAGATGCAACGTGAAAGTGGAGCAACTATTAGTATTGAAGAAAAAGACAACCAAGGAATAGTTCAGATTTATGCTGATAATAAGGAAGCAATCGATCAAGTATTTGCAAAGATCAAAGGAATGACTACTGTTGCAGAAGTTGGTGAAGTTTACGATGGTAAGGTGAAATCAATTATGCCATTTGGTGCATTCGTAGAAATTTTACCAGGCAAAGACGGGTTATTACATATTTCAGAAATTGATTGGAAGAGATTCGAAACAATGGATGGTGTGTTAGAAGTAGGCGAGGAAGTGAAGGTGAAATTAATAGAGATTGACAAGAAAACAGGTAAGATGAAACTTTCAAGAAAAGTGTTATTACCTAGGCCAGAAAAACAGGCTGAATAAAAAAGAAAAAGGTTGCTGAAATTTCAGCAACCTTTTTCTTTATCTGTAAGCTTGATAAGTTAATGTTAGAATCTTCTTTAGCATTTTCATATCTATGTCTGCTAATCTTTTAATATAAATACAGCTTTTTCCTAGTTTATACTTTCCTAATTTACTTATTTGTAAATCATAATCTTTAAAACCTAGAGGTATGTAAATAGTTATGTTCTGCTTTCTAGGTGAGAATCCCATTTTAAACCAATCACCTTCTCTACCACTATCATATTTGTAATGGTATTTGCCAAAACCTATAATACTGCTACCCCACAATTGTGGTTCTTCAGCACTAATCTCTTTCATCAACGAAATTAAAATATTACAATCTCCTTGTTTATTTTCACATTCTTGAATGTTAATTAATCTTTCAATAGGTAGGGTTTTTGATTTAGTAATTAATTCAGTCATGATAATTTTTTGCAGGGTGTACAATATATAAAAATTATCAATTCAATAAAATAAAAAAGGGATGTTTATTTTTTTTAAACATCCCACTAATAAAAATTAGAATTAATTATTTTTTTACGAATGGTGCGTAATCTCCTTTCACAGTAACTTCAACCACTTCAGCAATCTTCTCTGTCATCATTGATGGTATTTTAATTCCATGATCTTTACAAGCGATATTAAACTTCGATTGAATATTAATAGTGCCATTTTTAATTGTAATTACACCATTAATAGTTCTATCTTTTGCTTCACCATGAACTGTTAATTTACCAGTGACAGTGACATTATACACACCATCTTTTTTCCAATCGATAGCTTCATTTACTTTACCCACAAATCTAGCATCTGGGTATTTGTCTGTTTCCATGTAATTCTCATTGAAGTGCTCTTGCATCAATGAACTCTTGAATTCGAATGATTTGATAGGTACTAAAAAGAAAAATTCATTTTTTGAAGTTGTAATTACGGATGTACCATTCTTAGTAACTGCAGCAATATTTTCTAATGCTGCCTCTGAGAAAAAGTTAACAGTAATTGCCTTAGAAGTCTGTACTTCTTGGCTAAAGCCTAAAAAACTCATTGAGCTTAATAGAGAAAATATGATTAGTTTTTTATTCATAATAGATTGTTTTATATACTAAAGTAAATTAAAATGATGAAGTCATAAAATAATTAAGACTGAACGGGTTTAAATACATCTTGAGCATTGTCATATACAAGATAAAACGTATTTTTGTGTAAGTTAATATATTATATGAAACATTTAATAGCTCCCTCAATTCTATCTGCCGATTTTGCTAACATCCAAAGAGATGTTGAAATGATTAATAATAGTGAAGCTGATTGGTTTCATGTTGATATTATGGATGGGGTATTTGTGCCGAATATTTCATTTGGTTTCCCCGTAGTTAATGCCATCAAAAAGCATGCTACAAAACCTTTAGATGTTCATTTAATGATTGTTGACCCTGATAGATACTTAGAGCAATTCAAAAATGCTGGTGCTGACGTATTAACCGTTCACATTGAAGCTTGTACTCATTTACATAGAACTATCGCAGCTATCAAACAATTAGGCATGAAAGCTGGCGTAGCAGTAAACCCTCATACTTCAGTTGCACAATTGGAAGATATTATTGCCGATGTTGATTTGGTATGTTTGATGAGTGTTAATCCGGGTTTCGGCGGACAAAAATTCATTGAGAATACTTACCAGAAGATTCAAAAGCTAAGAGCCATGTCGAAAGATGTGAACCCAGGTTTATTAATAGAAATAGACGGAGGTGTGGGTACACATAATATTGCTGCTTTAGTGAAAGCGGGTGCTAATGTATTAGTTGCAGGTAATGCAGTATTTGCAGCAGCTGAGCCTAAAGCTATGATATCTGATTTAAAAAATATGCAAATAGATACCTTGACGGTATAAATTTCGTTATACAAATCATGCGTATTTTATACAGCTTTCTATTCATTTTCGTTTTTACAGTAAACGCACAAGCTCAAAAAAAGAGCATTGTAATGGGTACAGTGAAAGATGAAGAGAGCCGTTTAATGCCTTTGGTTACTGTTAGTCTAGAAGGTAGCAATATCGCCACTCAATCAGACGAGCAAGGTAATTACCGATTGATAGTACCTTATTCTGATACTACAATAACTATTCAGTTTGCTTATATCGGATATGAAACTATTAATAAGAAAATTACCGTATCATCAACAAAAATCAATCAAGTCGATCTTCAATTTACCCGCAAAAATATTTTAATTAAAGAAGTAATCGTTTTAAGTCAAGAAGAAAGAAATTCTACTATTACTAAAATTGATGCAAAACTAATTAGTAATCTTCCATCAGCTTCAGGGAATTTTGAAGCCATACTAAAAACATTACCTGGTGTTCGATCTAATAATGAGTTGAGCTCACAGTACAATGTTCGTGGTGGAAATTTCGATGAAAACTTAGTATATGTTAACGATGTTGAAATATATCGTCCGTTTTTAGTTCGATCAGGACAACAAGAAGGACTTACATTTATCAATGCCGATATGGTGAGTTCTGTTAAGTTTTCTGCAGGTGGATTCGATGCGAAATATGGTGATAAACTTTCATCAGTACTAGATATAAAATATAAGAAACCGAAAAATTTTGGAGGTTCAGTAGCAGGCGGATTGTTAGGCTCATCGATTAATATTGAAGGAACAAATAAAAATAGAAGACTGAGTTATTTATTCGGTGTGCGCCAAAAATCTACAAGATATGTATTAGGAACTCTAGATGTTGATGGTGATTACCAACCTTCATTTTACGATGTACAAACTTATTTGACTTATGATATTAATACAGATTGGGAGATTTCTTTTTTAGGAAATTTAAACATCAATAATTACATCGTAATACCTCAGAGTAGGGAGACAACATTTGGTTCTTTTAATGAGGTCTTAAGATTGAGTATAGATTTTCAAGGTGAAGAGCGAGATAAATATCAAAGTATGATGGGAGCTTTAACGGCTACCTACCATCCGAATAATAATTTAAACTTAAAATTTATTAGCTCTAGATTTATTACTGATGAAAGAGAAACTTTTGATATAGAAGGGCGATATGTTTTTGATGAGATAGAGAATGATTTTGGGAAAGAGACCTTCGGACAAGTAAAAGCGAATAGGGGTATAGGTGGGTTTTTAAATCATGCTAGAAACTTTTTGCAAGCATCAGTACAAAGCTTTGAGCATAAAGGTGAATATCAAAATGGAGATAAATATTGGAATTGGGGTGTAAAGTATCAGAGAGAAATTATTGATGATCGCTTGAGTGAATGGACACTCATAGATTCAGCAGATTATGTAGTACCCGATTTAGATAATAGTATAGTTTTACAAGATGTCGTAAAAGCTAAAATTAATTTAAGTACGAACAGAATAAACGGATTTGTACAACATACTTTACCTTTATCAAAAAATCAAGATTTAAGATTAGTAATTGGTTTACGTGCTACTTATTGGGATTATACTAAAGAGTTTAATGCAAGTCCGAGAGCCACCGTTTCATATCAACCTAAATGGGAGAAAGATTGGGTATTTAGAGCATCAGTAGGGTCTTATTATCAACCACCATTTTATAGAGAGTTAAGAAATTTTGATGGTACACTTTCTACTAACCCAGCTTCACAACATTCTATGCATTACGTGTTGGCGGCAGACCACCAATTTTTAGCTTTTGGCGGAAGAAAATTTAGATTGATTTCTGAAGTATATCATAAGCAAATGACGAATGTTATACCTTATGAAATAGATAACGTAAGAATTAGGTATTATGCGAATGAGAAGGCAGATGCATATACATCAGGACTTGATTTAAAAGTGAATGGGGAGTTTGTGAAAGATTTAGAATCGTGGTTTAGTGTTTCAATACTTCAATCAAGAGAAAATCTGAAAAATGATTTTTATTTCATACAAGATCAGAATGGAGTAGACTCAGCTAAAGTTTTCCCTGGGTATATACCTAGGCCAACAGATCAGCGTATTAATTTCTCTATATTTTTTCAAGATAAGTTAAGTAAAGACCCTAGTATAAAAGTACATCTAAACGTAGTGTTCGGTTCTCGCTTACCCTTTGGTCCGCCCGACTTTAATAGATATAAAGACACTCTTCGTATGCCACCTTATTGGAGAGCAGACATAGGTTTTTCAAAAGAATGGTTAGGCGTAAAGATGGGTGGAAAATCTAAAATAGGTCCTTTTAAATCAATAATACTTTACGCTGAAGTTTTTAATTTATTCAAACGATCAAATACTATTTCATATCTGTGGATTCGTGATGTACGAGCTCAACAATATGCTGTGCCTAATTTCTTAACTTCTAGACAAATCAATTTACGATTGATGGGTAGATTTTAATAAGCGTATCTGCTAAGTACAATAAATATTCTGCGAAGAAAAACCACCAAAATCTCTTATAATATTTGCGAACAGAATCATAGTCGCTTAATTTAATACTGAAGGTATTGAGTATGAAAAGAGCCCATAATACAACATGACCATATTGTAAAAAATCATTTCCTTTGGTATTAATAAAGCTATATAAATAAGCTATTGATACGATGATATTACCTATCACCAAAGCGTGTTTTGGTGAATAACTGATAGCTAAAGTATTGATCTTGAATTTCGCATCGCCTTCTATATCTGAAAGGTCTTTAAACCATGAAATGACTACACTGAATGCAATTACGAATATCGTTAATACTTCTGCATCATCAGTTAATTCTGATGATTCATTCAATAAAAAATTAAACAATAAAAAGCCACCAGCATTTAATAAAACTCCTCTAACAGTTGAAATTGCTATAGCTGCAGATAAGTGATGTTTTTTAAGAAAAAATGGAGGCATAGAATAAGCCCAACCAATAAATGTTGATAATGCAACAATTACAAGTAGGTACATGCTTATATAAGCGGCAATTAGATAGCATATAATTAATGCTGAATACACAATTGTTTTAGCTTGTTTAAGGCTTAAAACACCAGCAGGTATGGGTAATTCTGGCTTGTTGATTTTATCGATTTCTATATCGGCAACTTGATTAATACCTACAATAAACATATTACAAGTAATGCCTACGATTATAGATAGAAGTAATAATGTTATATCGAACGAATTTTTAATATCATATGCCATCAAATACAAAGTGGTAATACTAATTACACTACCTATGATGGTATGAGGTCTACTGAATTTCCAGATAATTTTAATTGTTTTCATGGTTGATACTGATAACTATTAAGGTTCTAATATCTTTTTTTAATCGTTGAACTTTAACATATGGATGATTGCAAAATAACAATAGATATTGATTCAAACTACGAGATTTTAAAACAGAAATAACCCCGTCGTAGCTAATATTTATTATGTTTAATGGTATGATATAAGTAAAAAATAATCTTTTTAAAGAAAATGGTTTTATAAAAGGTGTTAGCAGGATGGTACCGATGATTGTGGCGAAGAGCACTTTTAAAATAAAGAAAGCAGTAGGTTCTAATATTTCTACAAAATAAGCTTGGGCATCGGCTTCTTTAAGTTTTTCAACTATTTTTTTCTTTTCATTATCGTCAAAATGATGAAAAGCGTTAAACATGGTATAGGCGAATTTACTGTTATAGTTTGCATCTAAGACATCTAATTTTTCAATATTCTCATAACTCGGATATTTGTCGCTTAATACTAAATCACTAAAGCAATTTGTAGATTTAAAAATAGTACTAGCGGGCTCGGCACTTCCTGAGCAAAGGTCATACTGAAATTTAGATTTAATATTTTCTTCATTAAGGTATTCAATAAATCCTTGGTAAATGTTAAATTTTGAAACTACAAATCCTATAAAATCAGTTTGGTATTTTCGTAAAGTAGCTGGAAACCAAGGATAATCTTCAAGTTCTTTCATTAAATTACAATCTTATGCTCTTTTTAAAGATACTACATTTCTACCTTAAATAATTCTATTACATTTGCATAACAAATATAATAAGCATGCAACATCACAATTTTGGTGCAGGTCCCTGCATTTTACCGAAAGAAGTTTTCGAAGAAGCAGCACAAGCTGTATTATCATGGGGAAACACAGGTTTATCAATTTTAGAGATTTCACACAGAACACCCGAGTTTGAAGCTGTAGTCGCAGAAGCTTGCTCTTTAATAAAAGAGTTAATGAATGTGCCTGAAAACTATAAGGTAATTTTCGTTCAAGGTGGAGCTAGCCAACAATTTGGCATGGTACCTATGAATTTATTAAATGAGAATGAAAGTGCGGCATATTTAGATACTGGTGTTTGGGCAAATAAAGCAATCAAAGAAGCAAAGTTATTTGGTAATGTAAATGTGGTAGCAAGCTCTAAAGAGAGTAATTATACTTTCATACCGAAAGATTATAATATTCCTACTGATTCTAAATATTTCCATTGCACTTCTAATAATACTATTTATGGTACCCAGATGAAATCTTTCCCAAAGACTTTGGTACCTATGGTATGTGATATGTCATCAGACATTATGAGTAGAGAAGTTAATGTTGCAGATTTTGACTTCATATATGCTGGTGCTCAAAAAAATATTGGTCCGGCTGGTAGCACTGTTGTTATCGTTAAAGAAGAAATCTTAGGCAAAGTAGATCGCAAAATTACTGCGATGCTAGATTATAAAATCCATATTGAAGGAGAGTCAATGTATAATACTCCTCCGGTATTCGCTATTTACGTAGCCATGTTAAATTTAAGATGGTTAAAAAAACAAGGCGGAGTGAAAGAGATGGAGAGAAGAAATAATGCGAAAGCAGAATTATTATACTCAGAAATTGATCGCAATTCATTATTCCAAGGTACTTGTGCTGTTGAAGATCGTTCGCATATGAACATTTGTTTTGTTATGAATGACTCGAGTTTAGAAAAAGAATTTTTGAAAATGGCAGAGGCTGCGGGTTGTATCGGATTAAAAGGGCATAGAAGTGTAGGCGGATTTAGAGCATCTATGTATAATGCATTACCTATTGAAAGTGTACAAGCATTAGTAGATGTTATGAAAACATTTGAGAAAAATAATCAATAATTGAAATGAAGATATTAGCAAACGACGGTATTGACCCAATTGGTAAAAGAATGTTAGAAGAAGCTGGTTTTACAGTTGACACTAACAATATACCACAAGATCAATTGAAAGATAGATTAAATGAATACGATGCTGTAACTGTAAGATCAGCTACAAAAATTCGTAAAGACTTAATCGACGCTTGCACAAATATAAAACTAATTGGCAGAGGTGGAGTGGGAATGGATAATATTGATGTTGACTATGCTCGATCAAAAGGTATTGCTGTAGTTAATACTCCAGCTGCATCATCTTTATCAGTAGCAGAATTAGTATTTGCACATTTCTTTTCTGGAGTAAGATTTTTGCAAGATTCAAATAGAGAAATGCCACAAAGAGGTGATTCTGCATTCAATGAATTGAAGAAAAATTATGCAAAGGGAATTGAACTTAGAGGTAAAACTTTAGGGATTTTAGGTTTCGGTAGAATTGGAAGAGAAGCTGCTAAAATTGCATACGGATTAGGGATGAATATTATGGCATATGATTTATTTGAATTCAATGCTGAGACTGAAATTTCATTTGCAGATAATCAAACAATAAGATTCAAAGTACAAGTTGCAACAAAAGAAGAAGTATTGAAAAATGCTGATTTTATTACCTTGCATGTACCTGCAGTTGATGGTAAAGCTGTTATTGGAGCAGATGAATTAGCCATGATGAAGAAAGGTGCATCATTAGTAAATTGTGCAAGAGGCGGGGTAGTAGATGAGCTAGCATTGATAGAAAGTTTAAACGCTAATCATATTTCATTTGCGGGTTTAGATGTGTTCGACAATGAACCAAATCCGCAGAAAGCAATTTTATCACACGCTAAAATTTCTTTAAGTCCGCATATTGGTGCCGCTACCAACGAAGCACAAGAGCGTATCGGAGTTGAATTAGCTCAAAGAATTATTGAAGAATTAAAGAAATAGTTAATGCCGAAAATTAGAGCATTTAAAGGACTTTTACCAGATAAAGAAAAGGTTTTGCAAGTTATTGCAAAACCTTTTGATCAATTTTATACTGAAGAGGCAAAAGCTATACTTCAAACAAATCCTTATTCTTTCTTACATACTATTGAACCTTTAATCGATAACCCCTATTTACGTGGATCGAGAGAAGAAATAATTTTTCAAAAAGCCAAGGAGTTTTTCGATGAATTTGTAGATGATAAAATATTAATGCAAGATGAAAAAGAATGTATTTATGTTTATCGTACTTATAACAAAGGACATTGGCAAACTGGTATTTGGTGTGTAACAGCAATTGATGATTATCTAGATAATACTTTAAGAAAACACGAACATACTAGAGCTGATCGTGAAAAAGATTTAATAGAGTATCTAGATAATACAGGCATTGATGCTAATCCGGTTTTAGTGACCTACCAAGGTTCTGATGTTATCAATAACATTCTATCAGCAAAAACATCTATAGCACCTATTTTTGATTTTACTGCCGATGAGCAACAACATCAATTATGGCGTATCGACGATGAGAATTCAATTCTATTAATTGTTGATGAGTTTAGAAAGTTAAATGCATCTTATATAGCAGACGGACATCATCGCGCTGCTGCTGCTTCTTTAGCGGGCATACAGCGTAGAAAAAATAATTTAAGACATAGAGGTCATGAAGAGTACAACTTCTTTAGTACCCTCTATTTTTCATTCGATCAATTATTAGTTTTTGAATTTCAAAGAGTAGTAGCTGATTTAAATGGAATGACGAAAGAAAACTTTTTATTAGAACTAGCCAATACATTTGGAGTTCAAAAAGTGAATGAGTCAAAGCCTGAACAGCCACATAGTTTCACTATGTATCTCGATAATGAATGGTATTTACTAAGTATACCTCATACCTTATTACAAGATTCTTCAGAGGTAGATAAGCTGGATGTTAGCGTACTTCAAAATAAAATACTTGAACCATTATTAGGTATAAATGACCCAAGAAGAGATAAGCGAATTAAATTTATTGGGGGATTGGTACCTATCAAACAAATCACTGAGATGGTAGATACCAATGTGATGAAAGTTGCATTCTTCTTACATCCGACATCTATAAAAGAATTAATAGATGTTGCTGATGCAGGAGAGGTTATGCCACCTAAATCAACTTGGTTTGAACCAAAGCTTCATTGTGGCTTATTAGTACATAAAGTAGATTAATTTTCTTCTTCGAAAAACTCTTCTAAAGCGCCAAAGTATGCATCGTTCCATCCATCTACGAATGAATCATATTCATCTGCTGGTATGTTCACATGATTTAATTCAACAGAAGTACTACCCGCTCTTTTACCTGGGTGAAGTTTAATAGTTACGATTGATTCATCAGTAACACCATCAAAGTACCATTGTTGAACTATTTTTTTGTTTACTTCAAACTCAAGATTTTTACCTACGATATCACCGTTCCATAATGAAAATTCAGAGCCAGGTTCTGTACTCATTTCAGCTTCGGCACCTGACCATAAATAGATGGTCGTCGGATTAGTTAAAGCTAAGTACACTTGCTCTGGTTCAGTTGGTAATTCGTAATATTTTTTGAAGTTTTTGAACATAAAATTATAATTGGTAGGCTTTACCCTTGATTGCAATTTCGGTATTAATTCCCATTAATTCAATATTAGTTTGCAAGGCCTCCATTGAATTTCTCTCACCATGAACTAAAAACACTTTTTTCAATTTAGTTTTATCAATTGCTTTTACATAATTCATTAAATCTTCATGATCTGCGTGTGCAGATAATAAATCTGTTTGCTTTATACCTGCAAATACTGATAGTTCACGTCCGTTGATTTTTACCACTGGCACACCATCTAATAATCTTCTACCTAATGTACCTTTAGCACAATAGCCAATGAATAACATATTAGCATAATAGTTTTGAATATTATGGTATAGGTGGTCTTGTATTCTCCCTCCTTCTAACATACCTGCAGATGAAATGATGATACAGGGTTCAAAGTAACTTGCGATTTGCTTACTTTCTTTTAAAGTCTCTACGTATTTAAGTCCGTCGAACTCAAATTCATCTCCAAATTTTTTGAAAAAATCTTGCGCTTCATCATTCAGCAAAGCATGATGTTTTCTATATATTTCAGTACCTGCAATCGACATGGGTGAGTCGACAAATATTTTAACAGGAGCTAATTTTTTCTCGTTGAATAATTTATGAAGTGAATATACTAAAGCTTGGGTTCTACCTATACTGAATGCTGGAATTATTAATCTACCCGGTTGCTTTACACAAGTATCATTGATCGTTTCTATCAACACTTCTTCAATCGTTTTATCTTTTGAATGCAAACGACCACCATAAGTTGATTCTGTGATTAAATAATCAATATCATTTAAAGTTTCAGGGTCAGAGAGAATCGGATAATTTTTTCTGCCAATATCACCCGAGAAGGCTATCGATTTATTTGTACCATCCTCAGTAACATAAAAAACTACACTCGCAGCACCTAGTAAATGTCCGCTCGGTATCAACTCTAAACTCAACTCATTACTTATTTCAAATCTTTTATGAAATGGTATGGTAACGAATCTATCAACGGCATCCATCACATGTTTATGCAAATACAATGGTCGCTCATGAAATTCGTTTTTACCTCTTTTGAATTTTTTCGATTTGCTTTTCTTGGCTTTCTCTACAAAAATATTAACTGAGTCGGCCATTAATAATTCTGCTAAATCTTTAGTCGCAGTGGTACTAATTATCTGCCCTTCATAACCATGTTTAATAATAGTAGGGAGATTACCACTATGGTCTATATGTGCATGTGTTAATACAATTAAATCAATTTCATTTACATCAAATGGAAAACCATCATTATCTAATGGCTTTTTGTTATTATCATAATCAAGTCCGCAGTCAATCAATACTGTGTATCCACTGCTTAACTTAAGCATATGCATACTACCCGTAACTTGTTCAGCGGCGCCCCAACTAATAAATTCCATTTAAATATCTTGTAATTGTAATTGACTTAAATACTTATATAAACCTGAATCATTCAACATTAATTCTGCATGTGTACCTTGTTCCATCACTTTACCTTGATCAATAACTAATATTTGATCAGCCTCACGAATGGTTGATAATCGATGTGCAATTATGATGGATGTTCTATCTTTCATTAATATCTCAAGTGCTTCTTGCACTAATCTTTCTGATTCTGAATCTAAGCTACTAGTAGCTTCATCTAGAATTAAAATACTCGGATTCTTAAGCAATGCGCGCGCAATGGCTATACGTTGTCTTTGTCCGCCCGATAATTTAATTCCCCTCTCACCAACCAATGTATCATAACCTTCAGGGAAGCCTGAGATGAATTGATGCGCATTAGCTTTTTTAGCTGCTTCGATAATTTCCTCATCGCTAGAATTTATTTTTCCGTAAGCGATATTTTCTTTAATGCTTCCACCAAATAATAAAACATCTTGAGGTACGATGGCAATTTGATTTCTAATATCTGTAATGCTAAACTCAGTACTTGATTTACCATCGAATAAAATTTCACCTTGATCGATATCATAGAATTTTAATAGGAGAGAGGCTAGGGTAGATTTTCCGGCGCCACTGGGGCCTACAATTGCTATGCGTTCACCAGCATTAGCTTTGAAATTTATTTCTTTTAATACTTCTACTTCTTTTCTAGAAGGGTATGCGAAGGCTACATTCTTAAACTCAATATTGCCTGATATTTTTTGATCAATTTTACCTTGTTGACTGTCGATGCTAATCTCTTCATTTTTTTCATGAAGTAATTCTATCACTCTCTCTGTTGCACCAAATGTTTTTTGCAGTTGTGTATAAAGCTCAGCAAAACTACCCATTGCTGCACCTACGAAAGTAGAGTACAATATGAAGGATGTTAGATCTCCGATAGTAATCTCGCCAGCTTGAACTAAGCCTGAGCCATACCAAACTACTGCTACAATTGCACCAAATAAACTGAAGATAATGAATGAAGCAAATGCCCCTCTAAATTTAGCACCCCTTAATGCAAGAGCCACTACTTTGTCCATCGATGAACGATAACGTCTTGTTTCATACGACTCGTTCACAAAGGCTTTAACATTACTGATGCCCTGTAATGTCTCCTCAACAATTACATTTGAATCAGCTAACTGGTCTTGAGCTTTGCGAGAAATTTTACGAATGTATCTACCAAATATTACTGCTGCCGCGACTAATACCGGGAATATAGATAACATCATTATGGTTAGCTTACCTGAAACTAAACTCAATGCTATAACACCACCAATAAACGTAATTATTTGACGAAGTATTTCTGCGATAGTAGTAGTAATACTGTCTTGAATTTGCGATAAATCAGCTGATATTCTAGAGTTTAATTCACCTACTCTTCTTTGAGAGAAAAAACTCATCGGTAGGGTAACCAATTTATAATAAGTGTCTTTTCTAAGGTCGGCTAATGATTTTTCTGCTACTTCAACAAACCATATAACTCTGAAAAAAGAAAATACTGATTGAACTAAGAGAATGCCTAAAATAACTAAGGCTATTTGGTTAATATTTGATAAACCCTTGCTTAAAGTTGCAGCATCTATCAGCATACCCATAGCCTTTGGGAAAGCCAATGATGATAAACTAGATAAGATGAGAAATAAAATACCTATACTAAATTTAAGCTTATAAGGCTTTAAGTAAGAGGTTAATGCTATTACGTGTTTAAGAGAATCTTTGTTGATTTTTGCTTTCGGTAGCTCCGCTTCTGCTGCATTTCCACTATTCAGTCTAGCTCTGGCCATATATATTATTCAATTATTAATAAACTCACTAACAAAATAATTGTTTTAATGTTAATTTGTAGGGCAAACCTACGCAATATTATACTATTCTGTGGTTGTTTGGTACGATTTTAGAGCTAATTTGGTCATGAAAAAGTTATTTTTTGCATTAATACTTTCAGTAACACTTATATCTTGTGAAGATGATAAGCCTATAGATACTCAAAGTTCATCGGTTGTTTTTAATTTCAAACATCTTTATAAACAAGAAAGCTTAAGTATAAGAAATGATAATCAATTAGTTTATAACACTCAAACCAATAATGCTTACAATGTTAAATCGTTAAAGTATTACGTATCTAAATTAACTTTAGAGAATGCTAATGGTGCTTTATATGACGTAAACATGTATAAGTTGATTAATGCAGCAGAGGGACAAAATTTTACGCAATACGTTTTAAATAATGTACCATCCGGAGTATATAAAAAATTACATTTTATTTTTGGAATAGATTCTACTAGAAATGTACTCTTAGGATTACCAAATAATTCAGAAACGAATTCGATGGAGTGGCCAATTGTTTTAGGTGGAGGTTACCATTTTATGATGTTGGAAGGTGTATTTAGAAAAGCTGATTCAAACTTATCGGGTTATGCAATACATTTAGGCAAGAGCCCAAATCAGTACAAAGCAAGTTTTAATATTGATTTAGATATGACTGTATCGAATACTAGAAACATTGATATTATTATGAATGTAGATCAGTGGTTTGATGGTATAAATAAAGTAAATTTGAACGATGGTTATGGTTATATAATGGAAGACAGCTTGAAGCAATTGCAGTTTAAGCAAAATGCTAGTAGCGTTTTTTCAATTGAACAGAAATGAAAAATTTATTAAAAATATTTACTCTTTTAATTTCTTTTATTGTACTCATTGCAGCCTGCAAAAAGGAGGATGATGTTGTTGCAGACAATGATGGCTCTGCTGATACTTTAATGCATTTTACGAGTCCGAAGTATTTCCCCGAATTTCAAAACCCTAGCAATAACCCTTTAACCAAAAGAGGTGTTGAGCTAGGTCGCATGTTATTTTACGATCCTATTCTATCTAGCGATAGTTCGATATCATGTGCTAGCTGTCACAACCCTGCTTATTCATTTTCAGATAATAGAAGATATAGTGTTGGGGTGGATGGTGCAATTGGAGATATTCAAGCAATGCCTTTAGTAAATCTAGCATGGCAAAATAAATTTTTCTGGAATGGTAGATCAAATAGTTTAGAAGAACAAGCTTTACAACCTATTACCAACCCTATAGAGATGCACGAAACCACTGCGAATGTTATTAAAAAATTAATGCGCAGTGATAATTATAAAAAAAGATTTAATGCAGCATTCGGATCAGATCAAATTACACAAGAGATGATTGGTAGAGCAATTGCTCAGTTTGAAAGAACAATGGTTTCATATCAATCAAAATTTGATCGTATTTACGCGGGATTAGTAGATTCTGGTATAAGTGTTTTTGATGATGCTGATGAGTTTAGAGGTTTTGTGGTGTTTACGACTGAACGCGGACAATGTTTTCATTGTCATGGTTCGCAGAGTGCTTTGTTAGCAAATAATATAGATACTTTATTTAGAAACAACGGATTGTTGACTGATGCACAGATGGTGTCTACGGGCTTATCTCAAGTGACTGGCAAGGCAGAAGATGAAGGTAAGTTCAAAGTGCCTACGATGCGAAATATAGAGCTTACAGCGCCTTATATGCACGATGGTAGATTCAATACTTTAGAAGAAGTAGTAGAGTTCTATAGCTCTGGTATTAAAGAAAATAGAAACTTAGATATCAATTTTTCTAAAAGTCCTGATAGGCTTGAACAATTCGGGGGCTTAGGATTAACGGCTGATGAGAAAAGAGGATTGGTAAAATTTTTGAAAACTTTTACCGATACTAGTTTTACCAACAACCGTGCTTTTGCAAATCCTTTTAGATAATTTATTTATTTACGATAAATTTCTGAGTTGCTATTTTGCTATTACCACTGCATTCTAAAAAGTAAATTCCATTACTTAAATCTAGAATATTTATTTCAGAGACTTTACCTTCTATAGTCTTAATTATTTGTCCGTTGATATTATAGATTTTTATTTGATCAAACGCAAAATCAGAATTCACATTTATCTTATCATAACATGGGTTCGGATAAATATTTATAACTGAATTATTTGTTGTATTTGAAACAGATGAAAAATTCGATTGATTTAAGAATAATAATACCCCGCCTTGTGGTGTGCCAGTGATAATTTCTGGTAATAAATCAGCATTGATATCTGCGACAGAAATATGAAACGCTACATTACCACCACCATAATTTCCATTTGACACATATATAGAGTCGTCAGATATTGCAAAATTTTGAATGGCTTCAGTATAAGAACTAGGTAGATTTTTATAAATATAAATCTTGCCATTACCATTACTAATTAATAGATAATTTTCATTAGTTAATGGATTTAGTTTAGCAATGCTAACTGATGTTCTGCCAGAAGGATATCTTAATTTTTTACCTAGGTCTATCTTCCAAAGAGAATCAGTTGTAAGAACATAATTCGGATTAGTAGGAGTACCTGTATTTGAAATCAAGTTGATATTAAAAAATCTTTCTCCGACTAATATTTCAGGTTTGGTATCATTATTTAAATCAAAAATGAAAGGAGTGGTATTATTACCAAGATCAATACTGCCAAAGTAATTAGGTACAAATTGTAAGCTTATCGGTTGACCAGTAGCAGCAATGTTTCTAAAGAAATGTAATAAGCCATCAGCAGAACCACAAACCATGTCAAGGTCACCATCATTATCTAAATCACCAAAACTAGGCGCCATATTATTGATATTCAAACTCGATAAATTCATCCAGTTTCTACTGATTAAATTATACTTAGGCGTTGTATTAGTTCCTGTGTTCTCATATAATGCAAGTCCGGTTGTGTACACCGCAGAACTTGAATAATAACCTGTATTTGAAATAACTATATCTAATAATCCATCGTTGTTATAATCAACAAAAGCAGGAGTTGAGCCTTCAGATACATCGATCATTTCAGACTCTAAGAAATCATCTGACTGCCAAGTGAAAATATTGCTACCGCTTGTGCTATCGTTTCTTATGTATAGATGAATGTTCTCGAAATTATCAGAGTTATTAGGTGTATTCGGGGCAACGATTAAATCTTTTTTGCCATCATTGTTTACATCAATTAAAAATGCAGCTGGAAATACGTATACATCAATGGGTCTTTGAGTAGGGTAGTGTTGAATGGCGCTGGTCATTACCGGACTTATATTATTAGTATTGTTGAATAACATATACATGGTATTACATGATATATCGCCCACTAGTAAATCTTTTTTGCCATCATTATTTGCATCAAAAACTAACAAGGTAGAACCTGAGTGTTTGGCATCAGCACTTTTTTGAGTAAAGTGATTTTTGATTTGCTCTTCATTGTATGTTAATAATGATTTACCACCAAGTCCGCATATACCATTCGCATATTGAAGGTTTGCTCTACAATCTGTATACGATTCTCTAAATCGTCCCCAGCATTCTTTACCAACTTCGTAAATAAATGTATCTTTTCTATTAAAATTTTCTATTGACAGATTTTTATACCAATAAATACTCTCACCAGAAGTATCAATACTCTTAGAAAAAGTAAGTATATCTATATCCCCATCATCATCAACATCAAGTATTGCAGGTATATCTTGTTGCTCTACATATAAGTTTGTAGTGATAGAACCATAATCGCATAATAATGAGTTCTCTTTTAACTCAAATCTAAGTCCGGTTGTACTATTACTCACATTTTTATAAACTCTAACCCCTCCCGGTGCTGCTGAGAAAATATCGTTTTTACCATCAGCATCATAATCTAACATTAACATCCAATCAATAATTTTCGGGAAAAGTTTTTCGTATTCAGGTGCATAAGTGTATGAAATCTGATTAGCAATTCCATCATTTATGAAAGTTGATATTCTATATCCTTCACGATCAAACACTACTAAATCTAGGGTACCATCCATATCTAAATCACATTCAGAAAACTGAGGTGCATCTAAACCACCACTAAATGGTAATTTCAAAGCTCTCGAAGAACCTTGATTTACAACGATATCTTTGTAATTACTGAAAGAAATTTGTGCTTCTGATTGTGAAAATAATGCGATGAAACTTGTAAGTAATAGTATTTTTTTCATTTTTGTGTTATGGTAGTAAGAAATTTCATTAAAATAATAGCAATAATCATTCCTTTTTTGTTTTCAACTGAGATATATGCTCAGAAAGAAATATACATTAATTTATCAGATATTTTCCCATTAAACGACTTCAAATTATCTAATGAAGCTGGGTTAAAGGTTCAATCGTTACAAAAAAACGGACAAATCGATAAAAGTATAGAAGGTAAATACAAGTTTGTGATAAATGGTTTTATTGAGAAGCTAGATTTTACAAATGGTCAAGCTTCATTGCCAGCCAATGTTGCTGAATCTTCTATTCTGTATATCAAGCATGAAAAGTCGACTGAAACTGTACATCATTTATTCTATCAAATTGCTGGCTTTGTAATAGAAATACCATTTTATATTTTATGGCTACTGCCTTTATTGATAATCATTATAGCATTAGTAATTAAAAGAATTATTATGTTATTCTTGATTATTGCAGTGATACTATTTTTTGTAGCTCAAGGATTAGACTTAAGTGATTATTTTGTTTTAATAAAAGAATCTCTTTTACAGTTATTTTAATTTTAGAATGGGTAGCCTATACCAAAATTGAAGTTCCAAAAATTATATTGATTGGTAGTTTTCCATTCACTATTATTTAAATTTCTAATTACCCAACGATCTGATTCTGCAAATCGTGGATCTCTTAGTTTTAAGCCCAAGTCTAATCTAAACAATAAGAAACTATAGTCGAATCGCATTCCAAATCCTGTACCAATTGCTAATTGTTTATAAAACTTATCCCAATAAAACTGGCCGTCTTTATTCACCGTTACATCCGATATGGTCCATACGTTACCAATATCAATAAATGTTGCTCCCTTTAATTTAGAACCAATAAAACTTTCTAAAATATCGAAACGATATTCAATATTTCCCTCAATCTTCATTTCACCTGTTTGGTCTAAGTTTAAGGTAGAGGCGTCTATATCTGAGAAGGCACCCGGACCTACAGTTCTAGCGCGGAAGGCTCTAATGCTGTTAGAACCACCTGTGAAAAACTGACGTTCAAATGGTAATACATCTGAGTTCCAATAAGCAAATCCAGCTCCTGTATTAAACCTGTACACCAATTGTGATTTTTGTCCGATGAAATTAAAATATCTAAAATCTATCTCTGGTCTAGTGAAGTTATAATACGGTAAATCGAAATAAGTATAGGTGCCGCTAACATCAGAATTATCATCTAATATTCTTGAGATACCGTATAAGCCAGTACCCATTACTTCTAAATTTAACCTAAAGAATATATAGTCTTTCTTAAGGTTTAATACCTGATTGCTATAGGTTAAATTATAACGAATACCTTGAGTAATGTGTGGCTCAAAACTTTCTTTGATAAATTGATTATCTAAATTATTTAACAATGTTAATGCTTCATCTGAAAGTTCAGATCTCACAAAGTTTATACTGTAAGGTGTTAGTGAATGCGTTAAATGTTGGTTCTGTTTCCAATCATAAGTTAAAGCACCAGTAAAGGTACGACGTAAATATTCAGGTCTACGTTCGGTGATGTAGTTGATGCCGACACGGGTCTTCGGACTAGAATACAATCCGAATGTTTTTTTATCTCTGAAGAATAAGAATCCGGGGAAGGTAACACTCAATGATGTATTAGATTCTCTACTATTAAAAATCGGAATGTTTTGAGCATTCTCATCTATAAATGCTTGAGTTTCTAATCCGGCTTTTATTCTAAATTCTAATACTTCTGCACCTCTAAAAATATTTCTATCGGTATACAATAAGTTGGCTGAAGAGCCAATATTTTCAGAGGCTACAAAGCCTTCTATTTCTGTTTGAGTACCACGTCTTTTACCCTGCGTTAATGTAATTCTTGAGTTAATTTTTGTTGAATCAACAGAGTCTACTTCAAAATCTATATTGATAAACCTGAAGATTTTTAAATCCCCCAATCTGTTATAAGTAAGCTCCAAATCTTCGTCTTTGTATAAACTATTTTGATCTAAAAAAATCATACGTTTCAAAACTTTTGACTTAATGATTTTAGAAGGATCATTGAAAGTATAATGGCTTGTAGAATCATAATAAATTGTAGGTTCTGAAATACGTTTCTCAGGGTCAACAATATCTATGTTAACATGATTAATTTTATAATAGGAGTGTGCGTTTTTGTCGGAGGGATTTTCAATAACGATTTTTAGGTCAACAAAATGACCATTAATACTTGTATCAATATCATAATGTATAAATTCTCTATTGAAAAAGAAGTAACCGTTATTTTTTATGTCTTTAACTATACGTTCACGATCAGCCTGCAATAAATCTTGGTTAAAGATATCATCAAGTTTTATTTTACTGTATTGAAGGTTGTAAAAATATATACTTCGGATGTTAGTGTCTTTTATATCGTATTGTATATTTCTAATTCTGTAGGCTTGTTCAGGTTTAATATGATAAGTGATTCTAGCTTTTTTATTTTTGATTTTAACATCTGCAAATACTTCAGCATCGAAATAGCCATTGTTAAAATAATACATCTGCATTTGTTGTGCTGAAAATTGAGTCATTGCAGAATCGTAAATAACTGGGGCTTCACCAATTCTGTTTTTTAGCCATCTACTTACTCTGTTATCTCTCTTCCAATCAAAAGCATTATAGATACCTAAATAGAATTTCATCCATCCAATACCTAAAACTTTTTTGTTCGGTTTCTGTCTGATAAAAGATTGGCTGTTCTCACTTAATACACTTTTCTTTGCTTTAACACTTACTTTATGAACAAGAGCTTGGTCTTTAGTTAATTTGCGTGTAGTACTACAACTTTCGAGTGTGATGAACCCGAAAATGAGTATAATTGTATGAATGAATATATTCTGAAAAAATGATTTCGAAATCACAAATAAGCTTTATAAAGTCATTACATCAAAAAAAATATAGACGAGAGCATCAACAATTTATTATTGAGGGTGATAAGTTATTACGCGAATTTCTTGCATCTAACTATCAGCTCTTGAAAATATTTGTACTCGATTCATATTACGACGAATGTACGAGTCACTTATCAAAAGTATCGAAAAAAATAGATATAGAGATTATCAAAGCAGAAGAAATGCAACGAATTTCAACTTTTGCTAATAGCTCTGAGTGTTTAGCAACTGTAGAAATACCAAGTGTGACTGATAAATTTGAACTAAGTGATGATTATTTACAAAACAATTTAGTGCTTGCATTAGATGGTGTGCGCGACCCAGGTAATTTTGGTACAATTATTCGCATTGCTGATTGGTTTGGTATTAAACATATAATTTGTTCTGATGATAGTGTTGAATTATACAATCCGAAAGTTGTACAATCAACGATGGGCTCTATACTAAGGGTTAATGTTCAGCATTTAGATTTACATGAGTTTTTAAATACCCATAAAGATCAAAATATATGGGGTGCATTGTTAAAAGGTACTGATGTTTATACAGTTAAGGAAGCCAAGAAGGGTATTTTATTAATGGGTTCAGAGTCACATGGCATACATGAAGATAATATAAAGTTCATCAATAAACCCATAACCATACCGAATTTCGGTGGTTCGGCAGAGTCATTAAATGTTGCAGTAGCAACAGCTATATTGTGTTCAGAGTTCGTAGGGAGAGCTTAAATAAGCTTTTTTTATAAATTACTTGTGCTAATGATGTTTTTTAGTACATTTGCAAACTCTAAATTTAGGGTCGAGTGGCCGAGTGGCTAGGCAGAGGTCTGCAAAACCTTGTACAGCGGTTCGAATCCGCTCTCGACCTCCAAAAAAACAGGTTGAACAAAAATTTTTAAGAAAATGGGTGTTACTAGATTAAAAAGAAAAGACAGAAAAAATAAAACGGTTTCTAGACTTAGAAAACAACGTTTGAAATTGGCTACTGATAAATCTATCAAGAAGCCAGTGGCAAAGTCGAATGAAGAAAGTTCAGCTGAATAATTCTTTATAATTATTAAGATATTGAATCCCGATTGCTTTCAGCAATGCGGGATTTTTGCTTTTAATTCTTAACGTTTACTGATTTTATTGCCTGTTATTTGGCGTTGTAAACTGCACTTGAATCTTGTAATATCGTCAACCCGTTTCTGTAAGTGTTTAGTCTTTCTTCCCGTCACTCTTTTACGCCAACGCTCGAAACTGCTTCTCTTTAAATTCTTACGCATTAAAGCAATAACCGATGCTTCATCAACCCCAAATTGTGATTTAATGGCATCAAATGGGGTACGATCTTCCCATGCCATTTCTATGATTCTATCTAAATCTACCGCGTTCATAATGCATTAACATTATAAACTCATCAAGGTTTAGCTTAATTTAAAATTCTTTGGTTTATGGCTTTGACGAGGGCCGGACCTTCATAAATAAAGCCAGTGTATAATTGCACCAATGTTGCACCAGCATTTAGCTTTTGAATAGCATCATCCGCAGTATGTATACCACCAACCCCAATGATAGGGAATGATTTGTTTGATTTTTTAGATAAATAAGCGATTACCTCTGTTGATCTCTCTGTTAATGGCTTGCCACTAAGTCCGCCCATACCAATTTCTGCAATACGCTCCTTACTCGTCGCTAATCCTTCTCTTGAAATCGTTGTATTGCTTGCAATAACTCCAGCAATTTTACTGTCTTGTACGATCTCAACGATATCATCTAATTGTTCATTCGTTAAGTCGGGGGCTATTTTCAATAAGATAGGCTTTAGCTTGGCTTTCTTGGTGTTTAAATGTTGAAGATGAGATAATAGTTGTTTCAGAGGTTCTTTCTCTTGTAAGGCTCTTAAATTAGGGGTATTTGGTGAACTCACATTCACGACAAAATAATCAACATAAGGGTATAGCGCTTCGAAACATTTTTCGTAGTCATTGATTGCTTCCTCGTTCGGAGTGTTTTTGTTCTTGCCTATATTGCCACCAATAATTAAATCTTTGGGTCTATTTTTTAAACGTTCTATTGCACCCGCTATGCCTTCATTATTGAATCCCATGCGATTGATTAAAGCCTGGTCGGCAGGTAATCTGAACATACGTGGCTTCTCATTACCGGGCTGAGCAAGAGGAGTAATGGTTCCAATTTCAATAAATCCGAATCCGAAGTTCGATAACTCCTTATACAACTTTGCATCTTTGTCGAAACCAGCTGCGAGTCCGACCGGATTTGGAAATTTAATTCCAAAAACTTCGCGTTCTAATTTTGAACTTTTAGTAACATAAATCAATCGAGTGATGAAGGGTACACCAGGTATAGATTGAGAAAACTTAATAAGTTTAAAAACGAGGTGATGTATTTTTTCAGGGTCTATTGAAAAGAAAATCGGACGAAGTATGTATTTGTATATCATGTTAAGACTTAATGGCACGCATCATTTCGCGTTTACCGGCTGCACCTGCAGGCCTTTGAATATTGAAGCCTAAAGACTTTAAATTTCTTTTGAGTTCACCAGTTACGCTATAGGTCACAAATATACCTTTATCTTTTAAAAAGCTACAAGTATGTGCAATAGATTCTTTGCTCCACATCTCTGGTTGATGCACTGCAGCAAAGGCATCAAAATAAATTAGATCGTATTTCTTTTGATCATTAAAATTTAATAAATCTACTTGATGATTACGAAGCTTAACACCATCAATATATTCAATATTTTCAGTAAAACTTTTATCGTAAATCTCTAAAAATTTTTGCCAATTCTCTGCTGAATCTATGTATTGTCCGTATGCTGTTTTATCAAGTAAGTGAAGGGGTACAGGGTACTTTTCAATGCCTGTATAATTTATTCGGATGTTAGCAGCTTTTGCTTTTTCTGCACTCAATAAAAAATTAAGTCCGGTACCGAAACCAACTTCCAATATATCTACTTCTGTTTTCTGAAATTTGTCTATGAAAAATTGAAGTCCGCTGTTGACAAACACATGTTGCGATTCTTGCAAAGCACCATGTTTTGAATGATAGTTCTCACCAACAGCAGCATTAAATAGGGTAGCGGAACCATCCGAAGTAATAACTATTTCTAAATTATTCGACATGTTATTTTACTGAACGCATGCCCACTTTAATTAAATCTTTGTAGCCTCCGTCGAGATCATAGACATATTTAAAGCCTTTTTTACGAAGAATAGTTGCGGCTTTAGCACTTCTTATGCCTACTCCACAATATAAAAAGATAGCCTGGTCTTTATCTAGTTTATCGATTTCAGATTCGAAATTAGGTAGACTTACATCAATGTTTCTAGCGTTTTCAATATGTCCGTCGCCATACTCATAAGATGTACGCACATCTAACAACAGCCCTTTATGTTTGTAGTAAGATGCTTTGAATTCTATTGAATTAACTTTCAGAGCCGATTGAGCTATGCTGTTATAACAATAAAAAACAATAAAAAATATGAGTAATAATTTTTTCATTTAAAGCCTATAAATAGCATCGAATTTAATACGAAGCTAATGAATATGCGCGAGATTCAAAATTTTGATAGACCTGAAAAAGTGTTTTTCCTTTTTCAGCGTTGAATTTAAAACTTTGCTCTCTTACGCTCTTCTTATCAAACGATATAAGCTTTAGTTTTATTTCATTATCGCCAACTTTTAATGGCACTCGGGTATAATGAATTGAATGGGGGAGTGTTTGCCAATTACGGGTATCGGCTTTTTCGGTAAATGCGTTAACAACGCCAACTATAGAACCAATATTTTGATTTTGGTCACGTGCTGCATATTCTGCTGCTTTTTTAGTGGCTAATCTGAGTAATGAATTGCTCATTTCTCTGAGCATTCGATCACTTAATGTTTTGAAGGCGATTTCATTAATATTTTCAGCAAGCTCTAGGTTATAAGATTTAGAATCGGCTTGTATACTTGCATTCGAATAATATGGTGCACGTTCAACATATTTCGGGAAAGCAACTCTAATAAATTCTAAGTCACCTAATGCTGAATTAGTACTATTCCCTGCTGGCAATGGAAATGGTATGTTAAGTCCGAACTCCTCATTCACAAATGTCACATACCCACCTTGACCTTTAACGATGCTGAAGTTGATACTACTTTCAGATTTAACCGGACCTAGACCATTGTTCCAAAAGAAAATAAGTTCAGGCTGATTATTGATCTTGGCAACATTCTTTATTCCAAATCGATCTTCGAACTGTCGAGCTTCATCATCAAAACCCATTTCATATGCTGTTCTAATAACATCTTTCTTTAACTGCTCAGGTATGGCTGTGTTAAATTGTTTGGTATAAATTTTATCATAAGCTTCAACAGCATTACGATAAGCAATAAATGCATTATTTATTTCTCCGGATGATTCGTAAATGATACCCATCAAGTTTAGTCCGAAGGCATCTTCAGAATACCTATTCTTCTTAGTATACTTATCATTTAACTTTTGAAGTTTTAAGTTCAATCTTCTACACTCAACAAGCGCAGACTCTTTATCACCTAGCTGAATATAATTAATTGCTTTGTAATAATGAATCATCACTTTCTCATAATCTTCGGCTGAATATTCGGTAGCCATCGGATTTGAAATTAGAGCGAGAGCTTGAGTTGAAGCTTTTTTCTGGAAATCTTCAATCGTTATATCAGCTTGATTGAAGTACTGATTACTTACAGCATAATTACCTGAAAGCATTTCTACAGTTCCGCGATTCATAAAATAAATCAATCGGTTTTTGCCTTCAGCTGCTTTCTTATCTTTTTCTAATAAAGTTCTAGCCTCTGAAATATTACCTGATTCAATCTTGCCATTAAACTCTGCAAGCTTTTGATAATAGGTAGCGCATGAGCTGACACTCAAAGCTATTAAGGTAAATAGAAATAGAATTAGGTTTAGTCTTTTCAATGTAGGCAAACAGTTTTGATTGTATTAGGTACAATGTATTAGGTACAAAGTATATTGTACCTAATACATTGTACTTTGTACTTTGTACTTTTTTAGTTCTTTATCGCTTTCTTAATCTTCTTATCACCAATCCACACTTTTTCATTAGTCTCTAAATTGGTAAGTTCTAAATCAACTTGATAGTAAACTACTTTGTTATTTCCATATTGATCAACTAAAGAAGTAATAACTCCATTCATCATGAAGTCAGCACCTTTCTCTAATCCCCATTTTTTCTTAGTATCTTCTGATGAGAATGTTTGTTGATCGTTACGTTCTTCTCTTAATTCTTTTCTAGCATCACCTGCTTGAACTACTGAAACTAATCCAGAATTAATGAAAGCTTTCTCCATGTCTTTAATAAAAGTTTCTGGCTCAATATGTTCTGTAGTTTTGTTTCTTACTGTACCAACAATAACGACAGGCTTTTTACCTTTAGCAGTTTGAAAATCAGTTCTCCAAGGTCTTGACATACAATCAGAGATCATTTCATTAGAAACTAAACGTGAGTCAGTATCATTCCATCTTCCACTTAAGTCTGTTTGTTGACTTGGGTCGATTCTTTCTACTTGTCTAGACTTGCAAGAAGTTAATACTAAACTTGCAGAGAATAAAGCGATAATGGCTAGTGAGGCTCTTTTCATAATTTTATATTTAATTAATATTCGAACGTATGGAAAATAATTTAATTGTGATATATTTATATTGTTACAATATTAAACATTTATCTATGTTCATCAAAAGACAATGGGTTTTGATTTTACCCTTATTTGCTATCATAATGAGTGGATGTCCGTTTCCACCCACCGATGATGCTGAGCCAGTTACCGAGTACACACCACTATTTATGTCGCGAGAGCAGCTAGAAGTATCTGTAAAAACACAGAGTGTTCGTCAATTAAATAAACCAGGTAAAATGATTTTATATCAAAATTATATTTTCCTAAATGAGATGTATGAAGGCATCCATGTCATAGATAATTCAGATCCATTATCACCGCAAAAGATTACTTTTATAAGTGTACCCGGATGTATAGATATGACCATCCGTTCCAATAAATTAATTGTTGATAATGCGGTCGACTTAGTGGTATTAAATATTGAAAACATTCAAGATGTTGTAGAAATGTCGAGAAAGAAAGACATCTTCCCAGAGATGACACCTCCAGATTTCGGAAGCATACCCGATAAATATTCAAAGAAAAATAGAGCAGAAGGTTTAATCATAGTAGGTTGGGAGAAATAGTTATGAAAAGATACATTTATATAATTAGCATATTATCATTTTTATTTACTGCATGTGGTATCGATTCAGGAGTATCACCCAATGATAATTCAATTGCAGGTTCGACAGCTAGATTTACCATGAATGGTGATTATCTGTATATACTTAATGGCAATAATTTAGAAACTTATAAACTAAATGATGAAGGCATACTTGATTTGAAAGATGCAAGAATTGTAACTTCAGAGGTTGAAACCATTTTCAGTAGGGGCGATGCATTGTTTTTAGGTACTCGTAATGGCATGTACATATTTGCCCTCGACTCTAATAAATTACCCAATTTACAGTCCTTTTATAACCATATTGTTTCTTGTGACCCTGTGGTTGCTGACTCTAATTATGCATTCTTAACTCTAAATAATAATGCAAATAATAGATGTAATAGAGGGGTTAATCAATTAGAGGTTATTGATATAAAAGACATGAAGAAACCTGTTCTTCAAAAAGTATATTCGATGAACTCTCCACGTGGCTTGGGTATTGATGGTAATTTATTGTTTGTATGTGATAATAAATTTAAGGTATATAATCGTTCAAATGTTGATTCTCTGCAACTTATCTCTGAATTTAATGTTTTCGCAAACGATGTAATACCCTATAATGGTAAATTGTTTTTAACATCTTCCTCGGGTTTTTACCAATATAATTATTCAAATAATTCATTGAATTTGTTGAGTACGATACTTATCGGACAATAAAATTTGTATTTTTGAGAACCCCTTTTAAAGGGGTTTTTTATTTATTGCAAATTTATTCATGAGTACAGCAAAGACCTATTTATCAACAGAAGCAGAAGCAAAGTGGTACCCTTATTGGATCGAAAAAGGATTCTTTAAATCTGTACCCGATGAACGTGAGCCCTATACTATTGTAATTCCTCCGCCAAATGTGACGGGTGTTTTACACATGGGACATATGCTAAACAATACCATTCAAGATGTATTGATTCGTAGAGCACGTATGTTGGGTAAAAATGCTCTTTGGGTACCTGGTACTGACCATGCTTCTATTGCTACAGAAGCAAAAGTGGTTGCAATGCTAAAAGAAAAAGGCATCGATAAAAAAGCAATAGGCAGAGAGAAATTTCTTGAGTATGCTTATGAGTGGAAGGATAAATACGGAGGTATTATTTTACAACAATTACGTCATTTAGGTGCATCGTGTGATTGGGATCGTACGGCTTTTACGATGGACCCTGCGATGTCAGAAGCAGTAATAGATACCTTTATTCATTTATATAAGGAGGGATTAGTTTACCGTGGAATACGTATGGTAAACTGGGACCCTAAAGGCTTAACAGCAGTATCAGATGAAGAGGTAATACGTAAAGAAGTAAATCAGAAATTATATTACATCAAATACAAATTGGTTGATAGTGATGAGCATGTTATGATTGCCACTACTAGACCAGAAACCATCATGGCAGATACAGCCGTTTGCGTAAATCCGAATGATGAACGATACAAACATCTACATGGTAAAAAAGTATTAGTGCCTTTAATCAATCGTGAGATTTCGATTATTACCGATGAATATGTGACGATGGATTTTGGTACGGGATGTTTAAAAGTAACACCTGCTCATGATTTAAATGACTACGAATTAGGTATCAAACATAAATTAAAAGTTATAGATATTTTAAATGATGATGGTACTTTAAATGAGAAGGCTGAAATATTAATTGGCGAAGATAGATTCATAGCGAGAAAGAAAATTGCAGTATTATTAGAAGAAGCAAACCAACTAGAGAAAGTAGAAGAATATAAATCGCAAGTTGGTTTTTCTGAAAGAACAGATGCAGTCATAGAACCTAAGTTATCTTTACAATGGTTCGTTAAAATGGAAGTGTTGGCTAAGCCAGCATTAGATGCTGTAGTTAACAAAGAAGTAAATCTAATTCCAGATAAGTATATTAATACTTACAAGCACTGGATGGAGAATGTGAAAGATTGGTGTATATCTAGACAGTTGTGGTGGGGACAAAGAATACCTGCATGGTATCATACAGATGGTACAATTGTCGTTGCTAAAACATTAGAGGAAGCATTAGCTCAATTTAAATCTTTAGGTGATCAATATGCATCAACACAATCAACAGATATTTCACAAGATGAAGATGTTGTTGACACTTGGTTCTCTTCTTGGTTATGGCCTATATCTGTATTCGACCCTACAGTATTTACTGATAAAAATAAAGAAGGTAACGCTGAATTAAATTATTACTACCCGACGAATGATTTAGTAACTGCTCCAGAAATTTTATTTTTCTGGGTTGCACGTATGATTATGGCGGGTAAAGAATTTAGAAATCAAGTGCCTTTTAAAAATGTTTATTTAACGGGTATTGTTCGAGATAAAATTGGCAGAAAAATGTCTAAGTCATTAGGCAATTCTCCTGACCCAATTGATTTAATTGATAAATACGGTGCAGATGGAGTTCGAGTAGGTATGTTATTATGTTCACCTGCAGGTAACGACTTGATGTTCGATGAATCATATTGTGAACAGGGTAGAAACTTCTCTAATAAAATTTGGAATGCCTTTAAGTTAGTAAAAGGATGGAAGGTAGATGATAATACTACTAACGTTAATGGAATCGCAAATGAGTGGTTTGAAAATAGATACAACGAAGCATTAAAAGAAATTGAACAGCTGTTTGATAGTTATCGATTATCAGAGGCTTTAATGAATATCTACAAATTAATTTGGGACGATTTCTGTTCATCATATCTTGAGATGATTAAACCTAATTATCATAAACTTGATAATGGTGAATCTTACCAAGATCCGATTGATCATAAAACTTACGTATTTGTAAAAAAGAAGTTTGAAGATATTTTAAAATTAATTCATCCCTTTATGCCATTCTTATCAGAAGAATTATGGCATGATGTTGAGGTATTTGGAAAAAGATCAGAGCTTGATTGTTGTATAGTTGCTACTTATCCGAAAGCTGCTGAATTTGATGAAGAGGTATTGACTAACATGCAAAATGTTTTGAGTATAATTTCTGAAATGAGAAATATCAGAAACTCTAATCAGATCGCTCCGAAGCAGGCATTACCATTAGCAATTAAAAATAATTCAGGTATTGATTACCTCGAATATGAATTAATATTAAGAAGATTAGCATCAATCCAAGAACTATCAATTGTAGACGAAGTGGTATCAAATGCTCGTCAGTTTTTGGTAGGTAAAGATGAATGTTTTGTTGACTTAGGAGAAAACATCGACGAAGAAGCTGAAAGAGAAAAAATGATTAAGGAGCTTGAATATTTAGAAGGCTTCTTGAAATCTGTTGATGCTAAATTATCGAACGAAAGATTTGTAAATAATGCTAAGCCAGAAGTTGTAGATAATGAGAAAAAGAAGAAGGCAGATGCAGAACAAAAAATTGCAATTATAAAAATGAAATTATAATCGTTGAAAGAACTTAATCTTCCATACTATCCATTTAAGTTAAAATCAGATGGTGAAAGATATCTGATTATGGATGAATTACGGAAGAAATATGTTGTGTTAACTCCTGAAGAGTGGGTACGACAACATATCGTTCAATACTTAATCAATTTCAAAAATTATCCGAAGGGATTAATATCATTAGAAAAAGGATTAAGAGTTAACGATTTATTAAAGAGGTCTGATGTATTAGTTTTTGATAGCAATACTGAGCCCTTATTATTGATAGAATGTAAAGCACCAGAGGTAAAAATATCGCAAGAGGTTTTTGATCAAGCTGCTCGTTATAATTCAGTATATAAGGTGAAATACATTTTAATTACGAACGGATTAGAGCATTTTTGTGCAGAGATAGAACACAGTAGCTCGAGCTATAAATTTTTAAATGATATACCTTCATTTAATTTAATTACAAGTAAACATGACGCCTGAGAAGATAATAGAAGATATACAAAACAGAAAGTTCAAGCCCATCTATTTTTTACAGGGGGAAGAAAGTTATTATATAGATCTAATTTCAGATGCTCTTGAAAAACATGTTTTGTCAGAAGCAGAAAAAGGATTTAATCAAACGGTTTTATACGGCAAAGACACTGATTTAATGACCATATTAAGTTCAGCAAAACGCTTTCCGATGATGTCTGAATATCAATTGATAATCGTAAAAGAGGCGCAAAATATAAAATTCGCAAAAGGTGATGCTAAAGAACTTGAAGTATTCAATGCATATGTTGAAAATCCGCTAAAGAGTACCATTTTAGTTTTTTGTCATAAATATGGCACATTAGATAAGCGTTTGAAATTAGCTAAGTCGATAGAGAAATCAGGACTTCTGGTAGATTTCAAAAAAATGTATGAGAATAAAGTACCTGAATGGGTGGTAATTTATTTGAAACAAAAAGGTTTTATGGTTGATTCAAAAGCAGCCTTTTTGGTTGCCGAATTTTTAGGGAACGACCTTTCTAAAATCACCAATGAACTTGATAAACTTTGTATCAATGTAGATAAATCAAAGGCCATTACAGTTGATGATATTGAGAAGAATATAGGCATTAGCAAAGATTATAATACCTTTGAATTAACTTCTGCACTAGCGAAAAGAGATGTTCTTAAATCGAATAAAATAATTGACTATTTCTCGCAAAATAAAAAAGACCATTCGATTGTCATGATAATAGGTTTACTCAATACTTATTTTTCAAAAATATTTAGCATTCATTTTTTAGCAGATAAATCTTCAGCAAGCATAGCATCAAATCTTAAAATAGCTCCATTCATCGCACCTGAATATTTAAGCGCCTCAAAAATTTATAACATTGACAAAACTTGTCAAGTCATTAATTTGTTAAGAGAATACGATTTGAAATCAAAAGGTGTTGATAACACTGGTAATACAGATGAAGGGGAGTTGTTGAAGGAGCTAGTGTGGAAGATACTGCATTAGTATTACTATACTACTATAGTACTTAAGTAGCTAGTAGCTAGTAGCTAGAATGTTGAAGATAGCAAATCAGAATACGGAATACATAATACTGAATACGAATATGAGACATTGGTTAGTAAAATCAGAACCTTTTAAATACTCTTGGGAGCAATTTCAAAAAGACAAGAAAACATTTTGGGATGGGGTAAGAAATTACCAAGCAAGAAATAATTTAAGAGAGATGCAGAAAGGTGATCTTGTGATGTTTTACCATAGCAATGAAGGTAAAGAAATTGTAGGTATTGCAAAAGTTGTCAAAGAGTTTTATCAAGACCCTACTACCGATGATACGAATTGGGTAGTGGTAGATTTAGCTCCTTTCAAGAAATTAAAAAGTACTGTCACTTTAGAAACTATTAAAGCTGATAAGCAATTACAAAATATTGCCTTGGTTAAACAAGGACGATTGTCTGTGATGCCTTTAAAAGCTGAGGAGTTCGATAGAATCATTGAATTAAGTGAGGGTAAATAATTTATTTACCTCACTAAATTCACAATGTCTGTTTTCTTATAATCTAGATTGTCTTCACCTATAGCTATTATGTGATATACGTAAGCACCTACTTGGCATTCTCTACCTTCATGAGTTCCATCCCATTCAAAATTCGGATCTGTTGAAGTATAAATTATTTGCCCCCATCTATTAAAAATCACAATCTTAAAGTTTCTTAAATTACGTTCGTAAATCTTGAAATTATCGTTAATGCCATCACCATTAGGGGTGAAGATCTGCGGACTATTAATATTACTAATTACTTCTAATGTAAATGGTCTGCTGAAATAACTTATACAACCTGTAACAGTATCAGTAACTCTTAATTGAACTTGATAAGTACCTGCTTCAATATATTCATGAATTGGGTTAGCTACGGTATCTGTATTTCCATCTCCAAAGTCCCATAGATATTCTGCATTTAAAATACTTGATAAGTTCTGTAAATACAATGTATCAAATGGGTAAATTAATTTTGATTCTGGTGCATTAATGAAATTGAAATCTGCAATTGGGTCATCAAATGCTGTAACCGTTGTAGTAATTGTATCTGTACACGTTCCATTATTTAAGATGTACTTGATTGTATAAACTCCTGGTGTATCAAAATTAAATTGTCCTGATCTTGTAAATAATGTATCGGTTTGATTCACTATCCATTGATGTGTTAAAGCTCCTGTGTTTGCAGAGTTTGCATCAAAATTAATTGTTAATGGTGCACAACCTTGTGCATTTAATGGTTGAACCACTGAAGCTAGTAGAGGAGTATAGTTGAATAAAAATGTATCCCTTACCTCACATCCTAAATTACCTGTTTCGATTAATACTAGTGTTCCTGAACCATTCCATTCTACTTGAACATCATTTGTATTTTGACCACTTAGAATTTGACCATTTGTAATCTGCCAAGTATAAGTATTTCCTATATTTTGATTGACATTATAATTTTGAATAAATGCTGATGCATTACATACTGAATTTACTCCATTGATACTTGGCAATGTCATACCCACATTTGTAATAACTGTATTTATTACCGTGTCACAATTTCCAGCACTATTAGCAATCAATGTTAATGTACCTCCTGTGGCACCCCAGCTTACATTTACAGAATTCGAATTGTTTACTCCGATTATATTACCACCTGTTACTTGCCATAAGTATGTTTCACCTGCAGTACTAATCACACTGTAATTGACAGTATCATCTAATAAACATACAGTAGTTTGTCCGCTAACATTTAAACTAGGCTTTGATACAAAATTAAATTGTACTGTGTCATTTATAAATGTACAACCTGATATTGTTGATGGTCTTAATATTAAACTGAAACTACCATTTTGCTTTTCTGTTGATGTTGGTATGTAGATAGCATTTAGCGCTGAACTATCTGGTAAGAATACTCCATCACCTTCCCAATGACCCAAGCCTAAGCCTAATACATTTCCATTTAATTGTATTGAATCTGTGCTTAAACAAATTAAACTATCATTACCTGCTCTAGCCATTACTATAGTATCGACACCTATTACTTCTATAGTATCAAACTGTGGTATACAATCATTGATGTCTTGTATTCTTACTACATAGGTGCCAGGTTTTACAACTATACTTTGTGTGGTATCTCCTGTACTCCAGAAGTACCTAAATGGATTTGCACCGTTAGCACTTGCGAATAATGTAGTGGTTGAATCTCCATAACATACATATCTATCTGCACCTCCATTTACTGTTGCTGATTGATAAAGTTCTATGTTCAATTCATCAAATTCTACTAAACATAAATTAGTATTATGATCAGTACTGGTTAATCGAAGCGTTATATTACCTGCAGCAAAGTCAGCAGAACTTGGTTGATAAACTGCATTCAATGTTGTGTTATTAGGTAAGAATGTACCTGTACCTGTGCTTGTCCAGATACCCGCACTCGCCCCATCTTCTACAACACCAGTTAATGTAACTATACCGCTATTGTCGCATACTGTAATATCCGGACCTGCGAAAACAGTTGGAGCTTCTGAGAAATTGATTATTAAATTTGATTCTGATGAATCACAACCTCCATTTTCTGTAGAAATTAATTTCAACTGTAAATTATTCATGGCTGTATCAGCAGTTGACATTACATATACTGCATTCAATGTGGTATTGTTCGGTAGAAATACTCCCGAACCATTGCTTGTCCATATTCCACTAGTAGTTCCACCTGTCACTGATCCATTTAAATTAATATTGAAATTGTTTTTACAAACCAACATTGTATCACCTGCATCAACAAAAATAAATGGGGTGAAAACAATTGTAATGGTATCACTCTCTGCTAAACATAAATTACTCGTATTGCCAGTAGAATTAATTACCAATTTCACTGTTCCGTTTAATTTATCTTGAGCACTTGGTATATAATTAGTTGTAAGATTATTGTTCGAAGGATTAAATGTTCCACTTCCTAAACTCATCCATTGACCAGTAATTGCGCCTTGTGTTATTTGCGCCGATACTGTCACAGAATTTTCTGTAATACATGTTTCTATGGTATCGATTGCGACTATTAATGGAGAAGGGTTGATGATAATTCTTACTGAATCAGAAACCGGATTGCAATTGAAACTTTGATGGTTAGTAGTTCTTAAGGTTAATAATACATTCCCAATACTTATGTCGGCAGTACTAGGTATGTAGATAGGGTTGAGAACGGTGTTGTTCGGACTAAACACCCCAGTGCCACTAGATGTCCAGATACCTGTACTCGCAGAACCTGTTATGTTTGAAGTAATATTTGCGCTTGCATTGTTTGCACAAACTTCTATTGTATCATCTAAAATATTTACGACAGGTAGTGTATTGATATTGATATTTATCGTATCAGCATTTGCTAAACACGAACCAGCACTATTACCTGTACTTGTTAAAATGATTGATATATTACCCAATAATTTATCTGCATTACTTAAAATATATGTGCTATTTAAATTCGTATTGTTAGGCAAGAATTGTCCGCTGCCTGTACTCGACCAAATACCAGTTTGTGCACCTGCACTTATTTGCCCAATTAATGTTACAGTGTCTTTATTAAAACATGCAACAATATTATTTCCAGCATTGACTACAGGGGCATCACTAATTAAAACTCGTACAGTGTCAATGGTATTCAAACATCCGCCTACATTACCAATTGTTAATGTTAAAATCACATTACCATTACTCGTATCGGAGTTTGATGGAACATATGTAGGGTTTGCAATAGTATTACTTGGTATAAATGATCCACTACCATTGGTTGTCCATAGTATACCATTAGTAGTTCCAGCAATCGTAGGATTTAAAATTACATTTGCATTATTGGCACAAACTTCAACAGTGTCTTGTTGTGTAATATTTACAGTTGGCAAAATGCTTACAGTTAAACTATCTCTTATTGATGAACAAGTTCCATTGGTATTATCTGTTGACGTTAAAAATAATTTTACTGTACCTAATAAATTATCATTTACACCTAATTGATACAAGGCATTCAGAGCTGAATCATTCGGTATAAATATTCCATCTCCACTGCTCGTCCATCGACCCTTTGTAGCCCCTGCATTTACTATACCTGTTAAATTAACTGTTTGTTCATTTTCGCAGATTGATTGGTTCGCACCAGCATCAACAAATGGAGCAGGAGTAAAGGTGAATTGTATTTGATCACTATCAGGTTTACATGTACCAATATTTGTAGCAACTAAAGTTAAAATTACATTGCCAAATGTTAGATCTGCATTACTTGGTTGATAAATATTATTGATAGAATTTATACCTGATAAAAATGTTCCTGTACCACTTGTTTTCCAAGTGCCTGTCGTGGATCCGCCGCTAACACTTGCATTTAATGTGATGTTTGCATTGTTAACACAAGCAGTGCCACTGGTGCCGGCGTCGATGATGATATCTGGACTTATAAACACTCGCATAGTGTCTAAAGAATTTAAACACTGCGATGGTCCGTTTGTAGAGGTTAAGGTTAATAAAAGGCTATTCAACAATCTATCAGCTTGAGAGGGTATGTATCGAGCATTTAAAGTACTCGCATTAGGTGAAAACGATCCTGTACCAGAACTCGTCCATATACCCGTTGTACTTGTTCCCGAAACGTTTCCATTTAATTGAATCGAATCAACATCAGCACATACTGTTTGGTTAATACTTGCATTAACTGTAGGTACTGGTAAATTTGTTACCACTAAAGTGTCAGAAATATTTATACAGTTTCCGGTATTTGTACTTCTTAATATTAGGCGGAAGTTTGCTAATAGATAATCTGCTGCACTTGGTAAGTAATGTGCGTTGAGGGTGTTTGCGTTCGGACTAAACACACCACTACCGGTGCTTGTCCAAGTACCTGTTGTATTTGCACCCGATACATTGCCATTTAAATTTACTGAATCACCAACACAAATTTGTCGGTCTATACCTGCATTTACAATTGGTGAAGGAGTGATTAAAATTTGAACAGTATCACTAACGATTAAACATGATGCTGTACCATGATCTATAGTTCTTAATACAATATTTACAAATCCTTTTGATATATCATTCGCACCAAGAGTATAATTTACTCCAGCGAGCACAGAATCATTATTGAATGTACCATCCCCAGAAATTGTAGACCATTTTATTTTCGTAGCAGAACCACTTAAAGTACCTGCTAGTGAAACTGCTTGAATATTATTCGCACAAATATTATTGAAGCTGGTAATGTTTACTAAAGGTGAAGCATTAAATGTTAATGTTGTTGTGTCGCGTACTGCTAAACATGTTTGATTGGTATTACCTAATGAAGTTAAAATAAAATTGATTGATGGTAATAATAAATCTGCATTTGATGCAATATAATTTACAGTCAATGATGAATCATGCGGTAAAAACTGTCCAGTACCTGTACTTGTCCAGCGACCTCTTGTTGCCCCTCCACTCACCGTTCCATTTAAAATTATATTTAAATTATTTGTACATGCCGTAATATTTGTACCAGCATTTACTACTGGTCGTGGGGTAATAGTGATTTGTACATAGTCAGTATCTTGAGAACAAGAACTAAGATTTGTTGATACTAATGATAATATAACTGAACCTGCAGTTTCATCTGCTGCACTAGGTATATAGGTATTTGTTAAATTATTTACAGCATTCACAAATGTACCTGTACCATTGCTAGACCATTGTGCAGTAGTTGCTGTGCCAGATAAACTACCTGTTAATCTTACACTATCATTATTTGCACAAACTGTTTGATTCGCTCCTGCATTGGCTACCGGTCCGGCACTGATCGTAATGTTTAATGTATCAATCACAACAGCACAAACATTAGTACTTGTTGCTGAATTTAATATTAACCTAACAGAACCATTTGATTTATCATTAGCCGATAAAATATATTTAGCATTCAATGCATTTGTATTTGGTATAAAAGTACCAGTACCGGTACTTGACCATACACCTGAATTTATACTTCCAACTACCGTGCTATTTAATTGTAAGGTGTCAGTTTGAAAACAAACAATTGTATCATTACCTGCATTAATTACTGGATCTAATTGTAATGTATAAATAACTGAATCTACTACTGGGTCGCAAGTATTATTGGTATTGCCTGTAGATGTTAAATATAGTTTTACAGAGCCTGCTAATTTATCGGCAGCAGTTATTACATATTGTGCATTGAGTGTGTTTGCATTTGGCAAAAAAGTTCCTGCGCCACCTGCTTTTGTCCAGGTACCTGTTGTTGCACCTCCATTCACATTTCCATTCAACAATAACAAAGTATTCGTTGAACATAAAGTGTCATTTAATCCCGCATCTACTACAGGTGCAGGTGTTACATTTATTGTGATGGATGCTGAATCTGCATTACATACACTTGCTGGTTTTGCTGAAACAAAACGAACATTAAATGTACCTGCTGCTAAATCTAATGGCCCCGGGGTATAAGTTGTGCTGAGTGATGATGCATTTGAAAAAACTCCATCACCATTTTTCTTCCATGTTCCTGAAGTAATAGAAGGGTCTGAGTTAGCCGCAAATGTAGCTGTTAATGATACAGTAGGTCTGTTCGCACAAACGGTTCTGAGCGTCGGATTTACATCGACAATTACCCATCGTTCAATGGTTATCGTTTGGTTTGCACTTGCACCAATACATGTACCAGATGCTGGTATAGTATTCGTAACTATGTATGTACCTGGTAAACTATTGTATAAATCTATTTCACCAGTATTTGCATTAATGAATTTCAAGTTTGCACTATTCGCAGTGAATATACCTGGTGTTCCGCCTGTAGGGTAGGTAGGAAATAAATTCGTTGAACTCTTACAAATATTTGTAGGTAAATTAAATACTGCATTTGGTGCAGTGTTAATAATGTGTACAGTTGTTGTAGCACTATCCGGACATGGTCCGTTCGTTACAAATTTAACAACATATGTTCCTAATGTGCTTGTTAATACAGTAATTGCACCTGTTGTAGAATTCAAAACTAATCCTGCTGGAGTGCTTGTAAATACACCACCTGCACCCGTTGCTAAAATCGGTATGACAGGTGTATGTGCAGTCGGATCTGTTGTACAATAAGTAGCAGACGAATAAGTAAAACTCGCATCATCACTACTCGAAAATGTTACGCGCATTGTATCTGCATCGCCAATACATGTTCCGTTATTTGTTGTATTTAAAATAAAATTAAGTCCAGTTAAGTTAGTATCTGTTGCACTCATCGTATACACCGCATTCAAAGTATTTGCATTCGGCGAAAAAGTTCCCGATCCATTCGTGATCCAAACTCCTGTTGTAGTACTACCACTCACCGAACCATTTAATTGTATAGTTGGTTTTATCTTACAAACGGGTTGATCTAATCCAGCATTTGCGATTGCTTCAGGTAAGATGGTTAATGTTAAACTATCTCTAACTGCATTACAAGTATTGTTCGTATTTCCGGTAGATGTTAATCTTAGACGGATGGTACCGGCAAGTTTATCTGCAGCACTTGGTATGTATATGGCGTTGAGGGTGGTGTTGTTCGGACTAAATGTACCAGTGCCGGAGCTTGTCCAGATACCTGTACTCGCACCTGCTATTACCGAACCATTCAAACTCACATTAGCTGATACTGCACAAACAGTAATATTATTACCTGCATCTACAATTGGTGCAGGTGAAATTGTTAAAGTAAATTGTGATGAATCTGCTCGACAAGACCCTAATGTATTTCCAGTAGTTTTTAATTTCAATACAACAAAGCCTTTCAATATATCTGCAGCACTAGGTGAGTAAGTTGCGTTGATGGTGTTGTTGTTCGGAATGAAATTACCTGAACCATCGCTGAACCATTCACCTGTTGAGGCTCCGCCTGAAACGCTAGCAGTAGCTAATGAAACACTTAAATTTCCATTTGCACAAATTGTTCTATTCGCACCTGCAAATGCTCGTGGAGCTGGAGTAAATGTTAAAGTTAATGCATCATTTACTGAAATACATGTATTGTTTGTATTGCCTGTAGAAGTTAATGTAAGAGTTACTATACCTGCAGCTGTGTCAGCTAGACTCGGAACATATTGTGCATTCAGCGTTGAGTTATTTGGTAAGAAAATTCCAGTACCACTGCTTGTCCAAATACCTGTGCTGGCACCTGCTGCCACACTTCCGCCTAAAGTAATTGTGCCAATATTATTTTTACATCTTGTGATATCAACACCCGCATTTACTATAGGTGATGGAGTAATTGTTACAATGATTTGATCTAAGACTGCTAAACAATTTCCAGCTGTTGAACTGATTGTAAAAGTGACAGTTCCATTTGTGAGATCGAGTGCACTTGGGGTATAAATCGGATTTAAAGTATTGGTATTATTAAACGTTCCGGTACCATTGCTGGTCCAGAGAATTGTACCCGGACCATTTACAATATTTGCATTTAAATTGATTGTTGGATTGTTTCTACAAACGCTGAAATCGGCACCTGCATTGACGATGGGCACTGCAGTGAAACTTACTAATAAAGTATCACGAACAGTCACGCAAGTACCTGCTGTATTGCCTGTCGAACTTAGTACAATTAATACACTTCCATTATCAATATCTAAAGAACTTGGTGTATAAGTTGCAGTTGTTAAACTTGTCGCATTAGCAAATGTACCCGATCCATTTATGCTTGTCCAGATGCCTGTAGTAGCACCTCCACTTACAGTACCCGATAAATTTACTAATGAATTATTAGCACATAATGTTTGATTTGCTCCTGCATTTACTATAGGTGCAGGTGTTATCGTTAATGTAAAACTGTCTACAACTGCTAAACATGTGCCTAATGAATTACCTGTCGATGTTAAATAAAATTTAATGCTAGTTAAATTTCTATCAGCAGTGCTAAGTGTATATGTTGTATTTAAACTACTGGTATTACTAATAGTTCCAGTACCATTTGCTGTTGACCAAATACCTGTAATTGCTCCGGATGTTACTGTACCATTTAAGTTAATAATATTTGAAGCTCTGTTCGCGCAAATAGTTTGATTGATACCTGCATCAACAATAGGTGTAGGATTAATGGTTAATGTAATTTGTGAACTAACAACTGTACAAGAATTTAATCCGTGATTTGTACTAGTAAAAGTTAGTGTAATAGAACCTGCAGTAATATCTGCGAGCGAGGGATCGTAAATTGCATTCGTAACATTCACTGATGGTGAAAATGTACCTGTACCTGAACTCGTCCAGCTACCTGCACTTGCACCACCCGATACCGATGCATTTAATTGTACACCTGAAGGAATATTATTTGCACAAACAGTAATATTTGTTCCAGCACTTACGATAGGAGCGGGAGTGAAATTTAAAATTATTGTATCACTGATTGCTGCACATAATCCACTTGCATTACCAGTAGTTGTAACAATTAGAAGGATGTTTGAATTAGTGTTAATGTCTGCTAAACTCGGTTGATAAACAGTACTTGAAGCATTTGAATTTGTAAACGTTCCGGTTCCTGAACTCGACCAAGCTACGCCAGTTGCTGCACCACCAAAATTTGCAACAACATTTATTGTTGGAATATTATTTCTGCAAAAAGTTAAACTTGATTGCGTTGTTGTAACAGTTGGTGTTGGTGATATTGTAACAACAACTGTATCTCTTACGATATTACATGTACCAGCAGTATTACCAGTAGAGCTTAATACAAAACTTACTGTACCGTTACTTATGTCTAAGTTACTAGGTGTGTAAACCGGATTCAATAAATTGTTATTACTGAAGCTTCCAGTACCGTTGATCGTAGTCCAGGTTCCTGTACTAGCACCTGCACTAACATTACCACTTAATAATATAGTCGGATTACTTGCGCAAACTGTAAAATTAGCACCAGCATTTACAATTGGTGATGGAGTGATGTTGATGAATAATGTATCAGAAACTGTATTACAAATTGCTCCTGTATTATTGGTAGATGTTAATATTATTCTGATGGGTAATCCAGCGTTAATATCTGCAATACTTGGAACATAGCTCGCATTGAGTGTTGTATTATTTGGCACAAAACTTCCACTACCATTACTTGCCCAAATACCTGTACTAGCACCTGCAGAAATGCTGCCGTTTAAATTAATATTTATATTATTTGCACAAACAGTAACATCAGCACCAGCATTTACAATTGGTGATGGTGTGAATGAAATTTGCATGGTATCTCTAACAATCAAACATCCGTTTAAACCATGATTAGTCGATGATAAAATTAATGTAACTGTACCTGCTAATAAGTCTGCCGCGCTGGGTGCATAATTTGCATTTAATGTTGTGTTGTTTGGTGAAAATGTTCCTGTACCATTGGTGCTTGTCCAGATACCCTGACTCGCTCCTCCAGATATACTTCCTGCAAGTGTGATGGTTCCAAGATTATTTACACATCTACTAATATTAGCACCTGCAGATACTACAGGCGAAGCGGTGATTGTTACAATCGTAGTATCACGAACGACGATACAATTACCAAAGTTGGTTGCTGATAAAATTAAATTGACAGTACCATTACTGATATCAGCAGCACTAGGAATATATATAGCATTTAATGTTGTTGCATTCGGTGAAAAACTTCCAGTTCCTGTGCTTGCCCAGATACCCGTTGTTGTTACCACACCCGTTACAGAACCATTTAAATTTACGTTCGCATTGTTAGCACAAACAGTAATATTTGCACCCGCATTTACGATTGGTGCAGGTTGAATGGTAATAAAAACATTATCAGTTACAGCAGTACAAATACCATTATTGGTGGATGTTAATGTTAATGTAACTCCAGCAGCTAATCTATCAGCAGCACTCGGAATATAAGTAGCATTTAAAGTATTTGCATTTGGCGAGAATGTACCTGTGCCTGAACTTGTCCAGGTACCAGTAGTCGTTAACCCCGATACACTTCCGTTTAAAACTACGTTTGCATTGTTAGCACAAACAGTTTGCGGATTGCCAGCATCAACGATAGGGGCATTAGAGATTCTGATAAATACTTGATCGGTATCAGCCGGACAAGTTCCATTACCAGTTGTGGTAAGAGTTAGTAAAACAGAACCTGCAGTTATCTCTGCAGCACTAGGTAAATAATTTGCGTTGAGTGTGGTATTGTTCGGAGAAAAAGTTCCTGCACCAGTACTTGACCAAATGCCACCAGTAGCTGCTTGAACAGAGCCATTAAGTTGAACAGCAAATGGTGAAGAATTATTACATTCAATTCTATCTAAGCCGGCATTAGCCAAAATAGTAGAAGGGAAATCTGTGACGACAACGGTGTCTCTTGCGATAGGGCAACTTGTTGCATCATCAATGGTAACAGAGTATGTGCCAGCTGTGGCGGCGACAATACTTTGAGTAGTCGCACCTGTATTCCATAAATAAGTATATGGCGCTAATCCGCCTACACCATTAGCCGTTAAGGTAGTTCCAACTGATCCGAAACATATAGTCGCATTTTTGGGTTGGATGTCTGCTTCGAGAGTACTAACGAATTGCACACGAACGGTGTCGCAGATGATTGATCCTACACATCCTCCAATAGGTGTACCACATACTTGATAATCTACAAAAGCAGGTGCACCAGGTAAAAAAGTTACTACCACTGTATCTTGTCCTGATATAGAAGATAAATAAGAGTCGTGCACAGGATTATTTGGAACAGATCTCCATGTGATAGTACTTTGTTGATAACCAGTTGCAAAAATTCCACCTGTGCAACCATCACTCACTACTGTTGGTGGTGAAACTTCTGGTTTTGAAATAGAAGTAATGCTGTATGAATTAGGATTATTACCAGGTTTACAAAAAGTAATGTTATGTGGACCAACACCATTTAAACATACTGAATCACCAACAGGTATTTGAGGACCACAATTAACCTGATAAAATAATGCTCCAGGAGGTGGTGCACCAGAAGCAATGTCAAATTTTATTCCTTGTGCTCCAGGATCAAGTGTAATTATAAATTCAATACACCTATCAGGATTAGTAGTACCGCAACAATTATTTTGTCTAGATTGTGAAGGACTAACCCAAACACTATCTGGGTTACCAGTTAAATTTGCTATTTGTAATGGTACATTTGTTGGACATATTCTAGTTTGTGAGTTAGAGTTTAGTACAACAAAAAATAAAAATATACTAAAGAGTAAAATTCTCTTCATTAGAAATAGGAGTTGTGTTGTGTGTTGTTGTTTCCTATTTGTACGTTTAAATTAAAATTAGTTACAGGAAAAATTTCAAATTTCTTGTAACCCTACATTCAAAGCAATTAGGCCAATAAATATAATTATTTATTTCTTCGGATGGTACTCAAAATAGTAAATATCATCACTGCCTTTGCCTCCCTCTCTGTCAGAACAGAAATACCCTGTTTTTATAGGTTCTGTGAAGATGATTGAATAATCGTCGTATGAGCTATTAATCGGTGCAGCTAAATGACTAGGAGCTTCAAATTGGCCATTTCTGTACTCTGAATGATAAAGATCTAATCCGCCTAAGCCTAAATGCCCCTTCGATGAAAAATATAAATCACCAAAACTATTGAAAATAGGGAATAGCTCGTTTTCTTCTGTGTTGATTTTATCACCCAAGTTTTTAGGCGCAGAGAGGCTACCATCTTCAAGTATTTCCGATATAAATAAATCATAGCCCCCTATGCTTGTTGGCATGTCAGAGGCGAAGATTAGGTATTTAGAATCTGGACTTATTGCAGGGTGTAGAATAGAATATTGTTCAGAATTATTTATAGATAACAGTTTAGGTTCTTGCCATCGTTTACCGTTGAGAGTTTTGCTTTCATAAATTTCGATTCGGTTTATTTCCTTTTTCGGATTTAATTGTGTGCGGGTAAAGTATATGTGATTGTTTATTAAATCGAAAGTGGGGTAAGCATTATGATATGTTTTATTGATAGCGTAATTCTCAAATAACTTTGCTTTTTGATAATTCGTTTTTTCTTTATTTTTTGTGAATGCTACTGCATATAATTTAAAATAATGATTCTTTGTAAAGGGATCCACTAAATTATTACTTCCCATCTTTCTGTCACTCGAAAAAACTAATTGCGAATTGTAAATAGCAATACCACTTTCAGAAAATTTTGTATTTATTTCTTTTACATTTTCAACTTTATACTCCTGATTTTTATTTGCAATTGACTTAGCATACTCACATGCTTTTATTTGTTTTTTTATCTTAGCTTTTTGGTTTTCTTCTAAATACAATTCATACAATTCATATTGATCGATTGCTTCATTATATCTACCTGTAATCTTTAACATGTCAGCAAAATATAATACGGATGTTGCTGAATAATAAGGTATTTGCAAAGCTTTTTCATACCAATACAAAGCTTCCTTGTATTTATTAGTTTGTCTATAACAATCAGCTAATTTCTCAACAGCTTCTAAAGTAGAGTCAATATATAATGCATTTTTATAGAATGGAATTGCTGTAGCATATTCGTAATTTTCGTAATGAAAATTAGCAGTCTTTAAATCTTTTTGAGCGAAAGAAAATTTGAAAATAAATAGTAAAAAAATAAATAGATATTTTTTGCTCATTCTAAAGATATCTAGGGTTTAACATTCTACTACTTTTTTTACTCGATAAAAAATAGGCAATATTGAATTCATGTGAACCATTCTCAAATTGATTCAATAAAGACAGACTATAATCATACGAATACCCGATTCTAAATTGATCGTTTAATTCAATATTGAACAACATACTCATCACTCTAGAATTTGAATTATTTGATTTGAGTTGATCATTACTAATTATTCGCATTCCATTTCTGTAACTAAGTCCGACCCATATATTCGAATTTATCCCTAACAATTGCGTGAAATTAAAATTACCACCTTGGCTAAAGTCATCGCGGTAGAGGAAAGAGGGGTAGAGAACCAAGGTCGGACTTATTCTATACAAATACCCAGCAGTTAGATAGTAGTTACGTTGAATCGCATTGCTACCATTGATATTACTAAGATTTTCTAACATGGAACTTGATGAGAGTCCAGCATAAAAATTTTCATTACTCACATAAGCACCAGCTCTTACATCGAATGTATTTTTATTGAAGTTATTTACATTTAGTGTTGGGTCAACATTACCTGAACTGCTAATATTATTTCTGTTTAAATTCCAATTTTCCCAACCTGCAGCTAATCCGAATGATGCTCTTAAACTAGAATTTAATTGAATCTTATAAGCATATGAACCATAGAATTTTGAGACTGAAAAATCACCCACTTTATCTTGATATGCATCTACACCTACTGCCATTTTATTGTTTTTGATTGGCATGTCGGCGTTCATTTGTAAAGTTCTTGGTGCACCTTCTATACCCACCCACTGCATACGGTAAGCTGTTTGTATGCTTAACATATCTTTGTTACCAGCGTAAGCCGGATTGAATGATAATGAGTTGAACATATAATTAGAAAATACAGGCTCTTGTTGAGCCATTGCTAACATCCGAATACATAAAAAGAATATAATATATAAGTATCTCATTATTGAATCAATGTTATATAGCCTTTAATTTTTTTCTCGACACCATTTAATTTTATATCAATGATGTAAAAATAGGTGCCTGTTTGAAGATTAGTTGCGCTCCAAAAATTACTGCTCGAATAATTTTTAGTTTTAAAAACTTCGTTCCAATTTCTATCGAAAATAATTACTTCATTATCGGGGTAATTGTCGATGTCTTCAATGAGGAATGCATCGTTGAAGCCGTCGCCGTTCGGACTCACAATACCAGAAGGTTTAACAATGATATCAGAATTTACTTCGAAACATACTTTAATAGATGAACTAAATAAACCATCTAAATCTCGAACTACATATGTAAAACTATCGAGTCCGGTGTAGTTATTGTTCGATGTATATGATATACTTCTGTTCAGTACATTGTAATTTCCTAATTCTCCGTTTCTAGGAGCTTGATTAATTAAAATATAATTATAATCAATACCAGAATTACCTGGTATGGCAGATTCGAATAGATTTATTACAGTTGATTGTCCGCTAATATTTACGACCGGGCATTGATCCGTTATTTGAATTTGTTCATTTATAATTATACGGATGTTTGCAAAATTTGAGAGGGAATCATTAAGGTCTTTAACATAATAGCTTATAACAACTATGCCAGTATAATCATTCAGTGGTGTAATGTTTATTATACTATCGTCATAATTTACATTGGCATAAATGTTCGGACTGATAATAAAAACTGAATCTTTATTTATACCATAAGTACTTATATCATTTTTTAAAATATTGAAAGTAGAACTTGTATTTTTTTTCAATACAATAGTATCATTAATTGCAATTGGTAATTCAAAAACTTGATTGACTTTTAAAAATACGATTGCAGTATCACATAAGTTTAAATCAGCAGAGTCACATAATTCATAAATCAAAGTGTCATTTCCAACAAAACTATTGTTTGATGTATAAGATAAAATTCCTCTATTACTTAGGCTAGCGATACCATTACTTACAGCTTTGATTATGCTGTATAATTTCACTGGTCCGTCGTTATTATCATCATTTATACTAAGATCCGAAGTAAAAGAAATACCCTGATAGACATTTAGGGTGTCATTGATTGCGATGGGTGCATCGTTGACTGGATTTACAGTAATGAATACAAATGCAGTGTCGCATAATTCATTACTAGGGTCATCATCACAAAAAGTATAAGTTAAGGTATCTTTGCCGAAGAAATTCAAATTACTTAGATAGGTTAATATGCCTGCTTTAGAAATGTTTGCTATACCATTTTTAGGTTGATTTAAGATTGCCATTTCAATCTCCGGACCATCCATGTATAAATCATTATCAAAAACATTTATACTATCTAATTCATCTTCATTAATCACTAGCTGATCATCGACGGCAATTGGTGCTAAATTGAAACATGTTATCTCTATGTAAATCACAGAAATATTTGAAAGTTCATTGTTTAAATCTTTGATTCTATATTTAATACTATCGAGTCCGCATACATTTGTAGAAGGCGTATACCTTAGCTTTTTATTTATGATTTGAAATATACCTAGTTGAGGTGAGCCCGTAATAGTTATTGAAGAAGAATCAATATTGTTATCAGGGTCAAAATCATTCTTAAGTACGTCGATTGTAATGGTTTGATTTTTACCAATTAGAACAGTGTCATTCTTGGTAATAGGAGGGCTGACACTATGATCTTGAGCTATTAAATCAATACTCAAGAATAGAGTTAAGAGTGTAAATAAGAGATTTAAATGTCTAATCATTAAACCCAACAAGATTATTTTTCTCGAATATACAAAATTAAAAAGGGCTACAGTTTAGAAGCCCTTTATTGTTAAAAATTAATATTCTCTTAACTATTTTTGAATAATGGTTTTGTGTATTTCTAGACCATTATTTGTTTGTATTTGTATTAAATAAAGTCCGGCTACCAAATCAGATACATCTATACTTTGATTCACTTCAATAATTTCTTTCACTAATGAAGATTTCATATCGAATATTTTAATGTTTTTGATTGAATTATTATAGTTTGAAATATTGATCGTTTTCTGAGCAGGGTTAGGATAAATGCCAAATTGTTTAGTAGTATATTCTATGCCAGTAGTTTTTTTGTAGAGAATTAGTGCTAACCTATTATTACCATGCGAGCCAGTTTTGTTTTCAATATTGAAATGATAAGGGTTGTTTTTAATGTCTGTACGTATGTTAGTAAATCTATCTAGAACATCAACACCTAACCATGAAGGTATATCAACTAATTCTTTTAGATACATATTATAAGCACCCACGCGTATTGATGTATCTTTAAAAACAAACATGGAGAAATTGATAGTATCTTCTTTTATGTTTGAAGGGAAAGGTATTTGATTGAATGCAAGACTTCTGTTCTCTTTAGATTTACTGTAGAAGTTTATCGTAGGATTAAAAAGTTTCATTATGTCAGATAGATCAGTATTACTTGCAGTAGCGCTTGAATCAAATAATAAAATTGTTTCGTCACTAATTAAAGAATCACCTGCAACCACTCTAATATGTGGGAATTTTGATGGAGCAGAAGCAGTACTTTTAAAGAAATTATATGGACTACCTGTAGATTTAACTGTCTCTGAGAATCCAAGTTGAGCACCTGTATTATTTGCTTTCACAAAGAAGCCCATTCCTGATGGAATGAAACGAGTTACACCATTTGTTCCTAATCCAGAATTCGGATCAAATCCGCCGTATATAGGATTACTAGCATCTGGATTATAAGACCAAAAGAATCTATCAATATTTGTTTTTGTCCAGCCCGAAGCCATCCAATCAATCTGCGAAGGATAGGGGTTACCTACTAAATTAAATCCGTCAGAATTAGAAATACCATTATTGGTAAATGATAAATTGATATTTATTGCACCCGAATTTATTGATCCCACATAATCAATAGTCGCATTGTCAGGCACCGAAGTACCTAAGAATGGATCAGGGGTACTTCTACTACCTCGAACGAAAACCTCTACAGCAAAGCCGGTGTTGACTTGGTAGTTAATAGTAGCCGGATTTCTCCATCCAGAGTCAGCAATAGCATTTAAAGTTTCATTGTAAAACCTGATAGATGGTAAACAGGTACAATTATCAAATCCGTTGGCACTACCGCCCATTCCTGTTACGTGAATGTCATCAATGTATTGAGTTAATGTGATACCAGTACCAGTATTTACGGGAGATGATAAAAATCTCCATTTTCTTTTGCCTGCACCACCAGGAATAAATCTTTGGGCGACAACATCTCCTGAAACACCACCATTTACTATTCTTGCAATGCGTGCTGTTTTAGAAGCAGTAGAAACTAAAGTGATATTACCACCAGATGTAATTGTTCCATTTGAAACATTAATTGAATCTACAATTTCTAATGCATTAGAAATGGTAATACCATTAGCTCTTGTATTCGTTAAGTTGCTTAAAGATCGTGAAGCTTGATTCGTTTGATCAAAGAAAAGACTTGCAGCAGCAGCGGCACCTCCGACAGTTAAGTTTGAAGTAGTAGAACCACGAATGAATCCGGCTGTTCTAGTAACAGTTCCGTTGATAGTTAGTAAATTTCCATTAATATCTAAACTACCTGCAGTTAATGTTAATGTAGCACTTACTGTTGAATTCCCGTTTAAAGATTTAATACCCGAACCACTTATTTCTAAATTATTATATGTTAAATTTCTAACAGTTTGATCTGTACTTCCATTGTAATTGACAGTTCCAGTCGATATAGTATGTGTACCAGAATGTAAATTATTACCACCGATATTTAATATACCACCTGCAGATTGAGTGATAGTACCAGAGCCATTTAAACTACCACCAACTGTTATAGTGTTAGCACCCATTGCAATGGTACCGGTATTGATTAATAATCTACCAGAGATAGTTGTGTTAGAGCCAAGTGTTAGGGTATTGGATGTTGTTTTGCTTAGGTTAACGTAAACTGCATTAGCAGAACTACTTTGCGCATTTGTTGAATTAAAATAAACTGTATTGTTTGCACCGTCACAATTCATTGTACCGGTTAAAGTAGCAGTACCAGTGAGGTTCAATTGTGAGTTAGCTTGGTTTCGCCATGTAGCTCCAGAACTGATAGTAAATGTTCCTGGAACAACGACAGAGTCGTAGTTGTTGACAACGGCCGGACTGCTAATTGTTACAGCGCCAGCAAAAACTACAGAGTTGGAACCATTTATATCTTGACTGTTTGTAGTAAAACTATATATACCAGAACCAGGAGTAAATGTTCCATTATTTTGTAGTCCACCTCTAAACTCTATAGCTTCATTCGCAGAGTTTGTAAATGTTCCATTATTAATAAAAACACCTCTTATACTTTTAGTGCCTGTTGTACTTGTTATTGTTAAAGTTCCGTTGTTTAATAAAGTATCGTTAACTGTTAAATTATTATTACCACAAGTTGCAGTAACACCTGAATTAATTGTAAGTTTATTGATTGTTGTATTCGTAATCGTTTTTGTATTATTACCAGCTAAAATTATATTGTGGTATGTTATTCCTGCAGGCAATGTAACAGCACCTGATCTACCTAATTGAATGGTGCCAGTACCGCTAGTATAAGTATCATTTGTACTTAATCCGAATGTTGCTCCATTATAAATCAAACTACCAGAACCAGTAAACACTAATTCATTTTCGCCTGCAGCTCCACCACTCAAGGTAAATGTAGTACTTATAGTTATTTGTCCGTTGCCAATACTTAATCTGTTTTTATAAGTTGCACCTGTTGTATTTGCCATTGTTAAACCAGCACAAGTTACTGTGCCATCTCCTACTATAAATTCATGAGTCATGTTGGTTGTATTAGGAGCATTGAGCACAATATTACCAGTAACGCTTAATGTAAACCCCGAATTGACAGTTAAACTTGAATTAGCATTTCCACCTGTAAAACTTATAGAGGCACAAGTACCATTTTCATCTACAACTGGATTTACTCCAACAGGTATTGTTACAGCATCTAAAGCGTCAGGTTTTCCAGCAGACCAATTGCTTGCATTACTCCAAAGATTATTTACCGTGCCATTAAATGTTGTCTGAGAATAACTTTTAAAGCTAATCGTAATTAAACATAGAATAATTGTTATTCTATAATATGTATTTTGCATTGTGGGTAAATTGGATTTCGTAAATATTGTATTTGCTATACGTAAATATTTAGCTTAAAGTTACATATAATCTATCTAATTTTAAAGTAATTATTATTTCACCACTTTTATTATTTCTACATTTTTCTCAGAGTATATTTTCAATAAATAAACATTTTGACTTTCTAATTCAGAAGTATTGATTACGGCTGAGTTACTATTTATTAAATATTCTTTAATAAGTCTTCCATCTAAAAGGCAGATTTCTATTTTATTTATCTCTGTATTTTGATTGTTTTCAATATTTATTTTATCATTAAAGGGATTAGGATAAACGATAAAGTTTGAATTAGACTTCTCATTTTCTATACCAGTGGTTGATTTGTAAATCACTAAATCAAATCGATCATTTCCATAACTATTAACATCTGTAGTAATCTCAAATGCATAAGTTGAATTAGAATTTAGATTGATTCTTTGACGACTGAAATGATCTATAATATCGTATTTAGTACTCGCATCTAGGTTTACAATTTCTGATAAATTGATGCGATATCTACCAGGTTCTACTGTATTTGAATTAAAAGAGAATACTGATAAATTAATGGTGTCTATACTATTGAAACTTGATAAATAAGGATGTTCATTGATAGCTAGATTTACACTATTGCTTGACTTACTGTAGAAATTTAAACGATCATTGAAAAACTTGGTAGCATCAGATCTATCCGTTGAATTTTTATTCGCTGTTTCAGAAAATAAAATGATTGTTTCATCTTCATTATCGTTAGCTATTAATTTTAATCTTATGTGTGATTGCGTGTTTTGAACAATATTGGATTTGAAAAAATTAAAAGGTGTACCGTTTGATTTAACATCCTCTGTCATCGCAATTGCAGCACCTGTAGTGGTAGCCTTCACAAATATTGCTTGTCCGATTGCTATATGTCTATTAATTCCATTAATTCCCAAACCTGAACCTTCATCGAAAATTCCATAGTTACCAGAATTCGGATTATATGTCCAGAAATACCCAGCGATATTGGTTTTCGTCCAGCCAGTACCAGCCATCCAATCAATCTGCGAAGGGTAAGGGTTCGCCACTAAATTAAATCCGTCGCCAGCGTCACCAGTATTCGTATACGATATGGGGAAATTATAATTGCCTTTATTGATGCTACCTGTAAAATCTATCACTGCATTATTAGGTATTGTAGAACCATCAAAAGGATTTGAAATTGTTCTATCTCCACGTACAAATAGTTCGAAGCCTGTACCTGTTGGTATAATGGTATTGACTGAAGCTGGATTTGTCCAGCCATTCGATGATACCCCCGCTATGCTTTCATCGTAAAGTCTTAAAGAAGGAGCGCAGGTTGCACAAACATCAAAACCGGTTCCGCTACCAGTGACATGTATATCATCAATTATTTGAGTAATTGCAATACCAGTTCCAGTATTTACTGGTGCACCCATAAATCTCCATCTACGTTTATTGTTTCCACCGGGTACAAATCTTTTAATAGTAACATCCCCAGAAATATTAGCTGTGCCACTTAACTTTGATATTCTTGCTGTTTTAGAAGCAGTCGATTCTAATGTTAAACTAGAGTTTGTATTTAGATTACCTTGTACAATTTCAACTTCATCTGTAACTGTAATCATTTGAGAATTCAAAGTGACAGAATTTGTTCTATCAATTTTTATCTTTTTAATAGTAGGAGCAGAGGTAAATAAATTCGATGGTAAAGTAAATGCAGAACCTGTAGCAGAACATGAACCAAAAATTAATGTGGTAGTCGGATTTAGAGTTAAAGTACCTGCAGTTCTACTAATAGGTGTATTAGAGCCATAAAATATTAGAGTGCTATCAATGATTAATTCACCAGATGTTAGAGTTAAAGTACCCACAATATATAAACTTGAATGAATGTTAACGGTACCAGAACTTGTTCTATTAATTGAGAAATTATTTAAATGATTGTTAGTATCATTAAACTTTAAATTACCTAATGCACCGACACCTGTAATTATTAGATTACCAGATGCAGCATTGCAAATACCTGCTTTAATTTTACCATTCGTTGAAACAGTTAAGCCTTGTAGCGTTAATGTATTATTGCCTAATGCTAATTCTCCATTTTGTAAATTAAGATTTGAAGCAATTGTTGCATTTCCATTTAAGTTTTTATTCCCTGAACCTGATATTGTCAGATTAGTATATGTTGTTCCTCTAACAACTTGATCTGAATTACCATTGTAATTGATCGTACTCGTACCTCTAGTGAAGGTGCCAGAGTGATTGTTATTACCTTTTATATTGATAGTGCCAGAGCTTAGAGTTAATGTGCCAGAACCGTTTATATCACCATCTATATCTATTGTAAATGTAGCTTGATTGAAGTTTCCAGCATTGACATTAAGATTTCCTTTCACTACAGCATTAGCATTAAGATTTTTTGTACTTGCCCCATTAAGGTTAAGATTTTTATAGTTAAGTCCGCCCGTTACAGTTTGCGTACCACTTGCTGCATTGTATTCGATGGTACAATTCGGACCTAATACTAAGATTGGTGAGTTTGAATTAGAAATGGCAGCGTTAGAATTACCTGAGAAACCATTTAAGTTAGCGGTTTTTAGTGTACCGTTTATGATAACATCAACATTTGTTCCCGTTGGTGAGATTTTATTTCCAGCGCCGTTAAGCGTAGATTCTTCGTTTAATGTAAGTGAACCATTTGATACTATGTTAATTGTACCAACTATTGTTTTTTCACCTGTATCACTTAAAAGTAAATTATAGTAATTACCTGTTCTAATAGTTTGCGCAGAACTTCCATTATACTCTACAGTACTGGTACTTTGAGAAAAGCTTCCATTATTATTAAAAGTACCTGCAATTTTCAAAATACCAGCACCAGTAAAAGTTATTCTATTTTCTGATGCGGATGTTGTATTTAAAGTAACATTTCCGCGAACTGTTAAAGTACCAGTGCTAATATTTATTCTTGATTCTTCATTACCTCCGTTGTCAGCCATTGTTAAACTTCCGCAGTCAATACTAGCTCCTGAAATATTTATTTGATGGTATCTGGTACCACCACTCGATGGCACAACATCAAAAGTTAAATCGTTTTGAATAAATAGTGATTGGCTAGAGTTCGAAAAAGAGATGGTAGTATTAGAATTACCTGAGCCAAAAAGTAATGATTTACATTCAGCTGTGGTATTAATAACTACACTTTTCGCATTAGGGATAATTACATCGTCAATGATGTTTGGTACTCGATTGTCGCTCCAATTGCTTGCTGTATTCCAGTTTCCACCACTTGAGCCAGTAAAAGTTAATTGTGCGAAACTTTGTGCTGTGAAATAAAAATATAGCACCACTAATAATAGTAGTTTATTCATTTTAATTATGTTTTATAGGTTAGGATGTAAACAAAAGTACCTATAATTTATTAAAAATAAAAATTGCAAATGGCTGATAATGAAACAAAAAAAGCGAACTCATTGAGTTCGCTTTCTAAGAAAAGTACTATTATTAGTAAATTATTTTGTCTTAATGAATTTATGCGTTTCGTTAAATGTTTTCCCCTCAATTTTTAAGAAATAAACACCTTCTGTTAAATTAATTAAATTAGAATAAGAATTTTCAGAGTTCATCATTTTAAACTCTTCAGATAATAATTGTCCTTGTAAGTTTAATATACTAACCTTTACTTCTTCTTGATTATTTGAAGCAGTACCGAAATAAATTTGATCGCTTGCCGGGTTAGGGAAAACTGAAATTAACTTCTTGAGTTTTTCTTGTTCTAATCCAGTGAATATTCTGTATACAACCATATCAAATCTATTATTACCATAGCTTGAAGTATTTGAATCAATAGCAAAATTGTACCATCCGATGGTAGATAGAGAAATTCTTTCGTTTGTGTAATTATCAATAAGATCAAATCTTATATCTCCATCTAAATTAACAGTTTGTGCTAATTCAATTCTATGAGTTCTGTATTCAATAGAGCTGTCATTGTAACTGAATACAGAGACATTGATAGTATCTTCAACATTAATAGAATCGGGGTAAGGGAAGTGGTTGATAGATAAATTAATATTTTCTTTTGACTTAGTATAGAAATTCAATCGATCATTAAAAAACTTCATAGCATCGTCTGCGTCAATTGCGCTATCACTTACAGCTGTATCTAATCTTATCACTAAATTATCTTCATAATTTGGTGCTTTAATTTTAAATTTTGCGAATCCTAAACTTGGTTCAGCAACATTTGCATTTCTAAAGAAATTAAAAGGTGAGTTAGAAACTTTGATTGCTTCGGTCATACCAATAACCGGACTCGCTGCATTCGCTTTCACGAAAAATGCTTGTCCAGATGGTATATATCTACTTATACCCACATCACCTGTTGTTGCACCAGAAGTACTTATCGTACCATAAGCACCAGTGTTTGCATTATATACATAAGCATGTATGTTAATGTTTGTTCTTGTCCAGCCCGATGCCGCTTGCCAATCTATCTGAGAAGGATAGGGGTTAGCCACCAAATTAAATCCATCAGCAGCAGTATTACCTGTGTTAGTATACGACAAATTGAAATTATAATTTCCAGAATTTATGACACCAGTATAATCGATGGTAACATCCGTAGGAACACTAGTGCCTGTGAATGGATCTTGAACAGTTGTTCTATCACCACGAACGAATACTTCATAACCAACTCCAGTTGAAATTACATCGTTAATCGTAGCTGGGTTTGTCCAGCCAATATTATTATTTCCTGTCAAGCTTTCATTATATGTTCTAAGAGATGCAGCACATGTACCACAATCATCGAATCCATTTGTTGTACCACCAGTACCTGTTACATGTATGTCATCTATGTATTGAGAGATAGGCATACCGCCAGAACCATTATTTACGGGGAATGATAAGAATCTCCATTTTCTTTTAGAAGATCCACCAGGGATAAATCTTTGAGCGATAACATTACCAGAAATACCACCTGATGTAATAGATGCTACTCTTGCAGTTGTACTAGCATTAGAAACTAATGTTAGGTTACCTGCAGAACTTAATGTGCCATTTGAAACAGTTATTGTTCCTATTACTTCCATAGCATTACCTAATACCGCGCCATTTGCACGACTCATTGTTAAGTCATTTATAGATCTTGTGGTGCTATTCGTTTGAGTCATGTTAATGGTTGTACTTGCAACTGCACCTCCAATTGTTAGGTTAGATGTGCTTGAGCCAGTAATAGTACCAGAGCCAGCGTATAATCCGTTTAGGGTAAGAGTATTACTACCAATAGATAATTCTGTAGAGTTATTAGTTAAAGTACCACTAACAGTCGTTGCACCTGCTATTGTTTTAACATTTGCACCATTAAGCGTTAAATTATTATATGTTAATCCTGATACATTTTGAATGGATGTAGAGGTATAAATAGCAGTTGAAGAAGCACCAAAAGTAGGATTACTAATATTCGTACTGCTAATCGCTGCTGAAGCTCCATATAATCCGTTCGTATTATTAGTCGTCACCGTACCATTAATAGCTACATTCGCAGTACCTGATGCGCATGTAATGGTATTGCCAGATAAATCAAGAGTTGTACCCAATGAAACCGTTAAAGTAGCACCTGAACTTAATGCGAAGCTAGTACCTGTTGTTAGTGTTTTGGTAGCAGTACCAGATAATGTTAAATTATAATAGCTACCTGAAAAACTTGGGTAAATGGTTTGTGCAGTATTGGCGTTATAGTTTATTGTACCAGTTGATGCAGTAAGGATAGCACCAGGTATATCACCTGAAGCAGAACTAAATGTCCCACCAATGTTTAATGTACCAGCACCTGAAAATTCTAGAGTATTTTCAGGTGATGTACCTCCAAAGACTATATCTCCACTAACTGTTAATGTACCAGTAGATATGGAAATTTTTGCTAATTTATTTGTTGGGTTATTATTTTGAAAAATAATTGAAGAGCATGATAAATTACCAGCACCTACATTTAATGTGTTAATATTTCCTCCAGAAGTAGGTCTATTCAAATTGACATCACCAGTAATTGTTAATGTTTGTCCAGAGTTTACGGTAATAGTTATGCTTTTACCACTAGCAAATGTTACACTTGCAACAGTATAATTTCCATTCACTAAAGAAATTTGGTCAGAAGAAATTACAACATTATCTGTACTTATTGGAGCTCTGCCTAATGACCAATTAGCGGCTGTGCTCCAGTTGCCATTAGACCCAGCACCTTTTGCTTGAGTAAATGTATTTGTCGCTTGAGCGTAAATTTTAGAATTAATGCTTACACAAAAGACAATTAACAAAAAAGCAAATGCTTTCTTTGTAAATACATTGAAAAAGTGACTTTTCATAACAATAGTAATAAAATGAAATTATATAGCTTTAATTATGGTTTACACAAAAATACGTAAATTTTTAGCATAATCATGTTTTTAATACTATTAATAAATTTATGTCGGCTAGATTTTAAATAAATTTCTATTTTAGCAAATCAATTAAAGAATAAAGCAACAATTAAACACAATCTTCAGAAATATTGGCATACATTTTATTTGCCAATAGAAAATGCATGAAAAACAAATGAAAAACAAAGGCTTTATCCTAATTGTGTTGATGATATTTTCTTTTTTTGGAGCTTTGGCCTCAGATTTGGAAAAGTTAAGAAAACAAGCTCAAGATTCTAAAAAGCAAGGCAAATACCAACTTGCAGAAAACATCTATAAACAAATATTAAAAGAAGATACCTCAAAATCAGATGTTATAGCTTATCTACAGTTATTACTGAGAAATCAAAAATATTATGATGCAAAGTTATTTATAGAACAAGATTATGTGAAAAAATCGAAAGATAAATTTGTTCAAATTTTCATTAAAAGCATTCAAAGCTTAGATGAAATTCAAAATTATGATTCAGATATTTTAAAACTTCGATATTTAAAAATCAATTCAAAAAGCAACGATCGATTACACACCTATTATTCAAATGGATTTCTCTTTAATAGAGTTAAGGGTTTAAACGATAATTATTCTAAAAATTTTTTATTCACTAATATCGATGTAGATTATCAAGAGTTAAAAGATTTTAATTTTAAAGATCCACAGAAAAGAGAAGTAGCTAGTGCTAGTTATCATTACACTTCAAAGACTTTGTATTATGAAGCTACATATCATAAGAAAAAGAAATTGAATTTTAACGGCTACGATCACTCAGGCATTTACATGGCTAGACAAGATGTTAGGTCGGGTAACTGGATAGATTTCAAAGATTTCATTTTTAATAATATTCAGTTTACCATTATGCAACCATGCATTAGCAAGGATGGTAAAAGGTTGTATTTTGTTTCTGATATGCCGGGTGGTTATGGAGGATTAGATATTTATTATTCAGAATTAAAAAACTTCACTTGGTCAGTACCTGTAAATTTAGGTGAGCATGTAAACACTCCTTATGATGATGTATACCCATTTGTATATGAAGATAAAAAGTTATATTTTTCAACAGAAGGCAGAGCGGGCTTAGGTGGATTAGATATTTTTGAATTTGATTTAATTACTGCTAATGAAGCAGCTGAGAATATTGGGGCACCTTATAATTCGAGTGGGGATGACTTCGGATTGAAAAAACTTCCGAAGACAGATTATGGATTTTTCAATTCAAATAGAAAGTATATCAATTCAACTGATGAAAACGTCTATCAATTTACCGTAATAAAAATACCCGCACGATTTATTCCAGTAAGAGTTATTGATTCAGTAAAAAACCAAGTAGTATCAAATGTTAAACTAACAGTATATACCGATAAAACAAAAGATGTTTCGTTTTATTTATTAACTGCAGGTTTCACAAGTGAATTGAAATTTGAAATAAATGAAATATATAAAATAACAGCTAGTGTTCCTGGTTACGATGATATTTCTAAGACATTAAAGATTTCGAAAAATCAAAAAGAATTAGTGCTTTATATAAATACAAATTCAGAAAAAAATAATTCTGTACTATTAGGTACTAACTGTAATGCTACCGGGTATTTCACATCATTTATAAACAAAGAGAAATTAAAGGATGTTAAAGTTTTATTAATTGATTTAAGAGATAATAAAACTGTTGACTCCGTAATGACAGATGAGAATGGTAGGTATTTCTTTAAAAATTTAGTCCCGAATAATGTTTATAGTTTATCGTATTCAAAGTATGGCTATGACCCCAATGGTAAATACATCACAACCCCAAGTATTGATAAGATTATAACAGATCCGCATATGGGTAATATCATTACGAATTTCATCATGTATGAAAATGGTAAAATTCAGATCCCTGTTGATAACAAAATCAATAATGTTGCTATAGAAAAAGTAGAGAAAGTAAAGGAAGTAGAAAAAGTAGAGAAACCTAAAAATGTATTACCTATAACTGAAGCTATTGTTGAGGTAAAACCACCAGTTACTGCACCTGTAGTTGTGCCGATTAAACAACCTATCATAGAGACTAAAGCTATTGACATCCCTCTAAAAATTGAGAACAGAAAAATCACTAAAGTATATTTCAAAAGAAATACTTACCAATTAAATGATGTCACTTTAGCTGTATTAAACAAATACCTTGAAGCTCTAAATGATAATCCGAATGCAATCATCGTCATCGTTTCTCATACCGATGCATTTGGTGATGCAGAATACAATCGAAAATTATCTATTAGAAGAGCAAATGAAACGGCTAATCATTTTATAAAAAATGGTGTAGACCCTAAAAGAATTTTTGCTTGGGGTAAGGGCGAAACTCAACCATTATTCGTCTGCGATGAAACTGTCAAATGTTCTCCAAAACAAATTCAAGCCAATAGAAGAACGGAGATAAAGATTATTTATAAGTAAAAAATTGATTATTTGTCTGTTTAGTGAAAAATATACCCATTTATAGGTATAGCTATTGCGATAATTTAATATTATATTGTAAAAGTTACTAAACAACGAAAAAATGACTAAAAGACTATTATTTCTACTATGTGTGAGCCTATTGATATCAATAACTTCCACACAAGCTTTTGCAAACTTGCCAAGGGCGAATGTTGCACCAGTTATAAAGACTTCATTAGTTCGCTACATCGGACTCGATACAGCAGTAGCTGGGGGGGTTATTGAATCTAATGGAGGTGAAACCATCATTAGAGCAGGAGTATGCTACAGTAAAAACCCACAACCAAGTATAAATGACATGGTTGTAGAGCGTACAGGTTCTGCTGATTCATTTACATGTAACTTAAGGAATTTAAATATTCAACAAGCTTATTATATTAAAGCATTTGTTGAAACTAATTCGGGTATTACTTATGGTCCGCAAAGAACTTTTGCTACAGACCCAGCAATTACTGGTTCGTTAGTACAAGGTGGAATTTTGTTTTACATATTGCAGCCAGCTGATGCAGGCTATATACCTGGTGAAGTACATGGTTTAGTTGCATCAAATAATTTTAGTACGACCACTTATAGCTGGAGAAATACGATCGATACATTAATAAATGTACCTGACTCAGCAGTAGGTACAGGAGCTCTTAATACTCAAAAAATTGTTGCTGTTCAAGGTACTGGTGATTATGCTGCAAAAATATGTGATGACTTAAATTTAAATGGTTACTCTGATTGGTATTTACCAGCTGCAGATGAGTTGATATTACTGGTTAAAGCTAAAGTTATACCTGGTACACTCTCTCAATATTGGAGTTCAACAGAGGTTTCAAAAACGAATGCTGTACAAAGCACAGTAGCTTCTAGAAAAAGAAGTTTTGCTAAAAGTGCTAAATACAGAGTTATCGCAATCCGTAAATTTTAAATGCAAACATCATGAAAAATAAAATATACATACTATCTATTAGTGCATTGTTTATGTGTGCTAATACTTTTGCTAATAATGCATCAGTACCTTGCGCAGTTCCAAGAGCTACTGCTACAATTGATGTTAATAATGTTAGAGCTTTATTACTAAATGGTGGTGATAAGTTTTGGGATGTTTTTGGTACCAGAAATGGTGCATATGAAATTCCAAAGAACTCTGGTAAGAATGCTTCATTTACTGCTGCACTTTGGCTGAGTGGGGTAGATGTAGGTGCGAATTTATATACAGCAGGACAAACTTATCGTCAGACAGGTATTGATTTTTGGCCAGGCACTCTAAATGCTATGGGTGAAACTGAACAAAGAGATTGTAGGGAAGGAGATAAAATGTATTCAGTTTATGGAGAAGAAATAGTTAATGCTAAAATTGGTAAAGGCATCGCTTATAATGTAAGTCGTTGGCCTAGTTCTCATGCTCCATTTTATGATGCAAACAATGATGGTATCTATGATCCTTCTTTAGGTGATTACCCAGTACTTAATATAAACAATCCGGCTTTAATACCAGGGCAAATGATTTTCTGGACGATTAATGATATGGGTGATGCTCATACGGCTTACATGAATCCAAATCGCTTAGGTGTAGAGATACATAATACAGCATACGCTTTTGAATCTAAGAGCTCAGATGTAATAAATAATACGACTATTTATAAGTATAAAATCATTAATAAATCGAATAATACTTACACTCAATTTAGAATGGCGGAGTTTGCTGATTTTGATTTGGGGGATGCTGGTGATGATTATATCGGTTGCGATTTATCAACTAATTCTGCTGGTAAAAAACGTAATTTATTTTATGCATATAATGGAGATAATAATGATGGCGACGGAACTGGTTATACATACGGCGTAAATCCGCCTGCATTCGGAATGTGTTTCTTAAACACTGGTAAAAATACTAATAGTGTAGATCTAGAAATGAATAGCTATATGTTCTTTACGAATGCTGCAATACCTGGTCAAAACTCTGATCCAAGAAATCCAATAGAATTAGATAGATATATCAGAGGTTTTTGGGCCGACGGACAAGATCTAACTTATGGCTCTCCAACTGGTAGAGGAGGAGTTGATGCATATAAATTTGCATTCCCGGGTAATACAGACCCAGGTGGTAAACCCAATTGGGTTGAAACAGATGTACCTGGTGACAGAAGAGTTATTTCTGCTATCAAAGACAGAACTTTCGCACCAGGTGAACAAATGACTATTGAAGTAGCTTATGTTTGGGCTCGTGATTTAAATGGTAATAATCTCACTGCAATTGATAAATTAAAACTAAGCACTGATACTTTAATCTCTGCATACTCAAATAATTTCGTTAATTTTTCTACTGGAGTTAACGATAAAAAGAAACAAGAATTCAACGTTTATCCGAACCCTGCTAATGACATGATTTACCTAGAAGCAGACTTTAAAATAAACTTAATCCAGATTTATAATATGCAAGGTCGTTTGGTAAAAGAAATCAAAAATACCAATACTCGTAAAATCGATTTGAATGATTTAACAGAAGGTACTTATATTTTAAAAGTGAATAATACCAGCAAAAAAATCATCAAACTATAAATTCCATTTTCAAAATAAAGGGCCGATGTATGAAAATTACATCGGCCCTTTTTATTTTCAATATACATCATATGATGTATATAGTCAATCGAATTAAGAGGCTATCATTGTACATCAACAAACTAAAAAAAATATGAAAAAAATTTACTTTACGCTCTCTTTAATTCTCAGTTTAAGTTTTTCTTACGCACAATCAACATGGCCTTATTTAGTTGCAGCAGGGGCAGGCATTACTACTGTAAACAATTTTTCTATAGTAAGTAGTGACATATTAGTAATTAGCGACAATGAAATTTATAATGCAGTAAACTCCTTTGCTCAAGGGGGAGCAAATAGAAGATTAGAATTTAATAAGTATTTAAGTGGCACCTGGACAAATCTTGCTGATATTACTACAACACATAATGTGGCTCGTACAATTTTGAGAAAAGCAAATAATAGTAATGATATCTATGTAGCCTATTCTTATCAAGACGCTAATTTCACAGATTATGTAGCTGTGAAAAAATTTGATGGTACAAGCTGGACAGACTTAGGGACTGATCAAGCTTGGGGACATATTTATTTCGATTTTCAATTAGATAATAATGACGTGCCAATTCTTTTGGGTAAGAAAAGTACAAGTTTTCAGAATATGAAAATATTGAAATGGCAATCGAATGCCTGGACAGAAATTGAATTAGTCGGATATTTAGATTTGAAATTCAAAAGAGGTTCATCTTATGTCGATGCCAATAATAATTTAGTTTTCTTAAAGAATTATGTAAAAACAAGATTAGGAGTAGATTTTGGAGCTGTTGACATTGATACACTTATAGGTGATTCAGTTACTACTCATTCTGAAGAAGTTAAAACAACTCCATATTCTGAAGCATTTTTCTTACTAGACTCTAATGGTAACCAAATGTTCTTTACTCAAACTCAAGCCAATGGTTCAGGTTCTAGATTGTCATTATACAAGAACACTGCAGGTACTTGGGCACTTAATAAAACAGATACTTCTAATTTCAACTTAGTAAGAAATGTCGCGGTTGCAAATACAGGTGTTGTATTGCTTGCTGGTGTTCAATATGGCGCTACAACAGGTACTATGTTCGACTTTTCAAACTTAAATACTCCAGTCTTTTCATCTCCAGTTAGCTCTGAAATTAACCACATGCGTTTTACTAAAAATAAAATTTACGCATTCAAAAGAAATGGAATTGTTACCGCTGATGTATTAAATCTAACAGGTATCAATGCTAATAAAGAGATTGCAATTAACATGTACCCTAATCCGGTGAGCTCAACATTAAACATTCAAAATGTAATTTCTTCGGATGTCAATAAAAATGAAGTGTATTCTATCACAGGAGAATTAATGCAAGTTGAAAGTAATACTACAAACATCAACGTAGAAAATTTAAGTAATGGAATGTATATACTATCGATGGAATTAAAAGATGGTAGCATCGGTAGAACTAAATTCATCAAAGAATAAATTTTAAACTTAAAACACTAAACCAAATATCCCGAACCACCTAGCAATAGGTGGTTTTTTTGTTTATTGAGTGAGGTCAATTTTTCTATTGTTTACAAAATAAAATATACAAATAATTACAAAGCAAAAAATACTTACTTGATGTAGTACTTTATCAAATTTGATAATTATATTATTTAAACTTTATATAGTTTTAATGATGAAATAGAACTTCGAAATTATAAACATGATGAAGTTATTCTATTATTAAAATTACACAATGAATTTATTTGCAAAAGTTTTTTTGTTTTTTATTTCGACAGTTATAGCCGCGAAAAGCTATGCTCAAAAATCTGAAATCGGGAAATTGTTTGGAGGTTCATACTACTACGGAGATATTGTAAATACCAATCATATTCAACCCCAAACAATTGGACCTGCAGTGGGAGTCTTCATAAGAGAACATCTCAACAATCGAATCTGTTTCAGAGCCAATTTAATGTACATCCGAATAGGCGCTGCTGACTCAAACTTGATAAATAATAATAGTGAATTTCAAAAATCAAGAAACTTGTCTTTTTATGCCGATGTGTTTGAACTATCAGGAGTGGTTGAATACAATTTAATATCAGACAATAACAAAGCTCGAAGAATTGTAAACAGAGCAATTCCGTATTTATATGGTGGATTGGGGATGTTTTATTATGAACCCAAAGCTATGCACCCTATTACGGGTAATCCCATCAACTTGCGCCCCCTAAAACTTGATGGCGACACCTATTCACCAATAGCAATCGCTTTTCCGGTTGGAGCAGGAGTTCGTTATTATTTAAACAGAAACTTACAGTTGGGTTTCGATTTAGGTATTCGCTTCACAACAACCTCACACTTGGATGATATTACCGGAGATTCGCGTTATGCAAATCCAGCAACATTACCTTCAGAAGATGCCAAAATTATGATGGATAGAAGCGTTGGGGGTATATATAGTTCTGGAGGTATGCAACGCGGAAAACTAACTTTAATAACGGATATTTACGCAATAGGAGGAATTACCTTAACATACAAATTATGGCCTTATGGTTTGGGTAGAGCATTTCGAAGAGATGCTGTAAGTTGCCCACGTTTTTACTAGAAATAACTTTTATTCCTTCAATTCCCACACACCTCCATCACTATACCTAATCCCCACTATCCCTTTATCAGTAGTATAATATACCTTCTGTGGATATACCTTCGTAGTATTTACATTCTTATCAAAAACATAAATATCTCTGAATACTTTATTTATTATTTGTATACTGTCGATGTACTTAACCTGCGTGCTTAACTTTAAATTAATTGAGTCTACTTGAGCTCTAACATTTACATAATTGAATCTGTCGTTGTAATATTTTGAATTATCACTAACTCGAGAAGTCGGATTATAACTTAAGTACAAGTAATCAACATCTTTTTCAGCAAACATTTCTATTTCAAAACTTAAGTCTGATTCAGTGGAATTATATAACAAACTTTTTTTATCTATTTCATTATCCTCACAACATTGATGACATTCATTATCTGTGTCAACATAACTTCTGTATCCGACTTGATTAAAATAATGAATGGTGTTTTGTTGGTCGATAAAGACTATTGAATCTGGTTGCTCGTTGATAAACTCTTCGGTTTGCTCTGATTTGAAATAATAATGCTTCACAGATGTGCCTCGAATTGAACAGCAAGAACTGTAGAAAAATAGTACGGCTATAATAATTAAGTTGAGCTTTATAAGATTCATTGAAAGAAATTTCAATGAACAAGATAAATGATATTAAACAAAAAAACCACCTGAAAAGGTGGTTTTTGTTTTTGGAGTGTGATCCCGCTGGGACTCGAACCCAGGACCCCAACATTAAAAGTGTTATGCTCTACCAGCTGAGCTACGAGATCATCCTTTGTTTTAAGGTCTGCAAATGTACAAGTTTCTAAAATATATGCAAACCTATTTAATGCTTTTTTGATAATATTTTTATAATTGATTATATATCAGCCTTGTTTTTTTAAGTATTCTATACTTTTTTGCTCAATTCAATGATGCTAGAGCGTTTAAAGTCTGTTGTATCGTTAAACAAACAACGATACGTTAAATGCTTTTTACCTAGGGTTGCACCCATTGATTCGTGTATGGCACGCATCTTCGGATTAAAATCACCAACCCATGAGAGTTCTACTTCTTTGTATTTATTCAATGGAACCACTGCATCATGCGCTTTCATTATTAAGGCTGACTCTAATCCGAGTTTCTGAAACTTTGGCTTAACACCCATAATGATTACTCTAAGCCTGTTCATTGTACCCATCCACTTATGATAAATAAATTTCAACTTACTCATGAAATTCAACTTGCCATTCAAATGCTTTACTATTTGATTTAAGTCTGGTACTATCACCACAAATGCTGCCGGCTCATTGTTTACATATGCAAACCATATGAATCGTTCATCCATGAAGGGCTTAATCTTCGCTAAACTCTCTTGAACTGTAATAGCGTTCATCTCTGTAAAGTTCTCGTGAAATCTCCATGCATCATTATAGATTTCTTGAAAATCATTCGAATATTTTTCTAATTTATTAATCTTGAAATGCTCAAAATGATACCCCTCTTTCTTCGTTACCCACTCAGCAATTTTGGCAAATCGTTCTGGTAATTTCTTCGTTAAATCTAAATGATTGGAAACCTGTTCGAAATATGTTTTGAATCCGTATGACTCGAAAAATTTTTGATAGTAAGGCGGATTGTAGTTCATGCCTATAGCAGGATGTGTGAAGCCCCAGACTAATAATCCCCAGAAATTATCGTTCTCACCGAAATTAATCGGACCGTCCATCGCTTCCATACCTTTGCTTTGTAGCCAGTTTCTAGCCGTATCCATCAACAATATCGCAGCACTCTCGTCTTCTAAACACTCGAAAAATCCCATGCCTCCCGTCGGCTGTTCAAATGTGTAAGCCTTTTTCTCATTGATAAAAGCTGCTACTCGGCCAATAGCTTTATCTGATTCATTATAAAGCACCCATCGAGTTACTACACCATGTGAATGAAAATTATTTTTGCTGGGGTCGAAGATGGCTTCGATTTCTAGGTCGAGCGGACGAACATAATTAGGGTCGTTTTTGTAAATGTCAACGACCAGGTCTAAAAAATCTCTCTTCGTATTTTGATCTTTTACTTCAATTATTTTCATAAATAGATTGATGATTATCTTTTTTGATAATCTATAAAAGTATAATTATACGGATGTTTATCATCCTTTAAGTGTCGTTCTAATAAAACAAGTTCCCATTCTTTTTCAGAGATCTCTGGGAAGAAGGTATCTGCTTCTAATTCTGTATCTACTTTTGTTAAGTATAATTTATGTGCTAAAGGCAGAGCTTGCTTGTAAATTTCTCCACCACCTATGATGAACACATTCTCTGAAGCATATTTTTCAATTGCTTCTTCCAATGATGAACACATCACACATCCTTCTAAAACTAAATCTTTATTTCGAGTAATTACCACATTGGTACGATTAGGTAAAACCCTACCAATCGACTCAAATGTTTTACGACCCATAATCACCACATGATTATTCGTTATAAACTTGAACCTCTTTAAATCGTTCGGTAAATGCCATAGCAACTGATTGTCTTTGCCAATGCCACCTATGTTGTCTGTTGCTACGATGATGCTGATCATATGTATTATGTATTAGGTACAATGTATTAAGTACATTGTACCTAATACATTGTACTATGTACAACTAAATTGCTACTGCTGCTTTAATATGCGGATGCGGGTCATACCCCTCCAAAGTAAAATCTTCAAACTTGAAGTCGAATATATTTTTTACATCTGCATTGATTTTCATTATTGGTAAAGGTCTGAATTCTCTGCTCAATTGTAATCTTGCTTGATCTAAATGATTGCTGTATAAATGCGCATCACCCAGAGTGTGTACAAACTCACCTGGCTCTAAGCCGCATACCTGTGCTACCATCAAGTTTAATAAGGCATAAGATGCAATGTTAAAGGGCACACCTAAAAAAATGTCGGCACTGCGTTGATATAATTGACATGATAACTTACCATTGGCAACATAAAATTGAAAGAAAGCATGACATGGAGGTAAGGCCATGTTCTCAATTTCTGCTACGTTCCAAGCGCTAACTATTAGTCGACGTGAATCGGGATTCTTTTTTATTTGCTCAATGACTTGCGTGATTTGATCTACGGTCTTACCATCGGCGCCTTTCCAAGAACGCCATTGGGAGCCGTAAACCGGACCTAAATTTCCATTTTCGTCGGCCCACTCATCCCAAATAGAAACTCCATTCTCTTTCAAGTATTGAATATTGGTTTCACCTTTCAAGAACCAAATCAATTCATGTATGATGGAACGTAAATGTAATTTCTTGGTCGTCACCATCGGGAAACCATCTGCCAAATTAAATCGCATCTGATATCCGAAAACACTAATAGTGCCCGTGCCTGTTCTATCATGCTTCTCAACACCATGGTCGAGAACGTGCTGCATAAGATCGTGGTATTGTTTCATAGAAATAGTTTTAAGTAGCTAGTAGCTAGTCGCTAGACGGTACTGAGTATTGAGTATAGAGTATTGAGATTGTGAAATTATTAAAATTCGGGTTAATCTCAGTACTCTATACTCAGTACCCAATACATTTTACCATACAAATAAAATAAATGTATTTTTGTAATACTATACTTGTTGAAAAGATGATCGAATTTGCGAATGCGAAGATAAACCTCGGATTAAATGTGCTTTATAAACGCGCAGATGGCTTTCATGAACTCGAAAGTGTATTTTACCCTGTTAATATCTTTGACTCGCTAGAGATTTTAGATGCTAAAGAACTCGGGTTTTCTGTTTATGGCATCGAAATACCAGGTGATGCTAACGATAATCTCTGCATTAAAGCCTTCAAACTTTTACAAGCTGAATTCAATATCGAAAATGTTCATATTCATTTGTTGAAGAATGTGCCGTTTGGGGCCGGACTCGGCGGTGGTTCATCAGATGCGGCATTGACTTTGAAAATGCTTAATCAGAAATTTGATTTGAAATTAGCAGATGATCAATTGCAAGCTTATGCCGCTGAGTTGGGTAGCGATTGTGCTTTCTTCATTAAAAATTCGGCTCAATTAGCGAGCGGTAGAGGCGAGATCTTGAAACCAATACCCATCGACCTCAGCCAAAAGAGTTTTTTGCTTATAAAGCCTAATTTTGGCATTAGCACAAAAGAGGCTTATGCTAACATCCGAACAAACGATAAAAATGAATCAATTGAACAAATTGTTTCAAATAGAGTAGAAGAGTGGAAGGGGAGATTGAAGAACGATTTTGAAGAAGCCCTTTTTCCGAAATATCCGGTTCTTGCTCAAATCAAAAATCAGCTCTATGATCAGTCGGCAATTTATGCGGCAATGTCGGGGAGTGGCTCTACTATGTTCGGCATTTTTGAAAATGAAAATGCTGCCCAAAATGCCAAAGCCTTTTTTGAACAATTCGACTACCAGTTGTTCATCGCCTAATTCTAAATCTGCCTAAGAATCTAAAAATTCTCGGTCCTCGTCAGAGAGCGTATTTCCCTCAACTCGATCCTCAGTTTCTTTCTTGCTAAATCTCGCTGCCCATAAAAGTCCGACAATAAGTCCGACTATAAACACCCCAGCCAAAACCAGTAATTTTGAAATTTTTAGCTCCATCCATAAAATTTGTATAAACATTGGCTCATTATTCTGAACTAAAATGATAGTCAGTATGGCAGTGAGAGCGATGATGATTAAGTACTTAGTTTTCATGTTGTAACATCTATATTTTAATAGAGATTAAGTATATTAAGTTATTGATTATTAAGTTATTAAGTTTTATGATATATTTATATTGCTAAATTTATTAGTATTTATTTTGTTTAATTGTAAATTATTACTTTAAGTTAAACTATATAATAGTACTGATTTACAGATACTTATATTTATATATTTAAATGAATTATTTAGATAAATTGAAAAAAAATAATTTAGAAAATCTACGATTTTGACACTTCTAAGGCTCTTTTTATTTTAATGACATTCTGGCGATTTTGAGCGAATGAGCCTCAGCTAAATTTTTGTTAGGCTCCCAAATAATTTCTCCCCCACCCTAGGGGCTAAGATACGTATTTTTCATGAATGTGTCATAACGTCACAAATTAGGAAAACAGATAAAAAAGAAAAACGTATTGCTTATTTCGTATTAAATCTCTTTTTTACGAAGGGGTAAATGAAGACTGCAGCCAAAATTATGATCGCACCTTGATAAAATCCAGGGGTCATTAATTCGCTTTTACCGAAGATCAAAAAGGCTAATATAATACCGTAAACTGGCTCAAGATTGGTGGTTAAAACTACAGTATAAGCCGAAATTTCTTTCATAACAGCTACCCCAAATACGTAGGCCAAAGCTGTACATACTGTACCTAAAATGATTAAATAGATGCTATCTGATATAGAAATCGCTAATTGATAATCAGTTGAAAATGAAGTAAATAGTAGATATACACTCATGCATATAAAGCCACCTAACATCTCAAAATACCCTATAGTGCTAGCAGGCAGGTCTTTAACTTCTATTTCATTCAAAATAGTGAATAAAGCCGCCATAAATGAACATATTAAGCCATAAATGATGCCTTCTGTATAGCCACTCTCGAAGTGAAATATGAAGATTATTCCCACAATAATCACTAATCCGGTGATTAAATCAATCAATGAGAATTTGTGAGATTTATTGAAGATCGGACTTAAAAAACTAGAGAAAAGGGCAGTAGATGATAAACAAATTAAGGCAACAGAAATGGTTGATGTTTTAATCGAATGGTAGAAAAAGAACCAATGTAAGGCTACAATACCTCCTATACCTAGCAACTTTAAGGTCTTCTTTTGATCTAATACTGGCCTATCTTTAAATATAAACTTCTCATAAATGCCTAAACTTACGGTGGCTATTAGCATTCTATACCATACCAATTCATAGGCCGATATCGTGATCAATTCACCTAAAATAGCAGTGAATCCCCATATGAAAACCGTAAAGTGGAGCAGTAATAAATTCTTATTTAGACGCAATTTTTAATAGATAAAGTCCGTAAATCGTAAATAAAACATTCGGTATCCACACCGAAATAGCCGGGTGTAATCCTCCTTTTAAAGCAAATGTTGTTGTAAACTGCATCAATAATATATAGGCAAAACTACTACCTATACCTATACCTAACTGTGCTCCAACACCACCACGAACTTTTCTAGAACACAATGAAACAGCTATTAATACTAATATAAATGTTGAAAACGACATTGCAAAACGCTTATAATACTCAATTTCATAAGCCTCTAATCCGCTCGCCCCACGCTTTCTCTCTTTCTCTAAATAAGCCTTCATCTCTGTATTCGTTAATGAAGCGATGCTATTGTCTTTACGTTCGAAGTCACTCGGATTCATGTTTAACACTGTATCCTTAGTACCACCTCGCTCTACATATTCATATAATCCATCGATTCTCTTAATCGAATACGATTGAATCTTCCAATTTTTTAATGTAGAGTCCCAACGAATCTGATCTGCCATCAACTTATACTTCAGCTCTTTACCATTGAACTGCTCTAGCGTAAATCGATATCCGATGCCATCTTGGTTATTATAACTTTCCATATATGCATAACTCGAATCATCAAGCTGTATATGAATGTTTCTCTCTTTATAAATGTATTTATTATTCACATAGGTATTTTCAAATACTACTCTTACTTTATTGGCATTAGGAATAATATATGAGTTGAAAAAATAAGTTAATACCGATAGAAATAAGGCAGTTACAAAATAGGGGTATAGTAACCTCCTGAAACTTACACCACCACTTAAAATTGCTACAATCTCTGTGTTATTTGCCATTTTAGAGGTAAAGAAAATGGCTGCGATGAAGATCAACAGCGGACTCAACAATCCGATGTAATAAGGTATGAAGTTGAAATAATAGTTCAGAATAATCTCATCAAAAGGGGCATTACTTTTTAAAAAATCATCAATCTTTTCAGAAAAGTCAAAAACTACCGCAATGGCAATGAATATTGCCATGGTAAATACGAAGGTGCCCAAAAATTTCTTAATGATGTACCAATCTATTAGATGTAGTTTAAAACGTTCCCACATATTATAAACGCTGTGCTAATTTTATAACCATTTGATTCTTCCAAGCTGTAAAGTCACCTGCGATGATATGTTTACGAGCTTCTCTTACAAGATATAGATAAAAATGTAAGTTATGTAATGTTGCTATTTGAGCACCCAAAATTTCCTTAGATATAATTAAATGACGTAAATAAGCTTTTGAATAATGTAGATCTGAAAACAAATCAGAATTAGGGTCTATCGCAGAGAAATCATTTTTCCACTTCTCATTTTTGATATTAATAATGCCTTCGGATGTAAACAACATGCCATTACGTGCATTTCTTGTTGGCATCACACAGTCAAACATATCTATACCCAATGCTATACATTCTAATATATTAATCGGAGTTCCTACTCCCATCAAATAACGAGGCTTGGCAGTAGGTAGTATGTCGGTCACAATATCAGTCATCTCATACATCTCTTCCGCAGGTTCTCCCACTGATAAACCGCCAATTGCATTACCTTCTCTTTCGAAAGAAGCAATCTTTTCGGCCGATTCTTTTCTTAAATCTTTGTAGGTACTACCTTGTATAATAGGGAACAAAGTTTGCGAATATCCATATAATGGTTCTGTAGTATCGAACCTATCACAGCATCTCTTCAACCAACGATGAGTCATATCCATCGACCTCTTAGCATACTTATAATCACAAGGGTATGGAGTACATTCATCGAATGCCATAATAATATCTGCACCTATTACCCTCTGAATATCCATCACCCCCTCTGGTGTAAATAAATGTTTAGATCCGTCTATATGTGAACGAAAAGTAACACCCTCTTCTTTAATTTTTCTTACCCCCGATAATGAATACACTTGATAACCACCACTGTCAGTTAATATCGGGTATTCCCAATTATTGAACTTATGTATTCCGCCTGCTGATTGAATAGTCTCTAAACCCGGACGCAAGAAAAGATGATAGGTATTTCCTAAAATGATTTGTGCTTGTATATCGTTGGCTAACTCTCTTTGATGCACACCCTTTACTGTACCAGCAGTACCCACGGGCATGAAAATAGGGGTTTCTATAATACCATGATCTGTAACAATTTCTCCAGCTCTTGCTTTACTCGACTGATCAGTATGTTGTAAGGTAAACTTCATTGGCTCAAAGATAATAAAATACCTAGTACCTCTATTGACTGAAAATGTTGATTAAGTATTCATAAATGTTGAATAAAATTATGTTTGATATCTCATTTTTATATATAGTTTCGCATGAATAGAATTTTGAACTGTGATACTTACAAATAGCATATTTGGCTTTTTAGCTTTCTTATTATTAATACAACTATACTATCATCTTAGATTTTTTTCTGCGCTTTCTTTTAGAAAAGTAAAGCCTTCGGATGGTACAAAACAATTGCCTGTATCAGTTATTATTGCAGCTCGAAATGAATCAGATAACCTCAGAAAGTATCTTGAATACTTTTTAAACCAAAAATACCCTGATTATGAAGTTATTGTTGTAAATGATTGCTCATACGACAATTCACAAGAAATTTTAGAAGAATTTCAAAAGCATTATAAACATCTTAAGATTGTTGAGTTAAAAGAAGATGACTTATACAGACATGGTAAAAAGTTTGCAATCACTCTAGGCATTAAAGCTGCAAAAAATGAACATTTACTTTTTAGCGATGCAGATTGTCAACCAGTGAGTGATCAATGGATAAATACTATGCAAAGTCATTTCAGAAATGATACTCAAATAGTAATAGGTCATTCTCCATATTTTAAACAAGCCGGTTTTTTGAATTATTTTTCAAGATTTGAAACCTTTTTTACTGCTTATCAGTACATATCTTTTTCACTAAAAAGCAAAACGTATATGGGAGTAGGTAGAAATTTAGCATATACTAAAAGTTTGTTTTTTCAGAACAAAGGGTTTGCATCTCATATGCATGTCTTATCAGGCGATGATGATTTATTTGTAAATCAGGCCTCTAATTCTTCGAACACCAATGTTTGTTTATTACCCGAAAGTTTTGTTTTAAGCGAATCAAAAACAAACTTTAAAGATTACTTCAAACAAAAAATGCGTCACCTAAGTGTAGGTAAACTTTATAAAAGTTCAGATAAATGGAACCTTTCATTAATATCAGGTTCTGTAACCTTTTTTTACATCGCTATTATTATTTCTTATTCACTGAATATACAGCCATTAATAATAACTGCTTTTTTAGCTTTTAGGCTAGTTTTCACTGCTATATTCTACTATCCAGCGATGAAAAAACTACAAGCGAAAGATTTATGGTGGTTTTTCCCTATATTAGATATTCTATATTTTTTGACAATGCCTTTTTGGTCATTAATATCAAGTTTCAGTAAACAAAAAAGATGGAAGTAAATCCGAATTTATCACAAAAAGCTATAGAAGACTTAGATCTGGTAAAGCGGGCTATTCAAAATGATCAAAAGGCATACGCCGATTTGATGACTAGGTATAAAGATGCCATCTACTTTATGCTATTAAAAATGGTCAACAATAAAGAAGACGCCAATGACTTAACCGTAGAAGCATTCGGTAAAGCATTTGAGAATATAGAAAAGTATCGCCCAGAATTTGCTTTTTCTACATGGCTCTTCAAAATTGCAACTAATAATTGTATCGATTTCATCCGCAAAAAAAGATTAAAAACTTTTTCTATTGATCAGTCAATAGAGGGTGAAGAAGGAAATGAAAGTAAGTACGATATAGCTTCTGAGGGCCTAGACCCAGAAGAGAATTTAATAAAAAAACAAAAATCTGATTTGATGCGAAACATTGTTGATAAACTACCTGTTCGCTATCGTCAATTAGTTATCATGCGTTATTTCGATGAGAAATCGTACGAAGAAATTTCTGTAGAATTAGATTTACCTTTGGGCACAGTAAAAGCTCAACTTTTTAGAGCCAGAGATTTATTGTTTAACACCATCAAAAAAGGAAAAGAAAAAATTTAATGGAAGCAATACTTCGAAATTTCCCTAACTTAAAGCAAGTTCAAATTGATCAATTCAGAGAATTAGAAAATTTATATAATGAATGGAATAGCCAAATCAATGTAATTTCTAGAAAAGACATGGAGCATTTTTATGAGCGCCATGTATTACATTCACTAGCAATTGCGAAGGTTATTCAGTTTAAGAAAGATACTCAGATTCTTGATGTGGGTACAGGCGGCGGATTCCCTGGAATCCCTTTAGCTATTATGTTTCCTGATGCTCATTTTCATTTAGTGGATTCAATTGGTAAAAAAATAAAAGTGGTGAACGAAGTAGCGAATGCTTTACAATTGAAAAATGTAATTGCAGAACATAAACGAGCCGAAGATGTAAAAGCAAAATTCGATTTCGTAGTTTCTAGAGCTGTCACTCGTCTCATCAATTTTTATCCTTGGGTACACGATCGCTTCAAAAAAGAATCATTCAATACATTAGATAACGGAATACTTTATTTAAAAGGCATTGACCTCTCTGAAGAGTTCGATGAATTACGTAAACCTTATCAACTTTATCCAATTAAAGATTATTTCTCTGAAGAATTTTTTGAAACGAAAGGGGTAATTTTTATTCCACGTTTTTAATTCACATCTATTTTAAAAAAAGTTGCATTCTTGCAGTTGTCGCTTACTTCGGATGGTACTAAATTAGTGCATGTGCGAAGATAAAGTGTATGAGATAGCCCTGAGTATGGTACCGGGATTGGGTCCGGTCGGATTAAAAGATTTAATTGCAGCATTTGGTTCTGCACAAAAGGTACTTGATTCAAGTGCCAAAAAACTACAATCCGTCAATGGTATTGGTCCGCTTACCGCTGAAAAAATTAAATCAACTAACTTCATAGAACAAGCTGTTCGAGAAATTGAATTTTGTGATACACATAAAATCAATATTCTTTCTTATTTCGATGATGAGAGTTACCCTAAAAATCTAAAAAATTGTTACGATGCCCCAGTAATACTTTATCATAAAGGAAATGTATTCACAGAGCGACGATTGTTAATCGCTATGGTGGGTACACGAGCTGCTACTGATTATGGTAAACACTTATGTGTTGAATTAATACAAATATTAAAACAATACAATCCGGTGATCATCAGCGGACTCGCCTATGGTATAGATGTGCAGGCGCATAAGGAGGCTTTGAAGGCTGGTTTAGATACGATTGCGATAGTCGGACACGGCTTAGACAGTATTTATCCGAGGGTTCATTACGATATAGCCAAGGAGATTGTCAATCAAGGCGCTATCATCACTGAATTTACAAAAGGAGTGAAGCCAGATCGAGAGAATTTTCCGGCGCGTAATAGAATCATAGCAGGAATGTGTGATGTGATCATTGTGGTTGAAGCAAGGGAGCAAGGTGGGGCATTAATTACAGCAGAATTGGCTAATTCATATCAACGAGATGTATTCACATTTCCGGGAAGAATTTATGATAAACAAAGCAAAGGTTGCCATTATTTATTGAAGCAAAACATTGCTAGTATTTTAACAGAGCCTTCAGATATAGTTGAGTTATTGAATTTAGATATTGAGAAGAAACCTTCCATTCAAAAGAAATTATTTGTTGAATTAAATGTTGATGAAAGAACATTGGTAGAATATTTAATTCATCAAAATTCAGAAATTGGATTAGATGATTTAATGATTCATTTGCAATGGCCTATTTCCAAATTAAGTTCAGTATTGTTGAATTTAGAGCTGAACGGATTAATAAAAGCATTACCAGGTAAATCGTATAGACTTTATTAACAAAATCTTAATTTTTCAATCAGCTATTGTTTTGAATATGACGTATATTGCATTTTTAAATATACATATGAAAAAGAGATTATTATTTGCCATTTGCCTAGGCTTTTCATTGGTAGCTTTCAGCTCATTTGATAATTCAGGTAAGACTAACACTAAGAAAAAACCTAAAAATGTCATTCTACTAATTGGTGATGGCATGGGTTTAAGTCAAGTTAGTTATGCGATTGTAAATGCAAATGAGCGTATGAATTTCGAGCGATTCAAACAACTAGGAATGAGCAAGACAGCTGCATCTAATCATAAGATTACAGATTCAGCTGCAGGTGCTACTGCATTATCGACAGGTAAGAAAACTTATAATGGTGCAATAGCCGTTGACGATAATAAACAAGCTCTACCTACCATCTTAGAATTAGCAGAAAAGAAAGGTATGGCAACTGGTATGATTGCTACTTGTGCAATTACACATGCAACTCCTGCTTCATTTATTGCTCATAGAGAATCTCGTGAATTGTATGAAGACATTGCATTAGATTTTTTGAATACAGAGATTGATTTATTTATTGGAGGCGGATTAGATCATTTCAATAAAAGAAAAGATAATAAAGATTTAGTGCAAGCATTAAAAGATAGAGAGTATAATGTAATCACTAGTGTAAATGATTTATACTCTTATAATAGTCCGAAAAAACTCGCCGCCCTCATAGCCCCTAAACATTTAACAACAATGACTGATGGAAGAGGTAATTATTTAGAAAAGGCAACCGAATTAGGTATTAATATTTTATCAAAAGACCCCGATGGTTTCTTTTTGATGGTGGAGGGTTCGCAGATTGATTGGGGCGGACATGCGAATGATGCGGAGTATGTAAGAACAGAGGTAATGGATTTTGATAGAGCTATAAAAGTAGCTTTAGATTTTGCAGAGAGAGATGGCAATACATTAGTAATTGTGACAGCAGATCATGAGACAGGCGGATTAGCGTTGAGTGGTAATGAAGAAGATAAAACTCAAAATAAAATTGAAGCTAAGTTCACAACTAAAAATCACACAGGCGTAATGGTTCCAGTATATTCTTATGGTCCGGGTTCAGAAAAACTCGAAGGAATATTTGAGAACACATTTATTTTCAATGTGATGAAAGAATCATTAAGAATTAAATAATTGCTTAATCAAAAATTGATATGAAAAAAATAATCTTAATCTTATTAACTATCGGTATTACATTTAGTGCATGCAAGCAAGATCATTCAAAGATTCAAGCTGAAGCGCAAGCATTTATAGATGGTTATACCACAGAATATTTGAAATTATATACAGCATCATCAGAAGCTCAATGGAAATCAAATATTGAAATTATTGAAGGCGATACAACCAATGCTAAAGCAACTGAAAGAGCTAATGAAGCATATGCAATATTTACCGGAAGTGCTGAAAACATTGAGAATGCACGTAAATTTTTAGAGCATAAAGATCATTTAACAGCAGCGCAAGTAAAGCAATTAGAAGTAATTCTTTTTGCAGCCGCTAACAATCCGCAGACGGTAAAAGAATTAGTAAAAGAACGAATACAAGCTGAGACAGCGCAAACAGAAAAATTATTCGGATACGATTTTAAGTTAGAGGGAAAATCTGTTTCAACGAACGAACTTGATGAGATATTAAAAAGCTCTAACAATTTAGAAGAAAGAAGAAAAGCTTGGGAATCGAGCAAAGAAGTGGGTAAAGGTTTGAAAGATGGTTTAGTGAATTTACGTAAACTACGTAATGAAACAGTAAAGGCTTTGGGTTATACTGATTATTACAGCTATCAAGTTTCTGAATATGGCATGAGTAATGAAGAGATGATAGAATTAATGCGTAAAATCAATTCTGAGTTACGCCCATTATTTAGAGAATTACATACTTATGCACGTTATGAGTTAGCCAAGAAATACAATATAAAAGAAGTACCCGATTATATTCCTGCTGATTGGTTGACCAATAGATGGGCACAAGATTGGAGCTCAATGGTAACTGTCGAAGGATTAGATATTGAGGCTATATTAAAAACTAAATCACCTGAGTGGATAGTAAAAGAGGGAGAGAATTTTTATAAGTCTTTAGGTTATCCCGAACTTCCTGCATCATTTTGGGAGAAATCAAGTTTATATCCATTACCTGCTGGCTCAAAAATCAAAAAGAACAATCACGCTTCGGCATGGCATATGAATTTAAATGAAGATGTAAGAAGTTTAATGAGTGTAGAGCCAAATGCTGAATGGTTTGAGACATCTAATCATGAACTAGGGCATATCTATTATTACATGACCTATACGAACAAAGATGTTCCTCCATTATTAAGAGCTGGTGCTAATAGAGCGTATCATGAAGCGATGGGAAGTTTAATGGGATTAGCAGCTACACAAAAGCCTTTCTTAGTAGAACGCGGATTAGTAGACAAAGATGCGAAGGTAGATCAGATTCAAAATTTATTAAAAGAGGCATTAAACTATGCAGTATTTATTCCTTTTTCTGCTGGGGTAATGAGTGAATTTGAAAAATCATTATACACTGATAATTTACCAGAGTCTGAATTTAATAAAAGATGGTGGGAGCTAGTGAAACAATATCAAGGAGTAGTGCCACCGAGTGATAGAGGAGAAGAGTATTGTGATGCAGCTACGAAGACACATATTAATGATGATGCTGCACAGTATTATGATTATGCATTATCATATGTAATCTTGTTTCAATTACATGATCATATTGCTAAAAATATTTTAAAACAAGACCCAAGAGCTACGAACTATTGGGGTAACAAAGAAGTAGGGGAGTTTTTGAAATCAATTATGTACCCAGGTGCTTCTGAAGATTGGAGAAAAGTATTGAAAGAAAAGACTGGTGAAGATTTAAATGCAAAGGCTATGCTTTCTTACTTTGAACCATTGATGGCTCATTTAAAAGAAGTAAACAAAGGCAGAAAATACACTATGTAATTCTGTTAATTATAAAGTTTTTTTAATACCCCAATACCTTCTGTGACCATTGCCCATGTATCTATATCAAATGATATATGGGCAGCTCCAGAAGTACTCAATCCGCCCGCAATTTCATGATTACTTAAATACTCAATCATGTACTCAAATGTTGGGTTATGTCCGGTGATTATCACCCTCTCATATTGATCTTCAATCGTATTAATTACATTTAAAAGTACTGAGATATTCGACTCATAAATAAGCTCTTTTTTAACGATTGATTTTTCATCAATATCTAAAACTCTTGCTAATATTTTCGCTGTTTGATAGGCTCTCTTTGCAGAGCTACTGATAATTAAATCTGGTTTGAATTTATTATCTTTTAGTTCTTTAGCAAGCTCATTCACATCTTCAATGCCTCTATCTATAAGCTTTCTATCGAAATCATGCTGATCAATTTTAATTTGTTCAGCCTTGCCATGTCGAACTAATATTAAAGATTTCATTTTGATTTATTTATCATCTGTGCTAATAAGTCGATGTTCTGATTGTTCATGCATTTGAAGTGTTTCTTCGGACAAGTTTGATGTCCGATTTTACTACAAGGTCTACAAGACAAATCTTTTACTTCAAAATTATGATGTTCAGTTTTATAAGGGTACATACCAAATTCAGGTACTGTATTTCCCCATACTGCATATACTTCTTTTTTGAACGCAGAAGCGATATGCATTAATCCAGTATCATGAGAAATAATACTTTCTGCTTGTTGAACTAATGATGCTGATTCATTTAATTTGAATTTACCACATGCAGAAAATAGTCTGTTTGAATCTATTTTTACGAGTTCATCAGCTATTGTTGCATCTTCTTTACCACCCATTAAAATGATGGGTTTAGTTATTTTTTGACATAGCTCTTGAAGCTTCTCAAGGGGCAATCGCTTTGTTGCATGTTGAGCTCCAATCACTAAGCCTACATAGCCACTATGTAAAAATGTAGGTAATGATTTTATGTCAACTTTTTCAATTTCTGATAAAAAATAATCGAGTCCTGCTTCATCATTTTTTATCCCCAATTTCTCTGCACTCTTAACATATCTATCAACGATATGTATGTCAGGCATGCGGTTCCAATTAAGGTTTACCAGCATCCATTTTTCGAGGTTTAATTTATTAAATGAAAATGCTTTGACACCTAATGATTGCTTGAATCTTAAAGTTCTTAGGTTATGATGTAAGTCAATTATATAATCGAATTTTTCAGCTTTTAGAGCCTTAACATCCGTATTAAAATCATCACTTAAGAAATGTAATTTATCGATAAAAGGATTATTGACGAGAACATCTTTGAAATTCTTTTTAGTAAAATAATGAACTTCAGCATTGAGTTGTTTTTTAAGACAACGAACCACAGGACTCGTAAGCACAATATCACCAATAGAGCTGAAGCGTATTACTAATACTTTCATTTATTTTTTAGAATTAAAATAATTTGCAAGTTGATCTTTATCAAATGCATTCAAACAGAATTCTTTTGATAAGGAACCTTTTTGTGCAACCATAACACCATATTTCATATCGTGGTAACCTTCTTTTTTATGGGCATCCGGATTTATACTTAAATATACACCTTTATTCAATGCATAATCGATCCAGCGCCAATCTAAATCTAATCGCAAGGGGTTAGCATTTATTTCAATAGCAACATTATTCTCTGCACAAGCATCAATAATTAAAGCATGGTTAATAGGGTAACCTTTTCTGGCTAAAAGTAATCTACCAGTAGGGTGCCCTAGCATTGTAGTATAGGGGTTTTCGATGGCTTTTAATAAACGTTTATTAGCTTTCTCTTCATCCATTTTTAAATTAGAATGCACCGATGCAACAATGAAATCGAATGACTTCAATACTTCATCTGAATAATCTAAAGAACCATCGTTTAAAATATCTGATTCAATACCTTTGAAAATATGGAAGTTTTGATTTTTAGCATTTAATTTTTCAATTTCTCGATGTTGAGCAAATACACGCTCCTCTGAAAGTCCGTTCGCATAAAACGCCGACTTCGAGTGATCACAAATACCTAAATATTGATAGCCTAATTCAGCACAATAATTAGCCATGTCTTCTAATGTATGAATACCATCAGACCAAGTGCTATGGTTGTGTAAAGAACCTTTTAAATCTTCGTCTTGAATGAGTGTTCGTAGCTTATTGTCTTTTGCATACTCTACTTCATTGAGGCCCTCGCGCATCATCACTGGTATATAAGCTATACCTAGCTGTTGATAGATTTCAGTATCCTTAACATTAGGTATATTTTCTATTATAGAGGTATTGATTTCGCTTAGTTTTTGTAGGTGATTATCATTAGCATCTAATTTAAATTTAATGCTATAATAATTTTCATCATTGTAAAAATGAATATATATTTTAGTCTCATTAGCCGATTCTACAATCAAACAATTATCGATAAAATCAGATTTAGGAAATAGTTCATCTCGACAAATTGTATTTTGAATTTGCTCTTTGAAGTTTTCATGAGCGATGAATTCAAGCTTGGTGATCACTTCGCAATTACGAGCTAGTTCAGCTGTTTTTTCTAACTGAATTTTTTGATCAATTTCAGAAAGTAATTTATTTAATTCTTCATCGATCGCTAGCGCATTCGATAATAATATAGAGCCTTTATTACTAAAATTAAATTCTATTAATTTCTTTACTTCTTCTTGTGTTTTAAGTCCGAACCCTTTCGCCTCCACCAATCGGTTCTCTATACATGCATAATAGAGTTCACCAACGGTTTCTATTTCTAGAGTCTTCCAGATGATTTGAATTTTTTTCGGACCTAGACCTTTAATACTAAGCATGTCAATAACACCTTCAGGAGTTTGAGATTTAAGGCTTTCTAGTTCTTCAATTTTACCAGTGTTAATGAGTTCCTCGATTTTAGCGGCAACACTTTTACCAACACCTTCAATTGCAGAAAGTTCTGCAGTGCTTTTATCGGCAAGTATTTCAGTATACTTGCCAAGTTTATAGGAAGCATTATTTATCGACTTAACTTTAAACGGATTTTCTTCATGGAGTTCCATGAGTTGTCCCATTAACTTAAGAGACTTTACAATTTCTTTATTAGTTATCGCCATTATTTTATTTCAGGGATGTTCAAGGCTCTTGTTTGTATACCTTTGTTATTATTAATAATATCTAAAGTTTTAGCATAAGGTAATAAAGCTTTATACTCTTCAGGCATAAAGTATATTTTTGCTTCAGTAGATAAATTTCTCATCAGCTTTTTAATAGGGTCTTCAATTTCAGGTAATGAGATAACTCTGTATGAACTTAATTTTGCTTTTTTAGCTGCGATAGCGATGGCAGTATCAGTATTACCAAACTCATCAATTAATCCGATTCGTTTTGCATCAATACCCGACCAAACTCTACCCTCTGCGATACTCTTTACTTTTTCAATAGGCATGTTTCTACCTAATGCTACTTTTTGAGTGAAGTCTTCGTAGATACGATTTACTTCGTTTTGAATGATAAAACGTTCTGATTCTGTAAGGGCACGAGTATAATCACCGAGGTCAGCATACTTACCTGTTTTTACTTGATCGAAAGTAATACCTAATTTATTATTGAAGAATTTTTGCGCGTTGAATAAGATTCCGAATACACCAATTGATCCGGTTATAGTAGTAGGTTCAGCAACGATAACATCCGCAGCACATGCAATATAATAACCACCAGAAGCAGCTACATCGCCCATGCTTACTATTACAGGTTTTACTTTTTTCGTAAGTACAATCTCTCTCCACATAACATCAGATGCTAATGCAGAGCCACCAGGAGAGTTAACTCTTAGAACAACAGCTTTCACCTGTTCATCTAATCTAGCTTGTCTTATAGCTCTTGAAATTCCTTCAGAACCAATAATGTTTTCATTGCCTTCACCACCAACAATTTCACCATTTGCATAAATAACTGCAATCTTATTTTTATCGGTGCTGATGTTAGGTTTTGCAGATTTAACATACTTTTTTAGATCAATGAAATTCAAATCTTTTATGCTAGCACGATTGCTTGCAATCATTAAAGTGTTCAATACTTCGTCTTTGTATCTTAAGGCATCTGCTAATTTATATTTTACTGCATCTTCAGCATTTCGAACTTTTAAATCAACAGCAATAGAATTTACAGAATCAGAATTTAGCTTTCTTGCATCCGCAATATTTGCAATCATATGATTGAAAATTGAACCCATAAATACACTAGTTTGTAATCTGTTAGAATCACTCATTTGTGTTTGCATATAAGGTTCAACAGCCGATTTGAAAGATCCTACTCTAATAATTTGTGGTTCGATTTCTAATTTATCTAATGCACCTTTAAAAAACATGTATTGTGCATTGAATCCTTTAAGTTCTAGAAGTCCGGCCGGATTCAAATAAACACTATCAGCTACAGAAGCTAAGTAATAAGCCTTTTGAGTATAAATTTCAGAATAAGCGTAAATGAATTTATTAGATTTCTTAAAATCTATCAATGCATTTCGTATTTCTTCTACAGTGGTAAGTCCGCCCGACACCATCGACAAATCTAAATAGATACCTTTAATATTCTGATCATCTTTTGCTTTAGCAATCGTAGTGATAATCTCTTTTAATCCGAGGCTTGAGTTATTCTCAAAACTCATGAAATCAAAATCTTCAAAAGGATTATCGGCAGAGCGTTCAGATATATTTTCTGAAAGGGTGATTCTTAAAATTGAGTTTTCTTTTACATCGACCTTGTCATCTTCAGAGCTACTAGCTACTATGCCCATTATGATAATGAAGAATAAGAAAAACAATACAACTAATGATAAGATACCACCTATCATTGAAGCGAACATCATTTTGAAAAACTGTTTCATATTATTAAAATATATCTATGCAATTATAACTATTTCCGAGTATTTTTACGCACATGAAAGCCTTAATATTACTTGGTAGCAATCAATCTAATCCTAAAGAACAGCTAAAGCTTGCGAATGTTCGTATTACAGAAATTGCTATAATAGAGAGAGCATCTGCTTTATATAAAACAGCTGCATGGGGAAAGACCGATCAAGATGATTTTTATAATCAGGCGATTATTATCGATACAAAATTAGAAGCCGATGAATTAATGCTTGCATTATTAGCAATAGAAAGAAGTATGGGGCGCGAACGATTAGAGAAATGGTCGGCACGTATTATAGATATTGATATTATATTGATTGATGGATTAATACATGAGTCGGAGGTACTAAGTGTACCACATCCACATATGCAGAGTAGGAGATTTGTTTTAGTACCATCTGAAGAGATAGCGGCAGAAATGATGCACCCTATTTATCAGAAAAATATAAAAACGCTATTATCAGAATGCAATGATGAATTGATGGTCGAAAAAATTATGTAAATTAGTATCTTCAAAGAAAAAAGATTGTCAAATTTTGATATGAAATATCTCGAGAGTGTGTCGCAAGGCAACACTGCATTCATTATTGACATGCTTAATATTTTCATTACGAGAACTCCCGAAACATTTGAAATAATTAGAAAAGCGATACAAGAGGAAGATTGGCAGTCGGTCGGATTTTACGCGCATAAGTTAAAGGCTACATATGCATACGTCGGATTAGAGGACTTGAAGAAAACGATTATAGAGATAGAGCAGAAAGCAAAGCATATTACTGATACGCATACCATTACAGAGCTTTTTGACTATTTAGAGAACATGACAAAACCAGAAATTACAGCAATAACAACATATAAACAAAATCTAGAACTAAAGAATTAGCATATGAAAATATTAGTAGTTGACGATGAAGAGATGTCAATCAAATTGATTGAAATGCAATTATTGAAAGATAATCATCAAATTCTTACCTCTACAGATGGTAGAGAGGCTGTTGATATTATAAAAAATGAGCAACCAGATTTAGTGATTTCTGATATCATGATGCCATTTATGTCGGGACTTGAATTACTCGAAATAATCAAAGCTGAGAACAAAAAGATTCCGGTTATATTGATTTCGGCGCTCGATGATGTAGAAGTTGTACAAACAGCCATCGGTATGGGGGCAGATGATTTTATCATTAAACCTGTAAAAATGGATGAATTAGCACTAAGAATACAACGTGTGATGGCAAATGCAACTGCGAATAATTAAAATTGTATTATTCTTGTTGTGAATGAGTTTTTTGGTGTCATTTTTGCTACTTTGAGGCAAAATACAATACATGAGAAGATTTTTACTTGCAATTACATTTAGTTTAAGTTTTGTAGCTATAAAAGCTCAAAATGCTTATAACATCACCCAATTAGGTACTTTATCTATTGGTAATAACGAGTATGCAAATATTTGGGGTTATGCCCAAAATGGTAAAGAGTATGCTTTACTCGGATGTACAGGTTCTCAAACACTTAATGATGCTTGTGCAATCATCGATGTCACCAACCCTGCAAGTCCAGTGACTTTATTTAAAGTACCCGGACCTCAATCTACATGGAGAGAAATTAGAACTCAGGGGCATTATGCTTATATTACTACAGAGGCGGCCGGACTTGATTTTGGAGTGACGATTGTAGACTTACAATATTTACCAGACAGTATAAGAACAAAACAATGGAGTGGAAATGGTGCTTTTGGCAATGTACATGCTTTACATATTGATAATGGTTATATGTATTTATACGGATCTCAAGATCCATTGTCTTTAGGTGGTGCATTAATAGTTAGTCTTACTGATCCTTGGAATCCTACAATAGTAGGAGCATATAATCAAAGATACGTTCACGATGGTACAGTGTCTAATAATAAAATGTATGCAGGTGAAATTTTCAATGGTACTTTCTCAATAGTAGATGTTACAAATAAAATCACTCCAGTAGTATTAAATACTCAAATCACTCCAAGTAGTTTTACACATAATACTTGGTTGTCGAGCGATAGTAAAACATTATATACTACAGATGAAGTAGGAGATGCCTTTGTAGCTGCTTATGATGTTCAAAATACAGGTAATATCACTGAACTTGATAGATATAAAAGAGCAAATTCAGGTGGAGCAATACCACATAACACTTATGTTTTAAATAACCCTGCAATTACAGGTAATACTTCAGATTATGTTCATACTTCATATTATACTGAAGGTGTAACCATTGTAGATGCAACAAAACCAGATAATTTAGTTGAAGTTGCTCATTTTGATACTAACCCATTAAGTGGCGGTGGATATCAAGGTGTATGGGGTGTTTATCCTTATCTTCCTTCAGGAAATTTATTAGTATCTGATATGCAATTGGGATTGTTTGTATTAGACCCTACTTACACTCGTGCTGCATATGTAGAAGGAGAAATAAAAGATAAAAACACAAATATTGCTATACCAAATGCGAGTGTAAGAATTTTAACGAACGGATTATCTAAACAAGGAAAACTAAATGGTTCATATAAAATCGGTTTCGTTTCTCCAGGTTTACATACAATTAGATATTCTGCACCAGGTTATAAAACGATTGATGTGCCTACCAATTTTATTTCTGCAACAACACTTACTCAAGTAGCATTATTGGAGCCAGGCACAACAGGTATTGACGATAAAGAATTTGAAAATATAAATGTGTACCCAAATACATTTGTAGATTATATTAACATAGAAAATAAAAATCTTCAAAACTTCAATGCGAGTATTTTAGATTTAAATGGTAAATTATTAAAGAGCCTTGAGATTCAAAACAGCAAAAACAAAATTGAATTAGAAAATTTAGCTGCGGGCATCTATATTTTACAATTATCAAATCAGAACTACTCAAAACAATATAAACTTATAAAACAATAAAAATTAAATGTTTAAAAAAATCATTTTAATGGCTGGTTTTAGTGCTATGTCATTATTAGCTTCGGCACAAAGTAAAAACATCACTTTTAAATCTAGAGTAACTTACCCGGGTATGTCAAATATTTGGGGCTTTAAAGATACTACTGGTAAAGAGTATGCATTAGCAGGCGCAACTACACAATTATCAATAGTTGACGTAACTAACCCGGCAGCACCTGTAAAGAAATTTGCAGTACCTGGACCGAATTCTACTTGGAGAGAGATTAGAACGCACGGTCGTTATGCATATGTAACAACTGAAGGTGGAGGTGGTGTAACCATCGTTGACTTAAGGTCTTTACCTGATACGATTTATTATAAGAATTATACGGGTGATGGTGCGGTAACGGGATTAATTGATGCAATTCACGCTTTACATATTGACAATGGCAAGTTGTATTTATATGGAGGTAATCACCAAGGTGGTAGAGCTAAAGTATTTTCATTAGCTGACCCTTGGAACCCAGTTTATTTAGGCACAGTTTCACAACGTTATGTGCATGATGGATATGTTAGAAATGACACCTTGTATTCTTGCCAAATATATGCAGGCTTATTAGAAATAATTGATGCAACAAACCCATCAAACCCGCAAGTGATAAATTCTCAATTAACTCCTTCTGAGTTTACGCATAATTCATGGATATCGTCAAACAGAAAAGTAATCTATACAACTGATGAAGTAGAAGGTTCATATGTAACTGCATACGATATATCTAATATGCAAGATATTAAAGAATTAGATCGTTACAGACATAATAATTCTGGTTCTATAGCGCATAATACTTATGTATTAAATGATTCAAGTATAACAGGCTTTAATGCAGATTTCTTGTGGACATCTTATTATACCGATGGTATTACATTAGTAGATGCTACTCGTCCGCATAACCTTATAGAAGTTGGTTTCTATGATTCATCACCTAACTCAGGCGGAGGTTTCAGTGGTGCCTGGGGTGTTTATTCATATCTTCCATCAGGTACTGTTTTAGTATCAGACATGAACAATGGTATGCACGTAGTTACTCCAACTTACAAACGTGCTTGTTATTTAGAAGGTACAGTGAAAGATGCTAGTAGCAATTTATTATTAGCGAATGCAAAAATTGAAATTACTGCTGATACCAATGCGAATACATTCACGAAATTGAATGGTAGTTTTGCTACTGGTAGAGCTGATTCTGGATCGTATCAAGTGGTTGTTTCCTTATTCGGATATTACAACGACACCATTATTGCAGTATTAAAGGAAGGAAAAGTAACTAACTTAAATGTAAGTTTGGTAGCTATTAATAATTTCGTAATGAATGAGGTAATTACTGATTCGAATTCAGTACCTATTTCAAATGCAGATGTGTATATATATAATAAATACTTAGGTAATAAATATAACCTACGTTCGAATGCAAATGGTGAAGTGAGTATTCCTGTATTTTATTCGGGTGAATATGAATTTATCATTGGTAAATTCGGATACGAGACAATGCATTTACCTAGTATTATAATTCAAACATCTACTGATCTACCTATACTTAAATTGAAAAATAAATATTACGATGATTTCTATTTCAATAATAATTGGAAAGTAACAGGTGATGTTGATAATGGAGGATGGGTGAGAGATGTGCCTATCAAAACAACTAGTAATAATATTTTAGCTAACCCCGACTTCGATGCAATGGGAGATATAGGTGATATAGCTTTCGTTACTGAAAATGCTGCTGGTCCGGCTACTTTTGGTGACGTTGATAACGGTGCAGTAATTTTAGAATCACCTTCTATGAACTTAAGCACTTATACAAACCCATATGTTAATTACAGCAGATGGTTTAGTAATTTAGCTAGTTCAGGAACGCCTAATGATACTTTGAAAATTAGCATCAGCAATGGTACTACTACAAAAGTAATAGAGAAGATTTGGGGTACAAGAGATGATAAAGGTACATGGGTAAATAAATCATATAGAATACTTGATTATGTTACTTTATCAAATAACATGAAGATCATTGTACATGTTGCAGAAACACCATCAGAACATGTAACTGAAGCAGGATTTGATCGCTTTTTTGTATCAGATTCGGCAGCAGTTGTAGGTATCGAAAAAAATAAATCTATAGTTAACTATAGTGTTTATCCGAACCCTAATACAGGCACATCAACTGTTGATTATCAATTCAAGAAATTAGCTAATGATGCTAGTATTACATGTTATGATATTTTAGGGAATAAAGTTTTTTATAAAGAGTTGACAGAGGTACAAGGACAGGTGAGAGTGGAGTTGGCAACGAGCGGAATTTATTTCTTGAAGTTAAGTAATGGACTTGAAGAAAGAGTTATTAAATTAATTGTTAAATAGTTAAAAGAATTAAAACAAAAAAGGCTTAGTACCCATGGTACTAAGCCTTTTTTTATGATCTAAAAATTATAATTGTTTTAATTCGAATTCATATGATTCCATAATCATATTAGCAAGTAAGTTCTTGCATGCAGTATCAACTTTCTCTCTAGCTTCAGCTTCTGTAGCAGCTTCTATTTCTAAAGTGATGTGTTTACCAATTCTTACATTTTGTACTTCTGGTAGACCAATATTTTTCATACTACCTGTTACCGCTTTACCTTGAGGGTCAAGAATTTCCTTAAGGGGCATTACATTGATTTCAGCTTGAAATTTCATATACTTTTAAATTTTTGCACGAAAATAATCGATAATAAGATGTATAAAACAATTATCATCGGAACTGCTGCAAACTTAAATAATATTATTAGCAATAAAGAAAGAGCTAATAAAATGTATCTGAAATTATTTTGCGACCATGATAATGATTTGAATTTCAACGAAAAGAGAGAGATCTCTGAGACTAATAAATATGAGAAACCAAATGTTAAGAATATCAATATTATGGGCTGTGTTAAAAACATCAAACTCTCGATACCTTGATCATAGATAAAAGGCAGACTAACAAAGAATAAGGTATTCGCTGGTGTTGCCAATCCGATGAAATTCTCTGTTTGTCTCGTATCAATATTAAACTTAGCTAATCTCAATGCCGAGAATACAGTTATAACAAAGCCAGCATATGCTAAGATCTCTGGTAAACCATGTGCTTCTAAATTTGACTTTAACATCATATAAACAAACACCCCAGGTATTAATCCGAAGCTCACCATATCTGCCAATGAATCTAATTGCTTACCAATCTCTGAATAAGCGTTCAATACTCTAGCTAAAAGTCCGTCCATGAAATCAAAAATTGCAGCCAACAAAATAAAATAAGCAGCTGTTTTTAAATCTCCTTGTACTGCAAAAGTCAAAGCAATGGTTCCCGAAAAAAGATTTAAGCAAGTAATAAAATTTGGAAGGTGCTTAATCATTGCAATCAAATTTAGCTATTCATTGAAATTAAAAATTCTTCGTTCGATTTGGTGCCTCTCATCTGGTGTTGTAAGAATTCCATCGCTTCAACAGCGTTCATATCTGCTAAGTGATTTCTTAATATCCACAACCTTTGTAATACATCTTTATCTAATAATAAATCATCTCTACGTGTCGATGATGAGTTGATATCGATAGCAGGGAATACACGCTTGTTAGCTAATTTACGATCTAATTGTAATTCCATATTACCAGTACCCTTGAATTCTTCAAAGATTACATCATCCATCTTTGAACCTGTCTCTGTTAATGCTGTTGCGATAATTGTTAATGAACCACCGTTCTCAATTTTTCTAGCAGCACCAAAGAATCTTTTAGGTTTATGTAATGCATTTGCATCGACACCACCCGATAATATTTTACCTGATGCCGGTGCTACTGTATTATATGCTCTCGCTAAACGAGTAATTGAATCTAATAATATTACCACATCGTGTCCGCTTTCTACCATTCTCTTCGCTTTCTCTAACACTATGTTGGCGATTTTTACGTGACGCTCTGCAGGTTCGTCGAAAGTAGAACTTACTACTTCTGCACGTACACTTCTTGCCATGTCTGTCACCTCTTCTGGTCTTTCGTCAATCAATAAAATGATTAAATATACCTCCGGATGATTGGCTGCAATTGCATTCGCCACATCCTTCAAAAGTACTGTCTTACCAGTCTTTGGCTGAGCAACGATCAATCCTCTTTGTCCCTTACCAATAGGTGCAAACAAATCCATTAATCTTGTTGAATAATTATTCGGATCTGAGAATAAATTGAATTTTTCAAATGGGAATAGAGGTGTTAAATAATCGAAAGGTACTCTATCTCTAACCTCTGAAGGAATACGACCATTGATAGTTTCTACTCTTACTAATGGGAAATATTTTTCTCCTTCTTTCGGCGGACGAACACTACCTCTTACAGTATCACCTGTTTTCAATCCGAATAATTTTATCTGAGATTGCGATACATATATATCATCTGGTGATGTTAGGTAATTATAATCTGCAGATCTTAAGAAACCATAACCATCAGGCATAATTTCTAATACTCCTTCGTTTACAATTGAATTGTCGAAATCTAGAGTGTTTAATAAAGATTCTGGATTGTTTCTTGGATTGCGATTGTTGTTTCTATCGAATCTATTGTTTTTATTTCTATCGAAAGGTCTATCTGTAGTAGCACCTTCATTTGCATTTGTTTCTGAACTGGCTTCAGTGTTTTCGTTTTTATTTTCGTTAACTTCTGAAGTATTGTTAGAGATATTCTCTGTTGTGTTTCCTGAATTATGATTAGAAGAGATCGGAGCTTCTTCCATTTCTGAAATTGGCTGAATCATTTCAGCAGCTAATTCTGTTTCTTCTTTAGCAGCTTTTATAGATCTTTTTCTTTTAGGTTTTTCTGCACCTGCACTTAATTCTTCATTGTTATCTACTGGTTTAGTAGGCTTTGCATCTTTTTGTTTATCCACAATTTTATAAATAAGTTCTTGTTTTCTTAATTCGTCGTAATCATTGATTTCTAAATCTTTTGCTATTTGACGAAGTTCCGACACGAGTTTGTCGTTCAAAGTTGTAATATCGTACATTGAATTTTAATTAAAAATACTTTCCACTATAGAAATCAACACAATAAGTTAATAGGGTTTGATTGTTATTTGAAATGTTAATGGGGGGTGTTAAGAAGATTAACACATTGCAATGTTAATGATAAAAATGAAATAAACAAATTCAGGACAAAAAAATTACATTTATTGCTAATTTCGCATCATGAAAAAGAGCACACTTATTGAACAGATAAAACTCAAGAAAAGTTTTTTATGTATTGGCTTAGATACTGATATACAGAAGATACCAGCCTTTCTACATGATTATGAAGACCCTATTTTTGAGTTCAATAAGCGAATAATTGAGGCTACAAAAGATTTTTGTGTGGCCTACAAGCCAAATATTGCCTTTTATGAGAGTAGAGGCGCTAAAGGCTGGTTAAGCTTACAGAAAACGATGGATTTAATACCATCGAATATATTTACCATTGCTGATGCTAAGAGAGGTGATATAGGTAATACTTCTTCATTATATGCTCGTGCATTTTTCGATAAAGCAGAATCCGGATTTTCATTCGACTCTGTTACTGTTGCTCCATACATGGGCTCTGATTCTGTAAGTCCGTTTTTAACTTACCCCAACAAATGGGTCATTCTATTAGCCTTAACATCTAACGAAGGGGCTTCAGATTTTCAGATGATAGAAGACACAAATGGTATAACATTATATCAAAACGTTTTAATCAATTCTCAAAATTGGGGAAATAATGAGAACATGATGTATGTGGTTGGTGCTACACGCCCTGAATATTTTGCTGACATCAGAAAATACACTCCGAATCATTTCTATTTAGTGCCAGGTGTTGGTGCGCAAGGAGGTAGTTTAGAGGAGGTGTGTAAATATGGAATGAATGACGAAGTCGGATTGTTGATTAATTCGTCGAGGGCTATCATTTATGCATCATCCGAAGAAAATTTTGCAGAAAGGGCAGCAGAAGAAGCTCAAAAAGTACAAAGAGAAATGCAAGCAATACTAGAGCTTAAAGGCTTGATATAGTGCATTGATTTTCTTATCTTGTCAATAATAAATATTGATAAGATGAGAGAGGAATTTGTGCAGACGGTATGGAAATATCAATTATTTGACCGCAATAATTTAAGAACTTCTAATGGTTCAAGCATTGAAATAATTCATCAAGGCTTTTTACAACATCACTCTGGTCCTGATTTCTCAGCCGCCCGCATTCTCATTGACGGAATGCTATGGGTAGGTAATGTTGAAATTCACGTGACGGCGAAAGAGTGGAATCATCATCGACATTTTGTAGACCCTGCTTATGATAATGTCATACTGCATGTAGTTTATACGGATGATAAGGAAATTTGCAAGACGAACACTGGGCGTGAACTTCCGTGTCTAGAAATATCAAATAGAATACCCAAAGATATCATAGAACGCTATGAACAATTAGCAAATGATTTCAGAGTTTTTCCATGCGCAAAATTTTGGAAGAAGATACCTTATTCGGAGATAGATGCTTGGCTGGTACAATTAGCATTACAAAGAATAGAAGAAAAATTAGTTCCAATAAAATTAAGGTTAAACGATACCAAATTTCATTGGGAACAGGTATGTTTTGAATTGATTGCAAAGCAACTCGGCTTTCATGTGAATGCTGAGCCTATGTTACGTTTGGCGCGATCATTACCCATAGAAATTATTCAGAAAAATGCTGATCAGCCAAGGTTAATAGAAGCATTATTATTTGGGCAAGCAGGTATGTTGAATCGGAAGTTTAACGATGTTTATCCGAATCAGTTGAAGCAAGATTATTTATTTCTAAAAAAGAAATATCAACTCAATGAAATCGATCAAACAACTTGGAAGTTTGCGAGATTGAGACCATTGAATTTCCCGACGATTAGAATTGCTCAACTCGCAGCAATTCTGAGTCGTCAAACGAACTTTTTTTATTCATGTTTAACGATGCATGATGCTAATTCTTTATCTGAAATATTCAAAAAAGAGATAAATGAATATTGGCATAATCATTATGTGTTTGATAAAGAATCGAAGAGGTGTGTTAAAACGCTAGGACAAGATTCAATAGATAATGTATTGATGAATACCATTATTTTACTTTGGTTTAGCTACGGTCAACAAAAGAACGAAAGTACTTATGTTAGTAAGGCTGTAGAATATTTAGAGAAGGCAAACGCAGAAAACAATGTGTATACAAATATGTTTAAAGAGCTAGAATTTAGATTTAATAGTGCCTTACAAACGCAGGGTGTACGTTTTTTATGGGAAAACTATTGTGATGAAAAAAAATGCTTAAATTGCAGTATTGGAATTAAAAGTTTGAATATAACATGATACAGTCAGTCATTTCATTTTTTGAAAGAAACTCATTTGGGGTGTGTACTTATCTTGCACAAAAATTTAGACTTTCATTGTCGAGAGTTCGTCTGTTTTTTATTTACTCTTCATTTCTCTCAGTAGGGGCGCCCATCATTTTTTACTTTTTTGCCTTTATAGCTTTAGACATTCGCAAATATGTAAAGCAACGCAAGCGCACGAGTATTTTCGAATTATAGTTAATCGTTACCTCCAATTAAACTTAGTACTATATCAGTTTCAAATCCGCGTGAAACCACATAGCGTATAACTTTTTGTTTCTTGATATAGGCATCACTTTCTTTTAATTCACGGTTTTTTTTCTCGATTAATTGTATAATGGTTTTCTCGTAATCATTAGGGTCTATTAAGGCTAATGCCTTTTTAATACAATAATCACCTACTTTTTTCTGCTTAAGATGTTGCTTGATTTTTATTTTACCCCAATGCTTAATTCTGAATTTCCCTCGTGCATAGGTGATGGCAAATCGTTCTTCATTTAAGAAGTTATTATCTATAAGTTCAGTGATGATATTTTCTACGTCGTCTTTATGTAAGCCCATATCATAAAGTTTATCACGTACTTCTTGCTGGCTTCGCTCTTGATAGGCACAATACTGCTCGATCTTTACTTTCGCAGATTTTTTGTCATAGATCTTTTTTCGATCATCCATGCAACAAATTTAATATATTTGTTTATGCAACATAAATATTTGGCTAGCCAAATTAAAGTTATTCTTGACTGTGAGTCTATTATTCAACAACCTGATTATGATATCTACTGGTTGTTAACTGATAGTCGTAAAATTATTTATGCCGAGCAATCTTTGTTTTTTGCCCTAGCAGGTAAACAAGATAGCCATCAATACATCAAAGATCTCTATCAAAAAGGTGTTCGTAACTTTGTAATTTCAGATGCTAAATATGCTGACCTTAGCTATTTATCTGCTAACTTTTACATTGTAAAAAATACTCTTACAGCTTTACAAAAACTTGTTGCTTACCATCGTTCACATTTTAATTACCCTGTAATTGGTATTACAGGTAGCAATGGTAAAACGATTGTGAAAGATTGGTTATACCAAATTCTATCACCCGAATTCACCATTGTTAGAAGTCCGAAGAGCTATAACTCTCAAATCGGCGTACCTCTTTCTGTATGGCAAATGAACCATACCTATCAGCTTGCGTTAATTGAAGCAGGTATCTCAACCATCAATGAAATGGATGCTCTAGAAGATGTTATAAAACCTAACATCGGCATTCTTACTAATATTAAGTCTGCACATGATGAGGGCTTTCAATCGAGAGAAGAGAAGCTACATGAGAAGTTGAAATTATTTAAGAATTCAGAAAAAATAATTTATTCGAGCGATTATGTACCTACAGGTACTATCGATGCTAGTAAATCTTTTACTTGGTCTAAGTCGGATGTTGCCGATCTACAGATATTGTCAATAAAAAATATTGATCAACACAGTCTGCTTACTTGTTATTATAAACATCAAGAGTTTCAAATAAATTGTCATTTTACTGATGAGGCATCTATAGAGAACATCATTATTTTAGTGGCAACATTGCTATCAATGAATTACTCATTGGCAAGCATACAAGATCGAATAGCACAATTGCAATCAATACCTATGCGCTTAGAAATGAAGCAAGGTATTAATCGCTCCACATTAATAAATGATTCGTACAGTGCCGATATTTCATCGGTATTAATAGCAATTGATTTCTTAAATCAACAAAAACAAGATCTTAAAACCTTAATTGTTTCTGATATTGTTCATGCAGAGAAAGAACCTGTATATGAAATATTAGCGAACTACCTAGCAGAACATAAAATCAATAGAGTCATTGGTATTGGCGATGAAATAAAAAGTCATTCATCTCTTTTTAAAATGCAGAAATCATTTTATGCAAATACTGAAGAGTTTATTGCTGACTTTAAAAACATTGAATTCAATAACGAAGGCATTTTAATTAAAGGTGCTCGAAAATTCGGATTTGAACGTATCGCTAAATTA
>CALRXS010000011.1:0-108061 GCA_943372195.1 Sphingobacterium thalpophilum
TAAATATGAATCATTAATAGAATTGTGTTTAGTTCATTAAATCATCGATAAATATATTGAAAATCAATGAATCTATTTATTACTTTTGGATTTAGACATATAAATAATAATGGAAAAGCAATCATTTATTCAAAAAAACCAATTTATTATTCTAGCTATTGCCATATTCTTGGCATTAAATTTCATTTACTTTAGTCCGGTATTGGAAGGCAAAACCATTCAACAAGACGACGTAGAGAGTATTAAAGACGGATTTTCAGAAATTCGTGAATACAAAAAAGAAACAGGCAGATATGCACTTTGGAGCAATGCGATGTTTAGTGGTATGCCAACTTACTTGATGTGGTTAGGTTACCCGGCGAACGTAGCAGGACATATATTAGACGCCTATAGTAGAATTTTACCCAACCCTATAGGTACTGTATTTTTATATTTAATAGGCTTTTTCATTTTATTGAGATCAATGGGTATGAATGTTTGGTTGAGCATTTTAGGCTCCATAGCATTTGCATTCTCTTCTTATAATTTCATTATTATTTCTGCAGGTCATACGAACAAGGCAATAGTAATCGGATTATTTGCGCCAACAATTGCAGGTGTACTGATGGCCTATCGAGGGAAGTATCTTGCAGGTGGTGTAATTACTGCTTTGGCATTAGCTATGCAGATTAGAGCGAATCACTATCAGATGAGTTATTATTTATCGATCGCGATTTTAATTTATGTGATTATTGAATTGATCTATTCAATTAAAGAAAAAACAATTTCGAATTATATTAAAGCAAGTGTGGCAATGATTGCTGCAGTAATAATTGCAGTAGGTATAAATCTTACACCTTTAATGTTAATTGAAGAATATTCGCATTATACGATTAGAGGTAAATCAGAATTAACTTTAAGCAAAGACATAAACAAAGACGGCTTGAGTAAAGATTATGCCTTTGAATATTCATATGGAATAAACGAATCATTATCATTTTTAATACCGAATGTTTTAGGCGGATCGTCAGCAGGGTCTTTAACGAAAGATTCAGAAACGTTTAAATATTTACAAAAAGGCGGAGTACCTAATGCTACTCAAATCATTAAACAATTACCGCTGTACTGGGGCGAACAAGCATTCACTGCAGGTCCGGTTTACTTCGGAGCCATTGTGATGTTCTTATTTATCTTCGGATTGTTTTTAGTGAAGGGGAAATATAAGTGGTGGATTTTTGCATCGTTCTTATTAACCTTGATGTTATCGTGGGGTAAACATTTCGAGAGCTTATCATTCTTGTTCTTTGACTATGTACCGATGTACAATAAGTTTAGAGCCGTATCATCTATATTAACTGTTACCAGTTTATTGATTCCATTATTAGCTGCATTGGCGATAAAAGAAATGCTCGATGAAAAAGTTTCGAAAGAAGATACTTTCAAAGCATTGAGAAATTCATTTATTATCACAGGCGGATTAACATTTTTATTAGCAGTAGTGCCGAGTTTGGTAGGTAGTTTTGTGAATGAGGCGAAAGATCAACAGGTATTCGGACAAGCATATAAACAAATCATCGATTCAATTGCGCAAGATCGTTCGAACATGTTGAGATCAGATGCATTTAGATCATTCTTCTTTATTTTCTTAGCTGCAGCATTAATATTTGCTTACATCAAAAACAAAGTGAAAGCAAACATATTAGTGATTGCAATTGCTGCATTAATATTAGTAGATATGTGGTCTGTTGATAAGCGTTACCTAAACAATGATAAGTTTGTTAAGAAGAGTAAGAAGGTAGAAGTTGAAGCAGTGCCAGATGCAATTGATCAACAAATTTTACAAGACAAAGATTTATATTATAGAGTATATAATTTAACTGTAAATCCTTTTACGGATGCTAGCACTTCGAAGTTCCACAAATCAATTGGTGGTTACCACGCTGCGAAGATGAAGAGATACCAAGAGTTAATTGAGTATCATATTTCTAAAGGGAACATGTCGGTATTGAATATGTTAAATACGAAATATTTAATTGGGCAAGATCAACAAACTGGACAAAAATTAATTCAGTTGAACGAGCAAGCATGTGGAAATGCATGGTATGTTTCTGAAATTAAATATGTGGCGAATGCAGATTCAGAAATTACAGCATTGACAAACTTTAATGCAAAAACTACTGCAATTGTTGACGAGCGTTTCAAAGAAAGTTTAACAGGCTTAAACGTAATCGCTGACTCAAGCGCTAACATCCGCCTAACAAGATATAGTCCTGATACATTAGGCTACGAATCAAACGCATCAGCAGAAGGCTTCGTAGTATTCTCAGACATCTATTACGAAAAAGGCTGGAATGCATATGTTGATGGAGAGAAAATGCCGCACGTCAGAGTGAACTACGTATTACGTGGCATGAAAGTACCAGCAGGCAAACATGCTATCGAATTCAGATTCGAACCTGAGAAATATTATTTAGGAGAGAAGGTTTCGTTGGCATCGTCGGTGGTACTTGTATTGCTGGTGCTATTGGCGGTATGGAAGCAGTTTAAGAAATAGTAAAGGGTACTGAGTATTGGGTACTGAGATTAGCGCTTCGTAATTGACTCTGCTAAATTTTAGCACTCTCAGTACTCAGTACTCAATACCCAATACAATAAAATAGTAGTAAATCTAAAATCACATAATGCTAATAGACATCATCGCGGGCGCACGCCCGAATTTCATGAAAATTGCGCCGATTATTGAGGCGATTAAGAATGCTCAAGCTAGAGGTTCTAAATTAGAGTATAGATTAGTGCATACCGGACAACACTACGACGAGAAAATGAGTGGTGAGTTTTTTAAGCAATTAGGCATACCACAACCAGATGTAAATTTAGAAGTTGGTTCGGGCACACAAGCTGAACAAACCGCTAAGATCATGGTGAAGTATGAAGCATTGCTTTTAGAAAAACCAGCAGCAATTTGTATAGTAGTAGGTGATGTTACATCAACAATGGCTTGTTCTATTGCAGCGAAAAAATTAAATGTTAAAGTTGCACATGTTGAAGGCGGAATTCGTTCTGGCGATATCACTATGCCAGAAGAAGTAAATAGAATTGTTACTGATTCAATCACTGATTATTTTTTCACTACTTCAGAAGTAGCAAATCAGAACTTACGCAATTCGGGCTTCTCAGAAGAGAGCATTCATTTTGTTGGCAATACAATGATTGATACTTTATTAAAGAACTTACCTAAGTTAAAGCAACCAGAGATTTGGAATACAGCAGGATTAGAAGAGAAGAAATATTTTGTAGTGACTTTACACAGACCATCGAACGTAGATGATGCTACACAATTAGAAAGTTTAATTAGAGAAATTTCTGCACATACAGAAGATTATAAAATAGTTTTCCCAGTACATCCACGTACTAGAAAAATGTTAGATAAAATAGAATTCGATCATAGTAAATTTATTTTATCAGAACCATTAGGCTATTTAGAATTTAATTACCTAGTGAAAAATTCATTTGCTGTCATCACAGACTCTGGAGGTATTACAGAAGAGACTACAGTGATGAGCATACCATGCATTACTCTACGAACTAGTACAGAAAGACCAGAAACATGTAGCATTGGAACGAACGAATTGATCGGTAATAATGCTGCGGATTTAAAACCTTGGTTAAATAAATTATTTGCGGGTGATTGGAAAAAAGGCGGAATACCTCCATTATGGGATGGTAAAACGGCTGAGAGAATTGTAGAGATTTTAGAGAAGCTTTAAATATATAAATCGTTTCTGCAGAAATTATTTTGCAGGAACGATTTTCTTCAATAATACAAGAATCGTATTATTCATTTCTTCGGATGTTTTCGCTATCAAATTGATTGCTGAATAAACGCCTAACACAATTGTTGAACGAACTATCATATCAATGAAAATATTTTCGAATGATGGTATGATAAGATTCAACAGAAATGCAGCCACTGATATTAACAACAATTGCAAAGTCTTCATACTAAATGGATGCAATCCGGTTTTTACTTTCACAAAAAAAGTAATACTGCTGGCATAAATAAAAATAGAAATTGCTGTAGCCATACCCACCCCTACTATACCATACATCGGTATAAATAAATTATTTAAAAATATAGCAATACCTGCTAATAAGAACATGAAGTAAATTCCATAATAATAGAATTTGGAATTACCCATGATAGCAGAATTCACTCCAGTTAATAAATCAAAAACTTTACTCAAGCCAATAAATAAGATTACATATTTACCTGCACGAAATGCTTCACCATTCGGCATCATACTAAAAATACTATCTGCATTAATCCAGATAGCCAAGAAAATAAATATGCCAATTAATGATTGATTGATAGAAGACTTTTTATAAATCTCATTCACCTTTTCCATATCATTTTTCTTCATTGCCTCAGCAACAATAGGTGTGCTAATTTGACTGATAGAACGATAAGGCATTTCAATCACTGTAGCAATAAACAAAGCGGTTGAATAAATAGTAAAACTTGAAAGATTTATGAGTCCGGATATCATAATATTATCAATCTTATTCACTACCGTTGATCCGATACCTACAATAATAATGAAACCTAAAAACCAAAGTATTTCTTTTCTGAATTTTTTATCTCTCAATAAAGTACTGTCGTAAGTTAAATTGATACCGAAGAATTTATAGATGTATAAAATGTTTATTAATAAGCCTGTGAAATAAGCAATGCACAATGAAAACATCAATTGATCGAAATTCAAAAACTTATAATAAGTCAATATTAATAATACCGATGCTGCTGCTCTTAAATATACATCACGAATTAATTTAGGTACCACAATTCTCATTTGTGAAGTGCAGTATTGTTCAGTAATATTTAAGTAAACGTAAATAATTGTAAAAGGAATGAAGTACCAGAAATAATCAATCACTAATGGTGAATTAGTTTGATAATACTGAACAAACAATGGCTTTATTAAAATGAAAATACTTGAGAAAAGTATAATACCTAAGAGTGGTGTTATAGTAATCCAGAATTGAAAACCATGATCATTTTTTTCTTTATTTCTGAAATAGGGATAAAATCTATTGACCGCATTAGGCACACCAATTTGTGCAAAGAAGGCCAAGAAAATTCCCATCTCTGAAACAAATCGTATTAATCCGATTTCTTCTAAAGGCAAACATTTTGGGAACAACCAAACAATATTAAAATACCCCACTACTATACCAAGGTATTGTACGATGAGTGATTTAAAACTTTGTCGGATGACAACTCCCATTTAAATGCTAATTAAATTTTTACAGCTACACGACCTGTATAATCGATCCAGTTTAACAAAACTGGAATATTGTTTTCTTGAAAATATTGATCTACTGCTTTACGAGCACCTTGCCAATGTCCGTAGTCATCAATAATTAATACACCGCCTTTTACTAAACGAGGATAAAGATGAACTAGTTCATGATACGTCGATTCATACCAATCGGTATCTAATCTTAAAATAGAAATCTTCTCAGGTATATCATGTGGTATTGTTTCTTCCACTTTACCTTTGATCATGTGAATCTGATTTTTCGGATAAGCGGTACTGCCTATATTTCTTTCGACATCCGGGTAATCAGCAAAACACTGATTAATACCTTGCCAAGTATCTTCAGCTGTATCACCATGAATAGAAACATCTTCATCTGTGGGTTCTGACATACCTTCGTAAGTATCGTACATGTATAAATGACGATTGGTGTCTTTATTATTTATCAAACTTAATGCTGCAACCATAGAACTGCCACCACGCCAAACACCACATTCTACTATATCACCTTCAATATTATTTTTAGAAATATAATTTACAGCATTATGCAATGACCAAATACGATCTAATGAAGTCATCGTATAAGGGCGTACCTTTTGGTAGATTTCTTGAAACTTTGCATCAGATCTATCTGTTTGAATATCTTTTGGCTTCTTTACAATATCGTATCCGAAGTTCTGCGCTACTGATCTTAATAATTTATTAATCATATACTCTTTAATATATTTCTAAGTGATTCTATTTTATTTTCAATTTTATAATTCTTCTCCATATGCTCACGAGCTGCATTACCCATGCGCTCTACAGCATCATTATCATTTAATAAAGTTATTAAATGTTTTGCCATGTTTTCATAATCGCCTTCATTTACTAAATAACCGCTTTGATTATGTATGACTGCTTCCTTAATACCTGCATGTAATGTACTCACTATTGGCAATCCGCATGATGATGCTTCTAATACAGTATTCGGTGTGCCTTCTGAATCTCCATTCGCCGGACGTAAAGAATGCTGTACAAATATTTTCGCTTGTGCTAATAGTTCTGAAATTTCTTCAGGCTTTTTCACTCCCCATAATTTCACTTTCTCTTGTAAACCTAATTCTTCAATCAAAGATTTACATTCTTCGAATTTCTCTCCACCCCCTACCATCCAGAGTTCAGCATCTTTAATTTCATTTGTTACTACTGCAAAAGATTTGATAACTAATTGTGGTGCTTTTTTACCTGTAAATCTACCAACAGATATTATAATGTTTTTATTTTTTGCAGGATGTGTTTGCTTGAACTTTGCAACATCTACACCGTAGGGGTGATTGATCATTTTTGTAGCATCCATACCCAATTGTATCAATTCATTTTTCATGTCTTCTGATACAACAATAATTTTTGCAGCTTTATTCGATAAGTTTAAATATGCTGATTTATACTTATCAATCGTTTTGTATTCATAAGCATCGAAGCCATGGTAATGTGCGACCAATGGAATGTTTAGTTCAGTACACACATCAATCATATTACTTGCAGTGATACCGTATTCAGCTAATACAATTTCTATTTTATTTTCAATTAGGTATCGCTTTAAATTTTGCTGATAGATTTTAAAGTAGATGTTTGGAAGATATTTTTTAAAAGCTCCCCTGAGTACGTTTAATGAAAATGGAAAATGGAAAATCGTACTCGAGTTTTGATCTAAATAAGGTAGCCAACCGTCGGTGATAGTAGCAACCGGATTCAGATACTTTATATGATTATGTATAAAAGTTTCAGAATAGGAATTGGGTTGAGGGTATGCTATCAACAATCTCATTATTTCTTACATCTAGCTACTACCAAGAACGTACAAGCATCGGTATTCTTTGTGCTTTGTTTAGTGGTTTTATCAAACAATGAAATAAGTATTTGCATGATGAATACAAACGGTGGCTTCATGAATTTCGGAATTTTGAAATACATACCATCTTGAAATAATTGCAAGCCCATTGCCGAACGTCCGATGATGCCTCTGAAATCTACCACTTCAAATCCGTTCATCTCTACCACCTTCTTTAATCCTGCTGATGTCCAGCGCCAGTAATCATACGGGTCAGGATGATACATCCAATAACCATGTGTGGTGAGTAATAAAAGTCCGTCGTGTTTCAACACCCTATGCGCCTCTTTTAAATATAAATTCGGATCATCAACGTGTTCGAGTACTTGGGTCGACAACACAACATTAGCTTTGCTATCATCAAACTGCAATCTTCCGTCGGGGTCGAGTTTTATTTCAATCTGCGGATTATCGCTTAAGTCAGCACCCATGTAATTTTTCACTTTTGCTGAGAAGAGTGATCGGTATGGCATGCTCCCACATCCGTAGTCAATTAATACCTCTTCAGATTTCAAATAGTTATCATAAGCGTAAGCTACCAATTTTTTCAACTCACGTAAATAAAAGTAGCGAGGGTGAAAAATCGACGGACTCGTTCGCTCGATAGCTTCGTTTGAATTATGACGGTATTCTTGATTTGACTGCATTTGTTATACTTTATGCCAAAAATAGTATTTTAGCGCAGTATTTATGAAAGTTATCTTTACTTTTCCGGGACTTGCGCATTATTTAACAGCGCAGTTAAATAAGTTGAGCAGCAAGGGCATCGACGTAGCAGCGATAATACCGCAAGCTAAAAGTGCATCTGTAGGCTCTGGGGTACATACCTCAACAGATACGAAGGGCTTTAGAGTTATCGAAGGAAAAGAAAAAAAGTCATTCATTGGCAAACCTGTCTTTGAAAATTTAGAAGAGATTTTAGAAGCTGAACATCCAGATATATTAGTCATAGGCTGGCCTTATGCACTCGATTTAGTGTTCAACACTTCGTTGAATAATACCATCAAACGATTAGGTATAAAATTAATTTACAAAGGCATTCCTTTTAATTTGCCGAAGCGAAATGAGATCATCAAATTTTATCATGCCGGTAAATATTCGGGCGATGAAAGTGCTGAGCAGTTCAAACCAAGTTTCATGGGACTGATGAAATTTTATGCGATTACAGTTTTACGCGGATTTTATTTACGCAAAGTGGATGCACATGTTTATTACATCAACGAAGCCAAAGATATAGTAAAATCATATGGTGTAGAGCCTTCGAAAGTTTTTATCACCTACAATTCTCCTGATACCGACTTGCATTTAAAAACCTACAAAGAAATTTTACAAGAACCTTTGATGTTGAAGCCAGATGTAAAAAGAATTATTCATGTAGGCAGATTGGTGAAATGGAAGCGAGTAGATTTACTCATTGAAGCGTATCGAAAATTAAAATTAATTCATACCGATTTAGAGTTAATCGTAGTAGGTGCAGGTCCGGAATTAGAAAACCTAAAAGCACAAGCGAACAATGATGCATCGATCATTTTCACTGGTGCTATTTACGATGCAAAAGTTTTGGGCAAATATTTAAAAGAGTCGAGTGTATATGTATTAGCGGGCATGGGCGGCTTATCTATCAACGAAGCGATGTGCTATGCCAAGCCAATTGTTTGTTCTATTGCGGATGGTACAGAAAAAGAAATTGTGCGCGAAGGCCAAAACGGTTACTTCTTCGAAAACGGGAATCTAGATAGTCTCACAGAAAAAATCAATATCATACTCTCAGACCCTGCACTTTGTCAAAGCATGGGCGCGAAATCACTCGAGATTATTGAGAAAGAGGTGAATTTGGACGTCATAGCGGGTAGGTATGTGGAGGCTTTTGAGTACGTGATGAAATAGTAGTCCGTATTCAGTATTCAGTATTCCGATACCTAATTTTTGTTTTACGACACGATGATTGTTGATTGTTGATTGATTTGCTAAAATTCTAGGCGGGGTGATGGAATCACCCCCTACGGTTACACCTAACATTCATCGTGACAAATTTCAAAGCTTAGGTATCGGAATACTAAATACGGAATACTGAATACGAGGTTCCGTGATTAGGATCAAATTAAGTTCTGCACTTAATCAACCTCGCCGGCACGCCCGCCACTATCTCATACTCCCCCACATCTTTCGTTACGACAGAACCTGCAGCAAGTATAGCGCCCTTGCCAACGCGAACGCCGGGTAGTATAGAAACTCCTGAACCGATCCAGACATCGTCACCAATTTCAACGAAATTCTTTTCAGTATCCCATGCTTGGTCGATCATGTATTGGTCTTTAGCGATAAGGTGGTTGGCTGCGATAATGCTAATATGTTGAGCGAAAATACATTTCGATCCGATTGTAATTCTACCACCACCCGCACGAATATTATTCATTTCACCAATAGAAGTACCTTCTCCAATCGTTAATGTTGAATTACTTAACTTATTATTATGGTCATCAATACAAACTAAACAGGTATATGCACCAATAAAAACACCTTTACCAATTTTTACATTATCAATATTATCAACAAACAATTGTGCATCGGGATGTATGTATGCATCGTACTTGTATTGTAAATAAGATATCTTCAAAGCCTTAAATATTTTTTGAGCAATGATGATGAGGAATTTTAAAAAGACCCCTAATAATGATAACTTATTTAATAATAATGAGATTCTTCTCATGTTAATGGTTCTATGTAATACATAAAAGTATATTATTTTAATTATTTTTACTGCATCAATAGCCACAAATGCGATTATTTTTAGAAATCATCTTCAGAAATCTGTATTATTTTTTGAAAGATGTACATACCAGAACCTTTTATTTATTGACTTTACGCTTAGGCAGCTTGCCTAGGTATGTAAAAAAAACTATAAATGTAGATGGCTATAAGATTAAGCTTGCAGATCCGCTTTCATTCATTTATCAATACAGAGAGATTTTTGTTGATGAATCATATAATTTCAAAACTAAAAATACAGCACCTACTATTGTAGACTGTGGCTCAAACATCGGACTTGCAGCAATATATTATAAATCGATTTACCCTAATGCAAAAGTTGTATGCATAGAGGCAGATCAAGAAATTGCGAAAATATGCAAGGAGAATATCGATAATAATCGATTGACAAATGTTGAGGTAATTGCAAAAGCAGCATGGGTGCATGATGATGGTGTAAGTTTTTCTTCGGATGGTGCTGATGGAGGAACAATTAGTGCTGAGGCGAAAAACAATATACCAAGTTTAGACTTAAAAAAATATTTAGAGTCATTTGAAGAAATTGATTTTTTAAAAATAGATATTGAAGGTGCTGAAAAAATTGTTGTTCCGCATTGTAAAGATGCTTTTAAAAATATATCAAATGTATTTTTAGAATATCACACAAATTTTAATGAGCAACAAAATTTAGGAGAGATATTATCACAATTTCAAGCGATGGGATATAAGTATTTCATCAAAACTGAGAACAAACGCAAATCGCCATTCGTCAATAAAAACATAGATAAGAATTTTGACTTACAACTAAATATCTTCTTTTATAAATGAAAGTAGTATTAGTCAATACCTGGGAGAAGAGTGGCGGTGCAGCAGTAGCATGCAATCGACTATTCAATGCATATAAGAAACAAGGTATTGCATGTAAGTATATTGTACTAGGAAAAAGTTCTGATGATAAAAATGTAATTCAATTACCTAAAAGTAGTTTACTATATAAAATTCACGCAAGTACTTTTTACATAGAACAATTTATTTTAAGAATAATTAAGAAAAAACATACTGATTTTTCATTAAGTATATTCGGAATAAAACTTTCAAAAATTAAAGAAATACAAGAAGCAGATGTTATTCATTTACATTGGGTACATAATAGTTTTGTTGACATCTATGACTTGCAATTACTCATAGACCAGGGCAAAAAAATTATCTGGACAATGCATGACATGTGGGTATTTACAGGTGGATGCCATTACTCTGCATCATGTGAATTGTTCAAAACATCTTGCAATGAATGTCCCGCTTTACAAAACGAATTTTTCTTTGATACAGCAAACAATCAATTCAATAAAAAGTCGAGATTAGAATTACATAAAATCAAATTCATTACACCAAGTCAATGGCTATGTGATATTTCTAAATCAAGTAAGCTATTGCAAAGTTCTACTGTACGTGCAATACCAAATACAATAAATGTTGATGACTTTCAACCCTTAGTGAATGAAGTAGCATTACGCACATTGGGTATTAAATTGAATACTAAAGAAAAGATTTTACTTTTCGTTTCAATGAATACAAAAGACAAGAGAAAAGGATTTGATGAATTAAAAGAAGCAATAAAAATATATTGCAGTAAGACTCAAGGGAACACTCAATTAATAATTATAGGAAGAATTGCAGAGCATACAGATTTAGATGAAATACCTAATTTGAAAATTACTAAGCTGGGTAGAATTTCAGATATGAAAAAAATTGCTGCAGCATATGCTTTAGCAGATGCATTTCTAATTCCCTCTAACCAAGATAACTTACCAAATACCATTATGGAGTCACTCAGTTGTGGCACAGGAGTTGTAGCATTCAAAACCGGTGGTATACCTGAGATGGTTCAACATTTAGAAACTGGTTACCTAGCTGATTTGTATAATGCTGAAGAATTTGCTAATGGAATTTCTTGGGTACTTGAACATTCAAATTCAATAAGAAATAATTGCAGGAAGTTTGCATTAGAAAACTATCAAGAAAATATAATTGTCAATAAACATTTAGAATATTATCTAGATTGAAAATATGTATAGAAAAATAATCGTTTTATTGATTATTATATTGAAAATCACATTCAATCAAGATGTATATGCTCAATCCTATTCTAAATTAAATATCTACAAAGCACCCGACGACCAAAGCTCTACAAATATAATTGTATTAAGCGACAAGAGTATTATTGTAGCAACTAGAGTGCGGGCTGATGGTTGGGGCTTGTTGCACATAGACGAGCATAACAATATTATAAAAAGCAAAGAATTCACAAATACTAGATTACTCAACAAACTCATATTAACTAAGGATGGTAATTTATTATTAGTTGGTTCAGTTGGCTTAAATACAAATACAGAAATTGGTGTTATTAAAATAGACATGAATTTCAATATCATTTGGTCGAAAAAAATATCTGGCGCTGCAATGTGCTATGCATATTCGGCGCTCGAATGCTCAAACAATGATATATTAATTACAGGTTATTCTTCAATTACGGGTAATTCACCAGGCGACTGGGATTCATTTGTATGTAGAATTACAGAGAATGGTGTTTTATTATGGAAGAAAATAATTGTCAATAGTTCATCTGCTTCAGATTGGTTGCTTGAATCAATAGAAGTATCAAATGGAAATTTCATTCTTTCAGGTGCAACACATATAGGGGGAAGTGTCGATTTTATGTTAATTAAAATCTCAGCCAACGGCACCATCATATTCAATAAACATTTCGGGGCAAGTCAAAATGAAGTAGTCTATAACTTAACTAAATCTAGCTTTAATGGTAGATATATTATTTCTGCAGGCTCATGGTCATATGGCTTAGGTGAATATGATTTATTGCTAGCCGAATTAGATACGAATTTAAATGTGATGTGGTCAAAAGTATATGGAGGAAGCAAATTTGACTTCCCTATTGCAACTTTGATAGATGGCAATAAAATTATCACTGCTGCATATTCTAAAAGTTATAACTCAAGTAATAATTTTGATGTAGTTGCTTATGAATTCAATCATGCTACAGGTGCTTTACTAAATACAATGGTTCTTGGCAAAGGAGGAGAAGAGCTTTTTGGCTCTTTAGGAAATGTTCTAACTAAAAAATCTACGAATAAATATTTAATGACCGGACATACGAAATCTTATTCTTCAGAATCAGATGTATTTATTTCTGAGTTTAATTTTGTACCCAATAGTTGCTGTGACTTTTTAAATATTGGTACAACTACGATTATTGATCAACCATTAAGCTTAACAAATTTTAGTACAAGTACTGAAAATACAACACTGAATAACATTAGCAATTTTAATGCTAGTGTAATAAATTTTATAATTGCACCAGATAGTCTTTGTGTAAATAAGAGCAATATTAATAACAGTATAATTACTAGTAATATAAATTTATGTGTAAATGTTCCATTGAATTTCAATACAACTTTTGTTGACAATACTTTTAATTACAATTGGAACTTTGGAGACCCTGGTTCTGGATCAAACAATAGTGCAGCAGGCACAAATGTAAGCCACCAATTTAGTCAGGCAGGTACATATCTCATAACTTGTATTATAAGTAATGCTTGTATTAGTGATACAGATAGTGTATACATTAATATAACAATACCTACTCCGTTTAACAATAACATCGTATTGAATAACACAACTTTCTGTAAAAGCAATGAATATGTATTTGATGCTTCTTATTTATCGAATCAACATTTTTATGAATGGGATTTTGGAGATCCAGCAAGCGGATTAAATAATTACTCAAATGAAACCACACCTAGTCACGCATTTAGTAAAAGCGGCACTTTTTTAATTACTTGCATAGTAAGTGATGGCTGTACATCAGATACAGATACAGTAAGTATAAATGTAATAGAACCCATTGCATTGAATACTCAAATTCTAAATCTGAATACGAGTTATTGTAAAAAACAACAAGTTGATTTTGTAGCTAGTTCAGATGATGCAACAGCAAATTATTTCTGGAATTTTGGAGACCCTAATTCTTCAGATAATAACTCTAGCATCCAAAATCCGTCACATAATTTTTCATCTGCTGGTATATATACCGTAAGACTTATAAGCACTAATATTTGTTTAAGCGATACCACTACTTTAGAATTGAACATCCGCGAAAACCCTATACCAGATTTTGATTTTAGTATTGACACCTGTTCATCAGAATTAACCTTAACAAATACTTCAATAGATATAGCTAATAATAATTATGAATGGTATGTGAATAATATTAACATTAATCAAAGTGTTTTTAATTACGCTATAGAAAATAATACCAATTACGAAATAAAATTATTAGCAAATAAAAATACCGAATGCGCAGATAGCATAAGCACTACTATTAATTATATTGTAGATGATAGTAATCAATACTTATCTATACCTGATGCCTTCTCTCCCAATGGTGATAATCAAAACGATGTTTTCGTCATTCGTACGAGCTCTAAATGTTTGTTAGAAGAATTGAAAATTTATGATCGTTATGGCTCAATTATCTACAAACAAAATGATGAAGATAAGTTTTATTGGGATGGTAAAATTAATAATACGACGCAAGCTGATGGAGTATATATCGTACATTTGAAATATAACGGCAAACAATATATACGAACATTAAGTTTGATTAAATAACATGTCATTCAAATTAACCTCAGCATATGTACCTACAGGTGATCAGCCAGAAGCTATTCGTCAATTAGTAGAAGGATTACAAGAAGGTGATACTTACCAAACTCTTTTAGGAGTTACTGGCTCAGGTAAAACCTTTACCGTTGCCAATGTTATTCAACAAGTACAAAGACCTACGTTGATACTAAGTCATAACAAAACTTTGGCGGCTCAATTGTATGGTGAGTTCAAACAATTTTTCCCTGAAAATTCAGTGAATTATTTTGTTTCGTACTACGACTATTATCAACCCGAAGCTTATATACCAACTACCAATACTTACATCGAAAAAGATTTAGCCATCAATGATGAGATTGAAAAGTTGAGATTGAAAACTACTTCTGCATTAGTATCTGGACGTAGAGATGTAATTGTTGTTTCATCTGTATCGTGTATTTACGGTATGGGAAACCCGGATGATTTTACAGATAGTGTGATACGATTACAAGTCGGACAAACAGTGAGTCGAAATGCCTTGCTTTATCGATTTGTTGAATTATTATATGCACGGACCACCGCAGATTTTAAGCGTGGTACCTTTAGAGTAAAAGGAGATACAGTAGATATTTATTTAGCTTATGCAGATCATGCCTTGAGAATTTCTTTCTTCGGAGATGAAATAGAAGAGATGAGTTTGATTGACCCAGTATCGGCTAAGACCATAGAGAAGATGGATAATACAGCGATTTACCCTGCTAATATTTACATCGCGCCGAAAGATAGAATGCAATCTGCAATTCGAAGTATACAAGATGAATTGGTGATGCGTAAAGAACAATTCGAACGTGATGGAAGAATGTTAGAGGCCAAACGAATTGATGAACGAGTGAATTACGATTTAGAGATGATTCGTGAGTTAGGTTATTGTTCGGGTATTGAAAATTATTCGAGATTTTTTGATGGTAGAAAAATGGGCGATCGACCATTCTGTTTATTAGATTATTTTCCGAAAGATTTTCTGATGGTGGTTGATGAGAGCCATGTTACTATGCCGCAGATACGTGCCATGTATGGTGGAGATAGATCAAGGAAAACATCCTTGGTAGAATACGGCTTTAGATTACCTTCAGCATTAGATAATAGACCATTGAACTTTAATGAGTTTGAGCAATTAACAGGACAAATGATATACGTGAGTGCGACGCCTGGTGATTATGAATTACAGCAAACTGATGGGGTGATTGTGGAACAGATTATTCGTCCGACTGGATTATTAGACCCTATCATAGAAGTACGCCCAGTTGGAAATCAAGTCGATGATTTATTAGATGAAATAGATTTAACAATCAAACGCGGATTTAGAATATTAGTAACCACACTTACGAAGCGTATGGCGGAAGAGTTGAGTAAATACATGACGAAGTTGAATATCAAATGTAGATACATACACTCAGAAGTGAAGACAATGGAGCGTGTGGAGATATTGAGAGATTTACGTTTAGGAACATTCGATGTATTGATAGGTATCAATTTATTGAGAGAGGGATTAGATTTACCAGAGGTAGCATTAGTGGCGATATTAGATGCAGACAAAGAAGGATTTTTAAGATCAGAGCGATCATTAATACAAACGATTGGTAGAGCTGCGAGAAATTCAGAAGGCAAAGTAATTATGTATGCTGATAAGATTACCGATTCAATGCGAGTGACGATTGAAAAAACGAATAAAAGAAGAGAGAAACAAATAGAATTTAATACAGAGCATGGCATTACGCCTACGACTGTTACAAAGTCGAGAGAAGCTATTATAGAGCAAACATCCGTAATGGACTTTAAAGATGGGGTACAACAACCGTATATAGAGCGTGACGAGTTTAGTATAGCGGCTGATCCTGTAGTTCATTATATGAGCCAGAAAGAGTTGCAAAAAGCGATAGATACGGCAAAGAAAGACATGACGAAAGCTTCAAAAGAGCTAGATTTCTTAACGGCAGCTCGATTAAGAGATGAGATGTTTGCATTAGAAAAGTTATACAACGAAAAGTTTACAAAGAAAGAATAAACTAATACGCTTAGACGTTGTTTATTTCTATATTTGTACAAATTAATATCATGTTTAAATTCTTATTAACCTTAGTATTAATCTTCTTAGTTCTCAGAATGATCGTGAGATTACTAATGCCATTTATGATGACAGAAGTAATGAAAAAAGCTCAGAGAAATATGGAGAGTCAGTTTAAAAGACAGCAACAATATCAACAAAGATATCAGCAAGTTGAAAATGAAGGCGATATAAATGTTGATTATACACCACCAAAAGCGAAGAAGAAATTCAGCTTCAAAAAAGACGAAGGTGAGTTTGTGGATTTTGAAGAAATCAAAAAATAATTCATGAAGAAATCTTTGGTCATTGCTTCCAACAATGCGCATAAAGTAGAAGAGATTAAAGCAGTGTTAGGAGATCGATTTGAACTCTTGACACTGAATGATATTTCATTTCATGATGATATACCTGAAACAGCTGATACGTTTATAGGTAATGCTTTGATAAAAGCAAGAACCATTTATGAAAAATTTCAGATGAATTGTTTTGCGGATGATTCGGGATTAGAAATTACTGCACTAAACAATGAACCAGGTGTATACTCAGCAAGGTATGCAGGTGAACCAGTAGACCACTCAAAAAATATTGATAAAGTATTAAGAAACTTAGAAGGAATCATAGATCGTTCAGCACGATTTGTGACTGTGATTGCATTGATATTAGATGGTGAAGAATTTCTTTTTGAAGGAGAAGTAAAAGGTAGAATCACAACTGAAAGAATTGGTGAGAATGGTTTCGGTTATGATCCTATATTTATACCTGAAAATGAGTCAAGAACTTTTGCTCAAATGAATGCTGAAGAAAAAATTTCTATGTCGCATCGATCAAGAGCAATTCAAAAAATGATCGCTGAAATTTAGCTTTTATTTTATCTCGAAAACAAGTTTCACTTCGTATTCAATCTGTATGCCTTTTGATGATAATCCAACTGTTTTAATCTTTGGATTTACAATCATATTATTTGACATATCATCTGTTTGAGAATACGGGTTACTGATGTTCTTACGCAATTCAGTTACATGTAAGATTCGACCGCATTCTTCACCTAAATTCCTTAATAAAAAATCAGCTTTTTCCTTTCCTGATTTTATGGCTCTCTGTTTAAGTTCAAATAAATGTGTAGACATATCATCATGCTCTGCAGAAACAATATTAAAAGATTCTAACGCTAATGAATTCATTCTTTCTTTAAATATTGATACTTCTCTTACATCTCTGAATTTTAAAGCATACATTCTGCGCTCTTCGTATCTACCACCAGTTTCACCCATAGAAAAGCCAGTATAACCATAAATATTTAAGATGCTCAGATTAGTGGCTGGCACATCAATCTCTTTCAAAATTCTTAATACAGTAGCCTCAGAAGCATCGATGCTTACCGTTTCTGCATTATTGGTATACTCCTTTATTACAAAATTTACATTGATAATATTAGGAGGTAAGCTCGTACTAGCAGCACCAATAACCTCAATAGTACGTAACTCTGCACCTGAAGATTTAACTTGTTGCGCAAAAATCATCGCAGGTATAAATAGAGCTGCGATTGTTAGTTTTAAAATTTTCATAGTAATTTAAATTAGGTTGTTGTCGTATTTAATTGATTACTACTTTATAAATTCAAAGCTACTTATTGTTTTTATCATTCTCTGAAGTTATTTCGAATACTACTTTTGCTAAATATTCTATTTGGATTTCATGTAAGTTATTGGTTGTCATTTCAGTATAAATTGTGCCAGAATTAATACCAATAACTTTATGCAAATTACCTTTTAGTCCGGCAACCTTCGGATAAATCACATGTAAACTTACCTCTTGCACACTAAGTAAACCACCCCGTTTTTCACCATATGATGCTAATAAATCGTCAGCTTTTTCTTTAGCTCTTTGAAAGGCGTCAAGCTGAATTTTGCGAATTTCTTTAAAAATATCATCATGATCAAAGCTTTCAATCGTAAAATTATTCAAATGCTTCATATCAGTCTTCAACAAAAACTTATCTATGCAATTTATACCTCTTAGCTTTAAAAGATAAGATCTAGTTTTTTGATAAGCACCTTCGTCACCAGTCATTGTAAAAGTGTTATAGCCTACTAAGTTCATCACTTTTAAATTTTTCTCATCATAACCAATATCTTTTACAGCTTGTTTAAGTTTTTTCTCTTGATCTTCTAGAGTTACTGTTTTACCATTTTGTTCAAATTCTTTTGTACTGAAACTTACATATACCTCATTAGCTTTAAGGTTAGCTACCGAATAAGCAGCCACTTCAATTTTGCGAACATTATGATCAATTTTCTCAATAGATAATTCTTGCTGATTTGTTTGAGATTTGACTTGGTTGTTACTAAAAACTACTATAGCAATTAGTAAGATCAATCTTTTAGTTAACATGGGTGGGTTTCTAGTATTTAATTTATTTGTTTTGTTAGTTTGGTATAACAAAAGTACTAGAACTAGTAAGTTCAAAATATGATAATTGTCATGATTTGAACTATTTAATAAAAAAGTATAGAATTGAGTCTAAAAAGCTTATTTAAGAGGTAATTTCCTTATCTATGGTGTCTATTTTTTCGTCAAGAAATCTGTTTTGGAAAAGAATAATTGAAATTACCCCTACGCTTATGGCTGCATCGGCTAAGTTAAAGACAGGTCTAAAGAACACAAATTCGTCTCCACCCCAGAAAGGTAACCATTGAGGGAATACCCCTCTTAATATAGGAAAGTAAAACATATCAACAACGCGACCATGCAACCAATCTGCATATCCGAATACTTGTCCGTAGAACACAGAATCAATTATATTACCCAATGCACCTGCGAATATTAAACTTACACAAGTGATTAAACCGAAGTGATATTTATTTTTAATGATATAATGTAAGATGTATGCAATACCAAAAACGGCAAACACTCTGAATAAACTCAAGGCTAATTTACCATAATCACCACCCAACTCTAATCCGAATGCCATACCATTATTCTCTGTAAAATGTATGATAAACCAATCACCAAAAATGTGAAATTCTTCACCTATATACATATTAGTTTTGATCCATATTTTTAAAATCTGGTCAGCTAATAGTACAGCGAAAATGATGGCGATAGGTTTAAGATAATTTTTCATTGCATAAAAAAAGTATGCGCAAATATGCGCATACTTTCATGATATATTTAAAATTAGTTTTGTTTTAATTTAGCTTCCATACTTAGTGTAGTATGAGGCACTGCTCTTAATCTTTCTTTCGGAATTAATCTGCCAGTTTCTCTACAAACACCGTATGTCTTATTTTCAATTCTAATTAAAGCAGCTTCTAACTGATCAATGAATTTACGTTGACGTGCGGCTAATTGATTAACATGTTCCTTTTCTAATGTTGCAGAACCATCTTCTAATACTTTGAAAGTACCAGCAGTATCGTCTGTTCCATTACTATTCGGATTACTTAATGTTTCAGTCAATAATTGTAATTCTTCTTTTGCAGAAGTTAATTTTCTAATAATTATTTCTTTGAACTCTATTAATTCAGAATCTGCATATCTTGTTTTCTCTGGAGCTTTATTCTCAACTTTCACTTCTACTTTCTTCTCTACAGGTTTAACAACAGGTTTTGAAACTTCTTTTTTCTCTACTACTTTCTTTGCTTCTACTTTAGCAACTGGTTTAGCAACTGGTGCTGCTTTAGCTACAATTTTCTTCTTTTCAATTTTCTTAACTTCAACTTTAGCAACTGGTTTCGCTACGATTTTCTTCTTTTCAATTTTCTTCGCTACCACCTTCTTAGGTGCTGTCTTTGATACAACCTTAGCCACCGCCTTCTTAGGTGCTGCTTTCGCTACAACTTTCTTCACTACTGGCTTCGCTACGATTTTCTTCTTTTCAATTTTCTTAGCTACAGCCTTTTTAGGTGCTGCTTTCGCTACAACTTTCTTCGCTGCAGGCTTCGCTACGATTTTCTTAGCTACAACTTTAGCCACTGCTTTCTTAGGTGCCGCTTTCGCTACAACCTTCTTAGCCACCGCTTTCTTAGCCACAGGCTTCGCTACGATTTTCTTCTTTTCGATTTTCTTAGCTACTGCCTTCTTAGGTGCTGCTTTTGCTACTGCTTTCTTAGCCACTGCCTTCTTAGCTACTGTCTTCTTAGGTGCAGCCTTTGCAACAACTTTCTTAGCCGTTGGCTTTTTCGATGCCGATGTAGATTTCTTTTTCATTTATTTCAACCCTTTCCTTGTTAGTAAGTTCATTGCTGAACTCTAGTTTGTTTGCTAAAATTTCGGCGCAAATATAATTTAAATTATTATTAATTGCCTCTTTAATAAATTCATTTTCAGCGACCAATACATTTATTCGATCTGTAACTTCAAATTCTTTCTCTTTACGCAAATTCTGCACTCTATTGATGAATTCTCGCGCTATTCCCTCTTGTTTTAACTCTTCAGTTAGGGTAACATCTAAAGCTACAGTAAGTTTGCCCATTACATTTACCAACCAACCTGGTATATCATCTGCAAGTATCTCTACTTCAGATAATAATATTTCGTAATTACCTATGTTAAGAGTGATTTTACCTTCTTTTTCAAGAATTGAAATCTGATCCGAATTCATTGCAACTATCTCTGCTGCAACCTCTTTCATATCTTTACCTACCTTAGCCCCCAATAATTTGAAGTTCGGCTTAACCTTCTTCTTTATAAAGCCTTCTGTATCTTTTATATACTCAATCTCCTTAATATTAGTCTCAGAGAGTATCAATGATTTTACTCTTTCAACCTTTTCAGCAAAACTAGCATCTAATACAGGTATTAGTACTTTTTGTAATGGCTGACGTACATTTATGCTCACCTTCTTTCTCAATGACAAAATCATCGATGAAATATCTTGAGCTAATTGCATGCTCTCATTTAACGATTCTTCAACAGCTGATTTATTAACCATTGGCCAATTGCTCAGATGTACCGATTGCTCTTTCGTCAAATTTTTATACATCCAGTCAGCAAAAAACGGTGCCACTGGCGACATTAACTTCGATAAGGTAACTAAACATTCATATAAAGTCTCATATGCTGCTTTCTTATCAGCAGTCATCTCCCCTCTCCAAAAACGACGTCGAGCTAAACGAACATACCAATTCGATAAATTCTCATCTACAAAACTTTGTATAGACCTTGCTGCTCTATGTGGCTCATAGTTTTCATACGACTCTTCTACTTCAGCAATCAAAGTATTCAAACTCGAGATTATCCAGCGATCTAACTCTGTCCTCTCTGCTAATGGTGTTAAATTATTTTCATCAATCTCGAAACCATCAATATTTGCATACAATGCAAAGAATGCATAAGTATTATATAGTGTGCCGAAAAACTTACGTTGCACCTCTGCCAATCCCTCGATATCAAATTTCAGATTATCCCATGGTGCTGCATTACTAATCATGTACCAACGCGTTGCGTCTGCACCGAACTGTTCAATAGTTGAAAACGGATCGACAGCATTACCTAAACGCTTCGACATCTTATTTCCGTTTTTATCTAAAACCAATCCGTTCGACACAACATTTTTATAGGCTACCGAATCAAATAACAATACCGCAATGGCATGTAATGTAAAGAACCATCCACGTGTTTGATCTACCCCTTCTGCAATAAAATCTGCAGGGTATGCCCCTTCCCAACCATTCGCAAATGGTTGCGCATCTTTGTTATTTAACTTCTCTTGATCTAAGCCCCATTGTGCATAAGGCATTGCTCCTGAATCAAACCAAACATCAATTAAATCTGGTTCGCGATATAATTTTTTACCATTCTTCTGCAATACTATATAGTCTACATATGGTCTATGTAAATCAAATGTACTTCGCTCGTATTGCTCAACAATGTTTTTTAATTTTTCATTTTCTTCGGATGATAACACCCCTGAACTTAATGTTGCGTTCATCTCTTTCTTAAACTCATCAACCGAACCAATGCAAATTTCTTCTGTTGCATCTTCTGATCTCCAAATTGGTAAGGGTGTTCCCCAATACCTAGATCTCGATAAATTCCAGTCCACCAAATTCTCTAACCAATTACCAAATCTACCTGTACCTGTTGACTCTGGTTTCCAATTGATCTCTTTATTCAACTCTACCATGCGATCTTTCAATGCAGTAGTTTTGATGAACCATGAATCTAATGGGTAATATAAAATTGGCTTGTCGGTTCTCCAACAATGTGGATAAGTGTGTTCGTATTTCTCTACTTTAAAAGCTTTGTTTTCTGTTTTTAACTTAATAGAAATTCGCTCGTCTACTGATAAATATTTATCTCTGCCTTGCTTTAATCTCTCTGCTTCTTTCTGTTCATCATTTAAATAATCTTCTTTCACAAATTCATTTGCAAAATCTGTTACTGACTCAACAAATTTACCTTGACGATTTACTAATGTTAATGAGCCTATACCATTTTGCTTCGCTACTCTAAAGTCATCGGCACCAAAGCTAGGTGCAATGTGTACAATGCCCGTACCATCCTCAGTAGTCACAAAATCACCAATGATTACTTTGAATGCATCGCCTTCTTCTGGTTGTGCATAGGGTAATAATTGTTCGTATCTAATGCCTGCTAATTCTTTCCCTTTAAATGATTTTAAAATTTTAAACGGAATGTTTTTATCGCCTGCCTTAAAATCTTCTAAATTTAATTCTGCATTTTTCTCAGAAAAATATTTAGCAAATAAATCTTTCGCAAGTATAACTTGTATTGCTTCTGATGTGTATTGATTAAAAGTTTTTACCAATACATATTCAATCTCTTTCCCTACTGCTAATGCTGTGTTCGATGGCAATGTCCAAGGGGTGGTCGTCCACGCAATGAAATGTATATCTCCATTAACATCCGAAAACAACTTATCAGTTTCTGCAGATTTAATCATCTTAAACTGCGCAATTACTGTTGTATCTTTCACCATCTTGTAAGTGCCCGGCTGATTTAATTCATGTGAACTTAATCCGGTACCTGCTGCTGGTGAAAATGGCTGTATCGTATAACCTTTATATAACAAGCCTTTCGAATACATTTCTTTTAATAACCACCAAAGTGTTTCAATGTATTCATTATGGTAAGTAACATATGGATGATCTAAGTCTACCCAATATCCCATCTTCTCTGTTAAATCATTCCACACATCCGTATACTTCATTACTTCTTTTTTACAAGCAGCATTGTAATCATCAACTGATATTTTTTTACCAATATCTTCTTTAGTGATTCCCAACGATTTTTCTACTGCTAGTTCAATAGGTAAGCCATGTGTATCCCAACCTCCCTTACGTTTCACTTGGTAGCCTTGTAATGTTTTATACCGACAGAAGATATCTTTAATACTTCTAGCCATTACGTGGTGAATACCAGGCATACCGTTTGCTGAAGGCGGACCTTCATAAAAGGTATAAGGTTTTGATACAGGTCTTGATGAAATACTCGCTTCAAATATCTTTTCATCCTTCCAAAATTTCAGGATGTCTTTACTTATTTGTGATAGATTTAAATTCTTATATTCTGGATACTTACTCATACTCTGTATTAATCTTTCTTCTCTTTATTGTCTAAACTTAATAATAATGCTGGTAATAAAATCAAATTACATAACATAGCAACCATTAATGTAATCGATAGTAAAATACCTAATGCAACAGTACCTCCAAATGTCGATGCAGAAAATATACCGAATCCGAAGAATAAAATAATCGCTGTATATATCATACTCATACCAGTCTCTTTTAATGTCATTGATATGATTCTTGATGTATTCAATTTATCTGAATTGCGCTCATGTCTGAACTTTGTTAAAAAATACAAAGTCTGATCTGATGCAATACCTAAGGCTATGCTATAAATTAATATCGTACTAGGTTTTAAGCTTAAGCCTAAATAACCCATAATACTTGCTGTGATAATTAATGGAATAATATTCGGGACTAATGCGATGATTACCATCCTCAAGTTTTTGAATAATACATACATCAATAACGCAACCAAGAAAAATGCAATTGCTAAACTCTCTACTAAATTGGTAAGTAAATAGTTTGCTCCTTTTACAAATAACACGCTACTGCCAGTAAGGAGTACATCGTATTTCTCTGGATTAAATATTGAATCAATTCGAGGTTTTAATTCTGCAAGTAACTCATTCATTCTGTTTGAGCCTACATCTCTAGTTTGAAAACTAATTCTTATAATTTGATTATTCTTATCAATATATGATTTCATCAATGAGCCCGATGCTCCTGATTGTTTTGCATAGCTTAAAATAAATGCTGCTTCAGCTTCACTTGGTAGAGCATAGAAATTTGCATCGCCATTATAAAATGCTTGTTTTGAAAATTTCAAGACTTCATTTAAAGAAATGGATCTAGAAAACTCAGGATAAGCAGAAACCATTCTATCTAACTTCTCAATTTTCTTAATACTAGGAATATTTATTAATCCGTTTTTTCTCTTACTATCAACTTGCACTTCAAAAGGTAACACTCCATCAAAATTATTTTCAAAGAAACGTAAATCTTTTAGCACAGGTGAGTTTTGAGGTAAGTCATCAACCATATAACCGTTGACATTTACCTTTAACATTCCAACAAATGAAATTAATATAACTGATAATGTAACTAAGTAAATCGCTGTTCTTTTATTATGTACCCAATAATCAACCTTCTCTATAAACCTCGATAAATATTTATTTTCAAGATGTTTTGTTTGCCAAGCTTTCGGATTAGGTAAATAGCTAAAAATAATTGGAATGAGAATTAAAGAGAATAACCAAGTGATCATTACATTTAATGAAGCGATAATTCCGAATTCTGTTAATACTTCTGAATTCGTAAATCCGAATACTCCAAAACCGATAGCTGTTGTTACGTTCGCAAAAAAGATGGTAGAACCCACACGGCGTATTGCAATGGTCAATGCTTTAAACTTGTCTTGCAATAACATGTATTCTGTATGATACTTATTCAGTATCAAAATACTATTAGGTATTCCTATCACTACAATGAGTGGTGGTATTAATCCGGTTAATATCGTAATCTTATAACCGAATAATACGATGGTACCTAATGCTGCTACTACTCCAAACAATACAACAATCACCGGAAACAGCACTGCATAAAATGACCTGAAGAATAGTAATAATATAATTGCAGTTATAGCTAAGGCAAGAATTAAAAATAATTTAAACTCACCTGATACCAGGTTCGCAATGACTGAACGTATATATGGCAATCCCGATTTTGCCAAAGTAACATTCTGTTTCTTTTCAAATTTATCAACATGCACTAAAATTTCTTTTAATACACCTACACGTTTTTTACTGTTTAATGTTAGGCTATCAAAACTAATAGCCATCAATGTACTTGATGAATCTTTATTATAAATCAATCCCTCGTAAAAAGGCATATTCAAAAAAACATTTCTAATACTATCACATTGCTCTTGAGTGTTGACTGTTGATTGATGTATGGGTTGAAGAACAAAAGATCGTTTAGTGGTATCTTTCTTTAATTCAAAAGCTTGTGCAACAGAAAGAACATTAACAATACCATCAATCTTACGAATGCTATCACCTAAATTAGACCAACTGTTGTATAAATCTTTTTGAAAAATATTTTCAGTTTGTAAACCCAGTACCATCATGGTACCATCCTCACCAAACTTTTTCTTGAATTTATTATAAGCAACGTATTCAGGATCTGATAATGGAAGAATCTTAGAGCCTGCAAAAGACAGCTCAACATCTTTCGCATTATAACCCATTATAGCAGTGATAATAAATATCAAGGCTATATAGAATAAACGATACTTTAATATTGACTCAGAGAATTTCCCCCACATAACATAAAATAAGGTGCAAAAATGCAATTTTTTAAGCAAAAATTCAGGCTTTATTACAAGCTTAACGTAATATTTACTCGCTTTTTTTGTTATTTAGATGTTTATTATCGAATACATGAGAAGAATCTTCATTGTTTTATTGCTAATTACTTGTTTTATTGACACTTACGCGCAAAATACTAAAATTGGTGCCTGGACGAGTCATATGCCCTATCAGCAAGCAGTACAGGTCTTAAATACAGGTCAAGAGATTTTTTGTATTACATCAGGTGGCGTTTTTGTCTTAAACTTACAAGACAGTAGCATGTCGGTGATAACTAAGCAAGACGGACTATCTGGCACAAATATGAAAACCGGTGCATACGATGCCAATACAAAAACGGTAATAGTTGCTTATGAAAACACCAACATTGATTTAATTAGAGGAAGGGAAATTATCAATATTGACGACATTTTTAAAACAGAAATAACAGGTATTAAGTCAATAAATAGCATTAATTGTATTAATGGAATCGCCTATATTAATTGCGGTTTTGGTGTTGTGCTTTTAGATTTAAATAAAATAGAAATTAAAGACACTTATTACTTAGGTGATAATGGTTCAAACTTAGGGGTAAGTGGTATTTCAGTTTTCAATGATAAAATATTCGCCGCAACTGATAGTGGAATATATGAAGCAGATTTGAACAATCCGAATTTAGCAAACTATCAAAATTGGCGTAAACATAGAAGTTTATACTCGTTCCCAACTAATGCTTTTCCTGCTTCAGCATGTGCAACATTTAATAACAGACTTTATGCTTTTATAAAAGATGGTATTTATGAGTATGATGGAAATGGATGGGTGTTATCAAATAACGTATTTCAAGCCGGACTTGGAAAATTTGTATTGAGTCAGAATAAATTATTAACGGTATTCAATTTTGGAGTGATTGGATATGATGAAAACATGCAATGGATAAATTTCGTAAGTGCAGGTAGTGGTAACACTTTCTTTAATGCCACTTACGACAATGCTGGTAAACTCTGGGTAGCTAATATAATCAAGGGTTTACAAAGATATGATAACAATACATTAACCGGTACATACATACCTAACGGTCCATTTTCTTCAATCGCCCGAAGACTTGCAATTAACAATGGTAAATTAATTGTAGCATCAGGCACAGTTGGTGAAGGTTACTCGAATAGATTTACTTTGAACGGAATGTATCGATATCAAAATAAAGAGTGGAAAAACTACAACTATTTAAACTACCCTGTAGTAGATTCATTTTACGATATCATCACAGTAGCGATAAATAAAAAGAACAATCGAGAATATTACGGTACATTTTGGAAAGGCATTGTAGAGTTTGATGAAAACGGATACGTAAGAGATTATAGCGGATATAATTCTACTTTAGGTGAAGCCTTTGGTAACGACGGACAATACAGAGTAACAGGTTTGGCATTCGATTCTAAATCACAATTATGGGTAAGTAATTATTGGGCAGATAAACCTATTTCTGTTTTAAAAACAAATGGCCAATGGCAAGCTTTTGAGTTCCCTGGTTTATTTGCAGAATATAAATATGTGAGTGATATTACTATAGACCAATACGATCAAAAATGGGTAACCATTCCTCGAAGTAATGCAATTTTAGTATTCAAAGAAAATACGAATGGAACAGTAAGATATATACGATTAACATCAGGTGCGAACAATGGTAATTTACCAAAAGATGCTTCAGAGGTATTATGTATAACAGAAGATTTAGATGGAAGAATGTGGGCGGGTACAAACAAAGGACTTGCAGTTTTTTATAATACTGAAGACATACTAGACCCCAATGCAGATACTGATGCTCAACCGGTGAAAGTTATAGATGGAGAATTTGTACAATCGCTTTTAGAGAACGAATCAATCACTTGTATTAAAGTTGATGCCGCTAATAGAAAATGGATTGGTACAAGAAATGGTGCTTGGTTATTTACTTCGGATGGTACAGAGCAGATACATTATTTCAATACAGAAAACTCACCACTATTAACTAATATTATAAATGATATCGCTATAGATCAACAAACCGGTGAAGTGTATTTTGGTACAGACCTTGGTATTGTTTCATACAGATCTGATGCTACAGAAGGTTTAGAAACTAACAAAGAAAAAATAAAAGTATTCCCCAATCCAGTTAGAGAAACATATAGAGGAGCTATTGCTATCGAGGGACTTGTAAATGCTGCAAATGTTAAGATAACTGATATAGAAGGCAAGGTAGTTTTTACAACTAAAGCGAATGGTTCACAAGCCATTTGGTATGGCAATAATTTCAGTGGCGAGAGAGTTCAATCAGGAGTTTATTTAGTGTATTCTGCAAATGAAGAGGGACTAGAAACAATGGTGAGCAAAATTGTGTTCATTCATTAGTACTATGTTACATAAAACACGAGGAATAATATTAAAATCAACACCCTATTCTGAAAGCAGTTTAGTAATTCATATTTATACTGAACTCTTTGGTACGCAATCATACTTATTACAGGGTGTTCGAAAAAACAAATCAAAAATACGATTGTCGATGTTGCAAAATTTGCAATTAGTAGACATGGTAGTTTACCATAAAGAAAATGGTGGCTTGCAAAGAATATCAGAGTTGAAAGCTTCGCCAGTATTTCAAAGTATACCATTAAACATTGTAAAAACTTCGCTCGCATTATTTATGTGTGAGCTTTTACATAATACATTAAGAGAGCAACATCAAGATGAAAATCTATTTGACTTTTTATTTCGATCAATAGAGCTTTTAGATTTAACAGAAGGCAATGTTGCAAATTTTCATCTTTGGTTTTTGCTAAGGTATTCGCAGCACTTAGGATTCTATCCGCAGAATAACATTACAGAACAATCTAAATATTTTGATATGCGAGAAGCTTCCTATGTAAGTAGCATACCCACACATCCTGCTTTTTTAGATGAGACTTCTACAATTATTCTTTCTCATTTACAAAATAATACTTGGGATGATATAAAATTATTAAAACTGACTAAAGAGCAAAGAAAGCAAATGCTCTTGCAATTATTGAACTATTACTCTGCTCATATTGAAAACTTTAAAGCGCTTAATTCGCATCATATTTTAGAAGAAATTATGTAACTAATGTGACAGAACAAGTTATGCATGCAATTTTTTAAGGCATATCTTTATAGCAATAAAAAAACATCGAAATGAAAACATATATTAAAAGTCTAAGCATTATAATAACTGCAATTACGCTAACAGCTTGTAAAAAAGATGATGATTTACATACATCCGAAGATATAGACCCCAATAGAAAAGGCGAATTAACGATAGAATTTGATAATCGAGTTGGTAATTTAAACTTGGTATTAGACTCTATGTTTTACTACAATTCGTTTAATCAAAATTACAGTATAAGTAAATTTGATTATTTCATTAGTAATATAGTTTTGGTTAATGAAAACGGCTCGAAATATGTGATACCACAAGACAGTTCGTATTTCTTATTAAAAGAAAGTATTGTAAGTAGTAGAGAAATTAATTTAAGCAATATACCAGAGGGCAATTATTCAGGTATTGAATTTATTGTGGGTGTAGATAGTTTAAGAAACACAATGTCATTAGATAAACGTACGGGTGCATTAGATCCAGGAGGTGACGCTGCGGGTATGTACTGGACATGGAATTCAGGTTATATATTTTTGAAGATGGAAGGAAGGTTTGATGATACAACAGATTCAATTATAACACCACAAATGTTTCAATATCATATTGGCGGATTTGGAGGTATGAATACTCCAATGATGAACAACATCAAAAATATTTCATTGAACTTTGGAGAAGAGAAAGCAGAAGTAAGAGCATCTCATGGAGATGAAGGTCCGCAAGTTCATTTATATGTTGATGCATCAAAGATGTTAAACGGTACGACAAACATAGATTTCAAAACACATTCAATTGTAATGTTAACTCCATTTGCAGTGAACATGGCAAATAATTATTCGAAAATGTTTAGTGTAGATCATGTGCATAATAGTCATACACATTAATTACATTTTTAGTCCTATTTCTCTTAATCTCTCATCTAAATATTGTCCGGCTGTATAGTCAGAGTATGCTTTCGGATTTTCAGCATCTATGCATGAATCTAAACAAGCTAAGTTCATTTCTGACTTCGGATGTAAGAAGAATGGCACTGAATATCTTGAAGTACCCATTAAATCTCTAGGTGGATTAACAACTCTATGTGTTGTAGATTTTAATTTATTATTTGTTAATCGTTGTAACATGTCACCGACATTTACTACGATATCATCTGCTTGAGCTTTCACAGGGTACCAGGTACCATCGCGCGTTAGTACTTCTAATCCGTCAGCACTTGCACCAATTAACAAAGTAATTAAATTAATATCTTCATGTGCTCCTGCTCTTACAGCATCAGGTTCTAGAGCATCAGGATTAGTAATTGGGAAATAATGTATTGCTCTTAAAATACTGTTACCATTTCTGATTTTAGCATCAAAATAGTTTTCTTCTAAATTTAGATAAACTGCAATTGCTTGTAAAATATGAGTACCTGCATACTCTAATTTCTTATAAACCTCTTTTGTGATTTCATTGAAGCGTTGCAACTCGTCTACTAATATATTATCTGGGTATTCATCTTTAGGCAATACTTCTCCTTCGACGTATTGACCTACTTGCCAAAATTCTTTAAGATCTGGAGTCTTAGAATCTTTTGCCTTTTCTCTACCCTTACTTGTATATCCTCTTTGTCCGGCTAGTTCAACTATCTCATATTTCTTTTTAATATCTTCTGATAAGTCAAATAATTTTTTCACTTCAACATAAAGTTCAGCCATTAACTCTTTACTCATTCCATGATTTGCTATGGTAACAAAACCGGTTTCATTAAATGCTTTACCAATGCATTGAGAAAAATTATTTCTTTGCTCTGCATTACCATTAATATAATCGTTTAGGTCTAAGCGAGGTATGTTTACTGTTGTCATATCATTTGATTTTATGCAAATTAATAAATTGAATATATAATCTGAAATAATATATCAACAAAGCCAATAAAATCAATAGGTGTACTATAAATATGATGTTTAATGTATTATTAGAATACTTCCAACGCACTATACTTTCACCTTTATTTATTTTTACAGATTGATATGAAATATTTGATTTATATGAAGCTGTCTCTACATCGTTAACATATACATGCCAACCAGGATATGGATTTTGTGCTATTGTAAGTGTATTTGTATCACTACTAGAAACATTAAATTGGATTTCATTAATTTTGAAATTCATCAATTCAACTCTTGAATTAAAGTTATTTTCTAAATAATAAAAAGGTTTATTCCAGATACTATCTTTTAATTTGCTTTCAGATAAATCATTAAATGTTTTTAGTACAAATGGATTGTAGCCATCAATAGCAATCTCCCCGAAATAACAATTCATATTCCAGTTTAAAGGCCAACGATATTGATATGCTTGGTCAATATGTGTATTAAGCGGAGTTGATGAAGGCAATTCTATATTTTCATCTCTATTCTCAATTAATTTATCAACCTCTTCACTTTTTACATCTAGTACCATACTTGCATGTGAATTCAACTGAATACTCACAAACATATCCATAGAAATTATGATCAGTAAGAAAATTACATTTAATTTTTTATTGATAAGTAATACAGCAAAAAGAATCAAATGGATAATTAGTTGAAATAAGATATGTTGTAAAAAACTAAATTTCTCTAAATCACTAATCAAAGAAATCTGTTTTTTGTATATAAATAATATGATAATACTAATTATTGTGAGAGATAAAATAGTTACTCTAAAAGCTTTCCATTTGTTTTGAACCTGTATATATTGAATACTGGAGCCAACAAGCAGCAAGGCAGTAATAATAAAAAACAATCTGAATAATGACGGAAATCTAAATAGATTAAATCCGGGTAAATAATGATATAGTAATTCTCTGAGTGGTGTTGCAGAACCAAAAGAAATAATTAGAAATAATACAGAAAGCAATACTAGTAATATCTCGTATTTGTTTAATTTCCTAAAACATCCGAATAATAAAAAAACAAAACCCAATACACCAAAATAACCATTCGCCATTGAAAGATCTGTTTTAAAAAAATCAGGATTTTTAAATGAGCTAAAAGGAAATAAAAATGAAATGGCACTATTAATACTAAATGGGTGTTGTAATGCTCTTTCTAAAGTAATTCCAGAACCTCTACTAAAATAAGCTGAGCTACTAATAATTGAATATGTAATTGGTAATGTAGTTAGTATTAAAAGTATGATCCATATTACTCGAGAATTAATAAAATCAATTTTATTTGAATCTTTAATGAACAATATAAATTGATCTATACAGAAAATATAATAGAGAACTATTGCAAATGCTGGGTAAGAACTACTAAGGAAAAAATAATTAATTATTATAAAAGCAATTAATGAGCGTTTATTAATTGTAATGCGTATATCGAGATAAAAATATATTAACCATGGTATGAAGACTGCAGCATATATCCATGTTAAATGTTGTGCGTTCCCGATGATAAACCCAGATGAGATATATGAAACTGCTAATATACTTGAAATGCCTTTATTAAAGTTTAATCTTTGAGATAATTTATAGAATCCTATGCATCCAAAAATTAGAGCGATAAGAATTTCTAATTGAATTATTGACATTGAATAGCCAAATATTAATGAGATAATCCATGTAGGGTAAAACCAAACACCAGACTGTGGATCAGCGAATGTAGGGTAACCACCTAATTGATACGGATTCCAAAAAGGTAATACGCCATTATTTAATGATTTAGAAATAAAAAATCTCCAAGGTAAATATTGTTCTGCCATGTCCCATTTCATAGAATAGGCTTCGAACCACATAAAATGAAATGCGATTAAAACATATAATATTAGAAAGATTAAATAATAATCTATTTTAATATTGCTCTTCTTCATCAATAGGTTCTTTGAGTTTTTCTTTTAACTTTTGAAGATTCGATTTTTTATTTTTTTGTATTGCTTTAATAGTATCTTTTTTCTGAACTGGAAGATCTTTCTCCCAATCAGCAGCACCTTCATTTAATTGCTCTCTAAATTCTTTATCTTTTTTAAACCAATTGCCAAACTCATCTTTTAGAATTTGTTTAACTTCTTGTCTTTCTTGTTTAAGATCTTCTGCAATTTTCTTTTTTATCATCTGTTTATCTAAAGAAAACTTCGGACTTGTAGCATCACCATACATTCTAATAAATAGGGTAGTTTTTCCTGAACCGTCATCTTCAATTTCACCAAATTGCTCATCGCCTAATCTCTTAGATTTCTTTTTGATGACATTTGACAATAACATCTTTAAATGATAATCTATTTGATTATTGAATTGATGTGTACCTGAAAGATTAAGATTCAATGCATTAGATTTTACTTCCATATCTGGAATATAAATCACACTGTTTTTGATACTAATATTGTTTTCAAGATTTGAGAATTTCAAATTTTTCAGTTCATTTACATCTATATATTTTGAAAGAGCAAGCATAGGAGTGAAATTTATCAGCTCACCATTTTCAATTAATATCTTACCATCAGCAGTAAATAAATTATGATTTGAATTTAGATTCTCATCCCATGCCATATTGATTTTCAAATCACTTGTAAGTACCCCTTTTATATTTTTATCAGTTAATATATCTATACCAAAATTCTTGAACTCTTTAAATAAATTTGACACATCAACTTTTTGCAAACTTAGTCCGATTTTCATTGGCATTAAAATCGTATTTCTAGTATCAAACTTAATATCAGAGAATACAATTCCTTTTTGAGATTGAAATGATAAGTATTCGGCATCTAATATTTGATCATCAATTTTTATTTTGCCTTCAATGTCTTTTGCTTTAAATAAATCGAATGAAAGATTTTTAATATTTAATAGAATATTAGCTTTAAGTTTCTTACTTATTTTGAATTTATAAGTTTCCCCCTGTTCAACCTTACTAGATGATAGCAATTCTTGTAGATTAATATTATTAGAATGTAATGTTGCATCCATTTGCAACTCTTGATCATCATTTAATAAATAGGCAAAAATATTTCTAAAGTAACCTTTGATACTTGCATCAGATTCACCTAATTTAAAGTTTGAGTTGTCAATCCTTAGATCGTTTTTCTGGAAACTTAATAAAGCATTCAACTGATCGATTGCAAGACTATAATTTTTTACATTCAGTTTAGTATTTGAAATATTTATAGTACCTGATGAATTAACATTTTTAAAGTTTTTGGTATCTTTTATGTCAGAAACTAATCCTTCAATTTTAATATCAAAGCTAATTCTACCTTTTTCTGAATTAATATTTTTTACAGGAAAAAGTTTTAATAATTCAGGTATATTTTGACTTGTTTTTAAAGCACATTTTAGATAAGGGCTATTAAAATTTGAAATTTCGATTGTAGAAATAAATTCTTCATTATTATATAAACCCTTAAGATTTTCAACTCTTAATACATCGTCTGTAATAGTACTTGTACGATTATTAGAATAAAAAACACTACAGTTTACATTGTTTAATTTTAAATCTTTGAATTCTGTGGTGTTCACTACTATATTAGTATTTGAAAGTCCAGCTTGTAATTCAACATTCGGAGTTTGATTTTTCATAAATCCTCCTTTGACTTTCATTTTAAAATAGAAATTTCCTTCGCTTTTAAAATCTTTAGTTTTTTGATAAACAGCATCAGGGAGTATGCTTAAAAAAGATTGAATGTTTAAGTCTTTTCCGTCTATTACAATGTCAACATTTTTATTCTTATCTGAATATTCAATTATTCCATTTAATAATAAATTTAATTTCTCAACACTAAATGCTGTATTATTGAATTTGTAGGTATTATTGACAAGATCTACACTAAATTCAGAATTAAGTTTTATTCTTTTATTTTTTAGATAAGATATTTTTTCAAGTAATAGAGATTTAATAACTAAATCTGATTTTATTTTTAGTTCAAATTTATTAGAACCAAAATCTCCAGATGCATCTATATCATCTACATCAAATACCATGTATTGATTACTTGATTCATCGAAATGTTTAATGATTGAATTATGTATTTCGATTTCGTTAATCTTTAAATTGAAATTTTTAGAGTCTGATTCATCATTCTTCTTCAATACATCAAAATTAAACTGTCCGTCTTTAAGGATTTTAGAATTCCAGACGGCGTTATTAATATAAAGTTTCTTTACTATGTACTTCTTCTGATAAATATCCCAAATATTAAAAAGCATTGAAATCTCGTCAGCCACCAATAAATCTTCATTATTACTTGCATCAGAGCTTTTAATACTCACATTTGGGAAGATTAAAGCAATTTGAGGAAAGTGTTCAAAGAAGTTTAATTCAATTTTATCGACCTTAATAGGAGTATTAAGACTTTTATTTAATTCCTTAACAGCAGCTTGTTTGATGTCGTTTTCAAAGTACCAAACTAATAGAAGCCCCTGAATGACAAATATTAATGCAATTAGAATAGACCAAACGATAACTTTTTTGAATAATTTCATTCTAGCTAAAACGTACAATTTCTCTTTCAAACATATATTAAATTAAATTTTTTTTCAGATTTTTTTTGGAATAATTAAAAGAGTTCTATATTTGCAGTCCCAAAAGCAAGGAAACAAGCTTTTAGAAGGAGGCTTAGCTCAGCTGGTTCAGAGCATTCCGACTTTCAGTCGGAAGGGTCACGGAACCGAAGTAGTTAAAAATAATTTTGGAGGCTTAGCTCAGCTGGTTCAGAGCATCTGCCTTACAAGCAGAGGGTCACTGGTTCGAATCCAGTAGCCTCCACGAAAAGAGAAACAAATTGTTTCTCTTTTTTTTGTAAAAAAATTAGCTCAGATGATTCAGAGCATCCCGACTTTATAAAGTCGGGAGGGTCACTGGTTCGAATCCAGTAGCCTCCACGAAAAGAGAAACAAATTGTTTCTCTTTTTTTTTGTAAAAAAAATAGCTCAGATGATTCAGAGCATCCCGACTTTATAAAGTCGGGAGGGTCAAGGTTCGAATCCAGTAGCCTCCACGAAACCTCGACAGACGTCGGTTTTTTTTTGTTTATAAATATTTCTCAAAAAAATTAGCTCAGATGATTCAGAGCATCCCGACTTTATAAAGTCGGGAGGGTCAAGGTTCGAATCCTTAGTCTCGACAAACGTCGGTTTTTTTTGGTTAAATATCTTTCAAAAAATTCTAACAACTTTTTATGTATACTTCCGTAATACTCAACATGTATTACGTATATATCCTATTCTCTGAAAAGCTTAATAAATACTATGTTGGTTACACATCTAACATCAAAGACAGAGTATACAAACACAACAACAAACATCACGGCTTTTCAAATGCAGCTAATGATTGGATATTAAAATATTCTGAAGAGTATAAATCTAAATTTGAAGCAATGCATCGAGAAAAAGAAATAAAGAAATGGAAGAGTAGAATTAAAATTGAAAAGTTAATTCACTAAAATTAGTTTCTCCTTTTTTATTTCAATCTCCACATAGATCCGTTTTTAGTTTTAAGTTTCTCTAACTTACCAGTTGCAACTAGCTCGTCAAGTGCTTTCTCTGCCTCTGTTCTTGATACTCCTGATAACTCTGAATACTCTTTCGCGGTTAATGAATTATATCTAGTAAATAATGATTCATATCTATGATCGTAAACTTTCTTCTTTGCTTGCGGATAGATTTTTAAAAGTGCATTCTCATAACTGTTGTATGGTTTGCTACCATAAACAACCTCTCTTTTATCCGTACTATCAGTAAAAAATATAGTAGGGAAACCTCTTACTCCCATCTGCCTTGCCAATTTTAAATCTTCATTAAATAATTCTTTACCTTTTGATTCATAATCTGATTTGAATTGAACAATGTCTAATCCGGCTACCTTTGCCGCTACCTCTAAATATTCCCATTTCGTTATGTTCTTCTTTTTTAAAAACACCATCTCTCGAATCTCGCGCATAAATAGAATTGCTTTTTTATTGTCTTGCATCTGCGCTGCTTTAAACGCAATTGAAGGCGGATAAGATGAGTTCAAAGGATCCTCTAACCAAACATCCCCATCAATAGGCATATCATAATATACACTCACTTCGTCCCAATGATGCGCTACATCTGATGGCTTGCTTATGCCTCCTGCATTATAACTCCAGTCAGGTAACAATCCGCCCATACGATACTCAATTTCTACATCATCACCATATTCCAATTTAAACTTACGCAGCACTGGCTCTATTCCCCAACAAGATGAACAAATAGGATCAGTGAAGTAAATCAATTTTACTGGTTTCTTTATTTTTAATGGCTTTGCTAAAACTGAAGAATCAATATTTTCAGCTGGTACTTCACACATACCAATTTCTGGATCACATAATAAAGGATTCGTAAACTCTTTCATTTCTTTTTTGTTCTGACTATAACTCTTGATTGAAATAAAAATTAATAGTACAATTGGTACAAAGATTTTTGCTTTCATAATTCAAAGGTCATTACTTAATTTTTATCAATCAATAAGTCAGAAAAATATGACTAATCAAAATGAAAATACAACTACTGAAACTTGCCCAGCTACAGCATTACTGAAACAATTATCTGGCAAATGGAAACCTGAAATTTTCAGACTCGCAGTTGATAAACCTATTCGATTTAGCTCTCTTCTTAGAGATATTGAAGGTAGCAATAAACAATCACTTTCAGTAGCATTAAAAGAATTAGAAGAAGCAAATTTGTTGACGAAACATATTATCTCTGAAAAACCTTTACACATAGAATATCACCTATCTGAAAATGGGAAAGCACTAATACCCGTTTTTTTACAATTAGAAAATTTATAATAATATTATTTATCAGGCAATAAATTATTTAAAACTCTTTCAAACATAGGTACTGTCCAGATAAATATTAATACTCCCAACATATTAAACAACATGTGTGCATTTGCTAATGTACCTTCTAAACTTGATCGAACACTTAATATTTTCACAACTTCTATAAATGGAAAAAAAAAGATTAGTCCTAATATAATTGACATTATATTAAAAGAAACATGAAATAAGCCTGTCTTTAATGCTTGTCTACTGCCTTTGACTGTAGCTAATAAAGTATCTGCACATGTACCTAATTCTGCTCCTAACATAATAGCAATACCACCTGTTAAACTTAGAACACTTTTCTTAACTAATATTATGGCAATACCAACCGTTGCTGATGATGATTGTATAACCAATGTTAAAAAAGCTCCAATTAAAGACCCTACTAAAGGGTTTTCAGTTTTCTTTAGTAACTCTGTAAAATATGGAAACTCACGTAATGGCTCCACGGCATTTTCCATAGTATATATACCAAAGAATAAGACTCCGAAATATAAAATAGATTTACCTATATTATTAAATCTCTCTGACTTAGATACTAATAATAATACAAAACCTATCAATAAAAATACTGGCGAGTATTTACCAATATCCATAGCAATTATTTGACTACTTACTGTTGTTCCTATATTAGCACCAAGTACAATTCCCATAGATTGCCTAAATGTTAATATTTTAGAATTCACAAATACAATTGTGATAATAATTACGGCCGAAGAAGAATCAAGTAAAGTAGTTACTATCAATCCAACTAGTAAGCTACTAAATGTATTGCCTGTAAATTTTTGAATCCATTTTTTCGCTCTATCTCCAATAGTATGCTTTAAAGTATCAGATAAATTACTTACAGCAAATAAAAATAAAATTAAGCCTGCTATTATAGATAATACAATTTCAATCATTCTTGGGGAAATGCTATTAAAATGTTAGCAATATAGCATCAATTGAAAGATTGATAGTGCTAGAAAAATTAATATAATGTTAAATAATTAATTTGAACTATTGTTGATCAAGCCCTTCAACACATTGTTGAACTCTATCGGGTCTTGTGAACCAATCACATACTCTAAACCATCTTTATCAATTAGCTTTACAGCATATTTGCCATAAGCATAAAAACGGATGGTGCCTTTTTTGTGAAGATTGTAAACGGGGTTGTTGATCATGAACGGACTGTACTTAACAATCTCTGTAGAGCGAATACTGCTTAAATCTATTTTAACTTTTTTTGTACTCCACAATCCAGTTAAAATTAAACTTCCATTCTCTACTACCGTTCTATAATGTGTTAGAAAAATAAATAAAATTGAAATAAATAAAATACCAGCACCTACTACCAAAAACAAATCTGCTTCTTGATCTCTATTTCTCTCTTCTGAAATAAAATATGCCGCAAAGCAAAATAATGCCAAAACAAATCTTCTGGTTGTCCAAAATTTCATGGAACCTAAAGTTTGTCTCTCTTGAAATAAAGCTGATTTTGGCATTTAATTTATATTAATATTTAATATTTTAATCGTACTGTCGCTTATCTTAAATCGATCATCAATCCTGTTCTTTAGTATCGCAGCAATTATATTGCCAGAAACTAATACAAATGTATTTTCTTTTTGCTGAATACTGAACTTTTCGTCAATAAAAAAGTCACTCAGCTTCTTTTTACCCTTCATACCCATTGGTATAAACCAGTCACCAGCCTGCCAATGCCTAATTTGTAAGGGAAACTCAAGTTTATCATAGTCTATATAAATCTCAGAACCCTGAAAACTCTCTGGCCTTTCTGAAATATCTAATAACTTCAATTCTACCTTATGCTTCGAAACATTTTTAATAGACAAATCTGATTCAATAATTATTTCTTCGGATGATGCTGTTTCAATTAGCGACTCTAAAATAAATTTATTGCGATCTTTAATTAATCGGTGTGTATTAGAACTAAAAATAGCGCCTGATTGTGAATCAATATTTAAAATTATATCATCAATTGTACCATGACTAAAGTTGAAGTTCAATAAAGATTTTCTGAACAACCAACATCCGTCTTCTCTATTTTTAATTTGATTTACATCGAAAATATTATTAGAAAAAATAAGACCTAAGTCTTCTTGAAAATGTTTCTCTAATATCTTTTCTGAAATAGCAATATCCTCAGAAAGCTTTAAAACATTAGCACGCCATTGATGTGCTATATTATCAAGCTGTGGCATTATATTCAATCGTAATTTATTCCTTAAATAATCTTCTTTTGAATTCGATGAATCTTCTCGCCATTGAATATGATTTGATTTTGCATAGTCATGTATCTCTGATCTGCTAAAACACAACATCGGACGAATACCAATATCATTATGTACTATTCCTTTTAGTCCGCTTAATCCTGTACCCCTCAAAATATTTATCAATACAGTTTCTATTGAATCATCTGCATGATGTGCTGTTAATAAATAATCTATCTTGAAATTCTCACGCAATTCTTGAAACCAATCGTATCGCAATTTTCTCGCTGCCATTTGAATGGAAATTTTCTCATCAACTTGTAGTTTTAATGTATCAACTTGTTTGACATGAAATTCTACTTTTAATCGCTGACAGAGATTTCTTACAAATGCTTCATCTTGATTTGATTCATCAGCACGCAGATTAAAATTCATATGCGCTACTTGAATATCATATCCCAATCGATGTAACAAATCTAACATCACCACAGAATCAAGACCTCCGCTTACCGCCAATAACAATTTGTTTTCGGTCGCGAACAGCCTATGTTTATCTATATATTCTTGTAGTTTTTGCAGCATTTGTATACAAAAGTATCTATTTTACGTTTAATTAAGTCAAATAAAGTATTTTTGCGCCGAATGAAGGCATTTGTATTACTTATTTCAATTCTAATTTTAAGCTTTAACAGCTTTGCCCAAAAGGCCAGCCGTGTTGAAGTATTAAATGCCGATGTTTTCGAATTCGTAAAAGTAGGTAACGAGCAAATTAAAAAACTTAAAGGCAATTGTCGATTCAAACAAGACAATGTTTTGATGTATTGTGATTCTGCTCTACTTTATGATGTACTAAATAAAGTAGATGCATTTGGTAAAGTTCGTATTCAACAAGGTGACTCATTAAATCTTTACGGCGACCTTATGAATTACGACGGAAATTCTAAAATTGCCAGATTCAAAAATAATGTTCGTGTTTACCATAACGAAATGGTATTAACGACAAACGTTCTAGATTACGATACAAAAAATCGTATAGCTACTTATCCAAAAGGCGGTAAAATAGTTGATAAAGAAAACATACTGACAAGTGAACTCGGTTATTATTATGCAAACACAGCCGATGCATTCTTTAAAAAATACGTGGTTCTCACTAATCCTAAATATGTATTAAATTCAGATACTTTAAAGTACAATACAAAAAATAGAATTGCGACATTCTTCGGACCAACAACTATTGTATCGAAAGAAGATTATTTGTATGCAGAGGCTGGTACCTATAATACAGTAACTGACATTGCACAATTCACTAAGAATCCTTTGTATAGAAGTGGAGCACAAACTTTAACTGGTGATTTTTTATATTATGATAGAACTAAAGGTTTAGGTAGAGCTACTAAAAATATCACCTTCACCGATACAGTTCAAAAAATAATTTTAAAAGGAAACAAAGCAAATTACAATCGTTTCACCGAATCATCTGTAGTGACCGATAAAGCTTATGTAATTGTATTGGTAGATAATGATTCTCTTTTTGTATCTGCAGATACTTTAAGAAGCTTCATGGACAAAACTAAAACGCATAGAACGATGATAGCATATCATGATGTTCGCGCTTACAAATCAGATTTACAAGCTCGCTGCGATTCTATTGTCTACACTTACATTGATAGTACAATGCGTTGTTATGTCAATCCGACGATTTGGTCACAAGGCGCTCAAATGACTGCCGATTTTATTACTCTAGAATTGAAGAATGGAGACCTACATAAAATGAATATGTATAACAATGCTTTCTTAGTGATGATCGATTCTTTAGACTCCACAAAGTTTGATCAGATAAGAGGCAAAGATATGTTCGGACATTTTGTAAACAACGAATTAATTAGATTAGATGTAGAGGGCAACGGACAAAGTATTTATTATGCGAAAGAAGAAGATGGAGAATACGTTGGTGTAAACAAAGCTGATTGCAGCAACATGATTATTCGCTTCAAAGAAAATAAAGTTCAAAAAGTAAACTTCAAAGTAAAACCCGATGCCACCTTCTGGCCACTCGATCAAATAGCAATAGAAGAACTAAAGCTCAAGGGCTTTAGTTGGCGCGACGCACTGAAACCCAAAACGAAAGAGGCTGTAATAAATAGAATTAGCCAATGAGTCAATTAGCCAATTAGCCAATGGGGTGCGACTTTTAAATATTGTACTGAATTTTATGTAACGCTTCAATTGGCTAATTGACTCATTGGCTAATTTTTCTTTGGCTAGTTAATTAGATCAAACCCCGTATACGGTACCAACACCTCCGGTATCTTAATCCCCTCCTCAGTTTGATTGTTTTCTAATAAAGTTGCAACGATACGTGGTAATGCTAATGCACTTCCGTTAAGGGTATGCACTAAATGATTCTTGCCATCTTTACCTTTGAATCTGCATTTCATTCTGTTCGATTGATAGGTTTCAAAGTTTGAAGTAGAACTCACTTCTAACCAACGTCCTTGTGCTGTTGAATAAGTTTCAAAATCATAAGTTAAAGCAGAAGTGAATCCCATGTCACCACCACATAATCTTAAAATTCTATATGGAATATTTAATTTCTCTAATAATGATTTCACATGTGCGACCATTTCTTCAAGTGTTGCATATGAATTCTCTGGATGAGCGATTTGAACAATCTCAATTTTATCGAACTGATGTAAACGATTTAATCCGCGTACATGCGCACCATAAGAACCCGCCTCTCTTCTGAAACATGGAGTATAAGCTACATTCTTAATTGGCAATTCTTCTTCTTTTAAAATTACATCTCTGTATAAATTCGTAACTGGTACTTCAGCCGTAGGAATCATATACAAATCATCAATTGGCATATGATACATCTGTCCTTCTTTATCAGGCAACTGCCCCGTTCCAAATCCAGATTCTGCATTCACCACATGCGGTGGCATCACCTCATTATATCCAGCTTTTAAACCTTCGTCTAAGAAGAAATTAATTAATGCCCTTTGTAATCTTGCACCTTTACCCTTATAAACTGGGAAACCAGCTCCAGTAATTTTAACACCTAATTCAAAATCGATAATGTCATATTGAGATGTTAACTCCCAATGTGGCTTTGCACCTTCATATAATTTCGGAATCTCACCCCATTGATGCACAACTTCATTTTCTTCAGGCGTAATACCTGCAGGTACTGATGTATGCGGCAAATTTGGAAGTTGCACTAATGCTTGATGTAATTCAACTTCAATAGCAGCTAGCTGATCTTGAAATTGCTTTAAAGAATCTTTCAAAGCAGTAGATTTTTGCTTAATCTGCTCTGCTTCGTCTTTTTTACCAGTACGCATTAACTCGCCCACCTGCTTTGCCAATTGGTTTGCTTCGGAGGCTACATTATCCGATTGATTTTGATAAGATCTTCTCTTCTCATCTAAATCGATAATCACATCCACTAATTCGATAGCCTTGAAGTTCTTTCTTTGCAAACGTTCAATCACGAATTCTCTATTCTCTCGGATAAAAGGTACTTGTAACATATTTTCAATTTTGCTCAAAGATAAGAAAATGATGAATCTTTTATATTTTCGTAGAATATGAGCGGAAAATTATTTTTAATACCCACTCCCATCGGGAATTTAGAAGATATTACCCTTAGAGCATTACGTATGCTCAAAGAGGTGGACTTGGTATTGGCTGAAGATACACGTACCGCTGGGCAGCTGCTCCGCCATTTTGAAATAGATAAAAGGTTACTATCACACCATCAACATAATGAGCACCAAGCTTTAAAAGAAATTATTAAAATGTTGAAGGATGGTACAAACATCGGATTGGTTAGCGATGCAGGAACGCCTGCAATATCAGACCCTGGTTTTTTATTAGTTCGTGAATGTATCAAAGAAGAAATTGAAGTAGAAACCTTACCCGGACCTACAGCATTTGTGCCTGCACTTGTGAACTCTGGCTTACCGAATGATAAATTTTATTTTGAAGGATTCTTACCTCAAAAAAAAGGAAGAAAAACTCGTTTACTCTTCTTAGCAGATTTTGAAGAAACGATTATTTTATATGAATCACCTCATAGACTTATTAAATTTATTGAAGAAGTAATTCTTTACATGGGTGCCGATCGTCAAATGAGTGTATCGCGAGAGATTAGCAAGAAGTTTGAAGAAACCATAAGAGGTACTGCCGAAGAATTAAAATATCATTTTGATAATAATCCGGTTAAAGGTGAATTCGTAATTTGCTTGGCAGGTAAAAACAAAAAATCTAAAAAGTACGAAGAAGATGAAGAATAGAAAATATTTGTACGCGAGTATACTATCAGGACTTTTATTTTGGTTGGCTTGGCCAATGCAAAGTATAAGTGGAATAATTTTCTTCGCATTTATACCTTTATTATTTATGGAGGATGACGCTTACTTGCATCATCCGAAGAAATCATACGGTATAGTTTTTAGATTCTCTTTTTTAGCATTTATTATTTTTAATCTTTTAACAACTTATTGGGTATGGAATGCCTCTGCAGGTGGAATGGTTGTGGCAGTTATTCTCAATTCATTTTTAATGAGTACTGCTATTTTAGCCTTCCATTATGTAAAGAAAAAATCTGGTAAAATCACTTCAAATTTTGCATTCATATTTTGCTGGATTGGTATGGAATATTTCCATATGTCATGGGATCTATCGTGGCCTTGGTTAACATTAGGTAACGTATTTTCAGAACAAATACAATGGGTGCAGTGGTATGAATATACAGGAGTTTTCGGAGGTTCGTTCTGGGTACTTGCTGCAAATATTATTTTATTTCATAGTATTAAAAGTTCAGCGACACTACAAAAAAAATTTAGTGTTCAATTCAAAAATTACTTAAATGCAATTATCATTATCGTTGCTCCTATTTTAGTTTCTTATGCTATCTATAATAGCTACGAAGAAAAAATAAATCCAACGAATGTTGTAGTCGTTCAGCCAAACATTGATCCGTATTCAGAAAAATTCAACGGACTAACAGAGATGGATCAATTACAAAGATTGATTCGATTGTCAGATTCAACGGCACAAATAAATACTGAGTTTTTTGTATGGCCAGAAACTGCTTTGCAAAATAATTTGAATGAGCGTACACTCGAAGAAAATCCATTGATACAAGAGTCAAGAAAATTTTTAGAGAAATACAAAAACGGAAATATTATTACAGGTGCTGATGCATATACAACCTATGATAAAAAAGAAACTGTTACTGCTAGAAATTATAAAACCGGAGAATGCTGCTATGATGCTTTCAATGCTGCATTTTTCATAGAGAACAATCAAACGATTCAGAAATATCATAAATCAAAATTAGTACCAGGTGTTGAACAAATGCCATACCCCAAGTTCTTTTCAATACTCGAACCATATGCTTTAAAATTAGGTGGCACCTTTGGTAGCTTAGGTTCACAAACAGAACGTGCTGTATTTTATACTAGAAGTGGTATTGGTGTTGCTCCAGTGATTTGCTATGAATCTATTTACGGGGAATTTGTTTCAGAGTATGTGAAAAATGGCGCACAACTTATAGCCATAATAACAAACGACGGTTGGTGGGGAAATACCCCAGGCTATAAACAACATGCAAGCATGGCCTCTTTAAGAGCAGTCGAAACTCGAAGATCTATTGCTCGTTCAGCTAATACTGGAACATCTTTATTTGTAAATCAAAGAGGAGAAGTTTTAAAATCTACTGAGTACTGGGTACAAGATAGCATCAATGAAAATTTAAACTTAAACGATGAAATTACTTTTTATGTTGAACATGGTGATTTCATTGCTTTTACTTCATCTCTAATTGCATTATTAATTTTATCTTATACTTTATTAATAAAATGGCTGAAGAATTAAATAAAAGACCTGTCATAAAAGTTAAGTGGATGTTGCTAGATTATATACTTGAGATTCTAGCAGCAAGCATATTAATTTCAATAGTTATTTATGCAATAAATGTATATAACAATTTACCAGATACTGTTGCAACTCACTTTAATGCAAATGGTGTGGCAGATGGTTTCGGAAATAAATCAAGCATTTGGGCAATGCCCGCAGTTGCATTTATACTTTGGATGCTACTTTCTATTGTCAATCAATACCCTCATTCATTTAACTACCCATTTAAATTAACAGAAAGCAATGTTGAAAGCCAATATAGAATGGCACAACGATTTATGAGAATCATGAAAATATGGGTGTGCTTATTATTTTTATACGCTTTATATTCGATTGTAGAGACTAGTAAAAATCAAAATTTTAAGACGAATTATGGTATATTTGTAATACTCGGTTCCATGATTATTTTCATGAGCATTTACCTATATATATCGAGTAAAAAAAGATAATGAATTTAAAAAAAATTATACTTTTTATTTTTCTTATCATCATTGGCAATTTAGCAAGCGCTCAAATTGTTGACTCAGTTGCTTTGTTTAAGGCTAACGACACCATTCAAATAAAATATTGTATAAATAGGTTTTTCGAGGGACTTGAAAAGCAAGATACTGTTAAGTTAAAAGAAGCATTATACGATGAACTAACATTAAAAACAATAGTTGAAAATATCATCGAAAAAAAAGAAAAATTCGTTATTGAAAACAAAGAAGAATTAATAAAAATTGTCATCAAGAAAAGAACCGTTACCATCAAAGAAAAACTATTGAGTTGGGATATTCATATAGATGGTCGATTAGCAAGCGTCTGGACACCCTATGAATTTTACATCAATAAACAACCATCACACAGAGGTGCAAATAATTTCCAATTAGTAAAAACAGATAAGGGTTGGAAAATATTTTCTATTGTTGATACTCGTCATAGATAATTTAATGACTTATTGTACCAGTGCTAGGAGTTTGACTCACATTTACATTTAAAGTTTTATTTACTGAACAAGCATTTGCTGGAGTTTCGGTTAAATTAACTTGATAAGAACCATAGCTCGTCCAGCGTACTCTTATCGCATTATTCGTATTACTAATAATAACTCCGCCGGTAACATTCCAATTATAAGTATTACCTGCATTTAATGGTGTAGTATAGTTCTCCTCTTGATTTAATACACCACATATGGATGGAGAGCCTGTGATATCTGTATTCGGACTTACCTTTAATGTGTAGGTAACAGCATCAGATCTAGCAGGGCAATGTGTACAAGCATTACCTTGGAGTGTTAATGTTACAGAGCCTGCACTTAGTTCATCTGCAGATGGAGTGTACTGAGCATTTAAACTTGTTCTGGAAGGATTAAATGTACCATTGCCGCCTACCCAAGTACCTCCTTGTGTACTCGTACCTGATAAATTTATTGGGAATTCATGTGAACAAAAAGTTTGATCTGCACCAGCACTCAAATTATTATCTGTATCGGTAACAATAGTTGCAGAGGTGTTATTAATCGGACAAGAAGTTTGATCGCTGACGGTTACTGAATAAGTACCAACACCGACATCTATTGATTGAGTAGTAGCACCGTTAGACCATAAATAACTATACGGAGGGTTACCACCTGAAACATTTGCGGTTAAAGTTTTAGTTGTTTCGTTCCAACAGAGTACAGAGTTAGCCGGACTTATATTTGCGGTCATGCCAGGTACAAAGTTTACACGAACAGTATCACGTGAGAATACACCAGAACATGCACCTAATGGTGTACCACTAACTTCGAAATCAGCAAATGAAGGTGGATTTGTAGGCGGTACAACAAATGTTGAATCACATGCTGTTCCACAAGTTAATAATGATTGATAAGTTGAATTTAATGCTCTCCATTGAATGGTTGATTCTTGAAAGCCAGATGCTACTAATTGACTATTACAACCTACACGAGTTACTATATTTGCTGATACCATTGGTCTAGGTATAGAAGTAATTCTATAGGTGTTCGCATTGCCACCATTTTTACAAAAACTAATGAAATGCGGACCTGCACCAGTAACACAAAACTTACCACCTATTGGTGTAGGTGTACCACAATTAACTGTGTATGATAATGAACCTGATGGTGTTGCTCCACCAGTAATATCAAGTACAAAGGCTTCAGCATTCGGACTTAAAGTAACTATAAATTCGACGCAATTATTATTTCCACTGCCTCCTCCACAACACTCTCCTGCACGTATTAAACTACTGCTCGTCCAAACACCCGAAGCATCTGAAGACAAGTTAACAGTAAATGATGGCGTACCTCCCGTACAATTAGTTGTTTGGGCAGAAACATTTTGTAAACCAGCAAATACGATAAAAAATAGTATAGTAACTATTGAGTGAAGCTTTATCATATCCCTAATTTGTACTCTTTTCATTAAAAAAAGTTGCATTTATTTTAAGATACGATGAAAAAATTAAAACGGATTAGTATTTGGCAACAATTGGCATTCTTCTACCCATACCGAATGCTTTAGAAGATACTCTTAAAATTGGAGGCGTTTGATAGCGTTTATATTCATTTCTATTTACCAATGAAGTTATACGATCAATTAGTGCTTTATCAAAACCCATATCTATAAGCTCATCTTTACTAATTGAATGCTCAATATATAAATTCAAAACTTCATCTAATATATCGTAATCAGGTAATGAATCTGAATCTTTTTGATCTGGTCGTAATTCTGCAGATGGCGCTTTCTCTATAGTATTTACTGGTATAATGATTTGATCTTTATTAATAAAGTTCGCTAATGCATATACTTGAGTTTTATATACATCACCAATTACTGAAATACCTCCACACATATCTCCGTACAAAGTTCCATACCCTACAGCCGCTTCACTTTTATTAGAAGTGTTTAACAAAATATTTCCAAATTTATTAGAGACTGCCATTAACAATACTCCTCTAATTCTCGCCTGTAGATTTTCTTCTGTTAAATCTTCTGCCAAACCTTCAAATGTATTTGACAATGAACTTTTATATGTATGATAAACATCTTTGATCGGTATAATTTGATATTGAATATTTAAATTATCTGCTAAAGCTATTGCATCATCAACAGAATGATCAGATGAATATTGAGATGGCATTAAAACACCTAAAACATTTTCATTGCCTAATGCTCTAGCTGCTAACGCTGCAACTACTGCAGAATCAATACCTCCCGACAATCCGAGTACCGCCTTCTTAAATCCCGATTTCTGAAAATAATCTTTTATACCCAATACAATTGCATCATGAATTAATTCTATTGAGTCAATATTTTTTTCTTCGTATGATTTCTTCGTAGATAATTCAGTTGAATCTATGATCAGTAAATCTTCTTCAAACATTTTTGATTCAGCAATAATTTCAGCATCACTATTCAAAGCCATTGAACATCCGTCGAAAATCAATTCAGTTTGAGCCCCTACATGATTTACATATAGTAAGGGTAAATTGTATTTATTTGCATTCCATTTCAAAACGTTTTTACGTTTTTCGTTTTGATTATAATCGAATGGAGATGCAGCAATATTAATCATCAAATCTGGTTGTTCATTTATGAGAACATCCATAGGTGATTGCACATATAATTTTTGATCATCTGTATTCCACAAATCTTCGCATATAGTTAATGCAATTTTTTTACCATTTATTTCAATACAACTCAATTGTGGCGCAGGTTGAAAATATCTGTACTCATCAAAAATATCGTATGTTGGTAGTAATGATTTATGTATTATGTTTTTAATAGTACCATCAGCTAATACATAAGCAGAGTTATGTAAAGCCTTACCTTCCTTATGTATATTAAAGCTTGGCGAACCAATTATAGCTGTAATCGATACACATTCTTTTGCTAATTTAGCTATGTATAAATCGCATTGCTTAATAAAATGCTGATAGTCTAAAAAATCTCTTGGAGGGTAACCGCAGATAGCAAGCTCAGGGAAAATGATAACATCAACATCTTTTGATTTTGCAGAGTTCATTAAGCCTACAAGTTTTTGAAAGTTAGATTCAAAATTACCAATGTGAACGTTAACCTGTGCTAATGCGAACTTCATATTAAAATAATAAGCCAATGTTTAAAGTAATGAAACTCAAATTCGCATCATATGCCCTCACTGCTGATAAACCTGTTGTTGGGTCAACGAATTTATACATCGTTTTTGATTTCATAATATTTGAAAAACCATTGTTATAGGTAAGTCCGACTACCAAATCTAAATTCTCCGCTAAGTTATACTCAACACCAGCACCAATTACTAATGAAGTATTTAAAGGTTGTATGAAATCACTTGCATTTTTAATATCGTCATTAGAGAAATTTGTTTGTCCTTTTTTATATTCATTCTCTACAGTTGATTTAATTCTAAACGATAAGCCTAATCCGAATTTACCATACACCTTCAAATTATTATTTAACTCATTCGTTAATAATTTAATTGTTACGGGGATGTCAATATATCTGATATTAAGTGCTGAATTTACTGTAGTGTCGTTTCTGCTATATTCAATCTTACCACCTAATGAACTAATTCCGAACTCAGAAGAAATAGCATAATTATCTTTTATGAAATAATCGAACATTAAACCATAAGAGAAACCTACTTTAGTGCCAACACTATTATAATTATCAGTATTAGGGTGAATAGTTGAAAATAAGGGATTGCCTTTAAAACCTAATCGAAAATCTTGTGCATATAGATTGTTGGAAATCAGTATGGCAACAAGAAAAGCGGTAATTAAAGATAATTGTTTAATTTTATGTTTCATGATACGATTTTATATGCTTTATAATCAGGTTCAAAGTAACAGAATAATTTCGATTTTATCGATATTCTTTTTATCGATTTTTATTCAATCGTGTGACCAATCAAGTAATAAATCACATGGATCAAAATCAGAGTCTAGCGTTGATATAGAAATAAAGCGATTTGAAAAAGATTTATTCTATATGAATCAAGAACAAATTGACACGAACATTGTGTTTTTAAAGAAAAAATACGGCGAATTCTATAATGTATATTTCTTACAGATTATGGGATTTGGAACCGATAAAAATCAGGGCTTCAAATACATTATATCAGATTTTATAAATAATACAGATTTTAAAACTTTGGTGAAAGATTGTGATTCGATTTATAATGAAGATCGCATGAAAAAGTTAGAATCTGATATAGAGTTTGTTTTTGAAAACTATCAGAAAGTATTTCCGAATGATACATTGCCACAAGTAACAACTTTTGTTTCCGGATTTTCAAACGGTATAGTAAATACGAATGGATACATAGGTGTTGGCTTAGATTTATTTTTAGGCTCAGAATATAAATTTTACCCTTCCTTAGATTTCCCAGAATACTTAACTCGAAGATTTACTCCAAATCATTTAGTGCCTACATTAGTTAAAGGTATGGTGAATTCTAAATTTGAAATGGAACCAAAAAATCAATCATTAATAGATCAGATGTTATATCAAGGTAAATTATTATACTTCATGAAATTGATGTTACCTGATACACCTGACTCTTTATTAATTGGCTACACATCCGCAGAAATAAAATGGGCAGAAGAAAATGAAGCTAATATTTTTCAACTACTAGTTTCTGAAGATTTATTTAGTAAAGATGTACTTAAATACAGAAAGTACACCGACGAAGCCCCTTATACTGTTAACCTCACAGCAGATTCTGCTCCTCGCATTGCATGGTTTGCAGGTTGGAAAATAATAGATAAATACATGGATGAAAATAAAAATATAAGCATCGAAGAATTAATGAATGAACAGGATGCTCAAAAAATATTAAGTATTTCAAAATATAAACCCAATTAATATGAGAATTTTAATAGCAGTATTAAGTATGTTAATTCTATCGTCATGCACGAAGAATGAAAAAGTAAAAATAAATATGATGGCCTACCCCGAAACGAAAAAAATAGAAGTAGTTGATGATTATTTCGGAACTAAAATCACTGACTCATATCGTTGGTTAGAAAACGATACAAGTAAAGAAACCGCTGAATGGGTTAAAGAACAAAACGCTGTTACTCAAAACTACCTATCACAAATACCTTTTAAAGATGATATCAAAAAGAGGCTAACTGAGATATGGAATTATGAGAAAATTTCAGCACCGTTTAGAAAAGGTGATTATTATTTTTACTATAAGAACGACGGATTGCAAAATCAAGCTGTATTGTATTTCAAAAAAGGACTAGATGGTAAAGATGAAGTATTCTTAGATCCGAATAAATTATCTGAAGATGGCACTGTAGCATTGAGTGGTATTTATTTTTCACATGATAATAAATACGCTGCTTATATTATTTCGAAATCAGGCTCAGACTGGAATGAGATATTTGTAAAAGAAATTGCTTCTGGCAAATTACTAGATGATCATATTGAATGGGTGAAGTTTTCTGGTGCTGCTTGGCAAGGAGATGGTTTCTACTACAGTAGATACGATGAACCTAAAGGTGTGAGTGAGTTATCAAACCAAAATCAATTTCAAAAAGTGTATTTCCATACATTAGGTAGCGATCAATCAAAAGATGTTTTAGTCTATGAAGACAAAGCTCACCCATTAAGATATTTTGGCGCTGATGTATCAGATGATGAGAGGTATTTATATATCTATGCATCAGAAGGTACAAGTGGTTCAGAAATTTTGATTAAAGATCTAAAAGATAAAAATTCGAAGTTTGAAGTTTTATTAAAAGGTTTTGAATACAACTATAGCATCATAGATAATGTTGGAGAAGAGGTATTAGTCATGATGGACAAGCAAGCTGCGAATTACAAAGTGGTTTCTATACATCCGAAGAAAAAAGAAGAGAAAAATTGGAAAACGATCATACCTGAATCGAAAGAATTATTAGAAGGAGTAACGAGTGCAGGTGGACAATTATTTGCGAGTTATTTAAAAGATGCAAGCAGTAAAATTGTTCAGTATACTTATGAAGGTGTAAAAGTTAAAGAAATTGAATTACCAGGTATAGGTACTATTTCATTGGGCAAAGCCGATAAAGCTGATGCACATACATTTTATACATTTAGCAATTTCACTACACCAGGTACGGTATATAAATTAGATATCAATTCAGGTAAATCAGAATTATATAACAAGCCTAATTTCAAAATTTCATCTGATGATTTTGAAACGAAGCAAGTATGGTACACTTCTAAAGATGGAACAAAAGTGCCAATGTTTATTGTGCACAAAAAAGGCATTAAATTGGATGGTAACAATCCGACGATGTTATACGCTTACGGCGGATTCAACATCAGTTTAACACCGAGTTTCAGTGTATCTAATATGTATTTCTTGGACCAAGGTGGAGTTTACGCTTTAGCTAATTTAAGAGGTGGAGGAGAATATGGTGAAGAGTGGCATAAAGCAGGTATGTTAGAGAAAAAGCAAAATGTATTTGACGATTTTATTTCTGCCGCTGAATATTTAATTGCAGAGAAATATACAAGCTCTTCTAAACTTGCAATTAGTGGTAGATCAAACGGAGGTTTATTAGTTGGAGCATGTATGACACAGCGCCCCGACTTATATAAAGTAGCATTACCAGGTGTGGGAGTTTTAGATATGTTGCGTTACCATAAATTCACAATCGGTTGGGGATGGGCAGTTGAGTATGGTTCAAGTGAAAAGAAAGAACAGTTTGACTACCTAATAAAATATTCTCCATTGCATAATGTAAAAGACAGTGTTAATTACCCAGCAACAATGATCACTACTGCTGACCATGATGATAGAGTGGTGCCAGCACATTCATTCAAGTTCGCTGCAACACTACAAGCAAAACACAAAGGTGAGAATCCGATTTTAATTCGCATCGACGAGAAAGCCGGACATGGAGCGGGCAAGCCAACGTCTAAGTTGATAGAGGAGGCTACGGATGTGTGGAGTTTTGTGATGTATCATTTGAAATAGAGGTTTCCACGCAGAGAGCACAAAGTATAGCAGAGGTCGCAGAGAAAATTCTTTGCGACCTCTGCATTTTACTGCGTTCTCTACGTGGAACAAAAATAATCGATGTTTAAACAAACAATTCCATTTCCCCATTGTTCTCCATTCATAACATCAAAAAAACTATAACAAAATGGAAACAATTACAACACAAAAATGGGCATTAGATACAGCTCACTCAGAGGTTCAATTCAAAGTAAAGCATTTAGTTATTTCTACAGTTACCGGTACTTTCAAAGTATTTGAGGGTAATTTAGAATCAAATGGCGATGATTTTGAAGGAGCGAAAGTAGATTTTAGCGTTGACATCCAAAGTATTGAAACGAATAATGCTGATCGTAATGCACATTTAAAATCTGATGACTTTTTCTCAGCTGAGAAATACCCATCAATGAATTTTGTGTCGACATCATTCAAGAAAATTTCAGGTTCAGATTACGAGTTAACTGGTGATTTAACAATCAGAGATGTAACTAAATCAATTACCTTGAAGGCAGAGTATGGTGGTATAATAGTAGATCCATGGGGACAAACAAAAGCTGGATTTGAAGTAGAAGGCAAGATCAACCGAAAAGATTATGGTTTAGTTTGGAGTGCAGTTACAGAGAGTGGTGGTTTAGTAGTGAGTGACGATGTAAAACTTCACATCAACGTTGAGTTTTCAAAACAGGCATAACATTATAAATTTATATTTTCAATAGTATTTTAAAAAATTACTATAAATAAACCTGCTTAAATAGGTATTACTGGTGGCACGACTTAAGTCGTGCCACCAGTTTTGATTAAAGAACGGGTAAAAAAATTACCCAACCAACAAAAAAAAGCCTCGTTTCACAACGAGGCTTTGATTTTAAAATCTTTTAGTATTTGTTAACTAGCTGCAAGGGCATTTGCACCACTCACGATTTCTAAGATCTCGTTTGTAATGGCTGCTTGTCTTGCTTGATTGTATGATAGTCTCAATGCTCTTAATAATTCACCAGCATTGTCTGTAGCTTTATCCATCGCTGTCATACGAGCACCGTGCTCTGAAGCGTGTGAATCTAATAAAGCTTTATAAAGTTGAATCTTAATTGATGTAGGTATTAAGCCATTTACAATTTCTTCTTGTGAAGGCTCTAATAAATAATCAACATTAGAATTAGTTCCTGAATTATCAGTTGCTTTTAATGGTAATAATTGCTCAGTAGTTAATAATTGTACAGCCGCATTTTTGAATTGGTTATACACTACTTCTACTCTATCGAATTCTCCGGATGTAAATCCTTTCATAATCGATTCAGCAATTTTTGTAGATGTTTGGAAACTCAAGTTGTTGAACAAATCGTTATTATTTCCGATAACGTTGTATTTATTTTTTGTGAAATATTCTTGTGCTTTTTTACCGATAGCAACGATGTGAACATTACCAGATTTTTTCAAATCAGCATATTTCTCATTGATCAAAGCATTAGCAGTTTTAATTGCGTTTGCATTGAATGCACCAGCTAAACCACGGTTAGAAGTAACAACTACGATTAATACATTTTTCAACTCGCGTTGAACAGTGTACGGACTTTCATTGCTTTCTAAGCTAGCGGTTAGATTGCTCAAAATATCTTTCAACTTATTTGCATAAGGACGCATTTGAACGATTGCATCAGTAGCGCGTTTCAACTTAGCAGCAGAAACCATTTTCATGGCTTTCGTGATTTGCTGTGTTGAATTTACCGAAGCTATTCTTAAACGTACTTCTTTTAAATTTGCCATTTTCTAATTGAAAATTTATAGTTTAAATCTCTGTTCTTTGCAAAGCAGAGATTATAATCTTTTAGTATTTAGCTGAAATTTCTTTCGCAACTTGTTCTAACACTGAAGTGATAGAATCATCAATTTTACCTGCACGTAATGCATCCAATACTGGTCTGTGACGAACATCTAATTGATTTAAGAATTCTGATTCGAATTCTTTGATTTTATTTACAGGTACACTTCTCATTAAACCTTTAGTACCACAGTAAATAATTGCTACTTGTTTCTCTACAGGTACTGGTGAGTATTGACCTTGCTTTAAGATCTCTACGTTACGCGCACCTTTATCTAATACGAATTTTGTAGTTGCATCTAAATCAGATCCGAATTTAGAGAAAGCTTCAAGTTCTCTGTATTGTGCTTGGTCACCTTTTAACGTACCAGCAACTTTCTTCATTGATTTAATTTGTGCCGAACCACCCACACGAGATACAGAGATACCTACGTTGATCGCCGGACGAATACCTGCGTTGAACAAGTTCGACTCTAAGAATATCTGTCCGTCAGTAATCGAAATTACGTTCGTAGGAATATATGCAGAAACGTCACCTGCTTGTGTTTCGATGATAGGTAAAGCTGTTAATGAACCACCACCTTTCACGATACCTTTGATAGACTCAGGTAAATCGTTCATTGCTTGCGCAACTGAATCGGTAGCATTAATCTTAGCAGCTCTTTCTAATAATCTAGAGTGTAAGTAGAATACGTCACCTGGGTATGCTTCACGACCTGGAGGTCTTCTTAATAATAAAGATACTTCACGGTAAGCAACAGCTTGTTTAGATAAATCATCATAAACAATTAAAGCTGGTCTACCAGTATCTCTGAAGAACTCACCAATAGCAGCACCCGCGAATGGCGCGAAGAATTGCATTGGAGCTGGGTCAGCTGCAGACGCTGCCACAATGATTGTGTATGCCATCGCACCTTTTTCTTCTAACGTACGAACGATGTTCGCTACTGTAGAATTCTTTTGTCCGATTGCAACATATATACAGATAACAGGCTCGCCTTTATCGTAAAATTCTTTTTGATTGATGATAGTATCTACCGCAACTGTTGTTTTACCAGTTTGACGGTCACCAATGATTAACTCACGTTGACCTCTACCAATTGGAATCATCGCATCGATAGCTTTCAATCCAGTTTGTAATGGCTCATTTACTGGCTGACGATAAATTACACCTGGTGCTTTACGCTCGATAGGCATTTCGTATAAAGTACCTGCGATCGGACCTTTACCATCGATTGGTTGACCTAGAGTGTTTACTACACGACCTAACATACCATCACCTACTTTAATAGATGCGATTTTCTTAGTACGCTTAATAGTATCACCTTCTTTAATAGCATCTGAACTACCTAATAATACAACACCTACGTTGTCTTCTTCTAAGTTCAATACAATACCTTGCAATCCATTATCAAATTCAACCAATTCACCTGATTGTACTTTCGTTAATCCGTATACCCTCGCAATACCATCTCCAACTTGCAATACGGTACCAACTTCTTCTAATTCAGATTCTGACTTGAAGCCCGACAATTGCTGTCTTAATATTGCCGATACTTCATCCGGTCTTACGTCTACCATAATATTATTTGTTTATGATTTATTATTTTTTCTTTATACAATTCCTACGTTAGAAGAAAAACTCTTCTTCAAATTATTTAAGCTCTTAGCAATACTTGAATCGAATTGCTTATCGCCAACTGTCAATACAAATCCGCCTATTAATTTTGAATCAACAACTTTCTCTAAGATTACTTTTTTAGAAGTTGCTTGTTCAACAATTGAAACGATTTCTTTTTCTGCTGCATCAGTTAATATAGTTGCTGATGTTACTTTTGCTTTAATGAAACCTTTCTTCTCGTTGTATTGATTCAAGAATTCTTTAGCTGTAGCATGCAATACTTGAGCTCTACCTTTATTTACCACGATATCGAAAAATGACTGAGTAGTTTTGTTAACTCTTACGCTAAACAAATCTCTCAAAATCTTAATCTTCTTATCAATAGGCACAATAGGGTTCTTTAATACAGCTACCAACTCTGAACTTGCTTTAGTCGCAGCTAAAAACAAATCAATATCTGTTTTTACTTGCTCAAGTTCATTGCGTTCTATCGCTAAGTCGATGATAGCTTTTGCGTATCGTGAAGCAACTCTTAATTCTGACATATTCTATCTTTTTGAAAATTCTCTATTGAAAATTTTCTAGTTAATTTTCACTTCTTTTAACAAATCGTTTACTAAACTTTCTTGTTTAGATTTATCTTCTAATTGCTTACGTAAAACTTTCTCAGCAATTTCTAAAGACAATGTAGCAACCTGATTTTTAACCTCTGCTAATGCAGCATTCTTTTGGTTGTCAATTTCAGTCTTTGCTTTTGAAATCATTTTATCTGCCTCTACTTGAGCTAATGATTTAGCTTCAGTAATTGTAGCATCACGTAATTGTTTAGCCTCTTTTAAAATAGCATCGCGTTCAGCTCTTGCTTCTTTTAATAATTGTTCACTCTCATTGTTTAAACGAGCTAACTCATCTTTCGCTTTTTCAGCTGCCTGTAATGCATCTTCGATCGATTTCTCACGTTCGTTTAATGCCGACATAATTGGCTTCCAAGCAAACTTTCCTAAAATGAATAATAATAATAGGAACGAAATGGTCGTCCAAAATACTAATCCTATACTAGGGGTTACAATTTCCATATGGTGTTATAATATCTGTTTTATAAAATCAAATTAATGGTAAAAAGCCTACTGCCAATCGCAGTAGACTTTTTGACGGATCAACCGTTTCCTAACAATGCAACTACCACACCGAATAATGCAACACCTTCTACAAGGGCTGCTGCGATGATCATTGCAGTTTGAATTTTTGAAGCGGCTTCTGGTTGTCTAGCAATACCTTCCATTGCAGAACCACCAATTCTTCCGATACCTAAACCAGCGCCGATTACAGCTAATCCAGCACCAATTGCAGCGATACTTCCTGTCATTTTATTTTATTTTAAGTTAAACAATAATTCAATTTCGTATTCCGTAATACGTATTCCGCATTACGACTCTGTACTCTTTACTAATCACTCTCACTTATCACTCCCACTAGTTATTAGTTACTAGCACTAGCATATTAACATACTAGCATACTAGCATACTATTAATGGTGTTCTGCTTCCCCGTGCTCTTCCGAAACTGCTGTTCCAATGAAAAGGGCCGTAAGCATCGTAAATATAAACGCTTGCAAAAACGCTACTAACAATTCTAATACATCCATAAATATTACAAAGGCTACCGATACTGGTGCTATTGCTAATGATTTAAAGATGAATATCAATGATATTAAACTCAATACAATAATGTGACCTGCTGTAATGTTAGCGAACAAACGCACGATTAACGCAAATGGCTTTGACAATACACCAATAATCTCTACTGGTATCATAATCGGATATAACCACCATGGCACATGAGGAACTAAAATGTGTTTCCAATATGCTTTATTTCCATTGAAATTAGTTACAAAGAACGTAATCAATCCCATCACTAATGTAAATGCTATATTACCTGTTAAGTTCGCTCCTCCTGGGAAGAATGGCACTAAACCAATCATATTATTGATCCAGATAAAAAAGAATATCGTCAATAAGAATGGCATAAAACGCGCATACTTATAACCTAAATTCGGCTTCGCAATCTCATCTCTCACAAAAATGATGATCGGCTCTATTAAGCCTTGGAATCCCTTAGGTGCTTTACCTTCTCTTTTTTTGTATGCGGATGCTACCGAACTGAAAATAAGTACTAAAATGATCATCGACATAAACATCGAAGCAACATTTTTAGTAATTGAAAAATCCATCACCTTCTTGCTTGCCTCCTCATCTATCTCACCTGCCTCATTTACTACTTTAATATGATTATGCTCGATTTTGTAAGTATAATATTTGCCCTTGTGAGCATCTTTACCGTGATGAAAATTGCTCGAAGAAAACATCTCTAAACCTTTATCAGTATATAAAATTACTGGTAAGCCTACCGATGTATGTCCCCATAAATGCCACTCATGCGCATCAGCAATGTGATGTAATATTAACTCTGAAGCATTAAACTCTTCTTCTTCAGCATGTTCAGCAGCATGTGCTGTATCATTTGCATGATTTACTGTATCAGAAACTACACTTGTAACTTCAGCATGTTTTTCAGACTCATTTGCATAAGTGAATGTCACTGAAATACAAAAAATAGCAGAAAACAATAAAATTGATTTCAGTTTTTTAGTAAAAAAGCCTCTTCTGCGCATCTATTTTAAGATTTTGTTATTTTTTAAGAGCGCGCAAGTTAGACATTAAGGAATAAATTTCAAAGGCTGTGTAAATAAAATATGGAAGGAAAAAACTAATTAAAAATGCAATCTTGTTAAAATGACTTCCATAAATGAAAATTAGTGCGAAAATCATGCTTAAAAGCATCTTTCCTACTACCATGCCTAACACAATAAAAACTGAACTATCTGCAGATTTTTTTAATCCCCAGTCACCTAACCAAAATGCTATCACCGTTATCAACAAAAAAAACAATACGAAGTAGGGATATGGAGCTATAAATAACTCAACATTTTGTAGCTGATTTGCACTTATTTCTGAAATTGCCAATAATAGAATAGCTATCAATACGCTGTATATCGTAAACTTCTTTGCATTCATGAATTTAATTGCTTTATTAAAAGATACATGGAAGCTGTTACTCCCAATAAAGATAAGACTAAAGTTAACCAAGGTGTTTCAAAGGCTAATCGTTCATCTAAATAATCACCTAACAAACTTAAGCCAGATATAATCACTAACATCTGAAATCCTAAGCTGCTGTATTTTAGATAATTATTGTACTCCTTCTTCAATGGCTACGAGAGATTTTTCTGATTTAGAAATTGATAAATGTCCTTTTTTAGATGATGACCCCATATTACAGTTACCTGTGAATACTGCACCTGCTTCAACGATTAATTTATTAGTAACGATATCACCATTTAATACCGCTGAACTTTTTAAGAATAAAGTATCGTTAACAGTTAAATCTCCTGTTAACACACCACTTATATCAGCATTGGAGCCTATCACATCTCCCTTTACAGATCCCGTATTTCCTATTACTACTTTAGCCATTGATATAACATTACCAATAATCTCTCCGTCAATTCTTATATCTCCCTTACAAGTTAAATCACCTGTAATTGTTGTTCCTTGTCCGATTAAATTGATACTACCGTTGATAACATTTTCACTTGTAGCATTGTGTTCCTTTTTCGCAAACATACTTTAGAAATTTATGTAATCAATTGGGTTAACTGCATTTCCTTTGAACCATAATTCAAAATGTAAATGCGGACCTGTAGAATATTCACCGGTATCGCCTACAATTGCTATAGGTTCAGCAGAGCGTACAAAGTTACCAACTTTTTTTAAGACTACCGAACAATGCTTATAGATTGATAATAAGTCGTTTGAATGCTGCACCGCAATCACATAGCCTGTTTCTGATGTCCAGCCCGAAAATACCACCGTACCCTCTAAAACCACCTTTATAGGCTCTGATTTAGTAGCCGCCACGTCTATACCGTAATGGCTTTTCTTCGGATTGTATTTTTCTGTGATAATGCCCTTAACAGGCGTAAAAAATGAATATGCTGCAATTCCTGTTGGTTTCTGAACTGGCTCCTCAACGTTAAAACCGTATTGATTTTGATTCTCAATCATCAATCTCAACAGTGAATCTTCTTCAGGTTTAGCTCCAATTCTAAATGTGGTATCAATTAACTCTGGCTTACTGTTGACGTTAATCGTATCGTCTTTACCTACATTGCCATTAATAACATCTTTTATATTCTTTATGTATTTATCGTTGTAAACCAATAAACTCTCCAAAGAATCGACTTTAAGTGACATTTCGGTAATATCTCTCCTCAAGGAAACATCCGCATAACCAGGTATATACTCTTTTAAAGGAGTAAATATGAATAATGATGTTACTATAGCAATCAAGACTACTAATAGCACACTCGATAGAATAAATACATTTAATCTATTAAGAGTGAACGAGGCCTTCTCTTCGAATGTCTCATCATTCAAAATCACCAGCTTATACTTAAGCTTTAAGCGATCTAATAATTTTTGTTTTTTAGTAGCCATTAAAATATGATGCAAATTAAGCTAATTTTATCGAATTTGCGTTTATTAGAAGTATTCAAAGTATATCTTTGGATGTGAAATAAATATTGAGCGATTCAGTTATATAATAAAAGAGACATTGAAGAAAAGTAGTTTAATAATCATTTTAATAATTTTTGCATTAGCTTTTAATGCGTGTAAGTCATCAAAGAAAAACACACTCATTAAAAGAACCTATCATAATGTTACCGCACATTATAACGGATATTTCAATGCCAAACTAAGAATCGATAACACTGAACGCCAACAAGAAAAAGCTTTTCAAGATAAGTTTGAAGATATACTTCCGATTTTTAAGATCGAAAAACCTAGTGCCGATGGTGGTAAAAATGGAAAGGCTGGCAACCAAGCTTTAGATGAAGCTATTAAAAAAGCTTCTATTGTAATTCAACGTCATGAAATAAGTAAATGGATTGATGATTGTTATTATGAAATTGGGAGAGCTCATTTTTATAAGAAAGATTATTTCACAGCTGCTGAAACTTTTCAATTTATTGCCGGAAAATATAGAAATACAGAACCAGGCAACTTATCATATATATGGCTTATTAAATCATACGTCATTTTAAAAAAATATCAACAAGCTGAATCTGTAATTAATATAGCTCTTGCTAGTGAAACTTTTCCTAAAAAATATTTACCAGAATTATTCGCAAGTACTGCATATTATTACATAGAACGCAGAAACTATGCTAAAGCAATAGAATATCTAGAAAAAAACATCCCCCTAGAAAAAAAGAAAAGTAGAATTGCACGACATACTTATATTCTTGCACAGTTGTATGAGAAAGTTTCTGAGCCATCGAAAGCCGGACTTAACTACCAAAAAGTTGTAAAGTTAAATCCAGCTTACGACATGATGTTTAATGCTAGAATTAATGCCGCACGTTTAGCACAAACTCAAACAGCTGCCTCTCGAAAGAATATGGAGAAGGAACTTTTAAAGATGCTGAAAGACGATAAAAACATAGAGTTTAAAGATCAGATTTATTATGGTTTAGGACTTATCTACGAAAAAGAAAAAGATGAAAATAAGACTATAGAAACTTTTAGAAAATCGGCAGATTATAATGTGGGTAATATAGGGCAAAAAGGGAAAACATATTTGAAGCTTGCTAGCATATATTACAACAACAAAAATTATGAAAATGCACAAATGTATTATGATAGTGCATATACTTTTCTACCAAAGTCACACGAAGAATATGAGATTGTAGTTGAAAGAAAAAATAGCTTATTGAAATTAGTTAATAACTTAAAAATTATTAACAGGGAAGATAGCTTAATGCGATTGTCGAAGATGCCAGAGAAGGCACGTGTTGAGTTTGTAGAAAAACTAGTTAAGCGAGAAATTGAAGAGAAAAAGAAAAAAGAAGAAGAACAAAAAAGATTAGCAGAAGCTGCATTGAATAATATGGCAGGTGCTACAGGTTCTGAAAATAATGCGAACAACCCAACACCAAGTAAACCTGGTGCAAGTGCTACATGGTACTTTTATAATACTCAAGCTCGCGGTTTAGGTGCAAATGATTTTATTAGAAAATATGGCAAAAGAAATTTAGAAGATAATTGGCGCAGATCTAATAAAGAAAGTATAAGTAGTGTTTTCGCAAACAACGAAGAAAAAGAAGTCGAAGAGGTTGTTGACCCTAAAGACCCAGCTAAGAAAATAAATGAAGAAGAAAAACTGAAGAAAAAATATTTATCAGATATACCATCTTCGCAAGAAGCAATTAGTGCTTCTATTGATAAAATAGTTAGAGCCTATTATAATATCGGACAATTTTATAGAGAAGATATTATTGATTTAAAAGAATCAATTAAGTCATATGAAAATGCATTACTTAGATTCCCTGAAAATAAATTAGAGCCAGAAATTTATTTTAATCTTTATAGACTTTACGCACAACAAAACAATCAGAAACAAAGTGAGTATTACAAAAACTTATTGCTCGCTAAATATCCGAATACAATATTAGCAAAAGTTGTTTTAGACCCATCATATACATCTGAAGCAAAAGCACTCGATAAAAATGCTCAACTATTTTATGATAATTTATATACAGCATATAAAGATGGTAATTACCAATCAGTGATATATGCTAAATCAAGAGTTGACTCAGTTTATTCATTGACATCTATTGCACCACGTTATGCTTATTTATATGCATTAGCTCAATCAAAGTTGAATGGTAATGATGCACTCGAAAAATATTTGAATGAACTAATTACAAAATTCCCGGCTTCTGATGCTGCAAGTGCAGCTAGAGAAAATTTAAAGAAATTAAATGACTTGAAGAATCCGGAATTAGCAAAAACAAAAGCGATTGCTGAAGAAATCTATGTAGTAGAAAACAAAGCAAAGTATCATGTAATGATTTCAACTAATATTAAGTCAAACTTAAAACAAAGTATACAAAATTTAGTGAAGTTTAATAGTACTCAATTCTCGTTATTGAATTTAAATTTGAATAATGAATTGATAGGTTCAAATGAACAAATAATTACAGTACATACATTTGAAGATTTTGCAAAGGCTAAAGAATATGTAAATTTACTTGCAAAATCTGAAGCCGAATTAATTAAATTTAACAAAGAACCATATTTCATTAGTATTATTTCAGATACTAATCTTAAAACATTAAAGAAAAATAAGTCACTAAAAGAATATATAACCTTTTATACTAGTAACTATAAATAATTATGTCGAACACCAATAGTAAATACATTAAGACGTTTTGGAAAATTATTGCTTTCGGAACTCTGTTTGCCATTTTGTTTATTAGTTCTATTGGCTTTGGCTTGTTTGGTGAATTACCAACCTTCAGAGATTTAGAAAACCCAAAAAGTAATTTAGCTTCTGAAGTATTATCAACTGATGGTAAAGTGCTTGGTTCGTACTTCATTCAAAATAGATCGAATGCTAAATTCAATGATTTATCACCAAACTTAATAAATGCATTAATAGCTACAGAAGATATTCGCTTTTACGAACATTCTGGTATTGATTTAAAAGGCACCTTCGCAATCATCTTTTATAGCATGATTGGTAAAAAGAGAGGTTCTAGTACTATCACACAGCAGTTAGCAAAGAATTTATTTCCGCGTAAAAAACAAACCATCTTGAATATTGGTGTCATTAAAATGAAAGAGTGGTTAACTGCTATTAAAATTGAACGTAATTATACTAAAGAAGAAATCATCACAATGTATTTTAATACAGTTGATTTTGGAAGTAATTCGTACGGTATAAAAACGGCAGCAAAAACTTATTTCAACAAAACACCAAAAGATTTAAGTATCGATGAAGCAGCTTTATTAGTAGGTATTTTAAAAGGCACTACCGTTTACTCACCTATTAGAAATCCAGAACGTGCAAAAGCTCGCAGAAATGTTGTACTAGCGCAAATGGAAAAATATAAGTACATCACTGAAGATGAATTATTAGAAGCTCAAGAAAAAGAATTGAGTTTGAAGTTTACGAGTAATGATCACAACCTCGGACTTGCAACATACTTCAGAGAGTATTTAAGGCTCGAGTTAAGTAAATGGTGCGAAGAAAATAAAAAAGCTGATGGTACTGAATATGATTTATATCGCGACGGATTAAAAATATTTACAACACTTGATTCGCGTATGCAACAGTATGCCGAGGAAGCGGTACGTGAGCATTTAATTTACTTACAGAAAGAATTTTATAATCATTGGAAAGGTAGAATACCTTGGGGTAAAAATGAAGACATGATACTTCAAGCTTTAAAGAGAAGTGAAAGATATGTTTCAATGAAAGAAGAAGGTTTTAGTAATGAAGAAATTGAAACGGCATTCAATACTCCAACTAACATGACTGTGTTTAGTTGGTCTGGTGAGAGAGATACAACTATGACACCACTTGATTCAATAAAATATTATAAATGGTTTTTGAGATCAAGTTTTATGTCGATGGACCCTCATACAGGGCATATAAAAGCATGGGTTGGCGGACCAGATTATAGATACTTTAAATACGATCAAGTAAAATTAGGTAAACGACAAGTAGGTTCAACATTTAAACCATTGGTATATACTGTTGCAATGGATAACGGGTGGTCTCCATGTTTTGAAGCCCCTAATTTGCCAATTGTTTTTGAAGACTTCGATAATTGGTCTCCAAAAAATTCAGATAATAAAGAAGGTGGTATGATGACTTTACGAATGGGCTTAGCCAATTCAGTAAACTTAATCACTGCTTACATGATGAAACAAGTTGGTCCGCAAGCGGTCGTAAACGTTGCAAAGAAAATGGGTATCACTTCAGAAATACCTCCATACCCCTCTATTTGTTTAGGCACTCCGGATGTTACATTATATGAAATGGTTGGAGCGTATTCAACTTATGCGAATAAAGGAGTCTGGACAGAGCCTGTTTATATTACGAGAATAGAAGATAAAAACGGGAATGTATTGTTTGAAAAATTACCACGTAAAGTAGATGCATTAAGTGAGCAAACAGCATACTTGATGTTATATATGATGAAAGGAGTGATTGATAAAGGAACAGGCTTAAGATTACGCGGACCAAGATATAGGTTTACTCAACCGATAGCAGGTAAGACAGGCACTACACAAGATAATTCAGATGGTTGGTTCATTGGAGTAACACCTGATTTAGTTTCTGGAGTGTGGACAGGCGGTGAAGACCGTACCATCCGCTTTAGATCAACGAATTTAGGAGAGGGTGCAAATACTGCATTACCTATTTGGGCATTGTATATGAAAAAAGTTTATGCAAACCCAGAGCTAAAAATTTCACAAGGAGATTTTGCTGCGCCAGCAGGCGGCCTAAGTGTGATAGTGGATTGTGAACTATACAAGAAAAATTCTCAAGGCACTAGTAACCCTGGATTAGAATTTTAATGAGTTTCGAATATCGCGACATATTACAAAACATACCTCATAAACCTGGAGTATATCAATATTATGATGAGCTAGGTGAGCTAATTTATATAGGTAAAGCAAAAGATCTAAGAAACAGAGTATCATCATATTTCAATAATGATAATGTTAATGCAAAAACAAAAACATTAGTTAGAAAAATAAGAGATATAAAATTCACAATAGTAGATACAGAGATTGATGCATGGTTATTAGAAAATTCATTAATCAAAAAACATCAACCAAGGTATAATGTCTTATTAAAAGATGATAAAACTTATGCCTCGATTTGTATTAAGAGAGAACCCTTTCCAAGAATTTTCCCGACACGTAGAGTAATCAAAGACGGATCAACTTATTTAGGTCCGTATGCCAATGGAAAAATGATGCATACCATTTTAGATCTTATTAAAATACTGTACCCGATACGTACTTGTAATTTTGCATTGACAGAATCAAATATAAAATCAGGTAAGTTCAAAGTATGTTTAGAGTATCAAATTGGAAATTGCAAAGGTCCTTGTCAAGGTTACCAGTCATTGGAAGAGTACGATGAGAACATTAAAGAAATTAAAGAAATTTTAAAAGGAAATATTTCTCCAGTCTTACAACATTTAAAAAGAGAAATGAATAAAGCTGCTGAAGAGATGAATTTTGAAGCAGCCAATGAATTCAAAGAAAAAATTGATACTCTAGAAAATTATCAAAGTAAATCAACCGTAGTAAGTACCATTATTGATAACGTTGATGTATTTGCAATAAGTTCTGATGACAAAATAGCATTCGTAAATTATTTGAAAGTAAATAAAGGAACGATAAGTCAAACTCAAACAATAGAAATTAGAAAAAAATTAGATGAGAGTGATGAGGAATTATTGAGTTTAGCTATATCTGATTTTAGAAATAAATTTGAATCAACAGCAAGAGAAATAATAGTACCGTTTGAACTAAACATAGATATGGGGGAACAGATTAAAATAACTGTTCCGAAATTAGGAGATAGAAAAAGCCTGCTAGATTTATCAATGAAGAATGTATTATTCTTCAAAAAATCTAAACTCGAACAATATGAAAAACTAAATCCGGATGCTCGTACAGAAAGAGTTTTAACACAACTTCAAAAAGATTTGCGATTAAACCAATTACCAAAACATATAGAGTGTTTTGATAATTCAAACTTCCAAGGTAAATACCCAGTTTCAGCAATTGTAGTATTCAAAGATGCAAAACCATCGAAAAAAGATTACAGGCATTTTAATGTAAAAACAGTTGAAGGACCTAATGATTTTGCCACTATGGAAGAAGCTGTTTACAGGCGATATAAGCGACTTACAGAAGAAGGTGACACTTTGCCTCAACTAATAGTGATTGATGGCGGCAAAGGTCAGCTATCATCAGCAATGAACAGTTTAAAAAAGCTAGGCTTAGAAAAACAAGTAACTGTTATAGGTATTGCTAAAAGGCTTGAAGAAATTTATTACCCGGGTGATTCATTACCACTATATATAGATAAGAAATCTGAGAGTTTAAAAATCATTCAACATTTAAGAGATGAGGCCCACCGATTTGGTATCACTTTCCACCGTAAGAAAAGAGACAAGGGTACTCTAAAATCAGAATTAGAAGAGATAGAAGGTATTGGTAAAACTACTGTCGAAAAGCTATTGACGAAATTCAAATCAGTGAAAAAAATACGTGAAGCGGGTGATGATGAATTAAGTGAGGTACTTAATAAAACACAGCTCTCTGCTCTTAAGTCCTATTTCTCTAGTAACTAGTAACTGGTAACTAGTTACCGTCAAAAAATATTAAACAAAAAAAGAGGGCTTCATTTTGAAGCCCTCTTTTTTTGTTTAATATTTTTTGACTAGTATTCCCACAAATCATGTTCCCATTTAAACAACTCTTGTTTAATACGGTTAGCTTCGATGATTGCATCCATACCAGTTACATAATCTTGTATACGTTGATCTCTTTCGTTAGACCACTTGATGATATAGCTACTGAATAATCTTTGTACAAAGAAATCATCATAACTCATTCTCATAGCATCATTCTGACGATTGAAAACTTCTGATTGAGCTAAAACTTTTCTTGCTTCGTTGAAATAAACCCAGAATATTGGACCACGAGCTACTTCTTCGCCAGATGTATTCTTGTAGATATAAATTGGAGCGATACCAATAATACGAGGTTCAAAAATAGAACGTTGTTTATCGAAAATCCACTCTTCTTTAATTCTGAATTCCACTACATCATCACGATTCATAGTTGTAGTAGTAACCTCATCTATGATAGTACCATCTAATTGTTCTACTGGAATAGTATCAGAACGAGCGCCAATTTGAGCTACTTCTTCAGGAGTCATAGGAACTTTGAATTCATCACCAAAGTCTTTCGGACCAGTTGGATTAGGATTGTAAGCAGTTAATTCACCTGCAAGTACAGCGTCCATAATCACATCGATCAATTTAGCTCTTGGGTAAGTCATAGGTAAGTTTTGCTTCTCCTTAAGGTCAATAACTCTCCATACACGTTTAGTGTAAAGAACGTCAGCTTCACGAAGAGGAGCATAAGCAGTTACGCTAGCAGTTCTTACGTTGTTCTTCTGATAAACACCATCTAAAGGTGGTTCAGTTTGTGCAAAACTGATACTTACCGCAAACAGTAAGATCATCAGTGACAAGATTAATTTATTTTTCATTTCTATAATTTCTATAGAGTTATAATTATTGTATTGACAATACTACTGAGTTCAAACGACGGTTAGTACCATCTGGGCCTGAAGCAATAATATCATCGAATATTACTTTATCTTTCGGATTTAATCCGTTCATAGCACCTAACATTTCAGGAGTAATCGCTGCAGAGTTTGATTTAATAATCAAAGGATCTTGACGAGCTCTTAAGATGAAACAAGTGAATGATTTAACGTTAAATTTCAAATCGAAATCGAAATTCTCTAATACTGCAAAAACGCCTCTTTGAGCTTTTAATTGTGACGCACTTACGTTACCGCTTTGTACACCTGCAACTTTAGCAACCGGATCTGGTACACGCTTAACACGATATTCCATACCACCAAGAGTCTTCATTTGTCCTTTAGCAACTTCACCACTTACAGTAACCATTGCTTTACCAGCTTTAGTTACTCTAACAATGTACTTACCATTTGAACCAGAGATTGTAGCACCTCCGTCTCCAGAAATACTTGCTTTGATTTTTTCTTTTGGTACACCAGGAGCAGAAATTGAAACTGGGTTATCTACACCAATATAAAATACGTTCATCTTATCAGCAGAAACAACCGCAGTAGGTTTAGCCGCTTGATATTCAGCTTCGAATTTATATGGTTTGATTTGACCATCTGGACCTTTAACATTGATAACACCACCCCACTTAATGAAACCTTCTTGAGTTGGAGTTGTAACGAATTTACCTTTACCATTTTCTACAGGCAAGCTTCTTCCACCAACAACAATCTGTGGGTTTTGAGTAGAGCTTGAAGCAGAAATAAATACTTGTGCTTCGTATTGTTGTCCGACTAATACATAACTAGTAGGAGCGACAACTGTTGCCTCTAATTGGTCAAATTTAAAGTCAGAAGCATTGATTTTACTTAATAAGTATTTCGTTACTTCAGCTTCAGCATTTTTATTGTCGTTTTGAATTTTAGAAAGGATGGTAACAATTGCAGTTACTGGTACACCTTCGAAATTCTTTACTTCCCAAGATTTCTTAATACCTTCTTTGTCTGGTCCGGGATCAACTGCATTTAAACTAAAGTCAAAACTGTTTCTCTCAGAAGGATCTACTAATTCAAGATATTTTTTTCTTGTTTCAATAATTTTATTTCTTAAATCAACACCTTTCTTTTGGGTAACCATTAATTGAACACCGATCTCCATATCACTTCTTTTCGCGATATCATCAGTTTCTTCATCAATACCACCTGCTATTTCAACTAATTCTTTTTTGATTTCGTTTATGTATTTATCTAAATCAGATGAATACTTTTGAGCAAGTAATGCTTTATCGTAGAATGGTTTTGTTTTTGTAGGGTCGTTTTTCATAGATGACTCGAATGCATCGTAGGTCATCTTATTTGCCGCTGCAAAATTCGACGCTGTATTTTCTAAACCGTCGTTTACTAATTTGAAGGCATTCATAAATTCTTCAGAGACGTTTAATGCCAACATTGCTGTTAACACTAAGTACATCATACCGATCATCTTCTGCCTTGGGGTCTCTTTACCTGCCATCTTCTCTTTTAATAATTGTTTATGTAGATATTAAACCTTCAATTAGTTAGCTTTTACTGTCATTGCTGATAACATGTTACCGTAAACAGCATTTAATGATGATAAGTTCTTAGTTAATTTACCTACTTCATCTTTAAATGATTTTGCATCAGCTAATGAATCGCTGAAGTTTTGCATAGTTTCTGATACATTACCATAGAACTTATTCAAAGTTTTTAAATGATTGTTAGAATCTTGTAATTCTAACTCATACATAGCATTTAAAGATGATAAGTTCTTAGCTAATAACTGAACTTGCTCATGATATACTTTTGAATCTGTAGATGAAGAAGCGATTTCAGTTAAAGAAGCAGATGCTTGTAAATATGATGCACTTAATTCATCAACTGATTTAGTAGCTGATTTTAATTTATTTGCAAATTCACTTGTTGATGTAGATGCGTCTGTAACATTAGAAATTGTAGCAACTTTATCACCAAATGTTCTTAAACCATTACCTAAGCTTTCGATTAATTCTGGACCAATCTTAGCTTCTTCTAACATTTGATCTAATTGTTGAGATACAGAACCATTGTTAGCTGATTTATTTGCTTTACTGTGTGCTTCCATTCCAGCTAATTCTGGATATACTAATGTCCAATCATATTCTTCATGTGGTTTTTCAAATGCCGATAAGAAGAAAATCAACGCCTCGGTAGTAAGACCTACAATTAATAATTCGTTAGCACCAGGTAAGTGTAAAATTTTAAAAAGTGCTCCGATAATTACGATTGCAGCGCCAATACCATAGACTTTGGCCATAAGTTTTTTGTAGTTGCCCATTGTTAGTTTTTTGTTTGTAAATTAAAAATAAAATTTATTCTGTTTTTTGTTTTGTTTTTTGACTATTCGTCTGCGATTGATCTACCCATGTATGACATTACACAACGGAAACCAATATATGATTTAGCAGTATCTTGAAACTCGTATGAACGAGTACCATTTTGCATATAGTAACCAATATCTTTCCAAGATCCACCACGAATTACTTTACGCTTTAATACTTCAGGATCTTCTGGTTTTGCTTCATATGAGTAATTCGGATTCATGTCATGAATAAATACTACTGCAGACTCATCGTATGCTGTACTTGTCCACTCGGCAGCATTACCCGACATATTATATAAACCAAAATCATTAGGGAAATATGAAGTTACTTTTACAGTATGCATACCACCATCGTCGCCGTAGTTACCACGACCTGGTTTGAAGTTAGCCAATAAACAACCTTTGCTATTTCTAGCATACGGTCCGCCCCATGGATAATCAGCATTGATTCTACCACCTCTTGAAGCATATTCCCACTCAGATTCTGTAGGTAATCTATATTGATTCATTACAGCTTCACCATTTGCACGTTTGAAATCATCTAACATTCTAGATCTCCATACAGTAAATGCTCTAGCTTGTTTCCAAGTTACACCAACAACTGGGTATTCATCATATGCCGGATGCCAGAAATATTTTTCAACCATCGGATCATTTAATGAATATGCGAAATCTGAAATGAAACATAATGTATCAGGATATACAGCGATGTCTTCTTTCACAATGAATGAAGTACGAGGCTTATCTCTATTAGATTTATTCGCAGCAGATACTAAATCGAACCACTCTGAATGGTAAATCAATTTTCTAACATCTACTTCTTTTCTACCGAAAATTCGATCTTCTTCTGGGAAATAAAACTCAGAGAATGCCTCAATAACAGCAGGATCTTCGTAATCTAATTTAGTCTTCCAGTTTAAGTACTCTTTACCTTCTGCATCTTGTAAAATGTGCTCACCACCTAATGTCTTCTTTACAATAGAGTCTCTTACATACTCAGTAAACTGACGATACTCATTATTAGTAATCTCAGTTTCATCCATGTAAAATGCACTCACACTAATCTGACGATTATGTGCAACTTGTGAATAGGCAATGTCTTGATCAGACTGACCTAAATGGTAAGTCCCAGATGGTATGTAAACCATGCCATATGGTATAAATGGCTTGAATACAGGTCGGACTTGTGAACCAATCAGTTCACCATTTCCCGAGTTTAAACCACAACTGCTAACTACAGCAGTTAGTCCTGCTAAACAGAACAAGGCGATTTTTTTCATAGTAAGCGTTACTAAAATTTTGCTTTTATATAATTATTAAACTAAGCCGTATCTACAAATTTAGTATAAAATGCTAAATTTAAAAGAACGAATGTGAATAATTTTTTTCTTATTTGTACTCGTTTTTAAAAAAATAGTTCTAAATAGTGTTGATTTGATTTAACGATACAATCAGGTTTTTGGTATAAATAGAGCCTTAATTATAAGAATCTAGGTGTTTTTATAATAATATCTGGTCTGACTTTCTTCTTAAATACCACGTCATAACCTAAAATAACCTCATGAGAACCTGTACTCGCATTGTTCAAATTTGATAATGTATAATCGTATGCATAGCTAAATTTGATCTGTGGAGTAACATTAAATCCTACAATTCCAATAATAGCATCATTTAAACGATATGATAAACCACCCCAATATTTCTGATTAATAAACGCCATTGCATTCACATCAAAAGATACAGAGGTAGCATATTTTATTATAACCGATGGTTTGATGTCAATCGTTGGATTTATATTCCAATTATAACCAGCTACTAAATTTGTATGAATTGTATTTCTGTAATCAGTGTTTCCACTTCCTACAAAATCTAAGTTTGGTCTGTTTAAATGTGTTGCTGATAATCCTACGTAGTATAACTCTGTATTATAAACAACTCCAATATTAATATCTGGCTTAATAACATTTACGCTTCCTAAGGGAATAGCATTATCACCTGTTTCATTCGGTGTTAATTTAGTGCCATCAACTGTTCTTTGTATCATCCCTATACTAATACCACCGGCTAAAATACCATTTGCCAATTGATACTTGTAAGCATAAGATGCCATGAAATTTAAGTTTGAATTAGCAACACCAATTTTATCATTGATAATGTGTAATCCAACTCCACTGCTGATTTTATTGATAGGCATATGTGCAGAAATGGTTGTTGTTTGCGGTCCGCCGTCAACACCAACAAACTGTGTTCTAAATAAGCCCAAAGCACTTAAAGATTCTTTGTTTCCAGCTAATGCTGGATTAAATACAAACCCATTAAACATATAATGAGAGTACTGAGCATCTTGCTGTGCATAAGATTTATAACCTAATAAAATGAATAATAATATTAATAGGTAAATGTTACGAAAATTTTTCTTCATTAAGTCCAATATAACAAGCATTAAAAACCAAAGGATTCCAAAAATAGCATATTATTGTATAGATGCAAATTTTTAAACCCTTAATTAAATTTTTTGGCTTTTAATTTAGACTACAAAATAAGTACCAATATTTATTATTTATTGGCTGTTTTAACGTATTCTTCTATTGCCATGGTCATTGAAGGTGCCTGAGGACTAGGCGCTTGCACGTCAATGTTAAGTCCGGCGTCAATAACTGCCTTGGCAGTTGTCGGACCAAAGGTGGCAATTCTCGTATTATTTTGTTTGAAATCAGGGAAATTTTTGAAAAGTGATTTAATACCTGATGGACTAAAAAAGGCAATCATATCGTAATTCACTTCAGCTAAATCAGATAAATCACTACAAACGGTTCTATAAATGACTGCTTCAGAATATTGATAACCATTTGATTTTAAAAAGGCTGGTATATCATCTGTAAATACGTCTGTACAAGGGTAAAAATATTTCTCTTCTTTATGCTTTTTTAATAATTCAATAAGATCTGCCGTTGTCTGTTTACCAATAAAAACCTTACGCTTTCTGTATTGTACATACTTCTGCATATACAAAGCAACCGCTTCAGTAATGCAATAATACTTCATTTCAGCAGGCACCTCTACTCTTAATTCTTCACAAATTCTGAAATAATTATCAATTGAATTTCTACTCGTAAAAATTACCGCACTGAAATCTAAAGGATTAAGTTTCTCTTTGCGAAACTCTTTTGCAGGTATACCCTCTACATGTATAAACGGTCTGAAATCGATCTTTAAATTGTATTTCTTAGCTAAATCGTAAAAAGGCGACTTGTCTGAATCAGGTTTTGGTTGAGTCACTAAAATGCTTTTTACTTTCAATTTCTTATCCATGCTTCCGTATTTATTATTACCCCCAACAAAAATTATGCTACAAATACTTTATATATTATTAATAAAGGCATTATTTCGAAAACGCAAAGATAGAGAAATAAATAAAATATAGGAAACTGGAAATTATTCTTTAAAAAAGAGCCTGTTCTTAGGTATTTATAGACGGTATTAAACGTAAATGATATTAGAATTATAGATAATACATATATCTTGTATTCAGAATTAACATAATTAAAGAATATTAAAAAAGGTATTGAAATCACTGAAAAAACTAAATTTGAAACCGAAATTATAGCCAAATAGCCTGAAATTAACCTCTGAACTGAAAATATATAACCGATTAATTTCATCAATAAATATTTCGCAGTATAAAAAATTGTCAATACTGTTAATATTAAATAATACAACTCCAAGCCTTTACTTGGCATTGAGTATCCGAAATGATCTATAATAAAATAAAAAATTGTAGCATATACCATACTAAACAATACAAAATAGAAAATTGAATTTCTACTTTTGAAAAAATTATCGTCTCTAGTAAATTGATTTATTGATCTATCATTCCAATAAGCTTGAAATATTACAGGCAAACTTTTATTGAAAATATTTTTGATAAAAGTAAAATATATTACAATGACAAGTAAAATATAGAATATCCAGATTGACGGTTGTTTCCTGATTATTATTTTGTCAAAGTGTTTCGAATCAACTTTGATGACTCTTGGCTCTTTCCAATTGTATGAGTCTGATACATATTTTGACTTTATTGAATCTTCTATAATTGTACTTTTAACAATTCTAGAACTATCAATTAATGCATAACAAATACTATCATTATCGAAGAAATAAAACTGTCTGGGCAAAGTATCAAGACCTACAAATTTGTTAGCTGAATCTATATTACTAGCAATAGCACCTAGCATATTGAATAACAAATAAAGCAACAAAAAAGAAAATCGTATAGCTCTTAACATTCTGCAAAAATTTAAAAATAATTAATGATTCCAAAATGAATTTTCCCGTTTTGAAAAGAAAATAGATTGTTATCAATTTTACCTAATGCATAACTTAATTGTAACATGCCAGCATTCGTTTGAACTTGCATGCCAGCACCTACACCTGACGCATTTACGCCAATATTAGTTAATTTATTTTCTAAATATGACCAATCATAAAACATTCTTAGAAATGAATTTTTATCTAAGTGATATCTATACTCTAAAGTTCCAATAATAAAGGCTGAACTAAATAGTGATTGTTCATCGAAACCTCTAATGTCATTAATGCCTCCAATTCTATATAATTCATTGAATAGTATAGCTTCCGTTTCAAGTAATGACGACTTTAAACCTATCATTAAAACATTTCTTTTATAGACATTTATAAATTTCTGAACTGAAAGTGATAACTGAATTTGATTGCTCTTCAAATCAATATTATTAAACAGACTATCTGCAAAAACTGCATTCCGCTCTATTGTTCTTTGTCCGAACATCACCTGAAACATTACCCTTTGTCCTGTCTTCGGATTTATTCTATAATCTAATTTTTCAAAATTGAAATTCAAACCATAATAGAATTTGTTTACATCTAAAACATCAGGTAGCTCAGTTGCATTTCTGAACCTTTGCGTAGAAAGTAAATTGCTGTTTTCGATTTTGTAAATAAACTTTATGGAACTCTGAGCTTTAAATAGATATGAGATGCCAATTTCAGGACTATAAATAGAGAAGCTAGAATCTTGTCTTCGGAAGTTGAAATCAAAGTCAATACCAAAAGGAAGATTGAAAATATATGGATAAGTAAAATTGATTTTTAAATCACGTGTCAAATTAGGTTGTGCTCTAAAATCAAAATTAAATCTTTCAGCTCTCTTTAAAGTATTAACTAAATACAACTGCGCTTGTCCGACTAAACTTGTTTTATTATTCAAAGAATTCGGTTGAATACCTATCAAACCATCGAATCTATTAGCATTTATCTTTTCAGGATAAATAACTACTTCTGCTTTTTTATTTACAAAATATACTTGAGTTTGATATTTTGTTCTCAAAAAACCTAAAGAATTAATTTTATTATTTATTTCACTTATATAATTCTCTTTATAAATATCACCAGGTTTAACTTCTGTATATGAAGTAATAAAATACGGATTGATAACATTATTTGAAATAACCCTAACGCTATCTACTAAGATTAAATCATTTAAAACTAGGTTTAATTTAGCATTAACATTATTATTACTAATTGAAATATTACTAAAGAAAATTTCAGCAAATGGGTAACCGTTGTTTTCTAAATATTTAAGAATAATTTCAAATTGCTTTTCAAAATCTTCTTTTATTATTTTTTTATTCTTAAGATTAGCAAATGATAATTTATTTCGATTAGCAATTTCTAAATAGTTGCTATCGTATTCAATATTTTGCCAGAAATAATTTTTAAAAGAAAGTATTGAATCATTGACTACAGAATATTTGCTGAGTGTATCTTGAGCTGACACAGCCTGAAACATAGTCAAAACCAAAAATATTGCAACTAATCTCTTCAACATTGCCTTAAAATTACTTAATTTTTAGAACTTAGAGGCATGGCAGGTATTTATATACATATTCCATTTTGCAAACAAGCATGTCATTATTGCGATTTCCATTTTAGCACAACACTGAAACATAAAGACGCAATGATTGAAGCTTTATTGCGTGAATTAAAAATTAGAAAAGATTACTTAGCTGATGAAAATATAGAGACCATTTATTTCGGAGGGGGAACACCTTCTTTACTTGAACCTAAAGAAATAGAAAAAATTATACATCAAATTCAAGATGATTTTTATGTCATCAATCATCCGGAGATAACTTTAGAAGCAAACCCCGATGATCTGAATGCTGAATATATAAAGGGCATTCAACAGATCGGTATAAATAGATTGAGTATAGGTATTCAATCATTTTTTAATAAAGATTTAGAATGGATGAACAGGGCTCATAATTCTAATCAAGCAATTGATAGTATTAAACGTTCACAAGATATCGGCATAGATAATATAAGTATAGACTTAATTTATGGCACTCCTTCTTTAAGCAATAAAGAATGGAAAGAAAACATTCATAAAGCCTTTGAATTAGATATTCGGCATATATCTTCTTATGCCTTAACTGTAGAACAAGGAACAGCTTTGGGCAATTGGGTGTCAAAAGGTAAAGTCAAAGCGCTTGATGATGAACAAGCAGCTGAGCAATTTGAAATACTAATGGAAGAGATGGCAAACAATGATTTCTTACATTATGAAATATCAAACTTCTGTAAAGAAGGTTATCATTCACGTCATAATTCGTCATACTGGGAAGGTAAAAAATATTTGGGCATCGGTCCATCAGCTCATTCATTTAATAAAACTACAAGGCAATGGAATGTTGCAAATAATCATCAATATATTGACCAGCTATTTAAAGATGAATTACCAGCAACTACCGAAGTATTAAGCATTGAAGATAGAATAAATGAGTACCTTATGATCTCTTTGAGAACAAGTAAAGGAATATCTTTTGAATATTTTGAAAATGAATTTGGATCACAATATTTATCAGAACTTAAAAATAATTTAAACTCATTTCTAAATAATAACCTATTAGAAATTGAAAATAATTATTGTAAGACCACAAAGAGTGGTAAATTAATGGCCGACAAAATTGCATCAGACTTATTTATTTTAAAAAATGATAATTAAAACTTTTTTTGATTACAATGAATATTCGATAGACTTATCTAAAGGTGTCGATTTATCAATAGCCATACATCCGAATAAAGGAGTAAATGCTTTTCACATACCCGAAGCAAAGTTTGAACCCATACGTGTAGGTACATTTGTAGGTTCAGTTGCTGAAGGAGGCTCTGCAAATTGCGAAAATCTATTTATCAATGCACATGGTAATGGTACGCATACAGAGTGTGTCGGACATATCAGCAAAGAAAGAATTTGCATTAATGACTGCTTAAAGAAATTTCATTTCTATGCGCAAGTAATATCTGTTACACCAACAGAAAGAGACTCAGATCATGTTATAGAAATAGATAGTATAAACCAATTGACAAGAGTTGCGGATGTAGAGGCCTTGATCATTCGTACACATCCGAATACGATAGATAAAAAAATTAAAAACTACTCAAGTCAGAACCCATGTTATTTGAGTGCTGAATTATGTGAGAAAATTAGGCTAATGGGATATAAACATTTACTAATAGACTTACCATCTGTTGATAGAGAAGAAGATGCTGGCGCATTAGCCGCACACAAAAGTTTCTGGAATTATAATGTTGAGCCAGCATTAGATATGACCATTACTGAATTAATTTATGTACCAGATGAAGTAGAAGATGGTATATACTTTTTAAACATAGGTATTAGTTCATTAATGACTGATGCCTCACCTAGTAAACCTGTGATATATAAAATGACAAAGAGGTAATAGCTTATATATCTATTACCTCTTTATTGTCATATTGAATTTTTACTTAGGTAATACCACTGAATTAATCACGTGAATCACTCCGTTTTTCTGATATACATCAGAGATAGTTACAGTTGACATTCCACCGTTTTCGTCGGTTAATACAATCGCTTTACCTTTCATGCTAGCTGTTAATTTTCCACCAGCTACAGTTGTTAAAGTCGCTTTACCTTTACCAGCTTTGATAGCTTTTGATAATGCTGCAGCATCCATTTTACCTGCTACTACATGGTAAGTTAAAATTTTTGTTAATGTAGCCTTGTTCTCAGATTTTACTAATGATTCTACTGTACCAGCTGGCAACTTTGCGAAAGCTTCATTTGTTGGTGCGAATACAGTGAACGGACCTGCCGACTTTAATGTCTCTACTAATCCAGCTGCCTTTACCGCTGCAACTAATGTTGTATGATCTTTAGAATTTACTGCATTGTCTACGATATCTTTTGTAGGGTACATTGCTGCACCACCAACCATTTTAGTATCTTGCGCAATACTTACATTTGAGACAAAAGCGATAGCTACTATTGCTAATGTTAATTTTGAGATTAATGTTTTCATTTTCGTTTTTTGATTATTTGAATGAACTAACGAAATTTGAAGAAGGCTGGATTTGTAAATGTTAAAAATATTTTGAATGTCATCAATTAGAGTCACTTACATATTATCTGCACTGTATATTATACTTTGTTTTTTATCACAAAGTCATGTTTTCTTTGGCGACATGGTGCAGTTTGGCTCTAGACATCCGCATTTTTTTTATGAAAATAATTTTACAACATTTTGGTTGCCGAATGAATTAGACTCTGGCCACCCGCCAATATTCGGTATGTACATCGCTGCCGGATGGTTTATTTTTGGCAAATCATTAATTGTGTCTCATTGGCTGATGCTACCCTTTTTATTACTACTTGCATACATCATACCTAAACTCGCTGAAATATTTGTTGATCAAAAATGGGTGCTGCCAATTTCTTTGCTATTATTTTTTGAACCAACTTTATTAGCACAAGCAAGCTTAACTTCGCCCGACATTGTACTTATATCTTTCTTTTTATTGAGTATATATTACATCATTAAAAAAAGAAATATAAAATTGAGTATCGCATTAATACCTATGTCATTTATTTCTATGCGAGGGATGATGGTGCTATTTGCAATATTTATCGGACTATACATATATCAAATAATTATTGAACGTAAATTATTTCACAGCCAAACAAAAACATTGATATATATATTTCTACCAGCAGTAATACTAAACTTCTCTTGGCTTTTAGCTCATTATTATTTAGTCGGATGGATAGGCTTTCATTCGAATTCACCATGGGCAAGTTCATTTCAGCAAGTAGGCTTTGAGCAAATTGTAAAAAACATTGCGCTAATGATTTGGAGATGGGTAGATTTTGGAAGAATAACTTTTTGGTTGATTTTAATTTTCTTTTTATTGAAGTACATTAAAACACTAGACCGATTTAGTTATAAATTAATCAGCATATTTATAAGTTTAATAATAGTGTTTACTTTAAATACTTCATTTGCTGATGGCCTAGTCGGACATAGATATTATATGCCTATTTATTTATTAGGATTGTTAATATGCATTGGGTTAATTCAAGATCGTTCATCGTTTAAATATTTATTAAATTTATTATTCATTTCTTTCATCATAGGATCAGTATTCATTTACCCTTCAAAAATTGCAGTAGGTTGGGATGCTACACCAGCACATTTCCCGTACTATGAATTAAGAGCTAATTTGATTGATCAATTAAATGAGAAAGAAATTGAAATTAACAATGTAGCTTCAGGTTTCCCAAATTTAGATACTAGAGAAATCTTAGAATTGAATGATGATACTTCTAAATTTCAGTCGTATCATTTAAATAATACTGAATATATCGTTTGGTCAAATATTTTCAATTACCCCGATGAGTTAATAGATCAAATTCAATCTCATGAATTAATTTACGAAGAAGAAAAAAGAGGAATCTTTATGAGACTTTATAAAATTAAGAAGAGTGATCAGCAATAACCTTCCATTCTCCGTTTATCTTTTTCATTTGTAATGTAAAGAATCCGCGTGGTTGATCTTTCTCTCGATCTAAGATCCACTCACCTAAAACAAAAGCATAATCAGAGGTATAAATATCTACTTTCAAAATATTAAAAGTTAATTTACCCATTGCAGATTTATCAGGGTATGATTTTTTATAATTATCAAAAGTCTTCTGCCAACCGTATTGAGGTCCGCGTTTACCAACAAACAACAATGAGTCAGATTGCCAATAGCCCATCATATATTGCTGTAGGTTACCATTATTCCATGCCAAACGTTGATTTTCTAAAACATTCAGAATCTCAGACTTATCATTATTTTGAGCAAAAATACTGTGACTTAACAGTAAAATAAGCTTAATAAGAAGTATTGTTCTCATATTTAGGGATTAATTAAAAAACATTAAGTCAATATAATACGTTTACACAACATGCGCGGCTTTTTATTTAGTAAATTTTCAGAAAATGACTTACCAAAAGGTTCTTTTGAGGAGCTGTTAAAGCTTTTTATGGAACTTTTAAACTATACATCAGGCGATGCTGACGAAGCATTAGCATGGATGAATGAGTTAGATAAAAAATATAAAATCACCAACGATGAATATGGCATGGGTGATTTCATCGAAGATTTAAAGAAAAACGGATATCTAAAAGATGATGATAATACAGGTGGTTTCAAAATCACAGCAAAGTCAGAACAGACCATTCGTCAATCAGCACTAGAAGAAATTTTCGGGAAACTTAAAAAAACTTCTAGAGGTCAGCATCAGTCAAATTTTTCTGGACAAGGAGATGAGCGTAATGCAGAACGAAGACAATTTGAGTTCGGTGATGCATTAGATAGAATAGACATTACACAATCAATACACAATGCACAAATAAATCATGGTATCTCAGATTTTAAATTAACAGAACATGATTTAGAAGTTGAGGAGATGGATTATAAAACTCAAGCATCAACAGTATTGATGATTGATATCTCACACTCAATGATTTTGTATGGTGAAGATAGAATAACACCTGCTAAGAAAGTAGCAATGGCATTGTCTGAATTAATAAAGGTTAAATACCCGAAAGACACTTTAGACATTATTGTATTTGGCAATGACGCATGGCCTATTGAGGTGAAAGATTTACCTTATTTACAAGTTGGACCATATCATACAAATACCTATGCAGGATTAGAGTTAGCAGTAGATATATTACGTAGAAGAAAAACCAACAACAAACAAATTTTCATGATTACCGATGGTAAGCCATCGTGTTTAAAAGAAGGTGCAAAGTATTACAAAAACAGTGTAGGTCTCGATAGAAAAATCGTAAATAAAACTTTAAACATGGCTGCACAATGTAAAAAATTAAAAATTCCGATTACTACATTCATGATTGCTAATGACCCTTATTTACAACAATTCGTACGTTTGTTTACTCAAACAAATGGAGGTCGTGCTTTCTATAGTTCATTGAACGGACTAGGTGAATACGTGTTTGAAGATTATGTAAAAAATAGAAGAAAAACTGTTAAATAAAAAAAGATGAAAGATATTACAGCTATTAAAACATTTGCTGAATTAAAGAAATTAGGTTACCAATCAAAATCAATAAAAAACGAATTAAGAGATAATTTAATTGAAAGATTAAAACGTAAAGAAAAAAGTTTTGAAGGTATTATTGGCTTTGATGACACAGTAATACCAGAGATACAAACTGCAATTTTATCAAAGCATAATATTTTGTTATTAGGTTTACGCGGACAAGCAAAAACAAGAATAGCAAGATCATTGGTAGAATTATTAGATGAATACATACCATATATAGAAGGATCAGAATTATTTGACGATCCCTTTAATCCGATTTCATGGTACGGTGTAAACACAATTAATGAATTAGGCGATAAAACACCCATCGCTTGGTTACATCGTTCGGCTAGATATACTGAGAAATTAGCTACTCCGGATGTTACGGTTGCAGACCTTATTGGTGACATTGACCCTATAAAAGCAGCATCGCAAAAATTATCATATGCAGATGAAAGAGTGATTCATTACGGATTAATACCAAGATCTCATCGTCAGATTTTTGTAATCAATGAATTACCAGATTTACAAGCAAGAATTCAAGTAGCATTATTTAATATTCTACAAGAGAAAGATATTCAAATTCGCGGATTCAAATTAAGATTGCCATTAGACATTCAATTTGTATTTACAGCGAACCCAGAAGACTACACGAATAGAGGTAGTATAGTTACTCCATTAAAAGATAGAATTGAAAGTCAAATTCTTACTCATTACCCAAAAACAATCGAAATCTCTAGAACTATTACAGAACAAGAGGCTGATATAGATGAACATCAAAAATCAACAATAAAGGTAAATGAGATTGCGAAGATTTTAATTGAACAGATTGCATTTGAAGCTCGCCAAAGTGAGTATATCGACAAGAAGAGCGGGGTATCTGCACGTTTAACGATTAGTGCTTATGAAAATTTAGTAAGTACAGCTGAACGTAGAATGCTAATCAATGGAGATGATAATACTTCAGTACGAATAACAGATTTCTTAGGTGTATTACCATCGATCACTGGTAAAATAGAATTAGTTTACGAAGGTGAATTAGAGGGGCCGGCAAAGGTTGCTCACATCCTATTAGGTAAAGCAATTAAAACTATGATTGTAGATTATTTACCTGACCCAGAAAAAGCTAAGAAAGCAAAAGAGAAAAACCCTTATCAAGATATTATAGAATGGTTTGCTGAAGGTAACCAATTCGATATGGTTGATAATTTAAATAATAAGGAATACAAAGCTAAACTTAAATCGATACCAGGTTTAGAGAAAATAATTAGTAGTAAAGTTTCAAAAACTGATGAAGACACAAAACTATTCTTAATGGAAATGGCTCTTCATGCATTAGCAGAATATTCGTTAATTAGTAAAAATTATTTAGATAATGGTTACGAATTCAAAGATATGTTTAACACTTTATTTGGTGGCAACTTATCTGAAGACGACGACTATGATGTTGATAATGATTTAAGATTTAGATAATAAATGGAGAGTAGAATATTAAGTTTATTGTTCGTAACTGGCGTATTATTATTACTAGACTTTTATATATTTCAAGCAGTAAAAACATCTTTCGATTTCGAATCTGAAAAAAAGAAAAGATGGTTGATGAGAGGTTATTGGTTCATAGTAGCCATTACTATTGCAGGTTTATTTTTAGGAATATTTTTATCAATAGGCAGAGTACTAAGAACAGTTTTATTTGTCTGGTTCTTTGTGCATTATTTTTCTAAAGCTTTTGCATTGCCTTTTTTATTAATTGATGATTTAAGAAGATTAGCTATATGGTTATCTAGAAAACTAGGTCTCAAAAGAAATAAATTTCAAGAACTAGAAATAGTAGAAGTAAAAGAAGGAATCAGTAGATCAGAGTTTATAAGCAAAACCGGATTGGTGATGGCTGGATTGCCATTTGTTACGATGAACTATGGTATGATATCAAATAACGTATATGATTACCAAGTAAAACGTAAAAAAATTATTATTCCTAATTTACCAAAGAGTTTTGATGGTATAAAAATCGGACAAATATCAGATGTTCATTCAGGATCATTTTTCGATAAGGTAGCAGTACAAGGAGGCGTTGATTTATTAAATGCGGAAAAATGTGATATAGTTTTTTTCACCGGAGACTTAGTAAATGATCAAACTGCGGAGATGAAAGATTACACAAATATCTTTGATAAAGTTAAAGCTCCGATGGGTGTGTATTCAATTTTAGGTAATCATGATTATGGTGACTACAAACAATGGCCAAGTGTACAAGCAAAAAAGAAAAACTTAGAAGATTTATACGAAGTACATAAAAATTTAGGTTGGGATTTATTGTTAAATGAAAATAGAATTATTGAACAATCTGGAGATAAAATTGCAATCGTAGGTGTAGAAAATTGGGGGTCAAATTTAAGGTTCCCAAGAAAGGGTGATTTAGTAAAAGCCAAAGAGAATACCGAGGAGGCAGCTGTGAAATTACTATTATCACATGACCCAAGTCATTGGCGAGCTCAAGTATTAAAAGATCATAAAGACATAGACATGATGTTTGCAGGCCATACTCATGGTATGCAATTTGGTATTGAGTTTGGTGATTTCAAATGGAGTCCGGCTCAATATGTTTACCCCGAATGGTCAGGATTATACGAACATGAAAAGCAGAAGTTATATGTAAATGTTGGTTACGGATTTTTAGGTTACCCAGGCCGTATCGGAATTTTACCAGAAATAACAGTCTTTGAATTGAAATCTGCGTAAGTTTGTGAATGCTCAAATCAGCTTATGCATTTCTTGCCTATAGTAATATATATATAGCAATTGCTGCTGCTAGTCAAACAGCTCTGTATCTAATTATACATGATATTAAATTAAATATAGAGCTATTATTATTTACATTTTTCTCTACTATCATCGTATATCTATTTGCAGTTGGTTACCCAAATAAGAAACATTCGAATGATCAAAATAACAGGATTGCATGGTTGAGTAATAACTCAAAACTGGTTCATATAATTATGTTAACATCAGTTATTTCTTGCACCATCCTTATAAATTATTTAGATCATAAAATTGAAATACTATTAGTTGCTGCATTTGCTTTATTATACAACATAAGAATTAAAGCTGTTAAATTTTATGGAATAAGGTCTCTGCCCTTTCTTAAAATTCTAAGTATCGCATTGGTATGGATTATGGTTTGTAACGTTTACCCAGCTATTATTTATCATTTAGAACTGAGTTCAGATGAATTAATTAGAATTGCTTTAAAATTTCTATGGATAATCGCCTTAACAATACCCTTTGACATACGAGATATTTACATTGATCAACAACAAAATCTAATAACGATACCATCAATATTAGGCGAAGCGAATGCCTATAGCCTTAGTTATTTCATGTTTATTCTAATAAGTTTAGGTCATTTTGTAATTTTCGGACGAACAACTGAGAGTATCGTTGTGTTAATGAGCTCATTAATAGCTATATTAGTGATTCATACTAGTAAGAAGCATAAGAAAGATCTAGACTATTTAATAAAGCTCGACGGACTATTAATTTTGCAATTCATCTTATTTTACTTTATAAATATTTTAAATTAATATTAATTAATATATACCTTTGTGTTAACTAAATTAACATGAAAACCCAACTACTTTCTGGAGGCATATTACTAAGTTCTATTTTCTTACTTAGTGCCTGTTCAACAAATGAAGAAACTGAAATAAATTCATTAAAATGGATGCTAGGTAAATGGCAGAGCAGCACTGAAGAGGGTACATTATACGAAGAGTGGAAAAAGGTAAATGACTTTACTTATTCGGGTCATGCATATGCAATCACTGCAGAAGGCGACACAACATTTTCAGAGACTGCAGAGATTACCAATACTAATGGATCTATCACATATTCAGTAACAGTAAATGAAGAAACTTCAACTGATTTTGCATTGGTTGATAACCAAGAGAGAGCAGTATTTGAAAATGTAGATCACGATTTCCCACAAAGAATTATATACCAAAAATTGGCAAAAGATTCATTATTTGCTAGAATTGAAGGCACCGTTGATGGTGAAGATCAATTCGAAGAATATCGTTACGTTAAAAGTAAATAGTCTATTCTAATACGAACTTATAGCCTAAGCCTCTTACTGTTTGTAAAAGCATAGGTTGTTCTGGGTTATTTTCTATTTTCTTTCTTAGACGAACAATGTGCATGTCGAGAGTACGAGTATTTACATCAGAATTATAGCCCCACACTACCATCATTAATTCATCACGATTAATTACCTTATTCATATTTTTCAAGAAATACAATAAGATTCTATTTTCTAAAATTGTCAATTCCACTTTTTTACCATCACGTAGTAACATGTGTATACTCGGATGATGCTCCATATTAGCGAATTTGATAACATCAGACTTTTCAGAATTTACAATGAACTTAACCTTATTTTCAATTAGGGCCATCAATACTTCCATACTAAATGGCTTAGTGATGTAATCGGTTACTCCGAAATTATAAGCATCTATTTTATCTATATCTTGAGCTTTAGCAGTAATCATTATAACGATGCCATTGAAATCTTGTTCACGAATAGATGTGCAAACTTCAGAACCAGTTTTACCTGGCAACATCCAATCAAGCAGAACAATATGGGGTTGTTCTTTTAAAATTAATTGTTCACCAGTAGTGCCATCAGCTGCCTCAAAAACTTGATAGCCTTCTGATGCAATTCTTTGACTTACTAATAATCTTAAATTGCTATCGTCTTCAACAATTGCAATTTTAACTTGACTTTTTTCCATCGTTTAAATTTATAGAGCGAAAGTAATATATAATTAACTATCTGTTTGTAAAATGATTGTTTCTAATCTATTGGCAAAATGATTTTAAATTCAGAACCTTTCCCTAATTCACTCTTTACACTTATCTCACCCTTCATAAATTTAACAACTTCTTTACAAAATGCCAAACCTATACCCACACTACCTTGTTGGTTAAATTGATTTTCAATTCTATAAAACTTATTGAATACATTATCAATCTCATCACTTGGTATACCTATACCATTGTCTATAAATGAAAGAATTAGTTGCTGTTTTACTCTTCTTATCTTTATTTGCAATTTTCGATTATCTGCAGATGAATACTTATAAGCATTATCCATCAAATTCTGAAATAAACTATATAATAATACTCTATCGCCATTATAGTATAAAATATTCTGTACCGAGTACTCAAGATTAAAGTCATTATATTTTATATGATAAGCATCCACTATATCGCGACAAAACTCGTATAGATCAATTTGCTCTTTCTTAATAATTAGAGATCGATTCTCTAATTGAGTTAAAGAAAGTAATTTATTCATTAAGTCATTAAGCTTATCTGCCTCCTCTTCCAATATTCTTCCGTATAATTCTTTGTCTTTTTCATTAAGCACAGGCTGTGCTTTAATATTGTTCGCTGCGATTTTTATTACACTTACAGGTGTCTTAAATTCATGAGTTAAATTATTCACAAAATCATATTGCAACTTAAATAATTTAGCATTTATATTTAGATTTCTATAAATCAATATTGCTATAAACAACATGATAAAATAGATTGCTAGAATACCAATAGCAATTGGTGTAAATAACATTCCAATTCTTTTATTGACATATTCTTTTGATGAGATAAAATATAATTGATAATCTGAAAAAGCACCGGGCAACGAGATTCCTGTTGTGAAATGGTTTTTGTCGTTTATTAAGGAGTCGAAAGTAACTGGGCGCAATAGAATTTTCTCGTACAAATACGGACTGGTATTAATAATAGGTAATTGATTAGGGTCTAATTGAAAGGTTAATAAATCTTGATCGTAGCCAATTAAATTGTTAATGTTATCAGCAACTAAAGAATGGTATATTTTTATTTCTGATTCACGAGGTACATTTATAAAACTTACTTGCTTATCGTTAAATGAATAAAATATTTTAAAGATTAAATCAGGAGTTATATCTTTTGTAGAATCATAATTATTTACATAATTAGTAAACTTCAAAATGGCTTGACTAAAGTCATTGGCGTCTTTACCTGAAAATTCACCTGTTTCATTTTTTTTAAATTTTAAACTTATATCACTATACCCGTTTATATTCTTCTGAATATTATAAACAGATTTTACACCTACTGAAAATCTATCTTGTCTGAATCCGTCTTCAATTGGCATATTACCGACCTCAATATCGTAGAATGTGATCTTGTCAATTATGTGATAATTTCTAAAATAATTATTAGAAAGTCCTTTAATTGAAGTTGAATCTAAATAACCTTGATATAGTGAGATTTGAGGAATTTTGCTAAATATAAAATCGTTATAAGGTTTTAATGCTTCTTCTAATACCTCTACCTTATCAGTTACAAATTGAGACTCTATTACTTTCTGTGTAAACTTATATCCGAAAAATAATGCAATAAAAAAAGTTATAGTTAACACCACAATAAATATGGGTATTAAAGCATAATTTCTTCTATAAGAGTTTTTAGGTTTAGTTGTCATTGATACGTTTAAGATTCATCTCTAGAAATGACTCCACTTCTGAATACAAGGTAAATCTATTTTCTAATTTTTTAAAACTATGTCCTTCATCTTTAATTAGCAAATAAGTTACTGGGGTATTTTGTCTTTTTAAACTTTTTACAAAAGTACTTACTTCGATTGAGCTCACTCTATTATCATTTTCACCTTGTGCAATAAATACAGGTACCTTTATCTTATCAACATGAAATACTGGTGAACATTCTCTAAATAATTCATTGTCTTTTTCAGGGTTACCCAACATTTCGTATATCATTTCTAGGTATTGGTTATAATAAGGTGGTATGCCTTTTAAATAAGTGAACATGTTTATATGCCCAGAATAAGACACAGCACATTTGTAAAGTCCAGAATCTCTCAACAATCCATTCAACGCAGTCATACCTCCAAAACTAAACCCTGCTATAGCTATTCTATTTGTATCAATAATACCTTGAGCAATTAAATGATAAACACCATCAGTAATATCATCTTGCATTTTTTTACCGATTTGTTTAAATCCTAATTTTTGAAATACTTTACCATAACCATCAGCACCTCGTTGATTTACTTGCAAAACTGCATAACCGCGATTAGCAAGAAATTGTACATCCGGATTATATTCCCATGTAACTCTTGTCCAGGGACTCGGATTTGCAATTACTACCAAAGGGTAATTTTCATATTTAATTTTAGGCAAGGTCAAATAGCCATTTAATTCAATTTTATCTCTAGATAGAAATTTAATAGGTTTCACATCGCACAATAAATTTTTATCTATTATTTTACTCTGATCAGAGATTAAAGTCAAACTTAAATTTTCGGTTGAGAACAGATAATATGCTCCATAATTCTTATCGTTAATAGATTTAATTAAATACTTCTTTTCATCTTTACTAAAATTAATTATTCGATACGACTCATGTTTAAGTTTTTTGTTTACAACTTTTTGGAGGACATCTATTTCTTTACTTAAAGATTGAATTTGATATTTAGATGTATTATAAGCCGCGTATAAAGGCTTATTACTTATTTTAGAAAAGATTACATCATTAACTTCTACATCAGCGTGTTCATAAATAGCTGTTTTTTCTTTCTTATTAAGCAAATCAAAAACTATTAAAGCTGTTTTATCACGATTGATATTTGAAAGAGCATAAATATTATTTCCATCGGCAGTAAAACATATCGGATAAAAGCTTTCAGTAAAGTTTACTGAAAGAATTTCATCATATTTATTGCTTGATGTTGATTTGTATAAAAATCGTTCGTTGACACCATCAGTTGCAACAGCAATTTTGATATTACCATTTACATCTTCTAACCAATAACTTATATCACCATTATTTTTTTCTAATAAAGTTAATTCTGAGGTAATACCATTGAGTTTATATAGATCAAAAACTTTTGGGTCTCTCTTATTTAAGGTAAGATAAATATCAGTATAGTTATTTGAATTTATTGATAAGAGTTGCAGCTTCACATTAGGGTATGGCGTTAAATCTATTGATTTATTATTATGAATATTTAATGAGTATAAATGATAATTCTCTTTAGCATCTTCATCATGTAGATATATGATAATTGAATCATTTAACCATAAATATCTATTAATACCCAATACAGTATCGTTGGTTAACTGCTTTATGATAGAAGTATTTAGATTCTCTAAATAAATGTTGGGTCTATTTTTATAAAGAGATACATAGCAGACAAAATCACCCCCTGGCGATAAAAGCATATTACTTTTATCGGCTGTTTTAAAAAATTTATCTAATTCAACTAATTGATATTCCTCTTGTTTATGTATGCATGATGACATAAAAAACAACAAAAACACAATTAATATTCGCACTTTATACATATATACACTCTACACAAAAATCTAAATTAACCATTATTGGCTAAATAGCTTTATTTTATTGAGGTGTAACACCATTTTTACCCTAATTTATCCGTTAAAAATTGAAACATAAAATCTTCGTATATAAAATATATATCTTAATTTTAGGCGATTATGAGAAAAGTACTGCTAATATTATTTTTTTTAACAACATCGTTAGGCATATCTCTTGCCCAACGAAATAATAATGAATCATTAGCAAAACAATATTTTAATAATGCCGAGTATGATAAATCTGAAGATTTATTCGAAAAACTATTATTAGACTACCCCGATAATAATTCATACTATGATTATTTAATCAAATCATATTTAAATCAAAAGAAATATTCTGATGCTGAAAAGTTAGTAAGGAAATTTATTAAGAGAAGTAATAACTACCCAAAATACCATATAGATCTTGGTAATATTTATGATTTACAAAATCAAAAAGAAAAAGCTAATAAATCATATAACGATGCAATTAAATACATAGTACCTGATATAGGTATGGCTATGGAAGTATGTAATGCATTTATAGAATATGGTTTATTAGATTTTGCATTACAAACTGTAACACATTCAAGAAAAATTTTTAATAACTCAACGATATTAAGTGTAGAGGCATCTAAAATTTATAGCTTACAGAATAATAAAAAAGGACTCATAGAAGAACAGTTAGCAATGTTTGAGGCCAATGAATTCGATCAGTCACAAATTCAGCAGGTATTTCAAGATTATTTCAATGATCCCAATGATTATAATTTATTAAAAATAATACTGCTTGAAAAACTTCAGAGAGAGCCTGATCAGATTTTTTATTCTGATATGTTAATCTGGACATTCATACAGCAGGAGAATTATGATGCGGCATTAATACAAAGTATTGCAATTGACAAAAGATTAAATGAGAATGGGATTAGGTTGTTGAATTTAGGCAAATATGCCATGAACAATCAACAATACGATATTGCGAATAGAGCTTTCCATGAAGTAATAAATAAAGGTATTTCTAATAATTTATACTATACCGCAAAGAAATTAAAACTAAATAATCAAAATGATAAAATAATAAACAGCACATATACAAAAAGTGATTTAGAGAATTTAAAATTAGAATATCAATCTTATTTTAAAGAATTAGGTGAATCGAGTGAAACTTTTGAATCAATGAAAGATTATGCTCGATTACTTGCATTGTACCTAAATGAAGTAAATGAAGCTATCACTATTTTAGAAAGAATTATAGAGAATAGATTTGGCATAACTTCATTTATTGCAGCATGCAAATTAGACTTGGGAGATTATTACTTAATAAGAGGTGATATTTGGGATGCAGCCTTATTATACGGTCAGGTAGATAAAGCATATAAAGATGAACCCATCGGTCAATTAGCTAAATTTAAAAATGCAAAACTATCATACTATGCAGCAGAGTTTACTTGGGCAAAAGCACAATTAGATATTTTAAAATCTGGTACTTCTAACTTAATAGCAAATGATGCATTGAATTTGAGTTTATTGATTTCAGATAATGAATTTATTGATACAAATTTGTACTCGTTGAAGTTATATGCACAAGCAGATCTATTAGTATTTCAACATAAATATGATGAAGCAATAATAAAACTTGATTCAATTAATATATTGTTTGCAAATAATGATCTAGAGGATGATATACTTTATACAAAGTCAAATATTGATTTACAAAAACAAGATTTTAACGCATCAATTATAAAATTAAACTTAATTGCCTCTAATTATAAAGATGGTATTTGGGCTGATGATGCAATATTTAAAATTGCAGAAATATATCAATACAAACTAGCTAATCAATCATTAGCAATGCAATTTTATCAGAAATTGATTGATGAATTTCCAGGTAGTTTGTATGTTGTTGAAGCTAGAAAAAGATTCAGACTACTTAGAGGTAGTTGATATTAATTTCAAATTTATAAATTCGTAAAAAAAATATATATGGTATTATATAGTGTAACTGTTAATGTAATAGATGATATACATGAAGAGTGGATTAATTGGATGAGAGAGAAACATGTGCCAGATGTAATGAATACAGGATGTTTCGTGATGCATAAGATTATGAAATTAAAAGAACCCAAGCAAGATGGCAATACATATTCTTTTCAGTATTACTGTGAATCAGCTGATAAGTTAATAGAATATCAAACTAAATATGCACCATCGTTACAAGCTGAAGTAAATATTAAATATGCTAACAAGTTTGTAGCATTTAGAACTATTTTAGATATTATAGAATAATGAATATATCAACTACGCCCATCAGTGGACTTTTAATTATTGAGCCGAAAATTTGGAGAGATGAACGAGGTTACTTTTTTGAAAGTTTCAGAGAAGATACTTTCGAAAAAGCATTAGGTAATAAAGTGCACTTCATTCAAGATAATCAATCACTCTCACAGAAGGGTACCATCCGAGGATTACATTTTCAGAAAGACCCTTATGCGCAAGGTAAATTGGTGAGAGTAATTCAGGGGGCAGTATTAGATGTAGCTTTAGATATCAGAAAAAATTCAGCAACTTATGGTCAATATTTTGCTCTAGAATTGAACGATGAAAATCAAATGCAATTCTATATTCCACCAGGCTTTGCACACGGGTTTTCAACATTAAAAGACAATACAATCTTCAGTTATAAATGCACTAACTATTATCACAAAGATTCAGAAGGTGGTGTTAAATTTGATGACTTAGACTTAAATATAGACTGGCAAGTGGAAGGGAAGTTTGTGTCGGAAAAAGATAGAGAACTGCCGACTTTTAAAGATTTTTACTCACCATTTTGAAGGTAGTAAAAAAGTAGCTAGTAGCTTTCACTAGATACGTCTAGCTACTAGCTACTAGCTACTTCAGTACTATTATTTTACGTCCTCGTTAAGTAAATTATAAAGCTCATCTAACTTCGGTGTTAGAATGATTTCGATTCTACGATTCTTGCTGCGAGCCTCTGCAGAATTCATCTTATCTACAGGCACTACTTCACCTCTACCAGATGCTGTTACTCTTCTTTCATCTAACTTTTGCTCTTCAGTTAAAAATCTTACTACTGCTGATGAACGTAATACACTTAGATCCCAATTGTCTTTTATTTGACCTAAGTTGGTTACTTTCATATTATCAGTATGTCCTTCTACTAAAATATTAATATCAGGTTGAGTTTGTAAAACTTTTGCTAATTCAGTTAATGCATCTTTACCTTTTGCATCAATTTCAATACTACCTGATGCAAATAATAATTTATCAGTTAATGATACGTATACTTTACCATCTTTAACATTTACAGTTAATCCGCTTTTGTTAAAGCCTAATAATGCTTTTTGTAATTTATCTCTTAATGCTCTAACAGCATCATCTCTTCTAGCCATTGCATCTTCTACTTCTTTTAATCTCTTTTCTCTAGCTAATAGATTTGCTTGTGTAGCTTCTAAATCTTTAATTAATTTCTTGATCTCATCAGTACTATTCGCTCTTAACTGTTTGTAGTTCTCTGATAAAGTATTGTATTGTTCTGTTAGATTAGAAAGTTTAGATTTTAAATCAGAAACTTCTGCTCTTAAATTATTGATAGTATCTTTTTGTGCTGCAACAACTTTTTCTAAACTATCAATTCGGATGTTTGCAATATTTAATCCGTTTTGCAATGAATCTCTCTGATGTTGCATCGCTAAGAACTTCTTCTTAGGCACAACACATGAACTCACTGTTATAACTGAGATGATTAGCAATATTGCATAATTTAATTTTCTCATGATACACTAATGTTTTAAATCGTTTATATTTTATTGTTTCAAAGTTAATCCCTTATGCATTTATTATTCTGACGTTTTATCCACAATTCAGAAAAAACACGTGTTAAATAAAATTTAAAGCCTGATTATCAATAAATTAAATTTTAATGATTAGGTCAATTTTTTCTTAAATTTGCGGCATCAAAAATAATCTCATGGAATTCAGAATAGAAAAAGACAGTTTAGGAGAAGTACAGGTACCAGCAGAAAAATACTGGGCAGCACAAACTCAACGCTCATTACAAAATTTTAAAATTGGAGGTCCGGGCGACAAAATGCCTATTGAAATAATTCGTGCATTTGCAATTTTGAAAAAAGCTGCAGCATTGACGAATCAAGATTTAGGGGTGTTATCGGCAGAGAAAGCAAAGTTAATCGGACAAGTATGTGAAGAGATATTAGATGGTAAATTAGATTCAGAGTTTCCATTAGTAATTTGGCAAACAGGTTCAGGAACTCAAAGTAACATGAACGTTAATGAGGTAATTGCAAACCGCGGACATGTAATTACAGGTGGTAAATTAACAGATGAACAAAAAGCTTTACACCCGAATGATGATGTAAATAAATCGCAATCATCAAATGATACATACCCAACGGCAATGCATATAGCTGCATACAAACAAGTAGTAGAAATTACTATTCCAGGTATGTTGCAATTAAGAGATACGCTTGATAAAAAAGCAAAAGAATACATGAATGTAGTAAAGATTGGTAGAACACATTTCATGGATGCAACACCATTGACATTAGGACAAGAGTTCTCTGGTTACGTACAACAAATTACTAATTCAGTGAGAGCATTAAACAATGCTTTAGAGATGGTAAAGGAATTAGCATTAGGAGGTACAGCAGTTGGTACGGGATTAAATGCACCAAAAGGATATGCAGAATTAGTAGCAAAGAAAATTGCAGAGATCAGTTCTTATCCTTTCGTTACAGCACCAAATAAATTTGAAGCATTAGCAGCACACGATGCTATGGTAGAATTATCAGGTGCATTAAAACGTTCAGCAGTTGCATTAATGAAAATCGCAAATGATGTTCGTATGTTAAGTTCAGGTCCGCGTTGTGGTATCGGTGAAATTATAATACCTGATAACGAACCAGGTTCTTCAATAATGCCAGGCAAAGTAAATCCGACTCAACCAGAAGCATTGACTATGGTATGTGCTCAAGTAATAGGTAATGACACTGCAGTTTCTGTAGGTGGTGCAACTGGTCATTTTGAATTAAACGTATTTAAGCCAATGATTGCAGCTAACGTTTTACACTCTGCGAGATTGATTGGTGATGCATGTGTTTCTTTTGATGTAAATTGTGCTCAAGGTATTTTACCAAATTATACAGACATCAAGAAAAACTTAGATAATTCTTTAATGTTAGTAACAGCATTGAATACACATATTGGTTATGATAATGCAGCGAAGATTGCAAAGAAGGCACATAAAGAAAATAAAACTTTAAAGGAAACAGCTATTGAATTAGGACTATTAACATCAGAGCAATTTGATGAATGGGTTAAGCCTGAATCAATGGTAGGTAATTTATAATTTTGACAAAATACGGACTCATAGGTTACCCACTAGGGCATTCGTTCTCAAAAGAATTTTTTGAAAAGAAGTTCTTGAGGGAAGGTATTATAAATTCACAATATGAATTATATCCTATTGAAGACCTTCATGATTTAAAAAAAATATTACTTGAAAATCCGAATTTAAAAGGATTAAATGTTACTGTACCTCATAAAATAGATGTAATGTCGTTACTCGACGAATTACATGATACAGCTAAAGAAGTAGGTGCAGTAAATACAATAAAAATTATAAATGGCAAAACCATTGGGTATAATACAGATACTTGGGGTTTTGCTAAATCATTATTTCCTGAGATTATAGCTTTTAAATCTAAAGCATTAATCTTGGGTAATGGTGGTGCATCTAAAGCAGTTCAATTCGTATTAAACAAACTAAGCATACCATTTAAAATTGTAGGTAGAAATAATCATAATAGTGATTATGCATATGAAGATTTGAATAAATCAATAATCGAAGAAGCTGGTATTATCATTCAAACAACGAGTGTAGGTATGTATCCTGATGTTGAACAATTCTTAAACATTCCATACGATGCAATTAATGAGAATCATTTTTGTATGGATCTAATATACAATCCGGAAGAAACCATTTTCTTAAAAAAATCAAGAGAAGCAGGTGCAACTGTAAAAAACGGATTGCAAATGTTGCATGAACAAGCTGAAGAAAGCTGGAGAATATGGCAATAAAAAAAGCGCATGTGAAAAATCACATACGCTCTTATCATCTTTTATGTTTTTTTAGAAATCGAATTTAATACCTTGTGCTAATGGCATCTCGGTACTAAAGTTTATTGTATTGGTTTGTCTGCGCATATAGACTTTCCAAGCATCAGAACCTGATTCTCTACCACCACCTGTTTCTTTTTCACCACCAAAGGCTCCACCTATTTCAGCACCTGAAGTACCTATATTAACATTTGCAATACCACAATCAGAACCTTCATGTGATAAGAATTTTTCAGTCTCTAAAATATTTTTTGAGAAGATTGCAGATGATAATCCTTGTGGTACATCATTATGCATTGCAATTGCATCATCAATATCCGAATACTTCATTAAATATAATATTGGAGCAAAAGTTTCTTCTTGCACAATCTTATATTCATTTTTTACTTCAGCAATACATGGGCGAACATAACATCCAGATTCATATCCTGCACCAGTTAATACTTCACCACCATAAATTACATTACCACCCTCTTTCTTAACCTCTTCGATTGCATTTGTAAATGCTTTGACAGCGTCTACATCGATAAGCGGACCAACAAGGTTCTTAGTATCTAAAGGATTTCCGATAGTAATTTGTGAATATGCTTTTACTAATTTTTCTTTGAATGAATCATAGATAGAATCTTTAATTATCAATCTTCTTGTCGATGTACATCTTTGTCCGGCTGTACCTACCGCCCCAAACACCACTGCTCTCAATGCCATATCTAAATCCGCATGCTCAGAAATTACGATAGCATTGTTACCACCTAATTCTAATAGGCTTCTACCTAATCTCTCACCAACAATTCTACCAACACGTTTACCAACTCTAGTAGAACCCGTAGCAGAAATTAATGGAACTCTTTTATCTTCTAAGAAATTATCACCAACATATTTAGATCCAGCGGCGATTAAATTTAATACTCCCTCTTCAACATTGTTTTCTTTTAATACTTTAGAGACAATATTTTGAGTTGCAATAGCACATAACATTACTTTTGAACTTGGCTTCCAAACAACAACATCTCCGCAAACCATAGCTAGCATTGCATTCCATGACCATACTGCAACTGGGAAATTAAATGCTGAAATTACTCCGACAATACCCAATGGATGATACTGATCATACATTCTATGCTTCGGTCTTTCACTGTGCATAGTGAAGCCATTTAATTGACGTGACAAACCAACAGCGAAATCACAAATGTCTATCATCTCTTGTACTTCACCTAAACCCTCTTGATATGACTTACCCATTTCATATGAAACAAGGTAACCTAAATCTTCTTTTGACTCTCTTAATGCATTACCAATTTGACGAACAATTTCACCACGCTTTGGTGCTGGCATCATCCTCCATGACTTAAATGCTTCTTGAGATTTTTTGATGATTGTTTCATAATCATCTGCAGTACCTTGTTGTACTTTAGCAATTAATTTGCCATCAACAGGCGAATATGATTCAATAAAATCACCAGTGGTGTTAAACCACTCACATCCAGTAGAAGCTCCTTTATTTACTTCTTTTATGCCTAATCTGTTTAAAACTTCTTGTACGTTCATGCTAAAATTAATTTGCACAAAAATAGGAATTTAAGAATAGCTTTATGAATAATTTTCAATAAGTAAAATTCTCTGAAAAGCTAATGTTTTCAGAGAATTTTATCTTTCAAAATTACATTATTTGGATGTTACGAATTAAATTTAATGGTTGTAATACATTTAAGTCAATCATAAATCTAATACGCTCTGAATAATTGATGGTATTACTAATTTTTGCACTAGTACCAATTGGGAAATAAACTTCAACTAAATCTTTAATCATTGGTAGGTAAATTCCATAATCGTAATGAAAATCTGCTGATGATAAATTCTGACCTACACTTGCATAAGCAGCATCTGCAAAAAATCCGATTGGCAGAACAATTTTGGTAGGCACTTTAATGTTTACACCAAGCATTGACTTATATGTTTGACTAAACATATTTGATTTAAATGAAGCATCTCCATTATAAAATTGTTGTTGGTTACCCATACGATTAAAAAATGCTCTATCATAAGTATAATCTAAACTACCAGACAAATTGAAGAAGTTATTCTCATTCGTAATCGTATTATCTGTTAATATAGTACCAGCAAATAATCGATAATTAAGACTCCATTTGCTTTTTGCAGTATTAAAAAGTGTTTGCTCAAATTGTGCAAAGAATTTATGATATGAATAGTTATAAGACTGAATGGTAGGATTAAGATTTTGAGTTGAGTTGAACGCTAACTCGTAAAGTATAGAATAGTTATATGGTTGAATTCTTCTATTGTTTTTGTTGGTAAATCTAAATTGATGATAATGATTGTATTCATCTATATATGATTTAGAATAATCAATCACCGAATTCAAATTAGAAATTTCATTTAAATCGTCTTTTGTAAATACATATCTATAACTCAACTTTCTAGATAGCTTTGTATTATTTGACAAATTCTTTAAATATAATTCAGTACCTATTGATGTTTTAAAGAATCTGGAATAATTAGATATACCTGCATTTTCTTCATTCAATGTACTAAAAGAATATAAACTAAATGTGGTATTAATTTTTTCAAAAGTTGAGGGATAATAATAATAATGTTCAGCCTTTAAATTACCATTCAACTTATCTGATTTAGTGCCATACATTCCTAAAGCTACCCACTCAAAATTCTTGAACGGAAATACATTATTGTATAATGCAAGTCCGGGCATAAAACCATCAGCCTTGTTATAACCAAGGGCTGGACTAAAAAATAAATTCGTTTTGTCAGGCTTAGTAATTCCACCTAAAAATCTAAGATTAACTGGTTCTACTTTTTTAAATAATCCACTAGTACGAATTGTATTATTGCTTCGATTCTGTTCAGGTATAATATATAGAGGATCTATTACAATTTTATTTACATCTTTCTGATCAAAATAAACATATACATTACCATTAAATGCTGGTGTTTTAAGAGTCTCTATGGTACTATCATTTTTATCTAAACTTCTAATAAAAATAGGTGCAGGAATATTAGTTGTATTCTGAACTTTTACTCTTATTTGATCATTTTCTTTTTTGATTTTTCGAATTTTAAAATCAGGATCATTTTTAGCACTTAAATAATCTTTGAAAAACCAGTCGAGATCTTGATTCAACTCTCGCTCAAAAACATTCTCAATATCTTGTGGTTGGGGGTGCTTAAATTTCCATTCAGCATAATAGATCTGCATAATCGAATCAAATTTCTGAACACCTATATATTGTTCAAGATATTTATACACCATAGCTGTTTTCTTATATGCAATCGTGCCGTAATTTATAGGTGTAAAGTCTTCTGAATGTGTATTGATTGCTTGGCCTTCACCTTTTGAAGCTGAGTATTGATATAACAAGTAATCATCATACCCAAATGGAAAATCTTGAAGTCCGAACAATGTAACCACTCCATTTTGCTTTTCCTTTTTTATCATATAGCCATCAGAATATTTCATCTTCATATATCTACTTTCATAAAAAGAATTAATGCCTTCATCTAACCAAGGATATTCTCTCTCATTACTGCCTAATATTCCATAAAACCAATTATGTCCGACCTCATGCGTTATCACCAAATCTAAAGTCTTGGCATCAGCTACACTACCAATTACAGTAACCATCGGATATTCCATACCACCGCCAGCACTTAATGCACCATCAACAGCAGTACAATAATTATAAGGGTAATCACCTATCCATAATGAATAATAATAAACAGCATCGTTAATATATTGACTTGCATTTTTCCAATACTCAGCATGTCTATTAGTAAACATTACATAAGTAGTCACTTTCTTTTTTGATGAAGGTAATTCTACTTCTGATTGAAGTACATGATATCTTTTATCGGCGAACCATCCGAAGTCATGGATATTATCTTGAATGTATCGCAATGTTTTTAAAGTATCAGATGATTTTGGGAAAGAGTTATCATCCGCATAAAAAGTATCACGTTTTAAAGTGATATCAGATAATTTTTTTAAGAATAATTTCTCCTCTTCATTTTGTAATTCACCTGTTGAACCTACAACATAATTTTTGGGTAAAGTAATACTCACATCATAACTTGCGAATTCAGAATAAAATTCACCTTGATCTAAATAGGGAATGGGATGCCAGCCACTTGCATCATATACTGCAGGTTTCGGATACCATTGAGTAATTTGATACGACTCCCCTACATGTCCTAGCCTCGAAAAAGATTCAGGAATCTTCACTTCAAAAGGAGTAGAAATTACGATAGAATCTTTCGGATTTAGCGGAGTGTTTAAAATCAACTTGACAACATCAGGAAATTTCTCATTCATCGTAACATCTACCAATACATCGTTTACTTTAAAGTTCAATCCTTCTATATAACCTCTTTCCTCTTCCTTAGATCTAGCAAATCTCTTTTGATTTTGCATTAATTGTTGTTGAGCAAATGCCGATTTGTCATTCTTATAAGCATTCGGCCAAATATGCATCCAGATTTCTGTCAGTTGTTGCCCTGAATTGTTAATATATACTATCTGCTCATTAGCAATGAGTTTATGGGTTTTATCATCGAGTTTAACCTCTATTTTATACTTCAATTGTTGCTGAAAATAGGTTTGGGAGAAAACTGGACTTATAATTGATATACTAAAGAACAGTATAACAAATAAAGACAGGTGTTTTGAAAATGGTGTTCTAAACATATATTTCTAAATATCAATAGTTTAACTTAGTTATTGAACCTTGTGGAAAAACAATAATATAGAAAAACTAAGATTATAACGAAATTATGTATCATAAAATACCAAAGCAAATAGAGCGTTATACTTTTAGATTCGAGGAAAATGGACGAGGAATTTGAATATAATGATTCAGAAGAACTAAGGTTCTCTGTTGAGCGATACGAAGAGATGATCAGGAACAAAGATCAATACTTTTTCGATGCTCAAGCCTTTGAGGGAATAATCGATTACTTTATAGAAAAGAATGATCCGATAAAGGCATTACAGGTTGTAGAGTATGCAATGTCGCAACACCCTTATGCAACTGTATTTCTAATTAAGCAAGCTCAATTATTAGTAGTAACAAATCGTGCACAAGAGGCATTAGAATTATTAGAGAAAGCTGAGACCTTAGAAAGTAGTAATGCAGATATTTACCTAATCAGAGGAAGCATTTTTGAAAAATTTGAATTATTTGATCAAGCGATTGAACAATACAATTTAGCCATTGATTATGCTGAAGAGTTAGATGAAATTCATTTACATATTGCTTATGCATTTGAGAATTTAGGAAGGTATGATAAGGCAATAGATCATTTAAAATTAGCATTAGAACATAACACTTCAAACTACGATGCATTATATGAACTTGCATTTTGTTTTGATATTTTAGATAGGCCAGATGAGAGCATAGAATTCTACCAACAGTTTATAGATAATGAACCTTATTCATTTGCAGCTTGGTATAATTTAGGTAATGCCTATACAAAAGCTGAAATGTTTGAGAAAGCATTAGAAGCTTATGATTATGCGATTATCATCAATGAACATTTTGCATCAGCATATTTTAATAAAGGCAATGCATTAGCCAATCTCGAGCGATACGAAGAAGCTATTAATGTTTACAAGCAATCGATGGAGTATGAACAAGCTACTGCTGAAACTTTTTGCAGCATTGGTGAATGTTACGAGAAGTTAGAGTTGATGGATGAGTCTAGGGCTTACTATAAAAAAGCTGTGAAACTAAATCCTTCGCTCTCTGATGCATGGTTCGGCATAGGTGTAACGCTTGATTATGAAGAGAGATGGTATGAATCATTACACTTTTACAATAAAGCAATTAGCCTTGATCCGAATGTCTCAGACTATTGGTTTGCGCTTGCCGATTCACATTATAAGTTAGGCAACTTCAAACAAGCAGAAGAGGCTTATGAAAAAGTTTTAGAGATCACTGAAAATGACATAGAAGTATGGTTAGATTTCTCAGCAATACTTTACGAACAAGGTAAACTAAAAGAAGCTATCGAGTGCATGCTTGAAGCTATAAAATCTAATCCGGATGCTGCTGAATTACACTATCGTATGGTAGCATATTTATTTTCAAACGGACAGTATCAAGAGGCGATGGTATATTTAGAATCTGGACTTTCATTATCGCCAGAGAAGCATGAAATTTTGTTTGAGTATTTACCACAACTACAACAAAATATCAATGTCTTACAAATAATTCAGAAATACTTGATTTAAATCATTGTAATTAATAAAGGAAATGCATAATTATGTGTTTCCTTTATTTGTATTTATATAACATATGCATTATCATTTAACACAAATACCTGAGAGAACTCATAAACCTAGAACCAACGGCATGACCATGGTGATGGACAAAGGACTTAGTTCTCGTGAGGTAGAAAACATGATTGAAGTTGCGGGTCCGCATATTGATATTGTAAAACTAGGTTGGGCGACATCTTTTGTTACTCCAATCTTACAAAAGAAATTAGATATCTATAGAGCAGCTGGCATACCAACTTATTTTGGAGGAACATTATTTGAGGCTTTTATAGTTCGTAATCAATACGACGATTACAAAAAAATATTAGACAAGTATAATATGGAATATGCTGAAATTTCAGATGGTTCTATCATACTAGACCATGAGAAAAAATGCAATTACATTAAAGACTTAAAAAAACAAGTAAGAGTTGTTTCTGAAGTAGGTTCAAAAGACGCTACGAATATTATGGCTCCTTATCAATGGATAGAGTTGATGCAAGCTGAATTAGACGCAGGCTCTGAATATGTTATTGCTGAAGCTCGCGAAAGTGGTAATGTTGGTATATACAGAGATTCAGGAGAAGTACGTCAAGGATTAGTACAAGAGGTATTAACAAAAATTCCTTCAGAAAAAATTCTTTGGGAAGCACCTCAAAAAGTTCAACAAACTTGGTTCATCAAGTTGTTAGGTGCAAACGTAAACCTAGGAAACATTCCAACGAACGAAGTAATTCCATTAGAAACTTTAAGACTCGGATTGAGGAGTGATACGTTTCATCATTTTTTAGATAAGTAAATTGGTAACTGGTAACTAGAAACGTAACTAGTTACCAGTCACTAGTTACAATAATTGCAGTTCAAATTAAATCCTATGCGAATCCTTTTTGTGTGCCTAGGCAATATATGTCGATCACCTCTGGCAGATGCGGTGATGCGTGATTTATGTGCAAAGAATAATTTAGATTGGACGATTGATTCTGCAGGCACAAGTAATTATCATATTGGAGAACATCCTGATAAACGCGCTCAAAAAATTTCTCAGAAATTCGGAGTAGATTCTTCTTACTTAAAAGCAAGACAATTTTCAGTTACAGATTATGATGATTTTGATGTCATTTATGCAATGGATCAGAATAACTACAATGACATAATCAGATTAGCGAGAAATGATTCAGACAAAGAAAAAGTAAAACTCTTTTTAAACGAATTAGAGCCAGGCATGAACAGAGGAGTTCGTGACCCTTGGTTTGATGATAAGCTGTTTGAGCCGGTGTTTGTGGAGATTAGGGAGACTTGTGAAGCGATACTTTTTAAGTACAAAAGTAGCTAGTAGCTAGTAGCTAGACGTAGTTAGTATTTTAAGTTAATAGATACTTCGGTATTATTTTAGGGATTTTCGTAGAGCAAAGTTCATCTTTTGAATTTCGTCGATTAGTTCATTAGCCTTATTCAGCTTTTCAGGATTAACTAAATTAATATCAGCAGATATTATTAATTGAGTTTGTAGTTCATAGCTTGATCCGTTAGAAACAGAAAGAAAATAATTAAATTCTTTATTAGACTCCCTACCTGCACCTTCGGCAATATTTGAAGCGATTGATACTGCAGCTCTTCTCATTTGATTTACTATACCATACCGCTCATCATTAGGAAACTTATCAGTAATCGTATAAACTACCTTCGCCAACTCCATCGACTTCTTCCAAATAATCAAATCTTTATACTTATTCATATAATCATATTTAATAATAATATACAAAGTTGAAAAAGCTGAAATAATACCACAACTGCATTTATGCATCTTTTATAAAATTCCAAATACTGCTTAAAATACGCTCGTATAGCTACTAGCTACTAGCTACTTTTGTACTCTTTTTTTCCTATTTTTGCTGCATGAGCAAACCTAGCATACCTAAAGGAACCCGCGATTTTTCACCAATAGAAGTTGAAAGAAGAAACTATATTTTCAATACCATACGTAATACTTTTAAAAAATACGGATATCAAGCTATTGAAACTCCGACTATGGAGAACCTTAGCACATTAACAGGCAAGTATGGTGATGAAGGTGATCAACTAATTTTCAAAGTGCTTAACTCTGGTGACTTCTTAGCAAAAGCTTCTGAAGATAAATTGAATTCTAAAAATTCAAAAGCAATTACTTCTGAAATTTCTGAGAAGGCTTTACGATACGATTTGACAGTTCCATTTGCTCGTTATGTAGTGATGCATCAAAATGAAATTGCATTACCATTTAAACGTTATCAAATTCAACCTGTATGGAGAGCTGATCGTCCGCAAAAAGGTAGATACAGAGAATTCTATCAATGTGATGCCGATGTAGTGGGTTCTGATTCATTATTAAATGAAGCTGAATTCATTTGCATCTATGATGAAGCATTATCAAACCTAGGATTCAAAGATTTTAGTGTACTCATTAATAATAGAAAAATATTAGCTGGAATATCTGAATACGTTGGTAAGCCTGAATTATTAATTGACATGACAGTGGCGATTGATAAGTTAGATAAAATCGGATTAGATGGAGTAAAAGCTGAATTGCAAACAAAAGGATTTACGGAGGGTGATTTAATAAAATTAGAACCAGTAATTCTTTTGAATGGAACATCCGAAGAAAAAATAAATTCACTAAAAAATATTTTAACCAATTCTGAAATTGGCAAGAAAGGTATTGAAGAATTAGAAAAAGTATTTAGCATTTTGAAGAATTTTAATTTAAGAAATGCGAAGGTTGAATTAGATATTACTTTAGCGCGCGGACTTAATTATTACACAGGAGCAATATTTGAAGTGAAGACTCATGAGGTAGCGATGGGTAGTATTGGTGGTGGTGGAAGATATGATGATTTAACCGGGATGTTTGGTTTAAAGAATCTAACAGGCGTTGGAATTTCATTTGGTGCTGATCGTATTTATGATGTAATGGAAGAATTGAAATTATTCCCTGAAAATGCTCTAAGTACTACTAAAGTATTAATTACTCATTTTGA
>CALRXS010000012.1:0-97813 GCA_943372195.1 Sphingobacterium thalpophilum
CTAAATATTAAATATAAGCATAATGAGAAATGGAGTGCTTTTGCTGAGGGACAAATTAGATCACTAAAGTACTATGATCACTTTCATTATTATGAATACAAAGCAGGGGTAAATTATCAATTACATAAATCATTAGTATTAACATTAGCTGCAGGTTCATATCAAACTTATAGAGAAGGTGGTAACTTTGAACTTCCGAAGAATAATAATGAATTTAGATTATGGCCACAGATAAGTTTAACACAACAAATAAATAAGATTAAAATTGAGCAACGATACAGATCAGAATTAAGATTCACGAGTAATGGATATAGAAACAGATTTAGATATAGGTTAGGAGTAGCATACCCCTTCGGTAAAGTCAAGAATGATTATAAGCCATATCAAGTAAGTCTAAGCAATGAATTATTTTTTACCGATAAAGAACCGTACTTTGAACGTAATAGAATTCAGGCATCATTCAATTATAGATTAAACAAACAAACATCAATAATGCTCGGGTATTTACATCAATTCGACTATAAAATCAATGATGAGACAGGTAGAGATTTTTTTATGATAGGATATTATTATGAAATTTTTAGAACATATAGATAAGATATTTCCTATAAATAACGAAGCTAAATCAGCTTTGAATGCTATCATTAAAGAAAAGCATTATTCAAAACATGATATTATTCAAAACATCAATACTAGTTGTCGTACGATATATATTGTTCAGTCTGGCTGTGCAAGAATTTTTTATTATAAGGATGGTAACGATATCACCGAACACTTCGCTTTTGAAAATGAAATCATAGTACGTGCCGAAAGTTTATTTTCTGGTAAGCCGGCCTCTAAAGGTATACAGGCTATAGACGATACGAGCATGCTAGCTATTGACTCTGAATCATTATTTAAATTATACGACCAATACCATGATTTAGAGCGATTGTTTAGACTAATTTTTGAAAAAGAATACGTTAATACTGTAAGAAGAATTGAAAGTTTACAGTTTAAATCAGCAAAAGAAAGATATCTAGAACTATTAGAAAGTACTAATTACGTACAAAAAATACCCCTTAAATACATCGCTTCTTACCTAGGTATTACTCAAGTTTCACTCAGTAGAATACGTGCTGATATAAGTTAATTATTTAACATATGTAAAGTGTTTTGATTTACTAAGCACCGACATTTGTATATCAATTTTATTGAACATGAATGGAGAACAAGTAAAACTCGGACTTAAAGAAAACTGGAAGCAATTTACTTTGCTTGTTGTTATCAATGCCTTTGTAGGTGGAATGATTGGCATGGAGAGAAGTATTTTCCCGCAATTTGCAGAGTCTGTATTTGGCATAGCTTCTAAAACAGCAATACTCTCTTTTATCATCGCATTCGGAATTTCAAAAGCAATAGCCAATTATTATACTGGCAAACTCGCAAATAAATACGGTCGTAAAAATTTATTATTGTTTGGCTGGATAATAGCCTTTCCAATACCTTTCATGTTAATGTTAGCACCATCTTGGAATTGGGTAATTGCAGCAAATATATTATTAGGGATTTCACAGGGTTTAACCTGGAGCAGCACAGTAGTAATGAAGATTGATTTAGTGGGTGAAAAAAATAGAGGCTTTGCGATGGGCTTGAATGAGTTCGCTGGGTATTTCGCAGTAGGCATTATTGCTTTTCTAAGTGCATTTGTTGCCAATAAATATGGCATTAGCCCCTACCCTTTCTTTATAGGAGTATTTATTTCAATCGTCGGCTTTTTACTAACTCTAATATGGCTGAAGGATACTCAAGCATTTGTTAAGAAAGAAAGTGAATCGAATTCAGTTAAGGCTCTCAATAATGTATTTATAGATACTACTTTTAAGAATAAGACATTGAGTTCGGTGACACAAGCCGGATTAGTAAATAATTTAAACGACGGTATGATTTGGGGTTTATTACCCATTTTGCTTTTATCATTGAATTTCAATAATGAAAACATAGGAATTATAACTGCTGTATACCCTACTGTGTGGGGAATCTCACAACTTTTCACGGGTAAAATGGCAGATCATTTTTCTAAAAAATCAATGTTGTTTTGGGGGATGTTAGTACAAGGCATTGCAATTCTATTACTTGCATTCAGTAGAGATTTTTTTATATTAATTAGTTTATCAGCAATATTAGGCTTAGGCACAGCCTTAGTTTATCCGACTTTTCTAACCAGCATTGCCGCAGCTACCTCTGCTCAACAAAGAGCTGAAAGCATTGGAACATTTAGGCTTTGGAGAGATCTTGGTTATGCCATTGGTGCATTGATATCGGGGCTAACAGCAGATATGTTCGGACTCACTTATGCAATAATATTAATTGCAGTATTAACTATTATTTCGGCATTAATTATTAAAGTTAGAATGCCAGAAGATATATCAATTGAAAAGGAATGTATAAATGTTGATGAAGTACAAGATGAAATTCAAAGGCATCATAAAATACAAGTGATTGATGTAAGATCTAAGGAAGAATTTGAACAAGCTCATATACCTATTGCTATAAATATATCTATACAGGATCTTCCTAATAATTTAAATACATTAGATAAGAATACTCAGTATATTACTGCCTGTGGGAAAGGTGGTGGAAGATCAAGTGATGCATCAAAAATTCTAAAAGAAAAGGGCTTTAAGTCGTATTGGTTATGCGGTGGAACTAACAAATGGCTGAATATTCAAAATTAATTAAAGAATTCTAAACAATTTTCATTGAATTAATCTTATATGTGTTCAATGAAAACTGCATCAGTTATATTCCCACATCAACTCTTCAAAGAAAGTAATCTATTGAATGCTACTTCGAAGGTTTACCTAGTCGAGGAACATCTGTTATTCAAACAATACAATTTTCATAAACAAAAAATTGCTTTTCATAGAGCAAGTATGAAATTCTATGAAGGGTACTTAAATCAAAAAGGACTAAGTGTTGAATATATAGAATCAGCTCAAGAAGAATCAGACATCCGAAAACTTGTAATAAATCTTCATGAACAAGAATACACATCAATACATGTGATCGACCCAGTTGATGATTGGTTATCTAAAAGAATAAAAAAGACTTGTGATCAATTAAAAATAGAATTAATAATTCACGAGTCACCAATGTTTATTAATACTAATGATGATCTAAAACATTTTTTCAATCCAAATAAAAAACGTTTTTTTCAGACTGAATTCTATAAACAAGAAAGAATAAAAAGAAATATTTTGATGGATGATGCGAATCAACCAATCGGTGGGCAATGGACGTATGATGTAGAGAACAGGAAAAAATATCCGAAAAATAAAGTAGTTGTTGAATGTAAGTATCCAAGTCGAAATAAATATTCCATTGAAGCTATTCAATATGTTGAAGAAATTTTCAAAAATAATTTAGGCGAACTTTCTGAAATTATTAATTACCCCAATACATTCGAAGAAGCAGAGAATTGGTTTAAGCAATTTTTAAAAGAGCGAATGAATGAGTTTGGTATTTATGAAGATGCTATACTACAAAATGAAATTCTTATAAATCACAGCTTGATAAGTCCGCTGTTGAACGCCGGACTCTTAACTCCACAATTCATAGTTGATGAAACTTTAAAATATTGCCATCAAAACAATATACCTATAAATTCTACTGAAGGGTTCATTCGTCAGATTATTGGTTGGCGAGAATTTATTAGAGGTGTTTATTTAGTTAAAGGTTCTGAAGAGCGAACAAAAAATTTCTGGCAGTTCAAAAGAAAAATTCCGAAGAGTTTTTACGATGGTACAACAGGCATTGCGCCAATAGATATTACTATAAAAAAGATTTTAAAAACAGGCTATTGTCATCACATAGAACGATTGATGGTATTAGGTAATTTCATGTTATTATGCGAGTTCGACCCAGATGAAGTATACCGATGGTTCATGGAATTTTTCATTGATGCTTATGATTGGGTGATGGTAACAAATATTTACGGTATGAGTCAGTTTGCAGATGGGGGCTTGATGTCAACAAAACCTTATGTTGGGGGTAGTAATTATTTAATGAAGATGAGTGATTACCCAAAAGGAGAATGGCAAGAAATATGGGATGCATTATTTTGGAGATTTCTAGATGTTCACCGTGAAGTTTTTTTGAAGAACCCTAGATTAGGAATGCTTGTAAAAACCTATGATAAATGGCCAGAAGAAAAAAAGAATTCGCTTAGAACAAATGCCGAAAAATTTCTAGCTACTAGCTACTAGCTACTGCTAACTAATTCTATATCTTTGCAACATGGCAAGACTCTCAGTAAACATTAATAAAATAGCAACTATTCGTAACGCCAGAGGTGGTAATAACCCAGATTTAATAAAATTCGCTATAGACTGCGAAAATTATGGTGCTCAAGGAATTACAGTTCACCCTAGGCCTGATGAGAGACATATTCGTTATTCGGATGTCTATGAATTAAAGAAAGTTGTCAAAACTGAATTCAACATAGAAGGTAACCCTAAAGAAACTAAATTCGTCGACTTGGTACTTGCTAACAAACCCGAACAAGTCACATTAGTTCCAGATGCTGAGAATCAGTTAACTTCTAACCATGGATGGGATACTATAAAACATGCAGAATATTTAAAGTCGATTATAAAAAAGTTTAAATCTGCAGGTATACGTGTTTCAATTTTCGTTGACCCTGTAGCCGATATGGTAAAAGCTGCTGCTGATACAGGCACCGATAGAATTGAATTATATACAGAGAGTTACGCGAAGCAATATCATAGCAATAAAGAACTAGCAATTCTCCCCTACCAAGAAGCTGCTAAAATAGCAAATGCCTTAGGCTTAGGTATAAACGCTGGGCATGATTTAGACTTAGAAAATTTAGCTTACCTCAATCAAAACATTATAGGACTAAATGAGGTTTCTATTGGGCATGCATTAATATGTGATGCCTTGTACTATGGAATAGAGAATACTATACAGATGTACCTAAAACTAGTTACCAGTAACTAGTAACTAGTAGCTAGACTAGTTACTAGCTACTAGCTACTGAAAACTTTTTTTACTATCTTTGCGAACCATTTTAATCATACATGAACTTAGATATTCTTTACCAAGAAGCATTCGAAAACAGACACATTGCGCCGAATGCAGAAGACACAAAAACAATGTTGGAAACTGTAGGTGTTAACACACTAGATCAGCTGATTGAAGAGACAGTGCCAGCAAAAATTAGATTAAAAAACCCTTTAAATTTACCCCAAGCCCTTTCAGAATTTGACTACCTAAACAATTTGAGGATAACTGCTTCGAAGAACAAGGTGTTTAAATCATACATCGGACAAGGATATTACGATACCATTACTCCGGGTGTAATTCAAAGAAATATTTTAGAGAATCCAGGATGGTACACACAATATACTCCCTACCAAGCTGAAATTGCACAAGGTCGATTACAAGCATTGTTAAATTACCAAACGATGGTGATGGATTTAACAGGGATGGAAATTGCTAATGCTTCATTACTAGATGAAGGTACTGCAGCTGCTGAAGCGATGTTCATGCAATACTCTACTCGTAAAAATGATAATGCAAATGTCTTCTTTGTTTCAGAACATGTATTACCACAAACAATTGATATTTTAAAAACTCGTTCAAACCCATTGGGTATTGAATTATTAATAGGCAATCACGAAACGGTATCATTAAACGAAAACATATTTGGTGCAATCGTTCAATACCCTGCTGGTAATGGTGAAGTATTTAATTACAAAGCATTCGCAGAAAAATGTCATGCATTAAATATTAAATTAACAGTTGCTGCAGACATATTAAGTTTAACTTTATTAGCACCTCCTTCAGAGTTTGGTGCTGACATAGTTGTAGGTTCATCTCAACGTTTTGGTATACCAATGGGTTACGGCGGTCCGCATGCTGCATTTTTCGCCACAAAAGATGAATACAAGCGTTCAATGCCGGGTCGTATTATCGGTGTAACAATTGATGCTCAGAATAACCAAGCATTGCGTATGGCTTTACAAACAAGAGAGCAACACATCCGTAGAGATAAAGCAACTTCAAATATTTGTACTGCTCAAGCTTTATTAGCAATTATGGCTGGTATGTATGCAGTTTATCATGGCCCAACAGGATTGAAAAAAATTGCAGGTCGAGTTCATGGCTTAACTGTAAGTTTAGCAAAAGCTTTGACAGACTTGGGTTATAAAGTTGAAAACAAAAATTACTTCGACACAATTCAAATTCACGCAGGAGAAAAGTTAGCGTCAATTAAAAAAGATGCTGTCGACAAAGAAATGAATTTCAGATATGATGGAGAGTATGTTTATATATCATTAGATGAAACGACAAATTTAAATGATGTTAAAACTATCACTCATATATTTGCACGCATCATTGGTAAGTCAGTAAATGAGCTTAACTTCAGTTCAACAGTATCAGAGAATTTAGGTTCTACTAACATCCGAAGTTCAGAAATATTAACACACCCAATCTTCAACTCATACCATTCAGAGCATGAGATGTTGCGTTATATAAAATCATTAGAAGCAAAAGATCTTTCTTTATGTCACTCAATGATTGCTTTAGGTTCATGTACTATGAAGTTAAATGCAACAACTGAGATGATACCAGTAACATGGCCTGAATTTGGTAAGCTACACCCATTCGCACCAAGCGATCAGGTAGGTGGCTATATGCAAATTTTTGATGAGTTAGAAAAAGCTTTGTGTGAGATCACTGGATTTTATGCAATGAGCTTACAGCCGAATGCAGGCGCACAAGGTGAGTACGCTGGATTAATGGTAATTCGTGAATACTTAAAAGATAAAGGCGAAGGACATCGTAATGTAGCATTGATACCTTCATCGGCACATGGTACAAACCCTGCATCAGCAGCAATGGCCGGATTTAAAATTGTAGTTACGAAATGTGATGAAAAGGGTAATATCGATATTGAAGATTTACGTGCAAAAGCAATTGAGCATAAAGATGATTTAGCATGCTTGATGGTAACTTACCCATCAACACACGGTGTATTCGAAGAATCAATTCAAGAAATTTGTGCAATCGTTCATGAATTTGGTGGTCAAGTTTATATGGATGGTGCTAATATGAATGCACAAGTGGGCTTAACATCACCAGCAAATATAGGTGCTGATGTTTGTCACTTGAACTTACATAAAACATTCTGTATACCACATGGTGGCGGTGGCCCTGGTATGGGTCCGATCGGTGTTGCTAAACATTTAGCTCCATTCTTACCAGGTCATGCGATAATAAGAACAGGTGGTGAAAAGGCAATACCAGCAGTATCTGCTGCACCTTGGGGTTCAGCAAGCATTTTATTAATCTCACATGCATACATCGCAATGATGGGTGGCGAGGGATTAACGAATGCTACCAAATACGCAATCTTAAATGCAAACTATATTAAAGCAAGATTAGAAAATCATTACCCAGTGTTGTATTCAGGTTCGAACGGACGTTGTGCTCACGAGATGATTTTAGATTGTCGCTCGTTTAAGAATGCAGGTATTGAAGTGACTGATATAGCGAAGAGATTGATGGACTATGGTTTCCATGCTCCTACTGTTTCTTTCCCAGTTGCAGGTACAGTGATGATAGAACCTACAGAATCAGAGCCTAAGTCAGAATTAGATCGTTTCTGCGATGCTATGATTGCCATTAGAAATGAAATTACAGAAGTAGAGAATGGCTCAGTTGATAAATCAGATAACGTATTGAAAAATGCCCCACATACTGCAGCTGTAATTACAGGTAATGAATGGTCACATGCATATACACGTCAGAAGGCAGCTTACCCATTATCATGGGTTAAGAACAATAAATTCTGGCCTTCAGTTGCGAGAGTTAACGATACTTACGGCGATAGAACATTAGTTTGCGCTTGTCCGCCGATCGAAAGTTATGTTGAATAATTTTTCAAATAAAATATAATATATTTGAGAGGTGTCTGTTATACAGATACCTCTTTATTTTTTAAAAGATACTTGACCTATGCGTATAGCGATTTTAGTTTTATTATTCGGACTTATTGTAAGTTCAACTTATGCTCAAGACTCAACAAAAAAAGCAAAACAAAAAGAAGTGGACGTTGTGGAGGTTTATGTTCCACCAGTAAGAAACGGACTTTCAGAGTATAAGTTAGACAACAAAAACTCTGAAATCAGATGGAACGTAAATACTACGAAAGGCCCACAGAACGGTACCATCCAGCTTAGAAGTGGTAGATTATTTTTCAAAAACAAAGATTTGGTTTCAGCCATTTTTAATATGGACATGAATACTGTTACCATTAGTTCATTGCCACCAGGCGTATTGAGTATGCAAGCAATGAATTTTTTAAAATCGAAAGATTTTCTAGATATATATGCTCATAACAGTGCAATTTTAGAAATTACAACATCTAAAAAAATCGCTACAGATAGATATCAAGTGGGTGGGTATTTAACTATAAAAGGCATAAAAAGACCTATGAATTTTGTTATTGAAGGTGCTTTGAATGAAAACGGATTTGATGGTAAGGCCTTAGATATACAAGTGAATAGAGAAGAATTTAATATCGCAACATCACAAGCAAGTCTCTCAAACGATTCTAAAGAACAAATAAGTAGTTCAGTAGAACCTAGGTTCTTTATCAGCGTATTCATAAAGGCAATCAAAAAATAATATACTCATTTATAGCTACTTATAAATATTATTAGGTTTCATAAAACTATTTTTCGTTTATATATGTTTAAACATTAATTTTGTACTTAAATTTTAAAAACATTATGAAAAAATTAGTATTAGGCTTAATGGTATTTGCGGCGGTGAATGTATATGCTGCAAAGCCAGGTAAAAATGTTAGCTACAAAGTAGAAGCTGGCAAAAGTAAAGTAGAATGGTTAGCAAAGAAAGTAACTGGTCAACATAATGGAACAGTAGCTTTAACAAGTGGTAACTTAGTAGTAAGTGGTGATAAAATCACTGGTGGTTCATTTACTGTAGACATGACTAGCATTGTTTGTTTAGACTTAACTGGTGAGTGGAATGGTAAATTAGTAGGTCACTTAAAATCAGATGATTTCTTCAGTGTAGAAAATAACCCTTCTTCAAAATTTGAGATTACTAAAGTTGTAGAATCAGCAGGTAATACTACTATTGAAGGTAATTTAACGATTAAAGGTATTACAAAGCCAATATCTTTCCCAGCTTCAGTTAGCAAGAAAGGAAATATCATTGTAGCCATTGCTACAATTAAAATTGACAGAACTAAATACGATATTAAGTATGGTTCTAAATCATTCATTGAAGGCATTGGCGACAAAGCAATTGATGATGACTTCGAATTAAAAGTAAACTTAGTAGCATCAGCTACAAAATAATTTTTTAATACAATTACATAAGAGGAGGCTTATTCAAATAGGCCTCCTTTTTTATTTATTCTATTTTTAGTACTTTTAGAATGCCTTAAATAAAATGACTAAAACCATAAGCTCAAGATTGAGCAAATTTTTTGTATTTCTATTAATATGGATTTTTGCTATACAAACTGCAAGTTCTCATGATATACTTGGTGAGCACTCAAATGTCAAAATCAAACTAAAGTGGCATCATCAATTTCAATTTGCAGGTTACTATGCAGCATTGATAAAGGGATATTACAAAGAAGCTGGACTAAACGTAGAGATAATAGAAGGCAATGCAGGTTCAGCTCCTATTCAATATGTATTGAAAGATTCAGCAGATTATGGAATATCGGCATCAGATTTAATTGAAAGTAAAGCATCTGGTAAACCAATAGTTTTATTAGCCGCAATATTTCAACATTCACCGTATGTGATCATTAGTCAAAAAGACAAGAACATCTTAAGACCTCAAGATTTAATAGGCAAAAAATTAATGTCATCTACTGAACAGGGATATGTTCAACTCAAGGCTATGTTACAAAAAAATGGCATTGACATTTCAAGAGTTAATATTATTAATCATACATGGCAAAACAAAGATATAACCAATGGTTATGCAGATGCCATGACCGGATACATATCAGTAGAGCCATTTCAGTTAAATAAAAACGGTGTAGAATTAAATTTAATTCGACCAATGAATTATGGAATTGATTTTTATGGTGATTTATTATTTACTACTGAAAAAGAAATTACTGACCATCCTGAAAGAGCTAAAGCAATAAGAGATGCAACCGTTAAAGGTTGGGAATATGCTATGACTCATTCAGAAGAGATAAGCAATTACATTCTTACATTACCTGGAGTAAAGGAAAGAGGAATCACTAGAGAGCATTTGATGTATGAATCAATTGCAATGCAAGATTTAGTGATGTCAGATTTGGTTGAAATCGGACATATTAATCGTTCTAGGTTAGAGAACATGATTAATAAATACATAGAATTCGGAGTAATAAATAATAATCAAGATTTTAATAATTTTGTATTCGTTGATACTCCTGAAGACAAGTACAACAACTTAGTAAATATTGTTTATTATTTAATCGCGATAGTAGCAATTACATTGCTTTTAATATTCATTTGGAACAGACAATTACATTTAAAGATCAAAAAAAGGACTATTGAATTAGAAAAAGAAGTAGCCACAAGAAAAGAAGCAGAGTTTATTGCAAAAAGAAGTGAAGAGAGATTAGAATTAGCATTACAGGCTGCGAGATTGGGTATCTGGGATTCAAATATTCAAACAGGATATGTTTATAGAAATGCAATCTGGTCAGAGATGTTAGGTTACAAAGCCAATGAAATAGAACCTAATTATGAAGGCTGGAGAAAACTCATTCATCCGGAGGATTATGAAAAAATTGATGAATCAATAAAAGCACATCATGAGGGCAAAACTATATATGATAATTATGAGCATAGATTAATAACAGCTAATGGTGAATGGAAATGGATATTATCATTAAGTAAAATTGTTTCTAGAGATCATACAGGTAAGCCTACTCGTTTAATAGGTATACATATAGATATTGATGAATTGAAGAGGAAAGAAATACAGATGCGTCAGATTACTGAAGAATTGATGTACACAAATAGGGAATTAGAAAAATTTGCATACATAACTTCTCATAACTTAAGAGCGCCTGTAGTTAACATAGTTAGTTTATTAAACATGATTGATAAATCAAGTTTAGTAGATAATGAAAACTTATCAATAATCGATAAAATTGATCTATCAGTTAAACGTTTAGAAACTACATTAAACGACTTGATAGAAGTTGTATCTGCTAAAAAAATAACATTATCTGAGAAGAAAAGTATCAACATTTCAGAATGCACAAAATTAGTTCTTTCAAATTTAGAAACTCAATTAATAAAAGTTGATGCAGAAGTTATATTGAATTTCGATAAAGCTGATAGAATCTTATATATTAAGAGTGTATTAGAAAGTGTGATTCAGAATTTAATTACTAATGCCATTAAATATCGATCGCCAGAAAGAAGATTGAAAATAGAAATCAATACCTCTGAAGATAAGGAATATGTATATTTGAAAGTAAAAGATAATGGTATCGGTTTTGATTCAAGTAAATACGGAGAAAAGATCTTTAAATTATACGAAAGAGTACATCACAACATAGAGGGTAAAGGCTTAGGATTATATTTAATAAAAACACAAATTGAAGCCTTAAATGGTAAAATTGATGTAAATAGTATAACAAATGAAGGTGCAATATTTATTGTTTCAATAAAAAAAGAAAATCAAGATGTCTAAAAAAATAAATAATATTTTATTAGTTGATGATGACACTGTAAATAACTTTATCGTTATTAATACATTGAACAAACTTGATATAACAGAAAATATAGATAGCGTATTAAATGGATTAGATGGAATTGAGTATTTGAAAGCTAAAATAGAAACAAACAAAGAATTAATTCCTTCTGTAATATTTCTAGATATAAACATGCCAATTATGGATGGCTGGGAGTTTTTACAAGAATTTGAATTATTCCCTGAAGAAGTAAAAAATCATTGCAATATTTACATGGTATCATCGTCGGTATACGAAGATGATATTTCAAAATCAAAACAATACAAATCGGTAAAGGATTTTATATCAAAACCATTGATGCGTGATAAAATCATGGAGATTTATAATAACGCTAAGAAATAAAAATAGTATAGTATTATTTTACTATTCTAATAGCATCTTCAAAATTTTCAAACCTAACAATAGGAAACTTAATGTCATGATACATTAAGCATTTCCAATCATTCTCAATTGCATCATTTGCAAACTTCTCTCTCAACTCCATACTTTTTCTGCCGTCAAAATCATATTTGGCAATCATTTTATGAACAACTTGCATTGCTTCTGGCATAACATCGCCACCAAAAAAATAGGTTTCATCTTCAGCCTTAATTCTAAAAACCTGATGATAAGGGCAATGAGCTCCAGTTAATTCATATTCAACCGAAGAGCTTATATTTCCATTACCAGTAATTAATTCAAGTCCAGAATAACGCCTCAAACACTCCATTATATCTTTATGATAGGAGCTCGAATCTTTCGTTAATGCATAGTTTAACTCTTCCTCTTGAACAAAATAACTAGCTTGCTGAAAGGCCATCTCAATTACTCCATTTTGTCTCTTTACTATACCTCCAGAATGGTCAAAATGTAAATGGCTCATTAAAACCATCGTTATATCATCAGGATCAAAGCCCAATGATCTGATTTTATTATGTATCCACATCTCCCCTTTATCATCAGAATAACCTAAGCCTGTATCTAATAATATTAAGTCGTTACCTATTTCAATTAAAAAAGGCTGTACTTCAACAAATAAGGATCCTTTACGATCTAATTTTGAGTGTATTGTAGGGTCAAATGGGATGAACTTTTTTGTATAATCGACCGAATAACTTCCTTCATTTAAACTATATACTTTCGACATTTATCAATAAAATCTAATATTTTTTTTATCTTTCGTTCTATAATTAATTATCTAAAATAGAATTACTGATCACAAAGATATGGAAAAAAGGTGGGTAGAAAATAGGGCAGTTGATGAGCATATCATAACACAACTAGCCGATCAGTTAAACATAACTTCAATCATTGCTACACTATTAGTTAATAGAGGGGTTTCAAATTTTAAAGAGGCAGAAGCTTTTTTTAGGCCAAAAGCAGAACATATTCATGATCCTTTCTTAATGAAAGATATGGATAAAGCAATTGAGAGAATACAACTTGCTATTAAAGAAAATGAACGAATATTAATTTATGGTGATTATGATGTAGATGGTACAACTTCAGTATCATTAGTCTACTCATTCTTTAAACCAATCTATTCTAACATAGACTTTTATATTCCTGATCGTTATAAAGAAGGATATGGAGTTTCAATAGCAGGAATTGAATATGCTAAAGACAATAATTGTTCATTAATCATAGCACTAGATTGCGGCATTAAATCAATCGAACATGTTGATTATGCTAAGAGTTTAGATATTGACTTTATAATATGTGATCATCATTTACCTGGATCTGAAATACCTAAAGCATATGCTGTGCTTGATCCGAAACGTATTGATTGTGAATATCCATTTAAGGAACTATCGGGATGCGGCATTGGATTTAAATTAGTACAAGCATATTGTCAGGTCGAAAACATTCCCCTAGAAAATATACTTAAACTTTTAGATCTAGTAGTTGTAAGCATTGCTTCTGATATCGTACCTGTGACAGGTGAAAATAGAACATTAGCTTATTTAGGATTAGAATACCTAAATACTTCACCAAGACCTGGATTAAAAGCGCTAATTGAAAAAACCGATTGCAAAGAATTAAGCATAAATGAAATTGTATTTTTTATAGGTCCGAGGATTAACGCAGCCGGCCGAATTGATCATGCACAACATGCTGTAGCTTTATTAATAGCAGAAACCTACGAAGAAGCAAAAAGACTTTGTGAAATTGTAGATGTAAAGAATACTGAGCGAAAAGAATTTGATCAATCAATCACACTTGAGGCAATTGAATTATTAGAAAATGATATTGAGTTAAGAAATAAAAAATCTACAGTATTATTTAATAGCGAATGGCATAAAGGTGTAATAGGTATAGTAGCTTCAAGATTGATTGATAAATATTACAGACCAACTATAATATTGACAGAATCAAACGGGCATGCTGCAGGTTCAGCACGATCGGTTAACGGGTTTGATATTTATGAAGCAATTAGTTCATGTAGTGATTTATTAGAGCAATACGGTGGTCATAAATATGCAGCAGGCTTAACAATGAAAATAGAAAATATACCTGCATTCATAGATAGGTTTGAAGAAATTGTTTCAAATACAATACATGTAAACTCATTACAACAAGAAATTGAAATCGAAGCAGAGTTGAATTTAATTGAATTCAATGCGAAGTTTTATAGAATATTAAAGCAGTTTGCACCATTCGGACCTGGAAATTCAAAGCCAGTTTTTATTTCTAGTAATGTGCAATTAGCTGGCGATATGAGAGTGGTCGGCAAACAAGTTTCTAATCATTTAAAATTTTCAATCGTTCAAAATGGAAGTTATCTTTTTGAATGTATTGCATATGGTTTAGGACATTACTATGAGAAGTTGCAAGATGTACAATCTTTTGATATATGTTATTCTATAGAAGAGAATACATGGAGAGATAAAACAAGCATACAGTTAAACGTTAAAGATATTAGAGTTAAATAATGTTAGAATTAAGAGCAGAACATTTAATAAAAACTTACAAAAAGAGAACAGTTGTAAACGATGTTTCATTCCATGTAAAACAGGGTGAAATCGTCGGCTTGCTAGGTCCGAACGGTGCAGGCAAAACAACTTCCTTTTATATGATAGTTGGATTGATAAAACCTAACCAAGGGAAAATCTTTTTAAATGATGAGGAAATTACAAATGAGCCTATGTACAAAAGAGCTCAAAAAGGTATAGGCTATTTAGCTCAAGAAGCATCAGTATTTAGAAAACTAACTGTTGAAGAGAATATACTTGCAATTCTTCAAATGACTACTCTTACAAAATCAGAACAGAAAGATAAATTAGAAGAGTTAATTGACGAGTTTAGTTTGCATAAAGTTAGAACAAACAGAGGTGATTTACTTTCAGGTGGTGAAAGAAGAAGAACTGAAATTGCGAGAGCATTAGCAGCGAACCCTAATTTCATTTTACTTGATGAACCATTCGCTGGTGTAGATCCTATTGCAGTAGAAGAAATTCAATCAATCGTTTCAAAACTTAGAAATAAAAACATTGGAATACTAATTACAGATCATAACGTTCAAGAAACTTTATCAATAACAGATAGAGCGTATTTATTATTTGAAGGTTCCATTTTAAAATCAGGATCTGCAGAAGAGTTAGCTGCTGATGAGCAAGTAAGAAGAGTTTATTTAGGTAAAAACTTTGTATTAAGACAAAAAACATTTTAAATTCTAATGGAATTCATCAACTCTATATTATCGTGGATAATGAAGAAAAGAATTCATCAAATTGAATTCTTTATGAAATATCCGAATGAAGTTCAAGAAGAATGGCTGCATTCATTAATTTATAATGCTAAGAATACTGAATGGGGCAAATCTTATGACTTCAAAAGCATACAAACTGTAGAGCAATTTAAAAGTAGAATTCCAATTCAAAATTACGATACATTAAAACCTTTTATTGAACGAATGCTCAAAGGAGAACAAAATGTATTATGGCCATCAGAAATAAAATGGTTTGCAAAATCTTCAGGTACTACGAGTGATAAAAGTAAATTTATACCCGTAAGCACTGAATCTTTAGAAGAATGTCATTATAAAGGAGGCAAAGATCTTCTATCTATATATTGTCATAACAATCCAGAAACTAAAATATTTACAGGCAAATGTCTAGTGCTAGGCGGTAGTCATCAAATCAATCATTTGAATGAAGACTCTCAATATGGAGATTTGTCAGCTGTTTTGATAAAAAACTTACCTCTATGGGCTGAGTTCCATAGAACACCTGATTTATCTATTGCATTAATGGATAATTGGGAAGAAAAAATTGAGAAAATGGCACATTCAACTATACCGGTGAATGTTACTAATATATCGGGGGTTCCAACCTGGACAGTCATCCTTGCTAAAAGGATATTAGAAATAACAGGAAAAGATAATTTACTAGAAGTATGGCCAAACTTAGAATTATACTTTCACGGTGCAGTAAACTTCGCGCCATATAGAGAGCAGTTTAAAAAATTAATACCAAGTGATAACATGTATTACTTGGAAACTTATAATGCCTCTGAGGGCTTCTTTGGTATCCAAGATCAAATCAATTCAACAGAGATGTTGTTGATGCTTGACTATGGAATATATTATGAATTCATTCCAATGGAAGAAATACATAAAGAGTTTCCTAAATCTTTATGTTTATCTGAAGTAGAATTAAATAAAAACTATGCTATTGTAATTAGCACAAATGCAGGTTTGTGGAGATACATGATTGGTGATACTGTAAAATTCACTTCATTGAACCCTTACAGAATACAAATTACTGGTAGAACTAAACACTTTATCAATGCATTTGGTGAAGAATTAATTATTGATAATGCTGAAAATGCTTTGGTGCGTGCATGTAAAGTTAGTGATGCGATCATAAAAGATTATACTGCTGGTCCGATTTACTTTGGAGATACTCACACAGGCGGACATGAATGGATAATAGAATTTGAGAAAGAACCGAATGATATCATTTTATTTAATTCAACATTAGATAATGAATTAAAAAAATTAAATTCAGATTATGAGGCAAAACGTAAAGGTGATAAGGCCATGCATGCACCTAAGGTACATGTAGCAAAAAAAGATACGTTTTATAATTGGATGAAGAGCAGAGGTAAGCTGGGCGGACAACATAAAGTCCCTAGACTTTCTAATGATCGTATCTACCTAGATGATATATTACCATTATTGTAAATTAATTATCTCATTTTCTTAACGAGCGCATTACTACCATAAATTGAAATAGTAAATCCGGCTACCGTTTGCACTGTATTGATATTCACAAAAGGAGATAATGCAATACCAAAATCATATACAGGTTTAAAAATTATTTCGGGTTGAATTTGTATGCCTACACCGTACGTAGTTTTCCCACTTAAAGTCTTTAATGTATCTGAAGGGTAAAAACTAGCAAAGTCAAAAGTTGGTGCGATAACCCCTGCGAATTTCCAATATTGTTTTTCAACCCTATATACAGTTCGGCCGAATTTAAATGTATTAAGATAAATTAGTGCTCCTCCTAAAATTAAATAATCTTCGCTTTGTGCCTGATAACCTACCACCCATTGTCTATCTTTCTTATCAAAGAAATGAAAGTCAATAGACATGTTAGAGTTTACAAAGTTTTTATAATTAGGATAAAAAGTTGGGCCAGCACCAAATAAAAAATAGTTATTTCGTTCTTTGAATTTATAATCTCCAATATAATACTCTTCAAATTTCTTTTTAAGCTTTTTAGCTTTAAGCTCTGTAGTATCTTTTTTGGGGGCATTAACCATTGGATAATTTTGAGCATTTGATTCAGCTAAAAAAGCAAAAAAGAATAATAAATATAAAATATATTTAGGCATGTTTAATTTCTTTATTCGGAAATACTAATGATGCTATTATACTTAAACTTAATATTGATATAATTATTATTAAAGAATGAATAGTTTCAAACCCAATTGAATGCAACCATTCATGTGCTAACATTTTTACACCTATAAATGTAAGTAAAACTGACAATCCGATTTTCAAATAATGAAACTGATGAATCACATTCACCAATAAGAAAAACATAGATCTTAGTCCTAAAATCGCGAAGATATTAGAAAAGAAAACTATATACGGATCTTTCGTTACTGAAAAAATAGCTGGTATAGAATCAACAGCAAATATCAAATCAGTAAATTCTATTACTATTAAAACAATGAATAAAGGGGTAATCATGTTCTTCCCTCCTTTTCTTATGAAGAAATTCTTACCAACATATTTAGGGAAAACATTGAATATTTTGGAAGAATACTTAACTACAGGATGATTTTCAGGTTCAATTTTTTCGTCTTCATTTCTTTTTACGAACATCATTATACCTGTATAAATTAAAAATGCACCAAAGATATATAGTATCCATTCAAACTCACTGATTAAAGTTGCACCTAAGAAGATGAATAAAAATCGCATTAATACAGCACCTAAAATACCCCAAAATAATACTCTATGATAATATCTTTCACGCACACCAAATGCAGTGAATATTAAAACAATCACAAAAATATTATCAACGGAAAGGGCATATTCAATTAAGTAACCTGTAATGAATTCAAGCGCTAAATTACTTCTATAAATTTCTAAACTTGCTTCGAAATTAAAAGGCACTAATTCTATGTTATGTTTATACTGTGAAGTAAGCTCAGCAATTTTATCATAGTTAGTGATGCCATGAATTAGGTCACCGTGGGTATTTAATATAACATAAAAGCCCAAAGCCATGCACACCCATATCAAGCTCATCACTAATGCCTCTTTGTATTTAATGATATGATCTTTCTTGTTAAATATTCCTAAATCAAATGCTAGCATCAAGAATATGAATACTGCAAAGCCAGCAAAAAACATTGTTTCGTTAGTCATGTTGTTTATTTTCTTCTTTCGGTGGTATATTTAACTAAATCTTCTAGCGATTTTTTAGTTTCAGATTCAGGAAAAGTATTTAAAATTTCAAATGCTTTTTGTTGGAAGTCAAACATCTTTCTTTCTGCATAATCTAGTCCGCCTGTGCTTCTCACAAAATTAATTATCTCATCAACCTTCTCTGGTTCATCATTATGATATTTCACTAATTTGATGATTTTAGATTTAGTAGATTTGTTAGAATTATTTAGAGAGTAAATTAATGGCAATGTTATTTTCTTCTCTTTGATATCTATTCCTTTAGGCTTGCCAATATCTTCATATCCGAAGTCTAATAAATCATCTTTAATTTGAAATGCCATGCCGATATATTCGCCAAACAATCTCATTTTTTCTACAACATCATCGCTAGCACCTGCAGATGATGCACCACTAGCACAACATGAAGCAATTAGAGAAGCTGTTTTTTGTCTGATAATTTCATAATAGATATCTTCTATAATATCTAATCTTCTAACTTTTTCAATTTGCAATAATTCACCCTCACTCATTTGCTGAACAGCATCAGAAACGATTTTCAATATTTTCAATTCATTATTCTCAACCGACAATAACAAACCTTTGGCTAATAAGAAATCACCTACAAGTACTGCTATTTTATTTTTCCAAACTGCGTTGATAGAAAGGAAACCTCTTCTTTCGTATGCATCATCAACTACATCATCGTGTACTAAAGTTGCCGTGTGTAGTAATTCAACAAGTGCAGCTCCTCTATAAGTTGATTCTGAAATACCACCACATAATTTAGCAGAAAAAAATACGAACATTGGTCTCATTTGTTTACCCTTACGTTTATAAATGTAATGAGTAACTCTATCGAGCAATGGCACTTTGCTTTGCATAGATGATTTGAATTTATCTTCAAAAGCATCTAATTCATTCGCTATCGGTATTCTTATTTTGTTTAAATCAAGCATGTATACGAAACTGCAAAATAAGAAAAATGTTAGAATTTATAGTTAAATGACAGTGTTCCAACTGAACTCATCTGCTTCTACACCTGTTCTGATATTCATCAATTTACTTTTGACTTTCATCATAAATGTGTTTTCATCAGCTACAGGTAACATGTAGTTATGTCCGTTGATATTAATCAACTCAATTGGCGCAACAACAGCAGCAGTTCCGGCACCGAATGCCTCTTTAACTCTTCCTGCCTTGAACATATCTTCTAGTTCTTGTACACTTATTCTTCTTTCTGTATGCTTCATGCCTAAACCATCAGCAAGTGTCAATATAGAATCACGTGTAACACCATCTAGAATTGAGTCAGAGGTAGCAGGAGTGTATAACTCATTGTCAAATACGAACATCACATTCATGGTACCTGATTCTTCAATATACTTATGCTCTGTACCGTCTGTCCAGATTACCTGATCAAACCCTTCTTCTCTAGCTAATTTTGATGGATAAAAAGATGCGCCATAATTACCAGCACATTTTGCAAAACCTGTGCCTCCCTTATTTGCTCTTACAAAATGAGTTTCTACTTTTAATTTTAATGGTTTACCGTAATATGGGCCAACCGGACCACCGAAAATGATAAACTTATACTCTTCAGCTATTTTCACTCCGAATCGTGCTTCAGAAGCAAAAACAAAAGGCCTTAAATACAAAGAATGTCCTTCACCATAAGGTACCCAATTAGCATCTACTTCAACAAACTTCATTAAAGCTTCTTTGAATAATTCTAAAGGTACTTCAGGCATACACATACGTGCGAGTGATTTGTTTAATCTTGTCCAATGTTTTTCAATTCTAAAAATTGAAATATTTCCATCTTTCATTCTAAAAGCCTTCATTCCTTCAAAAACACTTTGCCCGTAATGTAATGCAAGGGTTGCAGGATTTAAAGTAAGATCAGCGTAAGGAATTACTTTTGAATTGTGCCAATCATTATGATAATAATCGGCAATAAACATATGGTCAGAAATTACTGCACCAAACTCGTTAGTTTCAACAATTTCTTTGTTGAAACGAGAATTTTGCGATTTTTGAACTAAAATCTCGCTAGACTTAATCATTGTGTTTGTGTATAATTAAGTAGCAAAAGTGCGAAAATTTGATTGAAATTAATCCTTTTTTGTGTATTTATTTATCAATTCAAAAAGTTCACTAAAACTGAAAGGTTTCAATAGAAAGTCATTGGCTCCTAGGCTCATAGCTTTATCTTTATCTTCTTGTTCAGCTTTTGCTGACAAAAATACAAATGGTATTAACAAGTATTTATCTAAGTTTCTAAACCAATTCAAAAACTCAAATCCATCCATTTGAGGCATCATGATATCACAAAATACAATATCTGGAATGAAAGAATTAAGTAGTTCGATAGCTTCAGTGCCATTTGCTGCACCTTTAACATCATATCCCTTAAGCTCCAACATCTCTATAGTATTTTCTCGAATTACATTTTCATCTTCTATTACTAATATTTTCATCTTATTATTTTTTAGGAAGTACAATTGTGAATTTCGAGCCCTTGTTTATTTCACTATCTACATAGATTTCACCACCATTAATATTAACAAATTCTTTTACAATTACCAATCCAAGTCCAGTGCCCTCAATATTTCTTGCATTACTTGCTCTGTAAAATGATTGGAATAAATTATCTAGTTCACTCTTTGGTATACCTATACCGTTATCTATAATTTCTATAAATATACTGTTTGAATTTTCGTGCAAATTCAAAGTAGGATTACTAGCAGAATACTTAAATGCGTTGGTTAATAGATTAATAATTGCGTGTGAAATTAGTCGTTTATCAATAAATAGTTTCGAAGGAGAACAATTATTATTAAACTTAACAATTCGATTATCAGTGCGATTGTTAAAATAAGAAGATAATAATTCAATTATTAAGCTACTCATATCAACATCTTCTTTAATAGAAGGCACCTTACCTTCTTCAATTTTTCCAATAGTTAATATATCAGACATTAAATCACCCAATTTTTTAATTTCAATGTTAATTCTGTTTAAGTGATTATCAACAGAAGATTTCTGAGGGATGTCTGCCTTCTCTAAATACATATCAATTAATTCAACACTCGTTTGCATTGAAGTCAATGGTGTTCTGAATTGATGAGATGCAGTTGTAACAAAAGTAGATTTAAATTTACCTAATTCTATTTCTCTATTTAATGTTTGTACTAATCTTTGTTCTGAATCTTTTTGTTCAGATATATCACTTGCTATTAGTACAAACTTACTTGATTCGTTTTCGGTATTAATGGTATTTATTGTTAATAATACAGGTAAATTTTGTCCGTCTGATTTCTTAAATACCCATTCAAAAGTATTCGGCAATTTGTTTTTAATTTTATAACTAAACATATCGAATACATTACTGAACATTTTACCAGATATACTCAATAATTCATTTGCACAAGTACTTTTTCTATCAGAATCATGAATGAATTCTATGGTTTTGCCTTTCACAAATTGAGAATCATCAAGATTAAGAAATCTATATGTAGCCGGATTGCATTCAACAAGTTCACCTTCTGAGTTGAGGATTATAATAGAGATATCAGCATTGTTCATGATTGATGAATATAGATTCGAAATACTCAAGATTTCTCTTGTTCTATCTTGTACTTCTCGTTCTAATTCTTCATTATAACTTTGCATTTTAACATATACTTTTTTATGATAAATACTCAAGGCAATTTGACTTGAAGCTTCTTGAGCTATTTCAATAGTTTCATTTGAGAATTCTTTAAAAGCATTGCATGATAACAATAATACTCCAAGTTTTTCTCCATATACCGATAATGGGAAAACATGAACTTCATCCCAACTATTAGTTATAACTTTATTAAAAACACTTACCTCTACAGAAGATTTATTATACACCAAATTAGTTTGAGCAAACATCTGCTCAAAGTTCGAAAAATACACCTCTAAATCCTTTTCTAAATTAAGTTCTTTAGAAATTATTTCTTCATTTTTTATAGACTTAGTATTAACAATTAAATTCTTTGTTTTTTCATCAAAAACAACCAGATTAATTTCATCACAAGGCACTAAATTATTTAAATGATATATAGCTTCTAACTCTGCAGGTGTATCTTTAAATCCGCCTTCTAATAATGATTTATAAATTTGCTGTAATCCTTTTAAACGATTATTAGACCTTTTAATAATTTCTCTTGATTTTACACTATCAGTTATATCAATTGCATTTAGTAAGACATACTTGATTTCATTATGAATACCTCTTATAGGTACTATACTATTTCTAATAAATACCTCTTCACCATACTGTATAGTTTTCGTTTCTTCTAGCAATATTTCACCTTCTTGAAACACTTTTAATACCAAACTATTAAACTGCTCAGAAACATAATTAGGTAAAATATCATTAAAGCTTTTATGTAAAATATCCCCCAATGAAACTTTTTTGTTGGGATATAGCCATGTGTTGATTTTTTCTATTGCTATAGAATTAGCAAAAGTAATATGTAGTTTATGATCGAATACAACTATAGAACCATCAGCACTTTCAATCAATGATCGATAATGTTCTTCACTATTTCGTATTTGCTCTTCAGTGGCCTTGTATTTCGTAATATCGTCAGCAATACCAGATACTCTAATAACCTTTCCGTTTTCATCAAAAATCGGATAAGATCGGTCACGTATCCATCTTTCTGAACCATCAGGCCGTTTTATTTTGTATTCAATATCTGTAAATTGACCAATAGCTTGAACTTCTAAACTTTTTATAACAACTTCTTTGTATTCAGGCAATACACTTTCAATAAAATAAGGCATATTTTCATATAGAAAATCAGCAGTTACTCCCCAAATATCTTCAAATGCATTGCTAATATAAAGTAGTTTTTGAGTAGCTGGATCTGTCAAATAAAATACTTCTTTTATATTCTCAGCAACTTGTCTAAATTTTAATTCACTTTCAGAAAGCTTTTGATATTCTTCTTTTCTAACTATAGCCCTCGAAGTTATTTCAGCAATCGTACGAAGTAATTTTATGTCTTCTTGAGACCAAAGCATATGTACAGTAACCGCATCAAAACCCATGAAACCTATAACTCTATCATCAGATTTCATTGGTACCCAAAGAACTGATTTTATATCTTGAGCTTCTAGTGTTTCTTTTTCAGGTGCGGCTTCAGGTGGTAGGTCATTAATGTCGTAATAATAAATTACATCATTAAGTTTTAATACTTCTGTTGACCAGGGTAAATACTCAGTAGGTATATTTTGTAGATTATCTTTCTCTTCTGAAATCCCTTCTTTTACCCATTCATGAGTATTGTGCATTACATCACCATCATACATGAACACATATGAACGATCTATATCAGCAAATTCTCCAATTTTTCTGAGTACATCGTTTACGTGTGCATCAAATTCATGTGATTTAATATCAACAAAACTTGCTGAAGTGCTAGAGATAATTTCATCAAGCTTTAACCTATTTTGCAAAAACTTAGCCGCTTTTTTCGACTCGGTTATATCAATAGTTATACCGGCAAAGTATTCTTCAACTTGACTAGGTAATTCAACAATAAAATATTTGTTATTCAACCAAATTTCTTGTCCATCTTTCTTTATCGCCCTAAACTCTATATCAACATATTTATTTACTCTCAGAGTCTCTCTTGAATCAATAAAAAGTTGTAAATCATCTTTGTGTATGCAATCATACCAAATCGAAGGATTAGATATTATTTCTTCGGAAGTATATCCAATTACATCTTGGCAATTAGAATCTATACTAACAATACTAAAATCCGATAGCCTTGATTGCCAATAATAACTAGCAGAGTGCTTATAGAAATCTTTAATATCAGTACTATGTGTAAGTAAATTTGTATGAGGTGACATACAATAAAGATAAAGCTACTTAAAATAGTAAGTATTACTTAAAATAGTAATTTTTAATAAAATGAGCTTATTAGAATAATTAGTTAATTTTCATCTCACCCCGAATATTTGTTGCCAATAATCTTTTAATAATTGTTAAATCTGAATAATTAGCAAGCAAGAACATTAATTTTGTAATAGCTGCTTCAAATGTTATATCAAAGCCCGATATCACTCCTATTGACTCTAAGTGTTTACTTGTTTCATATCGACCTATATCTACAGTACCTCCTTGACATTGAGAAATATCATATAGTATTTTACCAGAATTTGATGCTCTAACTAGTAAATCTATAAACCACGTATCTGTACATGTATTACCAGTACCAAAACCCTCAATAATTATTGCATCAATATTTTCAGCATTAACAATTGACTCTACAAATGATTGAGAAATACCTGGGAAGATCTTTAATGAAGCTATCTTATTACTTAATTGATGATAAAATATTGTATTTAATTCTGGCTCTGGCAATATGTTCTCTGAATAAAAATTCAGTTTTACACCAGCTTCAGCTAGAAGAGGGTAATTCGGACTTGCAAAAGCTTCGAATTTATCAGCATGTACTTTTTTTGAACGATTACCTCTCATTAATTGGTAATCAAAATATATACATACTTCAGGTGCCAAGGGTTTACCTCTATAATCTACGCTTGCTGCAATCTCGATTGAGGTGATTAGGTTTTCTTTTGCATCTGTTCTGATTTCGCCTATTGGTAACTGAGAACCAGTAAAAACTATGGTTTTGTGTAAATTCTGAATCAAGAAACTAAGGGCTGAAGCAGTATATGCCATAGTATCAGAACCGTGTAGTATTACGAATCCGTCATAATCATCATATTTAGACTCAATAATTGAGACTAAATTAAGCCATACAATGTGATTCATATTTGATGAATCTATGATCGGATTAAATGTATGAACATCGACTAAATAATTTAATCTGCTCAATTCTGGTACATTATTAGTAATGTTGTCAAAATCAAATGGTACAAGTAATCCATCTTGATTTTGGATCATACCAATTGTACCTCCTGTATAAATGATTAGTATTCTTGTCATAGCGTATGACAACAAAAATAGAATTATTAATGATTAGATTGACATACCAAGGTGCATTTTACCTCATTGTGTTCTACTTTAATTTCAAAAACATCATTGTATTTATTAACTAAAGTGCTCACTAAATATAATCCAAGGCCTAATCCTTGTTGATCGCTATTAGCTTTGTCGTGCTGATAAAAAGGCTTGATTTTCAAATTTAAATCTGCAGGAAGAATACTGCATTTGTTTATAATTTCAAAAATAATACGAGAATCAGTTAAATAAACGTTAACATTTACTACGGAATTAATATCACCAAATTTAATAGCATTTTCAATTAATTCAGATAAAGCAATCAATGAATATTCTCTAGAAAAAAACTCATCAGGTAGGCTAATATTCTTATTTACTTTGATGATTTTATTAGTGTGATTTATATTATCATTAATTACAGTATCGATTGAATTAAGAAAATTTTTCAATGAATAATGTACCATATTATTATTCAACTCTTGTACACCAGAGATAATCATGAGATTATTCAAAGTTTTTTTTAATCGCCTTAATGACATATTAAAAATATTCTCCATTTCTACACCAATTGAATTCTCAATTTTAATGCTATTCAATATATTTTGTAGAACATTTATTGGCGTGAATAATTCATGATTGGCGACATTTCTCCAATGCTGTAGTGACGACAATGACTCGTCTTCGATATGTTGGTTTACATTGCTTTTCTTTTTAAGTTGAGACTGCACAGCATTTAACAACTCTTGAAAATCAAAAGGTTTAGTGATATAATCATCAGCTCCAAGATTCATACTCTTTCTATGGTCAACACTTTCTACTCGACCTGTTAACATAAGAAAAGGTATCAAATTAGTAGATTTATTTTCGCGTATTTTCTCTAATAATTGAATGCCATCCATTTCTGTCATCATCATATCAGAGATGATAACATCAGGTTTAAAGTTTTCTAGTACTACTAATGCATCTATACCATTTGATGCAGATTCAACTACAAAATTATTTATTTCGAAATAATCTTTAATGTTATCACGAATAATTTTTTCGTCTTCTACTACTAGTAGTTTCTTCATTTTAATTTAAATTTTCTGTGTAAAACTACTGTAAACTCTGATCCTTCACCTACTTTCGATTTGAAGTGAATCTTTGCATCATGCAAATCCAAAAAATGTTTTACAACAATCAAACCTAATCCTGTACCCGGTATATTCTTAATATTCGAAGCACGATAAAATGATGAAAACAAATTACCTTGCTCAAATTCTGGTATTCCTATACCATAATCTCTTATAGACACTTCAATACAATTAGATTCAGTTTCCTTTAATGAAACATCTATTTTATTTTCTCCTTCAGAATATTTTGCAGCATTGGAAAATAAGTTTGAGAAAACATGATAAATCATATTCCTATCTGCCTGAATAATTAAGTCTTTAAGCTGCATTTGCGAATTAATATTATAACCTGTTTGGCTATATTCTAATGCAATACTTTCTAATATATCTTTGATATTAAGTTCAACTATTTCTGGTAATATACCACCACTCTCTATTCTACTAATTAATAATACTTCGTTCATCAACTCCGTCATTCTTCTTACTTGTTCATTGATTTTATTTAAATGATTATTCGTTTTATCATTAAAATTATTTTCATTATGAAGTCGAATTAATTCTAGTGAACTTGAAATTGCAGCTAATGGTGTTCTAAATTCATGAGAAACCATACCAACAAATTTAGACTTGAGTTCATTTAACTCTTTTTCTTTTACAAGAGAACTCAATACTTGATTTTCAGAATCTTTTTGAAAAGTAATATCTTTATAAACCCATAAATGTCCGATATAATTATCTTTATTGAAGATTGGAATATAGTCTCGACTTAAATAAGTACCATTTTTCATTAATAACTCTAAATCATTAACACGCACTTTATTTTTTAAAGTTTCATCAATCTGTCGAACGAAATCTTCTTCATCAACGAACAATACTTTATTTATTTGTGCAGCAGTGCTACAATCGAAACCTACTAATTGATCTGGAGGAAGTGGTATTCCAAATAGATTACAAAACGATTGATTAACAAGCTCGATTTTACGATCTTGATTTTCTAATAGTATTGCAAAATTAAATGAATGTAAGGCCACATCCATTCGAAATAAGGTTAAGTCAGCGTTTTGCATAGTAAATTCAATTTTAAAAATATGTAATTTACTTAGTTACTTAATCATCTTCGCCATTAATTCAGCTTTTGATTTAATACCTAGCTTAACATATATATGTTTAAGGTGCTGATTTATAGTAAAGGTTGTAACAAACAATCTATCTGCTGCCTCTTTGTAACTCAATCCCTCTGCTAACAACTGCACCAATTCAAATTCTCTTTTTGTAAGTTTTGATCTTAATTCTTCAATCGGATCGAATCTATAATCAGCAATTAAATGTTTCGCGGCATTGGGAGAAATAGAAAACCCTCCCTCAATAACAGACTCAATCCCTTTCTGAATATCAAGCATGCTAGCTGTTTTTAAAATGTAACCATTAGCACCTTGTTTTAATAATTCTTTAACATATTCACTCGAGTCATGAGCTGTGAGCATTATTATTAGGCTGTTTGCAAATTTAGCTTTAATTAATTTAAAGCCCTCAATTGCAGAAATTCCTCGTAAGTTAATATCTAATAAAATAACTTTAGGTTCGATGATGTCGCTAGCTATTGTGTCTTCGATACTATCAAATGACCAAATTACTTTAAACTCATCATTCATTTCAAGAAACTCAACGTAATTTTCCCTCAGTGATTCATTATCCTCAATTAATCCGATATTGATCATATTTGTATTTTTGTGTTTAGTACTTATAAGCTAATAAAATTAAATAAGAAAGGCAGTCAGATACTTAGGGATGTACTAACTGCCAATCGAATTTACTTACGCTCATTCAAATGTCAATTAATTAAATATCTTTTTACTTACTGATTTTAGTAGTTTTTAAAATAAAACTGGTTCAATAAAAACATCCTCAAAACCTATTTTATTACAGATTCTATTAAAAAACTTCTAGTTAATAAATATAACATTTATTATTTAATTACTTGTAATAGTAAAATTGTAATTACTACTTTAATGAGTATAAAAGCTTAAGTGAATAATTTAGATATTTGATTGTGTTTAGTTTAATGCTTACGCTCAAAATTTCGCATATCTGACACTACACATTTTCAGGCAAATCGAAACTTATTTTAGCCTCAGTACCTTTGTTCTCGGTCGAATTGAGGTGTATTATTGCCCTATGCATACCTAAAATTTGTTTTGTTACTACAAGTCCTAAGCCAACACCAGATATATTTCTAATATTACTGCCTCTAAAAAATGAATTAAAAAGATATTCCTGTTCATTTTCAGGTATACCTATTCCATAATCTTTTATTGTTACTTCCGCTATAGTACAATTTTTATGGATGTTAATATCTATAACTTTCTGATCTCTTGAATACAAAACAGCATTAGAAATAATATTATTTAACGCATTTTTCAATAACTCTCTGTCTGCAGATATATATATATCAGGTGTGTTGCATTCTATATTAAATTCAAAACCAGAAGAATTATATTCTTCAATTGTATCTTTTAATAAACCTATTAATTCTACATCAGAATAATGTGGCTGTAATTTACCCGAGTCAATTTTATTAATAAGTAATACCCCGTCTATTAAACTCCCCATCTTAGAAATTTGATTATTTATTTTAAGAATCAAATCGTTTGTTTTAGGATTTTCGTCTAATTTATTCGAGTCATTTAAGAGTTGCATGATTTCAACCGACGAAGAAATTGCAGCTAATGGAGTTCTAAACTCATGAGAAATCATACTTACAAGTTTAGATTTCATCTCATTAATATTTTTCTCATTTTGATAATTTATTTGTAACTGCTTTTCAGCTAATATTTTTTCAGTTACATCTATCATAACTCCAGTGAATCCTTTTAGAACTCCGTCTTCGAAAATCGTTTCAATATCAATGCTCACCCACTTAAATCCAGATTTAGCTACAAATGGATAAACATTATCATCATACTCTCCATTTGCTTGCAAAATAAGCCTTTCAAATTGAATGTCTTGATCATAATGTTTATCTGTTAGATATAATTTTATGTGACGATTCAAACTATCTTTTACTTTTTCCTCTGCTAATCTTTCCCAAGATTTATTTAAATATATTATGTTACCATTTAAATCAATTTCAAATACAATATCATTTAACGAATTTATAATTCTACTTAATTTATTTTCGGTTTGCTGAAGTAATAAATCGTTAGGCTTATACTCAACCGTACTTGTTTGAGATAATGATGGTTCTACCTGTACCTCTATGACATTTTCAGTTTTTTTGAAATACCAAACATTACCCTTATTTACATCATTTTCAACTAATGGTACATAATCTCTAAGTATTATCTTACCTGATTTTGTGATTAATTTATTATTTCTCTGAATGGTTCTAGCTTGTTCAAATTGACTAGCTTTAATTGAATATTCTTCGATGTTTTCAAAATGATAACGTGTAAATAGAGATGTAGTTGCATAGTCATGCCCGATTAACTCTTCAGGCTTCATTGGTAACTCTAATAAATCACAATATGCTTGATTTACAAATTGTATTTTTTTATTCTCGTCTTCAATAAGTATAGCCATATCAGCTGCAAATAAAGCATATTGCAATTGATCACATATTTGACTATTTGAAGATGATATCATATTAAGATTTAATCAATTTTGAAATTAGTTCTGCCTTAGAATTTACTCCTAATTTTATATATATACTTTTTAAATGCTGATTTATAGTGAATGTGGTCACAAATAATCTTTCTGCCGCTTCATTATAAGTTAATCCCTCAGACAATAATTTCACTAATTCGAATTCACGTTTTGTTAATTGACATCTTAATTCTTCTAAAGGGTCATATTTAAATTCATCAACTAAATGCTTTGCTGCATTTGGTGCAATCGAAAACCCTCCTTCTAATACTGATTCAATTCCTCTATGAATTTCGGTCATTCTCATTGTTTTTAATAAATACCCATGCGCTCCTAATCTCAATAAATCTTTCACATAATCACTAGCATCAAAAGCAGTCAAAATTATTATATAAGATTTCGGAAATTTAGCCTTTACTTGAGGAAAGCCTTCTACTGCAGAGAGCCCTGGTAAATTCACATCTAATAATAATACTTTTGGTTCAGATACTTCTGCACACAATGCTTCCTCAATAGATTCAAATTCCCAAATAACTTCAAAGTTTCCAGCCATAGTAAGATAATCTCTATAATTATCTCTTAAGGCTTTGTTATCTTCTATTAATGCTAGTTTAATCATGCGTTTATAATTATGTAGTTGTAAATTATTTTAAAGTATTAGAGCATTACAAAGATTGACAATACGTTAGCTTTATGTACTACTTCAATAAGTAAAATTATATTAGACAATATCTTATGTAATTTATAAATAAAGTGTATTTAATTGGTTTAAAGTTCGATTTATTTAGCCAAAGAGCTTCAATATTACTAAATCAATTACTTTTCATGGTAATATTCGATTATCTACAACAAAAAAATCAATTCAATGCAAATCATTATAGTTATTCATTAACCAATACAATATTAAGTATTTAGCTAGTACTACACTTAGTACCTATTTCAAGAATTTCATGTAACAGTTTAAGCATAGACCTATCTCTAAGTACTATCATAGGTATTATCATATTTAGTAAGAAAATAACATAGAAATAGCTTGATTGAATTTTATTCCTACTGATTGAAGTAGGTTCTGATTTTACATTTTTTTTTATCTACTGATTGAAGGCAAATACACTTATCTACTATTGGCAGTAGAACCCAGGGGCTGGTCTTTCATGACATTTGAATCATAGCAAATGAATATGAAACAGTCAAAATTAATACTCGCAATTTTTGTTCTTCTAACAGTAACATTATTCTCTTTTAACAAGAAAGAAATTAATGCAAATGATATCACATTACTGAATTTCAATAGTATTGAAGAGTTAGAGCAATCAAGCAATATTAGTTTCGCAATTTTCAGCGATAACCATGGTAACTCTCCATATGATAACATACAAATGGCTAAAATGAATTCATGGATGCAAAAATCAAATGTTGAGTTCGTTGTTGGTTTAGGCGATCATATCATGCAACAAGACGGAAAAAACTTCTTAAGCTTCATTGCTACAAACAAATGGTGGTACAATAACTTCTACCCAACAATCGCTGATTCTGAAAATGCTTACTTTGGTAAATCACAAGATGATGTAGATGCAGGTGGTGCATTATTAAACATGATGAACTTCAGCAAAAGAAATGATATAGTAAAGCGTAACATGAAATCAGAGTATTATGCAGTAAGAGAAGTAAATGGTTACAAATTTCATATCATCACATTACACTTCCCTGATCAACCATATACTGATGCAGCTTTCACAGAAGAGTCTAAACAATTCATGACAAATATTTTATCTGGCATTCAGAAAACCAATAAAGATATTGTAATCGTAAATGCTCATTCAAGATTCGGTTTCTGGATCGATAATTTAAATCCGAACCAACGTTCAATCTTAATGAACAAAGCTGATTTAGTATTATCAGGCACTACTCATCATTTTGAGAAGTATTATACAAGTAATGTTAAAGCTGGACAGAAAATGCCGTTAATTATCAATGCAGGTTCAACAACTAATGCTAGATATGGTAGCCACAATGGTTACGTTCAGATCGATTTGTTACCTAATGAGAATGCATTAGTAGCACAATACATCAACTTAGACGCTAATACTAAAGAATTAGCTCCAAGCAACGAAAGTTTTATTAAGTATATCAACGGTGGAGTTAAAAATGTAATGTTTCAAACTTTAGTAGCGATGAATTAATCGTAAGTCGTAAGTCATAATTCATAGGTCGTAAGACTTTCAACACTTATTTATATCCCAAACAAAATCTTTGAATTCTCAGTCGTAATATCGGCGATCTCTTTCAAACCCATGCCTTTTATTTCTGCAAGTTTTTCTGCAACATAAATTAAATAAGAGCTCTCATTGGGCTTACCTCTATGTGGCACTGGTGTTAAATAAGGTGAATCAGTTTCAAGTACTATATGCTTCATATCAACTTGTTTAATTACTTCTGGCAAGCTTGCATTTTTATAAGTTAACACTCCTCCTATACCTAAATAAAACCCTAGATCAGTAATTAATTTTGCTTGCTCAATACTACCAGTGAAACAATGAAACACTCCTCTTAAATTTTCATCTTTCTCTTCTTTTAAGATGTCATATATTTTTTGAAATGCATCTCTACAATGTATAACGATCGGTAATTTTCTCTCTTTTGCCCATTGTATTTGAATACGAAATGCTTCTTTTTGTATTTCTAGTGTTGTCTTATCCCAATATAAATCAATACCTATTTCACCAATCGCGATAACACCTGGTCTATCAATGTGATTCTTTATCTCGGCGAGAACATCCGCATAATCATCTTTTACTGAACATGGATGTAAACCCATCATTGGGAAGCACTCAGCAGGGTATAATGATGTTAAACTGAAGACCTCATCTATAGATTCTATATCAATATTAGGTAAGAAAAATCTAGTTATTCTTTGCTCATGTGCACGATGCATTATTGCAGAGATATTTGATCTTAATTCAGAAATATAAATATGTGTATGTGTATCTGTTAATATCATATAAAAAAAAATTGAGTAAATGCTTTCGCAATTTACTCAATTGTATAATGATTATAGAATTGTATTATTTTACTTCTACTAATTCAACTTCAAATGTTAACGGACTGAATGGTGGAATTACATTACCTGCACCTCTTGCACCATATGCTAAATTAGATGGTATAATTAACAATGCTTTACCACCAACTTTTAACAATGCAATGCCTTCATCCCAGCCACGAATTACCATACCTTGACCTAACATAAATTCTAATGGGTCATTACGATCTAAAGATGAATCGAATTTTTTACCATCTAATAATTTACCTGTATAATGAACTCTTACAGATTTGCCCGCTTGCGCTTGTTCACCTGTACCTTCAGCTAACATAACATATTTAAGTCCTGATGCTGTTGTTACAACCGTTAAATTATTATCTTTTATATATTTTTCAATATCAATTGTCTCTTGCATATCTTTTTGTTTTTGTGTTTTAATTTCTTCTGCTTTCAGCTCTTCTTCAGGTATCGATTTTATCACTTTAACAGTAAATTTTAAATCTGAACCTTTCTCGATGAATTCAGGTATAGGCATATTAAATGTTTTTGTAAACAATGAATCTGCATTTATCAAAAACAAAGCACTATCTCCAACATGCAACAAAACTAAACCTGTCATTAAATCACCTTTAAACTGAGGCTTTGTGACTTTTATTTGAAGTGGCCCACCCATTTTCCAACTGTCAAACAATACCGAATCTTTTGTATTCGCATATTTCAACTGTAGCGTTACAATATCATCTAATTTTAGTAATGGTGTTTTGTTTGATTTGATAACAAAATACCTAGAACCAGATTTATCAGTTTTGTATTTAACTTTTTGCGCAAATGATGTGCTGAATGCAAAAACGATTGCTATAACAAATAATATCTTTCTTATCATTATTTAGCTTTTTTAATATTTACTAATTCAACGTCAAACACTAAAGTTGAGTATGCTGGAATAGCACCGTTACCAACGTCGTTCGGACCATAACCTAAAGCTGAAGGAATGATTAATGTTGCTTTGGTACCTTTACCAAACATCATTAATGCTTCATCCCAACCTTTGATCACCATACCTTTTCCTACAGGGAATTCAATTGGTTTACCAACATCTAACGATGAATCAAATTTATTTCCGTTTAATAATTTTCCTGTATAATGTACAACTACAGTATCACCTGCAACTGCTTTTTCTGCAGAACCTTCTTTTGAAATGATGTACATTAAACCTGTTGGAGTTTTCGTCGGATTTAATTTATTATCTGAAATGTATTTTTCAATATTTACATTCTCAACAGCTGATTGCTTTTCAGTTTCTTTGTTCATCTCTTCTTCCATCTGCTCTTTAGTCTGAACTTTTTCAACTTTAACATTAAAAGTTAAATAGCTACCAGCTCTGATAAATTCTGGACGAGGGAATTGGAAAGTTTTTTCGAATAATGAATCTGCATTGATTAAGAATGATGCTGAATCACCTTCTGTTAATAACATTAAGCCACTCATTAAGTCACCTTTAAACGTAGGCTTACTTACCATTAACTTAATTGCTTGTCCCATTTTGTATGTATCAAATAAAACAGAATCTGAATCAGTTCTGTAAACCATTTGCAACGAAACAAAATCACCTTCTTTAATTCTCTCACCTTCGTTCTCAGTGTGAATTTGATATTGTAAACCATCATCAGAAGTTTTAAATCCATCTGAACATGCTTGTAAAAACGCTGCGATCACTGCAGCTGCGATTAATAATTTTTTCATTTATTCCTTTTTATTATATGTATTAAGTATTAAGTACAATGTATTAAGTACAGTTTCTAGTTACCAGTTACCAGTTAATTTTACTCATTCAATAAGTATTCATACTCCGGCAACACCTCCAAAAACTTCGCCACTGTATCTTCTAAACTCATCATAGACGAGCCTCCTGCTGCATTTCTATGTCCGCCCCCCGAAAAATATTTCTTAGCCACTTCATTTGCCGGAAACTCTGCCTTAGATCTAAAAGATAATTTCCTTAACTCTCCTCTATCAATTACCAAGACAGCTAATTTAATTCCATGAATCGATAATGCATAATTAACAACACCTTCCGTATCGCCGGTTCGAATATCGTATTTTTTCAGTAAATCTTTATCTATAGATATATAAGCAGTATGTTTTTCTTTTAATACTACCATTCTATTTGATAATACTTCCCCTAGAAACTTTAATCTATTTTCAGAATTAGTGTCATAAATTAGCTCATGTATTCTAGAATTATCTGCTCCCAATTCAATTAAATCAGCTATAATTCTATGTACGCTAGCTGTTGTACTCGCAAATCTAAATGAACCTGTATCGGTCATTATGCCCGTATACAAGCAAGTTGCAGCCTCTTTATTTAATTTATCAAGCTGTCCGAGTTCTGCAATGAACCTGTAAACTAATTCTGCTGCAGCACAAGATGTGGTATCCCAATATCTAAAATCTTCAAAACCCTCCGGCTCTAAATGATGATCAATCATTGCCTTCTTAGCCTTAGATTGACGAACTAATTCACCCAATTCATTGATTCTGGTTAGATTATTAAAGTCAGTACAGAATATCCAATCTGCGGATGCTACTAATTCAGCAGCCTTCGCCTCGTTTTCCATAAAGTTGATGACTTCTGGGTGCCCGGGCATCCAATGTAAAAAATAAGGATAATCAGTAGGGGTAATCACATGTACATTATGACCTAATGCACATAAAAAATGATACAAACCTAAAGATGAGCCCATTGCGTCGCCATCTGGTTTATGATGTGTGGTGATTACGATGTTTTTACCGGCTGATAATTCAGAGGCAATATTTTCTATTGTCATTCTATCTGTACGAGGATGGCAAAACTATCGAAATTTTAGCAAAGAAAAAATTACTAAAAGCTTAACATTCTAATTAATTTATAATTGCTACTTTTGCGCAAATACAAAAAACAATGCAAACAAATAGAACTTTTACAATGATTAAGCCCGATGCTGTTGCTAATGGGCATATTGGTGCAATTTTAGATCAAATTACAAAAGCTGGATTTAAAATTGTTGCCATGAAATATACTTCTTTAAGTCCTGAAATGGCTGGTAAGTTTTACGACATCCACAGAGAAAGACCTTTCTTTAAAGATTTAGTAAGCTTTATGAGCTCTGGACCTATAGTAGCTGCAATTTTAGAAAAAGACAATGCTATTGAAGATTTCAGAAAGTTAATCGGTGCTACTGACCCACAAAAAGCTGAAGCTGGTACCATCCGTCAGTTATTTGCAAAATCAATTGATGCAAATGCGATTCACGGTTCTGACTCTGATGAAAATGCACAAATTGAAGGTAACTTCTTTTTCTCTGCATTCGAGCGTCCGTAATTTCAACTAATCATAAATAAAAAAGGCCCGATAAAATTTATCAGGCCTTTTTTATTTAAAATCTATTTATCTAAAAACGATTTCTTTTACAATTTCTTTCGAAGCCTCTTCATTGACTCTTCGTATTAAATCTGTTTTCATAAAACTTAGCTCTTGTCTAAGTGTCGATGAATTAAGTGTTATATACAAAGTGCCATTTTTCAATGACATTCTTTCTGTACGCTGAGCAATCATTTTTCCTACTATCTCTTCCCATTTATTTTTCACTTGCTCGAACCTATACCTATCCTCAATATGGTAATGTACCATCAATTTTTCGATAGCTTCTTTCAACGACATTTCGTTACTTTTCCTTCTCATTGTTGACTGATGATATTACCTTTTTCAATATCGAAAATACGACATTCTACTTGTATCTCTTCAAAAATTTTCTCCACTCTCGAACGCTCTGTATCTGTTATGAATATTTGTCCGAACGCCTCCTCACTCACCATCGCTAACAACTTCTTAATTCTTGAATCATCGAGCTTATCAAAAATATCATCTAATAGCAATAAGGGTTTGTAGCCTTTCTTTAAATTCAAAAAAGCATAGTGTGCCAATTTTAAAGCTATGAGATATGATTTTTGCTGACCTTGCGATCCGAATTTTTTCAAAGAGTAATCAGAAATTATAAAGGTAAAATCATCTTTATGTATACCGTAATTACTACGTTGAGTTATAAGGTCTTTGCGGATGTTATCTCTCAATAAATCTTTTAAATTATTTTCAGCAAGTTGCGATTCATAAATAAATTTCACATGTTCCATTCCTGAAGATAATCTTTGATAAATATCATTAAACAAAGGGATGAATTCTTCAGCAAATGTTTTACGTTTTTGATAAATTTTATCTGCATATTGAACTAGAGATTCATCAAAAACATCCATCATTTCTTGATCGAATGTATTAGACTCTGCGAACTTTTTTAGTAGCGCATTTCTATTTGTTAAGAGCTTATTGTAATAAATTAAATCATCGAGGTAATGATTGTCTACTTGTGAAATTGCATTGTCAATAAATTTCCTACGTTCTTCAGAGCCTTCGCTAATTAATTGATGATCTGCTGGCGATATTATGACTAAAGGGAAAAGTCCGATATGATCAGCTAAACGAGTGTATTCTTTATTATTTCTCTTGAATTGCTTTTTATGATTCTTCTTAAATCCGCAATAAACTGAATGCTCTTCATCATTCATGTTGAAATCACCCTGAACAACAAAGAATGCCTCATCGTGAAATATACTTTGTGAGTCAATAGAATTGAAGTAACTCTTACACAAACATAAATAGTGTATAGCGTCTAAAACATTGGTTTTACCCGCCCCATTATGTCCGGTAAAGCAGTTCACCCCCTCTAGAAAGCTAAAGTTAGCCTCTCTATAGTTCTTAAAATTGATGAATGATAGTTGAGAAAGATGCATTTATGGTGGACAAATATACCTAATTCAACTTATTTTCTTATAAAAGCATAATTACTTGCATCTCTGCCTGAAAACTGTATTTTTGCAAACCTTAGGATTTATATAACATGTCAATAGAACAGGAAAACAACGGATTAGGAGAGCAATTCTCAAAAGCAGAAGGCTTTGTAACTGAAAACAGAAAAAGTTTACTAATTATTGGTGGAACTATAGTTGCATTAGTGCTTATCTATTTTGGATATCAAACATTTATAATGGTGCCAAGAGAGAAAGAAGCAGCAGAGCAAATGTTCATGGCAGAGCGCTATTTTGAGCAAGATTCATTAGACAAGGCAATCAATGGAGATGGTAATTTCCCTGGTTTTCAAGAAATTGTTGATGAATACGGAAGTACAAAAGCTGGTAACTTAGCTAAGTATTATTTAGGATTTGCCTATTTACGTAAAGGTCAATACGAACAAGCAGCAGAATCATTATCAGAATTCAGCAGTACTGATGAAGTATTATCAGCATTAGCATTATCTGGTGTAGCAGATGCTTATTTAGAATTAAATAATTTAGAAGAAGCTATTTCATACTACAAAAAAGCAGCAGCAAAATCGAAAGATGAGTTCACTGCTCCTATCATTTTAATGAAGTTAGGTATGGCGTATGAGAACAATGGTGATGCTAAAAAGGCAGTTGAAACTTACACTAAGATCAAAACTGAATACATAGAGTCATCTGAAGCAAAAGATATTGATAAATTTATTGCTAGAGCATCAGCAAAACTTTAACCATTCATGTCTTCTGCCTTAAAAAACCTTTCAGACTTTAGTCATACGACAGTACCTTCTGCTAAGCCATACCGATTTGGTATTGTAGTTGCAGAATGGAATGCGGAGATTACATCTGCATTATTATCTGGCGCTGTTGATTCATTAATTAAAAATGGTGCAGAAGAAAAAAACATAGAAGTATTTAGAGTACCCGGTACATTTGAATTGACATCGGGTGCTATATTACTTGCTGAGTCGAGTAAATTTGATGCTATTATTACCTTAGGATGTGTGATACAAGGTGAGACTAGGCACTTCGATTTTATTTGCAACGCAGTTGCTAATGGGGTCAGTAATGTGAGTATTAAAACTCAAATACCAGTTATTTTCGGAGTTTTAACAACAGATAACTTGGAACAAGCAAAAGATCGCTCAGGCGGTAAACATGGCAATAAAGGCATTGAGGCAGGTATTACTGCAATAAAAATGGCTCAAATGCGTTCCCTTTTTTAATTAGATTTATTTAAATAACTTTGTGTTAAATAATATAACAATGAAAAAATTAATCGCAGCTATCATTTTAGGAGCATTTGTAATGATTGGTATCTCATCATGTTCTTCACGTCAAGGTTGCCCTGGTGTAGCTGATAGCTACAAATTCAGAGGTAATAACAGAGGCGTTTGGAGATAATCAAATGAACTGGATCGAGTTAAATCAATCTGAACAAATTTCCGAAATTAAGAATAAAGAGAAAGCCTCTCTTATATTCAAACATAGTACTCGCTGTTCTATAAGTAAAATGGCACTCAAGTTTTTTGAGCGTGATTGGAAAGAAGAACAAGATATCGACTGCTATTTTCTTGACATCCTAAGTAATAGAAATATTTCAAATCAAGTAGCGGAAGCATTTCATGTGTATCATGAATCTCCTCAGCTAATAGTTATTCGCAATTCAGAATGTATATTAGATTCTTCTCATTCTGACATTTCTGTAGAAGAAGTAATAGAAGTACTCTCTAAATAATTTAATAATTAAAATTCCAAGTTTGAATTAAATCTGGGTGTAGACTTTGTGCTACAGGGCAAGTTTTAGCGGTATGCTCAATAATTTTACGTTCTTTTTCGTTAAAATTTGACCCCTCTGGGAAATTGACAGCCACTTGAATCTCACCTACTCTACGTGGATCAGATTTCATTATTTTAGTGATTTCAATTTTAGTGCCTCTCAAACGATCTTCAAAACCTTGTGTTCTGGCTGCAATACCAACCACTGTAATCATACAACTACCTAATGAAGCAGCTAATAAATCAGTAGGTGAAAACGATTCGGCTTTTCCTTGGTTATCTAATGGAGCGTCAGTGATAATTTTATTGCCTGAATATAGATGTTGAGCTTCAGTTCTAAGTTCGTCGATATAAATAGTTTCGATGGTAGGCATAATTTTATGAATTTTACGTTCTGCTTATAATTGAATTATAAATTTGCATAATTATTGTTTAATATTGAATATGTATCGCCAATTACTTTTCATTTTTACGCTTTATTTCTTTGGGCATACACATTTTGCAATAGCTCAATCTTCTTCGTTAAATACTTTTAAAGATGAAGAAGCTACAAAATTTGTGTACAAAAAAGAATGGAGTGGTGGTGCAACTCTAAATAATAGAGGCTTTGGCGCAATAATTAGGTATGCAATAATACCTAGCAACTTCATGAAAATTCAATTTGAGTCTGAATTGGTTAAGCTCAAACATGCAAAAGAAATCAAAGTTGTAAACCCCTATTATAATAATTCAAAATCTTATGTATATGGTAAAGAAAACGTTTTCTACCCGTTACGAACAGGTATTGGATCACAATTTTTAATATTTGATAAAGCTGCTAAAGATGGTGTTGAAGTAAGTGCTACTTTCATGGGTGGAGCAAGCTGGGGTATATTGAAACCAGTATATTTAGAAGTATTAAAAGATAGCAACAATCCGTTTGAACCTGTGTTAGTATCAGAGAAATTCGATAAAAATTTACATGATGAACGAAACATTTTAGGCTATTCGGGTTTTACTAAAGGGTTAAATGAGTTGTCGGTGGTGCCGGGTTTATATTTAAAATCTGGACTTAATTTTGACTGGGGGTCAAAAGACGATCGCATCATGTGTATAGAGGCAGGTGTAGTTGTCGATTACTTTTTTAAAGAAGTGCCTATAATGGCTGAGTTTCAAAATATAAAAAACCAAAATGCATTTGTCTCATTATATGCGACAGTTCTTTTTGGTAAAAAATATTAGTTTTGCAAGATGATTGATTTACCAATTGTAACAGAAGAAAAAAGAGAACGCAAGCCAGAATGGTTGAGAGTAAAATTACCTGTAGGTAAAGAATATGCTCATGTTCGCAGTCTTGTCGACAAACATAAATTACATACCATTTGCGAGAGTGGCAATTGCCCAAATATGGGTGAATGTTGGGGTGCAGGCACTGCAACATTTATGATCTTGGGTAATATTTGTACACGATCATGTTCGTTTTGTGCAGTAGCAACAGGCAGACCATTGGCTGTTGATATGGAAGAACCAGAGAGAGTAGCTACCTCTGTACAATTAATGAATGTAAAGCATTGTGTAATTACATCTGTTGACAGAGATGATTTAAAAGATGGAGGTTCAATAATTTGGGCTGAAACGATAAATGCTATCAGAAGAAAATCACCTGAAACAACATTAGAAACTTTGTTACCTGACTTTAAAGGTCAATGGGATAATCTTGCGAGAGTTTTAGAAGTAAGACCAGAAGTTGTCTCTCATAATTTAGAAACTGTAAGAAGATTAACAAAAGAAGTTCGAATTCAAGCAAAATACGATAGAAGTTTAGAATGCTTGAAACATATATCAGCAGCCGGATTGAGAACTAAGTCGGGTATCATGCTCGGATTGGGTGAGACAGAGGATGAGGTGTATGAGGCAATGGATGATTTACTAGCAAATGGTGTACAAATATTAACCTTAGGCCAATATTTACAACCTACTAGAAAGCATCATGCGGTAATAGAATACATACATCCTGATTTATTTGCTAAGTTCAAAGAAGTGGGAATGGCTAAAGGGTTTAGAGTAGTAGAAAGCGGACCGATGGTTCGATCATCATACCATGCAGAAAAACATTTATTTGAACTTTAAGAATTAATGACACCAAAAATCAAGCAAAAGATTTCTGAGGAGGAATTAATTTATCTACTTAAGATAAAAGACACATCGGCATTAGAATATCTATATGATTACTACTCTAAAGCTTTGTATAATGTCATTTACCAAATTGTACAAAGCGAAGAGGTAGCAGAAGATGTTTTACAAGAAACTTTTATTAAGATTTGGAATTCTTTTGAAATGTTCGATACTACTAAAGGACGTTTATATACATGGTTTAGCAATATCGCTAGAAACTTATCAATAGATAAAGTAAGGTCTAAAGAATTTCGCAATCAATCACAAAACCAAGACATAGAAAATCACGTAAATGTGATAGATGTTCGTATAAATCATGCATTTAATACGGAGACTTTGGGCTTAAAAGAATTGGTAAATAAATTACGACCCGAATACAAACAATTGATAGAGTTGATTTATTTCAATGGCTTTACACATGCCGAAGTTGCAGAGCATTTAGATATGCCACTCGGTACTGTAAAGACAAGAATTAGAGCAGCTATTTTAGAACTTAGAAAATATTTTAATTAAGGTGGACGTACAAGCATACATAGAATCAGGCGTATTGGAACTTTATGTTTCTGGTGCTCTCACAGAACAAGAGATGCGCGAAGTAGAACGTATGGCTCATCAATACCCAGTGATAAAACAAGAACTCGATGAGATCGAGAACAGTTTTTTCGAAATGGCCAATAATCTTCATACTGGACCAAGAGCTTCTCTTAAAGATGAACTCTTGAAGAATGTAAAAATGAGTGTGACGGGTAGTACTCAAAAAAATATTGTTTCTGAAAAAGTAGCTGTAAATTCTGAATCGGTTGAACAAAAAGAAGAGACTGCAAAAGTCATTAACCTTCCGAAGAAAAAATCATACACTTATAAATTCGCATTAGCTGCTTCTATAGCATTATTAATTGCAAGTACTTCAACTTTGTTAGTAGTATACAATTCACTTACTAACACAGAAGAAAAGCTAGTTGATTTACAAACTAAATACAACGAATCTACAACTCGACTTGCTAGTTTAAAAACTAGTTATGATGAAAGTCAAAATATGATTGGCAGTTTACGTGCTGCTGATGTTCAAAAATTAAAGCTAGACGGAATGGCAATTTCACCTGAGTCAGAGGCGATGGTGCATTGGGACAAGGCTACAAAAAAAGTGATACTTGACCCTATGAATTTACCACGTACTGATGAAACACATGATTATCAATTATGGGCAATTGTTGATGGTAAACCCGTTGACCTTGGTACGTTTAGTCCGGGCGACAACGAACTCAACATTTACCTTATGAAGTCTATCGAAGCACCACAAGCATTTGCAATCACACTAGAACCGAAAGGTGGCAGTGAGAACCCGACGATGGAGCAGATGTATGTGATGGGCAAGATTTAGTACGTATTCAGTATTCAGTATTCCGAATCACTTAGCTTTGAAATTTGTCAAGATGATTGTTAGGTGTAACCGTAGGGGGTGATTCCATCACCCCATCAAGAATATTAGCAAATCAATTAACAATCATCGTGTCGTAAAACAAAAATTAGGTATCGGAATACGGAATACTGAATACGACTTACATTTCTTTGGCCAAAAATTTCCCTGTATAACTCTTCTTATCTTTACAAAGCTCTTCTGGCGTACCTTCGAAAATTATTTGTCCGCCGCCTGCACCTCCCTCAGGTCCCATATCTATTACATGATCGGCGACTTTAATTACATCTAGGTTATGTTCAATCACTAAGACAGTGTTACCTCTATTTACTAATTCATTTAAAACTTTTAATAGAATTCTGATGTCTTCGAAATGCAAGCCAGTAGTCGGTTCATCTAAAATGTAAATAGTCTTACCTGTATCTTTTTTAGAAAGTTCTGTTGCTAATTTCACTCTTTGTGCTTCACCACCAGATAGGGTTACAGATGATTGTCCGAGCGTTATATAACCTAAGCCTACATCTTGTATCGTTTTTATTTTTCTTAGGATGTGTGGCATATTTTCAAAGAAGGGTACTGCTTCTTCTATACTCATATTTAAAACATCAGCAATTGATTTGCCTTTGTAACGCACTTCAAGTGTTTCTCTATTATATCTTTTACCATTACATGTTTCGCATAATACTTGAACGTCTGGCAAGAAATTCATTTCAATAACTTTCATACCTGCACCTTCGCAAGTTTCACATCTACCCCCTTTTACATTGAATGAAAATCTACCTGGCTTATATCCTCTGATTTTTGCTTCAGGTAATTGAACAAATAAGTTTCTGATATCTGAAAATACTCCTGTGTATGTAGCAGGATTTGAACGTGGAGTTCTACCAATTGGAGTTTGATCAATTTCAATGACTTTATCTACATTCTTTAATCCTTCGATCGATTTATATGCTAATGGTTTGCGCTTTGAATTATATATGTATTGATTTAAAATCGGATAAAGAGTTTCATTAATTAAAGTTGATTTGCCAGAACCAGAAACACCAGTTACACATATGAATTTACCTAATGGTAATTTCAAATCTACATTTTTCAAATTGTTGCCAGTTGCAGATTTTAGTTCTATAACATCACCGCTTCCTGCTCTTCTTGTTGATGGTATTTCTATTGATCTTTCACCATTAATATATTGTGCAGTTGTAGTGTGAGATTTTAATATTTCTGCAGGTGTACCTTGTGCTACGATGTATCCGCCGTGAACACCAGCAGCCGGACCAACATCAATTACATGATCGGCTTCAATGATCATGTCTTTATCATGCTCAACAACTAAAATAGAATTGCCAATATCTCTTAAGTTTTTAAGAGCATTAATTAATTTTTCATTATCTCGTTGATGTAAACCAATAGAGGGCTCATCTAAAATATAAAGTACATTAACTAATTGTGAACCTATTTGTGTTGCTAATCGAATTCTTTGTGCTTCACCGCCTGAAAGAGATTTTGAAACTCTATCTAAATTTAAATACTCTAACCCTACATCTAATAAAAATCCTATTCTTGAACGTATCTCTTTTAAGATTTCGGTTGCAATAGTATTTTGTCGTTCTGAAATTCTTTTTTCAATACCATCGAACCAGTTGTATAAACTTTTCAAATCCATCGATGCTAAATCATAAATATGTTTACCATCTAGTTTGAAATACAATGATTCTTTTTTCAATCTGGCGCCTTCACAAACCGGACAAGTAACTTTTTGAACGAATTCTTCTATATCATGATTTTCATCGTCTGATTTTTTTTCGTTTTGTTGATCTAAATATTTTACAATACCATTAAACGTTACATTGTAGGTTGATTGTTGTCCGCCGTATTGCATTTGAACTGGCAGGGGGTCGTCAGAGCCATAAAGTATAGCTTTTATTGCCTCTTTAGACATTTTCTCAATTGGTGTTTGCATAGTAAAGCCATATACTTTACCTAATGCTTTTAATAATTGGAATGTCCAAGTTTCTCTATATTCACCCAAGGCAGCTATACCACCTTGAGTAATATTTTTTTTCTTATCAGGTAATATTAACTTTTCATCTACTTCAAATACATACCCTAATCCGTCGCAATTTTCACAAGCACCATAAGGTGAATTAAATGAGAATGAATTAGGTTGTGGTTCGTCGTAAGATATGCCTGTATCAGAACACATCAAAAATTTACTGAAGTGTTGATCTTTGTTAGTTTCGTAATCAAGAATTTTTATAATGCCTTTCGATTGTTTCATAGCTGTTCTTACAGCATTGATAACTCTCATTTTATCATTAGCATTTACTACTATTCTATCTACAACAATCTCTATATCGTGAATTTTATATCGATCTAATTGCATCTTAGGTTCTAAGTCTACAATCTCATTATCAACTCTAACTTTTAAATAACCTTGTTTGCGAATTTGTTCAAATAATTCTCGGTAATGACCTTTTCGACCTTTAACTACTGGAGCTAAAATGGTAACAGTTTTTTGATCGTAAGTTGAGAATATATTTTCTATGATTTGGTCTTCACTCATCTTTACCATGAGCTTACCAGTATTGTAAGAATATGCATCGGCAACCCTTGCATAAAGCAAACGTAAGAAATCGTAAATTTCTGTAATTGTGCCTACTGTTGAACGCGGATTTTTACTGGTAGTTTTTTGCTCTATAGCAATAACTGGTGAAAGTCCATCAATCTTATCTACATCTGGCCTTTCTAATCCGCCTAAAAACTGTCGCGAATAAGCGTTGAAAGTCTCCATATATCTACGTTGACCTTCCGCATAAATAGTATCAAAAGCTAAAGATGATTTACCACTACCGCTAAGTCCGGTAATGACCACTAACTTATTTCTCGGAAACTTTACATCGATATTTTTAAGATTGTGCACTCTTGCACCGTAGACCTCTATGTTTTGTATACCCGTTGATTCTTGCGACTTTTTCTTTGCCATAATTATACCTGCAAGATACTAATTATTCAGAGCAAGTTTCGAATAGCTTTTATATAAAAAAAAGCTATTCGATATAACTATTTTACAAATGGATCTCTGTTTAAGTACCCTTCTTTAGGTAACTGAATATAATATGATTTGTTTTCTTTGTTTTCAAGAAAAGCTTCTCTTAACCAAGGGTTAAAAGTTTTTAAAGTTTTGTAATTCACAGCTAAATGAGCAGAGAATTTAGCGAAGTCTTGAATGCTAGTATCAACCTTTATTGTATAAGTCGGTATCAATGAATACAAATCTTTCTTACGAATGCTATATCCATATTCCTCTGGATGTTGCATGATTTCTTTCATCGCCACGATTCTAAAAACATAACGAGCTGTTTCTTGATTAAGAATTAAATCGTAATAGTTTTTAGCATCTTGTCTAGATAGTTGAGTTTTGATGGCTGTCGGACCCATATTATAAGCTGCAGCTACGAGTGTCCAGCTACCTAATTCTTTATACAACTTATTAAAGTAATCACATGCGGCTTGTGTAGATTTTTCAACATGATATCTTTCATCTACTTGATTGTTTACCTCAAGTCCTAATTCTTTAGCAGTACCCTCCATAAATTGCCAGAAACCAACGGCACCAGCAGGAGATGTTAAATTCAAAAATCCGGTTTCAATTACAGGTATATATTTGAAATCATTCGGAATACCATTACGTTTTAAGATAGGTTCAATAATTGGGAACCATCTGTTTGCACGCTTATGAATTAAGATTGTTTGAGTTTGCCAATAAGTATTTACTGTAAGCTCCCTATCCATTCTCTCGAAAACTTCGAAATCATTCATCGGTAACTTTTCTTCGGCAAAATGAAGATCAGTTGGAATTTCTAATGCGAATACTTGGTATTTAGATTTGAACAATTGCTTGTGCTCATCGTCACCAACTACTCTTGTACTAAATGTGAATAGTTGAAGTACCATTGTTAGAATCATTATTAATCCTAAACTTATGATCGTCTTACTATGTTTAATGATTGTCTGCATAATTTTTCTCCTTTCTCAGTTAATTATCTTGATGCTTAAATCGCCGCAAAAATACTGATAATTAGACTCTTTTCATATAGATGCTCAAATAATTAGCATTTGACTGTGGATAATTTTCTACACTTTTGGTTCAAAAAATTGCCTTATGAGCTTTAAAGCAAGATTAATTGTAGAAGAAAAAAAATGTATTTTTTTATTAATATTTCAACATTTCAGCCGATTTAGCCGTATTTTTGCAAAATGAAATACCAGAAAAAAGATCGTCGTGACGACGAACGCAGACCTAGAAAAGCAACATCTGAGAGGTCTAATTCAGAGAGAACTAGCAGTTCAAGAAGTAGAAGTTCTAACGATAATTCAGAACGTCCTATTCGTTCTTCATCACCAAGAGACAAGTTTGGAAAAGATGAAAGAGCACCAAGAGCAAGAAGAGACGACTCTTCGAGCAGACCGTACAGAGATAATCCAGAAAGATCATCAAGCAGAAGAAGTTCTGATTTTAACGATAGACCGAAATCTAGAAGTAATTCAGAATTTGGTGATAGACCGAAAAGAACAAACTCTGACTTTAACGACAGACCGAAAAGAACATCATATAAAGATAATTCAGATAGACCATCAAGAGGAAGTTCAAGCTTTAACGATAAGCCAAGAGAAAGAAGAAGTAGTTCTGATTTTAATGACAGACCAAAATCAAGAACTAATTCAGATTTTAACGATAGACCGAAAAGAGGATCTTATAAAGAAAATTTAGAAAGAACTAATAGAAAAAGTTCTGAATTCAACGATAAACCTAGAGAAAGAAGAAGTAATACTGATCTCAACGATAGACCAAAAAGATCTAGTTCAGACTTTAACGACAAACCGAGAGAAAGAAGAAGTAGTTCTGATTTCAACGACAGACCAAAAAGATCTAGTTCAGACTTTAACGATAAACCTAGAGAGAGAAGAAGCAGTTCTGATTTCAATGAAAGACCGAAAAGATCTAGTTCAGACTTTAACGATAAACCAAGAGAAAGAAGTAGTAGTACAGATTTCAACGACAGACCTAAGAGGACATCTGAATACAGCGATAAACCTGTAGAGCGAAAATCAAAATCTGATTCAACTGACAGAGCAAAAAGATTCAACTCTGAGAAAACTAAAAGATCAAGTAGAACTACAGATACTGATTCTTCTGAAAAAAAAAATTCAAAAAATCTAAACACAAGTTTTAGTAAAAACTCTGAAGACGATTTAATTCGATTGAATAGATACATCTCTAATTCAGGTGTATGTTCTAGAAGAAAGGCTGATGAGTTAATTTTGAATGGTGAAGTAACTGTTAATGGTGAAACAGTAAAAGAATTAGGATATAAAGTAAAGGTTTCAGATAAGATAAAATTTCAAGGCAAACTATTAAAGCCCGGAAATTTAGAGTACATATTATTAAATAAGCCTAAAGATTTTATCACCACTACTGATGACCCATTAGAGAGAAAAACAGTAATGGATTTAGTGAGAAATGCCTCGACTGAAAGAGTTTATCCGGTAGGCAGATTAGATAGAAATACAACCGGATTGTTATTGTTTACTAATGACGGTGACTTAGCTGATCGATTGGCACATCCGAGAAATCAGGTAAGAAAAATCTACGAAGTTGAACTCGATAAATCTTTAAGCACAAGTGATTTCGAAAAAATCAAAGAAGGATTAGAACTCGAAGACGGATTAGCAAAAGTAGATGCGATAAGTTATCTAGATGGTAAAGCTAAAAAGCATGTAGGAGTAGAGATTCATATAGGTAGAAATAGAATTGTAAGAAGAATTTTTGAATCGATAGGATACGAGGTTATTAAATTAGATCGAGTGGTTTATGCTGGACTTACGAAAAAAGATTTACCAAGAGGAAGGTTCCGTCATTTAACAAAGGAAGAAATTATTTATATTAAACATTTAAATAAGTATTAATCGATGAAGAAATTTTGGAGCTTTATAAAAAAAGTAATTTTATATTTCTTCATTATTAGTATTGGCATCACTATCATATATCGTTTTGTTCCACCACTAGTAACATTTTTAATGCTTCAGCGTGTAGTGGAACAAAAGATTGATGGAGAAGAAATAAAACTCAAAAAAGATTGGGTGCCAATTGAAGATATTTCTACGTTTATGCAACGTGCTGTAATTGCATCAGAAGATCAACATTTCATCAAACATTGGGGCTTCGATTTAGAGGCGATAGAAAAAGCTTACAACTCGAACAAGAAAAGTAAGAGAATAAAAGGCGGCTCTACCATTACTCAACAAACTGCTAAAAATATTTTTTTATGGCCATCAAGGTCATATGTTCGTAAAGCACTTGAAGCATATTTCACTATTCTAATAGAACTATTCTGGAGTAAAGAAAGAATATTAGAAGTGTACCTAAACTCAATAGAGATGGGTGATGGTGTTTACGGAATTGAAGCTGCATCACAACATTATTTTAAAAAGCCTGCAAAAGATTTAAGCAAAAGAGAATCTGCTGCAATAGCTGCAATATTACCCAACCCACGTAAATGGTCTGCATCTAAACCGAATGCTTACATTCAAAAAAGACAGTTTAGAATTCTCAAAAAAATGAAATACATACCGAAACCAACATGGATTGAGTAATATATTACTCATGCAACATCATGTATTTCTGAGTAGGCTTAGCTTTGTATTGTTGTCTTAGATGCATCAAAGCATTCAATGTTGCCTGGTTCCAAACTAGTGGAGTATCTGATAAGTCAGTTCTTGTTGTATTTATTAAAGCGTTAATATCATTCGGTGCAAATAATGTACGAATGTTTAATACTTGCTCTACAAAACTCGATTGTTTTGCTACCACAATGCCTTCTGAAACTATAGACACAACCTTACCTTCTTTATTCATTAATCCGGCGCACAAAACTAATACACCTATAGGGTCATTTAACGATTGAATCTTCTCCCCTTTTATAATATTGTTTGTACCTAAATCAATAAAATAATTTTTAGCTGAAGCTGTAGTACTACTAAATATACCACGATCTTTTAATGGCGCAGATGGGTAAATTAATGTCTCTCTTAAACAAGGCACAATGACATAATCTAATTGCTCTGAAATCATCACTGCTTGTAATTGCTCTGTAAATTTCTTCTTCCCTTTATATGATGCTAATACTACTCTATTATTTGGCAAACCTTCAAGCGGCGTTCTATCAACAAACATCGGAACATCTAAACCTTCTCCTATTGTACCAAAAAACATCTCTGGTAATTCATGCTCTTTGAATTGATTAGTAAACGTAAGTTTTTTTATTCCTTGTGATATAAATACTGAATCGATATTGCTTAATAAAATCGACATTTTTGAATTAGCCATCATAAATTCAGCATCTGAATTCGCATAACGTGTAGGTATAAATCCGATTTTTGCATCAGCAGAAACCACATGCTTATTTCTAAGCTCTGCATAATAAGGAGAACCTAATTGTTGTGGCTGTTGATTCTTGGGTAAATCGAAAGATAAAAATGCTACTGATAATAAAGTGAACAAGAATAAAAATTTCGTTTTCATAAAATTCGTTTTATGTAATGACAACAATTTTGTACAATACCCTTAATTAGGTTATTAAGAAATTAAGAAATTGTTTATTTAGGCAAAAAATTTATTATTACACCTTAATAACCTAATCCCTTAATAACATAATAACTTAATTTCTTAATAACTTAATTCAAATAAAATAAAAAAGCCCCATTCAAATAATGAATGGGGCTCTTAAATATTATGCTGTTAATTATTCAGCAACTACTTCAAACGAAACTTGAATTTTCACTTCTTTGTGTAAGTTCAAGTTAGCAACGTAGCTACCTAAGAATTTAACATCCGACTCAAAAGTAATTCTCTTACGATCTACTTCGAATCCTAATTTTTTCAATGCTTCAGCAAATTGAATTGTATTCACTGCACCGAAAATCTTACCTGATTCACCAGCTTTAGCACCTATTGAAACAGTTACGTTTTGTAAGCCTGCTGCAATTGTTTCAGCATCACCTTTAATACGATCTTGTTTAAATTGTGTTTGGCGTAAATTCTCAGCTAAAATCTTACGATTTGAATCATTCGCAATAACTGCATAGCCTTTTGGGATCAAATAGTTACGACCGTAACCATCTTTTACTCTGACAACATCGTCTTTGTAACCCAAATTCTTAATATCTTGTTTTAATATAACTTCCATTTCGTGTCCCTCCTTATTTCAATGAATCTGCAACATAAGGTAATACACCGATGTGGCGAGCACGCTTTACAGCTTGTGCTACTTTACGCTGATATTTTAATGAAGTACCAGTTAAACGACGTGGTAAAATTTTACCTTGATCGTTAATGAACTTTAATAAAAAGTTAGCGTCTTTGTAATCGATATACTTAATACCATTTTTCTTAAAACGGCAGTATTTTTTACGGTTATCCTCCACCTTGGGAGCTGTTACGTAGCTAATATTATCTTTTGCCATCTTAGTTTGCCTCCTCTACTACTTTTACCTTTTTTGGAAGTGGAGCTAATTGACCATTGCGCTTACGATCATTGTATGCTACTGCATGCTTGTCTAAGGCAATAGTTAAGAAACGCATGATTCTCTCATCACGTTTGTACTCAACTTCTAATTTGTTAATTAATTCACCACTCGCTTTAAACTCCGTCAAATGATAGAAGCCCGTAGTCTTCTTTTGAATAGGATAAGCTAGTTTTTTCAGACCCCAATTGTCTTCTGCGACAATTTCGGCACCGTTATCAGTCAAAACTTTCTTGAATTTGGCAATCACCTCTTTCAATTGTTCTTCTGATAACAAAGGGGTCACAACGATTAACGTTTCGTAATTCTTCATTGTGTTACTTTGCTTTGTTTTTTATGTTATTTCCACTTATGTGGGCTGCAAATGTAAGGCTTATTGAGTATAATTGCAAGAGGAATGTTAAAATTTTGAGGTACAATGTATTATGTACAAAGTACTATGTATTAGGTATTAAGTACATTGTACATAATACCTAATACTTTGTACATATAAGGTAATAAACACAAGTCGTCACAAAATTCCTCAAAAAAGGCAAATCTCGCACAATTGGGAATTGTAACCTTGGCTCAAGCTTGAACTTATACTTATATATAGGGTTTATTAAATAATGATTCTTTGATACAATTTTGTACCCTGTATTCTTCACAATTCGCTCAAATCTCTCTATACTAATACCTGTATCCTTGATTTCTAATAACTCAGTTACAGCTGCTTCTGATTCACCTGCTAACTTTAATATGCCTTTATATAATGTCTTCGGAAGTAAATGATAATAAGGTAACTTGCTTAACCATTTATTCTTACAGATCTGTTGATGCCCCCCAAATGGCATATACCAAGGTGGAAATCCGAAAAATATTACCCCATCTTTTGCTAAGTATTTTTTTAACTGAGCAATTATCTCCTCTTGATCAGGTATATGTTCTATTGAATCTTTGAGTATGATGACATCAAATTGATTGGCGAAATCTTTCTCGAAATCGACATCATAAATGTTCTTTGCTATAAATCTAGCTAAGCCTGCATCTACATATGATTGCATGTATTGTTCGGCTTTTTTGACTCTATCTGGACTTAAATCAACACCTACCACATTGCAGCCTAATTCTGTAAATGCTTTTAATACACCACCCTCACCACAGCCAATTTCCATGATTTTAGAACTCGAATTTATCTCTTTGCTAGCAGCAATAAATGGTAGCACAAAATTCTTTGAGTTCTCGTATTGTTGATTAAAATAAGTGTCCCAGTCGGTGTGAAATTCAAATGCCATGCGGCGAAGATAAAAAATTAAGAGTTAAGAATTAAGTGTTAAGAACGAATTATACATATCATAAAATCTAAATTGCAATTCAGATTTTATTCTTATTTTCGCTCCGATGGAGAATTTCATAGTATCGGCAAGAAAATACAGACCAGCAACATTCGATACCGTTGTCGGACAATCACATATAACCAATACCTTAAAAAACGCGATTAAGAATAATCACCTTGCTCAGGCTTTTTTATTCTGCGGTCCGAGAGGCGTTGGAAAAACTACATGTGCCCGTATTCTAGCTAAAACCATCAATTGCACAAACCCAACTGATACCATGGAAGCTTGCGATCAATGCGAGTCTTGTGTATCATTTAAAAATGGAACTTCATTAAACATACATGAATTAGATGCTGCATCGAACAACTCAGTCGATGACATCAGAAATTTAGTAGAACAAGTACGTTTCGCACCTCCATCTGGTAAATACAAAATCTATATCATAGATGAGGTTCACATGCTATCTCCGAATGCCTTCAACGCATTTCTGAAAACATTAGAAGAACCTCCTGCTTATGCAATATTTATTTTAGCAACTACTGAGAAACATAAAATCATACCAACAATTTTATCACGTTGTCAGATTTTTGACTTCAACAGAATTCAAGTAGAAGATATCGCTGAGCACCTAGCATATATCTCAAAAAACGAAAACATCAATGCAGAACCTGAAGCTTTACACATCATTGCTCAAAAGGCTGATGGTGCTTTGAGAGATGCATTATCTATATACGATCAAAACGTTTCCTTCGCAGGTCAACATTTAACTTACCAAGCAGTTATTGACAATCTAAACATCCTTGATTATGATTATTATTTCAAAATCACAGATGCGATACTTAACGAGAGTGTAAAAGATGTACTCTTAATTTTTGATGAAATATTACGCAAAGGTTTTGATGGTAATAACTGTATCATCGGACTTAGCGAGCATCTAAGAAATTTATTAGTATGTAAAGATGCAGCAACCGTTAAACTTCTTAAAGTTAGTACTCAAATAAAAGATCGTTATTTAGAACAATCACAAAAAATATCTAGCTCTGTATTATTAACAGCATTACAAATCGCCAACCAATGCGATATACATTATAAAACAAGTAAAAATCAACGCTTACATGTTGAGTTGGCATTTATAAAAATGTGCCATATACCTTCAGCTATATCTTTAGCTCAACTTCCTGCAGATGCGCAGGCAGTAAAAAAAAAATGACCAATGAGCCGGTAATTGAAGAAAAAAAAGCCATTGTTGAAAGTGCTGAAAAAGTAAAAACAGAAATTCAAAGCCCTATTATCAATACCGAAACTTCGAGTACGCCTATTGATACAAGCCTTGTAACTACTAAGACAAGCTCCGGTATTAAGAAATCTTCTTCACTTAAACTGCCGAGTTTAGCAGACATCAAATCAGGTAACTATCAACTTCAAAAAGAAGAAGCAAAAGAAGCTGAACCAGAGAACCTACCTAATAATAAATTTGACGAGTTCGACTTCAACCAAGGCTGGACAAAATGCGTTGATATAATAGCTGCAAAGAATCAACATTCTTTAAATGCTATGATCTCTGCTGCTAAGCCTGTACTTGATTGCGATAATTTCAAAGCGACTATTACCTTCAACAATAAAATTCAACACGATCTCTTTTTATCAGAAAAACCTCATTTTATTGGTGTTTTAAGAGAGATGATTCAGAATTACAGCTTCGATTTTGTATTGGAAATCAATACCGAGAAAGAAGATCTAGTACCCTACACAAATGCTGATAAATTCAAAGTGATGAGTGGTAAAAACCCGGCATTACAAAAATTGAAAGATAGCTTTAACCTCGATATTAATTAATTTTTTTTTAGCTCATTATCGCTGAAAAATGATAACTTTGGCTTCATTTTTTAAGACGCATATGACTAAAATTAAAGTAGTTAATCCCGTAGTAGAGTTAGACGGCGATGAGATGACACGTATCATCTGGAAATTTATTAAAGACAAATTAATCTTACCTTATTTAGAGCTTGACATCAAGTATTACGATTTAGGTATTGAATACAGAGATGAAACAAACGATCAAGTAACTATAGATGCTGCAGAAGCAATCAAAAAATACAATGTAGGTATTAAGTGTGCTACTATCACTCCTGATGAAGCAAGAGTAAAAGAGTTCAACTTAAAGCAAATGTGGAAATCTCCGAATGGTACAATCAGAAATATTTTAGATGGTACTGTTTTTAGAGAGCCGATTGTAATGAAAAACATTCCTCGTTTAGTACCAAACTGGACAGCCCCTATCTGTATAGGTCGTCACGCATTTGGTGATCAATATAGAGCTACTGATTTTGTAACTAAAGGTAAAGGTAAATTAACTATTAAATTTGAAGGCGAAGATGGTACTGTTATAGAACATGAAGTTTTCAATTTCAAAGGTGATGGTGTTGCATTATCAATGTATAATACTGATGAATCAATAATGGGATTTGCACGTGCTTGTTTTAACCAAGCATTGATGAAAAAATGGCCTTTATATTTATCTACTAAAAATACAATCTTAAAAAAATACGATGGTCGCTTTAAAGATATCTTTGAAGATATTTATCAAAATGAATTCAAAGCAAAATTTGAAGCTGCAGGTATAACTTATGAGCACCGTTTAATTGATGACATGGTTGCGTCTGCTTTAAAGTGGAACGGTAACTTTGTTTGGGCTTGTAAAAATTATGATGGTGACGTTCAATCTGATACTGTAGCACAAGGCTTCGGTTCATTAGGTTTAATGACATCTGCTTTAATTACTCCGGATGGTAAAACGATGGAAGCTGAAGCTGCACATGGTACAGTAACACGCCACTACAGAGATCATCAAAACGGTAAGCCAACATCTACTAACCCAATTGCATCTATCTTCGCATGGACACAAGGTTTGGCCTTCCGCGGACAATTAGATAACAATCAAGAATTGATTCGTTTCGCTCAAACTTTAGAAAAGGTATGTATCGAAGTAGTTGAGTCAGGTAAAATGACAAAAGACTTAGCAGTTTGTATATATGGCAATAAAGTAAACCATGGAGAACATTATTTATATACTGAAGAGTTCTTAAATGAGATTGATTTAGCTTTAAAAGCAAAATTGTAATCCATGATACTAAAAATAAAAAGCCCCAAATGGGGCTTTTTATTTTTACAGCTTTTATACAATTGTATTACTAAAAAACCTTATATTTAAGCAACTAAATTAAATCAATATGAAAAAACTACTTATTCTCTCTGCTATCATTCTTAGCATCTCATTCATCTCTGCTAAAAAAGATCCAGAGTATGTAAAAAATTGGAAATTAGTAACCATGAATGGTGCAGATGTTAAACAAGAATGCACTATGAAAATTACGCCTAATGGCACTTTCGTTGGAAAAGGTTTCTGTAATAATTTTACAGGTAACTTAGCATTCGACGGAAAAAGAAAAGTTACTTGCAACCAAAATATAGCAGCAACAAAAAAGATGTGTGCAGAAAACATGGAGGCAGAAAATGAATTCATGAATACTTTGAAAAAAGTAACATCATATGAAATTGATGATGATCAATTAATATTAAAGTTCGAGAAACAAGCTGTTTTGGTTTTCAATAAAGTTATTGAACCTAAGAAAACTAAAAAACAAAAAAAGATTGAAGAAAAAGAAGCTGAAGAAAAAGCAAAACGCGATGCAGAAAAAGCAAAGAAAGATATTGAGCAAGCTAAGATAGATGCAGAAAAAGCAAGAGAAGATGCAAAGAAAGCAGCTAAAGACGCTAAGAAAAATAAAAAATAAATATGAAGAGACTTGTACTGCTATTTGCCATAGCAATTGTTACTACACATTCAATTGCACAATGTATCGGTGGTGATCGATATAAAACAAAAACGTTTTCATACGATTCAGTAATGAACATTGTTTATGGTAACAATGTAACTGCAAGTTCTGCTACACCACAAGATTTATTGTTAGATATTTATTTGCCAGCAAGTGATACTTTCAGTAAAAGACCCGTGATTTTTTTCACTCATGGTGGATCATTTTTATTTGGCACTAAAGCCGATGGCGACGTTGTAAAACTATGTAAAGAATTCGCTCAACGTGGTTATGTTTGTGTTTCTCAAGATTACCGTTTAGGTATTGAAAACTTTGACGCAATTGGTGCCGCTCGTGCAGTATGGCGTGCAATGCAAGATGGTAGAGCTGCTGTTCGTTATATGAAAGCGAATGCTGCTACATATAAAATAGATACCAACATGATTATTTATGGCGGATCATCTGCTGGTGCATTTACAGCTCTTCATGTTGCCTTTCTTGATCAAAGCAATGAAGTATTAAGCACTATTGATACTAGTGCATATACTGGTTCAGGTAGTATGGGACTAGGTAACTTTAAAGGAACTACCAATAACTTACCAAACACTTCTAATGTTCATGCAGTAGTTAATTTATGTGGAGCTATCGGTGATACGAGCTGGATACAAGCGAAAGATAAAAACATACCAATTATAAGTATGCACGGACCAGCAGATCGTACTGTACCATATGGCACTGCAGTTATTAAATTGTTAAACACAATTCCTTTATTAAAAGTGGATGGTAGCGCTAGCATCCGTACTAAATTAAATTTAGCAAATCATACGAATTATTTTCATACCTATTGCGGACAAGATCATGTACCTTATGCAGGTACTGCAGATTGGCAACGCGCGTGGATGGATACTACTATCAATTTCATAGCAAAAAACTTATATGAAAATGTTTTGAAATGTGGTTCTTCAGGTATTTACAGCAATCAAGTAGATAGTGCCGATTGCCCAGCAACTGGCATAAATTCTGAATTGATTTCAGCAGTAAATATTTATCCGAACCCAGCTAATGAATTCGTGAATATTGAATCAAATGAAAAAATAATTTCAATTGAAATTTATGATGTACAAGGCAAACTTGTATTTAATTCTTATGTAAATGATTTCAACTTTACTTTAAATGTTCAAGAATTTATTTCGAATATTTACTTAGTAAAAATAAAAACTGATCTAAACATATATCAAGAAAAACTCTTAATTAAATAATCTATTTTAATGTCATTAGATTATTATATCGATAGCAGCATTCAAACTTCAGATAATGAAAATTGGATGCTGCTATTTGATTTATATAGCAAAAAGTCAAAGTTCGTTGAGTTCAACATTCGAACTATAAATACCGATTTCAAAAAAATACTTTCTCAATTCAATAACGATATTATTTCAATGGGTGAAATCAAAACTAGAATTCACTCAGGGGGTAATAGCATTCGATTTGAAAGCTCTAAAGAAATGATCGCTTTCATAAAATCTAAAGAATATAGTTTCTGGAATAAATTCTGTATCGCAGACATTTCATTATATGAAAATGATAAAGAAATCTTAGCCTGCAACAATCATGATTCATTAATCTATATTTTAGCATCGAAAGATGTAATAGAAAGCCTTAATAACAAGGGCTTTGAGTTCAAAAAACAGTAATTTTCACGAAACATTTTTCTTTTTACTGTCGTAATAATTCTAAAAAAAGAAATTATTATGACTAACGAACGCTTAAAAATGTGGATCGATTTAGGGAAATGGTTCATAGTATCGGTCGGACTTGTATTAATGACAAAAATTATTGACGCTGGGTTTAAAGATAGAGAAGTAGGAATGAAAGAAATAACTACGTACGATCGATATACGAAGCTTATCACTGATTACAATCGTATTGCAGAACGTAGAATGCTCGCACAATTTTTTGCAAACGTTTCCCCTTCAGACGAAATTCGAAAAGGTTGGCAACGATATTATGAAGAAGTCAATAAAGAATATTTAGCACATCAAGATTCATTAAGAGTTAAAGAAATACGTTTACAAAATCTGCAAACTATTCCACAAACAAAAAATAAAAAAAGTACCTCTACAAATAATTCTAAAACTATTGAAAAACTATATGAAGAAATTGAAAATATCAAAGAGGAACTAACTATCCGAGACGAGCAAAAACTAAAACTTGAATCATCCGAATAAAAAAATCAAAAAAAGGAATCAACGATATACAAAATCAAAAATAGCAAATCGGAATACTGAATACGGAATACCGAATACCTTCTAGTCAGCAGTTACTAGTCACCAGTTACGATCTTCCGCCAAAACGCATCCCCAGGCACCTCCGCTACAATCTTCATCTGCTCTTTCGTGACCGGATGTTCAAATTCTAAAGACCTTGAGTGCAAACAGATGCTTCTATCCTTATTTGCTCGTGGATAACCATATTTATTATCACCTACTATAGGGCAACCCATTTTTGATAATTGAATTCTTATTTGATGTGTACGACCTGTAATTGGTTTTACTTCTAATAAGTAAAAGCCATTATTTTCTGCAATTAATTTATAAGTTAATTCAGAACGCAAGCTATCTTTAGCTTCTTTATCGTATGCTCTTGCTAAATTTTTATTAGAGTCTTTTGTTAACCAATGAACTAATCTTCCTTCTTGTTGTGGTGGTTGATTTCGTACAATTGCATAATAAGTTTTTTGAATTTTTCTTTCTTTAAAAGCAAGATTCATTCTTTCTAAGGCCTTGCTAGTTCTGGCCATTAGCACCAATCCGCTTACTGGTCTATCAATTCTATGAATGACCCCAAGAAATGCTTCGCCTGGTTTATTGAAAGTCACGCGAATATATTCTTTGACTTCCATCTCTAATGAGATATCACCCGTTTGGTCAACTTGAACTAATTGTCCGTTCGGCTTATTAATTGCAATTAAATGATTGTCTTGATAAACAATATTCATAATTAATATTGCTCTTTTTCGTTCGGGAAATCTGTTGATTTTACATCAGAAATATATGACTTCACAGCAGAATTTATTTCTTCGTATAAATTCAAATATTGACGCAAAAAACGCGGTTTAAATCCTTTCGTTAATCCGAGTAAATCATTTACCACTAATACTTGTCCGTCGACGTCTGCACCCGCTCCAATACCAATAACAGGTATCTTCACCGCATCTGTTACTTTTTTAGCTAGTGCAGCCGGAATCTTCTCTAATACTAAAGCAAAACATCCTGCCTCTTGCAATACCAAAGCATCTTCTAATAATTTTTGCGCTTCAGCCTCTTCTTTAGCACGTACGGTATATGTACCAAATTTATAAATCGACTGAGGTGTTAGTCCTAAGTGCCCCATCACTGGTACACCCGCAGAAACTATACGTTCTATTGACTCACGTACTTCAGCACCACCCTCTAACTTCACAGCATGTGCCCCCGACTCTTTCATAATTCTAATCGAAGATTGTAAAGCTTCCTTCGAATTACCCTGGTATGAACCAAATGGTAAATCAACCACAACCAGTGCCCTACTCACCGCACGAACCACAGACGATGCATGATAAATCATTTGATCTAAAGTAATCGGCAATGTAGTCTCATGTCCGGCCATTACATTCGAAGCCGAATCACCCACCAATAACACATCAATACCTGCATCATCTAATATTAATGCAGTAGAATAATCATATGCAGTCAACATCGCAATTTTTTCAGAACTGCCTTTCATAGCCAAAAGAGTGTGCGTGGTAACCTTTTTTATTTCTTTGTGTACTGACATAATCTATTTATTAAGGTGATTCTAAACAAAAGTCAACTAAATTTTCAATCTTTCAAAAAATGCTTATTCAATAATGCTATTTTTATTACCTTTGCAGCCAATGAAAACGACTCGTCTTATATCGAAAAAGACAATGAAGAGCAAAAAAGCTCCTCATAATCAGTCGTTTTTAAATTATTAAAGAGGCTTTGTATTATTTACAAGGCTTTTTTTGTGTCTAAACAAATTTAAGAAATGGCAGAAATAGCAAAAATTCCGGCAGTATTAGTTTTGGCAGATGGTACCGTGTTTCATGGTAAATCGGCAGGTAAAATTGGTACTACTACAGGTGAAATATGTTTTAATACCGGTATGACTGGTTATCAAGAGATTTTCACCGACCCATCTTACTTCGGACAAATCATGGTCACAACCAATGCACATATTGGTAATTATGGTATAAGACATGAAGAGGTGGAGTCAGATAGTATTAAAATAGCTGGACTTGTTTGCAAGAATTATTCTTTAAATTATTCTCGCAAAATGGCTGACGAATCAATTCAAGATTACTTTTTGAATGATAACATTGTCGGTATATCTGACATCGACACACGTCAGCTAGTAAGACATATTAGAGATAAGGGCGCAATGAATGCTATTATTTCTTCGGATGTCTTAGATGTTGAAGAGTTGAAGAAGAAATTAGCAGATGTGCCTTCAATGGCTGGCTTAGAGTTATCATCTACAGTAAGTACGAAAGAAGCTTACTATGTTGGTAATCCAGATGCAAAATATAAAGTAGCAGTATTAGACTTAGGTGTTAAGAAAAATATTTTAAGATGTTTTACTGAGAGAGATGTATACGCTAAAGTTTTTCCAGCGAAAACTTCTTTCGAAGAAATGAAAGCTTGGAACCCGAATGGTTACTTTATCTCTAACGGTCCGGGTGACCCATCAGCAATGCCATATGCTATTGAAACAGTAAAGAAAGTTTTAGAAAGTGGAACTCCGATGTTCGGTATTTGTTTAGGTCATCAATTGCTTGCATTGGCGAATGATATTAGAACACATAAAATGTTTAATGGTCACCGAGGATTAAATCACCCGGTAAAAAATATTATTCAAAATCGTTGCGAAGTAACTTCTCAGAATCACGGATTCGGAGTAGTGCCTGAAGATGTAAGAAGTTCAGAAAAAGTAGAAATTACACATATAAATTTAAATGATCAGTCAATTGAAGGCATCAGAGTAAAAGGTAAGAAAGCCTTTTCGGTTCAGTACCATCCGGAGTCATCACCAGGACCACATGATTCAAGATATTTATTTGATGATTTCATCGCAATGTTATAAAATGTATATTCGTTAAAGAGAAAAATAAACACAAATCATATGAGTTTAATAATTGACGTAAAAGCGAGACAAATTCTTGACTCGAGAGGTAACCCAACTGTTGAAGTTGATGTATTAACAGAAAACGGATTTTTAGGAAGAGCAGCAGTACCATCAGGTGCTTCAACTGGTGCACATGAGGCAGTAGAATTAAGAGATGCTGATCAATCAAAATATTTAGGCAAAGGAGTTTTGAAAGCCGTTGCAAATGTGAATGAAATTATTGCTAATGAATTAAGAGGTGCTGATGTATTTGAGCAAAACTTAATTGATAAGTTGATGATTGAATTAGATGGAACTGAAAATAAAAGTAAGCTAGGTGCTAACGCAATATTAGGTGTATCATTAGCAGTTGCTAAAGCTGCAGCTCAAGAATCACGTCAACCATTATATCGTTATGTAGGCGGAGTAAATGCAAATACATTACCGGTACCAATGTTGAACATCTTAAACGGTGGTGCACATGCTGATAACAAAATAGATTTTCAAGAATTTATGGTGATGCCATTTGGTGCTGAGAGTTTTTCTCAAGGCTTACAAATGGGTGCCGAAATCTTTCATCACTTAAAATCAGTATTAAAGAAAAAAGGCTACTCAACTAACGTTGGTGATGAAGGCGGATTTGCGCCTAACATCGGTTCGAATGTTGAAGCAATTGAAACAGTATTACAAGCTATTGAAGCAGCGGGTTATAGACCAGGTGAAGATGTATGGATTGCGATGGATGCTGCATCGACAGAGATGTGGAACGAGAACGAAAAAGTATATCACTTCCATAAATCAAGTGGAGAAAAATTAACTTCTGATGAGATGGTTCAATACTGGGTTGATTGGAGCAAGAAATATCCGATTATCTCTATCGAAGACGGATTAGCAGAAGACGATTGGAGTGGTTGGGCTGGTGTTACAAAAGCAATTGGTGAAAAAGTTCAATTAGTAGGCGATGATTTATTCGTTACTAACGTGAAAAGATTATCAATGGGCGTTGAGCAAAATATCGCGAATTCAATTTTAGTGAAAGTAAATCAAATAGGTTCATTAACTGAAACTATTGATGCCGTGAATATGGCACATAGAAATTCATATACTTCAGTAATGAGTCATCGTTCAGGTGAAACTGAAGATTATACAATTGCAGACTTAGCGGTTGCATTGAACTGCGGACAAATTAAAACAGGTTCAGCATCACGTTCAGACAGAATTGCAAAATACAATCAATTATTGCGCATCGAAGAAGAGTTAGGTTCTAATGCGCATTATATAGGAAAGAATTTTAAATACATTAAATAATTTTTTTGTACTGAGTACTGAGTATTGTGGTTTGAGATCCCAATACTCAATACTCAGTACTCAATACAAAATATTATGGTTCAAAGAATCCAAACCCTCTACCTATTCTTAGCATCAACAGCATTAGCTTTAATGTTTTTCTTGCCGATCTATAATTTTGTTGAAAGACAGGGTGATAGTATCGAGAAGGATGTTAAAATTACCATTCAAGGTCGTTTCGAAAAAGAAATGAGTACAGGTGAATATGTAATTGCTAAACCTAATTGGGCTAGAAGTTTAATGACAATGATTATTGGTATGGGATTGTTTGTAAACATATTTCAATACACTAATCGTAAACGTCAGATATTAATTTCAAGAATATTAATCATCGCAAACTTTGCTTTAATAGGCATTATGTTGTACGATGCATTTGGCATTGTCAATGCTGAAGGTGTAAGTCAAATCATTACTGGCTACGCAGTATTTATGCCAACGATATCAGTAATATTAACAGCCTTGGCAGCAAGAGCTATTAAGAAAGACGAAGAATTAGTTAGGTCAGCAGACCGCCTCAGGTAATTTTTTTACCCATACTGGTGGCACGACTTAAGTCGTGCCACCAGTAATACCTAATCAAGCAGGATTATAAATAATCCTTCAAATATCATCCTGCATTTAATAAGCTTTATTTTAATTAAATTGCAAATCATATAATTTCTTATATGCGCCGTTGTGCTTGAGTAATTCTTGATGTGTGCCTTGCTCTACTATTTCACCTTTGTCTAAAACAATAATTTCATCGGCATTTTGAATGGTTGATAATCGATGTGCAATAACTATTGAAGTTCTGCCCTTCATCAATTTTTGAATAGCTGATTGTATTAATTCTTCTGTTTCTGTATCGACTGATGATGTTGCTTCGTCGAGTACTAAAATCTTCGGATTATAAACTAATGCTCTAATGAATGATATCAATTGTGCTTGTCCGACTGATAAAGTCGCCCCCCTCTCCATTACATTATATTGATAGCCCCCAGGCAATCGCATAATGAAATCATGTGCCCCAACTTCTTTTGCTGCTTGAATGATTTCTTCAGAACTTATTGATTTATTTTTTAATCGAATGTTCTCTTCAATGGTATCAGAAAACAAAAACACATCTTGTAATACAGTTGCAATTTGAGATCTTAAAAATGATAGTTCATATTCTCGAACATCACGACCATCTAATAAAATTTCACCAGCATTAATCTCGTAAAATCTATTTAATAAATTAATAATAGAAGATTTCCCTGCACCTGTAGCGCCCACAAATGCAAGTGTTTTGCCCGATTCAATTTTGAAATTTATATTTTTCAAAACAGGCTGATCTTCATTATATGCGAATGAAACATTTTTAAATTCGACTTCAGCTTTTACACTTTCTGGTTTGAACACACCATTGTTGACAGTTTGTTCTTGTGTGTCGAGCAATTGAAAAATTCTTTCTGAACTCACCATTCCCATTTGCAGTGTGTTGAACTTATCTGCTAATTCGCGAATAGGTCTGAACAACATATTCAAATACATGATAAACGAAATAATGATACCCAATGAAATTTGATTATCTATTACTTGCTTCGAACCATACCAAACTAATATGCCGATAGATGTTGCTGACATCAACTCCACCACCGGAAAAAATATTGAGTAGTACCAGACTGATTTAATATGTGCTTTTCGATGTCTGCGATTAATGTCTTTGAATTTATTGTACTCAGCATCTTCACGAACAAATATTTGAATAATGCGCATGCCAGTAATATGTTCTTGCAAGAAAGTATTGAGCTTTGCAACTTCAGTACGAACATCTTGAAATGCTTTTTTCGTTTTCTCTTTAAAAATATAAGTGGCAATTAATAAAAAAGGTATAGTTGTTAAACTTATCAATGTTAACTCCCAATCGATATACAACATCACTCCTACTATCACCACAATTTGTAATATATCACCAATGATTACAATCAAACCTTCAGAGAAAACATCAGCAATAGTTTCTAAATCTGAAACTGCACGAGTTACTAAAGTGCCGATTGGAGTGTTGTCAAAAAACTTTAATCTTAAACTAATGAGATGATCGAAAATTAATTTTCGTAAATCTAAAATTGCTGATTGCCCCAACCAATTAGTAATAACCGTATGAAAATATTGTACCACTGTTTGAAAAGCTAGAGCAATAAATAACACACCTACCATCATTAATAATCCGTTCGAATTATTTTTCAATATAAACTCATCGATTGTGTACTGCACTAAATATGGTCGTACAGGAGCAATTAGCGCAAGTAGTACTGTCAAAAATATCGCAACATAAAACTGTTTTTGATACGGCTTTAAATAGCGATAAATTCTTCGCAGAATAGAAACATCAATTGCATTACCACTAACCTTGCTCATCAATTATATATAAGGGTATTTAATTTCACATAAGTATAAACCATTACCTGGCACAGATGTTCCGGCCATTGAACGATTTTTACTATCAATGATTTTCTTTAAATCTTCGGATGTTAGTTTTCCATTACCTATATCAATAAGAGTACCTACAATTGCTCTCACCATGTTTCGCAAAAACCTGTCGGCAGAAATATGAAAAACGATTGAATCATTATCTAGCACTTCCCATTCAGCTCTTGTTACTTTACATATAGTTGTTTTAGCACCAGCATGAGCTTTACTAAAACAAGCAAAATCGCTTACCTCTAATAAATATTTTGCAGCTTCGTTCATTAATTCAACATCAGGTTTTTTCTGATAGGGGAAATAATAACTATATCCGTTTTTAAACGGATCTTTATGAAAATGCATGTAATATTCATAGCTTCTTTGAGTAGCATCAAAACGAGCATGAGCTTGATCATCAACTTTTATAAATCTTTTAGCAGCTATGTCAAAGGGTAAGATACCATTAAGGTTAATAATTAAATTATTATCGAGTTCTTTTTCGGTATCGAAATGTGCGTAAAAATCTTTAGCATGCACCCCTGTATCGGTTCTCCCACATCCTAAGCTATAAACAGCATGCCCACAAAGTGTACTAAGAGCCTTATCTAGAACTTCTTGCACACTTATGGCATTCGGTTGAATTTGCCAACCGTGATAATGGGTACCATCATAAGAGAGCTGTAAAAAGTAGCGCATGGGCGAAGATAACAAAATGTATGTTTAGGCTAAAGTATTGACTTGTTACTTCTCAGTAAAAACCTTAAGTTTGCCCAATCAAAAAACAAATCAATGAGCGTATTAGTAAATAAAAACTCTAAAGTAATAGTACAAGGATTTACAGGAAGTGAAGGTTCATTCCATGCTTCACAAATGATTGAGTATGGAACAAGTGTTGTGGGTGGTGTAACTCCAGGTAAAGGTGGAAGCATGCATTTAGATCGTCCTGTGTTCAACACAGTAGCAGATGCAGTTGCAAAAACAGGTGCTGATGTTTCAATCATTTTTGTACCTCCGGCATTTGCTGCAGATGCAATCATGGAAGCTGCTAATGCGGGTATTAAAGTAATCATTTGTATCACAGAAGGCATACCTACAAAAGATATGATCTATGTGAAAGAATATTTAAGCGACAAAGACTGTACGTTAATAGGTCCGAATTGCCCAGGTGTTATGACAGCTGGTGAAGCTAAAGTAGGTATCATGCCAGGCTTTATTTTCAAACCAGGACGTGTAGGTATCGTTTCTAAGTCAGGAACTTTAACATACGAAGCGGTTGATCAGTGTACTAGATTAGGCTTAGGACAATCGACAGCAATTGGTATTGGTGGTGACCCAATTATTGGAACAACTACTAAAGAAGCTGTTGAGTTATTAATGAATGACCCAGAAACTGACGGTATCATCATGATTGGTGAAATCGGTGGTGGTATGGAGGCAGAGGCTGCACGTTGGATTAAAGCTAATGGCACTAAACCAGTAGTTGGATTCATCGCAGGGCAAACTGCGCCAGCAGGTCGTCGTATGGGTCACGCAGGTGCTATCGTTGGTGGAGCTGATGATACTGCTGCTGCTAAAATGAAGATCATGGCAGAGTGTGGTATAAGAGTGGTTGAGTCGCCAGCGCAGATTGGGGTTGCGATGCAAGAAGAACTAAAGAAAGCTGGACTTATTTAGTAGGCTAGTAAGATAGTAGGCTAGTGTTAGTTACTAGTGATTAGTGATTAGTGACTAGTGACTAGTGATTAGTTATAAAATATTTAAATGCTTCGAGGAGACTCGGAGCATTTTTTTTGTGTGCATATTTCCATTTAAATAAATATTGTATTTTCGTATAACATTATAATCTTACAACATGAAATTACTCGAAGGTAAAACAGCACTTGTAACTGGTGCTTCAAAAGGTATAGGTAAAAAAATTGCAGAAGTATTTGCAGCGCATGGTGCAAATGTTGCATTCACTTACTTATCATCTGTAGAAAAAGGTGAAGCTTTAGAAAAAGAATTAGCAGCAGCTGGTACAAAAGTGAAAGGCTATCGTTCTGATGCTTCTAACTTTCAAGCAGCAGACGAATTAATCAATGCTATCGTAGCTGACTTCGGTTCAATTGATATAGTAGTGAACAATGCGGGTATAACGAAAGACGGATTATTAATGAGAATGAGTGAAGAGCAATGGGACGATGTAATTAATACAAATTTAAAATCAGTATTCAACGTTACAAAAGCAGCGACAAAACCAATGATGAAACAACGCTTCGGTGTAATCATCAATATGAGTTCTATCGTTGGCGTTCAAGGTAACGCTGGGCAAGCGAATTACTCAGCATCGAAAGCTGGTATATTAGGATTTACAAAATCAGTAGCAAGAGAATTAGGATCAAGAAATATACGTTGCAATGCAATCGCACCTGGCTTCATACGTACTGAAATGACTGATGCTTTACCTGCGGATGTTACCGCTGGATGGAGTAAGTTGATTCCTTTACAACGTATGGGCGAAACAGAAGATGTTGCAAATGTTGCATTGTTCTTAGCATCAGATATGGGGGCTTATGTGAATGGGCAGGTGATATCGGTGTGTGGGGGCATGCTGACATAGTAGTCAGTATTCCGTAGTCCGTATTCCGAATCAAGGATTTTATTTCCTCTGCAAAGGTTTAAATTTAGTACATCGGAATACTGAATACGGAATACTGAATACATTTCAATCTCGTTAATAATTATAAAAACAGCACCATGGCAAACCGCTTCATCATCCCCTCTTCAATCATCGGCGCATCGCTGATTGTTTCTGTTATTGTTTTCGGTATTAACTGGAAGGCAACTAAAAAAGAAAACCAAACCATTACGGTTACGGGTTCGGCGAAGAAAGAAATTAAAGCAGACCTTGCTATTTTGAAAGGCAGTTTAACCGGATTTGCGAGTAATCAAAAAAATGCTTTTGAAAAATTAAATGCTAATAAGCCTGTACTTTTAGAATACTTAAATAGTAAAGGTTTTGATGCTTCTAAAGTGATTTTTGAGACTATGAACATATATGCTCAATACAATTATGAAAATGGCGCACAAACTAATCTAATGGGTTATAACGCAAGTCAAACATTCAGAATTGAATCGAATGATGTAGAGAAAATTCAAGCCATCTCACTCGAAATTTCTAACCTCTATTCACAAGGCATCGAATTTCAAATTTTTAGTCCAGAATACTATTACACCAAACTCGCTGAAATAAAAATCGAGATACAAGCTGAAGCGGCTAAAGATGCTATGAATAGAGCTGCAAAAATTGCAGAGGCTACTAATTCAAAATTAGGTACAATGCGAAATGCTAGAATGGGTGTATTACAAATTACTCCACTTAATTCTAACATGGTTAGCGATTATGGCATGAATGATGTAAGCTCTATTGAAAAAGAAATTACTGCTGTAGTTAACGCCTCATTTGAAATAGAATAATATGCCAAATATTACTTTCTTAGAGTTCAATATTTTTGTATTAATAATTTCATTAGCCCTTTCTGTACTTTACCCTTATTTCCTATATAAAAAAGAAACTAAATTAAAAAAGCAAACTAGAAATGCTCTTGCGATAGTAAGAGGTATTGTAGTTTTCATCATTAGCTTCTTTTTGTTGAGTCCGCTTTTGAATAACCGCGGACTCTCATACGAAAAGCCAATAATACTTTTTGCTCAAGACAATTCTAAATCGATTGTTTTAAATGCAAATGAATCTTTTTATGAAATAGAATATTTAGAACAAAGCAAAGAATTAATTAATGAGCTTTCTTCAAAATATGATGTCAAAACTTTCAGTATAGCAGAAGAATTAAAATCAGGAAATGAAATAAATTACAAAGGCAATAAATCGAATTTGTCACTGATATTTGATGAAGCTCTTAATACCTATAAGAATAGAAATTTAGCAGCAATTGTATTAGCGAGTGATGGAATAAGTAATACAGGTAGAGAACTGAGCGATTATGTTCAATTAATGAAAAACCCAGTATATACAATATTAATGGGTGATTCAATTCCACAGAGAGACATCAGAATTCAAAATATTGTACACAATGAAATAGTTTACAAGAAAAATGACTTTCTTGTTGACATCCGAATAAAGGCATACGACTTAGCTAATCAGATAGCAAATATTTCAATATTGAAAGATGGCAAATCTATTTATTCTACTAAACAAAAAATTAGTTCTAAGAACGAAAGTATCTCAATAAAGGCAAAGTTAAATGCAAATGTTGGGGGTTTTCAAAAGTATACGGTAAAGATAGATCCAATTGGATCTGAAAAAAACATTAACAATAATATAAGCAACTTCTACATAGAGGTTATTGAGAACAAACAGAAGATAGCTTTAATTGCGGCAGCAGCACACCCTGATTTAGCAGCTATAAAGCAATCGATTGAGAAGAATGAGAATTATCAAGTAGAATTAATATTTGCTGACCAAGTAAATATTAACAAGCTTAAAGATTATCAATTATTTATTTTACATCAACTACCTACATCGTTCGCTACAGGCAATGATGTATTTAAATACATTCAGAATAACAATACTCCAATTTGGTTAATAATAGGAAATCAAACCTATATTGATTTGTTTAACAAATTGAATTACGGGTTGCGAGTAGGCGGATATAAAAACAATCCGAATGAAGTCTTCCCAAAAATAAGCAATGAATTTCAGGGCTTCGTTTTAGATGAAAGGTGGAATGATTTTATTAATGAGCTACCGCCTTTACATTCGCCTTATGGAAATTACGCTATAGATAATGCTAGTCAGAAATTATTTACACAAAAAATCGGATCAGTAAGTACTGACCAAGCTTTATTAGTTTTTAATAACGCAGGGGCACGCAAAGCAATTTTAATGGGTGAAGGTATTTGGAGATGGAAAATGACGGAGAATAAATTAAAAAACAATTCAGAGCTAATCGATGATTTATGTACCAAAATCATTCAATACTTAAGTTCTAAAGATGATAAAAGAAAGTTCAAAGTATATCTACAAAATAAAAACCCTGAAGAGTCAGATGAAATAATTTTCAGAGCTGAGCTTTATAATGACAGTTATGAAGCTATCAATACACCAGAAGTAAGTTTGAACATCAGAAATCAAAACAATAAAAATTATCCGTTTAGTTTCAACAGAACCGAGAATCAATATGAATTAAATGTTGGTGCATTACCTGAAGGTTCGTATAGTTATGATGCAATTACAACATTATCGCAAAACAAATTTTCAGCTAGTGGGAAGTTCAATGTTATTAAATTAAACTTAGAAGAATTAAATACAGTTGCTGATTATGATAATTTACGTAATCTCTCAGAATTAACGGGAGCAAAGGCTTTCAGAGCTTCTGAACTTGAAAAATTAAAACAAGAACTATTAAATAATGAAAATTTTAAAACGCTCAGTTATGAAGAGAATAAAACTGATGAGTTGATAAATTTAAAATGGATTTTCATTTTATTACTTTCATTATTAACTTTTGAATGGATGCTTAGAAAATATTTAGGCGTGTATTAATTTGATAAAAAATCGCCTCAAATCTTTTTTTGCACATATAATAAATTTTTCATTACCTTTGATGTTAATATGTGGAAAATATTTGTGAGTTATTTAAAATCAAATATTTTTCTTTGTATTAGAAACATAAAACATGAAACCCGCTTGCGGTTAAAATTCAAAGGCAGATGATCAAGCGGTCACTGCCTTTTTTTAATTTAACAGAACATGAAAAGAATTCTAAACATCTTAAAAAATAATTACTACATCATTATCTTTTTTGTGTTTCTAATATGGATGTTTCTATTCGATAAAAATGACCTCATATCACAATACCAACACATGCAGAAGCTTCGAGGATTAGAGAGTGATAGAGATTATATTAAAAAAGAGATTAAGGTAATTGAGAAAGACATTAACGATTTAAGTACCGATAAAGAGAGACTAGAAAAATTTGCAAGAGAGAAATACTTAATGAAAAAAGAAAACGAAGATGTTTTTGTAATAGTAAAAGAGTAATCAAAAATGATTACTCTTTTTTATTTTAAGATTACTTTATGACTTCTGGTAAAGTCTCAGAGTTTTTTATAAACTTCATTGAAGTGCTATTCACACAATGTCTAGTATCTTTCTTAGTGAATCCTTCGCCCAAGAATACGTGACCTAAATGACCATTGCAATTATTGCATACAATCTCAGTTCTAAATCCGTCGGCATCTGCAATACGTTTTACCGAACCTTCAATTTCATCATCAAAACTTGGCCATCCGCAATTTGACTCAAACTTATCGTCTGATTTATAAAGAGCATTATTGCATTGACGACATATATAAGTTCCTTTTTCTTTGTTATCAGTGTACTCACCAGTATAAGCTCTATCAGTATGCTTACCAATGATAATAGCCTTCTCGTAATCGTTTAATTTGTTGTACTTAGGGTTCTGTTCCATCTTTGTAGATTTTTTCTGCTGACAAGCTCCTAATAGAGGCAGCGTGCAAATGAATAATATGAATATTAAATTTTTCATGATTTTGAATTTATATAACATACGATACGATGATAAGTTTGGATTTATAATATAGACGTAAAAAAAGCGAGAACCTTATCGATTCTCGCTTTTAATTTTACAGTGTGATTGATTTACCAACGACCACCGCGACCTGAGTCTTTTTTCGGACCACGGTCAGATGAGCTAGATCTTTTGTTTCCGCCACCGTAGCTGCCACCGCCGCCACCATAACTTCTTCCACCATCTCTACTTCCACCTTCACGCTTAGCACCACCAGATGATCTACCACCACCGCCACCACCGTATGAACGACGTTCGCCGCCACCACTTCTCTCTCTATCACCACCTGATCTTCTACCACCTTCAGAGCGCCCTTCTGAGCGTCTTCTATCACCATCTTGTGAAATTTCTATACGAACATTTCTACCTGAATAGTTTGCAGTCTTAAATGCAGTTTGTACTTGATCTAATACTTCGTTCTCTACTTCAAAGAATGAGTAAACACCTTTGATATCGATTTTACCAACCTTCTCTCCTCTGATGTTTGCTGTGTTACAAATATAACCTAACATATCACCACGAGTGAAATCATCTACTGATCCTAAGTTGATAAACAAACGAGTATGAGTAGTACTACTTGCTCTCATTGAATTTCTATCACCAGTTCTTTCATCTGCTTTCGCATTTAAGTCTGGTGTTTTCTTATAATATTCTAAGAATCTATTAAATTCTAATGAAGCAAATTTCTTAATTACATCTTCTTTCGACATTTCTTCGAACTCAGCGTAAATTCTTGGAAGATATTGATCAATTTGCTCTTCATTTACTTCTACATTATGTACTCTATGTATTAATGAGAATAATTGTTTTTCGCAAACATCAAATCCATTTGGCACTTCACCTAAAGTGAATTTCTTGCCAATTACTTTTTCAATCTGACGAATTTTGCCAGTATCTTTCGAAGTAATGATAGCTAATGAAATACCTGATTTACCTGCACGTGCAGTTCTACCTGAACGGTGAGTATAATTTTCAATTTCATCAGGTAATGAATAATGAATAACGTGAGTTACGTTATCAACATCAATACCTCTAGCCGCAACATCCGTAGCAACTAAAACTTGTAATGAACGATCTCTAAAACGTTTCATTACTTTATCACGCTGCTGCTGCGATAAATCACCATGTAAAGCATCGGCATTATAACCGTCTTTAATTAATGATTCTGCAATTTCTTGCGTTTCAGCTTTGGTACGTGAGAATACAATACCGAAAATATCTGGATTGTAATCTACAATTCTTTTTAAAGCTGGGTATTTATCACGTTGACGAACCACATAATATTCGTGTTCGATATTTACATTACCAGTATTTTTTGCTCCTACTGTTAATTCAAACGGATTGTCCATGTACTTTGCAGCAATTCTTCTAACCTCTGAAGGCATAGTTGCTGAAAATAACCATGTAAATTTATCGTCTGGTGTAGTAGATAAAATCTCGTTGATGTCTTCTTGGAAGCCCATGTTCAACATTTCATCAGCCTCATCTAAGACTACAAATTTTACTTCTGAAAAGTTTATTGCTTTTCTGTTTAATACGTCTAACATACGACCAGGTGTTGCAACAACGATGTTGGCACCTCTTTTAATGTCACGTAATTGATTTACAATACTAGCACCACCGTATACAGCAACAACGTTAACGTCGCCAAGGTGTTTACTAAAATTATTTAGATCGTTCGTAATCTGCAAACATAATTCACGCGTCGGGCATAAAATTAATGCCTGCGGATGTTTGCTACGAAGATCTATCTGCTCTAACAGAGGAAGGCCAAATGCAGCCGTTTTTCCTGTTCCTGTTTGTGCCAGACCGACAAAGTCGCGATCTCCCTTTAATAATACCGGGATTGATTGTTCTTGTATAGGCGTCGGCGAGACAAAGCCGAGTTCTGAAATTGCCTGTACAACTTTCGGACTGACACCCAATTGTTCAAATGGGTTCATAAATTTTTATAAAGTTTTAAATACAAGCCACTTGCTTGCGCCGCAAAGGTACTAATAAATGTCACATAAACAAATAAGAACATAAAAAACGGGGCTAGATTGCCTCTAACCCCGAACTTAACTAACTAAACTAAACCTGAAAAAGTATAAAAAATTATTTGTTGTTGTCAATTAGCATTGGAGTTTTACCATCTGTAACTATCACTTTAGCATTTGGCGATTTTGCCAACTCAATAAACGCCTCAATAGTTCTAATTCTAATAATTTCCTCTGTTAATCCTTCTGATAATATCTTTTGAGAATCTCTTTTACCCTTCGCCTCTATAATTACTCTTTCAGCCTCTAATTTCTCTTGCTGTAATAAAAATTCCATTCGCATCGCATTTTGCTCAGCTTGTAACTTTTGCTCTATTGAACTTGCTAAACCTCCCGGTAATTGAATACTCTTCATTAATACAGCCTCTATTATGATACCCTGTGGCTCCAATACTGTAACCATTTTATTCTTTATTGCATTCTCTATATTAGATCGCATACCCGAATGCATGTCTTTCGCAAAATATTGTGCACACACATCAGCTGATGCTGATCTAAAAACATTCGTAATTATACCTTCATACTCTAAGCCAATGCTCTTAATTAACATAGGTAACTTCTCTGGATTAATTCTGTATAATATGCTAATCTGTGAAGTTATACTCAATCCCTCTTTACTCGGTAAACTTAAACTTAACTCTATGTTTTTAGTTTGTGATGAGGCCTTAATTACTTTGCTCATAATAGGATTATAAACTATACTGCCTTGTGTTACCACTTCAGCATTCAATTTACCTAATCGCTGCTTAATACCTATCTCACCTGGTCGAATTACGGTACAACTACTTAGTAGAAGTATTGATACCAAAAAAATAAATGTGCTTTTCATATTTTATCAATTTATATATTGATTAATACAAAAGTTGGTATTTTTGTTTATAAATTTTTATTTATATTTTTCATATTATACATAAATATAATTTATGTATTAAGGTATACGATATTGAGTAGTACTATGAAAGTATAATCTATCTTCATTGAGTTTATTAATTACTACCATTGCCAATTTAGTGAACGACTTCATATCTAGTGGCATGTTCTCATGAGCAGTATCAATCTGCCATTTATGTAATTTACCATTTTTGAATTTTTCAATGTATAAAACTCCTGAGTCTGAACAATGCACGCATCCGATTAAAGAATCTGATCTATAAATTGAAGCTGGTATATTCTCACTTAAATATTTAAACAAAGCTAAAGATGAGCTTTCTATTGGCTCTCTAAAAAATTCTATTTTGTCACGATAACTAAAAGTATTATCAACTAAAATTAAATTTTGCTCAAGCTTATAGTAACTAACGCAATCATTATAACATTTACTATACTCTAAACCAATTATAAAATAATCTTTATTAAGTTTTGGCAAAAAATCAATTTCATCTTTACAAGAAAGATTCCCAATGCTTAAGTACAATAAAAGACAAATAATAATTTTTTGCATAATAATTATATATATAAATCAAAAAACAATTCTTATGCCAAAAAATCAGATTCATTTTTAAACCATTTCTAACATACCATTTGGGTAACTTAATGCATTTTTACTATCGAATTCTACAACATCATTATTGACAGTGTTTAATAATTCAGACTGATAATTTAATTTCGAAACTTGCTTTCTGCATTTACCCGGCGTGATTTCACAATAAGATTTAAATACTCTTATGAAATGTGCTTGATCATAGAAGCCTAATTCATTGCTAATATCTGTCAATGAAGTTGTCTCATTATGATTAAATGCACTTATAGCATTATTTATTTGCTTGATATGAAGATATTGAATAGGTGTAACACCTACAATAGTTTTGAATTTTTCTATGAAAGATTTCGGACAAAGCATTACATCTTTAGATACTTTTGTTATAGCACCTTTTTGTGTATTTGAAACATTGTACTTATCGAATGCAAGTTTAAACTCATTTGTAATATTATAGTTTTTATTATTTTTTATTAACCACGATTCAATATTACTTAAGACCTCCATTGGAGCATAAATTTTAGCATAATCAGCTATGAATTTTAAATATCTATTTTCAATCAATGCTGATGCATTAACGATTTTATTTGAATAAGTTGAGGATCTTAGTCCAAATGCTTTATACAAACCCCAAGGTTTATATACTACACCAATACTATAATGATTAGCCCCTGTTTTAAAATTAATTGGTTTAGTCTGTGTGCCAACTAAACAACTTGCACTTGAGTTTAAATTCGATTTAGATTGATTTAATATAATCTCAGTTGTGTCACCGAAATTGAAAATCAATTCTTGATGTAAAGCTGGAAATTGAGTGATGACTTCAGTAGTTTGCGAGCTCTTTCTAATGTAGAAAAAATCAACTATTTCAGCTAACTCTTCTTTAGGTTTAATGTATTGTGTTTTCATATGTCGATGTTGTTTTTCTGGCATTAAATACCAAACAAATGACAATCAAAAAGGGTATTTACCCTTATTATGAAAACAGAAAACTAATTATTATCGAATTCAGTACTTAGCTTAAATCTTAGTATTCGACCATTACCTGCATCACACACATATAAAGTTTGTCCGTAGTAAGCTAATGCACCCGGATTTCTGAATTGTTTCGCACTAGCACCTCTGCCTCCAAAAGATACTTTAATGTTCTTTTTTGATGCATAACCTGGTGGAGGCTGCACTCCCTCTAATCCATTTAATGCAAAAAGATACACCGAATCTTTAGCAGCATCAGAAACGAAAATAAAATTACTACCATCTCCAGCAATTGTTACACCATGCGGATTTGTAAATCTATTCGGTGTGTAAATAAACCCATCAGCTTTTGAAGTGTCTTGTCCAGCTAATGATGTATTCAATGTATACGACGATCCGAAGTCTGAAGATTCAAATCTAATATATTGTACTTTTAATGATGTAGTATTTGAAATTGAAGTAAACAGAAAATCACCTCCTGTCTTTACGTTTGTTGATTGTGGCGCTTTTGCTAATGTTGAGATCGCAAAAGGCTTTTTAAAATAATCAGCAATTAAACCTTGTTCTGTTTGAACGTTAACTGTAGTTACAAATTTATCATTCTGATTAAAAACTAAAATCGCATCATCCGGACCACCAATTTGTGCAATATTATTCGACGGTCCTGTTCTAGTAACATAATAATTATTGTCGGCCATAACACTAATGCCGCTAATATGTACTGCAGTATCAGAAGTAGTGAAACTGGTTTTGAAATAAAACGGATGGATGACAGTTTTTGTAATTCTAGAATTTGATAAACCATAACCCGATGATGATGATAACTGTAATCTATATATCGCATCTAAAGTATAGTTCACTCCATTAATTAAAGTGTCTTTCGTTCCTACTGCTAATAATTCTAAACTCCTATCCATGGCAATCGCTTTTACACCTTGCAAAGTTCTCTCTGAAACTTTTCTACCTGATTGATCAAAACTTATAATTTTATTTGCAATTGGGTCGGCTATGTAAATTAGTTCATCATAACCTATAGTAATATCTTGTGGATTAGCTGAGAGTTTTATTTCAGGTAAAATTGGCACAAATGCAATTGGTTGTTCATCGTAATTAGGTACATCTATAAAACCTAAATCTGTTTTATCACCAAATGGTTTTTCACATGCCGTAAAAATAAACGCAATTGAAAAAATTAATATGTATTTCAGATGCTTAATCTTCATCTTATTTTTCTTTTTTATTTAATGATAATTGTAATCCGATTTGTTGTGTTGTACCTAAATAAGGGTGAGGGTCTGCAGCGTAATCAAACGTTAATGGATATCGACCTACTCTTGTTCTTAAAGCAATACCAAATGTAGGCATCGGCTGATCTTTCACTCCAATTTTATAACCTGCTCTTAAAGCAACAATATTCATCCAGCTATACTCTGCTCCTAATCTTATATTTTCTGAATTGTCATTCGGATGATGCAATTCAGCTGCTATCGTCACAGAATTTTTCTTGTCTTTATATGGCACCATCGATAATCCCATCTTAAACATAGTAGGTGCTGCGTATGCATTAATATCTGGGTTGTTATTATTAAAGGCAGCTAATGTATTTGTCTCTCCGTCAATGCGTGTGTTTACTCCAAAGTTATTTAAGAATACTGCAAATCGTAAATCTTTAAAGTCTGTTCTATATAGAAAGCCAACATCAATAACACCAGAGTGAACATAGTATTCATCAATTCCTTCATATATATATTTCAAGTTCACACCATAGCTAAAATAGTCTGACAATACTTTTGCATAACTAGCTCCAATCGCTAAATTTTGAGCATAGAAATATTCACCAGTTCCATTCGGCTGAAATTCTGTTCTCTTCTCCATAGCATCTGATCTGAACGACTGAATATTTAAGCCCCATCTATGATAACGCTTCGTCGGAAATATTACCGACAAATACGTATTCTGCATATCAGAAAAATATAAAGTATTAGATAAAGCAAAAGTTGTTTGTTGAACATCTACCATACTCGCCGGATTTGTATTCGTTGAATATGCGTCACCTTGCACCGCAATACCTGTACCTCCCATCGCTGACATACGTGGCGAATTACTCAATTTCAAAAAAGTAAATGCCGCCGTACCCGCTCTTTGTCCGCCTAAATTCGGCAACAACTGAGCCTGCACCGCAGATCCTATTAGCATTAATATTATGAGATATATTTTCTTCATCTAGTTTTCCGTATTCAGTATTCCGTATTCAGTATTCCGAATCACGAACTACAATTACTATTTTCTATTTTCTATTTTCCATTTTCTTTCCAGTTACTAGTCACTAGTTACCGGTTACTAATTTTAAAACTGCCACATCACCCCAAACATCACCTGTCTCGGTGATAAAAATCTCGCGGGATTAAATGGTGGCGCTCCATTATCTTGTGGATCTGGGTAATTCGGATCTCTAAAACCATTTGGTAATGGATCTCCTGCTTCGTAAGCTCTACCTGTCACCGGATTAATTATAGCTGCGTTTTTATTGTCAAATAAATTCTTCACCTCAAAACTGAAACTCAACATCTGTCCGCGTTTAATTGGCACATCTCTCGTTATTCTGATATCTGTATTCCACCAAGCACTACCAATTTCAGAGAAAGGATTCAGCTCATCTGGCTCGTATATCGGTCGGCCTGTTGGCGTTACTCCGTTTTGGAAATTTGGTGTATATCTCAATCCTGATTTATATGTTGAATTAAAGAATACTCTGAAATTATTGAAATTCACCCTTCCAATTCTAAAACTTGTATCTGGTTTAAAGATAATCATCAATTTAAAATCTAATGGTCGATCCCAAGCTAAGTATTGCTCAACTGTCGGTGACACCGCACCATTTTGTATGATTTGCAATTGTGATTCTTGCGCAGAATTTGATTTACCTGTTGCAATTTGATATGCTCCACTAAAGCTTACACTTAAATATTTTTTAATTCTTCTATTCAATGTAATCTCAAAACCTCTTATTCTTGCGTAGTCTTGATTGATACTAAAATTCTTCTCTACAAATCTTCCGGTTTGATCTTTCACAACAATTCTTCTACTTACTATATAATCGAATTTATCATTGTAAAATGCTGTTGCTGTAATAGCAAAGTTTGATGTTACTTGTGTTTTAATACCTACTTCGTATGAAACAGTAACTTCCGGGTTTATATCTGGGTTTCCTAAGTTTGATAAGAATGATCTGTTTTGATAAACCGGATCTAAACCTGCATAAACAAATCTCGGATGCGGCAATCTACTTAAATGTCCGTAGTTAAAATACAATACATTATTTTCAGAAACTGGGAATGAAATTCTAAGTTTCGGCAATAATCTAAATTTAAATCTTCTCCCTAAAATTTCTGTACTATTACTTAAATAACTTTCTCTGATCGGATCAATTACTGGTGCATTAGGATCTTCTACTGATTGATCAGCAAACTTACCCGGTGCCCAATAATTTAAACGCATACCCAAGTTCATGATGATACCTTTATAGCGAATTTCATCTTGAATAAAAATACCACCTGTTGCTGGTTTTACTTTCCAAATATCATTTGTTTGTCCGATACTCGATGATGCAGTTGTCGTTGTATCATCAATAATTATTGGCGCCCCTATCCATGGTCTTGTTACATCGACCCATTGATATTCTTGCTCTTTATGTTCAATACCAAAGCTTATAAAATTTGCTTTGTTCGGAGTATAATTGAATTTTACTTTAAATGTATTTTCAATAGCATAGTGATCATGCCATAGAGTTGAAACACCACCGTTATTGTATAAACCCGGACCGGGGTTAACGAATATTATTGAGTCACCCGGATTATAAATGGTTACTGGGTCAGTAACGATAGACTGTGGATCATAAATTTGATCAATGGTTGAAGGCCTAAATGGTCTACCGTTTGCATCAGCTCTTAAGTTTGTGAACAATCTAGCGACAGATACATCCATCGATAATTTTGAATTAAATAAATTCAAATATTGAACGATCGTTAAATTCGATTTATGAGTATAAGTACTTGCATTATCCATGTTCAAGCTAAACAAATATTGATAGCCCGGTGTAACGATAGCATTATTACCAATGATTTGTAATGAACGAGTATTTTGATTAATGTTTAAACTATTCTGATTAGAGATTGAAATCTTTTTACCTGGTTTTATGTTGTAGGTAAATTTCAAAGTGTTAGACCATTTATTGTCTTGGCGTGGTGCCCATATAGAATCATTCTGTGGCACAAGAGATGAGTACAACTGACGTGCAGGAGTTTTGAAAAACTCATCGGTCAATTCCATATTCACTGATCCGAAAAAAGTTAATTTCTTTTTTGTAAATGGCACCGGAGAACCTAATGATAAACTGAACATATCAGTATTCCATTGTGAACGTTCGTTAAAACCTAAATTATCTCTGAAGTATGAACCATTCACTCTTACTCTATCTCCACCTTCTCTAATTCTTGTTAATACAACACCAGATGTACCTTCTCCAAACTCAGCACCAACACCTCCAGTAATGACTTCAATATCATTGATAGCATTCGCTGCAATCTCTACCCCGAAACCTGTACCTGCTAATGGATCTTGTGCATTGATACCATCTACTAAATATTGTGTTTCATAAACACGTCCGCCTCGAATTTGTAACCCATCAGGGTTTTGACTTACACCAGCTTGGTTAGCAACAATCGACTGAACGTCTTTCACACTCATATCTTTTATGTCTTCTGCAGTAACTTTTGTACTAGATTTACCAGACTCTAAATCAACGATTGTTTTTTGCCCTAGTACTTCTACCATTCCAATTTCTGCAGTCACTTCTGACAATTGAACATTCAATGTTGTGGTATTACCATTGGTGATTTTTATACCATTGTTTAACTGTTCTTTATATCCTAAGTAAACAATCTTAACACTGTATTCACCTGGTTTAATATTAGTGATAGTATAATTACCATATACATCTGTAGGCACTGCATAATAAGTACCAACAAGACTAACTGTCGCACCTATTACTGTCTCTTTAGTTTTACGATCTATTACTTTACCTTTTAATACGCCTGTTTGAGCATATGAAAGATTGGCAATGAAAACTAAAATTATTATATGTAAAAATTTCTTCATTCGTTTTTAAACTACCAGTTAAATTCAACATTTAAAATTTGTTGAAATAATTTTTTCAACTCATCTGCTTGTCCGTTTGTATCTGCATCTCCTGCCAACTTATACAAATCAGTAGAGAAGAAAATCATATTAGTTTGATTATTGAAGTTGGTGCTTTTGCCAGCCAAAATTCTGGTAGCCAATACTCCATTCGTTTTTCTTATTTGTCCGGTATATAATGGCAATGCACTCTGTTTAATAAAAAATGGATCTACCGCATCAGAGAAGTTCGAAACTTTTAATCTAGGGTAACCAATTGCATTAACTGTATTAGGTATCAATAATGAATCGACAGGCAATGTTGCTTTCTGATTCGCTGCATAAAAAGTCTGAAAACTATCAACTGGTGTGTATTGATACAATGTTGAATTTTTATCGAAGTTATTCGGAGATGCATTATTTGCAATATCAGTTGCAATAAACATCTTACCATTATTGTTTAAATAATTTTGAAAAGCTGATGCCGCATCTTCAAGTATCATTCCACCAGCAGTTGCTGATTGTGAATTATCTGAATAAATAAATACTTTGTCGTATAAGTTTAAAAATAATCTGAAAGTCGGATTCCAATATTTCGGTATATAGGCTTTGTTTAATCTGTAAAAATCATAATAGTCAGCGGCACCATATGCTTCAGATATTGCTTGTTTGTATACAACATCAGCATTCGGTGTTGTTGCAATATTAAAAGCATCTAATACTAATAAGTCGGACGTTTTCTTTTTTAATACGAAAGTACTCATTGAATCTAATGAACTTTCTGCACCTGATTGATCTTTTACTTTAATATATATTTTATTTGAACCACCTACTACCAGTCCTTTAATTCTTTTATTTAGATTAATTGCATTAACACCACCATACACTATTGCTTCGGTAGTACCATCCGTCTCAGCATTAACCGGCACAAAACTTGCAAAGTTGTAATTCTTAGAAATCGAGAACCACTCTGAATTATTTACTTTAAGATAAACAGAATCTAAAGTTTCATTACCATCTAAATCTGTAGCTGTCCACAATAATGAAAAAACAGAAAATATACTATCACCTTTAATCATGTTTTGATCAAAAGAAATAGTTGGTAAAGTATTTTTAATTGGAATTTTTAAGTAAGCTGGACTTAAATCTTTATTTTGATTATTGTCGATTGCACGAACATAAAATTTAATGTCAGCAGTATCAGAATTTGAATTAATAGAAAATCTAAAAGTTGAATCTTGCTTGTTGGTGAATGTCCAGGTTAAACTATCGAATGAAATTTCATATCCAATTACGTAACCATCTTTATCTTCACCCGACCAATTTAAAGTTACAATTGTATTTAATCGGTCTGTACCTGATCGATCTATACTTTCTAGAAATATAGAAGTTATCGGATTGGTATTGATTAATAAATCATCTTCTTTACGACAAGAAATTAATACGATACAGGCAAATAGTACAAGTAAAATTTTACGCATTCAACAAATATTTTTAGCTCTTAAAAATGCATGCTAAAATACTTCAAATTAATGAGATTCAATAATTTCTACGTTAATTTAATGTTAAAAATATATACTATTTGAAGCTATTAAAACAGAATTAATATCTGTACTTAAAAAGAATATTATAATCGGTTAAAAAAATAGGGTTCTGTGTTATGATTCTATAGTTAATGTCATACAAAATATCTTTCTCAAAGTCTATATTATAGGAATACTTTGAGTTTAAATAAGAATATGGAAGTTGAGAGTAATTGTAGAGAGGAAGATATCGCGCAATTTCGCTTAACTTATTAGTATATGAATCAGAAAAATCGCTAAAACATAAAAATATAGGCAGAAACTCATTAGAATAATAAAACGGATTATTATTATCAGTTAGTTGATATTGCAATTCTGTATTTGTGCAAGAGTCAAAATTCTGACAAACATTTAGAGTTTCATAAGCATAAGTAAGTTCAAAACGAGTTTGAGGGTTTATTTCAATTGCAGAAATAGTATTTAGCTTAGAATTTGAATAACTAAACGACAATGCATATGGATTTATGCTTTTGAAATATTTAACTTTTGATATAAGATGTTTTTGAGTTTTGCTGTCGTAGAAATATTCTATTTCAATATCTTGATCTGAGCCTGTTCTATCAATTAATTTAATTAATCGCCCAGCAATATATTCAGGTTCATAAATCAATAAATCATTTGAATTATTTGAAATTATCAACTTTGACCATAGTCTTTTGGTGATAGAATCTTCTTGAAACTGCACTTTCAGTTTGTTCAGTAAAACTGATTGTTCATATTTTTCGAACTCAATATAATCTACTCTATTGGAGATAGGTGGCTTTATATCATCATTTGAAAGGTTCTGCGGATTGAAATCTTCAGTTTTATCATTACATGATAAAACAAAAATTGTCAAGATTAAAAAAATATATCTGGCAAATGATTTCATAGTTAAATATAAAAAAAGGCAGAGTAAATTCAATCACTCTGCCTTTGATTTATTTTGTATAATATTTTACTTCAATACTACTACTCTACCTGTATTTAATATACCCTCATTTTCTGATTGTATAACATAAATATAAGTACCATTTGTTAAGTTCGAAGTTTCAATTCTTGCATTTCCTTCTGTTGAAGATAATGTTTTAGATGCTACTAAATTACCTAATATGTCATATACTGAAACGCTAATGTTTTCAGAAGACTTTGGCATTGTATATTTAAAATTAATATTTGAATTTGTAGGATTCGGATAAAAGATAACTTCACCTTTATTATAAGTATTAGAGTTAATACCAACTAATTGACGTGAGTACCCTTCAAAATCATTGTTGTTTCTTGGCAATAATTTCATATTACTAAATGAATATGTCATTATACCAGTTATAGAAATCATTGTATCACCTTTTTCTACTACTAAAATCGGCAAACCTGTATTAGGTGTCCAAGATGAATCATTCACATATGAAACATTTTTAGATGAGAATGCTGTCGAAGTTTGACGACCAGCTAAAACTCTTGAACCAGCACCTGCATCAGAAGTATCTCTACCTACTCTGTACTCAGCGAAATTGCTTGGAGCATCGGCATTTGTATTTGTGATATATAGACCTTTACCAGATGTTGCAGTAAATTTAATCAACATTGATTCATAAGCTTCACCTTGTGTTGTAGTGTATATTCTAAAAGAATCAGGTTCTAATGTTACAGGAGTAATTGTACCAGTACCACTCTTTTGAATATTTGTCACACTCTCTAAACGTGTTAATCCGAAGTACTCTTTTACAGTACCTGTAATTGTTACTTTTTCACCAGTTAATAATTGATCTAAACCAGTTCCACCTACTACAGGAATACCAGCGAAAGTACTTTGATTTTCTTGTTGAATGTAAACATAACCTAAATCACTTACCGATGCAGTTACAATACCGGCAACAGTTACACTTTGATCAACATAACCAGAGTTACCTCCTCTGAATGGAGTGTATTGCAAATCGAATATTGTTAATCCGTTGTTTCTTACAACATAAAATTTAGGATCTTCAGTAGGCACATTCGGAATTCTACTTAATAATGAATCAGCTGAATTATCTCTTGCTTCGATAAAGTATTTAACGAAAGAAGCATCAGCTTGAGCAGGGATTGTAGCTGAGTATGAGTTACCGTTAGCAATCATTGGAACAGAAATGTAATTTTGGTTTGAAGTACCAACTGCGTAGTATAACTTTGCAAATTTAATACCATCAGCATCTGTAATGTTCGCAGAAATTGTTACTGCATCATTATTAGTAGGTACAGCAACATTTTTAGCTACAGCTGTAATTGTTGGAGCCGATGCACCATACACTAAATCAGCACGATCAAATGGATGAATTTCATATCCTCTATTATTCTTAGAGTGAATAATTACACCTTTAATTGAAGTTATAAAGTCACCAACATTTGGAGCAATGAACGTACCACCAGTTGCAGGTAAACGCATAGCTAAAAATCTATCAGATACATTCACTCTGTTTCCAGAAGCATCTGCGATGTTAAAACTAACACGTGAACCATTACTAAATGGATCAACTGTTACTACAGTCATATTTCTTAACTCAACATATTGACCTTCATATTGCTCACCTGTTGTTAAAATATTTTGTCTGTTATTATCATTCAATTCACCTGCAGTAATCAATTTTGATTTAACTGAGATGCCTGAACCTAATAATTGAATTGGAGTAGCTGGATTAGTTACAATAGGAACTAATTCTGTTTCGCCTGAAAATTCAATTACAGTTCCGGTAATTTCAACAGAGTCACCTGCTACTAATGATAGTATACCTGTTCCTCCATCATCACCAGCAGTATTAGGTGTTGGCTGATAAACGTCAATACCTGAGAAAGCAGTACCATCGTTTGTCTGAATCCAGATTTGCTTGCCTTGTACTAATGTCGACAATGCTGCATCCATAACAACAACTCCTCTTACTCGAATTGTATCTGTTGCACCAATTGGAGAAGCATCATTACCTGCAGCTAAATTTTGCTGCGTAACAGTTTGTACTTCTTGAATTGTTTTCAAAGGATATTGTGCGTTCGCAGCGAAACTCACTCCGAAAATCAATAACCCTAGAGATAGTAGATTTTTTTTCATCTTATTTTTTATTTTTTTATTTCTTAATTAATTATTTTATCAAAGCAAACTTGCCTCTAAATTCTTTACCCGATTTATTATCAATTACTGCAAATAAATAAACACCACGTGCTATAATTTGGTTATCGGCCGATAATAAATCCCAAGCATGCTCACCACCAGAAAACTTTGTCTGATTAGCATCTGAATAAGTATTCGTCCATCGTATATCTGAGCCATTATAACTTTGATTATGTTTTATTTCATCCACTAAATCACCAGATGCACTGTAAATTCTAATGGTACAATCTTCAGGTAAATTTGCGAAATACAACTTCTTATCTTCTGGGTTTGTACTTACACCTTCCCATTGCGCTAAACCATAATAGGGATTAGGATATACGAATGGATCACCATTTGCAAAATCATTATTCGCTGGCATACCAGGGAATACTCTTTTCAAACTTGGTGCTGTACTCGACTCTAATGATTCTAAATTATTTACATCATCGCCTTGATCGAAACTAGTGATTGCAATTGCATGTTGCCATCCATTTTGCACATTGTTAAAAGTATATTTGTAATGATACCAAATAGTATCTCCATCACTATCTCGCTCTCCAAAATTAACTGAGTCTACTAAACGTACACTCTCTAATCCGGTATTATTAAAAACTGAATTATCGTTTCTGTCATACTCAGCTACTAAGTTTAATGAACGTAAAATATCTTGAGTACCTTTCACGTCAAATCCTAAAGTGGTTTTGTAAATTCTATATCCTTCAAAATCTTTTTTCTTAGATATAGGATCAACAGAACTTTCTGAGTTTTTACTCCAATATAAATCAATCGTATTGTTAGCAGCAATAACTTTGTTTCTTGGAATATTTGGTGGTGAAGGCAAAACAAACCTGGTGATTTTACCGTCTTCATCTCTATCTTCTCCTGGATCTAAGATGCCATTGAAATTAGCATCTTCACCATTGTATGCTGTTTGTGCAAACAATGAATTTTGCACCATGTTCTCTTGTTGTACTGGGTTATCGGCAGTATTCGGATTTCCGTCTTCCTTTTTCTTTGCACATACTAATGAGAAAGAAACACTAATACTTTCTCCGGGTGCAACCTTTACGAATGGACCAACTGACATTAAATGAGAGCGGTTATTAGGTTGACGTAATGCTGGTCTAATTAACGTTTCCCAATCACTACGCAAATTTAATCCAGCTGTCATTTTACCATACTTCTGATTATCATCTGTTGGTGTAAAATATAATGGGTCAGCAGTATTTCCAAACTGCCATACATTGTAATGTGCTTTAAAATTCGATCTTACTCGTGGATGTGCTAATCCGTCTTTATCAATAGCACCTAAAAACTTCAAGCCTACATAACTTTCTGTAAAGCCAACATCCCCATTAGCATCATACTCATATGCCATCACTAAACTATCGATATAGCCATTGCCTCCTTTATTGAAAAATGCACCACCTTGAGGTACGGTAATATTTACATTTCTCACAACTCCATCTTTCCAATAGCCCACATAAACCGAGTCCCAAGTGTTGGTACTATTATTCGTTATCTCATAATTCAATATCACAAAGTAATTCGCGAAATTGAAATTATAATTATACGCTTCAAAATGAACATCTGCACCCAATGGAAATTGATGTCCGTTGATTTGAATATTTGTACCCGGTACTGTTATATTTTTATCTGTAAAATCTGACAAGAAATCTTGGTGAGAAATTGCATTTGTGTTGTAAAGCGGATTGTCGATTAAGCTTGATCGTTCAGTAATTTTAGCACCAGTCGCTGCTGTGAATTCGAAACCTTGCTTACCAGTAATATATCCTGAAGCATCATCAATAGCACCAGAGCTAACTGCTACTTGTGACCCATTTATAAATCCGCCTATCCATAACCCACCTTGAAATAAATGCTCAACTCCTGAACCTACAGGGAACTCACATGAAGAGTAATCTAATATATTATAAGAACCTCTAAAAGCATTTCCAATCATGCCGAGATTATTAATTGTCATTCGGATGTTACCGGCAGTTGTTTGTCTCTCTTCGAATGAGGCTTGTGATTTCGCATCATTATTAAAAAGTGCAAGTGCTAATAAACTAAATGTTATATACTTTAATTTCATATTAATTAAACACAATTTTTTTCTGAATGTGATATCCATCTTCATCGATGATATTCAAAATATACATACCTTTTAACGATGAATTTTTCCATTCATATTTTTGATCGTTGTCATTAAATCTTATTTCAAAAGATTCAATTTTTTGAGCATTTAAATTATATAATTCGAATTTTAAATTCTTGTTTAAATAGAAAGCAGAAACATGAATATTCAAATTACCTTTTACGGGATTTTCTATTTGTATTTCTGATGTTCTCTTTTTTTTTATTCCTTCTAAACCTTGTGGCAAGGGTTTCATTGGTTTAATGGCGAAGTCAGCTACAATTGGTAAATGATCAGACATGTTATACAATGCACCTAGCACAGTACTTGGCACTGAAGTGTTAAGTGGTACATCGTTAATCGCTAAATTAAAATGTTGCCCATCGTTACCTACCGCTTTATAAGTACCCGGAACATAATACATCTTCAAAGAATCTTGCAGTAGTGATTTACTGCAAAGTAAAATATCAAATCTATCATCCATGCCACCACTAGAGAAACCTCCAGTTTGAGTTGAATGAGTAGATTGAGTATGAATATCTGCAAAGGTTGAATTGTTATTCCAAGTTCCAATTCTATTGATTGGATCCATCAATTTATTAATCGCACTTGTATTGTTAACTAAATTAGAAAAACCTCCCTCTGTATTATTGTAAACATTGTAGTCACCCATCACCATAATATTTTTAGCTGTGGTGAATCTATTAATATAGTTTACAATTTGAGTAGCTTCATTCGCTCTTGTAGCGGCATCAGTACTTGTATTACCTGCTTTAAAATGTAATACCAATACACTAAAGAATACTGTGTCTTTTGTCTTGCTAATATTAGAATCATTGTACATAAAGTTAAAGGCAGTAATTTCTCTCTGCACAGTACTTACAGTATCTTGTTTTAATAGCTTAAATTTATTGACATCGTAAAAAATAGTATTTGTCAATGATTTATCAATTCCTGCTTTTGATAAGCTAGCTCTTCTCCATTTAGAAATACCATTTACATTCAAAGCTCCGGTCAATACGTTTTGTGCATAATCTGCTACAGCCGATAATTCATTAACACCAATAATATCAGGTTGAATATGATTTACTATGTTTATTAAAAGAGGGTTTTTTACGGATGGTTCTTTATTGGTTTCTCCGTAACGAAACAAATTATATTGCATTACACGGATGGTATCATCTTGCGCAATAAGATTCGTATTTAATACGAAAATTAAACAAAGTGTTACAATGTTGTATTTAAACAGCTTTTTCTTATTCATACAGCTTACAAAAGTACGAATAATATCTCAAAGCTATGTTAGAAAATTGTTAAGAATCAGGCTATTTATACACAATTAATTCAATTTCTCTGACAAGAGTTTAATTTCTATAATTGGTGATATATTCTCATATAATATACCATAAACAGTTCTGCAAATAGGAATATTTACTTTATGCTGTCTGTTTATCTCATGTATGCATTTTACTGCATAATAACCTTCTGCTATCATCCCCATTTCAAATTGAGCTGATTTTACAGAATAACCTTTACCAATCATATTGCCGAATGTTCTATTTCTAGAAAATTGAGAATAAGCAGTTACTAATAAATCACCTAAATAAGCTGACTCTTTTATATCTCTATGAATAGGATGCACTACTGCTAAAAATGCTTCCATCTCTCTGATGGCATTAGATATCAATACAGCTTGAAAATTATCTCCATAATTCAATCCGTGGCAAATACCAGCAGCTATTGCATATATGTTTTTCAACACAGCTCCATATTCTGTACCATAGATATCATCACTTGTATTAGTTTTGATATATCTTGTATTTATAAGAGTTGCAAAAGCATTAGCATTTTCAATGTCTTCACAAGAAATAGTTAAATAAGAAAGTTTTTCTAAAGCTACTTCTTCGGCATGACACGGACCACTTATGACTAAGAAATTACGCATCGAAAATTGGTAAACATCTCTGAAATAATCACCAATAATTAAATTGTATTCTGGCACAATACCTTTAATTGCAGATACAACGAATTTATTCTGAAAAACTTCTTTAGGTATATCTTTAATTGTAGAATGCAAAAATGCTGCAGGCACAGCAAATATTAGGCAGTCATTAGAAGAAATAATTTCTTCTAAGTTAGAACTTACTTTATTTTCAGCGATATTTATTTCTGCTGATCTAAGGTAATTTAGATTTCTTTTATACTTACGGATGTTATCGACCGCAGCCTCATCTCGCATCCACCATGAGACATCTCTTTTAGCATCAATTAATATCTTTACTAAAGCTGTTGCCCAACTCCCACCACCTATAACTGCAATGCGGGTATTTTCAGTTAAGTTTGAAATCATGGCAGCAAATATAATAAATTAATAGATTAGGCTTCTTGCCTTATTTTTTCTCTGCCTTGAACAAATCTTCTTCTTTAACTATTTGTACAGCAATATCATTCTTCAATAATTTAGAGATCGCAAGATATGGGGCTGTTACAATTTCTTGTCCTTCTTTTAAACCCTCTAATATCTCAATATACTGATCATCTTGAATGCCAGTTTTCACTCTTATCATTTTTGCTTTGCCACTTTCAACAACAAAAACATATTCAAATTCTTCAGCTACTTTTTCTTCCTTAGTATTTTCTTTTTTCGTTTCTTCTTCTTTTTCTTTCTTCGCTGTATATTTTTTCTTGTCATTAACAGAGCTCGTATCATCGCGAACTGTTACTGCTTGAATTGGTATTGTTAATATTCTTGTTTTCTTATTTGTTTGAATATCTACAGTTGCTGAAAGACCTGGTCTGAAAGGCGAAGGCATTGATTTGTCTTTCATTAAATGAGCGTATGACTCAGACAATATTCTAATCTTTACTGTAAAATTCGTCACTTGATCAGCGCTTGTACCTACTACACTTGCAGAGTTCGCAACTTCAGTAATAATACCTTTAAACTTGGTATCTAAAAATGCATCTACTTCTATATTTGCTGTGTCACCTACACTAAGTCTGTTGATGTCGTTCTCATTTACATCAACATTCACTTCCATATTACTCAAATTCGCAATTCGCATCATTTCCGTACCTGTCATTTGAGTAGTACCTACTACCCTTTCTCCCAACTCTACGTTTAATTTAGAAATAGTACCATCTACAGGTGAAAATATAGTTGTCTTCACTAAATTATCTTTCGCTTCTTTTACAGATGCCTCTGCACTTTTGATATTAAATCTTGCAGCTTCAACATCAGCTTTAGAGACCATGTAATTACTTTTTATCTGCTCAAAGTCAGCATCTGAAATCACTTTGTCTTTGTGAAGTTTTGAATTTCTTTGATAAGCTTGCTCCGCTTGAATATATCTTGCTTCAGAATTTGCTAAATTAGCTTTAGAGTTATTTAATGCTGCGGTAGCGCGATCGAGGTATGATTCGTAGACATCCGGACGAATTTTAACGAGTAATTGACCCTTGGTTACTTTATCACCCTCCTTTACATACAAAGCAATTATTTCACCTGATACATCGGGTGAAATTTTCACTTCCATCTCTGGTTGTATTTTGCCTGAAGCAGAAACTGTTTCAACAATATCTCGCAATTCGGTTTTCTCAACTGCTACTTCTATCATGTTAGAAGCTCCGAACCATCCGGCTTTCTTACCTATTACCAATACAATTATTAATAATAATGTACCTACACCAATATAAATCAGAGTTTTGTTTTTCTTGCTTATCATTATTGAATTCTAAAATGAATGATAAAAATATTAAAAAGTTAGGGCTTTACCATTATAAAAGTCAAGCAATTTTGCTCTAAATAGTAATTCGTATTTCGCTTGCACCAAATCTGCTGCTGATTTCGCCAAACTTGTTTTAGCAATATTATAATCAATAGCGTTAATTAATCCGACGTCAAATCTTCTCTGACTATACGTGAAAGCCTCTTTTAATGACTCATTGCTTCTGTACGTAGACTCATATTTTTTACGCGCTGCACTTAAATCTGCAATGGCCTGTTGTATAGTTTTACCTAAAGTTAACTCTGCATTTTGTTTATTAATTTCTGCGTTTTGTAATTGAAGATTTGCACGCTTTACATTATTACGAGCCGACAAATTATTAAAAATAGGTATCGACAAACTAAATTGATAGAATTGTCCGAAGTTATTTTTCATTTGATTATTAAACGAAGTCGGATTCAAATCTGCATAGTCAGAGCTTAATCCTGCACCCAAAGTTAGTCTTGGGTAATAAGCACCTTTGGCTGATGCTAAACTTCTTTGAGCTGCTTTGTATCTATATTCTAATAGTTTAATATCAGGTAAATTATTAGATGCGTTCTCATAAACTTCTTTCAATGAAGCAACATTACTTACTATTAAATATTGTTCAATATTGCCTGGCCTTTCAACTTCAAAAGCTTCACCCGGATCACGATCTAATAATTGAATTAAATTTAATCTAGCAATGATTAAATTATTCTCAGCATTGGTAACACTTAGCTCATCGTTGGCAAGTTGTGATTTTATATTTAGCACATCTCCTTCTGTCGCATTACCCACAGCAGCATTTTTTTGAGCACGATCTAATTGTAATTTACTAACCTCTAATTGTTCTTTTGCAACTAATAAAAGTTCTTGATTGAATAAAACATTTAAATAATTATTGATGACATTTAATGCGATATCATTTTTTATTTTCTCTAAATTTTTCTTCTCAGCTTCTACTGTTAATTCAGAACCTTTGAAATTATTGATTCTCTGAAAACCGTTGAAAAGAGTGACATTGGTATTCGCATTCAAGTTTACCGAGTTAACATCTTGCGGTACGTATGAGTTCGTCAAAGGGTTAATCGCACGACCATAAGTGTGTGTATTTGATGCCTGAGTATTTACACTCGGGTACATAGCAAAACGCGCATCTGATTTATCAATTACTGCTAAGTCAACACCAACTTTAGTTTGCTTAATACTTAAGTTATTTTCCATTGCATAACTAATGCACTTCTCTAATGACCAAACCTGCGCATTCGCTACACCGAATAGTGCTATACTTAAAACAAAAGCTGTGATTATTTTTTTCATTTCTTTTCTTTATTCCTTAAATATAAGTTATTAAGTTATTTGAAAATTAGTTATTAAGGTATAATAACTTAATAACTTAATAACTTAATAACCCAATAACCCAATAACTCAATAACCTAATAACTGAATTCTTAATTCATGTAAAATTATACTAAATTCGTTTCGAACTATCATTGAAACGATGATGTTACATTTTCAAGATGTACTTTATTAAGAACCCGAAAGTATTAAAAAAAATCTACCCATCACTGATTTGGGATATTCAGGTTGATGATAAGAGTATTTATTTAACATTTGACGACGGACCTGTACCAGAGGCAACTCCCTATGTACTTGATGTATTAGATCATTTTAAAGCAAAGGCGACATTCTTTTGTATAGGTGATAATGTTCGCAAACATCCGCATATTTATAACGATATAATTGCACGCGGACATTCAATTGGCAACCATACTTTCAATCACTTAAACGGATGGTCGACGCCAACATCTGAATACATAGAAAACATTGACGAGTGCAGTAAATATACCGGTGACCTACTCTTCAGACCACCATACGGCAGAATAAGCCCTTCACAAATCAAAGCCTTCAAAGAAAACTACCCCGATTCAAAAATCATAATGTGGGATGTACTTTCAGCCGATTTTGATATAAATATCGATGCTGAAAAGTGCTACCAAAATGTTATAAAGAATGCATCACCCGGCTCAATCGTAGTTTTTCATGATAGCATTAAAGCGATGCCAAGATTGAAAGATGCGCTACCGAGAGCACTAGAAAATCTGAGTGCGAGAGGGTTTTTGTTCAGGAGTATTAAATAATTGTATTGGGTACTGGGTACTGAGTATTGGGTACTGAGAGTATGTAATTTCAAGATTATACAAGTTAAATCATAAAATAATTTTAATTACCTATTTTTCTCAGTACTCAGTACGCTATACTCAATACAATTATTTAAAACAAAAAACACGAAAATCCCTTCTCAAATAAGCGATGATTGCATTTTTTTAGTAAATTCGCAATTCTTTCGAAAACGATAAAAAACACATATACAATGGCTTTTGATATTGAAATGATTAAAAAGGTCTACGACAACCTTGATGCGAAAGTAAACGCTGCACGTAAAGTCGTAAACAAACCATTAACGCTTACTGAAAAAATATTATATGCCCATCTTTGGGACGGTCAAGCTAGCACTGCATTTGAAAGAGGTAAGTCATACGTTGACTTCGCACCTGATCGTGTGGCAATGCAAGATGCTACTGCACAAATGGCTTTATTGCAATTTATGCAAGCTGGTAGACCACAAGTGGCAGTACCATCTACGGTACATTGCGACCACTTAATTCAAGCAAAAGAAGGCGCTACAAAAGATTTAGCGACAGCAAATTCTCAAAATAAAGAAGTATATGATTTCTTAGCATCGGTATCTAATAAATACGGTATCGGTTTCTGGAAACCAGGTGCAGGTATCATTCACCAAGTGGTGTTAGAGAACTATGCTTTCCCAGGTGGTATGATGATTGGTACTGACTCACACACTGTAAATGCAGGTGGTTTAGGGATGGTAGCGATTGGTGTGGGTGGTGCAGATGCATGTGATGTGATGGCCGGATTACCATGGGAGCTGAAGTTTCCGAAATTAATTGGTGTGAAGTTGACGGGTAAATTGTCGGGCTGGACATCTGCGAAAGACGTTATTTTAAAAGTTGCAGGTATCTTAACTGTAAAAGGTGGTACGGGTGCAATTGTAGAATATTTTGGGGATGGTGCAAATTCATTATCATGTACTGGTAAAGGAACTATCTGTAATATGGGTGCTGAGATTGGAGCAACAACTTCAATTTTCGGATACGATGTGAAGATGGCTGATTATTTAAGAGGTACAGGCCGTGCAGATGTTGCAGAGTTAGCAGATAAAGTTGCTGCACACTTGACTGGTGATGATGAAGTTTATGCAAACCCTTCAGCATATTTCGATCAAGTAATTGAAATTAACTTATCAGAATTAGAACCACATATCAACGGTCCGTTTACACCAGATTTAGCTTGGCCATTATCAAAATTTGCAGCTGCTGTTAAAGAAGCAGGCTGGCCAGCAAAATTAGAAGTCGGATTAATAGGTTCATGTACGAACTCATCATACGAAGATATTTCAAGAGCAGCATCTATCGCTCAACAAGCAGTAGATAAAAACTTAGTAGCGAAAGCAGAGTTCACTATCACTCCAGGTTCTGAGCAAGTAAGATATACAGTAGACAGAGATGGCTACTTAGATATCTTTGGTAAAATGGGTGGTGTGGTTTTAGCGAATGCATGCGGACCTTGTATCGGACAGTGGGCAAGACATGGTGCAGAGAAGCAGGAGAAGAATTCGATCATCACTTCGTTCAACAGAAACTTCGCTAAACGTGCCGATGGAAATCCGAATACTCACTCATTTGTTGCATCACCAGAAATCGTAACAGCATTTGCAATCGCAGGTGACTTAACTTTCAATCCGGTTACTGATACATTAACAAACGAAAAAGGTGAGCAAGTAAGATTAGACGAACCAAAAGGAATTGAATTACCGATTAAAGGTTTCGCTGTTGAAGATGCAGGATATCAAGCACCAGCAGAAGATGGATCTAAAGTACAAGTATTAGTATCAGAAACATCAGATCGTTTACAATTATTAGCTCCGTTCTCAGCATGGGAAGGTACTGACATCGCAGGATTAAAATTATTAATTAAAGCAAAAGGTAAGTGTACAACAGACCATATTTCAATGGCTGGACCATGGTTGAAGTTCCGTGGACATTTAGATAATATTTCAAACAATATGTTAATTGGTGCGATCAACTTCTTCAATGAAAAAGCTGATAGTGTGAAGAATCAATTGACAGGAGAATACGGTGCAGTACCAGCAACACAAAGAGCTTACAAAGCAGCAGGTATTGGATCAATCGTAGTAGGTGACGAAAACTATGGCGAAGGTTCATCAAGAGAACACGCAGCGATGGAGCCACGTCATTTGGGAGTTCGTGCAATTTTAGTAAAATCATTTGCACGTATTCACGAAACGAATTTAAAGAAACAAGGTATGTTAGCATTAACATTTGCGAATGCTGCAGACTACGATAAAATTCAAGAAGATGATACTATCGATATCAATGGTTTAACAAGCTTTGCAGCTAATACACCATTAACCGTAGTATTAAATCACAAAGACGGAAGCAAAGACGAAATCAAAGTAAACCATACGTACAATGACCAACAGATAGAGTGGTTTAAGGCGGG
>CALRXS010000013.1:0-93397 GCA_943372195.1 Sphingobacterium thalpophilum
CAAGGTTTCTCAATTGGTGCTACATACTTCTTTAAAAACTTCTATACATTATCTGGAAATTATTCTTGGAATGTATTAAATAAAGGAGGTACTGATGATCCGATTATACCTGCATTTAACACACCTGAACACAAATTCAACATTGGCATTGCTGGTAGAGATATTGATAGATATGTAGGTCCGGTACACATTAAAGATTGGAGCTTTAGCGTAAATTACAAGTGGATACAAGGCTTTACATTTGAAGGATCGCCACAGTTTACTGGTTTTGTGCCTACCTATGATTTATTAGACGCCCAAATAAGTAAGAATGTACCAAAGATCAATACTACATTTAAGTTTGGAGCATCTAATGTTTTGAATAAGAAAAGTATGCAGGTTTATGGAGGCCCATATGTTGGAAGGTTAGCGTATTTTTCTGTAACATTCGATTTAGCTAAGAATAAATAATTGAACTGAATTGCTTTTTGTTCTAAAAGCACTATATTTATGTAAATAATTTAAAATAACCCTTAATAATATGAAAAAACGTTTACAAATTTTAACGGCGATTGCAGCCACTGTAATTAGCAGTAATGCAGTTGCGCAGCGTTATGTATCGAATGTTTTCTCGAATGTGAGTGTAACGAAAGATATCACATACGGACAAAACTTTTCGGTATTAACAGGTGCACCGGTTTTATCAGATCTTAAATTAGATCTTTATGAGCCTACAGGAGATACAGCAGCAGTAAGACCATTAATAGTATTCTTACATACAGGAAGTTTCTTGCCAAAAGGTGTAAACCAATTACCTACAGGTTCTAGATTAGATAGTACTGTAGTAGAAATGAGTACACAGTTTGCTAAGAAAGGATATGTAGTTGCTGCAATTTCTTATCGTACTGGTTGGAACCCACAAGGTGACCAAGATACTCGTACAGGTACAATTTTAAATGCGGTTTACCGTGCAATGCAAGATACAAAGAACGCTGTGCGTTTCTTCAGACATCATGCAGCAACGGCACAAAACGCTTACAAAATTGACACAAACAAAATTGTTTTATGCGGACAAGGTTCTGGAGGTTATGTAGCTTTAGCTTATGCAACTTTAGACAAGGTATCAGAAATTCAATTACAGAAATTCATCAACCAAAACAATAACACACCATATGTAATTCAACAAATTACAGGTGATTTCGAAGGTTTTGGTGGAAATCCGGCAGCTAATAAAGCTGATAACTATGTAGGTTATTCTTCAAAAATAAACATGGTTGCAAACTTTGGTGGTGCTATGGGTGATTCATCTTGGTTAGAAGCAGGTGATGTGCCTATTGCTAGTGTTCAAGGATTCTTAGATCCATTTGCTCCTTATACTACTGGCGGCGTATTCGTACCTGGTACAACTCCACCACTATTCGTAGTAGAAGTAAGTGGTGCTAGAGATATTTCAAGAAGAGCAAATGCTTTAGGTAATAACAACGTATTTAAGTCGCCAGCATTTACCGATCCAGTTTCAGTAGCTGCAGCAACTTATAGTGAAGGTATACCAGCATTATTCAGAATTAATGGCGCAGCTAATGCATCAGGACCTTGGGAGTGGTGGAATCCAGCTGATCCGTTCTCAGCAAATGGTTTAGCATCTAACCCATTCATGTCTAAGACTAGAGCTTTATTGTACATTGATACATTACAACAATTCTTCGCTCCAAGAATTAGCAGAGTATTATTCGGTACTGCTTCAGGTATTGAAACTTCATTAAATGATAATGATGGTGTTAAGGTTTACCCTAACCCAGCAGCTGATAAATTATTTGTAAACTTTAAAAACTTCAATGCTGGTGATAAATACACAGTTGAAATTTTAGATGCTACAGGTCGTTTAATTGTTAGAGAATCTAACATTACTGAAAACAATAAATCAATCAACACTTCATTATTAAACAATGGTATTCACTATGTGAAAATCATCAGTGGTAATGAATCAAGAGTAGAGAAGTTGTTAATTAACCAATAATAACAAACTAATATAAACCAAACGAGGTGCCGTTCTAAGAAATTAGAGCGGCATTTTTTATTCCATCTTATTTTTAAGATCTATAAATCTCTTCTCAACGAAATAATATATAAAGGTTGAAAAACTTATACTAATAATTATATAGGAGAGAGTTATAATACTAGCTTTTAACAATGTATCGCCAATAAAAAAGTTATTCATCAATCTGAAAATCAATGTATAATGCATTAGGTACAATGAATATGAAATTATAGATATGTATAAGCTTATATTTTTTATAGAATCGTTATTGAATTTGAAAAAATAAAAGAATGGAATCAATAATGAAAAACTCAAACTAGTAGTGCTTAAAAAAATTACTTGATTGAATACTACGGATGTTTTCAAATAGAACATTAAGTAAGATATAATAACACCTGTTATACCTAGCCAAAAAAGCTTGTATCTTTTGTTTTTAATGATTTCAGATTTGTAATAAATAAACACAAACATTAAGACGCCATAAAGAATTGAATCGAGTCGGTTAATGACGACTTTTCTTACACTCTTATCCCACTCTACAATATCAAAACTTGTGATATCTGTATTTAGAAATCTTACTAAAGTATATACAGCGATCATTAATATAATCGTGTAAAGTATACCTGAGAAATTTTTTGTTGCATTCTTATAAAGAAAAAAAACAGGAAGCAAAATATAAAACCACTCTTCAATTGCGAGGCTCCATGCTTCAGGGAAAAACGATGGATGTGCTGAGTCAAAGTTCTGTAGAAACAAAAAATATTTAAAAGGAAAATCTATTTCAATGTTAAGTATAAAAGTTAAAACAACATAATTCAACAACAAGGCGAAAACATAAATAGGTATAGTTCTAATCCAACGTTTTTTCCAGAAAGACACTATGAATGAATGTGTGATTTTATCTTGATGGTTGATATATTTTTTAATGAATATACCACCAACTAAAAAACCGCTTAACACAAAAAACAATTCAACCCCCCAAAAGCCCATAAAAAAAAACATGCCTAGCTTTTGAAAAAAGGGTGACAGAAATATCCATGCATGATAAAACAATACAAATAGTATTGCAATAGATCTCATTAAATCGAGTCCCTCGATTCTGTTTTTTGATGTAGGTAAAAGAATACTTAAAAATTTATTCATTAGCATCGCTAGTGTCTTCAGTTAAGTAGGCAGTATCGTCTTCACTTAATAAGTTTTTATCAATTTGCTTTTTAGCTTTAGCACCTAATCTCTTTAAGCTCTCAACACCAGAAGTTAAATTACCTTTACCTGTATGTAATTTACTGTAAGCTTCATTATAGGTTTGTTGAGTTTTATTTAACTGTTCGCCAATCTTTTTTAGATCTTCGATAAAGCCAACAAATTTATCATAGAGCGTACCAGCTTGTCGAGCAATTTCTAATGCGTTTTTAGTTTGCTTTTCTTGTTTCCAAATACTTGCAATAGTTTTCAATGTGGCAAGTAATGTAGAAGGAGTAACGATAACAATTTTACGTGACCAAGCATATTCAAATAAATCTTTATCGTGTTGAGTAGCTATACTGAAAGATGATTCAATAGGAACAAATAATAAAACAAAATCTGGCGATTTAATTCCGATTAAATCTTGATAATTTTTATTACTTAAATTCAATACATGATTTTTTAAAGAAGTGATATGTTCTTTAATAAATTTTTCACGAGATTCTGCATCATTAGAATTAACTAATTTTTCATAAGCAATCAATGAAACCTTTGAGTCTATAATAACGTGCTTATCATCGGGTAGATTAATTATAACATCAGGTTGAAAACGATTACCTTCATTATCGACTAATCCCATGCCTTCACCTTGCAATACATAATTCTCACCTTCTATAAGTCCGGAACTTTCTAAAATCTTCTCTAATACAAACTCACCCCAATTACCTTGTTGTTTAGTATTGCCTTTTAAAGCAGTACTTAAATTATTTGCTTCGTCAGAAATTTGTTTATTTAATTTCATTAATTCTTCAATAGAGCCCTTAAGAGTGTTTCTCTCTGCGGCTTCTGCGCGGTATGTGCTTTCAACTTTATCTTCGAACGATTTTATTTTTTCTTTTAAGGGGTTTAGAATAATATCTAAACTTGTTCTATTGTGTTCAGTAAATTTCTGAGATTTTTCTTCTAGTAATTTAGTAGCAATAATTTCGAAATCTTTGGTAAGGGTAGATTGCATATCAGCAATCATTTTTTTCTGCGACTCAATTTCTTCTAGCTTAGAATTTAGTTGAGTTTTTAAAAAAGTTTTTTCGCGTTCTAGATCTTGTGATAATTGTAATACTTTTTCTCTTTCAGATTTTAAATCTTGAAGATTCTTCTCAGCGCTAATTTCTAGCGATCTAAGTTTTTCTTTTAAAACTGCATTTTCGGTATTAATTTTTTGAAGGCCTTCAATAGAACTAACATCCGAAGTTTTTCTGATTTTAGAAATTATAAATCCGATTAAAAATGCCGCAATAATGCCTAGTATTAAAAAGAAAGTGTTCATTTTGTAAAAGTAATACATCTAATTTCTATTTTTGCTTTTTAAATAAAAGATTAAGAGATGTTTGATAATTTAAGTGATAAGCTCGACAGGGCCTTTAAGGTATTAAAGGGACAAGGAAAAATTACTGAGATAAACGTTGCAGAAACCTTGAAAGAGGTTCGTAAAGCATTGTTAGATGCCGACGTTAACTATAAAATAGCTAAAGATTTTACTGATACAGTTAAAGAAAAAGCATTAGGAGCTAATGTATTAACATCTATATCACCCGGTCAGTTAATGATCAAAATTGTCAACGACGAGTTGGTGGCATTAATGGGTGGTGAGAAGACAGATATTAATTTAAAGGGAAATCCGGCGATTATCTTAATTGCTGGTTTACAAGGATCTGGTAAGACAACATTCTCAGGTAAATTAGCGAATTACTTAAAATCAAAAGGAAAGCAACCCATGTTGGTGGCTGCCGACGTATATAGACCAGCGGCGATAGATCAGTTAAAGATTTTATCAGAGCAGATCGGAGTGCCAGCGCATACAGATTATGATAGTAAAGACCCTGTCGCTATTGCGAATGCTGGTATCAAAAAGGCAAAAGAGTTAAATTGTAATGTAGTAATTGTCGATACAGCAGGCCGTTTGGCTGTCAATGAGCAAATGATGGATGAGATTTCGAGGGTAAAATCAAGTATAAAGCCCGATGAGATTTTGTTTGTAGTAGACTCAATGACAGGTCAAGATGCTGTTAATACAGCAAAAGCCTTCAATGATCGATTAGATTTTGATGGGGTTGTATTAACCAAATTAGATGGTGATACAAGAGGTGGTGCTGCAATAACTATTAAGGCAGTAGTTAATAAGCCGATAAAGTTCATAGGTACTGGTGAAAAGATGGAAGCAATAGACATCTTCTACCCAGATCGTATGGCTTCGAGAATATTGGGCATGGGTGACGTGGTATCGTTAGTAGAACGTGCACAAGAGCAATTTGACCAAGAAGAAGCCGAGAAGCTTCAAAAGAAAATACGTAAGAACCAATTTGATTTTGCCGATTTCTTAAATCAATTACAACAGATTAAGAAGATGGGTAACCTGAAAGATTTGATGGGTATGATACCTGGCGTAGGCAAGATGATGAAAGACGTTGATATCAGTGATGATGCATTTAAGCATATAGAAGCTATAATTCAATCGATGACGAAAGAAGAAAGAGAGAACCCAGATGTAATAAATGGCAATAGAAAAAAGAGAATTGCTATGGGTGCGGGGCGTAGTATCGAAGAGGTAAATAAGCTAATGAAGCAGTTTGAAGACATGAAGAAGATGATGAAGATGTTCAATAATGGTGGAGCAAACCCTCTTAAGATGATGAAAAACAACCCTTTTGCTAAAATGGGGCGATAGAAATTAAATAATCAAATTGTTGCATCATTAAAATATAAATTGCATCTTTGCAGCCCTCATTGTGGAGAAATGAGGCTAAGAAAAAAAATTATAAAAACATGCCAGTAAAAATCAGATTACAAAGACATGGTAAAAAAGCAGCAGCTTTTTATCACATTGTGGTGGCGGATTCACGTGCTCCGAGAGATGGTAAATTTATTGAAAAATTAGGGGTTTATAACCCAAATACCAATCCGGCAACGATCGACCTAAACACAGAAGGTGCAGTTAAATGGTTACAAAATGGTGCACAACCAACCGACACTGCAAGAGCAATTTTATCGTACAAAGGTGTTCTTTACAGAAGACACTTAGACATTGGCGTTAAAAAAGGTGCATTAACTCAAGAACAAGCAGATGCAAAATTTGCAGCTTGGTTAGAAGAGAAAGATTCAAAAATCAACGCTAAGAAATCAGGCTTAGTTTCTACGAAAGAAGCAGCTAAGAAAGAAAGATTAGCAGTTGAAGCGAAACAAAAAGAAGACATGGCGAAAGCAATTGCAGCTAAAAATACTCCAGTAGTAGAAGAAGCACCAGCAGTTGAAGAAGCACCAGAAACTTCTGAAGAACCAGCTTCTGAAGAGTCAGCTTCTACTGAAGAATCAGCAGCAGAGTAATATCAATAAAGAATATTCTGAATGAATAATAAAGAATATTTGTCAATTGGTTATATCTCTAAAACGAGAGGATTAAAAGGTGAGTTGCAGTTATATTTCGAAATAAGCAACCCACAAGATTATACAGAATTGGAATCGGTTTTATTGGAAATTCACCAAAAGCCGGTTCCATTTTTCATTTCTAAGATAAGCGTTCAAAAAAATATTGCTTATATCTATTTAGAAGACGTAGACCATATCGATAAGTCGAAGCCATTGGTTGGCAAAAAAGTTTACGTTAGAACTAAAGACATCCCAGAAAATACAAGTGACAACACCCCTGAATTATTAAGAGGCTTTACTGTTATTGATGAAATAAAAGGAGAGCTCGGCGAAATCACAGAAATTCAAATTTTACCAAAACAATACATTGCCTCTCTCATCCATAAAGGCAAAGAAGTAATGTTCCCTTTGCATGAGCAATTCATATTAGGCATTGATCAAAAGAACAGAGTGATTAACGTAAACTTACCTGAAGGTTTAGTAGATTTATATTTAGAACAATAAGCAACCAAGCTAGTTCAATGTTCGTCTAAACGTTATGAAATCAATCAAACTGATTTTAATTTTATTATTGTTAAATTTTAAAATATTTGCTCAAGTCACTACCCTAAGAATAAAAGTGATTGATACAGATAGTTTAAAGCCCATACCTTTCGCGAGCATAAGTAATACAAGGGGCTTAGCTTATATTCTTGATGACAAGGGTGCAATTATTGTGGATTGGAAATTAAATGACACAATGATTGTAAGAGCATTGGGTTATCATGAACGTGCAATAGTTTTATCAAATTATAACACTCAAAATTTAATACGAATTGAGTTAAAGCCACAAAGCTATATTTTACCGACTGCAACCGTAAAAGGAATAAGTTCGAAAGAAGAATTAAAGAGGGCGATATTGAAAATGAGGGTAATAGAAAACCCCTATGCTGACATTAAAGGCACTAATTTTTATAAAGGTCCGTTCGTCGCTGCACCACCAACCATTATGAATCCCATATCATTAATATATAGTACAAAATGGGCTCGAAAACAAAGGTCTAAGAAGTGGTCTAAAACTTCAATTAGACCTAAAATAGAGTAAACATCCTCAATTTTAATTTATATTTGCCTGATGCAAATTGATATAATCACTGTAGTTCCCGGAATTTTAGAAGGCCCCTTCTCACACTCTATTTTACAAAGAGCACAAGATAAAGGCTTGGTGAAAATCAATGTGATAAACTTGCGTGATTATGCTAATAACAAACACAAGAGTGTTGATGATTATCAATACGGTGGTGGTGCGGGCATGGTACTAATGCTAGAACCAATTGTAAATTGCATAGAAGAGTTAAAATCTAAAAACGATTATGATGAAGTTATTTTTTTAACTCCGGATGGTACAACCCTGAATCAGGGTATCGCTAATGAATTATCATTGAAGGGCAATATGATAATGTTATGCGGACATTATAAAGGTATAGACCAAAGAATTCGCGATCATTTTGTGACCAGAGAAATTTCAATAGGTGATTATGTATTAAGTGGAGGTGAATTAGGTGCAGCAGTATTAGTAGATAGTATTGTAAGAGTTATGCCAGGCGTTTTATCAGATGAAACCTCAGCATTAACCGATTCTTTTCAAGATGGCTTGTTGAGTGCACCTGTATATACCCGCCCAGCTGATTTCAGAGGCTTCAAGGTGCCTGAAATACTAATTGGAGGCAACACCCCCGAAATAGAAAAGTGGAGGTTTGAGCAAGCCTTAGAGAGAACTAAAGAGAGAAGGCCTGATTTGCTTTAAACTTTATTAACATAATAATTCTCATATTCCCTTGATTTTTTTGACATTTTATTTTTTTGTTGAAAAATAATCCCTATACTTGCAATCCGATTTTTACGGGTTAAAAATCGATTTAAAGGATTAATATCATGGATTTAGTAAAATTTGTAGACGAGCAGAACCCAAAAAATGAATTACCATCTTTCAATAGTGGTGATACAATTACTGTTCATTATAAAATTAAAGAGGGAAACAAAGAGCGTATTCAGCAATACCAAGGTGTAGTAATACAAAGAAATGGTGTTGGTGCAACTGAAACTTTTACAGTTCGTAAAATTTCGAACTCTATTGGTGTTGAGCGTATCTTCCCAGTTAACTCACCTAACATTGATAAGGTAGAAGTTAACTCAAGAGGTGCTGTACGTAGAGCAAAATTATTCTATTTACGTAGCTTAACAGGTAAGAAAGCAAGAATTAAAGAAAAAAGAGGTAACTAATATCTCGAAATTCATAAAAGAACCCTCTCGCAAATTATGCGAGGGGGTTTTTTATTTTTAATTTTAACGACAAATAAAAAAATCAATGAAAGACCTATTAAAAAAGTACGAAGAGAAAAGAGCAGAAATTGTTTTTGAATGGAAAGATGCAGAAACAGAAGCTGAAGGTTGGGTAGTTATTAATTCATTACGTGGTGGCGCTGCTGGTGGTGGTACTCGTATGCGTAAAGGATTAGATAAAAGAGAAGTAGAGTCTTTAGCTAAAACAATGGAAGTGAAATTCACCGTATCTGGTCCGGCTATTGGTGGTGCAAAATCTGGTATCAACTTCGATCCAGCTGACCCACGTAAAAAGGGTGTACTAGAAAGATGGTATAAAGCTGTGATTCCTTTGCTAAAAAATTATTATGGCACAGGTGGTGATTTAAACGTTGATGAAATTCATGAAGTAATTCCAATGACAGAGGCATGCGGATTATGGCATCCACAAGAAGGGGTAATCAACGGACATTTTAAGGCGCATGAGAATGAGAAGATTCAACAAATCGGACAATTAAGATATGGTGTTTCAAAAGTATTAGATGATGAGAAGTACTCTCCTTCATTAGAAAGAAAATATGTAGTTGCTGATATGATTACTGGTTATGGTGTATCAGAATCGGTTCGTCATTATTATTCAGTTTATGGTGGAGAAATAAAAGGTAAAAGAGTAATTGTTCAGGGTTTTGGAAATGTGGGTGCAGCAGCAGCATTTTATTTAACACAAGCAGGAGCAAAAGTAGTGGGTATAATAGACAGAGTAGGCGGATTGATAAATACAGATGGTTATACATTTGAAGAAATAAAAAAATTATTCATCGAAAGAAATAATAACACATTAGTAAGTGAAAAATTAATTTCTTTTGAAGAAGTAAATTCAAAGATTTGGGATTTAAATGCTGAGATATTTATTCCTGCTGCAGCATCGAGATTAGTTACGAAAGATCAAGTTGAGAGAATGAAGAATGCAGGCATGGAAGTAATTGCATGTGGTGCTAATGTACCATTTGCTGATCCAGAAATTTTCTTTGGTCCAACTGGCGAATATGCTGATGACAATTTAAGTATAATACCTGATTTTATTTCTAACTGCGGTATGGCCAGAGTGTTTGCATACCTAATGAATAAAGGTGTTAACATGACAGATGAAGCAATTTTTTCTGATACTTCAACCATCATTAAAAATGCAATAGTTAAATCACATCAAAAAAATAATTCTAAAATACATATAGCAAAAACATCTTTTGAAATTGCATTAAATCAATTAGTATAATGAATATTGCAGCAGAGTTTTTAACAAAAATTTATTTCGGAAATACTATAGAACAGTACATTTGGTTTATAAGTATTTTATTATTTGGCTTTTTATTTTTAAGATTTATTTCTAAAATATTAAGTCGTTTATTATTTAAATTATTTAAAAAATTTGCATCAGAGGTTAAAGGAGAAAAATTTGTTGAATTACTTTTAAAGCCAGTAGAATTATTACTGATTGTAAGTATAATTTATATTGCTATAAATCATTTGAGCTACCCCTTAAAAGAAATAGTTTTTAGTAGAAAAAATAGTGCTGTAGAATTCATTGACATAATTGATAAACTGTTTTTGTTTTTTGTGATCATTTCTTTTAACTGGATAGTTTTAAGAATCATAGATTTTATTGCATTAGTATTGGCTTATAAAGCCTCATTGACAGAATCAAAATCTGACGACCAATTAGTACCATTTGTTAGAGAACTTTTTAAAATACTTACATTAATTGTAGGTGTATTTGTTGTACTTGGAATGGTCTTTGAAATCAACGTGCTTACATTGATAACAGGTTTAGGAATTGGTGGTATTGCTATTGCATTAGCGGCAAAAGATAGTTTAGAAAATCTTTTCGGCTCCTTTACTATCTTTTTAGATAAGCCATTTGTAGTAGGTGATTTGGTTAAGGTTGATGGTATAGAAGGTACGATTGAAAAAGTCGGATTTAGAAGTACACAAATTAGAAGTATGGATAAAAGTATTATTACAGTACCTAATAAGAAAATGATTGATAATGCACTTGAGAATTTAACATTGAGAAATTTTAGAAGAATTAAGTTTACATTATCGTTGACATATGAAACTACTCCGCATCAAATAAAATCAATTACCGACGATATAAATAATTTGATCAACAATCATCCGAATATTAAAGAAGAAAGCATTGCAATATTTGAAGAGTTTGGTGATTACTCATTAAATTTAATGGTATTATACTTTATCGAAATGATGGAGTACTATCCTTATTTAAAAATCAAGGAAGAGTTAAATTATGAGATAACTCAAATAATATACAAGCATGGTTCTAGTTTTGCCTATCCTACAAGAACAATCATTCATCAATCGGCCGAAGGTAACAATTCAATTACAGAATAAATTAAGTTCCTAGTTTTAGGAACAGTATTTGCTATAAGGTGTTTATATATATTATATTACAAAAAATTTAACACCCTATTTATGACTAAAAAGACTACATTATTAAGTATTGCATTGGTATTTGGCGGTATATTCTATGCTAGTATCAATAATAATGCATTTACAAACCCAAATGGTGCACCCAATGGTCGTACTGGTTCGCCGGGTGATGGTAATAATACTTGCGCAATTTCTGGTTGCCATACAGGTAGTGCTGTACAAACAAGAGCTGGCATTATAACTTCTAATATTCCGGTTGAAGGCTATACACCAGGACAAAGATATACTATAACAGCTACTACTCAGTCTACAAGAAATGATTTTGGATTCCAAATTTCTCCTCAAGCTATTAATGGTACTAGATTAGGAACAATGATTATTACGAATGCATCTGAAACTAAACTTACTGGTTCTGGTAAATACATTACACAAACAAATACAGCTACAGGTGTAAATGGTGAAAAGACATGGTCATTCGACTGGACAGCCCCTGCAGCAGGTACAGGTAATGTTACTTTCTACGGATGTTTCAATTATGCTAATGGTGATGGTGGAACAGGAGGTGATAGTATTGTAAAATCTACTTTAGTAGTAACAGAAAAATTATTAAGTAATGTTGATCTAGATACATTCACACAACTCGGATTTAGTATTTATCCGATGCCAGCAAATAGCGAATTGAATTTGAAAAACAATCACAATATCTATGTGAGTTCGGTTCAAATATTTGATATCAATGGTAGACTAATGATGACAAAAGATGTGGAAACTGACGGTTCAATTAAATTTAATATTGAAAACTTAGCAGTTGGTACATATATAATAAACATTAGTGATTCGAATAAATCATTAGCAACATCTAAATTCATAAAGAATTAAAATAGATGATACAAAAAAAGCCGCTTAAAATTTTTAAGCGGCTTTTTTTATGTTCTAAAATTAGTCTTTAGTAACTTCAGTCTTTTCAGTTTTCTTTGCTTCCTTAGTTGCTTTTTTAGAATCTTTTGAGCAACAAGCATCTTTCTTACCTGATGCTACTTCTTTTTTAGCATCTTTTGAGCAACATCCACCTTTTTTAGATTTGTCATCTCCATTTGCTAAAGCAACCATTGATGTAGCAGCTACAAAAGCGAATAATAATAATGTCTTTTTCATATTCAATTAATTTATTTGTTATCTATTTTAGTTCTCTAACGCAAATTATGAAATAATGTTATATAAATCAAGTAATTAATTAAGTGTAGCAATATTTGTTTTACCACCTTTTACTACTTCATTTAAGCCAACATTGATTTTAGTTCCAATTGGTAAAAATATATCGACTCTAGAGCCAAACTTAATAAAACCCATTTCTTCTCCTTGTTCTACCTTGTCTCCTTCTTTAACATAGTAAACAATTCTTCTAGCTAAAGCGCCAGCAATTTGTCTAATTAATATTTGCATACCGTTGCTTTTTTCATAAACCACAGTAGTTCTTTCGTTTTCTGTAGATGACTTCGGATGCCAAGCTACCAAGTAAAGTCCAGCGTGGTATTTAGCATATCTAACTATACCAGAAACAGGGTTTCTATTGATATGTACATTGAATGGAGACATAAATATAGAGACTTGAATTCTTTTGTCTTTGAAATACTCTGGCTCTTCCACTTCTTCAATAACTACTACTTTGCCATCAGCAGGAGCTAACAAAATTGTATCATCCTTAGTAATAGTAAAGATAGGTTTACGGAAGAATTGTAAAATAATGATGAGTAAAAATGTACTTAAAGCAATGCCTAATATTTGTAACCAAGTACAATTTGGGCAGAAATAATAAGTAGAAAAGTTTACAATTGCTCCAAATAACAGGGCTAGTAAAATGGAGGCAGTACCTTCTTTGTGTAAAGTCATATGAATAAATTAAACTGCGAATCTATAAAAAAAGATGCAGATACAGATAAACCATTGGTGCGGCAAGCAATAAAGCGTCAAAACGGTCGAGTGCACCTCCATGCCCAGGCATAAAACTACCCGAATCTTTAATGTCTTTACTTCGCTTTAACATAGATTCAACTAAATCTCCATAAGTACCTATAACAACTGCTATTACAGCAATTACCAACCAATGAATTTGCTCTAAAGAATTAAAATACTTTGATAAAATATATGCCATAACAAGCGCTAAAATTAATCCCCCGAAAAAACCTTCCCAAGATTTCTTAGGTGAAATTCTTTCAAAAAGTCTGTTTTTACCTAATGTGACTCCAAATACATATGCACCTGAATCATTTGCCCATATTAAAAAAAGCAAGCCCATTGGTATTTCAAAATTGTAAACGCTCGATTGAATATAACCTAATTGAGTGTATAAACTAAATGGAAGAACTACATATAAAAATGAGGTTAATACTACAGCAATATTTTCGAAGGGGTGATTGTCTTTTAAATACAACTCTATAATATTTACGATCACAAAAAATAAAATTGGTAAATAAATAAAAGATGAATCAATTTTTGACTGCTGAACAAGAGCTAAAGTGACATATGAAATTATGCCAAATAATACATAAAGTTGATTTATTGATTTACGTTTTTTATTACCAAGCATTTTAAAGTATTCTATCAATGCAATGCTTGTAAACAATAAGAAATATGCATGTATATAACCTTCAAAATAAATTGCTGCAATAGAGGCAGCAGCGAAAATTATAGCAGTAATAGTTCTAGTTATAAAATTGTTCATAGTTCATTTTTTATTATTAGTTCAATTGCTCGATCAAATGAACTTGGGTGTATGTAAAGTTCTATTTCACCAAAATTCAAATAACTAGAATCTTGTTTGTTTAGTTGAACAACATCAATTTCGTGGTCTTTTAAAACTGCTTCAACAATTGAAGCTTTATGCAAACTACTCGATGTATAAATTTTTATCCAGTCACGCTCCATCTACGAAATCGATTTTTTATAAATGTTATTCCAGTACCAAAATAATGTAATTGTAGAAATTAAAGAAATGAATAATCCGACATACCCGAAATACTCGTTTTCATTAGGGTTCAAGCTTGTTAAATTTCTTTTATATAATAAATCAAACACAACTGCAGTTCCATTATTTAAAAAATGAATTAAAACAGGAACCCAAAGTGACTTCGAAAAATGGAATGAATACCCAAGCAATAATCCTAATGCTAGTCGAGGCAAAAAGCCGTAAAACTGTAAATGAAAAGCACTGAAAATAGATGCACAAATAAAAATATTTAGGTGTATGTTGCGAACAACCGTTCCCATCAAACGCTGTAATACTCCTCTAAAAATAAGCTCTTCAGAGACTGCTGCTAATATTGCTACAATGAAAAAATTCACTATAAAATCTGCTGTAGAGTTTACTTGTAAAAAAAGTTCTGTAGCGATTTTTGATTTTTCTTCTAATGCCTTAAATGTGTTTTCAATGTTCGCCATTGAAGATGGTAAATGTATGTTTTGATTAATTTCATTGAGAAAGCTAATGAGTGGACTAATCAAAAAGATCAATAGTGCAGCTAAGACAAAATGAATTGTGGGTGTTCTATTAAGTTTTAAATATTCTGCACTTTGCTTATTAGAATGAAACCTTGCGAATAAGTGTGCAGGTACAATAAAAGAAAAGAAGACCTGAAAGAACTGAAAAAACTTTAATGCCATTGGTGTGGCAGGGTTATTAGAATAAATATTTAACACCTCAGTATTGCCCATTACACTAATTCCTAAAATAGGTTCTATGAATAACATCGCTAAAATAGAGCCCACTAACGTACCTGCGATGATTAATGACAATAGAATCAATATAGATTGAATAAAATTCTTGCCTTGCATTATTCTTTAAATAATTAAGAATGAATATTTTATTATTTTTGCATTTGTAAATTATGGTAAAGATAGGAAATATTGAATTAGGGGAATTCCCTTTATTGTTAGCACCGATGGAAGATGTGAGCGATCCGCCTTTCAGATTTGTGTGCAAACAACAAGGGGTTGATATGATGTACACTGAATTTATATCTTCAGAAGGTTTGATACGTGATGCTGCAAAAAGCAAGCAAAAGCTAGATATTTTTGAATATGAACGACCTATAGGTATTCAAATTTTCGGTAGCAATATTGAATCTATGCGTGAGGCAACAGAGATTGCTACAAAAGCATCACCTGATTTAATTGATATTAACTACGGCTGTCCGGTTAAAAATGTAGCCTGTAGAGGAGCTGGAGCAAGTCTGTTACAAGACATAGATAAAATGGTGAAGATGACAGATGCAGTTGTAAAAGCGACACACTTGCCAGTTACGGTTAAGACTCGTTTAGGTTGGGATGATAATACTAAAAACGTTGAAGAAGTAGCTGAAAGGCTTCAAGATATAGGTATTCAAGCATTAACTATACATGGGAGAACACGATCACAGATGTATAAAGGTAATGCCGACTGGACACTCATTCGAAAAGTAAAGCAAAACCCGAGAATGAGAATTCCGATTTTTGGTAATGGGGATGTTGACTCGCCAGAAAAAGCAATGCTTTGGATGAAAGAGTATGAAGTGGATGGAATTATGATTGGAAGAGCTGCGATAGGTTACCCATGGATATTTAGAGAGATAAAGCATTTTTATCATACGGGTGAAAAGTTAGCTCCACCTACCATGCAAGAAAGAATAGACGCTTGTAAAACTCATTTCGACAAATCGATTGAATGGAAGGGAACCAAGACAGGTATTTTTGAAATGAGAAGACATTATGCAAACTATTTTAAGGGCATTGAGCATTTTAAAGAATATAGAATGAAACTAGTTTCAGCAAATTCTGTTGATGAGATATATACATTATTTAGAGAGATTGCAGAACAAAAATTAGAAGTGGTGGTTTAATAATATAAATCTTTTTATATTTTTGAAGCAATGGTAACCAAGATAACAGATGGCGTAAAAGTTACGGTAGAAACATCGTATCAACCCGAGTACTCAAACCCGGCGAATTCGCATTTTATGTTTTCTTATAAAATCAATATTGAAAATCTTTCAGACTATACAGTTCAACTTATATCAAGACATTGGTATATCTTCGATTCAAATGGTACGCATAGAGAAGTAGAAGGTGAAGGGGTTATAGGTGTTCAGCCAGTATTAGAACCAAATGAAACCCATGAATATGTTTCTGGTTGTAATCTTAAAACAGAGATGGGCAAAATGTCGGGAACTTATACTTTCAAAAGATTAGTAGACAATCAGGCATTCGAAGTAACGATACCAGAGTTTGAATTACTCTGTCCGTTTAAATTAAACTAGATAATTATATTTTTCTGGTAACTAGTTAAAGTAACTAGTTACCAGAAAAAACGTTAGTCTCTTCTTCCTAAGAAAAGTGTCACATAGTATAACAATGTTGCTAAAGATGATAGTGCAGCAATAACGTATGTGCTAGCAGCCCACTTTAATGCACTCTTAGCAGTTTCTGTTTCATTAGTACGAGTAATACCTCTCGAATCTAACCAAGCAATTGCACGATTACTAGCATCGAACTCTACTGGTAAAGTTATAAAACTGAAAATAGTTGTTAAGGCAAACATTAAAATACCAATTAACAATAATGTAGGGAATACATTTAATAAAAGTATACCACCTAACAAAACCCATTGCATGTATCTAGAACTTACTGATAATGCTGGTACCATAGCAGATCTAAATTGTAACCAAGAGTATGCCGTTGCATGTTGAACAGCGTGACCGCATTCGTGTGCAGCAACTGCAGCAGCAGCAACAGAACGACCGTGGTAAACATCTGGACTTAAGTTCACAGTTTTATCAGCAGGGTTATAGTGGTCGGTTAAAGAACCTTCAACTGAAATAACCTTTACATCATTTATACCGTGGTCAGATAACATCTTTTCTGCGATCTCTTTACCTGACAATCCGTTTGCTAACATTTGTTGCGAATATTCATTGAACTTCGACTTAAATCTCCAACTGATTACAAAGCTTAATAATAAGAATGCAATCATAATAACATATAAAAATCCCATATTCTTTTGTTTTATTATTTAACAATCAATACCGATGCCATGTTTTAAATACTGACAAAAGGTACTAACTTAGGTCAAATTTACTAAAATTAACAGTATGAATCTGTCGTATTGGGAAAGAACGTCATTTTTGCAAAATTATGATTACACAATTGTGGGGGCGGGTATCGTCGGACTTTTTACTGCAATTGAAATCAAGAAAAAAAACAAGCAAGCTAAAGTATTAGTAATTGAGCGATCTGCATTGCCAGATGGCGCAAGCACAAAAAATGCAGGCTTCGCCTGCTTTGGCAGTTTATCAGAAATTATTCAACACAGAAAAAACACATCTGAGCAAGAGTTTAAAGATTTAGTGAAGAAGAGAGTTGGCGGACTTAAGAAAATGAAAGATGAGTTGGGAGAAATAAATATTGATTATTATGCAAATGGTGGTTATGAAGTTTTCACCAAACAAGATGATGATGTTTTTAACGAATGCATAAATTCATTAACAGAATACAATTCATTACTTCAAAATATTTTTAATGATGAAGTATATGAATTAAGAGATAATGATATTGAGAAATTTAAATTCAAGAATGTAGAACATTTAATATATACAAAATATGAAGCCCAAATACATTCAGGTAAAATGATGCAAACACTTATAAATAGAGCTATTGAATATGGTGTGCAAATATTATTTAATACTGAATTGTTATCATTCGAAAATAAAGATTCAATAATTTTAAAAACAAATACTTCAAATATTATAACAGAAAAATTATTAGTTACGAATAATGCTTTTGCAAAAAAAATATTTACTGAATTAGATTTAAAGCCAGGTCGCGGACAAATTATAGTAACATCCAAAGTAAATGATTTAAAACTAAAAGGAAATTTTCATTACAATAAAGGGTATTATTATTTCAGAAATATTGATAACAGAATGTTGATTGGTGGAGGTAGAAATTTAGATTTCAAAGCAGAAGAAACTTTTGAGAATGGTGAAACAGAAATTGTGCAAAGAGAATTGAGAAGACTATTATCAGAAATGATTTTGCCACATGATGATTATAAAATTGAATATTCTTGGAGTGGCACTATGGCATTCGGTAATGAAATTACTCCAATTGTAAAAGAGCTTCAAAAAAATATTTATTGCGCAGTAAGATGTAATGGCATGGGAGTGGCAATGGGTTCATTGCTAGCTGAAGATTTAGTTCAACTAGCAATGAATTAAGAATTCATTATAGCACCATTGTTAATGTCTAATGTTTGTCCGGTGATACTTTGTTGAAATAATAAATACGCTACAATATCAGCGATTTCAGATGGTTCAGACATTTTACGTAAGGGCACTTGTTGCATTGCCATATCGTAAAATTCTTCTGTAGAGATTCCGATACCTTTTGCAATACCTTCCATACCATCGCGAGACATTTGAGTATTTACCCAACCAGGGCAAATTGCATTTACTAATATATTATTAGCTGCATATTCAACAGCCATAGATCTCATTAATCCTAAAAGCCCGGCTTTTGATGCACAATATGCCGAGTAATTCGCAACGCCTAATCTTGCTAAAACTGATGAGGTCATTACTATGTGTTTATAAGAATTACTAGAGCTTTTTAATGAAGGAAGAAATGTTTGAATGAATTGATAAGTGCCAGTTAAATTAGTTTCGATTATATCTGACCATCTATCTTTCTCACCCCAATGATTTTCACCACCAATACCTGCATTAGCAATTAATGCATCAACAGGTCTTCTCAAAGTTGAGAGAGTATTAGATAAACTATCTTTACTTTTTATATCAGCATTTAGAATATAATGATCACCATCTCTTAAACCTATTAATGTTTTTTGAAGTTGAACATTATTACGACCTAATAAATAGCAATCAAAATTTAATTCACTTAATTTAATTGCGATGGCTCTGCCAATGCCAGAGCCCGCACCACTAATAATTACTGATCTTCTCATCAAATTACAATCCGGCTTCTTTATCTAAATAACTTTGTACAATATCAATAGCATTTGTAATTACATCACTTAAGGCAGTGATGAATGTACCAGGTTGTGCTGTTGAAATTGCATGTTTAATAGCTTCAACTTCTTTCGGAATAATTTCGTATGATATTTTTTTGTCGACAGAATTAATTCCTTTTAAAATTAAATTGATAATTTCTTCTTCGGTTCTACCTCTTAAATGTTTTTCTTGACGGATGATAATGTGATCGAACATTCGAGCAGCAATCATACCGCAATTGGTAATATCTTCATCGCGTCTATCACCAACACCTGCAATAATACCTACTTTATATGGTGCATCTATTTGAGCTAAAAACTCTTCTACTGCAGTATAACCAGCAGGGTTATGAGCAAAGTCTATCATTACTTTGAATTCTTTGAATTCGAAAATATTCATACGACCAGGTGTTTGAGCAGCAGAAGGAATGAATGTTTCAAGGGAGATGCGCATATCCTCTGTTTTGAAACCATATAAGTAGCCCGCTAAAGTAGCAGCTAAAACATTCGCAATCATGAATCGTGCTTTACCACCAAGAGTAAGGGGTATAGTGGTAACTTTTTCTACGCGAATTTTCCAATCACCTTTCTTAATAGTTACAAATCCGTTTTCATAAATAGCTGCTATGCCGCCAGCTTTGCAATGTTTTTTAATAACTGCATTGTTTTCGTCGAGTGAAAAATATGCGATTTTACAATCTAATTCAGAAGCAATTTTTACGCAATGTTCATCTTCAGCATTTAATACTGCCCAACCATCTTTCTTTACACTTTTTACTACAACTGATTTTACTCTGGCAACATCTTCAAGAGTATTAATATCATTTATACCTAGATGATCTTCTTGAATATTTGTGATTACTCCAATGTCGCATCTGCTAAAACCTAAGCCTGCTCTTAAAATACCACCGCGAGCTGTTTCTAAAACTGCGAAATCAACAGTAGGGTCTTTCAAAATAAATTCAGCACTGTATGGTCCTGTAGTATCACCTTTCTCAAGCATGTGATTTTGAACGTAGATACCATCAGAAGTAGTAAAGCCAACTCTATAACCCATGTTTTTTACAATATGTGCTATTAAGCGCGTGGTAGTAGTTTTACCATTTGTACCTGTTACTGCAATGATTGGAATTCTTGAGGGTTTACCCGGAGGGTACAACATATCAATCACTGGTGCTGCAACGTTACGTGGCAATCCCTCTGCCGGTGCAAGGTGCATTCTGAACCCAGGTGCTGCATTAACTTCTAAAATAACACCACCATTTTCTTTTAAAGGTTGTGTTAAATTTTGAGCCATAATATCTATTCCACAAACATCTAATCCGATCACTCTTGATATACGCTCTGATAGAAAAATATTTTCAGGATGCATCATATCAGTAACATCTATTGATGTTCCACCTGTGCTTAAGTTTGCTGTAGATTTTAAATAAACAATTTCATTTTTTTCTGGAACTGTTTCTAAGGTATAATTTTTCTTTTCTAATAAATCTAATGTATCTCTATCAATAGTGATTTCTGTTAAAACATTCTCATGTCCATACCCTCTTCTCGGATCTTTATTTTCTATTTCAATTAATTTTTCAATAGTGTTTATACCATCACCTTTAACATGAGCAGGAACACGTTGAGCAGCAGCAACAACTTTATTATCAATTACTAAAACTCTAAAATCATATCCAGTTATAAAACGTTCAACAATTACTTTTCTAGAATATTTTTTAGCATGAACTAATCCTTCAACTGCATCATCCCAAGTTAAAACATTAATGCTTGCGCCTTTACCATGATTACCATCTAATGGTTTAATAACAATCGGGAACCCAATTCTATCAATACATTTTTTAAGATCTTCTTCATCAAAAACAATATCACCTTTGGCTACAGGAATTGCGGCTTCGTATAACATTCTTTTTGTTGCTTCTTTATTACATGCAATATCAACTGCGATGTTACTTGTTTTATCAGTAATGGTTGCTTGAAATCTTACTTGATGTTTGCCATAACCTAATTGTATAAGAGAGTTTTTACCTAGTCGAATCCAAGGGATATCTCTAGCAACAGCTTCGTCGACTAATGAAGCGGTACTCGGACCTAAACGCACTTCTTCTCTAATTTCTCTCATTTTCTGAATGTCGGCTGCAACATCATAATCTTCAGCATTTATTAATGCTTCAGCAATTCTGACCGATGATTCAGCGGCGAACATGCCAACGTTTTCTTCAGTATAAGAGAATACAACATTATATATACCAGGTGTTTTGGTTTCACGAGTTCTGCCAAAGCCAGTATTCATGCCAGCTAGTGTTTGAATTTCTAAAGCAATGTGTTCAATTACATGCCCCATCCATGTACCTTTTCTTACCCTAGAATAGAACCCACCTGGCACACCTTCTGAACATCTATGCTCATACATAGTAGGGAACATCGCCTCAAGCCTTTCTGCAAATCCATCTATTTTATTGGTAGGTCGCTGCTCTAAATCTTCTAAATCTAGGCGCATCTGTATTAATTTTTTGCGTTTTACACTCCAAATATTCGGACCTCGAAGCGCTTGTATGCTCAATATTTTCATACTATATGTTTAGTTTGCCTTGTAAATTAATGAAAATATTTAAAAATATTCATATCATTGTTTGTATTTTATGTTAAAATAATATTAAAAAATATGACACCAGTTGGTAAGCTAATTATAATTGGGGGGGCAGTAGATACCGGTAGCTTTACCGAAAAAAACTATCAAGACGAGATAGAAAAGAATCTTAATTTTTTTGAGAAAGGCATCTTAAAGAGAATTCTACTAGAATCGGCAAACGCTGAAAATTCAAGAATTGAAATCATTACTACTGCATCACAAATACCAGATGTTGTAGGTGATGAATATGTTAAAGCCTTTTCATATTTGGGTGCTGAGAATTGTGGAGTAATGAATATTACCCAAAGAGAACAAGCAAACAGCGAAGAGTATGTAAATAGATTACAAGAAGCTGATGTAGTGATGTTCACGGGTGGAGATCAGCTTCGATTAAGTTCAATTTTAGGAGGTACTGAATTTCATCATCTATTAATTAAGAAATATCAAGAAACAAATTTCTTAATGGCAGGCACATCAGCAGGTGCAGCAGCAGCTTCGAACAATATGATTTATCAAGGTTCTAGCTCTGAGGCATTATTGAAAGGTGAAATAAAAATTACTGGTGGTTTAGGATTAATAAATGATGTAATCATAGATACACATTTTGTACATAGGGGTAGAATAGGAAGATTATTTCAAGCAGTAGTTAGCAATCCAATGATTTTGGGTGTGGGCTTAGGAGAAGATACGGGTTTGTTTATAAAGAACGGACATGAAATGGAGGCGATAGGTTCGGGTTTAGTTATTATTGTGGATGGTAGAAATATTAAAGACACTAATATTACAGACATACCAATGGGTACACCTATTTCTATTGAAAATTTAGTAGTACATGTAATGTCAATGCATGATCATTTTGATTTAAAAACGCACAAAATGATTATCAATAAAAATCATAAAAAAGATAGCGACAAATACGCTAAAATAGATCGTTAATGAAACTGATTATACACGGTGGTTTCTTTTCAGAATCTTCTACAAGTTTAGAAGTGAAAATTGCTAAACAAAATGCACTGAAAGAAATTGTAGCGAAGGGTTACGAATATTTAAAGTCACACACATCCGTAGAAACAGTTGTATATACTGTTAAGCTTTTAGAAGATAACGAACTATTTAATGCAGGTTTAGGATCGCAAATTCAAAGTGACGGCAAAATAAGAATGAGTGCTTCTATACATGATGGTGCGAATAAAAAATTTTCAGGAGTTATTAACGTACAAAACATTCAAAACCCAATTGAACTTGCAAAAATTTTAATGTCAGAAGATGATAGAGTTTTGGGTTCAGAAGGTGCAAATCAATATGCGTCAAAAAATAATTTCGAATATTATAATCCAGAATTACCACAACGCCGAATTGAATACGAAGCAAAATTAAAATCAAAAGGATTAGGTACTGTTGGTTGTGTGGCAATAGATAAAGATGGGAACTTAGCTGCAGCTACATCTACCGGAGGTAAAGGCTTTGAGCTAGTGGGAAGAATTTCAGATTCTGCAACAACAGCCGGAAATTTTGCAAATGATTTTGCAGCAGTATCATGTACAGGTGTTGGAGAAGATATAGTAAGTGTAGCACTTGCTACAAAAATTGTAACGAGAGTAACAGATGGAATGTTAATTGAAACAGCTTTTAAAAAATCATTCGAAGAGTTAAAAGAATTTGATGGTTTTGCTGGGGCAATTGCAATTGATAAGTTCGGTAATATTTTTCATCAAGATTCGTTTCCATATATGGTATGGGCGTCGTTTGATGAAGAACTAAAATGTTTTGAATAGCAAAAAAATAGGCATATGAAAAAGTATTTATTATTAATTTTCGTTTTAACTGCCTGCTCTCCAAAAATCAAAAAACAGATTGCAAAAGAATATCCATATGATGTTATTGAAGTAACAGCTAATGGTGGTTTTGCTGGCACTACCACAGGATTTGCAATTCAAAAAAATGCAGAAATAAATTTAATATATCACTTACCAGGTAAGAGCTACCAACAAAAATTTTTCAGATTAAGTACTGAAGATTCAGTAAGAATGATTTTTGATAAAGTTTGGGAGTCGGGTATCTATAATGAAAACTTCCAAAAATCAGGTAATATGACCTATTCAATTACCTTTCGAAAAGATACTAATATTAGGAGTATATACTGGACAGACGGTTTAGATTCTACTGCTAAGTATATAGAAATGTATCGATTATTAAGAGCTTTCTCAACAGGTAAAAATAAATAAGATTAATTTGTATTAAATAAATAGTAACTTGGTGATAACTAAACCGATAAGTTATTTTATTCTTAACCTAAAATTAATATTATGAAAACCTATCTAACTAAATTACCTTTAATTATTGCTATTTTATTATTAAAAATTGATTTTGCAAATGCTCAATTGAGTAATCCCAAAGTAGAGAATGTGTATGGTGGCAGAATAAATTACATTATCGGCTACCCATTAAGCTCATCAAGCTCTAGAATTTTTATAGCAACAGAAAGTGCTAATAGCATATTTTACACAGATGTTACTACACCTGCAACATCTAGCTCTTCATTTTCAGCATTCACAAAACTAGCTTCAGCTGATGATGACAATGGTTATGGTTCAGGTATTAATTATTTACAAATTCATGAAACATCGGGTAGTGTTTTCTTTTCTGTATTAGATAAATTATATCGAACAACAGTAAGTGCGAGTACAGCTACTGAAATTTCAAATGGTTCTATGCATATGCCTTTTATATATCAAAACACAATGCTTTATTCAAAAGGTAATCAATTGTATTTTGGAACTCTTGATGCATCTGGAAACCTTACTGCTGCAGCAGGTTCACCAATAAGTTTTACAGCAAGCATGGGCCCACATACTTTTGCGATAGACCCTATAACTAATTTTGTTTATGTATTTTATCAAGGTACAGGTAGTACATTGAAATTATATAAATCATCAAATACTATTTCATCATTCAATTCTTCTACAACTTTTTCAGATATAAGTCCGACTACACTTTCAACTAGCATCAACTACATGGCAATGAACATTGCACCAGATGGTAGATTGTTTTTAGCTGGATCACCAATGGGTATGGGTTTCAAAGAAATTGCTTATACCGATAATGATACACTTTATAGTACAGTTAATACAGGCATTGATGGTGTTGGTTCTAATACAATAGATTTTAGTGGAACATCAACAGATTATCATGTATATTATACCAAGGCAGCAAGTAACAATAAAGGTTTAGCAGGCTCTTGGAAAGTTTTCGGTAATGCAGGTTTTGAAACTCACCCAAATGATGGTGCAGTTTATTCAGACCCTAATGATAGTAACATAGTTTACATGACAACAGATCAAGGTATAGGTGCATCGATTAATGAGGGATCAACAATATTTGAAATCAATGATGGAGTTGAAGCAGTTCAAGTAAATGATTTTGATATGACAGCTGATAAGCAAACGGCATGGTTAGCTTCAAAGGCTGGTATTAGAAAATTAAGCAATTATTTAACTTCACCAAGCTGGACGAATGCGATGTTCCCAAATGGTGATGGTTCGCCCTATTATTCAGCTGAAATGATTGGAGATACTAATAAAGTTTATGTTGGTAATTTAAGAGTATATCGTTCTGATAATAGTGGTTCAACCTGGACACAAAAATTTACTCCAGAGTCATCACCATGGTCATGGTCTGGTGCTGTAATATGCGAAGCGATAGAGGTTTGTCAGTTTGATACTTCTATAGTATTTGCAGGCTATACAATACAAGGTTCAGAAAAAGGCGGATTGTTTTATTCAAAAAACAGTGGAGCTACATGGTCGCAAATTAAATTACATGTATCTACAGTTCCTAATAAAGATGTTGACGTTTATGATATCGTATTTAATATTGAAGGATCAGATACAGTAGCATATGTTGGAGTTGATTATGATTTATCATCACCTACAGGTAGAAGTATTTATAAAGTTGTAAAGTCTGGCGCTAACTGGACAGCCACACAAGACATGGATGCAGCAAATACAAGTACAGGTTCATTAATAGTTGCATCTATAAGAGATTTAGAATTAAGTAGAACATCAGATACTTTATTTGCTTGTGGTACTGATGCAGGTATCAATCATCCGATAGCTTATTATAAACCAATTAATACAACGAATAAATGGACAACATTTACAACTTCTGGTTTTCCATTTGTTACAGGCAAACAAGCAAGAGCAATTACTTTAGGAAATGATACATTATATGTAGCAGTAGATAATGAGGTATATAATTTAGCATTAAGCGCTACTGCATGGAACTTAGGTTATTCATACCCTAATGGCACGCAAATTTATGTCTTGTATTTTGATGAATTATTAGTGGGAACTGGTACAGGTTTATACGGACATATTGGGAAATCAAATACACAAGGTTTTGATTTAATTAGCAATGAAATATTATTATACCCTAATCCGAATACTGGTGAATTTAAAATTAAATTAAATAAAAAATATAGCGAAATAGAATTGTCGGTTTATAATGCAATGGGAACAAGAGTTTATTTGAGTAATTATAATAACAAATCTGAAATAGATTTTAATTCGGCATTAAGCTTTGCCAAAGGGATGTATTATATAAACATCAAAGCAGATGATAAAGAATTTAAAACAAAACTATTAATTGAAAAATAAATCATGAAAAAAAACTTAGGTGTATTATTAGTACTAACATTTACTGGGTACAATTTATTTGCACAAAATGAAATTAAGATACCAGAGAATATTGTTGCTGAGGGTATACCAGCGCTGAGTAATTCATATGTAAATGATGTAAAAAAATATACTGAATTCAAATCAGCAAGTTTAGTTGAGGTACATCCTAATAAAAGAGAAATTTTGATTAGCACGAGAGCTCAAAACAGCAATCAATTATTTCTTTTAAATACTGCTTTGGGTGAAAAAAATCAAATCACATTTTTTAATGAACCTGTAGGCAATGCAAGTTTTGAACCAACAAATGGGTCATATTTTATTTTTAGTAAAGACTCTGGAGGAAATGAATTTTCACAGCTGTATAGATATGATGTAGGCAATAAAAATATATCATTACTTACAGATGGGAAGAGATCACAAAATGGAAACATTAACTGGACATACAAAGGTGATCAAATTGCATATGCAAGTACAAAAAGAAATGGTAAAGACAGAGATTTTTATTTGATGAATCCTCAAGAACCAAGTTCAGAGAAACTGATTGTTAAAAACGAAGGAGGAGGGTGGAGTATTAGTGCATGGTCTAGCGATGATTCAAAACTATTAGCAAGAGAATATATTTCTGCAAATGAATCTAGAATTTATTCTGTAGATGTTAATACTGGTGAAAAAATTAGGTTGTTGCCATTTAAAGATGAACGTGCAACATACACCGCTATTACCTTTGCAAATTCTGAAAAGGGAATGTACTTAATAACTAATAAAGACAGTGAGTTTAATAGGTTAGCATATTATGATTTTAAATCTAAAAAACTTATTTACATCACTAATGAAATTGAATGGGATGTAGAAGACGCAGAGATGAATGAAAGTGGTAATAAAATGTTATTTACAACCAATGAAAATGGTATATCAAAAGTTTATTTATTAAATACAGCTAGCAATCGATTCAATAGAATTGAGAATATGCCGACCGGATTAATAGGAGGATTAAAATGGTTTAATGGTGATAAATCTTTTGCTTATACATACAGTAATTATAAAACTACCTCTGATGTTTATGAATATGTTTTAGATGAAAATAAAATTGAGCGTTGGACAGAAAGTGAATTGGGAGATTTTGATGCAAGTAATTTACAAGAACCAGAATTGATAGCATGGAAATCATTTGATGGTAAAATTATTTCTGGATATTTATATAAAGCAGCAGCTAAATTTCAAGGCAAAAGGCCAGTTATAATTAGTATACATGGCGGTCCCGAAGGTCAGTCAAGACCAAATTTCATAGCTAGAAATAATTATTTCTTGAATGAATTAGGGATCTCAATTATTTATCCGAATGTTCGAGGATCAACAGGTTATGGTAAAACATTTTTAGATGCTGACAATGGTTTCAAAAGAGAAGAATCAGTAAAAGATATCGGTGCATTATTAGATTATATTCAAACACAAAATAATTTAGATGCAGATAGAGTAATGGTTATGGGTGGAAGTTATGGGGGATACATGTCTTTAGCTGTAGCTTATAATTATAGTGATAAAATTAGATGTGCAATTGACATTGTGGGTATATCGAACTTCAATACATTTATGAAAAACACAGAGGCGTATAGAAGAGATTTAAGGAGAGTAGAATATGGTGACGAGAGAGACCCAAAGATGGCAGCATATTTCGAACAAATAGCGCCTTTGAATCATACTGACAAAATTAAAAAACCTATGTTCATTATTCAGGGAGGTAATGATCCAAGAGTTCCATTGTCTGAGGCTGAACAAATGAAAGAAAAGATAAAATCAAACGGAGGTGTAATATGGTATTTAATGGCGAAAGACGAAGGACATGGTTTTAGAAAAAAGAACAATGTTGATTATCAATTCTATTCAACAATAGAATATATTAAGAGGTATTTAATAAATTAATATATGCAAAAATTACTACGCTTATCAATTGTATTGATTTTATTATCTAATCTTAGTAATGCACAATTAACACATTTAGACACTTCATTTTTTGTAGGTACTGGTGCTAGCAATGTCATCAATAAAATCAATATTCAAAGTACAGGTAAAATTATTTTATCTGGCGATTTCCAAACTTTTAATGGTACTAGCAATAAGAGAATTGTTAGATTATTATCGAATGGTACTGTAGACAATACCTTTACACCAGGCTTAGGAGTTGAAGGTCCGGTAAGAGCTTCCGCTTTACAACCAAACGATAAATTAATTATTGGAGGATTATTTAATTCTTATAATACTACTACCATAAAAAATTTAGCAAGAATTAATAGTAATGGAACTATTGATAATACTTTTACTACAGGTGTAGGTCCGAATAACGAAGTGTTTGAATTATTTCTTCAAAAAGACGGCAAAATATTACTAGCTGGTTTTTTCAGTAAATACAACAATGTAAACTATAATGGTTTTGTAAGATTAAATTCAGATGGAACAATTGATACAAATTTCTTAATAGGTACAGGTACTAATTTAGCTCCTGATTGCTTTGGCCAACAAAAAAACAATAAGCTTTTAATAGGTGGTCCGTTTTTAAGATATAAAGGACTAAATGTAAATAAACTAATTAGATTAGATTTAGATGGAAATTTGGACACAACTTTTAACACTGGATTAATTTCAGGAAACGTCAATGAACTTTTAGTTTTGCCAGATGATAGAATTATAATAGCGGGAACATTTTCAAGTGTAAATGGGATATCAGCAAATAGAATTGCGAGACTAATGAGTAATGGAAGTTTAGATACAACTTTCAAAGCAAATTTTTCTAGTCGTATTAGAGCAATGCATTTACAGAAAGATGGCAAAATTATTTTAGTTGGCGATTTCACTACAGTTAATTCACAAACAGTACAACGATTAGTAAGGTTAAATAAAGATGGAAGTATTGATAATACAGTTTATGTAGGTACTAACGGAAGTATTTATGATGTTGCTGAACAACAAGATCAAAATGTATTAATCGCTGGCAACTTTACACAAACAACACAAGTTGGTATTCCCAATACAAATACAAGCAATAAAATTGTTAGAATAAAAAATACTTATAGCACAACGCCACCATGTATTTCAGCAACGGCACCTATTGTAGATATCGATTCAATAACTTTTTTATGTAAACCACAATCATTAACAGTAAATGTAATAGGGGGTCAATTAAATTCAGCAAGTAGCTGGTTTTGGTATAAAGATAGTTTGAACGGTGCATTTGTTGACTCAGGTTTATCATTAAGTATTAATACTCAAAGTTCGGCTACATATTATGTATCTGCCGGTCTTACCTGCAACGATACAGTCAAAAAATACGCCACATTTGGTATTATCGTAAGTGACACAATGAATAAAAACGTGTATGTAGGTTCTGCAAGTTTAGGGGCAGAAGAAGGAAATGCGAGTTCATATCAATGGTATAGATGCGATAGTATCATGCAAATTCTTGTAGGTGATACTGGACGTTATTATACTCCCAAAAATACAGGTAACTATGCAGTTGTTATGACTAATAACTTCGGATGTGTGGATACTAGTAATTGCGTCAATTATTTTATGCCAATAGTATCTGTAAATAATATTAAAAAATTGAACATCATAAATCCGGTTAATCAAAAAATTGTCTTACCAAATTATATTAAGTTTAAGGAATTAGAATTAATATCAAGTTTAGGACAAAAAGTTTGTACATTAAAAGGGATTCAAATCGAAACAGAAATTGATGTTCGTGTTTTAACTTCTGGGATATATTATATAAGAGCAATAGATGATAAAAACCAGGCTTATTTTGAAAAAATATTAGTTCTAAACGAGTAGTAGTTTTGATTTATTAGGTAATGAGTTAAAATACAGCATATAAAGGTTTTAAAAATTATTAAATTAGAATCAATCTAAATTTTTATAGATAATTAAGAAATAACACATAATAGATACATTTGCGGTTAAGAGTATAATTAGAAAAAATTCACTTTATGAGTAAAAGTAAACTGTTCAAAACATCAATTGGTAAGAAATTAATAATGGGCTTAACGGGCTTGTTTTTGATTTCTTTTTTGTTAGTACACGTTGGTATTAACTCTTTGATATTTTTCAATGATGGCGGACATAAGTTTGAAGAAGCAGCAGAATTCATGGGAACTAATTGGTTGATTAGAACTATGGAAGTAGGTTTAATGTTAGGCTTATTGCTACACATTATCGATGGCTTGTTATTATGGTCTGAAAACAATAAGGCTAGACCTGTAAAATATGCATATACAAATGCTTCAGCAAACAGTACGTGGTATTCAAGATCAATGGGCTTATTAGGCACTTTGTTATTAATATTTTTAATTCTCCACTTAAAGCATTTTTGGGTAGTAAGTAGATTTACAGACGCAATTACAAGTGGTAAACAAACCTTGTTTTATGAAATGCAAATGGTATTTCAAAGTCTACCAGTTGTGATAGTTTACGTTTTAGCGATGGTATCTTTATCATATCATTTGATGCACGGATTTGCTTCTGCATTTCAATCATTAGGGATGAATCATAAAAAATACACTCCAACAATAAAGACTATCGGTTACGCATTTTCAATAATTGTACCGGTCTTATTCGCATTAATGCCAATAGCATTACACTTTGGTTGGGTTAAATAATTAAACAGAAAAAAATATCTAAGACATGTCAATATTAGATTCAAAAATACCAGAAGGAGTATTAGAGCAGAAGTGGACAAAATATCGTTCAACTGTCCCATTAGTAAATCCTTCGAACAAAAGAAATTTAGAAGTTATAGTTGTAGGTTCAGGTTTAGCAGGTGCTTCAGCAGCATCTTCACTAGCAGAACTTGGTTATAAAGTAAAAGTATTTTGCTTTCAAGATTCACCACGTAGAGCACATTCAATTGCAGCGCAAGGTGGTATCAACGCAGCAAAAAATTATCAGAATGATGGTGACTCAGTTTACCGTTTATTTTATGATACTATTAAGGGTGGCGACTACAGAGCTAGAGAAGCAAACGTTTATCGTTTAGCTGACGTAAGTAGTAGTATCATTGATCAATGTGTAGCACAAGGTGTACCATTTGCACGTGAGTACGGAGGATTACTATCAAATAGATCTTTCGGTGGTACTCAAGTACAAAGAACATTTTATGCAGCAGGTCAAACTGGTCAGCAATTATTATTAGGTGCATATTCATCATTACAACGTCAAGTAGGTATGGGTACAGTAAAAATGTACACAAGACATGAGATGTTAGATGTAGTAAAAATTGATGGAGTTTGCAGAGGTATAATTGCAAGAAATTTAGTATCAGGTAAATTAGAAAGACATTTCGGACATGCTGTATTATTATGTACAGGTGGATACGGAAACGTATTTTATTTATCCACTAATGCAATGGGTTCAAATGTTACTGCAGCTTGGAAAGCACATAAGCAAGGAGCATTGTTTGGTAACCCTTGTTTCACACAAATTCACCCAACATGTATTCCAGTTTCTGGTGATCATCAATCGAAATTAACATTGATGTCAGAGTCATTGAGAAATGATGGTAGAATTTGGGTTCCTAAAAAACAAGGAGATACTCGTAACCCTAACGATATCCCTGAAGAAGAAAGAGATTATTATTTAGAGAGAAGATACCCAGCTTTCGGAAACTTAGTACCTAGAGACGTTGCTTCAAGGGCAGCAAAAGAAAGATGTGATGCAGGTTATGGTGTAGGTAATTCAAAAATGGCTGTCTACTTAGATTTTGCATATAACATCAAGAGATATGGAACAGTAGAAGCTAACAAACGAAATATCGTAAATGCTTCTGAAGAAGAAATTATCAAAATGGGTAAAGATGTTGTGAAAGAGAAGTACGGTAACTTATTCGACATGTATCAACAAATTACTGGTGAGAATCCATATGAGCAACCAATGAGAATTTATCCAGCTGTACATTATACAATGGGTGGATTGTGGGTTGATTATAATTTGATGACTACAGTACCAGGCTTATATGCTCTAGGTGAAGCAAACTTCTCAGATCATGGTGCAAACAGATTAGGTGCATCTGCATTGATGCAAGGTTTAGCAGATGGTTATTTCGTAATACCATATACAATTGGTGCATACTTATCGAAAGAAATTAGTACAAAAGCAATTTCTACAGATCACGAAGCATTTGTTGAAGCAGAAAATAAAGTAAAAGAACAAATCAATAGTTTATTCTCAATCAAAGGAACTAAAACAGTTGATAGCTTCCACAAAAGATTAGGTAAAATTATGTGGGATAAATGTGGTATGGCTCGAAATGAACAAGGACTTAAAGAAGCAATTGCTGAAATTCAACAATTGAAGAAAGAGTTTTGGTCTGATGTTCGCGTACCTGGTTCTGCAGATGAATTTAATCCGGAGTTAGAAAAAGCGGGTAGAGTAGCAGACTTTATTGAATTGGGTGAGTTAATGTGTTTTGATGCATTAGATAGAAATGAATCATGTGGTGGTCACTTCAGAGAAGAATATCAAACAGAAGAAGGTGAAGCATTGCGTGATGACGAGAACTACGCATATGTAGCTGCATGGGAATATAAAGGAGATGGTCAAGCACCACAGTTGCATAAAGAAGAGCTGAAGTATGAGAATATTAAGATAGCTCAGAGATCGTATAAGTAGGAAAAACGAAAATAGGGGAAACGAAAATCGTATAGCCCTAGTTAAAGAATAAAAATTTTTAGTAATTGGTGATTACTACTATTGGGAGGGAAAAGTGATGAGGAATTTTGAAAATTTGGAGTGTTGGAAAAGCGCAAGAGAATTGCGAATTGAAATAAGCAATCTTGTTAAAAAGTTTCCTAGTGAAGAGAAATATAGGTTAGTGGATCAAATGTTAAGGGCATCTAGATCTGTAACTAACAATATTGCTGAAGGCTACGGAAGGTTTTATTATCAAGAGAATATTCAATTTTGCAGACAAAGTAGAGGTTCTTTATTTGAATTGATGGACCATCTTATTATTGTACTTGACGAAGAAATTATTAATAAGGAAACTTATAAAAACCTTTATGAATTAATTGAAAAATGTATTGCAGTATTAAATGGATATATTAATTTTTTAATTAAACAAAAAAGCGTTTAAATGACTTTGTAATGCGACGTTTTTCAATTTTCAATTTTCGTTTTACTTAACAATTGATTGGTATAATTTCATAAATATGGAAAAAGGAAATATGAATCTTACACTAAAGGTGTGGAGACAAAAAAATACAAATGCTGAAGGTAAATTAGTTACTTATCAAGTGAAAGAAATTTCACCTGATATGTCGTTTTTAGAAATGATTGATGTGTTAAACGAGCAATTAATTTCTAAAGCTGAAGAGCCAATTGCTTTTGATCACGATTGTCGCGAAGGTATATGCGGTATGTGCAGCATGTACATCAATGGTAGACCTCATGGTCCGAAAGATAAAGTAACAACATGCCAATTACATATGCGTTCATTTAAAGATGGCGACACAATTGTAATTGAACCTTGGAGAGCGCAAGCTTTTCCAGTAATAAAAGACTTAGCAGTTGATAGATCTGCGTTTGATAGAATAATTTCAGCTGGTGGTTTTATTTCAGTAAATACAGGTAATGCACGTGATGCAAATAGTTTACCAATTGGTAAAGAAGATGCAGACTTAGCATTTGATGCTGCAGCTTGTATTGGTTGTGGTGCTTGTGTTGCTGCTTGTAAAAATGCTTCAGCAATGTTGTTCGTTTCTGCTAAAGTTTCACAATTAGCATTGTTACCACAAGGTCAACCTGAAAGATACATGAGAGTTCAAAATATGGTTGCTCAAATGGACGCTGAAGGATTTGGAAACTGTACTAATACTGGCGCTTGTGAAGCTGAATGCCCTAAGGGTATTTCATTATCTAACATCGCTAGAATGAATAGAGATTTCTTAACAGCTTCTGTAGCTTCAAATAATTAATTAAAAAATATTTCTAAATAAAAAAGGTCTTGAAATTTTTCAAGACCTTTTTTTATGTTTAATTTTTAATTAAAATTTATGGGGAGTGAAAAAAGTACATCTACTTTTTTACCATCTTTTTCACCTGGTTGCCAATCGGGCATATTATTAATAACTCTTAATGCTTCTTTATCGCATTCTTCGTTTAAGCTTTTTACGATTTTAGCTTGAGTAACTTTACCAAACTTGTCAATAACAAATGAAACAACCACTTTGCCTTTCACTTTGTTAATTTTTGATTGTGTAGGGTACTTAATACTTTTACTCAAATATTTAACTAATGCTACTTGTCCGCCCGGGTATTCAGGCATCTTATCGACATATACATAGGCACCATCATTCGATTGAGCAAATAATGGCTGAATTGAAATTAATGATATTAAGAGTATGAATATTGATTTCATTTTTTAAATATATGTATAATCATTTGTAAATCAATGTTAAATTATTTACATTTAAATATGTATAGGCATCAAAAGGTTTACTTCTTATACTTATTTTTAATTATAACGTTACAATTTTTTTTAACGATCGAGATTTTTGCGTTTTCGACAAATCAAATTGATTTAAGACAAGAATTTGGTCAACACAAAAATTTCGTTGACAAAGTTGAACTCCCAGCATTAATAGCTCTTAGTTTTTTCCCTGAATTAAAAAATACATATATCACTTTTGAGTACAGAAAAATAAAAACCACTATGTCAACTAGACCTCACATAGGTCAATTTTTATTGAGAAATCGTACATATGTAATTTATATAAATTCGCATGCTAAAGAAATCGGGGGTGTGTCATTCGATGAATTAGGCTTACAAGAACAAATTGGAATTATAGCACATGAATTATCTCATATTGTAGATTATCAAAACAGAAAATCATTCTCAATGTTAAAGTGTGGATTTTATTATAGTTTTTTTGATAAATATCATAGATCATTAGAGAGAAGCACTGACATGCTTGTAATTCAGAAAGGCCTAGCTCATCAACTTTATGCTTTTAGTAATTATGTGTTGAATAAATCTTCAGCATCTCAAGAATACAAAGATTTTAAAAGAAAAAACTATTTATTACCAGAAGAAATCGCAGATTATTTATAATCCTGCATTCTTGCAGTTGAACAATTACATTTTAAAGCCTAAATTGCTGTCAATATTAAATATTGACAGCGATGAAGGCAAGTGAGGTAAAAAGTTCAGCATTTGAACTAGCAGAGAGATTTATAAATCACACCAATAGACATGTGTTTTTAACTGGTAAAGCTGGTACGGGCAAAACCACTTTTTTGAAATACATTACTCAAAAAACACATAAAAAAACAATTATAGCTGCACCTACGGGTATAGCTGCATTGAATGCGGGTGGAGTAACACTACACTCACAATTTCAATTGCCATTGGCCTCTTTTATTCCCACTAAACAAGAGTTTCATACTCATCTTAATGCAAACTTCGAAACTCAATCTACTATACTTCGTCATTTAAGAATGTCGAATGATAAAAGATCAATAATTCGAGAAGCTGAGCTTTTAATTATTGATGAAGTAAGTATGTTAAGGGCAGACATATTAGATGCAATTGATCATATATTAAAATATATTAGAAGAAATCAGAAATCATTCGGGGGCCTACAAGTTTTATTTATTGGTGACATGATGCAGTTACCTCCTATCGTAAAAGATTCAGAATGGGATGTGTTATCAAAGTATTATTCAAATATATTTTTCTTTAATGCAAAGGTTTTAGAAAAAGACAAACCGGTATATATAGAATTAGATACTATTTATAGACAGTCAGATAAAATCTTTACAGATATATTAAATAAAATCAGATATAATGAATTAACAGAAAATGATATAAATTATCTTAATACATTTTACAAACAACATATACCAGATAATTTATCTGAATATATAACTCTTACAACACATAATGCGAGAGCAGATAGTATTAATAAAGAAGAGTTGAATAAAATAAAAAGTCAATCTTTTTTTTATGAGGCAAAAATTAACAATGATTTCCCAGATCATATTATACCTAATGAAAAAAAATTAGAATTAAAATTGGGCGCCCAGGTAATGTTTTTGAAAAATGATCATTCAAGTTCAAAACAATATTATAATGGTAAGATTGGAACTATAAATGAATTGACTAAAGAATCAATAAAAGTTAAAATAGATGATAATGTTATAATTGATGTGAAGCCTTATGATTGGGAGAATATTAAGTATTCTGTTGATGATGTAAGTAAGGAAATCAAAGAAGAAATCATCGGCTCTTACACTCAATATCCCTTGAAATTAGCATGGGCTATTACTATACATAAAAGTCAAGGATTAACATTTGATAAAGCTATAATTGATGTTAAAAATGTATTTACATCTGGGCAATCTTATGTTGCCTTTTCTAGACTAAGAAATTTAGAAGGGTTAATATTATCATCGCCATTTACTTCGAATATAATTAAGCATAATGAGACGATTGTGGACTATGAAAAAAATAGATTAGCTACAGACATAGCATACGATATACTTATGGAGGAATCGTGGCAATATATTTCTGATTACAATAAACTAGCTTTCGATTTTCATTCTGTTTATACTGCATTAAACAAACACATAGACTCTATAAAAAAAGAAGATGTTGTTTACGAGATTTTAAAAGACTCAAGCCTCAAGATATTTTTTGATTTCCAAAAAGAATTAGAAATAGCAGATAAATTTAAATTACAATTACAAAACTTATTCTTTGCTAAAGATATAAACACATTATATGTAAGATTAAATGATGCTAAAAATTATTTCGAGAAAAATCTTAAAGAAATTTGTTTGCATATAAAATCACAGATTGAGGTACTTGCTAAGTTGAAAAAAGTTAAAGCATTCATAACAGAATTAGAGGAACTAGAATCATTAATCTTTCAAAAAATTCAACATATAAATAAATCATGTCATATCGTCGAAGCTTATTTGTTTAAAAAAGAATTAAGTAAACTCGATATTAAAAACTCTTTAAATATTGAATGGCGCGAGTCAAATCTAAAAGTTGTAAAAGCCGAAAAAGTTAAAGCAGAAAAACGGAAGGTAGTAAAAGGTGATAGTGTTTTAGAAACTTTTGAATTATATAACAAGGGGTTTAGTATAGAAGATATTGCAGCAACGAGGGGACTTAAAAAAGTTACTATTTACAGTCATATAAATGAGTTAATAGCCAGAAATGAAATTAAAATTGAAGATGTTATGACTCAAGACAGAATACAACCTATCAAAGAATGTATTAATATGAATGAACAAAAAACTTTAACTGAGATAAAGGCAATACTAGGGTCAGATTTTACTTTTGAAGAAATTAGGTTAGTAAAAACTAGTCTTAAATAAAAAAAGGAGCTTATGCTCCTTTTTTTATTTTATAATAGAAATTAGTTTTATCAGGTTCTACATCTTCGATTTTACTTTTTGTATAAATCAATGTTTGCTTTTCATTTTTTACAAGAATTCTTTCGCTTTTACCTCGAACTGTAATTTCTATTGGCATCTCAAAATCTTTGACATCCGTCAGCCAATTATACTCAATTATTAAATTTTCATTTTCAACTCTACTGTTCCAAACCAACTCTGGTATTGAAGGGTATTTTAAATATTGATCAAATAACTTATTCAACTGCATGCCTGATTTATTATTCATAAAGTTTAATACATCTTTAGTGTTTAAATTTTTATGTTTATATGTTACTTGTAAATCGTAAATAATTGACCACCATAATTCATCATTATTAATAACTGACCTTAGTGTATGTAAGAATTGAGCACCTTTAGGGTACATATCTCCACTGCCTTCTTCATTTACTCCATAAGGGCCAATTATTGGTTCTTTATTTTGAATACCATTTCTAATTCCCTTAAGGTATTTTATTGCACTTTCTTTGCCATATAATTCTTCTAAATAAACCACTTCTGAGTATTGACCGAATCCCTCATGAATCCACATATCTGCAATGTCATATGTGGTTAATGAATTACCCCACCACTCATGTGCAGTTTCATGTATAATGATATAATCAAATTTTAAACCTTCACCAGAACCTGAAAGATCAAATCCCATATAACCATTTTTATATGCATTGCCATAGGCTACGCAACTTTGATGTTCCATGCCTAAGTAAGGTGTTTCAACTAATTTATAGCCGTCTTTATAAAATGGGTATGGAGAAAACCTTTTTTCAAAAGCATCAAGCATAGGCTTAACCTGTTCAAACTGCTTACGTGCTTTTATCTCGTTATCTTTTAATACATAATAATCAAGTGTTAAAACTTCTGAATTTATTTTACTTGTGTAACTGTCTGTCCAATGAAAATAATCAGCAATATTTATACTCACATTATAATTATTAATTGGATGATTTACTTTCCATACTCTTTTTGTATATCCATTGTTTAAATCAGTTTTAGATACTAGTCTACCATTTGAAACTTCTTCTAAATCTGTAGGTGATGTAACTCTTATTTCCATACTGTCTGGCTCGTCACTCTGATGATCTTTATTTGGCCACCATAAACTTGCGCCAGTACCTTGGCAAGCTACTCCAACCCATGGTTTACCGTTTTTATCTTTTTTAAATACTAACCCACCATCCCATGGTGCTCGTTTAGCAATTGTTGGATTACCCTCATAGTATATTATAATTGAATGCTTAGTTCCTTTTTTTAATACTTCAGGGAAATTTACAAACACAGCATTAAACTCTCTTGTAAATTTCAATTTTTTATTATTCCATTCTACCTTATTCACTTTCATGTTTTCAAATAAATCAAATTGCAAAACAGGAAGATCATTTTTAACTTCAAAAGAAATTTGATTAGAGCCTTTTATATATTTTTTCTCAATATCAATTTTAATATCGAGTAAGTAATGTTTAACATCATAATTCACTCTTTCATTTGAGAGAAATCCTCGTAGTGTATCTTTTCTACTGAAAGATTTTTTGCCATCCATTAATTGCGCATTTGCGGTTAATAAGAAATGACTAAACACAAGAAGTACTAGTGTAAATTTTTTCATAATTAAATTTAAGAAGAGTTTCTTATTAATTGAAATTTTAACAATGCTGCAACAGTCATTGCATCTGTTATTTCTCCATCCATTACCATTTTAAGTGCTTCATCAAAACGGATTTTTTTTACTTCTAGTTGTTCGGTTTCTTCTGGCTCTGCTTCAAATTGCTCTAATTCTTCTGCCACGTAAATAATAGCAAGCTCATCAGATACTGAATTTGAAAGATGCATTTCCATTAGTTTGGTCCATTTATTTGCTTTTAGTCCGGTTTCTTCTAAAAGCTCTCTCTTGGCAGAATCTAAGGAGTCAACACCTAATTTACCACCCCCTTCAGGTATTTCCCAACTGTAAACATCCAGAGGAAATCTATATTGGCCTATTAAAATAATCTCGTCATTATTATTTATGGGGATAATACCTATTGCTAAGTTTTTAAAATGTACTTTACCGTATATGCCTCTGCCACCATTCGGATTTATGACTTGATATTCTGTTAGGTTTATCCATGGGTTATCGTACTTCTCTTCTGAAGAGATAATCGTCCAGGGGTTCATTTCTTTCTTCATAAAATCTTTGTTACCTTAATGTACTAAAGTACTTAATTGATATTATTTATTTTCCTTTGAGTAAACTATTATTTATGAAAAAAATTTACTTCACATTTATTATCATATTTTTTACCGCTAATGTACATGCTCAGAACTTTTTGTATTCAGGTAAGGTATTAGATAGTAAAACGAAAAAGGGACTAGCTTTTGTATCTATATTAGTTTTAGGTGAACAAAAAGGTGTACAAACAGATATTGACGGTAAGTTTAAGATATATGCTAATAAACCTACAAATAAATTCAGATTACAATATGTAGGTTATGAAATGAAAGACATTGATCTAAGTTCGGGAGAAGATTTAGTTATTTTATTAAAAGAAAGAGAAAACAAAATCAAAGAAGTTGTAGTATTTGCAGGTGAAAACCCTGCACATAGAATAATCAATAAAGCAATAGATAACAAAGACAAAAACAATCCCGAGAAATTAAATTCATTTAAGTACATGTCGTACAATAAATTTTATTTTACTGGAAAGAAAGATAGTTTAGTTGCATCTAGAATTGATAGTTTCTCAGAAAATTCTAATTCAATGAAAGAATTAAAATTGAAAGATTCTGTAGCATATGTTAAAAAATTAGATTCAATTTCTTTAGCTAATAAAAAGAGACTTGAGAAATCAGATTCATTATTTAATACGCAGTATTTGTTTTTAACAGAGACAGTAACAGAAAGAAGTTATTTGAGGCCAGAGAAAACGAAGGAGAAGATTAAGGCATTAAAAGTATCTGGACTTAAAAATCCGCAGTTTGTGCTAATAGCTTCACAGTTTCAATCTTTTTCATTCTATAAAGATTATTTAAAAATTCTCGATAAAAATTATTTAAGTCCGCTCGCGACCGGCAGCACCACAAAATATTTCTTCAACATAGAAGATACGTTATACAAAGCAAATGATTCAATATTTGTCATAAGCTTTAGGCCGATGAAGGGTAAGTATTTTGACGGATTAAAGGGATTACTTTACATAAACACAGATGGTTTTGCAATTCAAAACGTAATTGCAGAGCCTTCAAAATCTTCATACTTCAATATTAAAATTCAGCAGCAATACGAAAAAATTGAAGGAGCTTGGTTCCCTATGCAATTGAATACTGATTTAGATTTTGGGAGGTCTATTCAAATTAATGATCGAACGATGTTTGCTGTTGGTAGAACTTATATTAAAGATCTTGAAATAAATATTGATGAGAAGAAGAAAAATTTCAATGGTATTGTATTAGACTATGATAATAAATCAATAAAAAATAACAGTGACAGTCTCTTTAATAAATATAGAGTTGATACTTTGAATGTATTAGAAAAAAATACGTATAGAGTAATTGACAGCATTGGTAAAGCTGAGAAATTAGATGACAAAATTAAGTATGCTACAATTTTAGCAAAAGGAAGTTTACCTGTAGGTAAATATTTTCAAATAGATTTAAAGAGAATTCTAAGTGGCTTTAATGATTTTGAGGGAGTTCGATTAGGTATGGGTGTAAGTACATCCGAAAAACTTAGTAAAAGATTTTCTCTTGCAACCTACTTTGCATGGGGTACAAAAGATAATAAGTTTAAATATGGTGCTAGTATAGATGTGCCTATATATAATGAAAGAGATATTCGTTGGTCAACTTCATATATATATGATGTGATTGAATCTGGTTCTGTAAATTTCAAGGGTGATAAATTAAATTTCAATGACACATATAGAAATTTAATTGTAAACAATATGGATTTTCAAAGAGGTTTTGAAACGAGTTTAAGTTTAAGATCACAGAAATATGTATTACATCATTTTTATGCATCACAGTATAGAAGAAATGTTACGAACACATATACATATTCAAATGATAATAATATTTTCTCTAACACATTTGATATAAGAGAAATTGGTATAAGTACAAGATGGGCATACGGTGAAGAATTTATGAGACAAGCAGGGCAACGTATTTCTATCGGAACAAATTACCCTGTTGTATTTTTAAAGATTTCATACAACGAAGGTTTATCAAGTAATTTTACAGAATCATTTTTAAAATATGATTTAAAGATAAATAAGGCATTTACAATAAGAAACATTGGCAAGTCAAGTTTTCAGGTTAATGCTGGTTTTATTGATGGTAATGTTCCATATCCTTTTGCATATAATGGTAGAGCGAATTACAATGGAAGTTTTAGCTTATCATCACAAGGCTACTTTGAGACAATGCTTATGAATGAGTTCTTGTCTTCAAAATATGCGGCAATTTTTTACAGACATGATTTTGGTAAGTTGTTATATCAGTCAAAATATATAAAACCTGGCGTAGCCATTTCGAGTGCTGCTGGCTGGGGAGAATTAAATAATTCAATACAACATAATGGTATTGTTTTCAAAACAATGGAGAAAGGTTACTATGAAAGCGGATTAATTATAAGTGATATTTTATCTTTGAAGACTAATCTTTACAATATGGGTTTTGGTGCTGGGGTATATTATAGATATGGACCGTATAAAAATACAATTGAAAAAGATAACTTAGCATATAAATTAAACTTTAGTATTTCATTTTAATGAACGACAATAAGAAAAAATGGTTGAAAAGAATTGGTGTGGTAGGTTTTCTATTCTTTCTGGTAAAAGGCTTGGCCTGGATTGTCGTGTTTGTAATTGCCTATAAAGGATGTCGATAATATAAAATTCAAACAATGAGAAAATTACTATTAATTGCATTTACTATGAGCAGCATGTTTGCTTACGCTCAAAATACAATGCAAGCAGAAACATTATGGAAATTTGGTAGAGTATCTGAACCCAAAGTTTCGCCAAATGGCAAGTCAATTGTTTACAACATAACCAGATACAATATTTCTGAAAACAAAGGAAACAATGATTTATGGTTAGTTGATATTAATGGAAAAGATGCAATACAATTAACCAGCACTCCTTTTTCAGAGTCAAATGCTAGATGGAGACCTGATGGTAAAAAGATTGGTTTTTTAAGCACAGAAAGTGGCAGTTCTCAATTATGGGAAATGAATGCTGATGGTACAGAAAAAAAACAGATAAGCAATTTTGAAGGTGGTATATATAATTTTAATTACTCACCTACGATGAAACATATTTACTTCAGCCAAGAAGTTGAAATTGATATGTCATTAAAAAAGAGATACCCAGATTTGCCAAAAGCAAACGCTTTGATGTATGATGAATTGATGATGAGACATTGGAATCAATGGGAAGATGGAGCATATTCACATGTTATGTATAGTAGCTATGATGCGGGTGTATTAGGTAAGGCGATAGATATTATGCCTAATGAGAGATTTGATGCACCTACAATGCCTTTCGGAGGCGAAGAGCAAATAAACTGGAGTGCTGACGGTAAGACTATAGCATATACATGCAAAAAAGAAGTAGGCGCAGCGTATGCGGTGAGTACAAACACGGAAATATATTTATACAATATAGAAACTGGAAATACAGTAAATATATCTCAACCTAATAAGGGTTATGATGTTGAACCCAGATTTTCTCCAGACGGGAAACAAATTGCATGGTTGAGTATGGAGAGAGCAGGATTTGAAGCAGATAAAAATAGAATATTTGTGATGGATTTAGCTACGAAAGTAATTACAGACATTACTAAGCCAATTGATCAAAGCGCTGATAATATATTATGGTCTAAAGATTCTAAAACTATTTATTTTACATCATGTGTAGATGCAGTTCATCAATTATATTCATACAACTTAGTAGCTAAAAAAGATCCTTTAAGAAAAATCACAAATGGCCTAAGTGATTTGGGTAGTATAGATTTAAGTTTTGATGGTAAAGTTTCAAATATTATTGCTACTAGAGTAAATATAAGTACGCCGACAGAAATTTACAGAGTAGAAATTTCTAAAGGTAATTTATACAAAGTTACCAGCACTAATGATGATGTATTAAATAAATTAGAATTGGGCAAGGTTGAAAAAAGAATGGTAGAAACTACCGACGAAAAAGAAATGTTGGTTTGGGTAATTTACCCACCAAATTTTGATAAAAGCAAAAAATATCCAAGTTTATTAGTTTGCCAAGGTGGACCTCAAAGCACCGTAAGTCAAAATTTTTCATACAGATGGAATTTTCAATTAATGGCAGCGCAAGGTTATATAGTTATAGCTCCGAATAGAAGAGGCTTGCCATCTTTTGGGCAGGAATGGAATGATCAGATAAGTGGAGATTGGGGCGGACAAGCGATGAAAGATTTACTATCGGCAGTAGATGATGTGAGTAAAGAAGAATACATCGATAAAGACAGAAGAGCTGCTGTTGGTGCGAGTTATGGAGGCTATTCAGTTTATTGGTTAGCGGGTCATCATCAAAATAGATTCAAATCATTTATTGCACACTGTGGTGTTTTTAATTTAGAAAGCATGTACGGTTCAACTGAAGAAATATTTTTTGTGAATCACGATCTAGAAGGTGCATATTGGAAAACACCAAGTCCGAAATCTTATGAATTATTTTCACCACATAAGTTTGTGAAAAATTGGAACACACCAATTTTAGTAATTCATAACGATAAAGATTTTAGAGTACCATTGGGTGAAGGTTTGCAGGCCTTTAGTGCTGCACAATTACAAGGTATAAAAAGTAGATTTTTATATTTCTCTGATGAAGGCCATTGGGTTACTAAACCTCAAAACAGTTTGTTATGGCAAAGAGAATTTTATAGATGGTTAGATGAAACAATGAAATAAAAAAAGGCCTCGAAATTTTCGAGGCCTTTTTTTATTTAGTTTATCTCAGACAAACTTTTTTGTACAACACCTTTCGGACTTGTAAAGGAAACTTTAGATCCGTCTATATCAATGATTTTTTGTGAACCATTTTCATTTGTCATTGTCCAAGTTTGAGAAGTCACATCAAATGTTAAGTCTGTTGCTTTACCTTTATTTACACCTTCTAATGGAACAATGTTAAAGTTGTTTTTTGTGGCAGTGATTTGGTATTTTGAACCTTTGTAGTTAACAACTCTTTGTTCAATCTCTCCATCTGCCATTGCTAATGGATTTGAGCCTGTCCAGAATTCAATTAAATTTAAAATTACTGTATCAATAAAACCAGCAATACCATATACAGGTACTATGTTCATTGCATAAAATACAATTGTTTTAACAAAATTATTACCTAAACTATCATTAAAGGTATAAACTTTACGAGTTAAGGCGAATTCTCCAAAACAGCCAGTAGAGCTAATACTGAAAACTGCAAGCATACCAATTGCTGTAGATTTTAAAATTAATTTTTTCATAATGTGTGTTTTTAAGTTTAATAAAACAATATACTAAAAAAATAAATAAAAAAACCCCCTAAAATTTTTAGGGGGTTTTTCAATTGATTAATTTAATATTTATTTAATCTTAAATTCTTTTCTGATTTTATCAGTGTAGTCTAATTTTTCCCAAGTGAATAATTCTACTTTAACTTTTTTCACTTTACCATCAGGTGTAGAAAAGGTTTTAGTTACCACTTCATTCTTACGACCCATGTGACCATAAGCAGCAGTTTCAGAATAGATAGGGTTTCTTAATTTTAACCTTTGTTCGATTGCATATGGGCGCATATCGAAGATTTTTTCAATCTTCCTAGCGATATCACCATCACTCATTTTAACTTTTGCAGTACCATTTGTGTTGATGTATATACCCATAGGTTGAGCAACTCCGATTGCATATGAAACTTGTACTAGTACTTCATCACATAAACCAGCTGCTACCATGTTCTTTGCTATATGGCGAGTTGCATAAGCTGCAGAACGGTCAACTTTTGAAGGATCTTTACCAGAGAATGCACCACCACCATGAGCACCCTTACCACCATACGTATCAACAATGATCTTACGACCTGTTAATCCCGTATCACCATGTGGTCCGCCGATTACAAATTTGCCAGTAGGATTGATATGATACTTGATTTTATCGTTGAATAATTTTTTATATTTCGGGTATTTTTTCATGACACGAGGAATCAAAACTTTAATCATATCAGCTTTGATTTTCTCTAACATCTTCTTTTCAGAATCGAAGTCATCATGTTGAGTTGAAATAACTATTGAATCAATTCTTACCGGGCGATTGTTATCATCGTATTCAAGAGTAACCTGTGATTTAGCATCAGGTCTTAAATATTTAATTTCTTTGTTTTCTCTCCTTATAGCAGCAAGCTCTAATAATAAAGTATGTGCTAAATTAAGAGCTAATGGCATATAGTCATCAGTTTCGTTAGTTGCATAACCAAACATCATACCTTGGTCACCAGCACCTTGATCTTCTTTCTTCTTACGCTCAACACCTTGGTTAATATCTGCTGATTGTTCATGAATTGCAGATAATATACCACAAGAGTTAGCTTCGAACATATACTCTGATTTAGTATATCCGATTTTTCTAATAACACCTCTTGCAATTTCTTGAACATCTAAATAAGCTTTAGACTTAACTTCACCTGCTAAAACAACTTGGCCAGTAGTTACCAATGTTTCGCAAGCTACTTTTGAAGATGCATCAAATGCTAAAAAGTTATCAATTAACGCATCAGAAATTTGATCGGCTACCTTATCTGGGTGCCCTTCTGAAACAGATTCAGATGTAAATAAATACGACATAGTTTAAAAAATGTTTTCTAAGTTAATTCAAACATGTTGGAAGAAAGGGGGATTGCAAATGTATGCTTTAGCCTTTTTTTTAAAGTGGTTGCAATCGACGCAAATCAATCCACATGAATGAGTGACAAAAATAGAATAATTTTTTTCATATTCAGTTAATATTCAATAAAAATGAAATAATATTCCCTTAATATTGTGCTTTTAAATAACAGATAATGTCATATAAATTTGCTCATTTTCGTCTAATCATAAAAAATATAGCCATTTTACTCGTTTTCTATACAGTAATTAGACTATTCTTTTTGGCTTATAATTTCGAGTCGTTTGCAAATTCTAGCTTTAAAAACCTATTAGTAGCATTTTTGCATGGGATTAGATTTGACTTATCAGCTATCGTCTATGTAAATCTATTATGGATTTTTGTTTACATGCCAATAATGTATAATTATAGCAATAAGAGGTATTTATTATTTACACAGTGGGTGTATTACTTAACTAACTTCTTTGCAATACTTTTTAATATTATAGATGCCGAATATTTTCGATTTCAGAAGATGAGATCGAGTGCTCAACTTTTTAATGGCGAAAATGATATATTAAAAATATTGCCATCATATCTTAGAGATTATTGGTGGATAATTTTATTATCAGTATTGATGTTAATCTTAATAAGCAAGTTTCATAAGAAAGCTCAATTAAGTTTAAAAAAAGAATATAAAAGTTTTACATCTCTGAAAACTATATCTCTGTTTCTGTTTTTGAGCATTTTGATTGTTGCTGCAAGAGGTGGTATGCAAACAAAGCCAATACAAACAATTACAGCTTCTTATTATGGTGATGCACAAAATGCAGCATTAGTATTAAACACGCCATTTACAATACTTCAGTCTATTGGCAAAAAAAATTTAGAGCTAAAAAACTATTTTTCAAATGAAGAGACAGAAAAGATTTTTAGTATAAACAAAAACTATAATTCAACATCAATATTTACTCCTAAAAATGTTGTAATAATTATTTTGGAAAGTTTTTCGAACGAGTACATTGGCAAGTTAAATAATGGGACTTCCTATTCACCTTTTCTTGATAGCTTAATGAATGAAGGTTTTTTGTTTAGCAACGCATTTGCAAATGGTAAAAAATCTAATGAAGCAATGCCTAGTATTATTGCAAGTATTCCGTCATTGATGGATGAAGCATATACTGGAAGTATATATCAAAATAATAATATTAATACTTTACCTACACTTTTAAAGAGCAAGGGTTATTCATCATCTTTTTTTCATGGTGGATTTAATGGTTCCATGAATTTCGATGCATTTGCAAAGAAGGCTGGTTATGACCAATATTATGGAATGAATGAATACGATAATACGAGTGATTATGATGGGAATTGGGGCATATATGATCATAAATTCATGCAATATTTTGGTGAGAAATTAAGTTCAACTCCTAAGCCATTTTTTGCAACATTTTTTTCACTTTCATCTCACATGCCTTATACAATTCCAGAAGAATTTGTAGAGAAGTTTAAACAGGTTGATAACCCTAAACATAGAAGTTATTTGTATGCAGATTATTCATTAAAAAAGTTTTTTGAATATGCTAAAACAAAAATGTGGTACAGTAATACTTTGTTTGTAATATTGCCTGATCACACACCTGATGCTGATGATAAGTATTACGATACTAAAGTGTCATATTATAAAATTCCGATTCTATTTTATGATCCAACATTTAATTGGAAAGGAGAATCAAGTATTGTTGCAGATCAAGTAGATGTAATGCCAACTATACTTGATTATTTACATTTTGACAAAAGCTTTAAAGCTTTTGGAAAAAGTTTATTATCAGAAAAGAAAAGCAATGCAATGACAGTTAATTATAGAGATGGTATTTATCAATGCATTGATTCAAATTATGTTTTACAATATTCAAATGAACAAATTTTAGCCTTCTATAAGTATTCGGATGATTGGTATTTAAAAAATAATTTAAAAGAGGAAAATAATACACGAAAACAAGAAATGCTTAATTACTTGAAAGCATATATTCAAAAATTTAATGTTACTTTGATAGATAATAAATACAGTATAAAGTGAAACAAAAAATTCTATTTATTATCAACCCAATATCTGGAGGAAAAGACAAAAAGAAAATTCCAGCATTAATTGATACTTATTTAGATAAAGCAAAATTCGATTATCGAATTAGTTTTACTGAAAGAGTAGAACATGCATATATGTTATCAAAAGCTGCACTCAAAGAAGGTTATCATATCGTTGTTGCAGTTGGTGGTGACGGTACAGTGAATGAAGTTGCAAAAGGAATTGTTTATACCGATACTATTTTAGGAATTATACCTTTCGGCTCTGGAAATGGTTTAGCAAGAACTTTGAAAATACCTTTAAAATCGATACGGGCAATAAAAAATATTAACAATAACTACCATACTAAAATTGATTCAGCAAAGTTAAATGATCGCATGTTTTTTAATATGGCTGGAAGCGGATTTGACGCAGAAATTTCTAACGAATTTGCAGGGGATAAAAAACGTGGATTATTAGGATATGTGAAAGTAGCATTTCAACTTATAAGAAAATATAAATCGAAAATCTATCATGTAAATATAGACGGGAATATAGTAATAAGACAAGCATTTATATTAAGCATTGCAAATTCTTCACAATATGGCAATGATGCACATATTGCACCGCATGCAGACGTTAAAGATGGCATATTAGATATAGTAATTGTAAAACCATTTCATTTTATAAAATTACCACTACTTGCCATGTATATGTTCATAAACAAAGCCGACAAAACATCATATGTTGAATATTTTAAGGGAAAGAAAATATTAATTCAAAGAGAGAATTCTGACCCTATTCATCTAGATGGCGAGCCGTATTTTGAAGATAAAAACCTAAACATAGAAGTTTTACCTTTGACTTTAAATGTAATTGTGCCAAATCATGTCTAAGAAAAATAAAAACATTCAAGGTGTTGTCTATTCAACAGATCCAAATTATAGTTATCAGATTGATCAAGATGAAATTTCTGAAACTCTTGCAAATGAAAAACAAGATCTGAGAGTGATGTTAGATAAAAAGCAACGAGCTGGTAAATCTGTCACACTAGTAAAGGGTTTTATAGGGAAGACTGAAGATTTAGAATCACTAGGTAAAATGCTTAAAAACAAATGTGGTGTAGGGGGTAGTGTAAAAGAAGGTGAGATTCTAATTCAAGGTGATTTTAGAGACAAAATCGTTTTATTGCTCCAAAATGCAGGTTATAAGGTAAAAAAAGCGGGATAACACTTAAATAATAGCAATAAATCTTATTATTTATAATTCCAATTTTTTATACCTTTGTCAGCCTATAGACTATTATAAAATACTAAGCAATTTTTATGACAAACGAATATGGTTTAAAGTCAGCAAAAGCTACAGTAGCTGACCTTGGATTATCAAATGTAGCTGCGGCCTATTGGAATTTAACTCCCGCGGAATTAGTTGAAGAAGCTATCACAAGAGGAGAAGGCACATTGGTAGATTCAGGAGCATTAGCTGCTGATACAGGTGAATTTACAGGTAGATCACCAAAAGATAGATTCATAGTTTGTGATGAAACCACTGAAAACAGTGTATGGTGGGGTGATGTAAATATCAAATTCGACTCAGCTAAATTCGATTTATTATACAATAGAGTATGTGCTTATTTATCAAATAAAGAAGTTTTTGTAAGAGATTCTTATGCATGTGCTGACCCAGAATATAGAATGAATATTCGTGTAGTTACAGAACAAGCATACCATAATATTTTTGCGAATAATTTATTCTTAAGACCTACAAAAGAAGAGATATTAAATTTTGATCCTGAGTGGACAATCATTAACGCTCCTGGTTTTAGAGCTGATCCGAAAATTGATGGTACACGCCAACATAACTTTGCAATTTTAAATTTCACCAAGAAAATTATCTTAATTGGTGGCACTGGTTATACAGGTGAAATCAAGAAAGGTATTTTTGGTGTACTTAATTATGTATTACCACATGATAAAAATGTATTATCAATGCATTGCTCAGCAAACATTGGTAAAGAGGGAGATACAGCAATCTTCTTCGGATTATCAGGTACAGGTAAAACTACTTTATCGGCTGACCCTAACAGAGGCTTAATTGGTGATGACGAACATGGTTGGGCTGATAAATCAGTATTTAATTTAGAAGGCGGATGTTATGCTAAATGTGTTGACCTTACTAAAGAAAAAGAACCACAAATTTGGGATGCTATAAAATTCGGTGCATTACTAGAAAACATTGTATGTTACGATGGAACTAGTACGGTTGATTTCACTAATATTTCTAAAACAGAAAACACTAGAGTAGCTTACCCAATTAATCATATTAATAATGCAGTTGAACCTTCAATTGCAGGCACTCCTAAAAATATTTTCTTTTTGACATGTGATGCATACGGTGTATTGCCTCCAATATCAAAGTTAGATGCAGGGCAAGCGATGTACCATTTCATTAGTGGTTATACAGCAAAAGTAGCAGGTACTGAAGCAGGTGTTACAGAACCTCAAACTACATTCTCTGCATGTTTTGGTAAAGTATTTTTACCATTACATCCTGCAAAATATGCTCAGATGTTAGGTGAGAAAATGAAGTCTAGTAAAGTGAATGTGTGGTTAGTAAATACAGGCTGGACGGGTGGTCCGTATGGTGTAGGTTCACGTATGAAATTATCATACACAAGAGCTATGATTACCGCAGCATTAAACTCAGAGCTTGATAAGGTAAATTTTGAGAAACATCCGGTATTCGGATTAGATATGCCGACTTCATGCGCAGATGTACCATCTGAAATATTAAACCCTAGAAATACATGGGCTGATAAATCAGCATACGATGCAAAAGCAAATGAATTAGCATCGAAGTTTGTCAAGAATTTCGAACAATATGCAGAAGGTACTTCTGAAGAGATTTTAGCTGCAGCACCAAAGGTTGCTCAGAACGTATAATATAAGTCTTAATCAATAAGTCGTAAGTCTGAAGACTATATAGGTCTTACGACTTACGACTTTTGACTAAATAATAAAGTAACAATTTAAATTATATATAGAATGGCATTAGAAATTCAAGGTAAACTTGTAGAAGTGTTTGAAGCACAACAAGTAACTGACAAGTTTAAAAAAAGAGAGTTTGTCGTTGAAACAGAAGAAAGAGGATATCAGCAATACATAAAATTTCAATTGAATCAAGAAAAATGCAATTTGGTTGATGATTGTAAAGTTGGAGAAGAAATAAAAGTAGCTTTTAACTTAACAGGTAGACCATATACAAGAAAAACGGGCGAAAAAGATTACATCACTAATATCGTAGCTTGGAAAATCGACAAGATGGGTACAAATTCTGCCCCTGAAAGTCCGGTTTTCAACATTGATACCATTGAAGACGATGGTTCAGACCTTCCGTTTTAATTAATTAAATGAAGAAATAGCAAAATAAGAATGTAAGACGAGCGTCATAAAGTTAAATTTGTGTTAATAAATCATCTTAAAATTTTTTTATTGCTTAAAAATTATATTTTTGTGAGCCCTATAAATGTCTATAGGGCAATTTTTTTGAAAAGTAAAGCGTTAATAAATCAATTTAAAACAAATTAAATTTATAAAATGGCAAATGAAGCAAAAGTAGCTACTGCTGCAAAAAGTGAGAAAAATAGTCTAAGCTCGATGTTCGCATCGGTGGCTATTCCAATGTGTTTACTAGTAGGTATTTTAATCTACAAGTTTGTATTAGGTAACCCAGCAAACTTCGAAGGTGGTGATCCAACAAATCACCCAGTATCTGAAGGGGTAGGTCAAGTATTAGGCTTGGTTTACAAAGGTGGTTTTATCGTACCAATCTTATTATCTCTAGTATTAATTAACATCTCGTTTTCAATCGAGCGTTTTTTAACAATTTCTAAAGCACAAGGTAAAGGTAGAGCAGAGGCTTTTGTTCGCAAGATCAGAACTCATTTAGACAACAATAATGTTGATGCAGCTATCAAAGAGTGTGATGTACAAAAAGGTTCAGTAGCAAACGTTATGCGTTCTACTTTGATCAAGTACAAAGAAATGGAAACTACTACTGGTTTAGATTTAGATCAAAAGATTGTTTCCATTCAAAAAGAATTAGAAGAGTCATTAACATTAGAATTACCAGGTTTAGAGAAAAACTTAGTAGTCATTGCAACGTTAGCGTCGGTATCTACATTGATCGCCTTATTAGGAACGGTAATTGGTATGATTCGTGCATTCGCGGCATTAGCAACTGCAGGTTCGCCTGACTCAGTAGCCTTAGCAAACGGTATCTCAGAAGCCCTAATCAATACAGCTTTAGGTATCGGTAACTCAGCGATCGCAACAATTATGTACAGTGTATTTACAAGTAAAATTGATGCTATCACATACGCAATTGATGAAGCAGGTTACAGCATCGTTCAAACGTTCGCTGCTAAACATAGATAATAATTTTAAGTATAATTTAATTTGTAAATAATGTCAAAAGTAAAGATACCTCGTAAGAGCACGGTAGTAGATATGACGGCAATGACCGACGTTGCTTTCTTGTTACTTACGTTCTTTATGTTGGCAACTAAGTTTAAACCTGATGAGCCGGTGATGGTAACAACACCATCGTCTATTTCAGAGATAAAGCTTCCAGAAACAGATATTTTATTACTTACAATAGATAAAGATTCAAGAGTATTTTTTAGTATGGACGGTGACCAAAATAGAATTGAGTTACTAAACAAAATGGCTGAAAAATATCAATTGACTTTTACTGATGCGCAAAAGAAAGAGTTTTCTTTGTTAAGTTCATTCGGTGTATCTATTAAGAATTTAGGTGATTACTTAAACCAAGATGCAGATGCTAGAAAAAAGTATCCACAAACTGGTATTCCTAGTGATTCAACTAATAATGAGTTAGCAGACTGGATTGTTCAGGCGAGATATACCAACAAGGATTTACGATTCGCAATAAAAGGCGATGGTGATGCTGGTTATCCTGTGATCAAACAAGTTTTAGCTACTCTACAAGAGAAGAAAGTAAATCGTTTCAACTTTATCACAAGCTTAGAAAAAGCTAACGAATAATAATTTTTTAGATCTAGAATTTAGATAATATGGCAGATATAGATAGCAGCGGCGGCGGCGGACATAAGAAAGGCAAGAAAGTCAGAGGTAAGAAAATGTCAACGAGAGTTGACTTTACACCAATGGTTGACTTGGGTTTCTTATTGATCACATTCTTCATGTTAACAACATCGATGAATAAGCCTCAGACCATGGAGATCAACATGCCGGTGAAAGATAAAGAATTGACTGAAGAAGAACAGACGAAAGTTAAAGCTTCACAGGCAATGACTATTCTTCTAACAAAAGACAATAAAGTAGTTTACTATTTTGTTGATGGCAAAACTGGTGAGCCAGGTACTCCTCAAGTAACCAATTTTGGTAAAGGTGGTATTAGAGCTGTTCTTTTGAAAGAAAACCGCATGCGTAACGACAAAGTAGATTCAATAGCCATCTACAAAGAGCAGTTACAAACAAATAAAATTGATGAAGAAACGTTTAAAGCTAGAGTAGGTGATATTAAATCATTTAAAGATGGATTAATTGTACTTATAAAAGCTGACGACGAATCTAAGTATAAAAACCTAGTTGATATTTTGGACGAGATGAACATCTGTAACATTGGCCGTTATGCCGTAGTAGATATAACACCTATGGAAGTAGATATGTTGAAAGAGACTCCATTGTAATCGAAGAAATAAGTTATGGCAGGTAAAATAGATTTATACGATGGTAAATGGATCGACCTAGTATTCAGAGGTAGAAACCAAGAATACGGGGCTTACGAAGTCCGTAAAGTATACCCTCGTAACGCAATGTTAGGTATTGTATTGGCAATTGTATTGTTTACTCTTGCAATAAGTGCGCCTTTAATTATTAGGTTAATTACAAATGCGTTACCAGATGAAAAAGTTGTAACGGTAAATACAACTACAAATTTAGAGGAGCCACCTCCGGTAGATAAAAATCAACCGACAACTCCTCCACCCCCACCCCCACCACCGTTGAAGTCGACTATTAAGTTTACTCCACCAGTGATTAAACCAGATGAGGAAGTTCCAGATGAACCACCTCCAACACAAGAAAAACTACAAGAAGTAGATGCAGGTAAAAATACCGTAGAAGGTGACCCAGATGCTGATGTAGACTTAACAGGATTAGATGGTACAGGTGATGTGATAGGTGAGGTAGAACAAGCTTTTATTGCAGTAGAAGAAATGCCTGAATTCCCAGGTGGTGAAAGTGCACTTATTGCTCATATTGCAAAAAACACTAAGTATCCAGGTATAGCTCGTGAAAATAATATTGAAGGTAGAGTATTCATCTCTTTCGTTGTAGAAAAAGATGGTTCTATTTCAGATGCTAAAGTAATCAGAGGTATTGGTGGTGGTTGCGATGAAGAAGCATTAAGAGTAATAAAAGCATTACCAAGATTTAAACCTGGTAAGCAAAATGGACGTGCTGTACGTGTACAGTACAATGTGCCTGTGAACTTTAAATTAATGTAATTCTCTTAAGAGATTTTACAATGGAAAGTAAGGAACGATTAGAACACACGATGAGTGTAAGAGAAAAAGTGTTTTTTGTGTTCGGGTTATTAATGGCTTTAGTATATTTATCAATAGGCGCAGCCCTGTTACTAATACCTGAATTCCTTGCTGATTATCATAAAATTATTAAAACAGGAATAGGCTGTGTTTTCATAGTCTATTCCTTTTTTCGTTTTTATCGAACAATCAAAAAATATAGATCTATAGATGATGAATTGTAAAAACATATTGCTAATTCTATCTACTGTTTTTTTGTTTTCTTGTACTCAAAAAGATAAATATGGTAAAGAGTTAAGCACTACAACCTCTGGCACAGTAGAGATTGTTGTAGATGAAACCCTCATGCCTATTGTAGATTCAGAAGAACAAGTGTTTGAAACAATTTACCCAAAAGCCAATTTAGAAATCACTTACTTACCAGAAGCAGAAGCTATAGCTAGATTCATCAATGATAGCGCTCAACTTATTATATTACCTAGAGAGTTAAGCGATCAAGAAATATCTATTTTTAAAGAACGAAAATTATCTATTCCTAGATCTAATAAAATTGCAACAGATGCAATTGCCTTAATTGTCAATAAAAATAATACAGATACTACACTTGAAATTTCACAAGTAAGAGATATTATAAGAGGCAACATCAAGAATTGGAAACAACTTGATGCTAAATCTAATTTAACTGATATCAATATAGTTTACGACAATCCAAATAGTAGTACTGTAAAGTACATGATGGATTTAGTGAAACAAAAAGACCTTAAAGGTTATGCATTAAAGTCTAACAAAGAAGTAATTTCTTATGTTGGACAAAACAAAAACGCATTAGGTATCATTGGTATTAACTGGATAAGTGACCTTGATGATTCAAGTACTACTTATTTCAAACAAAACATCAATGTTATTGGTATTAAGGAGGATGCTACTGAAGAAGGAGACGATTATTTTTATCAACCGTATCAAGCTTATTTAGCTACTAAACAATATGCCTTGATAAGATCAGTTTATACTATATGTAGAGAGCCACGAGCTGGATTAGCAACAGGTTTTGCATCGTTTATTGCAGGCGATAAAGGTCAAAGGGTAATATTGAAATCCGGACTTCTACCAGCAAATGCACCAATAAGAATTATATCAACAGAATAGAATATAAATATTAAAAAATACAATTGAATAATAAGATGAGAATGTTAAAGAGAATTAGTTTGGCTATAGGAGCTTTGGCTTTGACGATTACATTTGCTAAAGCACAGACTGCTTTAGAGGGTATAAGAGCTATAGAGGTAGAACAATATGAAAATGCTAAAAAGATATTTTCTGCTCTAATAAGTGTAAACCCTAGTGATGCTAATAATTACTATTACATGGGTAAAGCTTTTTATGGTCAAGAAAAAATTGATTCAGCAAAAATCTATTTTGATAAAGGGTTAGAAATAAATGCCAATTCTTCATTAAACATTGTTGGTAATGGTTCAATATTATTTGATACAGGCAATGAGGCTGAAGCTAAAGCTAAATTCGAACAAGCTGTAACTTTAACTCAAGCGAAAGACTACCAAACATTACTTGATATTGGTAAAGCTTATACAGAACTTGGTAAAAAGAATTACAACGAAGCATTGAATTATTTAACTCGTGCTAAAAATTTAAATATTAAAAATCCAGAAGTTTTTGTTGCAATTGGTGATGTTTATATGCAACAAGTAAATGGTACTGAAGCAATCAAGTTTTATAACGAAGCATTAAAGTTAAACCCTAACTATGTGAATGCTTATGTGAGAACTGGTAAACTATATACTAGAGCTTTGAATTATCAAGAAGCTAAATCGGCATTTGAAAAAGCAATTACAATTGATGCAGCTTATGCACCTATTTATAGAGAATTAGGCGAGTTAGAATTGACTGCAAAAAAATATGATTTAGCGGTTGAGAATTATAAGAAATACATGGACTTAACAGATAAGTCATTGAACTCGCAATTACGTTATGCACGTTTCTTATACTTAGGTAAACAATATCAAGAGTCGGCAGATTTAATCAAGCAAATTATACCGAAAGATTCATCAGATAATATCATCTTTAGATTATTAGGTTATGCTTCATATGAAATTAAAGATTATAAAACTGGTTTAACTGCAATGAATAAATTCTTTGCAATGAACCCAACGAAAATTTTGGCACAAGATTATTCATACCTAGGTAAATTACAAGTAAAGAATAAGCTAGATTCAATGGGTGTTTCTAACATCACAAAAGCAATTGAGATGGATTCTACATCGAAAGATTTATATGGTGATTTAGCTGAAGCATATTTTTCAATGAAAAAATATAAAATGGCAGGTGAAGCATACGAAAAGAAAATCGAAGGTTCACAACCTACAGCTGTAGATCATTTTAATATTGGTAGAGCGTATTACTTCGGATTAGAGTTTGTGAAATCAGATACAGCTTTTTCAAACTTAATTAAAATCAAAGCCGATTTCCCTACGGCTTGGTTATACAGAGCTAGAAATAATTATAGAATAGATGATGCTGATGGTAATTCAGAAGGAATGGCTAAGCCTTACTATGAGAAATTCATTGAATTAACAACTACAGACGCTAAGTTTGATGTTAAGAAATCTGGTAAAGATTTAATCGAGGCTTACAAATATTTAGGAGACTATTACTTTACAAATGCAAAAGACAACGCAACCTCTAAAACATATTGGTTAAAAGTTTTAGAAATAGACCCTAATGATAAACAAGCAAAAGCAGTTTTGCCAGAATTAAAATAATATTACATAACACTTATATAAATGGAAAGCAATTTTCTACCATCAGACTACTTCCCGATCATTCTGCAACTAATTGCAGCATTAGGTTTTGTTGGTGTAACTATGTTAGCAACACATTTCATTGGTCCGAAAAGAAAAACTAAAGACAAATTAGAGAATTTCGAGTGCGGTATTGAGCAACAAGGTGATGCACGTTCACCTATTTCTGTAAAGTACTTTCTAGTGGCTATTTTGTTTGTACTTTTTGACGTCGAAGTAATCTTTATGTACCCTTGGGCTGTCAATTTTAGAGAGTTTGGAGTACAAGGATTAATCGAAATGTTTGTGTTCATTGGCTTACTTTTAGCGGGCTTTATTTACGTTATAAAAAAGGGTGCTTTAGACTGGGAATAAATAAGATATTTTCATTGCTAAAAACCTTTAAAATCAATATTTGTTGTAGATTTGCCGCTCATCCTCTAACTAAAGGATGAGCGTTTTATTTAATAATAAAACTTTACTCTATGAGCGATATAAAAATTGTACAAGCACCGGAAGGTGTACAGGGCGAAGGTTACTTTGCTACTAGTATAGATAAAGTAGTCGGACTTGCACGTTCACATTCATTGTGGCCATTGCCATTTGCAACTTCATGTTGTGGTATTGAGTTCATGGCAACCATGGGTTCCCATTATGATTTTGCTCGATTCGGATCTGAAAGACCTAGTTTCTCTCCACGTCAGGCTGACTTATTAATGGTAATGGGTACCATCGCTAAAAAGATGGGTCCAATTCTAAAACAAGTTTATTTACAGATGGCTGAGCCTCGTTGGGTAATTGCTGTTGGTGCATGCGCTTCATCAGGCGGTATTTTCGACACTTACAGCGTAATGCAAGGTATCGACGAAGTTATTCCGGTGGATGTTTACGTTCCAGGTTGCCCTCCAAGACCAGAAGCAATTATCGATGGTTTCAATAGAATTCAAGATTTGGTTAAAAACGAACCAATGAGAAGAAGAAACCTACCAGAATATCAAGAATTATTAGCACAATACGGAATTCAATAATCATGGCTATAGATAAAGATAGTTTAATAAGTGATTTGCAATCGAAGTATGGTAACGCTATTCAAAACATTGAAGAGCAATACGGTCTTTTGTCATTTCACACCAACAAAGATCAAATCATTCCGATTCTTACTTACCTAAACGAAAATGAAACTTACAGATTCAGATTCTTAACTGATGTTTGTGGTGTTCATTATGCTGATGAAAAACAGCTTGCTGTTGTATATCATGTTCATAGCATGGAAAACGATTTTAGATTAAGAATTAAAGTTTTCTTACCTGAATCTAATCCGAAAATTCCAACCGCTTGCAAACTTTATAGATCTGCAAATTGGCAAGAAAGAGAGACATATGATTTCTTCGGAATTATCTTTGAAGGTCACCCTAACTTAAAAAGAATTTTAAATGTCGACGATATGGTAGCTTTTCCATTAAGAAAAGAATTTCCACTAGAAGACCCTAACAGAGTTGATAAAGACGATAGCTACTTCGGTAGATAACATAAGCATATAAAAATGGCGCATATTCAATTAGGTGAAGATTCATTAGAGAAAGAAACCACGACCCTAAATCTTGGTCCGACTCACCCTGCCACACACGGTGTATTTCAAAACGTGTTAGAGATGGATGGTGAACGCATAGTAAGTGCAGAATCTACTATCGGTTATATTCATCGTGCTTTCGAAAAAATTGCAGAACACAGACCTTATTACCAAATAACTCCTCTTACTGATAGAATGAATTACTGTTCTTCTCCGATTAATAACTTCGGATGGCATATGACAGTAGAGAAGTTGCTAGGTGTAGAGACTCCCAAAAGAGTTGACTACATGCGAATCATCGTAATGGAGTTAGCTCGTATTTCTGACCATTTAATTTGCAATGGAATATTAGGTGTAGATACAGGTGCATTTACTGGCTTCTTGTATTTGATGCAAGAGCGCGAACATATTTATGAAATTTACGAAGAAATTTGTGGTGCACGTTTAACAACAAACTTCGGTAGAGTGGGTGGCTTTGAAAGAGATTTCAACGAAAAAGCAATTGCAAAAATCAAGAAATTCTTAAAAGATTTCCCACCAATTTTAAAAACTTTTGAAGATCTATTTAATAGAAATAGAATCTTTATTGATCGTACTAAAGATGTAGGTCCTATATCTGCTGAAGATGCATTAAACTATGGCTTCACTGGCCCATGCTTAAGAGCTGCTGGAGTTGATTATGATTTACGTGCAACAAGTCCTTATTCTTCTTACAATGAATTTGATTTCGAAATACCTGTAGGTACTACTGGTGATACGTACGATAGATTCATGGTAAGAAATGAAGAAATCAAACAAAGTTTGAGATTAATCGAACAGGCTTTGGCAAAAATGGAAAAAGAAGAAAAAGGAATTTTCCATGCTGATGTTCCTGAATTTTATTTGCCTCCAAAGGAACAAGTATATAATAATATGGAAGCTTTAATCTATCACTTTAAAATTGTGATGGGTGAAGTTGAAGTTCCAAAAGGTGAAGTATATCATGCTGTAGAAGGTGGTAATGGTGAGTTAGGTTTCTACTTAATTTCACAAGGTGGTAGATCTCCATTTAGACTACACTTCCGCAGACCATGCTTTATTATTTATCAAGCTTTTGCTGAGATGTGCAAAGGACAATTATTGTCAGATGCAATTATCACCATGAGTAGTTTAAACGTTATTGCAGGAGAATTAGACGCATAAAAATGAGCAGCACTTTTTCAAAAGAAACATTAGAAATCATCGATCAGATGATTGCTCGATACCCTGAAGGAAAACATAAATCAGCATTGATTCCTGTTTTGCATTTAGCGCAAGCTGAGTTCGGTGGATGGTTAAGCACAGAAACAATGGATCATGTTGCAGAGGTATTGCAACTAAAACCAATTGAAGTGTACGAAGTAGCATCGTTCTACTCTATGTTCAATTTAAAACCAGTTGGTAAATGTGTTTTAGAAGTTTGTCATACTGGTCCATGTGCAATTAATGGAGCAGAAGATTTAGTAAAATATTTGGAGCAAAAATTAAATATTAAAGTTGGCGAAACTACTGCTGACGGAATGTTCACTTTAAAAGAAGTTGAATGTTTAGGTTCATGTGGTACTGCACCAATGTTACAATGTGGTAGAGACTATTTCGAAAATTTAACGAATGAAAAAGTTGATACCATGTTAGAAAAAATGAAATCAGAAAATAGATTACGTTCATACGTAGATACGATATAATAAAATATGTCAAGAAGAATTTTATTAGAACACATAGATGAACCAGGTATTCAATCTTATGATGTATATCGTAAGAAAGGCGGATACGCATCAGTAGAAAAAGCTTTGAAAACTATGTCGCCAGAAGATATAGTTGAAGAGGTAAAAAAATCAGGCTTAAGAGGTAGAGGTGGAGCTGGTTTCCCTACTGGTATGAAATGGAGTTTTTTGGCGAAGCCAGAAGGCAAGCCTCGTTATTTGGTATGTAATGCCGACGAGTCTGAACCAGGTACATTTAAAGATAGATACTTGATGGAAAAAATTCCTCATTCATTAATTGAGGGTATGATTACTTCAAGTTTTGCATTAGGTGCTAATACATCTTATATCTACATACGTGGTGAATATTTTTATGTTCTTAGAATTTTAGAAAAAGCAATCGCTGAAGCTTACGCTAATGGTTGGTTGGGTAAAAATATTTTAGGAACCGGATACAATTTAGATTTATATGTTCAAGCTGGTGCGGGTGCATATATCTGTGGTGAAGAAACAGCTTTATTAGAATCTTTAGAAGGTAAGCGTGGTAATCCACGAATTAAACCTCCGTTCCCAGCTATTGCTGGTTTGTACGCATGCCCTACTGTTGTAAATAACGTAGAAACCATTGCAGCAGTTCCCCATATTGTTAATATGACAGGTGATGAATATGCAAAAGTAGGTAATGGTAGAAGTACCGGGACAAAATTAATTTCTGCATCTGGACATATTAATAACCCTGGTGTTTATGAAATCGAATTAGGAGTTTCTGTTGAAGAATTTATTTATTCTGATCAATATTGCGGTGGAATAAAAAATGGTAAAAAATTAAAAGCAGTAGTAGCTGGTGGTTCATCAGTTCCAATTTTACCTGCTAATTTAATTTTAAAAACTGCTGCAGGTGAACAAAGATTAATGACTTATGAATCTTTATCAGATGGTGGCTTTGCTACTGGTACGATGTTAGGTTCAGGCGGATTTATTGTTTACGATGAAGACAGTTGTATTGTAAGAAATACTTGGAATTTTTCTAGATTTTATCATCATGAATCTTGTGGCCAATGTTCTCCTTGTAGAGAAGGTACTGGCTGGATGGAGAAAATTTTACATAGACTAGAATATGGTCATGGTAAAATGAGCGACATCGATTTATTAGTTGATGTATCTAAAAAAATTGAAGGAAATACTATTTGCCCATTGGGTGATGCTGCTGCTTGGCCAGTAGCAAGTGCTATCAGACATTTTAGAGATGAGTTTGAATGGCATGTGAATGAACCAAAGTTGAGTCAAACACGCAACTTCGGATTAAAGCCAGAGCACGAAGCGATATTAGCTTAGTGATAAAAGAATATAGAAAATAGAAAAACGAAAATAGTCGAAGAAAAATTAAGTACTTATATTATTTCTTAGTGTCTTAATACTTTGTACTTAATACTTAATACTAAAATAAAGATGGCAGACAAATTAAAAGTGACCATTGATGGTCAATCCATCGAAGTAGAACAAGGAACTACCATATTAAATGCAGCACGCATGATTGGTGGTGAATTAGTTCCACCTGCAATGTGTTATTATTCAAAACTGAAAGGTAGCGGAGGTAAATGCCGTACTTGTTTAGTGAAGGTTTCAAAAGGTTCTGAAAAAGATCCTCGTCCGATGCCGAAGTTAGTAGCATCTTGTCAAACACAAGTGATGGATGGTATGGAAGTAGAAAGTAAATCATCACCTGAAGTTCTTGAAGCAAGAAAAGGTGTAGTTGAAATGTTGCTTATCAATCACCCATTAGATTGCCCAGTATGTGATCAAGCTGGTGAATGTGATTTACAAAATTTAGCATTCGAACACGGCACGTCTGATACTCGATATGAATTCGATAGAAGAACATTCGATAGAATTGATATTGGTGATAAAATACAACTTCATATGAACAGATGTATTTTATGTTATCGTTGTGTTTATACTGCAGATCAAATTACTGATAATAGAGTACATGGTATTTTAAATAGAGGTGATAAAGCAGAAATCTCTACCTACATAGAAAATGCAATTGAAAATGATTTCTCTGGAAACGTTATCGATGTTTGTCCGGTAGGTGCATTAACCGATAAAACATTCAGATTCAAAAATAGAGTTTGGTTTTCTAAACCAGTAGACGCACATAGAAATTGCGAGAATCCGAAGTGCTCTGGAAAAGTTGTATTGTGGTACAAAGGAGATGATGTATTAAGAGTTACAGGCAGAAAAGATGTTTACGGTGAAGTAGAGAGTTTCATTTGTAATACATGTCGTTTCGATAAAAAGAAAACTTCTGATTGGGAAATTGAAGGTCCGAGAAAAATCGAAGACACTTCAGTAATTGCATCAAATCATTATGAGATGCCTCATATGTTGCCGGTAGTTGAAAAAGATCCGGAATTGATTGAGGCAAATAAAAAGATGTTTACTAAAAATAAAAAGTAAAAAAGAAATCTAATTCTTAGTAATCAGAATTCTAATAGAATTGAAAATGGATATAGCATTAATAATAGAAAAAATAATTTTAATCTCTGTAATACTTGGTGTGAGTTTAGCGATCGCCATGTACACTACATTAGCAGAGAGAAAATTTGCTGGATTTTTTCAAGATCGTGTAGGTCCGAATAGAGCAGGCCCTTGGGGATTATTACAACCATTAGCAGATGGTGTTAAATTATTTACTAAAGAAGAAATTATACCTACACATGCAGGTACTTTCTTATTTATTTTAGGTCCTTCGTTGAGTATGTTAACTGCATGTATTACATCGGCAGTAATTCCATGGGGTCAAGACCTAAACATAGGCGGTAGAATTATTGAATTACAAGTTGCAGATATCAACGTAGGATTATTATACATCTTTGGAGTAGTTTCATTAGGTGTATATGGCATTATGATTGGTGGTTGGGCTTCGAATAATAAATTCTCTTTATTAGGAGCAATACGTGCTGCTTCACAAAATATTTCATACGAAATTGCTATGGGACTTTCAATCATTGCATTGTTAATGGTTACAGGTACTTTGAGTATGAGAGAAATTGCTGATCAACAATCAGGCATTAGCTGGAATGTTTTTTATCAGCCAGTTGGCTTTCTAATATTTTTAATTTGTTCCTTTGCAGAAACGAATCGTACACCTTTCGATTTACCAGAGTGTGAAACTGAATTAGTAGGTGGTCATCACACAGAATATTCATCAATGAAATTAGGCTTTTATTTATTCGCGGAATACATCAACATGTTCGTAACATCCGCAGTAATGGCAACATTATATTTTGGTGGATATAATTTCCCAGGTATGCATTTAATTTCGAATCCGAATTTAGCTGCCATCTTAGGAGTTGTTGCATTGTTTGCAAAGATTTTATTTTTCATATTTTTCTTTATATGGGTACGTTGGACAATCCCACGTTTCCGTTATGATCAGTTGATGAAATTAGGATGGAATATATTAATACCATTATCAATCATCAATATAGTAATTACAGGTATAGTCATCATCTTAAAAGGATAATTAATAAAACATGAATTCATTAACGAATCGTAAGAAGGTAATTGAGCAGAAGAAGATGAACTTCTGGGAGAGGATGTATTTGCCTGCAATCTTTCAGGGATTAGGAATTACATTAAAGCATTTCTTTAGTAAAAAAACTACTATATTTTATCCGGAAGTTGAAAGAGAATTTTCTGAAAACTTTAGAGGCTTGCATTCATTAAAAAGAGATGAAGATGGTAGAGAGCGTTGTACAGCTTGTGGTTTGTGTGCATTATCATGCCCAGCTGAGGCGATTACAATGACAGCAGCTGAAAGAAAAAAAGGTGAAGAGCATTTGTATAGAGAAGAGAAATATGCAGCAGTATATGAGATAAATATGTTGCGTTGTATTTTCTGTGGCTTCTGTGAAGAGGCTTGCCCTAAAGAAGCAATTTACCTAGATGGTAACATAGCAAAAGCAGATTACAGCAGAGATACATTTATATTCGGAAAAGATAAATTACTAGAACCAACAATAAAATAATGAACGAATCTATTTTTTACCTATTAGGCTTCATGACTGTGTTGTTTGCATTACTAGTTGTATTCGCAAAGAATCCAATACATAGTGCATTATACATGGTAATGACATTCTTCACGATTACATGTCATTACATTTTATTAAACGCACAATTTTTAGCTATCGTAAATTTTATTGTTTACATGGGTGCAATTATGGTGCTTATACTTTTTGCTATTATGTTTTTAAATCTTAGCAAAGATGCAGAGCCACATAAATCTACTTTAATAAAGTTTGCAGGGGTTATATCTGCCGGACTTTTAATGTTAACAATGTTTGCAGCATTAAAGCAAACAGCTGGTGGCGATGAAATAAAAAATATAACTCAAACTGATATTGGTTTAGTAAAAAATTTAGGAAAGACATTGTTCAAAGATTTCTTACTTCCGTTCGAGATTGTATCAATTTTATTATTGACTGCAATGGTGGGTTCAGTTTTACTAGCTAAAAAAGAAATTAACTAATGGAAAACATAACACAAACTATACAAACAGTTCCATTAACTCATTATATTTTATTGAGTTCATTGTTATTTGTTATTGGCGTATTAGGTGTATTAATACGTAGAAATGCAATTGTGATTTTTATGTCAATTGAATTAATGCTAAACGCTGTGAACTTATTACTTGCTGCATTTTCAGCATTTAGGGGTGACCCAGCCGGACAAATATTTGTATTTTTTATTATGGCAGTAGCGGCAGCTGAAGTTGCAGTCGGACTTGCAATCATTGTAATGATTTACAGAAATACAAGATCAATAGACATTAATTTATTAAATAGATTAAAAGGATAATTGAAGATTTAATCTTCGAAAATTAAAGATATGTTACAACTAATCGCTTTAGTACCACTTTTACCATTGATCGGTTTTTTAATCAATGGAATCGGATATAAAAGAATACCCAAAAGTATGGTGGGCATTATTGGAAGTACAACAATGTTACTTTCTTTCATCATCAGTTTAGGTATATTTTTTGAGTTACGTAACTCAGAAGTTCAATCGCACACTTTCAATTTCTTTCAATGGATCAAAGCTGGAAGTTTTGATTTATCGTTTTCATTTTTAGTTGACCCTCTGTCAACATTAATGTTATTGATTGTTACAGGTGTTGGTTTTCTAATTCATGTTTACTCAATCGGGTATATGCATGATGACGCAGGTTTCGGAAAATTTTTCGCATACCTAAATTTATTCGTGTTTTTCATGTTGTTATTAGTATTAGGTGCTAATTATGCAATCATGTTCATAGGTTGGGAAGGTGTAGGTTTGTGTTCATATTTATTAATCGGATTTTGGTATAAAAATGAATCATATAACAATGCAGCTAAAAAAGCATTTGTGATGAATAGAATTGGAGATCTTGCTTTTTTATTAGGCATGTTCTTAATCTTCACAACATTCGATTCAATTAATTACAGTAATGTATTTGCACAAGCTGCAGGTTTCAACTCTGGTGATTCTACTTTAACTGCAATAGCAATTTTATTATTTATAGGTGCGATGGGTAAGAGTGCTCAGCTACCATTATATACTTGGTTACCTGATGCAATGGCTGGCCCCACACCAGTTTCAGCTTTAATACACGCTGCGACCATGGTTACAGCAGGTATCTACATGATAGCGAGATCAAGTATTATATATGTGTTAGCGCCTGTGGCAATGGATTTAGTTGCAATCATCGGAATGCTAACTGCAGTATGGGCAGCATTAATTGCATTAACACAAACAGATATTAAAAAAGTATTGGCTTACTCAACAGTGAGTCAATTAGGTTATATGTTCGTAGCATTAGGTGTGGGTTCTTTCACAGGAGCTGTATTCCATTTAATGACACACGCTTTCTTTAAAGCATTATTATTCTTGGGTGCTGGTAGTGTAATTCATGCAATGAGTGGTGAGCAAGATATGAGATCGATGGGCGGACTTAAAAAGAAATTACCTATTACATTTTTAACAATATTAATTGGAACATTAGCAATTGCAGGAGTACCACCATTTGCTGGCTTCTTCTCTAAAGATGAAATTTTAGCTGCAAGTTTTGGTTACTCAATTCCAGTATTTATTGTAATGTCATTCACATCTGTGTTGACTGCTTTCTACATGTTCAGAATGTTATTCTTAACATTCTACGGTAGCTTCAGAGGTACGAAAGATCAAGCACATCATCTACATGAAAGTCCGAAGAATATGACCATACCATTAATGATACTTGCTGTATTATCAACAGTATCGGGTTTCATCGGATTGCCAGAAATTTTCTCAGAGCATCATTCATTAAAAGAATATTTACAAGGTTCGTTTATTTTATCAGATGCGAAATTTAGTTTAGAACATCCTTCACATACTTTAGAATATTCAATAATTGCAGTATCAATAATTATAGTAGGAGCAATTTTCTTATTTGCTAAAAACAGATACGATAAGAATGAGTATTTGTTACCACAAGAAGAGTCTAACATGAGTTTCATGCAAAGAATTTCTTATCGCAAGTTTTATATTGATGAATTTTATAATGCAATAATAACACAACCATTAAATAAATTATCAGTTTGGTTTTATCAAACAATTGACAGATCTGGTATTAATGGTATAGTGAATTTAGTAAGTAAAATTACAGTAGAGGGTTCTAAGAATTTAAGAACTATTCAAACTGGCTATACAGGCTTCTACCTTTTTGCAATGGTAGCTGGCATAATAATTATTTTGTTGTTGAATTTTATTTTGAGCTAATAGATCAATGATTACACTAATACTTTTAACCTTACCTGTTATTGCAGCTTTAGCCACTTGGTATGCACCAAATGGTAAAGCTAAAAATGTTGCATTAGCATTTACATTGGCTGAGCTAGGTGTAGCATTGTATGCTATGTCGCAACATGTAGCCGACTCGAGCAGTCAATTTGTTTTTGATAGAAGCTGGATTAGTTCTTTAGGAATTAGATTTAAAATCGGCATGGATGGAATAAGCTTATTGTTAGTATTGCTAACAACATTCTTATATCCATTGATTGTATTGTCAACTTCTAAGAGAGCAATTAAAAACGAAAATACATTTTATGCTTTGATGCTATTTATGCAAGCTGGCTTAATAGGTGTATTTGTTTCTTTAGATGCATTTTTATTTTATGTATGTTGGGAAGCAGCTTTAATTCCAGTTTATTTTATCTCAGCAATTTGGGGTGGAGAAAACAGAATAAAAGTTACGTTAAGATTTTTCTTATATACCATCTTCGGAAGTTTATTCATGTTAGCGGGTATTATCTATTTGTTCTTGCAAACATCAGGTTATAAGAATTTCGATTTAAGTTCATTCTATGCATTGAACTTATCTATCACAGAACAATCAGTTTTATTCTGGGCCTTCTTCATTGCGTTTGCGATTAAGATGCCAATATTTCCTTTCCATACTTGGCAGCCAGATACCTATACAGAAGCGCCTACACAAGGTACTATGCTGTTATCTGGTATCATGTTAAAGATGGGTATATATGGAGTGATTCGTTGGTTATTACCAGTATTACCAGAAGGTGTTGCACAATGGGGTAACTTAGCTTTAGTACTATCAATTATTGGAATTGTTTACGCATCTATTATTGCGATTAAACAAACTGATATGAAGAGATTGATAGCTTATTCATCGATAGCACACGTCGGATTAATTGCTGCTGGTTTATTTGCATTTAATATTCAGTCATTACAAGGTGCAATGATTCAAATGTTGAATCACGGTATAAGTGTTGTAGCTCTATTTTTTATCATTCAAATTATTGAAGAAAGAACAGGCTCAAGAAAAATTGCAGACTTAGGTGGTATAGTTTCAAAAGCACCAGTTTTAGCAGTATGCTTTTTAATAGTTACAATGGGAGCAGTTGCATTGCCATTAACAAACGGTTTTGTAGGTGAGTTTTTATTGATGATGGGTATTTATAAATACAGTGCATGGGCTGCGGCATTCGCCGGACTTACAATTATTCTTGGTGCGGTATATATGTTAAGAATGTTTCAATCAGTAATGTTGGGTGAAACAAATTCATTAACAAATAATTTTGCAGAAATAAGCGGATCAGAGAGAGTGATACTTTTTGTTTCAGTAATCGTAATAATTGTGGTGGGTATTTATCCGTCATTTTTATTAAATATATCAGAAGCATCAATGAATGATTTAATTGGTTTTGTCAATTCAAAGTTGGCAGTTAAGTAGTATTTGATTTTAATTTCATAAATAATGAGCGGTATTATTATTATATCCATTTTAGCAATAGTTGTATTGTTTTTAGGTTTATACAAACTGAATAAAACTATACTGCCTATATCTTTATTAGGTTTGGCTGCTGCAGCTACAACTTATGCGATGGCTTGGAATACGAATATGTATTATTTCAACAACATGATTTTTGTTGATAATTATGCAATAGCATTTTCGATTTTAACAATAGCAGGTACGATGTTAATTTTATTAATGTCGCCAGGTTACTTTGAAAAAATTAGCAGCAACGTTGCTGAATATGTAGCCTTAATTTTGTTTTCTTTAGTTGGTGTTTTATGTATGGTTTCATACAATGATTTAGCAATGCTATTCATTGGTATTGAGATTATGTCAATTGCGATGTTTGTATTAGCGGGCATCCGTAAAAAAGATTTAGCTTCAAATGAAGCAGCATTAAAATATTTTTTAATGGGTTCTTTTGCTACAGGTTTCTTGCTTTTCGGTATCGCATTAGTATATGGCTTTATTGGTTCATTCAATATTGAAACTATTAGTACAATAGTAACAGAAAGTGGTGGCGATACAGCTGCGCTTTTTGACTTAGGAGTATTATTAATGATTGTTGGTTTATCATTTAAAGTTTCAGCAGCACCTTTTCATTTTTGGGCTGCAGATGTTTATGATGGAGCACCATCATTGATTACAGCTTATATGTCATCAATTGTAAAAACAGCAAGTTTCGCAGCATTTTTGAAATTATTTTTAGTAGCCTTCGGAAGCATATACATTCAATACACTTCTACTTTATGGGCGATTTCTGCATTAACAATTGTAGTAGGAAATTTAATAGCATTATACCAAGATTCATTTAAGAGAATGTTGGCATACTCAAGTATATCGCATGCGGGTTATATGTTAATTGCTATTTTAGCCTTAGGCGATAGCTCATCATCAGCATTATTCTTTTACGCAACAGCTTATACATTTGCAGCAATTGTTGCATTCAATGTTTTAATAAAAGTAAAACAATTAAAAAATTCTGAAAGTTTTGATGCTTTTAATGGTTTAGCTAAAACAAATCCTTTAGCTGCATTCGTTCTTACAATTGCGATGACTTCAATGGCAGGTATACCTTTAACAGCAGGTTTCTTTGGCAAGTTTTATTTATTTACAACAGCATTATCGCAAGGTTATACTTGGTTGGTAGTGATTGCGGTATTAAGCGCAGTAGTAGGTATTTGGTATTACTTTAAGGTAATTATTGCGATGTATATGAAAGATTCAGATGACGATGCGGTATTAGAATACAACAGTTCATCGAAATTTGTACTAGTAATAGCTACCTTAATTACAATTGCATTAGGACTCTTACCTGGTCTTTTATCAGCAATATTATAATTTTTGCTTATTTTTAGACACACATGGAGAATACCTTAGAGTTTATTAAGACCTTTTTGCATCCACAGAGTATAATTCAATACGGTGGTTTAGCATTGTTATTGTTTATCATCTTTGCAGAAACCGGATTGTTTTTTGGTTTCTTTTTACCTGGTGATTCATTGTTATTTGTTGCTGGCTTAATGAGCGGCTCAACTTTATTCGATGTAGATATTGTTACTTTAAACTTATCAATTATCGTTGCCGGCATATTAGGCAATTTTGTAGGTTATTATTTCGGAAAGAAAACTGGTCCGGTTTTATTCAAACGCGACGATTCATTATTCTTTAAAAAGAAACACGCTAACGCAGCTAAAAATTTTTACGATAGATACGGAGGAATGGCTTTAATACTTGGTCGTTTTATTCCGATCATCAGAACATTCGTACCAATTATGGCTGGAGTTGTAAGTATAGATTTTAAGAAGTTTGTATTATATAATATTGTAGGTTGTGTTGCTTGGGTTGTGTCGATGACATTGTCTGGATATTTCTTAGGCAGAATGTTCCCAAGTCTTCAAGAGAATTTAGAATACATTGTAATTATTATTATTGCAGTAAGTATGATACCAGTTGTTATTACTTATTTAAAAGAACGTAATAGAGCGAAAAACGATATTGCCTAATGCAATCATTGTATAAATCCATCATATGATTCTCGATATTTTTATAACCGTTTTCTTAGTACTGCTTAATGGTTTTTTCGTAGCAGCTGAGTTTGCTATAGTAAAAGTTAGAGCCTCACAAGTTGAGTTGAAAGCGAAGACTGGAAATCAAACTGCTAAAATTGCTAAAAATATTCTTGCCAACTTAGACGCATATTTATCGGCAACTCAATTAGGTATCACATTAGCTTCATTAGGTTTAGGTTGGATCGGCGAATCAGTTGTAACTGAAATAATTATTCAAAGCATGAATTTGTTTGGCTTTGAAATTACATTAGAACTAGCTCATCAAATTGCATTACCCATCGCATTTTTATTAATTACAATTCTTCATATTGTTTTCGGTGAATTAGCACCAAAGTCTATTGCTATACAAAGACCAGTAACAACTACATTTGCGATAGCAATACCTCTAAATGTATTCTATTATTTATTTAGACCATTCATTTGGGTGTTAAACGGCTTAGCAAATGTTATATTAAAAAAAATAGGAATATCTCCTATTCATGGTCATGAAGTACATACATCTGAAGAGTTACAATTGTTATTAGATCAAGGAAAAGAATCAGGTGCACTAGATTCATCAGAACACGAGTTGATTAAAAATGTATTTGATTTCAATGACCGAACTGTAAAGAAAATCATGATTCCTAGAACATCAATTGTTGCAATTGATATAGATTCAGACTATAAAGAGTTTGTGAATTTTGTTATCAACGAAGGTTATACAAGATTACCAGTCTATAGAAATACCATTGATGATATTATTGGTTATATACACGTAAAAGATTTATTAGTAAAAGAATTAAAAGACCAAAAAATTAGACTATCAGATTTAATTCGCCCTGTATATTTTATTCCAGAGTCTAAAAAAATCGCTGACTTATTATCAGAGATGAAGAATAAGAGAAACCCTAATATGGCAATTGTATTAGATGAGTTTGGGGGTACAGCTGGATTAGTAACCATGGAAGATATAATTGAGGAATTGGTTGGTGAAATTCAAGATGAACATGACGAAGAAAAACCTAAAGTAGTTAAGTTAGGTGATACAGAATATTTAATAGATGCTCAGTCAACTATTAGTGATGTAAATGAGTTTTTACCACATGCATTACCAGAAGATGATGAGTATGATTCGGTAGCCGGATTGATGAATGTTGTGTTTGAGAAAATACCTGACTTGGGTGAAGAAATTGAATTCTCGGGTTATAAATTTATAGTAACTCAAAAGAAAAGAAATAATGTTGAAATGGTTAAGATGATAGACATTATAGATTTAGCAAGTAAAGAAACCATCTAATTTGTATCTTTAAAGATGCACCTGTTTTATACACCAGATATTAGAACAAATATTTATACTCTTTCAGAAGAAGAAAGTAAGCATTGTATAAAAGTTCTTCGAATGAAAGAGGGAGATGCCGTTTATTTAGTAGATGGTAAAGGTGGGTTTTATCACACTCAAATAGTCGACGCACATCCGAAGAAATGCTTAGTTGAAGTTTTAGATGTTCAACTTAATTATGGAGCGAGACCTTATCGATTACACATGGCAATTTCGCCATTAAAGTTTGCCGATAGATTTGAGTGGTTTTTAGAAAAAGCTACAGAAATTGGCATCGATGAAATTACTCCTATCATCACAAAAAGATCTGAAAAAAAAGAATTAAAGATAGATCGTGCGAATAAGATCGTCGAATCTGCAATGAAGCAGAGTATGAAAGCATACCACCCATTAATCAACGAAGCTATTTCATATAATGATTTCATAAAAAATGATTTTTCGAATACAATAAATATGATAGCTCATTGTTTAGAAGATGAGAAGAAAAGTATTTTTGATATGAAAAATCAAGTAGCAAATTATTTAATTCTAATCGGACCTGAAGGTGATTTTACTGAAGAAGAAATAATAGCAGCAAAGTCTACAGGTTTTCAAGCAGTAAGTTTAGGTAAAGAAAGATTAAGAACAGAGACAGCTGCAATATCAGCATGTGTTATGTTTTCAGCTATGTCGAATTTATGAAAAAGCTAATTTTTATTTCATTATTAATATTAAGCTTGGGCTTCATTTCATTTAGTGTACCGGGATATAAAATTGCTAGATTGAAATACGGTGGTGGAGGTGATTGGTATTCTTCAAGAACTGCATTGAAAAATTTAATAGTTTTTTGCAATGAAGAATTGAACACCAATATTCATACCGAAGAGCAAATTGTTGAACCTGGTTCAATTGAAATATTTAACTACCCATATGTATTTGCTACAGGTCATGGTAATATTATTTTTAGTGACGACGAAGCAGAAAACCTAAGAAAATATTTAACATCAGGAGGCTTCTTACATTTATGTGATAATTATGGCATGAATAATTATGTGCGTATAGCAATGAAAAAAGTTTTTCCTGAATTAGATTTTGTTGAATTACCCTTTGATCACCCTATTTATCAAAAACCATATAAGTTTAATGGCCTACCAAAAATTCATGAACACGACGGTAAAAGGCCACAAGGTTTTGGAATTATATATAAGGGCCGATTAGTTTGTTTTTATGACTATGAAGCTGACTTAGGGAATGGTTGGGAAGATATAGGCACTTACCCAAATGATAGCCAAGACAAGCACGATAAGGCTTTAAAAATGGGTGCAAATATTATTCATTATGTACTTACAAATTAATTGGTATTTTTGAATTATGTATCACGTAAACGTAAATAAGACAAACACTTTTGATATTAATGTTGAGAATAACAGCATTAAACTTAATAATGTAGAAAAAGATTTTTCAATTGTTAAGGTATCAGATAATACTTACCATGTTTTATCAAACAACCAATCATTTAATGTTGAGTTGTTAAATATAAATTCTGAGAATAAGACAGCTGTATTAAAAGTGAATGGTAACAAATACGAGTGCGAGATAAAAGATCAATTCGATGATTTACTAAAAAGTCTTGGTTTAGATAATTTAAATACTGTAAAAGTAAATGATATCAAAGCACCAATGCCTGGCTTAGTATTAAAGACATTAATTGAAGAAGGTCAAGAATTCAAAAAAGGTGATAATCTTTTAGTACTTGAAGCCATGAAAATGGAAAATATTTTGAAAGCACCAGTTGATGGAGTAGCTAAAAAAATAAAAGTTAAGTCGGGAGACAAAGTAGAAAAAAACGAAGTACTTATTCTATTAGCCTAATATACTCTTAATAAAATATCCGAATACATGTGGGAATAATATAGTTGTTATTACCCAACCATTAATAGCTCCCCAAAAATGTGCTTCATGATTTATAAGATCAGATTGATTCTTTGAAGCATACATACAATATGCCAAATACATTAATGCAAAAATAAATGCAGGTATACCAATCGGTATAAAAAACAAGTATATCTTGCTATGTGGGTCAAATAATATATAGCTGAATAAAACAGAAGAAATAGCACCAGAAGCACCTAGTGAATAATAAGAGCTATTGTTTTTATTTTTTAGGATGCTACTAATATCACTCAATACAATACCTGAAATATAGATTACTGCAAACTGCCAATGGCCTACAATTTTCTCTAAGCTAAACGCAAAGAAAAAATAACTCAGCATATTAAATATTAAATGATTGAAATCAGCATGTATAAATCCGGATGTTAGTATTGTATAATATTTTTTCTTTCTGTGAATACTATATGGGTGTAGCATCATCCCTCTAAAGGCATTTGAATCGCCATAAAAACCATAAAGTGAAGTCAGTATAGTAAATACAAATATTAATGATGATACAGGGGTGTAGCGTATGATGTCTTCCATTATTTTTCTAATCTATAAACTGGGTATCGCATAAATGTTTTTTCAAAGTATTCACTCGATTTATAAATATACTCTAATTGTGCGTATTTGTTTTTGGCAAATTCAGCATCTTCTGTTTTTTTCTTTTCGAATTTATCATTTAAGTCTTTATTGTTTTTTAAAAGTTCTGCTGCAGTATCTTCAAAAACATAATCAGAGAAATGTTCTTTTTGTCCTAATATCGCATCGAAAAAATTCCAGTTAAAATATGAATCTACTGCTTCTGGCTCTAATGTTTCAACGATATATCTGTTTTGAATTTGATCAGTATAAATTATGAAGTCACCTTTACGGACTAATATTTGCATTTCCTTTTTATTGAGCTTTACATTTGAATGCAAATAATGACCTTCATATGGTTTGTTAACTGTTTTGTAATCCTCAATATAATAAACCGAAACAGTCATTAAGGTGTCTTTTTTTACTCGTTCAAATTTTACTTTATTCAATACCATACGATCTATGACTTGTTCCCAAGCAAATGGAATGATGTATGCGTTTGGTTTAACTACAGAATTTGTCGGTATGTATTTATTATAGAATTTAACATCTTTCTCAAAAGGTTTTGTTCTATCATAGAATAATCGATTGTAATCACCAATTTCTGATTTTTTATAACTCGATTCGTAACCTTTAAACTTTATGATTTGATGAGAATTTGTATCTAGTTTCCAATTGAGAGCAAACTCATCTTGCAATACAACATCAGCATCAGCATTTAATTTATTAGTTGTAATTAATTCATAATCTTTATTAGCAATTTTTAAACTCGATAATAAAAATGCATACGAACCCTCTACTCTTTCTGAATAGGTTTTTAACATATGAGTTTCTAATGTAAATCCGATTGCGTTAAAGAGAGTTGAGTAACCTGTGGCATACCTCGGACTTTCATAAAAAGCTGGCCATCCTGCTTCGGGTTTATCTGTCCAGTTATTGACATACGGTACCGCATCAAATTTTTTATCTTTCAATTGCTTGTTAAGCTCTGGCATAAAAACATCGAACTGATAATCTGCAATTGTAGCATTCAACTTATCTCGCTGTGTTGCAATATAAGTTACTATATGTTGATAGTCGGCACCATTGCTAGTGTGAGTATCAATAAATAAATGCGGATTTACTTTATGAAATATATCAGTGAATGCTTTTGCATTTTTAGAATCTAGTTTTATAAAATCTCTATTTAAATCTAAGTTTTTATTATTAGCTCTAAAACCATATGATTCTGGTCCGTTTTGATTTGCTCTTGAAAAGGAATTTCTATTTTTTGAACCATCAACATTATAGATTGGAATTATATACAAATTTGCATGATCTAATAAGTCATTTAAAGCGGTAAGCTCATAGTTATTTTTAAAGTATTTAACTTTTGTAAGCTTTTCATTATTTAATAATTCTAAGATGTTTTGACAAAGAATAATGCTAGCATCAATTCCCTCGGGTTCACCAGGGTGTATTCCATTATTTATAAGGATGTTCACTTTATTTTTTGTTTTCGTGGTCTTTTTTATTTCCACTAAATGCAATGGTTCAGCTGCATCTGTATACGAAAATTCCATTATTTTAAGTTCATCGTACTTTTTCGCCAACTTTTTATAGTGTGAAATTGTTGCTTCATAGCTTGGAGTTTGATTTCCATTACTTAAATTGTAGGGTATTTCTAAAGCTTGTGAATGAATTTGTGCATTACTGAAAATGAATACTACAATCAAAAAGAGTTTGTTTTTCATGTTATTGCTAATATTTTATAAATAAAATAAATTTATAATTAATAAATATATAAATAAAAGTTTATACATTTGCTGATATATATAAACGAATAAATAGGTTTGAAATAGATAAAAAATGAAAGAAATGCCCATTTTAACTCCTTTACAGAGGTTTATTAGGTTATTGAATGTTGAAAGGAGTGAACTATACAGTATTTATTCTTTTGCGATATTTAATGGACTTATAAACTTAACCATACCCTTGGGTATACAATCTATAATCAATTTGATTGGTGGGGGTATAGTTTCTAGTTCATGGTTGATTTTAGTGTTGGTAGTAATTATTGGTGTAGCCTTAAGCGGTGTTTTACAGGTTTACCAATTGTCAGTAAATGAGAATTTACAACAAAAGATATTCAGCAAATCAGCTTTTGAGTTTGCCTTTAGAATTCCGAGACTTAAAACAGAGACGATTGATAAATATTACATCCCAGAAATGGTTATGCGTTTTTTTGAGACGGTTACCATTCAAAAAGGAATGTCTAAAATATTGATAGATTTTTCTACTGCGTCGTTACAGGTTTTATTCGGATTAATATTATTATCAATTTATCACCCTTCGTTTATTATTTACAGTGGTTTGTTTATTGGTATAGTTGCTCTTTTAATAAAACTTACAGGAAACAAAGGTTTGCAATCTGCATTAAAAGAATCGAATTATAAATATGAAATTACAAATTGGTTGGTCGATGTAGCTAGAAATATGGAGTCATATAAAATGGCTGGCAATACAAATTTACCAATGGACAGGACAGATGATTTGTTGTCAAAATATTTGAATGCTAGAAAAACTCATTTTAAAATTTTAAAGTTTCAATATTCAAATTTAATTCTTTTCAAAGTTTTAGTTACTGCAGGTTTATTATTGATAGGTGGCTTGTTAGTAATTGATCAACAAATGAATATTGGGCAATTCGTTGCATCAGAAATTATTATAATTCTACTTTTATCATCTGTTGAGAAATTGATTTTCAGCATGGAGACTATTTATGATGTACTAGCGGCCGTAGAAAAATTAGGTGGAGTAAATGATTTAGAATTAGAAAATCAAGGAGGTAGAGAGATAAATTTTGAAAATGTTGAAGCAATAGATATTGAATTAAAGAATTTTAATTACAGGTTTTTATACGAATCAGATTATGTATTAAAAAATATTAACCTAGATATAAAAGCTGGAGATAAAGTTTGTTTAGCGGGTTATAATGGATCAGGTAAGTCAATGTTGATGCATGTTATAGCCGGACTTTATTATGATTATGAGGGATCAATTAGTTTTAATTCATTTCCGTTAAGTAATATTAAGTTAGCTCATTTACGATCACAAATTGGAAGTTCGTTTGCGAAAGAAGATATTATACAAGGTACCATACTTGATAATATATGTATGGGGAGAAATATAACTTTTGAAGAAGTTTTAAAAATCTCAGAGATTATAGGATTGCATGAATACATACAATCATTAGAAAAAGGTTATGATACATTCTTACATCCAGAGGGTATAAGATTGCCAAAAAGTAGAATATTGAAAATTAAGCTAGCAAGATGTTTAGTTGGTCATCCGAAGTTAATATTAATAGAAGATCATTTTAACTTGTTAGAGAAAAAATATAAAGAACAATTATTAGATTTTATTTTAAATAATAATAAATGGACGGTAGTAATTGTATCTAATGACATAGAGATAGCAAATAGATTAGACTATGTTGTTGCGTTAAATGAAGGATCAATTCTTGACATTGGTAGTGTAAATGATATGAGAGAAAAAGAGTGGTTTAAAACAATTATAAAATCTTAGTGATATGTTGAATATAAGTGAAAATAGAGTAGATCAATATATAGATCCTAAGAAGTTTAAATCTTGGAAGGAGATAAAAAGTTCTAGGCCTCAAAGAATTTTTGCGAGGTTGCTTGGAATATTTTTCTCATTTCTATTTATTATAATGTTTTTACCATGGACACAGAATATTAGAAATCGTGGGTATGTTACAACATTAAATCCGAATCAAAGACCTCAAACAATTAATTCGATTATAGCAGGTAAAATTGAAAAATGGTATGTAAAAGAAGGTACTAGAGTTAAAAAGGGAGATACCTTAATGGTAATATCAGAGATTAAAGACGATTACTTTGACCCACAACTTTTAGATAGAACACAACAGCAGATAAATTCAAAAAAATTATCGGTAAGTTCTTATGTAGAAAAAATAAAAGCTTTAGATAATCAAATTGATGCCTTAACTAAAACTCAGGCGTTAAAATTGGAACAAACGAAAAATTATATTGAACAAGCATATCTAAAAATTAAAACTGATAGTATAGAATTAGAGGCTGCGAATACGAATTATTCAATTTCTGTAGAGCAATTACAGCGAATGGAGAAATTATATAAAGACGGATTAAAGTCTTTAACAGATTTAGAAGCTAGAAAATTAAAATTACAAGAAGCTCAAGCGAAAAAAATATCTGCTCAAAATAAATTACTTACCTCTAGAAATGAATTAATAAACTCCAAAGTTGAGTATAATTCAATTCAGAATCAGTACATAGATAAACTATCAAAAGCAGAATCTGATAAATATACTGCAATGTCATCATTATATGATGCCGAGATTGATGTGACTAAAATGCAAAATCAATTTTCAAATTATTTAGTTCGTGCAGGTAATTATTATATCATATCTACGCAAGATGGATTTATAACAAAGTTGTATAAGAGTGGTACAGGAGAAACTGTAAATGCAGCCGAGCCAATTTTAAGTATCATGCCAGCGAGTTTCAATTTAGCAATTGAAATGTATGTTTTACCTCAAGATATGCCTTTAATACAGGTAGGATCTAAAGTAAGAATGGCATTTGATGGTTGGCCTGCAATTGTATTTAGTGGATGGCCAAATACTTCTTATGGTACTTTTGGTGGTAAAGTAGTTGCTATAGATAATATCATATCTGACAATGGTAAATATCGTGTAATGGTATCACAAGACCCAGATGAGCATACTTGGCCTGAAGAAATTAGAATTGGTTCTGGAGCATCTTGTATTACCTTATTTAAGGATGTTAAAATCGGATATGAAATTTGGCGAAACTTAAATGGATTCCCACCTGACTATTACAAAGAGTTAAATGAAGTTTCAATAGATAAGAATGATCAATCGAAGTCGAAAAATGAAAAATAGATTAGTTATTCTTTTTTGTTTGTTTGCTTTACAATTGAACGCACAAGACAGCACGGTAGTGTTTGGTCCGAATGCTTTTTTATTTTACCTCAAAAACTATCACCCTATTGCGAAGCAAAGTAATTTGATTATTGAAAATGCGAAGTCAAATTTATTAAAATCAAGAGGTGGCTTTGATCCGAAATTGTATTCTAGTTTAGATGAAAAAAACTTTGACGATAAAAATTATTATTCATTTTTAGATGCAGGATTAAGAATACCAACTTGGTATGGTGTAGAATTCAAAACTAATTTTCAACAAAATTCAGGCACTAACCTAAATCCAGAAAATCAAATGCCATATAATGGTTTAGCACAAGTAGGTGTTGACTTTTCTGTATTGCAAGGTTTATATATTGATGAAAGAAGAACAGCTTTAAAGCGAGCAAAATTATTTTTAAAGTATTCAAATTTTGAACAACAAGCTTTATTGAATGATTTAATATTGGAGGGCATGACTGCTTATTGGAATTGGGTAGCAGCTTTTTATCAACTAGAGGTACAAAGCCAAGCAGTTCAATTATCATTTGTAAGATATCAATCTATTAAATCTAGTTTTATTTTAGGTGATCAGCCTGCTATTGACACATTAGAATCATACATTCAGTATCAAACAAGATTATATGCTAAAATTCAATCAGAGCAAAATCTAATTGAAAAGCAATTAATACTCTCTACTTATTTGTGGAACGACAATGATGAACCATTAGAAATAAGCAGTAAAATTATTGCACCTGCTTATAATGATAAACAAAACTTAAAGTTAGTTGATAGTATTATCAATACAGTATACGTAGTTTCAGAGCAACATCCGGAGTTAAAAAAATACGAATTTAAATTATTGGACTTAGACTTAGAGCGAAAGCTAAAAGCAGAAAAGCTAAAACCAAATTTAGATGTTAAATATAATTTTTTAAATGAGCCGGTTAATTCTGTGCCTTGGGATGGATTGAATTCGCAAAACATAAAATGGGGAGTGATATTTAGTTATCCGATTTTATTAAGAAAAGAAAGAGGTGATTTACAACAGACAAAAATTAAAATAAAAGAAACAGACTGGATGAGAGATTTAAAAAAATTAGAACTCCAAAATAAATTAAATACTGTACAATCTGAATTAGTAAATACTCAAAATCAATTGCAATTATATAATTCAGTAGTAGTAAATTATCAAGCGATGTTAAATGCTGAATTAACTAAATTTAACAATGGAGAAAGCTCTGTATTCTTAATTAATTCTCGAGAGATTGCTTTAATACAAGCACAATTAAGCTTGATTAGCTTAACAGCAAAATACCAACAGCTTTATGTTAAGAAACGTTGGGCTGTTGGTAATTTATATGAATAGAATTATTGCTTAATAATTTTATGAGTATTACCAGAAGTCTTTAAAAACAACATTCCAGCATCTACATTTTGTAAATCGATTTTATTTATACCATTCTTTAATTCACCTTCAAGTATCAGTTTTCCTATTGAATTATATAATTGGAATTCATCTTTTTTAGTTGATTGAATATATAAATGAGTAGAACTAGGATTTGGATAAATCTTTATATCATTTAACTTCTCATTGTTAATGCCAACAATTGTTTTGTTTATTGCAAATCTTAAATTAAAATTCGATTGCACTAATGAAAAGTCAGTATTAAACTGAATTGTTGCATCAAATATACCTGATGTATCTTTTGTATAAATTGTTACAGGCAAATAGGCTGATTCTCCAATACTGATATTTAAAGAATCGAAATTCATTTTCACGAAATCGATGGTTGAAATGCCGTTCGAAATTTTTACTTTTTTGTTACCAGTATTTATTATTGGCACATACACTGTAATTGAGTCTGTACTATCATTTAATGCTAATAGTTGAACAGAGTCTAAATAATAAATTGAGGGAACAATTACTGAACTTGAGCTACCAATAATTTTAGTGATTCGTTCATTAAATTGAGGGTAATCAATAAATGGGTTTCTATTTTTTTGTACTGTAGAAATATCATCATTTCTTTTTTGCTCAACGGCATTTGGAGGAAATTGATTATGCCAAATTCTTAAAATACCTTCTTGGCCAGCAAAATGATCAGCATAATCAGCATATCTAATTACGAAGTACATCATTGCTCTAGCTGTTTTGCCTTTTTGAGCATCTCGAGGTTCGTATAAATTATTAGATCCTAAATGAGATGGGAAATTTGTAGCATCATTCTGGTAAGGAGTTGTTGCAATTCCAAAGGCGAAATTACCTCTGCTATTGTTTGCTGGATTATCTGTTGGAAATAAATGATACAAATCAGAGCGCATCGGTTCGGCTTGATTAAAGAAACCTTGTGGAAACGTATGTTCAGTATTAAAGTTTTTTGTTGGGTCAGTAGCTTGTGCATCGGTTCTACTTGTATAACCTACCGTTTTTCTACCCGTGTAAGCACACTCTAATGTATTAACAGTTGCACCTTGTCCGTTTATTTTTTGATTATCAAATTCCATGAACATCTTGTCTCGCGCAGAATTGTATCCGAGCGAAACATAGCCAGTTGTTACAATAGACTTTAATGCACCCTTAAGTTGATCTTCTGTTTTATTTTCAGTTAGATTATAATAAGACTTTGAGTATTTTCCTTGTCCGGTTAAATCAATACTTATAGAATAAGCACTCGGTTCGGTGATAACTAATAATTCAGAGTTATGTAAAATATTATGCTTCGGATGGAAGTAAATTTTAATTTCTGCAGAGTCATTTGCATTGATTGTAGTTTTAGAAAAGTTCGTGCTGAATGCGTATGAAGAATAAGTTTTAAAAAAAACTAAACTGTCAATTTTTATATTTTCAGTTCCAAAATTTTTAAGAAAAACTACTGCACTATCTTTTGACAATTCGTTAGTGGCATTAAAAGCAATACTATCTTTTGTAGAAGTAATTTGTGAAAAAGCAGAATTTGAAATGATGATCAAACAAACTATGCAAGTATATTTTAAAATAAAATTCATGTGCAAATTTACAATTTAAATTGATTATACATAGATATATGTATCAGTCTATCAGTAATTAAACTGTCATTAGACTGTAACAATATTCTTGTAATTTACACTAGCTAAAAGAAATGTGTTAAATTGTGCCTTTTATAAATAAGAGAAATAATAAAATATAATGAAAAGACAATTACTATTTACTACTGCATTGCTTGCTTCTACCATTATGATTAATTCTTGTGGTAACAAATCAACAGATGCATCGATTAAAGGTATTGATTTAGCGAATATCGATACTAGTGTTAGAGCACAAGATGATTTTTATCATTTCGCAAATGGCTCATGGTTAAAAAACAATCCGGTACCTGGTACAGAAACCAGATGGGGTTCATTTAGCATCTTACAAGACAATACATTTAAAAAACTAAGAGTCTTATTAGATGAAGTATCTGAAAAGAATGCTGAAAAGGGAACCAACGAACAAAAGGTTGGAGATTTTTATGCATCGGCGATGGATTCAGCAGGTATTGAAAAAGCTGGACTTTCAGTATTGAAAGCAGAGATGGAAGAGATCGCAGCTATCAAAACAAAAGACGATGTATTGAAGAGCACAGCTATGTTGCAAAGAAAAGCAATGGGCCCGATGTTCAGTTTTTATGTGTACATAGATTTAAAAAATTCAGCTTCGAATATTGCTTATGTAGATCAAGGCGGATTGACATTGCCAGATAGAGATTACTATGTAGGTACTGATGCGCGTTCAAAAGAAATAATGGTTGCTTATGCAAAACATTTGGAGAACATGTTTAAGTTGATGGGTGATGATGCAACATTTGCAAAGAAAAATGCAGAGACTATTATAAGAATAGAAACAGCATTAGCAAAAGCATCTAAGACAAGAGTTGAGTTAAGAGATACTGAGGCAAACTACAATAAGATGAAAGTTGCTGACTTAAATAAGTTAACAACTAACATCAATTGGTCAACACATTTTGAAAGATTAAAAATGGCTAAGGTTGATGAGATTGTTGTAGGTCAACCTAATTTCTTAAAATCATTAGATAAATTAATTGCAACTGAAAGTGTTGATGCTTGGAAAACATATTTACGTTGGAACTTAGTATCATCAATGGCGAATAAGTTAAACAATGATTTCGTTCAAGAAGATTTTGCATTTAATGAAAAAGTATTGAATGGTGCAAAAGAGATGAAGCCAAGATGGAAGAGAGTGTTGAATGATATTGACAACGGATTAGGAGAGGCATTAGGAGAAATATATGTGAAGAAATATTTTTCTGAAGAAGCTAAAAAACGTTGTTTAGAAATGGTGAAAAACTTGCAAGTTGTTTATCGTGAAAGAATTCAGGCATTAGACTGGATGACAGAAGAAACAAAGAAGCAAGCGATAGCGAAGTTAGATGTGTTCATTACAAAAATTGGTTACCCTGATGAGTTTAGAGATTACTCTAAATTAGAAATCACAAAAGAGTCATATGCGAAAAATGTAATGGCAGCAAATGAATTTGCATTTGATGTTATGATCAATAAAATTGGCAAACCAGTTGATAAAAAAGAATGGGGTATGACACCTTATACAATCAATGCTTATTACAATCCGACAGTAAATGAAATCGTTTTCCCAGCAGGTATTTTACAATTCCCATTCTTCGATCCGCAGGTTGATGATGCTATCAATTACGGTGGTATAGGAGCAGTAATTGGTCACGAGTTTACACATGGTTTTGATGACCAAGGATGTCAATTCGATAAAGATGGTAACTTAAAAAATTGGTGGACAGCTGAAGATGCTAAGAAGTTCAAAGAGAAAACTACGATGTTAGTAAATCAATATGATGCATTCACTGTATTAGATTCAGTACATGTAAATGGTTCATTGACATTAGGTGAGAACATTGCAGACTTAGGCGGATTAAGTATTGCTTTTGATGCTTATACAAGAACAGAAGAAGCGAAGAAAAATGAGAAGATTGATGGCTATACAGCAAAGCAAAGATTCTTTATGGGATGGGCTCAAGTATGGCGTCAGAATATCACAAAAGAAAATTTAATGCAGAGAATAGTAACAGATCCTCATTCACCAGGTATACACAGAACTAATGGTCCATTGATGAACATGGTTGAATTCTACGAAGCATTTGGTGTGAAAGAAGGAGATAAGATGTGGAGACCAGAAGCAGAAAGAGTAAAAGTTTGGTAGTGTTAACATCCGAATAAAAAAAGAGCCTCGTAAATTTTACGAGGCTCTTTTTTTTATAATCTGTTGGTATCGCTGTTAACGAGCATTTTCTTTAACATGAATTCAACATATTTACGGTCTTTACCAAGAGCTTTCATTAGATTATTAATAAGAGCTTCTTCATTACCATTTGTATAAGCTAAGTCAGCATCTGTTAAATCTCTGTACTTACGCTTTACCTTAATTCTAATTTTATCCCAGTTATTTCCTATTTGTAAATCAGCCATAAAACCTAATATTTTAGGCGAAAATACGTATAAATTTCAATTGTTTTAAGGTATAATTTAATCAAAGTCAATTGTGGAATGATTATTGAGAAGTTTTAATAGCTAAATCTAAACTATTATGCTGAGAAATCTAATCATTGCAATTTGTTGTTTGTTTATTAACAACCTTGCTTACTCGAATCATTATCAAGGATATGATATGAGTTTAATAGGTCTAGGCAATAATATGTATAAGATTAGACTGAAGTGCATAAGAGATGTAAATGGACCTAGTATGCCACCATCTGAATCAATTACCATTTATAGAAATATTGATAATGCAATAGTGCAATCAGTAATACTCCCAAAAGTTCAACAATATAATATTGTATATGATAGAAAAGAATATCAAGCTCCGGGAGCAGATTTGAGATTAGAGATGAATGTTTATGAGTCTGCTTCGATTAACTTATCTGCATTAAATTCTACTAATGGTTATTATTTATATGGCGCAAATTGTTGCAATAATCCAGGTATTACGAATGTTGTTAATTCATCTGCTACAGGTATACAATTCACAATGGACTTTCCAAGATTGAATATAATCTCGCCGTATGTAAACAATTCATCTCCAGAATTTACTAAAGCTCCATTGACTTATTTTTGCGTAGGCAAGCCTTATACATTTAATATGAATGCTGTCGACCCCAATGGTGATTCATTGGTTTTTTCATCTGTAATACCATTAGACCGGGGTACAATAAAACCATTTTATACTATACAATATGCAGCTGGGTATAACATTGCATATAATGTATTAGATGGTTCGCCAGATCTGTCAATAAATGCAAGTACAGGTACAATTAATTTTACACCTACAAAAGTAGGTCGTTATTTACTTGCATTTAAATGTGAGGAATATAGAAACAATGTAAAGATTGGTGAAATTAGAAGAGAGTTTATGATAGAGACAGTAGTCTGTAATGAAGTTCCACCTATAATTAACGATGAAAAAGACAGAGAAGATGTAGCTGTAGATACAATAATGATAGGTGAAAATTATAATTTAACATTCACCGGACGTGATAGTCCGACAGATTCTTTATTGATGTGGATAAAGACAGATACAAGATTTGGCGAAGACTTACTTGATACAACGTTATTTGATGCAACATGGGGTAGACAAGGTATTCCATTAAGAGGACAAGAAGCAAAAGATTTAATTATTGTAAGTCAAGCACAAGTAGTTGGTAAATTTATATGGAAGCCTCAATGTAAAGATGCAAGAGACGAAGCTTATAATTTTTCAATAATACTTAGCGATCAAACTTTTCCAACACCATTTTATGATACTATACGTGTTAAATTATTTGTATCAAAAAAAGATAATGTGAAACCCTATTTTATATCTCCTGATACTCTACAAAATTATGATGTTAAAAATTATTTTATAAAAGAGGGTGATCGATTTCAATTAGCAGGTGATTCAATGTTGAAAACTTACGATCGAGACTCAAATCAAGTAGTAATTATAGCTTATGAATCAGATTCTACAAATGGTACGGCAAGCTCAGAATTTGTTTTCAATTCAATGCCAGGAGAAATTCATTCAACAGCAAGTTTTGTGTGGAATTCTACTTGTAATTATGCAAGAAGCGAACCATATAAAGTTAAATTTTTTGCAATTGATAACGATTGCCTAAAAAGCGATACAGCAATTTTAGAAGTTAACATTTATGTATTAGATGGTATTATTTCATACCAAATACAAGGCAATACACAAATTACAGATACTAGTTTAGTATATACTTACACTACGCTAAATCAGACTGGGGTTAGTTATAATTGGTATGGACAGAATGTTAAAATTATATCTGGACAAGGAACTAATAGTGTAAATGTGAAATTGAATAAAGTAGATGCAGAGTTGTCATGTGAAGTAACAGATAATGTAGTTGCATGCAAAGACACGAGCAGTTTAATTATTGGGAATTTTGTTGGTTTAAATGATGATAAGATTTCAGCAATTAAAATCTATCCGAATCCAACTACAGACATTATCAATATTGAAGGTATAAACATAATCGAAAACAATAAATTAAATTTATATGATATTCATGGTAAGTTAATTTTAGAAAAATATATTACCGATAATACTACTATTGATATTTCGAGTTTAGAAAGTGGTATATATTTTATAAAGTTAAATGATACGTATAGTAAAGTAATTAAACTTTAAATAAAGAATATGAGCCATCAAAAATGGATAGTTTTTGTAATAATTATTTTCTCTCTAACATCCTGTAAAAAAGATATTAGTAAAGAAGAAATAATCGATGATGGTTTTAATATTTTAAATCTAAACATTAATTCAAACACAGCATACCTAGATATAATTTCTAATAATAATTTAGATAATATTTCAAGTTGGGGAATTTGCTTTTCAAGCAATAATGTAGAGCCCTCTTTAAATGATTCGATTGTATATATAAGTAATGATTCAACAAGTGGACGAAAAATATATATTGAAAATTTAATACCGAATACTAATTATTACGTTCGAATATTTACTCAGGAGAATAACATTGTAAATTATAGTGATGTGTATCAATTCAAAACTACAAGTGCAATAGGTTTATTAGCAGAAATCGAACATCTGCCTATTACATATATTTATTGTGATTCAGCCGTACTAAATTATTCTATTAAAAGTGATGGTGGTTCTGAAATAATTGAGAGAGGTTTTTGTATTTCTAGGAGAGGCACACCAAATATTACAGATATTAAATTGGAGGCGAGTTCAATTCTATCAGATGTAAGCCTTCCGCTATATAAATTAAAACCTTCTACAATATATTATGTAAGACCATATGCTATAAATTCTGCAGGCATATCATATGGCAAGCAAAGAGTTTTCATTACTGATAGTGTTTATTTAAATGAAGGAATGAAGGGTGGTAATTTGTTTTATATTTTCAAAGAAGGTGATAAATATTATGTAGAGAATGAGTTCCACGGATTAGTTTATTTCCCGCATTTGTATCATCAATCAAGTTCACAACCTTGGTCTGAACAAAATACATTTGTTGGTGCCAATAATACAAGTATCGGCGGAGGCTATGATAATACAATGAAAATTATTCAAGCATACAATCAAGGCGAATACATGGCATGGAAAATTAATGAATTAAAATATAGAGGATATAATGATTGGCACTTAATAAATAAAGAAGAACTAGAATTAGTCGGTAAATATATTTCAGTTAATAATATATGGACATCTACAGAAGTGGATTCAAGTTATGCATATGCAAGAGTAAATAATATAATTCAGCCAGTTCTTAAATCAACTGTATTAAGAAGCGTAATAGTAAGGAGGTTTTAAATGAGAATAGTTTTATGTATTGTGTTTATTTTTTCATATGCTTCGTTTAGCAATGCACAAGTAGTACCATGCGAGGACCCATATTCATCTGTAGATTTAGACATCAATAATGTAAGAGCTAAAATAAGAAGTAGCGCATTGCATTTTTGGGATTATACTAACGATTGGAATGGATATGAAATACCTAAAGGCAGCGGAAAGACGTCTTCATTTTCCAATAGTGTTTGGTTTGGTGGTACTGATATTGCTAATAATTTATATGTTGCTGCTAATGCTAGATTTAATTATGGTAATGATTTTTTTGCTGGCCCTTTAAATGATACTGGCGGTACTACATATAATGATTGTTTGTCGTGGGATAGAGTATTTAGTGTTTATGGAGAAGAAATTATAAATCATAAAAAAAGTAATACATCAAATTATAATATCTACAAATGGCCAGGTGATTATGCACCATATTATGATACAAATGCCGACGGAATTTATGACCCCTCTAAAGGTGATTACCCATTATTAGATTATGATCATCCGAATTTAATTCCAGGTCAAATGGCATTTTGGATATTCAATGATGCTGGTGCTAGTAAAGTAAATAGCCATTCAGAATTGCCATTTAAAATTGAAGTACATGGTATAGCGTATGCATTTAAATCAGAAAAAGATGCGATAAATAATTCAACATTTTATAAGTACAAAATAATCAATAAATCAAATAATATTTATAACAATTTCAAGTTCGCATATTTTAGTGATTTCGAAATAGGAAATTGGTTAGATGATTATTCAGGATGTGATCTATCTACAAACATTAATGGCGTTAAGAGAAATTTGTTCTATAAATATAATTCAGATAATAATGATGAAGGAACTGAAAAAATGTTTTACGGTCAATCTCCTCCAGCTATAGGATTAATTTATCTTGATTCTAAAAAGTCAAAATCTTTATTAAAAAATAATCATATTTCATCATTTGTAGCATATGATGAAGACTGCACACCTTGTTTACCTACGCAAAACACACCTGAATTATTTTGGAGGTATATGAATGGTATAAGGGTGAATTTAACAGGATTTAGATATGGTACAGAAAAAGGACTTGGAAATACGGGGGCTATAACACAATTTTTATTTCCGGGTGATACAGATCCTTATGGTCGACCAGCTTGGTATGAAACAGGTGCTCCTATGAAAGACCCTTGGTTAGTTAGTACAATCAGTGGAATTACTTTTCAACCAGGCGAGATGAAAGAAGTTGATTTGGCAATAGCGTGGGCTCGTGATACACCTGGCACAAATCTAACATCCTTAGAAAAATTAAGATTGACTAGTGATAGTATACACACAGCATTTGACAATCAATTTGCACAGTTTAGTACAGGTATTAATAATCAAAGGCTCTCAAATTTTAATATTTATCCGAACCCTGCGAAAGAAATAATTTTTATTAAAGGCGACTCAAAACAAAAAAATATAAAAATTAAGATTTATAATTTGACTGGGGTATTAGTAAAAGAAGTTGAGGTAAATGATTCTGATACAATAGATATATCACAATTGCCGATTGGCACATATATTGTAACGAATGGTAGATACAGTGTGAAGTTATTGAAATTATAAAATTATTTTTTCAATAATTATAAATCTATAATTCTAGTTAATACCAAATGTTTAGAAAACTTATAACATTAATTATCTTTTTATTTTCTATAAGCAATGCATTTTCAAGTCATTTGATAGGCTATGACATGAACTTAGTAGCTTTGGGTAATAACATGTACATAGTTAGATTAAAATGCTATAGAGATATTTATTATTCTCTTTCTCAAACTATGCCTCCAAATATTTCTGCAGCAATTTATCGAAATGGTAATAATAATATAGAGCAATATGTAACATTAAATAATATACAGCAAAGTAATGTAACTTATAATCCTAAAGATTGTCCGCCTTATGGTGCTAACTTCTCCTTAGAATTAAATTTGTATGAGTCATTGCCAATTAATTTGTCAGCTCTAAATTCTACAAATGGATATTATATTTCAACAGGTTATTGTTGTAGAGAACCGGGTAGAAATATTTATACAGGATCGAGTTCAGGAGTTATTTTTACAATGGATTTTCCTAGATTAAATACTACTTCACCTTATATAAACAATTCCTCGCCAGAATTTAAAAAATTACCATTAACCATATTTTGCGTAGGTAAGAATTACACACTTGATTTAGGCGCTGTAGATCCGAATGGTGACTCATTAGTGTATTCAATTGATCGTATAATTAGTAATACGACTAAGCCTTTTATATTATATGATTGGGCAACAGGTTACGGTATAAATAATGTTATAGATGGTTCACCAGATCTAGTAATTAATCCCACAACTGGAGTTTTTAATTTTACTCCAACACTAGCAAGTACATATACGTTAGCATTTAAATGTGAAGAGTATAGAAATAACATAAAAATCGGCGAGATTAGAAGAGAAGTAAATTTTCGAACAATTGTTTGTGCTGCTGAGACGCCTCCAATTACAAAAGTGAATGATAGTACAATTAATTCTTTTATAGATACTATTAACATTGGCGAAACTTATAAAATCAATTTTAAATCATTTGACCACCTCACTGATTCTTTACAGATGAGTCTACTACCCAATATATCTATAGGTGAGAACATTTTTAATACCAATACTTTTAAAGCAGTGTGGGGTGAGATTGGAAAAACAGATTCAGCAATAAAAGTTTTACAAGGTGTAGGTACTGTAGAAAGTGAATTTAAATGGACACCTAACTGTGAACATGTTAGAGAAGAGCCTTATACATTTACTATAATTACAAAAGATAAAACTTGTCCGAAACCACTATATGATTCAACTTTTGTAAAGTTATATGTCACAAAGCAATCAAATAACGAACCATATTTTATTTTACCTGATACCATAAAAAGATATTCGCTTAAAAATTATTTTATAAAAGAGGGTGACACATTTCAATTGAACGGTGATTCAATTTTAAAAGCATACGATTATGATTCTTCACAAGTAATTGCAATAACGTATTTGCCAGATTCAAATAATGGATCTGTAAATTCACTATTTGAGTTTAATTCATTCCCCGATTCAATATATACTACAGCAAATTTCATGTGGGATTCAACATGCAATACAAGTAGATCAGAACCGTATAATGTTAAATTTTTTGTTGTAGATAATGATTGCTTAAAACCAGATACAGCAACATTTGAATTAAATATTTATGTATTAGAAGGTGTAAAAGCATACCAAATACAAGGCAATACACAAATAACAGATACAAGTTTAGTTTATACTTACACTACACTAAATCAGACTGGAGTTAGTTATAATTGGTTTGGACAGAATGTGAAAATTATATCTGGACAAGGAACTAATAGTGTAAATGTGAAATTGAATAAAGTAGATGCGGAGTTATCATGTGAAGTAACAGATATTGTAGCTACATGCAAAGACACGAGCAGTTTGATTATTAAGAATTTTGTTGGAGTAGAAAATACTTCAAACAAAGAATATAAAATCTATCCGAACCCGACAGAACGTATAATTAATATTGAAGCGTTAATTAAAACAAAAAATTCAATAGTTA
>CALRXS010000014.1:0-91700 GCA_943372195.1 Sphingobacterium thalpophilum
TTTACAGGTGCAGATTCGTAAATATGCATCTCTAATTTAAGATCGGCACCGGGAGGCGGACAATCTTTAGGATCGTAAGTAATATTAAATTGTTGAACTCTAGGTAAAGAGATGGTTTGGATAAGTGCATTATCACCATTTCTATAAATGGTTAAGCTTTGAGATGGTGGCAAAGGAATACCTGTAACATCTCTATAGCATTTTAAACGTAACATATACATGTTATTACCAAGACCAACTAAATTCATATCATACCCAACATAGTGATCTGCACTGGCCAATGAACTAATGAATAGAAATAAGCTAAATAGGTATAATCGAAATTTATTCATAATACACAATAGTTTAGTAGAATAGATTTATGCATTTGCCAAATATTATGCCAAAAACAAAAAAAGGCGGTTTATGACCGCCTTTTTTTTTAATCATATAATGATTGCAAATTACTTCACTAATACTTTTTGTACGCTTTTGTTATTGCTTTATGATACTTCTACAAAGTATAAACCAGAAGCATAGTTAGAAACATCAAATGAAGTAAACAATAAAGATTTTGTAGGATAAGATTTTTCAAATACTACTCTACCCATCATATCAGTTACTTTAATTGTTGAGGCACCATTTACATTAGCACTAACATAAACTAAATCATTACCATTAGAAGGGTTAGGGTAAACTTTGAAAGCATCAACTTTACCATAATTTACACTAGCAGGTAATCTTACAGATCCCCATTTAAAGATACCGCCTTCAGTCGCACTAGTGTTAAAGCCACCAGACCAACCATTATTGATGTCATTAAATTGAACTGATGTATGTTGTACTTTATCAACACTAATCCATGTAGTACCACCATCTTCAGTATAAGCAGAACCTAATCCACCAGAACCGAAGTTAGCAGAAGTTACAAACCATGTGTTTGGTGTTCCTGGTACATATGCAATATCATTAAAATCGAAAACATCACTTGCAGTGTCAATACCAGCATAAGCCCAAGTTGAACCACCGTCAATTGAAATTATTAATGCATTTACAGCTTGAGCTGTATTTCCCATAACTCCTAAAACTGTGTTTTTATCTTTAAACTCTAATTTAGGAATATAAGTACCAGTAACATTTAATGGAGTAGTAGAAGTAGTCCAAGTCAAACCTCTGTCTTTACTTACTAAAATATTACCATAGTTTGTAGGATATAATATAGTACTATCATTAGCACCAAAATATCCAACAGTACCGTATTCATTAGCTTGTGGTACATATGGAATATTCGCCTGAGAAACTCTATTCCAAGTTACACCATAATTATTTGTAGTATAAACTTCAAAATAACCACCAGCAGGGTCACCTAAGGCAACTCCATCTTTAGCATTAAAAAAATGTACTATATTGATAAATGATGAAGAAGCAACAAATTTACCAGCACTTACTTTTGTCCAGTTTGTACCACCATTTGTAGTTTTATATACACCTTGGGGAGCAATAGTTGCTGTAATAGGGTAAATAGCAGCATAAGCAGTATCTGCATTAATTGCAGAAATATTAGCTAAACCGAAATTCGCATTTAAACCTGTTGCAGAAACAGAACGAGCTACCCAAGTAGCACCACCATCTATACTTTTTGTATAATCTCTAATAGTCGCAGCAGTTCCAGAACCATCATATGCAGTTGCCCAAACTACGTTACTATCTACTACAGAGAATCCGTTAATACCTCTAGAAGCTGTTGAAAAGCCAGAGTTTTGAACATGCCAAGCCATCTGTGCGTTTGCTGAAATTGCAGCAATAATCATGGCAGATAAAAGTAAAAGTTTACGTTTCATATATTTTTTGTTTGTTATTATTCAACTATATAATACTCCTTTTTTGAGTAATTGTTTCGCTAAAATACAATTCTAATACTATTCGATGCTAATTTTAATCATTTTGTAACAATATGATTGCATATAGTACTATGTATTGCATAGTACTATACATTTCGTATGTTTGCATCATGATAGTTGAAAACACACAAACGCAAATGAGAAAGGGTATACTTGAATATTGTATACTCAGCATTATTTCACATGGTGAAATATATGCTTCAGATATATTGAATGAACTTCGAACAGCAAAACTGCTAGTAGTAGAAGGCACACTTTATCCGCTTTTAACAAGACTTAAGAATAATGGCTTATTAAGTTACCAGTGGTTAGAATCTACTACTGGACCTCCGAGGAAATATTATCAATTAACCAATGAAGGTAGATTAGTATTAGTTGAGTTAGAAAAAACCTGGGATGAATTACATTATGCAGTATCTATAGTTAGAGTAAATAAATCGAACAACCAAAACCTATAATTAAGATGAACAAGACAATCATTATAAATATCAGTGGCACTATTTTTCATATAGAAGAAGAGGCCTACGAAAAGTTAAAAGTATATATGACAGAAGTGAAAAGTTATTTTGCTAAGTCAGAAGATAATTTTGAAATTATAAGTGATATTGAAAACAGAATTGCTGAATTGTTTTTAGAAATAATTAAAGCAGAAGAGAAAGAAGTAATTGTCACCAAAGATGTCGAAAAAGTAATAAGAACAATGGGTCAACCTGAGCAGTTTGAAAATGAACTTTCAGAAGAAGATGTATCTGTAGAGGAACCTAAATTAATTATTAAGAAAAGACTCTACAGAAATCCTGATGATAAAATAGCTGGTGGAGTTTGTTCTGGTATTGCTGCCTATTTAAACATAGATCCTATTTGGGTTCGATTATTATTAATAATATCAATATTCACTTTCGGTACTGGTATATTATTATATATAATACTTTGGATGATAATGCCTGAGGCTATTACTAGAACTGAAAAGTTAGCAATGCGTGGCGAATCACCAACTCTTGAAAGCATAAGAAGATCTGTTGAACAAGAAATCAATGGAATGCGTAGAAACTTCGATGATCATCATAAAAATAGATCTTCAGCTTTAAGAGTATTGATTAATAATTTAACAGGAGCTATAAGAAGAATTATAAGATTCGGTATAAAAGTTATAGTTAAAGCGATTGGTGCGTTGATATTCGGAATAGCATTAGCATTTATTATTGCATTATCAATATTAATTTCAACATTACTAGGCATAACCAATTTTGATATCTCTAGTGATATACCATTGTTTTTATTGAGAGAAGAGAATCAAGAGCTAATGCTTATAACTACTTATATAGTTGGCATAATTCCATTGCTTGTAATATTATTAGTTGGTATTAGAATATTATTTAACACAAATTTATTTAATAAAATATCTGGACTTTCAATGTTAGGTGTATGGTTATTGTCATTGTTTGTGACAATATATTATGCAGTAGATACATTACAAAATTTTAAAGAAGAAGGTACATTACAAGAAACTAAAATTTTAACAAAGTCTAGTGTCGATAAATTTTATTTAATAAGTGATGAAGATGATTCAATGATAATAGATACCATTAAAACAAATGAGTTAAAGATCAAAAACAGGGTGATAATTAAATCAAAAAATAAAATATCAGGCTTTGATAATATTGACATAAGAATTGAAAAAAGTGATGATGATAATTTTAAATTAGTTACTAATTATATAAGCAGAGGTAAAACTGAAAAACAAGCTATAGAACTAGCAGAAAAAATAAATTATCAATTCAGACAAGTTGATTCTATGTTGATTTTCCCGAATAGATTTACTGTGAAAGAAAATTCAATGTGGAGAGTACAAGAAATTGATATGGTTTTATATGTGCCAGAAGGCAAGGAGCTAATAATTCACGAAGATGTAGACCGACATATAGATAATATCTATTCACATGAATGCAAAAAAGATAATCAATTTAGAACTTATTGGAAGATGAGTAAAGATGGATTAGTATGCGAAAAAGACAGCATGCTTAGCACTACGTATTAAGTACAAAGTATTAAGAATTAAGATTGAAGAGGTGCTATTTAAAAGATAGCACCTCTTTTTTCATTGTATTAGTGCTTAATACGTAATACTATTAATGAATTACTCATTCTCATCAAGCAGGAAGCTCATACACTTTTCAGCATTTTTAAGAATTTCAATTCTTGAGTATTTCCAAGGTTTCCAAAATGCTTCTAATACTTGAGCAAATGTTTTTTCATCCCAATTTTCAAATGGTGATTTGGCACTAGAATTTGAATCTATATTTGTAATGTATAATGTGTTTTTATGAAATGTATATTCAAAATCATTAATCACAGATAATAAATAATTTGAATAGTAAAATTTAGCAGATAGCTCTGCGAATTGAATCGGTGATAATGTTTTTGAGTTTAATTTAGATAATAATGATTTATGATAATTTACATTCATACCTAAATCTTGTAAGCAAATTATCAACCCAGTGTTTTTATATTTAAATGAAAATGTTAAAGTGTTAATTTCATTTTTATGTTCAAAATGATAACTTGTATCATCTGAAGTGTTTAAAGAAAAAGTGGATAGAGAAAAGGGTAAAGGTTCATCCCATTCAACATCAAGAATTAAACTTTGAAGTTGAAAATGTAAATGCTTGAATTTTTTAATTAATAAAGGTGAAATTTTAAATCCTTCTTCTTTATATTCTTCACTTTTTAATCCATTTCTTATTTCATTATATATTAAACCATAAACAATAATACTACACCATTGAAACCATTCAACATCTGATACGATATTTGAAGTGCCATCGAGTAGAATAGACTTGATATGCATATTAAGCACATCAATCTGTTCTTTTACGTCTTTAGAAACTGGGAGTTTTAGATCAGAATAGGTTAAATAGTTCTCATCTAACATTTTAAAAGCTTTGTCGTGTAAATCTTCTGCTTGCATTAGCCAGTCTGGGAATACAAACATTATATCTTCATCTTTACTAATAGACTTTCCGCTTAAGAAGCATTTATTGCCTGCTAAATCAATGCTCTTAAAAGGGTCGTATAATTCATTAAGTTTCATAACGCAAAAGTAAGAATCATTTCTAAACTAAAATGTTTTATATTTAATTGATGAAAATTACTGCAATACCTTTTCGACTTAAGTTAAATTATCCCTTTAAAATATCTGATTTTGAAAGAATCGATACCCCAATAGTATTTATTAAAATAGAACAAGATATTTATACGGCTTGGGGAGAATGCTCTATGCCTCCATATTTAGGAGAGACTATAGAAACAAGTTTAGAGTATGCAAATAAAATAGACTCGAGTTTGTTATCTAGTATGAATTTAAATGAACAATTAGAATATATCGATTCAATGTCTTTAAATAACAATGCAATTAAAGCTGCATATGATATTGCCTTACATGATTTATATACTCAAAAAAATAATATATCCTTAGCTAAATATTTTAATATTGATGGGTCAATGATGCCAGAAACAAGTTTTACTATTGGAATTGATTCATTAGAAGTAATAAAAGAAAAATTAAAAGATGCTGAGCCTTTTAAAAGAATAAAAGTGAAATTGGGTACAGATGATGATCAAGATATTATTAAGCTTATTAGAAAATATACAGGGAAAGAAATTGTGGTTGATGCAAACCGAGGCTGGACGAACAAAGAACATGCTTTGAAAATGATAGATTGGTTATCAACTAAAAACTGTTTATTAGTTGAACAACCAATGCCAATAAATGCATTTGAAGAAATGATTTGGTTGAAGGGAAAATCTAGCTTACCATTATTTGCTGATGAATCTTGCAAGAGGTGTAGTGATATTGAAAATATAAAAGATTGCTTTCATGGTATCAATGTAAAACTAATGAAATCAACCGGGTTGGCAGAGGCATATAAAATGATTAACGAAGCTAAATCATTATCATTAAAAGTAATGATTGGATGTATGAGCGAAAGCAGTGTGGGTATTTTAGCTGCTGCATCATTAGCACCTTTATGTGATTATGCAGATCTAGATAGTGTGTGGATGGTTAATAACAATCCTTTCGAGACACCGGTATTACAGGAAGGTAAAATTAAGCTACCAAATACAAATGGTATAGGCTATATTTTGAAAAATATTATTGAGGAACAATAAGTTTGAAACCTTTGCCATGAACATTTAATATTTCAATTCTAGTATCATCCTTTAGATATTTTCTAAGTTTACTCAAATAAACATCCATACTTCTGCCATTGAAATAACTATCATCATTCCAAATTTTTAGAAGTGCTTCTTCTCTTGTAAGTATATCATTTCTTCGAATGCAAAGTAATTTTAAAAGTTCTGCTTCTTTGCCAGACATCTTTATAGAATCATTATCATTACTAAGAGTTTGAGTTAAATAGTCGAATTTATAATTTCCAATAGAAAAGTTACGCTCATCTACTTTTACTATTTCGTTGTTTACTCTTTTTAATATTGCTTGAATTCTTAATAATAATTCTTCAATTCTGAATGGCTTGGTAATATAATCATCAGCACCAAGTTGAAATCCTTCAACTTTATCTTCAATCATGCTTTTAGCTGTTGCATAAATAATAGGTATTTCAGTATTTACATTTCTAATTTCTCGACCCAATGTGAATCCGTCCTTCTTCGGCATCATCACATCTAAAATACATATGTCAAATTTATTCTTGTGAAACTCTTTTAAGCCTTCTTCACCATCTTTACATAATTTCACTTGATAACCTGCTTTTATTTGTAGGTATTCTTGTAATACTAATCCTAAATTCGGATCGTCTTCAACTAATAAAATGGATATACTCATCGAATTATTTGTTTTCAAATGATACAGAAACTTCTGTTCCTAGTCCGAGCTCAGATCTTACACTTATTTTACCACCCATCAATTTTAAGATTGAATGTACATAATGAAGTCCAATGCCGAAGCCTTTTACATTATGAATATTACCAGTCGGTACTCTATAAAAAGGTTCAAATATTTTTTTCACTTGTTCTTTCTTCATTCCTATACCCTGATCTCTTACTTTAAATATAACTTCATTTTTTATATTTTCTGTCTCAATAAAAATATTTGTATTCTCATTAGAATATTTACTAGCATTATCAATTAAATTTTGAATAATGTTTTTCAAATGAAATTCATCAACATAGATTAAATCGTTTTTGGCATTTAGGTTTAATTGTATTTTTTGTGATTTATTTTCAAGATTTAAATCAAAATGTTTGACACATTTTTTTAGTACATCATGTAAAGAAATGCTATTCATTGCAAGCTTTACCTCACCTTTATCCATACTTGCCATATTTAACACTCTCTCTACATGCTCACTTAATCTTTGGTTTTCATCATAAATAATACCAGCTAATCTTTTAACTCTATTATCATCATTCATTATTGAATTATCTTTTAATGCTTCAGATGCTAAAAGTATTGTAGAAACAGGTGTCTTAAACTCATGTGTCATATTATTTATAAAATCATTTTTTAAGTCAGAGAGTTTCTTTTGTTTTAGTATCGCTCTAATTGTATAAATGAAAATACCAAGCAAGGTAATTAAGAGTAACACAGAAATTGTAATACTCGGCCACATTTGATTGCTAATGATTCTTTCTTTATCATGGAAGGTTAAATTTATATTAGCTTTTGAGATTCCATTATTATCATCAAACAATCCGATTGAATAAAAAGCATAATCATTCACATTAATCAAATCACTAGTTTTGAAAAATATTTTACCGTCTTCGTTAGATTGAATAATTATATCGTAATCATGTACAATACCTCTTTTTAATAATTCTAATTTAAGTGTTGAATCAATGTAAGAAGAGTCAATTCTTTTTTCAATAGGTATAGAGAGCACTTGCATTTCAGTTGCAATTTCTTCTATCAATTTTATTTTTTCTTTTTTAGCTATTTCTGGTTCGCTTTTTAAAATTCTAATTGACGGTGCAATTGGTACATGAATTGGGAATTCAGGTTGAGCAGCGAATGCAGGGGGCTTAGGCGGACTTACTCTAACCATTGTTCTAGTACCTCTTGTCTTAGCTACTTTTTTGCTTTTATGAATTAGAACACCAGCGCTATCATAAATAAATTCGAAATAGTCAGGCATAACTTTTACTACATCTTGTAATGCAGTATCTATATAATCATCTACCCCATAAATATTTATAGTTTCAAAATCTTCATTTTTAAAAAATTCAAAATCTTTTTTTGAGTAGAAAGCAGAATCTAAAGATGGCTGTTTTCTTCTTTTATAATAATTATTTTTCGGTCTTTTGGCAATAGGTGCTACACTTTCAGAAGTGTTTCTTTCTTTTTGCTTTTTAGAAATTTTTGTTTGAATAAATTTTACAGCTTCTTGTTTTTCTACTTTTTTGCTTACATCAATTAAAGCAGAGCTTACTGATTGATCGAAAATCTGCTCCTTTTGCTCGTAAGATTCTTTAAGCATAGAGTATTGCATTGAGATAATACCAATCAATGATATACTCAATAAAATTACTATAATTCGAAATTTACTCTTTGTCATGATGCAAAAATACTCAAGCCATACTAAACTAATTATAATTTAACAGTTTTTAACATTCATTAAGGCATGCTTAACAAAAACCAGTAATTTTTCATGCGTTCTTTGGATTATGAAAATTTTAAAAATTATAAATATGAAAAAGAACTTATTAATGACCTTTGCTTTGATACTAGGTATCGTAGTAATTACTAGCTCTTCTAAAGGACAAACTAGTACTAAAAAACAAAAGCTTAAGAAATCAGAGGCTAGCTTTGTGATAGAAGATGATTCTATCATAATCCGAAAAATGCCTCATGCAAAAGCTCCACATGCTCCAAAAATGAACCGTAGAATGGTGATTGTAACACCTGATGATGCAGAGATTCCGGGAATTCCTCAAATGCCAGAGATGCCATTCATTTTTGAAAATAAAGAGTTTGTTTTTAGTACAGAAGGCTCAGGACAAAAACCGCAAATGTTCGTTTTTAATAACGGCGATAAAAATTGGTCTATAACAATGACAAAACCAAGAGCAGAGGAGTTAAATAAGATTGATAAAGATTATTCAGAAGCAGATCAGATTCAAATGTTGCCCGATGTGATGAATAATAAGTTGAATTTAGCATATAGCTTTAGTGCAAGCGGAATGGTACAGATTAAACTATATGATTCAGAATCTAATCTAGTTCGCACAGATGAAAACAAGAACTATGATGGCAAAAAAGCTCAAGTATCATATGACTTAACAAACATCAAAGATGGTATCTATTATGTTGAATTTAAACATGATAATGGCAAAATTATAAAGAAACTTAACATCAAGAGATAACAAAAAATTTGTTCACCTAAAATTTAAAAAATGAAAACATTAAAAAAATTATTATTCATTTCCGTGCTAGTGATTGTCGTAATATCTAGTACAGAAAAAATAATTGCTCAATCAATTGTTACAACAGAAAATAAAAAAGCAGTTAAAAATTCAAAAGAATTTATTGAATTAAAAACTTATCCGAACCCTAGTGCTGGTATGCTAAACGTAGCATTAGATAATTTAGATGAAGGCGAAATCACTATTAGTTTATGTAGCTTAGATGGTACTGAATTAATAAAAACCACTAGTAAAGTTAACTCAAGTACACATCACGAAGTACTTGATGCATGTCAATTACCTGACGGTATATACAAAGTAATTATTCAAAGTGATAATATTAAATTTATCAAACTCTGGAGTAAGGGTGTTTAAAATAAAAAGGGCAACTGCGATTTTTACAGTTGCCCTTTTTTAATTATTATAATTCTAATTATTTTTCTAATGCTTTATTTATAGCAAACACAATATGGTCTCTATGCGCTTTTGTGTCGGCATTGCCAGCTCCAGCAGTCATCATACTTTTAATAGCTTTTAATTGTGCCAAAGCATTTGATTGTGATTGATATGAATATGTATTAGTTGAAATAATTTCAATCAACTTTTTCGTGTATTCTATCTGTAAATTCTGTCTGTAAGAATTTACATTACTTGCAACATCCGCCTTAAATATAGCATCTGTTAAATCTCTCATCATTTCATTCAAAGAATAAGTATTACCAATTAATTGAATGTCAGTCATTCTTTTTGTAACACTTGTACTTAATAAATGAGCTAACACTCCACGTTGAACATTTAATACTCTTTCGTGAATTTTCGGATCTTCGTTACCACCATTAAATCCTCTTCTTTGATATTGCATATAAGCAACTAGATCACTTGGTAAATCATAAGCGTTTGGAGCAAATACATAATCACTTAATGCTTTCATTGCTCTCTTTTGTTCACCATAAGGAACAGCTTGAAGTGGCTTATTTAAACTTTTTTGTTCAGGGAAACTTCTGTCAACATATACACCACCAATGTATCTAGAAATTACACCAGCAGCAGTACTGTATTCACCTGAAGCAATTAGATATGCATTTCTTAATTCATGATAAGATTGACCATCTTTAATATACTTTATTTTTAATCCTTTATATAAATTATTAGCAAGCTTCATTCTATCGATAGAATAGGTAATCGCATCTGAAGTTAAATCATTAACGTTTACTCTAGGGTCAATAGCTTTTCCTGGAGCTCTCATATCATCAGCATCGTTACCAAATGTTAATTGAGGCTCAGTAGATCTATTTAAAAGTTTTTTCACTCTTGCATCTTCAGCTGCTGCATCATTTAATGATGGTGCATAACCGAATTCAATTGCCCACATATCATATGGTCCGGGTTTCATCGTAAAATATTGACCTTGTTTTGATTTATCTAAAGCTAAGTTCGCTGCCGGATAATCCATTACAGAACCTGTTAATCCTACTTTTGATGTTATCGTTTTATTATTGATAGTTGCAATATCATGTAACTGACTTGCTTTCATGTTATGATTTAATCCGAATGTATGTCCAACTTCATGTAATATTAAATAATACAATGATTGTTTTATGTACTCAGATTTTTCTAAATCAGAGGCAGTGTATGCAGACAATGCAACCTGACCAAATTGTGTTGCGTTTAAAAAATACGGACCTATGTCACATGAATTATGAGTCATGTTTAGGTTTGAAGATTCTTCTAAATGATTTATAGCTGCTGCTTCAAATAATTTTTCTTGTCTTAATCTATTTGTGAAGAAAACATATTCAAGCATAATGTCTGCTCCTATAATTTGTCCGGTTCTTGGATTCACAAAACTTGGTCCGTAACCACCAAATGGAGGAAATGGTGAAGATGTCCAACGTAATACATTGTAACGAATATCTCCTGCATCCCAACTTGCTGTGTCTGGTTGAACTTCACAACGAATTGCATTCTTAAATCCAGCTTTCTCAAAAGCTTCATTCCATGCTAAAACAGCAGCTTTGATAGTTTCTCTAAATTCTACTGGAGTAGTATTTTCAATCCACCATGTAATTGGTTCAACAGGTTCTGAAAGTGCAGCATTTGGATCTTTCTTTTCTAAGTCCCAACGATTGATAAAATCTCTATATGGTGTAGCTGATTGTGAGGTCATGTTATCTGTTTGTTGCATGAAATAACCAACACGCGGATCATCATTTCTTGGTTTGAAATTATTTTTCGGAACTTCAATAATACTGTGTTGAATTTTAATTGTTACAGAACGTGGATCTGTAACATCAGGTCCGCCGAAGTTTGTCGGACTCGGGTTATCATAAACATACTCAACAATTACATCAGTATTTTGAGGATAATTTTTTATAGATGCATATTTTGTTTTTTCTTTACTTAACATCCCTAGACTGAAAGAGCTACCTGGTCTAGCATTCGGATTAGGTGAAGGTTTAATTTGTGATAGACTTTCATTTAAAAATAAGTCATCAGCCTTCACTAAATATACATCGCCTTCTTCTACAACAATTTTCAAACTTGCTAAAATCGGTTTGTTAATATTTGATTCTGCAGATTTAGAGATTGCATTAGTTGCATCGAAGTAATAACTTGTGTTTTCTTTTATGAATTCTATTTTATCATAGTATTTTTTGATACTAAATATTTCATTATCTCGAAATGCACCTTTGAAGTGACCAGCAGATACTGCACCATTTTCAGAATAATTAAAATAAATAAACTCTTTATTAAGTTGATCTTTTTTAATTTTCATATACACACTTCCATTGGTAGTGTCTTGGTACATCGCAAATAATCCATCAATCAACTTAGTTGATTTGGTTGTTTCTTTGATGCTTTTTTTTGCATCTTTTTTTTGCATTTCTGCTGAAGCTACAGGTGCTGCACCTTTTTTATTTTTCTTTTTATCGGCAAAACTCATACTTGAGAATGAGCTCAATCCAACAACAAGTGTTAAGGTGTAAATGAATTGTTTTTTCATTATGATATATTTTATATTAATACTTTTTAGATTGTAATTTATAAACATAAAAATTTTCTCTACAATTATTATATTCAATCTAATTTTTTACAAAGCAAGGATAAATGCATATGAATAAGTAGTTTTGTACTATGGCAATATCATTTGAACAATCAAGCAACATAATAATCACTTGTCCGAAGTACATCTCAAGCTATCTACAAAAAGAAGTAAAAGAACTTAGTTACAATATTGAAGAGCAGTGGGTTACAGGTGTTTCTATAAAAGGTAGCATTAATGATTGTATTAAATTAAATCTACATTTAAGGACCGGAAATCAAGTATTATGGCTCTGGAATAAGATAATGGCAAAAAATGCTGATGAATTGTATGAGCAATGCTTAAAGATGCCATGGGAAGATTTATTAGAGATTGATGGTTATTTGTGCATTACATCAAATGTTCAAAATGAGACAATAGACAATAATCTTTATGCAAACGTTAGGTTAAAAGATGCGATTGTAGATAGATTTAGAGAAAAAAAGGGCTTAAGACCTGATTCAGGTCCTAATAGAAACAAAACAGTTATCCATTTATTTTGGAAAGGTGATGAAGCCTCAATCTATATTGACACCTCAGGCGAAACACTTTCAAGACATGGATATAGAAAACAGCCTGGCTTAGCACCTATGCAAGAGAATTTAGCAGCAGCTACTATTATGGCTACTCGTTGGGATGAAAATTCAAGTTTTGTAAATCCGATGTGTGGTAGTGGAACCTTAGCAATTGAAGCCGCAATGATTGCTTTGAATCGTGTACCTGGACTTATGCGTTCAAACTATGGATTCATGCATATTATGGGATATGATGAAACCGTTTATGAAAATGTAAGAAAAGAAGCTAGGTTGAATGTTAAGAAAAACTTAGACTTTAAAATAATCGCTAGTGATTTAGACCCTGTTGCAGTACATGCAGCAAGAGCTAATGCTCAAACCGCCGGCGTTGACTTACATATAGAATTTAGACTCGAAGATTTTAGAGAAACCATTTGCCCTCAAGAGAAAAAAGGCATAGTGATGTTTAATCCAGAATATGGTGAACGACTTGGCGACTACGAAGAACTTGAAAATATTTACAAGGCAATGGGAGATTATTTGAAAAAAGAAGCTAAAGGCTACTTCGGATATATTTTTACGGCAAGTCCGAATTTAGCTAAAAAAGTCGGACTACAAGCAGAACGTAAAGTTGAATTCTTTAATAGTAAATTAGAATGTAGGTTATTAGAATATGAGATATATGAGGGTAGCCGAAGAACCGACAAAAAATAAATGACGAAGTACTTTAGAAATAGTAGAAATTTCTTTTTTATTTCTCTGTTCTTGCTATTAGCATTACAGCTTATAATTCTTTGGTCGAGCCCGACACAAATTGAAACACGCATTGCTAATAATATTTCTAGTAGAATTCAAGAATACGAATCTGATATAGAATTGTTTCTAGAAGATCAATTTATTGATACGCTATGCGTAGATAATTCTTTATTAAAAAGAAATCTTTATTGGGAACGATTCATAAATAAAACTAAAGATAAAAGCTATTCGGTTTTAATCTATAATTCAAATAATATTAGATTTTGGTCCAAGTCAAAAATTATACCTGATTGTGATTTTTTAGAATTAAAAGATGGTAATAATTTTAGAATGCTTGATAACGGATGGTACATTGTTCGACAGAAAAGCATTCAAGATTCAAAAGTACTTATACTAATTAGTATTAAAAATCAATATGGATATCAAAATGAATATCTAAAAAATAATTACAATAAAAATTTTGATATACCTGACTATGTAAACATTGAATTATTAAGTAATCAGAATGGGGAGCTAATTACTGATTCAAACGGACAAAAATTATTTAGAATTGTTGTTAATGATGAAAATTTAAATTCTAGCCCTTCTTACATTCAATTGGCATTATGGATATTAATATTCATATTTTCTTATTTGTGTGTAAATAGTTTTGTAAAGCACCTATGGTATAAAGGAGAGTCATTAGCAGCATTTTTATTTCTAATATTTTCAATATTACTTTTCAGAACAGCGACGATGTATTGGTCAATACCTGAAAGTATTTATAAATTACCTTTTTTTAGTCCAGACATCTACGCATCTAATTTCTTATTTCCTTCATTAGGAGATTTGATTTTGAATTTATTAATGATACACTGGGTTATATACTTTCTGTTTGATAAGATTAAAGAATTAAACTTTAGAATATATAATGTTAGGGCAAGCTATATACTCACATTTATTTTTGTGCTTAGCTCTTATTTTTTCTTAGATATAATTAGTTATGTGTTTGAAGGTTTAGTTATGAACTCAAACATATCTTTTGATTTAACGAACATACTTAGTCTTAATTTTTATAGTGTATCTGGCTTATTTGTTTTAGCCTTAATGCTTTATTCTTTTTATTTATATAATGATACTTTAATAGGGGTTTTTCATCAATTCTTTTTAAGTAAAAGGGAAAAACTTAATGTTTTTGTAATTACAATATTTCTGATTTTTATAAGCAAGTCATTATTAAATGAATTAGATATTTTGTTTTATTCAAATACACTATTTATCATATTGATTGAGCGAGCTAAAAACAGAAAAAGAGAATATTTGAATCTACCATTAGTAGTATTAATCTTAACACTTTTTGCATTTTCTTCGGCTTCTAAATTATATGATTTTATTTCTGAGAAAGAAAAGCAAAACCGCCAATTATTAGCATCTAAATTAGAGTCTGCTAATGACCCTATAGCTGAGTACTTACTAGAAGGTTTGGTGAAAAAAATCGTAAATGATAAAGTTGTAAAGTCTTTTTTCGAAAGCAATGAAATAACAAACGAGAGTTTAGATGCAAGAATACAACAGTTATATTTCGGAGGATACTTTTCAAAGTACGATTTAAATGTTTACGAATTTGATAATCAAGGCAAATCAATTAAGCAGACATTTAATAGAGACCTTGAATATTTCGATAACATAATCAACAATCAAAGTACTCCAACTTTTAATAGTTATTTTTATTATCAGTCCAATACATATGGTATACTTACCTATTATGGTAAAATACCAATTTCTTCAAATAATGAAAATTTAGGTTATTTATTAATTGAGTTAAAGTCAAAATATTTTAGAGACGAAAATATTTTTCCAGAACTACTTTTAGAAGGTGGCTTAAAAATGAATAAAGACTTTAAGTATTATTCATATTCTATATATAAACAAGGTAAATTAATTTCACAACAAGGTGCATATCCATATAGTTTAACTGACTTAGAATTTAACACATCAAAAGAAGGCTATACTTTTATTAATACAAACGCATATGATCATCTGGTTTATAAACCTAGTAAAGACATTTTAATCGTTGTAAGTAAGCAAGAAGATTCAATCCTTAAGTTGTTTGCTATATTTTCATATTTATTCGGGTTGTTTTCATTCTTCTTATTAATTTTTTACACAAGAAGATTACTCGGGAAAAAGTTTAATTTGATAACTATTAATTGGAATATCTTTACTTGGAAAATTAGATTTTTATTTAAAACTAGAATTCAAGTTTCTTTAATATTTACGATTATATTTTCATTGACTTTAGTTGCTTATATAACTTTCATTTATATAAGTGACCAATATACAAAACAACAAAATGAACGTCTAAGTCAAAAAGTAAGATCAATTTTAATCACATTAGAAAAAAAATCAAATGTAATTAACTACTGGACGGCAAAGTATGATGATAAAATGTCTATAGAGCTAAAGGCACTATCAGATCAATATTTAACTGATATTAATATTTACAATTTAGAGGGTCGATTATTAATTTCTACTCAACCCAAAATATTTGACGAAGGCTTAACTTCTAGATATATGAATCCTGATGCATATCTAATGATGAAAAGGTATGAGAAATCAGAATTTAGTAAAAACGAAACTATTGGTGCATTAAATTACTTATCAGTTTACGCACCTATTAGAGATATTAACAACAAAATTGTTGGCTATTTAAATCTGCCCTACTTCGCTAATAAACTTGAATATGAAAACAGAGTTTCACAATTCTTCACCACATTTATTAATGTTTATGTTTTTGTATTTGTAATTATAGGTTTTATAGCATTTTTTATAGCGAACTCTATTACCTATCCATTAACTCTTATTGAAGAGCAATTGCGAGAGACAAAAATAGGGAAGAAGATGGATCCAATAGATTGGAAAGGAAGAGACGAAATTGGCAGATTAATTAAAGAGTACAATCGAATGATTCATGAGCTAGAAGAGAGTACAGAAAGACTAGCTAAGTCTGAAAGAGAAAATGCATGGAGGGAGATGGCAAAGCAGGTTGCTCATGAAATCAAGAATCCGTTAACTCCAATGAAGTTAGGATTGCAATTATTACAGAGGTCGTGGCTCGACAATGATCCTGAATTTAGAAATAAGTTCGAAAGATTTAGTAAAACGATGATTCAGCAGATAGAATCATTATCTCTTATTGCTTCAGAATTTTCAAATTTTGCACAAATGCCACAAGCCGAATTAGAAAAGATAGATATAAAAGATATCGTTAGTAATGTTGTTGATCTTTATAAGAATGAGAACGATATAGAGATCAGTTTAGGATATAATCCAAGTCTAAAATCAGTTATATATGCAGACAAAGATCAAATGATAAGAGTGTTTAACAACTTAATTAAAAACTCAATACAAGCGATACCTTCACAAAGAATAGGTAAAATTGATATTGAATTGATGAATGATAAAGATAGTATACTCGTAATAATTCAAGATAATGGCGTTGGCATCGATGAAGAAATGAGAGAAAAGATATTTAGGCCTAACTTTACAACCAAGGGTTCAGGCATGGGAATGGGGCTTGCAATCGTAAATAGTATTATAATAAATGCCGAGGGTAAAATTTGGTTTAACTCATCACTCAATAAAGGCACTACTTTTTACGTTTCATTACCATTGACTAATAAGTGATGAAGCTAAGGCTAATAATATTTTTATTTATTTTGCTTACATACAATAAGTTATTATTAGCACAATCTAATTCTGACTCGTCTACTAATTTTTTATATAAGAGGTATTTCAATAAAGACCCTAAATTATTGTTATTAAAATCGAGAGTAGTTGCAAACCCTTTTGCAATTACTGAGCAATCAAAAAGAGATGGTGTTATTGGCTTGTCAGACTTGAATCGCTCTGGTAGTATTTCCAGAGCAATTACTATAGGTAACAACCAAGATTTAAGTGTTAGTTCAAGTTTAAATTTACAAATGTCGGGTCGAATTTCTGATGATCTAGAAATAATAGCTGCGATTTCAGATGATAACATACCCATACAACCTGAAGGTAATACACAGCAGATTCAAGAATTTGATCGTGTATATATTCAATTAATAAATCCGAATTATTCTGTAATTGCTGGAGATTATGAATTGCGAAAACCTAATTCTTATTTTCTTAATTATTTGAAAAAAGTAAAAGGTGCAATGGTAAGCACACAGTATAATTTTGAAAATGGTTTCTCAACAAGAAACGCTGCATCTATAGCTATAGCAAAAGGTAAATACAATCGTATGGTTATTCTAGGCAAAGAAGGGAATCAAGGCCCTTATAGATTAACCGGATTATATAATGAGCAATTTATAATTGTATTAGCAGGAACTGAAAGGGTTTATTTAGATGGCATATTATTAAAAAGAGGTGATAACGAAGATTATACAATTGATTACAATACTGCAGAAATAATTTTTAGTCCGAAAAGATTAATAACCGCCTACTCTAGAATTACAGTAGAATTTGAGTATTCAGATAAAAACTATTCTCGTACATTAACAACTCTTAGTACAGAACAGAAATATAAAACTTGGACATTCCGTTTTAACTATTACAATGAACAAGATTCTAAAAATAGACCTCTATTACAAGAGTTAAATGATGAAAAAAAACGATTTATAGCTAGCCAAGCTTATAATGATAACAATGGGTTTTTCTTATCAGAAGATAGTGTTGGCTTTAATGATTCTGAAGTTAGATACCAAAAAATTGATAGTCTAGGTGAAACTATATATGTATACTCAACTAATCCTGAGAATGCTATTTATAAAATAAATTTTTCAGAATTTGGAATCAATAAGGGTAATTATATATTAGACCAAACACTAGCAAATGGTAGAGTATTTAAATGGGTAAGCCCAATTAATGGTATACCACAAGGCACTCATGAGCCCTTAGTATATTTAGTTGCACCAAGAAGAAATTCATATTATACATTTGCTGTTGATAAATCCTTTAAAAATCTATACATAAACAATGAAACATCAATTTCAGATATAGATGATAATTTATTTTCGAAAACAGGAAATAAAAGAGCAGTAGCTAATAAAACATCTATTACGCATACAAAGAACCTACAAAAAGATAGTTTGAATAATTTTCAATTAAAAAATAGTGCACAATTAGAAATAGTAGGTGCCGATTTTAGATTTTTAGAATATTTCAGACCGCAAGAATTTAACAGAGAGTTCGCTTTAGACCCTAGTACAAACTTTAAAGGCAATCAAATTTGGCTAAGTTATTTAACAAGCTATGAAAATAATAATAGACCAATATTGCAATATAAATTTTCAACTTTCAGAAGTGCAGATGTATACAGCGCAATACAAAATTCACTAAGCTCTGATTTTAAATTTGGCAAGTATAAGTTCAATGGAGCTGCATCAATAAACATAGTTGATGCTAGCAAATTTGATCAAAGCAAATCTAACTTTATTAAACACAGATTTGATTTTAGTAGAAGCTTAAAATATTTTAACATTGGTATAGCTGAAGAGACTGAGATGAATACTAGCAGATCGACAATTAATGATTCATTAAGATTGGCAAGTTTTATATTTAAAGATTATAGAGTTTACATTAATAATAAAGATGGTCGATTAAATAAATATAGACTTGAATATTCTAATCGAATAGACTTGCTACCATTCAATAATTCATTATTAACAAGCACTAGAGCTCAAGGTATTGGGGCTATCACTGAGTTTACTAAAAATCAAAATTCAATACTTTCAATCAATTATAATTATAGGCAGTTAGAAGTTTATAGAACTAGAACTAATCTTCAGTCTGAAAACAATAATTTGTTAAGAGTTAATCATGATGCAAGAATAAAACAAGGCTTGCTAGTTGTAAATACATTTTATGAATTAAATACTGGCCAAGAACCCAAGAGGTCCTTTACTTACATACAAGTGCCAGCCGGACAAGGTGTATACATCCATAGAGATTATAACAATAATGGCATTAAAGAATTGAATGAGTTTGAAATTGCAAAGTTTAGTTATGAAGCAGATTATATAAGAATAACATTAAATAATAGTGATTTTGTTAGAACTAAAGGAACAGCAATATCTCAAAATATATTATTAGACCCACAAAGATTATTTGCAAGCGCAAAAGGCTTTAAAAAACTAATAGCTAATTTTTCAAATCAGCTAAATTATAAAATCGAAAAAAAGACTTTATTTAATAGCGATGATAACAATTTTAACCCCTTTGATATTACAATAAATGATACTTCTTTAATAACTTTAAATACACAATTTCGAGAAAGTATATTTTTCAAAAGAACAGATCCGGTTTTTGGTGCCGAGTACACTTATCAAAATAATAGTGCAAAATTATTATTAAGTCTAGGTTTTGATTCAAGAACTACATATGAACATATTGTAAGAACAAGGTGGAATATTCTAGCAAAATATAGTATTAATGTAGAAGCTAAAATATTTGAAAAAAATTCATTTAATGAAAGCTCAATCGATAGGAACTATAATCTAGATGCAATATCTGTAAGTCCAGAATTCGCAATTCAATACAATGCTTCTTGGCGATTAGCATTTATATATAAATACCAAAAAATGGAGAATAAAATAGCAGGTAGAGAGGCAGCAAATCAAAATAAAATAGGTACTGAGTTGAAGTATAATGCTGGCGGCAAAACTAGTTTAACAGCATCAATAAATTATATCAACAATGATTATGTAGGAAATCAGAATTCCGCAATTGCATATGAAATCTTAGAGGCCTTACAACCAGGTAAGAATTACACATGGTCTGCTAATTGGCAAAGAAATATAAGTGAAACATTTCAGTTGAGTGTAATATATGAAGGTAGAAATTCAGAATCATCGAGGGTGATTCATTCAGGAAGTATGCAAGCAAGAGCATTTTTTTAGAGGGTTTATAATTTGATTACAAACCCTCTAAATAATTACTTTAATGTAACACTAGTTGTACCTATAGAGCTACCATCTGCGTAAACTGTGATTGTATATACACCCGGATTAATACTAGAAGATTTTTTCCAGAAAATAGTATACGTTTCACCAGCTTTATTTTCGAAGTTATATGTTGATTTTGCTGAATATTGTAATTCAGATCCATCAGCATTAAACTTAGAATCATTTGCGTCTGTTACTACTTCAGCTTTGCCTTCAGGATTTATAACTCTCAAATAGAAATCTCTTTGACCTTTCGGTGCTACTTGATTATCAGCTAAATTAAATGTCACTTTAATTTTCTCTAAAGTTTTCACTCTATCAGTTTCTACTTCTTTACCATTTGAACGGTAACGCACACCTTTTACAGAAAGGTTTGCAGTTTTAAGTAATGAAGCAACTGCTACTTTATTTGAAAGATTGATATTCTGATTCAACAATTCTGATGATTTTTGTTGTTCTGATTCTACTGATTTTTTAAGTCCAGTATTTTCTGAAGCCAACAGCTCATTCTCTTTCTTCAAGCTTACGATTTCGTCTTGATATTTTTTAATGTAATATCTTAGTTGATCAATTTCATTTCTTGCTCTTTCTAATTCAGAGGCGGTCATGTTTCCTCTTTTTAATGCAGATTGAAGTTGAGCTACTTTGGCTTTAAGTTCTTCGTCTTTTGCTATTAAGCTTTCACTCATAGAGTCAGCATTTGCTGTAGCTTCGCTTAATTCAATTTCTAATTGATTTAATTGCACTTGCAATTTATCTTTTTCATCGCTTGTTTGCTCAAATCTGGTTTCAGTTTTATCTTTTTGTAACCATAAGAATATGTTGGTTCCAATTAGTAAAATGATTACTGCTAATAAAATGTAAATCTTTTTAGTGTCTTTTTGAGGCTGTGGTGCTTGTTCCATAGAATAGCTTTTAGTTATTGTTTACTTCGTCAACGTAATTTAATCTTAAATCAGATAAAAACTGACTTAACATTCTTTCTGATTCTTCACTAAGGTTACCCTTGGTTTTATCTCTTAACATTTCTAACATATCAATTGATTGCTTAGCTTGTTCGAGATTTTTTTCAATTTTGTTAGTCACTGGGTTTAGAACTTTTCCTAAGCCTTGCATACCTGATGAATGAAATATAAACAAAAGTTGTGCAAATAATTGTTCTTCTTTATTCATAATTGTACTAATATCAATATTTTGTGCGCAAATATAATATAAAATATGGAGCAGATTAAACTAGATTCAAACTATTGGAATGATAGATATTTTTCTGGTAATACAGGTTGGGATATTCAAGCTGTATCGAGGCCTATAAAGGAATACCTAGATCAGCTAGAGAATAAGAATATATCTGTTTTGATACCTGGTTGTGGCAATGCCCATGAAGCTGCATATGCTAATTCTATTGGATTTGAGGATGTTCACATTCTTGATTTTGCTAAACTTGCAATTGAGAATTTCATCAACAAACATCCGCAGTTTAAGAAAGATAATATACATATTGAGGATATATTTCTACATGCAAATAAGTATGATTTGATTATTGAACAAACTTTATTTTGCGCTATCGACCCTCAATTGAGGCTTAGATATGCTCAAAAAATGCATGATTTACTGAATGATGGGGCTAAGCTTGTCGGACTTTTATTTGATAAAGAATTTCTATCTGGTCCGCCATTTGGTGGTAATAAAGAGGAGTATTTATCATATTTCTCCCCTTTATTTAACATCAAAATTTTTGAAAAATGTTATAATTCTATTGAGCCAAGATCTGGCACTGAACTATTTATTATTTTAGAGAAGAAATAATTTCTTCACTCATTGGATTTACATTCGAAGCAAAGTATTTCACTAATTGTCCGTTTTCGTCAATTAGATACTTGTTAAAATTCCATTTGGGTGATTGATCATTCCAGCCATTCAATGACTTATCAGATAACCACTTGTACAAATCACAAGCATTTTTACCTGTAACATCTACCTTTTCATACATTTGAAAGCTTACACCGTAATTCTTTTGACAAAAACTTGCAATCTCTTCATTACTACCAGGCTCTTGTCCGCCAAAATTATTAGAAGGGAATCCGATTATCACAACTTTATCGCCATGCAACTTATTCAACTGCTCTAAATCTTTATACTGTTTAGTATAACCGCATTCAGAAGCAGTATTAACAATTAATACTTTCTTGCCTTTGTATATACTAAAGTCGACTATATCGCCATTGATGCTTTTCATTTTGAAGTCGTAAAAACTTTTATTGCCTGACATATTGTTTTTGTTGTTTTCAATAGGCTTGCTTTTGATCTCGTTCGTACCAAAGCAACCACCTAAGATCATTAAGAATGGTAAAAATAGTTTCATTGTGTATTTAATTTAACTCTTTAACAACAAATAGCTACAGTTGTTTTTCAGTATTTGAGGTATTTGATTGATTTGCTGAAGACAATTTCTTCTTCTCAGATCGTTTAGCTTTTCTAATTTCTTTTTTAGCCTTTCTAATTTCTTTGTATGCTTTAATCTCTTTTATTCTGATGGTTCTCTGTTTTATTTCTTTCTCCATTCGTTCTGTAACACCCACACTTTCTTTAACACCTTTGAATATAGCTTTCCATATATATCCAAAAAAGCTATAGTCTTTTTGATAATTTATATTAAATCTCGGATGTATTGTTTTACCATTAAACTTAGGGTTATCGTTATTGAGCAATACTGAATTCGCTAAAAATGAAAACCAGCCATTTTTCTTGAATTTATTATCTTCTGTATTTTTCTCTAAAATTCTTACTCTTAAATTATTATATAGCATAGTAATACTCGAATGCATTTTGGTTTTGTCACCTTGCATTGTGAATTTCAAATTTCGCATATCACAATTTGCTACCTCTAATAATGATAAGTTAGCAAGTATTGGATTCAAGTCTTTAAGGTTATAATTCTTTATACTTCCTTTAACAAAAAATGGTTGATCTTTATCGAGATAATCAAGAGTAAATATCAATTTTGTTAATGCTTTTTTATTTAATAAACTTTCAATTTCAATATCAACTTTTTGATTGTTTTTTAATCTTTCAAGGTCATTAGTGAAATTATTTATTGATCCGTTTAATGAATTAAAACTTAAATTCCAGATATAAGAAGTTCTTTGATCTTTTTCAGAATAATTTAATTCAGAATTTTTAATTATTACTTTATTAAAACTAAACGGAATTTTAATATCATAAACTAATTCAGATGGGAAACGCCTTGTTTTATTAGGATCATGAGGAATTTGATTATTTTGAAATGCTTGAGCTTTTAATTTATTAATTTGAATTAAATCACCCGATAATTTTTGTTCATAAAAGAGTTTTTTAAAATCAATACTTGTTAATTTAGCCTCTCTTACATAAAGATCAATTCTGATTTTCCTATAACCATTTCTAGATTTAAAATTTTCTAAATCATTTAATGGAACAATTTTGAAATTATATAATTCAATAGAAGAACTAGCAGTGCTTGCAACAACCTCTTCGAATTGCATTTTATTTACTGAATCTCTTAAATTCAATGAATAATTTTTTATTGATACTTTAATGTCATCTGAGTAAAATGGCCTATCAGAATTATTTTTTGAAGTAGAATCGATAGTTAAATTTCTAACTTTAAAATAAGCTAAGAATAATTTATGACTATTTCGTTTAATAAGGCTATCACTTATAAATTCAAAATTTATATTCTTTAAATTTATTTGATCTATTTGTAAGCTTTTTAATTCGTTTTTTATTAATTCATATGGATGTCTTAAATTTGAATTAGTGTCACTGAGCTCTTTACTCAATACGTCGTTTATTACTAATACATCTGGGTGATTAATGCTAAGCTCATCAATCTGTAATTCATCATGAACATAGTACTCATATATGTTTATGCCCGAAAACTTAAATTTTTGTATATATAAATTGAATAAATACCTAGGATGTTGCTTTTTTGACTTCAACTGCCTGTAAATAGACATGTCAGGTATTAACTGTAAGTTCTTTATGCTTAAGCTCCCTGTAAATACATTAAAACCTATATCATCAAACTCAACTCTGTAAAGTTTATCAGTACTATTATAAATGCTCTCTTTTATATGCTTTTTAAGTACTGGCTCCCAATAAGTTATTATTAATGAGCCCGTAATAAATAATAAACTGAGTGCTATTAAACACCAAAGTAATAGTTTATTCAAATTTAATTTAGGCCTCAAGATTTAGTTTTTTAGGTATTAGTACTAAGATATTATAAAAATGCTGACAAATTTTCAGAAATTTCATAATTTTGAGGGTTAAATTTGATTATGTTAGAGGGAATTACACAGAAATATCATGATGAAAGTCGTCAAGGCGAAGCATTAATGATTGAAAATAAGGTAGATAAAGCTGCATCTAGAAAACTGTATATTGAAAGCTATGGCTGTCAGATGAATTTTGCTGATTCTGAAGTGGTAGCTTCTATTATGTTAAATAACGACTTTCAAACAACTAATGATTTCAATGAGGCTGATGTTATTTTTATTAATACATGTTCTATAAGAGAAAATGCTGAGCTTAGAATTAGAAAACGACTAACAGATTTTAAAGCAGCTAAAAGAGCGAAGCCTGGTATGATAGTAGGTGTTTTAGGATGTATGGCTGAGCGTTTAAAGTCTAAATTTTTAGAAGAAGAAAAACTGGTAGATATTGTTGTTGGTCCTGATGCTTACAGAGATTTACCTAATTTAATACAATCGGCTGACGACGGACAAAAAGCTGTAAACGTATTATTATCGAGAGAAGAAACTTATGGTGATATAAGTCCGATTAGATTAAACACCAATGGTGTTAGTGCCTTTGTTTCTATAACACGTGGTTGCGACAACATGTGTTCATTTTGTGTAGTGCCATTTACTAGAGGCAGAGAGAGAAGTAGAGATCCACAATCAATTGTTGAAGAAATTAAAGATTTATTCGAGAAAGGATTTAGAGAGGTAACCTTACTAGGCCAAAATGTTGATTCGTATGAATGGGAGAATGAATCAAAAACAGAGAAAGTAACATTTGCCAATTTATTAGCCTTAGCTGCACAAGTTAAATCAGAAATGAGAATTAGATTTTCTACTTCTCATCCGAAAGATTTAACTGATGATGTTTTGTACACCATGCGTGATTATGAAAACATTTGTAAAAGCATTCATTTGCCAGTACAATCGGGTAGCACTCGAATTCTTGATTTAATGAATAGAACTTATTCTCGAGAATGGTACATAAATAGAATTGATGCTATCAGAAATATTTTACCCGGATGTACAATATCGACAGATATTATTGCAGGCTTTTGTTCAGAAACAGAAGAAGAGCATCAAGAAACTTTGAGTATGATGGATTATGTGAAATATGATTTCGCATACATGTTTAGTTATTCTGAAAGACCAGGAACACCAGCTGCTAAGAAACTTAAAGACGACGTGTCTGATGAAGTAAAAGCAAGAAGATTAGCAGAGATTGTTGCTCTTCAACGTGCACATTCATTAGAGAGAATGAAAGAACATGTGGGTAAAACGCAGAAGATTTTAATTGAAGGGTTTTCTAAAAAATCAGATAATGATTTCGCAGGCAGAAGTGACCAAAATGCAATGGTTGTTTTCCCTGTTGATATAAATTATAAAAAAGGCGATTACGTTAACGTGCTAATTGTGTCATGCACTTCTGCTACGTTAATAGGTAAGATCATCGAATAAAATTAAATCGTAAATATGGATTTACAAGAAATTAAAAACCGTTTTGGAATCATTGGTAACTCTTCGATTTTAAATAGAGCGATCGATATAGCAAGACAAGTTGCACCTACAGATATATCTGTTTTAATTACAGGTGAAAGTGGTAGTGGTAAAGAAGTGTTTTCGCAGATCATTCATCAAATGAGTGCCCGCAAACACGGGCCCTTTATTGCCGTTAATTGTGGCGCAATACCAGAAGGCACGATAGATTCAGAGTTATTCGGACATGAGAAGGGTTCCTTCACGGGTGCACATGAAGCACGAAAAGGATATTTCGAAGTTGTAAACGGCGGTACAATTTTTTTAGATGAGGTTGCTGAATTACCTATTGGTACGCAAGCTAGATTATTAAGAGTTTTAGAAACAGGTGAATACTTACGAGTGGGTTCATCTAAAGTTCAAAAAACAAATGTTAGAATAGTTGCGGCGACAAATGTCAATGTTTACGAAGCTGTACAAAAAGCAAAATTCAGAGAAGATCTTTACTATAGATTGAACACGGTACCACTGAAAGTACCATCCTTAAGAGAAAGAAAAGAAGACATCTACTTAATATTTAGAAAATTCATTTCAGATTTTTCTGTTAAGTATAGAAGTCCGATTGTTCAACTCAACGACGAAGCAAAAGCAATACTTGAAAATTATAAATGGCCTGGCAATGTTCGTCAATTGAAAAATGTTGCAGAACAAATTGCTGTTCTTGAGAATGAAAAAAATGTAATTGATGCGCATTCAATTTTAAAATATCTTCCATTCGAGCAGCCTATATCTGAATTGCCTGCACGATTAGGTAGTAGTTCTGAAAACGAATTTTCTGAACGCGATATTTTATACAAAGTTTTATTTGATATGAAAAAAGATCTGATGGACTTGAAAAAAGTAGTTGTTGATTTATTGCAGAACTCAGAAAATACTAATGAATATTTAGCCAGTAATACTGGTATAATAAATAAACTTTATAAGGATGTACATTCTGTTGAAGATGGTGCTAATACTTTGCATTTGCCTTTAAACAATACAACACCTATATATCAGCAATCGAATTACAACAATCCGAATAATTACAAAATCGATAGTCCGATCGTTGAAGAAATCGAAGAAACACTTTCTCTCGAAGAAAAAGAAATCGATTTAATTAGAAAGGCATTGAAGAAACATAAAGGTAAAAGAAAGTATGCAGCACAAGAGTTAGGTATTTCAGAAAGAACTTTATACAGAAAAATAAAAGAATACGATTTGAATTTGTAATTTAATATATTTAGAAAAATAATGACCAAAGCTTTATCGTATATCTTTTTAATAGTACTGTTATTTTTTACAAGTGCATGTAAAATTTACACATTCAGTGGAGCATCAATTTCGCCTGACACTAAAACTGTGTTTGTTGGTTTCATTGAAAACAATGCGCCATTGGTAGTACCTACATTAAGTCAATCATTAACTGAATCATTAAAAGATAGAATAGTTACACAAACCGGTTTAGCTTTAGTGAGAACAACTGCTGACATAGAGTTTGAAGGTACAATAGTAGACTACAATATAAAACCCATTGCAATACAAGGCAATGAGTTTGCTTCACAAAATAGATTAACCATCTCTGTAAAAATCAATTTCAATAACAACAAAGATGAAACGAAAAATTTTGAGCAAGTTTTTACTAGATATGCAGATTACCCTGGCTCAACCAATTTATCACAAATTGAACAAGAGTTAATCAGAACGATAAATACACAAATAATTGATGATATTTTTAACAAGGCTTTTGTAAATTGGTAACATGAGAAAGGAAGAATTACATCATTTAATTAAAAATCCGAGTCAACTTAATGAAACGCATTTAACACAATTAAATGCAATGATTGAGTTGTTTCCGTATTGTTCAACCTTTCATTTACTTAGAGCAAAAGCATTAAATAATATTGAGAGTTACCAATATGATAAAGCATTGAAGTGGGCAGCAATATATACGCCCGACAGAAAAGCTTTGTATAATTTGATTAATAAAACTGGTAACGATTATATAAAACCAGATGAAGAAATCGAATTAGTTCTTCAAACAAATCAAGTCGATATAATTCAAGATCATGATGAAAATATCGAAGAGCAGTTAAACGAATTAAATGATTTTGTTTCAGATGTTAATGAAGATGTAGAGGAAGTAATTGAAGGTGTAGTTGCAGCAGATCAAGATAAAGAAATCGTTTACGAAGAGTCATCATCCGAAGAAAAACCTTTAAGTTTTACAGATTGGTTGAAGAGTAGAAATGTGAATTTTAATAATGTAGAATCATTCGGAGGAACAAGTGTTTTAGGAGAGATTTCAAATTCTAAGAAACCAATAATACGTTTGGATACGAGTGAAGAGATTAAACCACTAATTCAAGATGAGTTAGGTGAGTTAATAGTTAGTAATGTGTTTAATGAAGGTTATTTGATAAAGGCTGACGAGAAAATTAAATCAGAAAATATTTTGGGCAATTCATTAGTTGAACAATTTATAAAGTCAGACCACCCGGTAGTGATTAAGGTAAACAAAGACGAAATACCAGTAAATACTGAAAACAAAGCTAAGAAAAGTGCTGATGATGCAGGGGTGCCAGTGAGTGAAACACTTGCACAAATATTTGTAAAACAAAAGCTATACAGCAAGGCAATAGCAGCTTATGAGAAATTAAGTTTGAAATTTCCCGAAAAAAAGATTTACTTTGCATCCCTTATAGAAGAAATTAAGAAAGAAATAAATTAAATACGATGACTAGTTTTTTAATCATTTTAGCGCTGATTATCAGTGTATTGTTAGTGTTTGTAGTGTTAATCCAGAATCCTAAAGGTGGCGGATTAGCTTCTAATTTTGCATCATCAAACCAAATTATGGGTGTAAAAAAGACTACTGATTTTTTAGAAAAGGCAACCTGGACATTAGCAATTGCATTGTTAGTAGTATGTTTAGCAGTAAACGTATTCAAGTCTGAGGCGCCAGTTAACGCAGTAGATCAAACAGAATTACAAGAAATTATTGATAATACATCAGCAGCTCCTGCAGCAGCACCTGCAACAAGTGCAAGTCCGGCAGCGGTACCAGCAACAGCTGACTCTACAAAGTAATTACATATTCAAAATATGTCTGAAGGGCCTTGCATAGCAAGGCCTTTTTTGTTTCTGTCAGCATGTCACTCAGTTATTAAAAATTTAGATTAAATCTGCCAAAATTTAACCTTAATTGGCAATTTTAGCCATTGGCACAGCTTGTGAGAGAGCAGGGTACGATAACAAACATAAATGTTAAACATAAAAAACAATTAAAAATATGTCATTGAGTATTAAACCTATCGGAGATCGCGTGGTAGTTCAGCCAGCACCCGCAGAAGAAAAAACAGCATCTGGATTGTATATTCCTGATACTGCAAAAGAGAAACCTCAAAGAGGTAAAGTAGTAGCTGTAGGAACAGGTAAAAAAGATGAGCCTATGACAGTTAAAGTAGGTGACGAAGTATTGTATGGTAAATACGCAGGAACAGAGCTTTCACACGATGGTTCTGAATATTTAATTATGCGTGAGTCTGATATTTTCGCAGTATTATAATTGTTAATTAAGGAAAAATCTAAAGAATAATAAAAATGGCAAAACAAGTAAAGTATAATATTGAAGCAAGAGACGCATTAAAGCGTGGTGTTGATGCATTAGCGAATGCAGTGAAAGTAACATTAGGACCTAAAGGTCGTAACGTTATCATCGACAAAAAATTTGGTGCTCCAATGATCACCAAAGACGGTGTTTCAGTAGCAAAAGAAGTTGATCTAAAAGACCCAATCGAAAACATGGGTGCGCAAATGGTGAAAGAAGTAGCATCTAAAACAGCTGATATTGCTGGTGATGGAACTACAACTGCAACTGTTTTAGCGCAAGCGATAATCACAGCGGGTATCAAAAACGTAGCAGCAGGTGCTAATCCGATGGATCTAAAAAGAGGTATCGACAAAGCAGTTACTGCTGTAGTTGAAAACTTAAGATCACAGTCAAACCCTGTTGGATCTGATAATAATAAAATTAAACAAGTAGCAAGTATCTCAGCAAACAACGACGAAGTAATAGGTTCGTTAATCGCAGATGCTATGGCGAAAGTTGGTAAAGATGGTGTTATCACTGTTGAAGAAGCAAAAGGTACAGAAACTGAAGTGAAGACTGTAGAAGGTATGCAATTCGACAGAGGTTACTTATCACCATACTTTGTAACTAATGCTGATAAAATGGAAGTTGAATTAGATAACCCTTTCATCTTGATTTACGATAAGAAAATCAGTAGCATGAAAGAGTTGTTGCCAGTATTAGAAAAACAAGTTCAAACTGGTCGTCCATTATTAATCATCTCTGAAGATTTAGATGGTGAGGCTTTAGCAACTTTAGTAGTAAATAAAATTCGTGGTTCATTAAAAGTAGCAGCAGTAAAAGCTCCTGGATTTGGAGATAGAAGAAAAGCAATGTTAGAAGACATCGCAATTTTAACTGGTGGTACAGTAATTTCTGAAGAAAGAGGTTACAAATTAGAGAACGCTGAATTATCATACTTAGGACAAGCAGAGCGTGTAATCATCGACAAAGACAATACTACAATCATCAATGGTTCTGGTAAGTCAGAAGAAATTGCTGCTCGTGTAAGTCAAATCAAAACTCAAATTGATTCTACTACTTCTGATTACGATAAAGAAAAATTACAAGAGCGTTTAGCAAAATTAGCAGGTGGTGTTGCAGTATTATACATCGGTGCAGCTACAGAAGTAGAGATGAAAGAAAAGAAAGACCGTGTTGATGATGCTTTACATGCAACTCGTGCAGCTGTAGAAGAAGGTATCGTTGCAGGTGGTGGTGTTGCTTTCATTCGTGCAATTGCTTCATTAGAAGGAATGAAAGGTGTGAATGAAGATGAAACTACAGGTATTCAAATCATTAAACGTGCTATCGAAGAGCCATTACGTCAAATTTGCCAAAATGCAGGTATTGAAGGTTCAATCGTAGTTCAAAAAGTAAAAGAAGGAACAGCAGATTTCGGTTACAATGCAAGAACTGATGTATATGAAAATATGATTGGTGCAGGTGTAATTGACCCTACTAAAGTTTCTAGAGTTGCTCTAGAAAACGCAGCATCTATCGCAGCAATGTTGTTAACAACAGAGTGTGTATTAGCTGATGAACCAGAAGAAGCAGGTGCAGCAGGTGCTGGTATGCCTCCAATGGGTGGTGGTATGGGTGGTATGATGTAATCATCATACCTTATAAAATAAAAAGCCCCGATGATTATTCATCGGGGCTTTTTATTTTATAAGATTTTATTGATTAAAGTGAAGCGTTAACTTTAACTGTAATAGTAGATTTTAAATACATTTTTGTAGTAACAGGATTGATAATACTACCTGCCATTTGAATTCTGAATTGAGCTTGTGAAATGAAAGGCAATAAATTTAAACTCTCAGTTCTGTTAGGGAAAACAATAGGATTAGCAAACTTGATCGAATCCATCTTAGCACTATCAATTGAATTAATAGATGTATAGTTTCCATTGATCTCAGCTATTCTAGCACTTAAAGTCTTGAAATTAGCAAAATTTTGAGTTGAAAGTATAGTACCTAATGAATCTGTAAGTGCTAATGAAATACCAGTCAATTCGATTGATTCAATATTTTCACGCTTACCACCATTTTCTGTAATAACACTGTCTAAGTTGAATGATACTGTATCAGTGTTGTTGAATGATGTACCTGTGAAAGGATCTACTGTATATACTGAAGTAATTGTTTGTGGTATACCAACTTTGATACCTACTTCTTCATCGCAAGCTGCAAAAAATGTAGCACCTGCTAATAATGTTGACACAAATAGTGTTCTAAAAATGTTCTTTTTCATAAAAAATGGTTTTCTAATTTGTTTAGTCGTTTGTACAAAAGTATTAAAAATTAATCATTTGCACATAATATTTTAAATTTTGCTGTTGTAATTTATTCTAATTGAACAGTTTGCGGCTCTCCTTTACGTAGGTTAAAAAGTCTAAAGGATGGTTATTATCCTTGTCTTTATCGCGTTTCTTGCCCAATCTAACTATAATCATTTGATTTTTATGGTCTACGATAATGTATTGTCCTAAAATCCCTCTACAATAAAATATATCTTCATATACCCACCATTGGTATCCGTATTGGTCGGTTGACTTACCTTCTTCTGGTAAACCGTGTGCCATCACCGACTTCTTTACCCAGTCTTCTGATACAATTTTCGTACCATTCCAATTGCCATTGTTCATATACAGCTTGCCAATACGTGCAAAATCACGTGCATTTGAATAAAAACAGCAATATGCTTTTTCATCACCATCAACTTTATCTAAACTCCAAAAAGCACTTTGTTCAGCACCAATTCTACTCCATAGCTTTTCTTGAGCATATTCTGCTACTGACTTACCTGTTGCAGCCTTAATTAAAAATGCCAATATCTGTGTGTCACCACTTCTATAATAAAATTCTGTACCAGATTCTTTTTCTGCTTTTAAAGAATAAATTAATTTTCTTAAATCTGTACCATAATATGCATCTGTCGTCTGATTAAATGGTGTCGAATATGATTCTTTGAAGTTAAGTCCAGATGCCATTCTCAACACATCTACTATCTTAATTTTCGCCAAATCACCTTCATTGAATTCTGGTAAATATTTACCAACGGCATCATTCTCTGATGTAATCTTACCTTCATCAATTGCTATACCTATTAATACGCTCACAATACTTTTTGCAACCGAAAATGAATTACTCGAAGAACTCTCCGAATAATTATCCCAATACTCTTCATAGAGTATTGAATCATTTTTAATTACTAAATAGGCAACTGATTCATATTTCTCAAGCACATTTCTTAAGCTATCACTCAATTGTATTTTATTGAAATTACTTGAAACAGGCCAAGGTGTTTTAACACTATCGTTATGTATAGTTTTGTATGGGAATAAATCTAAATCATCGATACCTGGTTGTTGATATATTAAAGCTTTGTAAATATAAGTAGTACCTGTTACCCATACTGCTACATTTGCCATTACAAGAATTAGCACAACGTAAAAAAGTATTCTCTTTAGTCTAGTCATGTTGAGTATTTATCAAATTCATATTAAACAAGATAGCAATTTCATTTTTTAAAATCGATTTTACTTCATCAAAATTTAATTCATACCCTAACTCTGCTTGCATAGATGTTACTGCTTTATCATCTATACCACATGGTATGATATTATTAAAATAATTTAAATCTGAATTAACATTAAATGCAAACCCGTGCATAGTAACCCATCTACTACAACGTACTCCCATCGCACATATCTTTCTAGCCTTATCAGGCTGATCACCATCTATCCATACTCCAGTTAATCCCTCTACTCTACCAGAGTTTATGTTATAATGTTTTAATGTATTTATAATCGCCTCTTCTAATAATCGTAAATACTTATGTATGTCTGTAAAAAAATTATCGAGATCAAGAATGGGGTAGCCTACAATTTGCCCCGGACCATGATAAGTAATATCGCCACCTCTATTTATTTTATAAAATGTTGCACGTGCTTTTTCTAATCCCTCTTCATCGAGCAATAAATTTTTTAAGTCACCGCTTTTGCCTAATGTATATACATGCGGATGTTCACAAAAAATTAAGAAACTCTGCGTTTTAATATTTGTGTTATTGGTCCGATTCTCTGATTTTATTTTTAGCGTATTAGCAAAATATGACTCTTGCTTATCCCACGCTTCTTTATAATCTATCAAACCCCAGTCCTGAAATTGTACATCTACCATTCTGCAAAGATAATGAATACCTATAAATGCAGGCTGATAAATAATCCTTATTAAATGCAGTTGATTTCTTCGGATGGTAGCGATAATTTTGATTCATGGCAGAGCATAATGTGACAGGGCAAAAGGGAGAAGATCTCGCCAAAGAATTTTTAGCGAAAAATGGGTATCAAATTTTGAAATGCAATTTCAGAACCAGCAATTCAGAAGTTGATATCATCGCTAAGAAAGATCAAATAATAATATTTGTAGAAGTAAAAGTAAGGGGTAATATCTCTTATGGTCAACCAGAGATGTTTGTCAATAAAGAGAAGCGCCGAAACATGAAAAAAGTTGCTCGTGCTTTTATAGATATGGTGAAACACCAAGGAGAGTCAAGGTTCGATATTATTTCGATAGTAAACGGGCCATTCGGTTTCATCGAGATTACTCATTTTGAAGATGCGTTCTTTATATAATTTATCATTTGATTGGAGTTGAGGCTGAGCAATTAATTGCTCGGCCTTTTTTGTGGTGTGTGGGTTTTGAAATGAAACAGCAATAATCTGTAGCTGTTTAATTTGCTTACTGCGACTGATTGTGATGTTTGCTTTCTAAATTACTCATCACACCGTTTCATTTCAAAACCCACACACCACAAAAAAGGTTTGTTTTAATTAATTGATGATGATGATGTTGAGCATTTTAATACTTTGGTTTCTGGAATAAAACGATGCGAAGAAATTCTTAGAAAGCAATAGTTACAATCAGTTATATTTATTGGTTTATACAAACACAGTTAATGGCTATTTTATTCCAGAAACCAAAGTATAAAAATGCGATTAGAAAAGCAGATTCAAAACACATGTATAATGTTAATTTGATAGATTTCATTACATTTGCAAGCATGACTACAGAACAAATAAGAGATTTAAGGGATAGAATTGAAGCCCTGAGGAGGCATCTTTGACATTGATCAAAAATTAACAGAGATCGAGCGTGACCAGGCAAAAACTACAGAGCCAGGTTTTTGGGATGAGCCCAAAGAAGCAGAAAAATTATTATCGACGATAAAGCAAAAGAAAGTCTGGACAGAAGCATTTGCTAAAGTGAATGCGGTTGTAGAAGACACGGTTGTTTTATATGATTTCTATAAAGAGCAAGATGTTACAGAAACAGAAATGCTTGCTCAAATGAATATCGCATTGAAAGAACTCGACAATCTTGAATTCAAGAATATGTTGAGTGGCGAAGAAGATCAGCTAAATGCAGTGTTGACAATTAATGCAGGAGCAGGTGGTACAGAGAGTTGCGATTGGGCAGCCATGTTAATGCGTATGTACATTATGTGGGGAGAGAAAAACGGTTATAAAGTAAAAGAGATAGATTATCAAGCAGGAGATGGTGCTGGCATTAAATCATGCACACTCGAATTTGAAGGTGAATTTTCGTACGGATATTTAAAAGGTGAAAATGGAGTTCATCGATTGGTGAGAATTTCTCCTTTTGATTCTAATGCTCGTAGACATACTTCATTCGCTTCGGTTTATGTTTATCCTTTGGTCGATGATACAATACAAATTGACATAAATCCGGCTGATGTTTCATGGGATACATTTAGGGCTGGGGGTAAAGGCGGACAGAATGTAAACAAGGTAGAGACAGCAGTAAGATTGAAACACGCACCATCCGGAATCATAATAGAATGTCAACAAGAACGCTCACAAAATCAAAACAAAGAGAAGGCTTTAAAGATGTTAAAGTCGCAGCTTTATGAAATAGAGTTGCGTAAGAAAAGTGAAGCCAAGCAAGCAGTTGAGAGTACCAAGAAAAAAATTGAATGGGGCTCACAAATAAGAAATTATGTCTTGCACCCTTATAAGTTAGTGAAAGATTTAAGAACAAATTTAGAGACATCAAATGCTCAAGGAGTTCTTGATGGTGAGCTAAACGATTTCATCAAAGCATACTTGATGGAATTTTAATTTATTATACTATTTTTAACAAAATTTAAAATTCATAAGACCTTGAAGATCTGTGTACCAAAAGAAACAAAGGAGCGCGAGAATCGCGTAGCCTTAACTCCGGCTGTAGTAAAGCAATTAGTTCAATCAGGTTACGAAGTTTGTATTGAACAGGGTGCCGGTATCAATTCATATTTTGATGATGCTGAATATAGTGCTGCTGGTGCTAGTATCGTTAGTGATTCAAAGAAAATTTATGCCGATGCTGATGTTGTATTAAAAGTGAATGCAGCATCACCAGATGAAATTTCTGGCATGAAAAAAGATTCAGTTATAATTTCTTTCATGTTCGCTGCAACTAATCGCGCTATGGTTGACGCTTGTGCAAATGCAGGTGTATCAGCTTTTTCAATGGATGCTGTACCTCGTATTTCGAGAGCACAAAAAATGGATGCCCTTTCTTCGCAAGCAAACCTTGCTGGTTATAAATCAGTATTGATGGCAGCAAATGAAATGGGAAAAATTTTACCGATGATGACAACTGCTGCTGGTACAATTAGACCATCGAAAGTAGTAATCTTTGGTGCGGGCGTTGCGGGCTTACAAGCAATTGCAACTGCTAAACGTTTAGGTGCTGTCGTTGAAGTTTCAGACATCCGCCCAGAAACAAAAGAACAAGTTGAATCATTGGGTGGCAAGTTTATAGAAATGAAAGGTGATGACAGCGTGAAAATGGAAGGTGGTTATGTGAAAGGTGTTTCTGAAGATTTCTTAAAACGTCAACAAGAGTTAGTTGCTAAACATGTTAAAGAAGCTGACATCGTCATTACTACAGCTTTAATACCTGGTAAAAAAGCTCCTGTATTAGTGACTGAAGAAATGGTGAGCAGTATGCGCTTCGGCTCTGTAATTCTTGATATGGCTGTTGAACAAGGTGGTAATGTGGTAGGTTCAGAATTAAATAAAACCATAGTAAAAAACGGAGTAACAATTATTGGTGAGGGTAACATACCTAGTTTATTGCCAATGAATGCTTCTGATTTATATGCAAAAAATATTCAAACACTTTTAGTTCATTTATCTGATAAAGACGGATTCAAATGGGAGATGGAAGAAGAGATTACTAAAGGTTCATTAATAACGCACAATGGTGCTATCGTTCACGCAAGTTTATTAAACTAAAATATCATGGATCAATTTTTCGATTTTATATTAAACAACAAAGAGATTTTATACTTCATCATACTTGCAGTATTTGTAGGTATAGAAGTTATTGGCGGTGTACCTTCAGTATTACATACTCCATTAATGTCGGGTGCTAACGCGATTCACGGTGTGGTAATTGTTGGTGCTATCATTGTGATGTTAGATACTGACCCGAATAATATTTTGGGATTAATTTTAGGTTTCTTAGCAGTGATTTTAGGTACGCTAAACGTAGTAGGCGGATTCGTAGTTACTGACCGAATGTTAGAAATGTTTAAAAAGAAATAATACTCATCATCAAATAAAAATAAAATGTTAAAACCAGGACTATTAGAAATTTCATATTTGATCGGATCGGTCACTTTTGTTGTCGGACTAAAGATGATGGGTAACCCAAAGTCGGCAAGAAAAGGTAATCTATATGCAGCGTTTGGTATGACGCTTGCAATTTTAGGCACCATCTTTTTATACGAAAAAACATCTCCAACAGGTGAAGTTTTAACTTCACGTGAAGGCATTAAAATGGCATTAATCTTCGGCGGTATTTTTATTGGTACAGTTGTAGGTTGGTTAACTGCTAAAAAAGTACAAATGACTAAAATGCCAGAACTAGTTTCTATGTTCAATGGTATGGGTGGTGCTTGTGCTGCTTTAATTGGCTTAACTGAATACGAACATTATGTAGGTCAAGTTGGTCCGCTTTCTTTCATCATCGCAGGCTTAATAATTGGTAGTGTTTCATTCTCGGGTAGTATCATCGCGTATTTAAAATTGAATGGCACTATGAACAAACCAATTCGCTTACCTCAATACAATATCATTAATACAATTTTCTTAATTGCATTAACTGTTTTTGGTATCTGGATGGTAGCAATGGGTATCGATAGCATGACTGTTTTATATTTATTATTCTTAGCAAGTATCGTTTATGGTATTTTGTTTGTAATACCAATTGGTGGTGCAGATATGCCTGTAGTAATTTCATTGCTTAACTCATTCACAGGTTTGGCTGCAGCATTCGGTGGATTCTTATATGATAATAAAGTAATGTTAACGGGAGGTATCTTAGTAGGTTCTGCCGGTACTTTATTAACTATTGTAATGTGTAATGCAATGAATCGTTCATTGTTCAGTGTAATCTTCGGATCATTCGGATCAACAGCAGCATCAGGTGATGCAGCAGAAGTTACAGGTTCAATTAAAGACATGAACGTATCAGACGTTGCGGTATTAATGAACTATTCAAAGAAAGTAGTTATTGTACCAGGTTACGGATTAGCAGTTGCTCAAGCACAACACGTTATTCATGAATTAGAAATGTTGTTAGAAGAGAGAGGCGTTGAAGTGAAATATGCGATACACCCAGTTGCAGGTCGTATGCCAGGTCACATGAACGTTTTACTTGCTGAATCAAATGTTGATTATGGTAAGTTGGTAGAGATGGAAGAAATAAATCCTGAGTTTGATCAAACTGATGTAGTATTAGTAGTTGGTGCGAACGACGTTGTAAACCCAGCAGCAAAAACAGATCCTTCTTCTCCTATATACGGAATGCCAATATTAGAAGTTGACAGAGCGAAACACATCATAGTAAATAAAAGATCAATGAGTGCAGGTTATGCAGGTATCGACAACTTGTTATTCTACGATCCGAAAACTTCGATGTTCTTTGGTGATGCTAAGAAAGCATTGACTGCTTTGGTAGCTGAATTAAAGACACTATAATAGTACAATTTATTTAGTACAAAGTATTAAGATGCAGGTTTCTTATTACTTTGTACTTAATACTTAATACAAATAACATGCGTTTCAAATTAGGCATAATCATTCTATTTTGCTTCTGTCAAAATATTTATGCCCAAAATAAGCGAAGCGTTTTTTCTGATACGCTTAAGTCAGTAACTATCGATTCTAATTTGACGATTACTGCAAAACGCGGATTAAGCATGAACGATTTTGTGCAAGTAATGTTAAGCGACACTGCATTCTACGAAGCCTTCAGAAACCTTAGAAAATTCTCTTTCGTTGCTACTAATAAAATAGAAACTTTTAACGACGAAAATCTTTCAACTGCAAAAATTTATAGAAAAATAAATCACGATAACTCTACTAGAAATTATAAGCAAACAATTTTATCAGCAAGTGATAGTGGTAAAATTTTTAAACGAAATGGTGATTTTAATTTATTCACTGTAAAAATGTTTTCGTACATTTTTATGAATGATCGCAATACTGATTTTACTCAAGTGAAATCATATACTAAAAACGAAAGTGATGAAGAAACATATAAACAAAAATTAAAAACTTTAATATTTAATCCGGGTAAAAAAGTTGATGGCATACCGCTCATAAGCGACAAGACAGAAATTTTTGGTAAAGATTTAAAGAAGTATTACGATTTCACTTTCTATTATGCTACTTACCAAGATTCAGTGCCCGTGTATTATTTTAAATGCAAAGTGAAAGAAGGCTTAACTTGGTGGAGAGAAGATGACACCATGATTAAGGAGTTAACTACAATATTCAACGCGAAAGATTTTACCATATTAGGCAGATATATTGATATGCAATATTCGTCGGCACCATTTGACTTTAATGTGAAAATGAATATTGAATTAGCTTATGCTACTGAAGATTTATTAGTGCCAGTACATATTTCGTATGATGGTGACTGGGATATACCTTTTAAAAAGAAGGAAATATGTACCTTTGATATTTACCATACAAATTTTAAAAAAGGACTTATCTTAAAACAATGATTCTAAAAGAAGTCATAGATCGCATAATGGATGCTGCTCAAATAGAGGAGGTCGTTGGCGATTTTGTCAATCTTAAAAAACGTGGATCAAGTTTAATTGGCAATTGTCCTTTTCATAACGAAAAAACTCCATCTTTTAACGTTTCTGCTAGTAAGGGTATTTATAAATGCTTCGGATGTGGTAAGGCCGGCAATGCAGTAAACTTTGTAATGGAGCATGAGAAATTAACCTATCCTGAAGCACTTCGTTACTTAGCCAAAAAATATAATATTGAAGTTTTAGAAGATGAAAAAGTAACAGAAGAAGACAAAGAACTTTCGATGAAAAAAGAAAGTTTGATGTTAGTGAGTGATTGGGCTAAAAAAGTTTTCGTAGAAAATCTTTGGGAAAATGAAATGGGAAGAGCCATTGGCTTGAGTTATTTTAAAGAGCGTGGTTTTAGAGAAGATATTATTAAGAAGTTTGAGCTAGGTTATAGTTTAGAAGGCTGGACAGCTCTTTGCGATAGAGCAGAGCAAGAGGGTTTCGAGAAAAAGTATTTATTAGAAACCGGACTTAGTATATTTAACGAACAGAAGAATAGCGTTTACGATCGTTTCAGAAATCGTGTAATGTTTCCTGTTCATGGTGTATCAGGCAGAGTAATTGCATTTGGTGGTAGAATTTTAAAAACTGAAGCAAATAGTCCGAAGTATTTAAACTCACCCGAAAGTGAAATCTACCATAAGAGTAATGTTTTATACGGATTGTTTTTTGCGAAGAAAGCAATTCGCGAATTTGATAATTGTTATTTAGTAGAAGGTTATACCGATGTTGTTTCTTTACATCAATCGGGAGTAGAGAATGTAGTTGCATCATCTGGTACATCATTAACTATTGAGCAAATTAAATTAATTTCAAGGTTCACTAAAAATATAACCATCTTATATGATGGTGACCCTGCAGGCATCAAGGCTTCTTTAAGAGGTATTGATATGATTTTAGAAGAGGGTTTAAATGTTAAAATAGTTTTATTCCCTGAAGGCCACGACCCTGATTCATATGTACGCGAAGTAGGATCAAGTAAGTTCACTGAATATGTAAATTCAGCACAAAAGGATTTTATTGTATTTAAAACAGATTTGTTGCTAAAAGATGTTCAGAATGATCCAATAAAAAAAGCGGGCTTAATTAAAGATATCATTGAAAGTATTTCAAAAATACCTGATGATATTAAAGCTTCATTATTTATAAAAGAGTGCAGCCATTTGTTAGAGATGGAAGAAAGAATATTACTTTCTGAACTTAACAAAACAAGACTCAAAAAAATAAAGAAAGAAAATCAACAAGAAGATCTTTCTATCATTACACCTGAAGATGAAATTGTAAAAGTTCAAAACAGGCCAGAAGAAAATAATTTAAGTCAAGAAAAAGAAATTTGTAGAATATTAGTTCAATACGGCGATAAAGACTATGTCGATACAGAGCATGAAATCAATACGAGTATTGCCGCTTATGTATTACACATGATTGATGAAGTAGGTATTCAATTTATCAATGAACCGTATAAGAGTATTTTAGAGATCTGTAAAGATGCTGTAGATAAAAATTATATTCCTGACGCTAAATTTTTCATCAACTACCCTGATGCCAATATTAGTGTATCAGCTGCAAGTTTAATTGTGAATCAATACAATGTAAGCGATAAATGGAAAGAGCATGATATACATATCCCTAAAGAAGAGAATATATTAAAGAAGGTTGTCGATTCAGCTCTTGAACATCTTCAATTAAAAAAACTAATGAATATTCTCACAGAAATTCAAAAGCAAATCAAAGAAGCCAAAAACGAAGACGACGAAATCAGATATATCGAAATATACCAACACACAAAATTGCAAGTAACTACACTTGAGAAAAAGTTAGGTGTGGTGGTAATGAAGTGAGCTTAATGCCCGCTTGTTGCTACTTCGTAATTAATGCCTTGCTTTGCTAAAATTTTCTTCACTACTATAGCAAATAATATTAAGTAAGCGAAACATAGCACTGTCACCCAATACGATTCATGTATACCAATTATGTCTGCAAGCTTACCTTGTAATGGCGGAATAATTCCACCACCTAAAATCATCATGATTAAAAATGCTGAGCCTTGAGTAGTGTACTTACCTAAGCCTGCTACACTCAGACTAAAAATACTAGGCCACATGATACTACACCAAAGACCACCACTAAGAAATGCATAAATTGCAATTTGTCCAGAAGTAAATAATCCAACAAGCATTGCTATTAATCCGAGTGCACCAAAAATATATAAAGTTTTTGCTGGCTTGTCTTCACTTAAATAAAATGCAGCAATTAAAATTGCTACACAAATTACGTAAGAGTATAATGGTGACATATCTTTTTGTGCCAATGTATTTACTGCGATGATGATGCCAAATGCTACTAAAGGAACAATAAGTGTCAATAATTTTTTAGTGGTGTTTTTTAAATTAAATACACTGATACTGCCTGCCCATCTACCAATCATCATGCTTCCCCAATACATACTTATATAAGGTGAAATTTGTGATGACATTAATTCCCCCATATCGGCTTGCTTTAATAATTCACCTAAATTACTTTGTATACTAACTTCAACACCTACGTAAGCAAAAATGGCTAGCATACCTAATACTAATTGAGGGTATTGCATTGCACCCCAACCTTCTGCTTTTTTCTTTGCATTTTGATAAGCAAATAATAATCCTAAAATGATAACAAGCATAGAACCTATTAACCATTTCATTCTATAAATTTCTAATGCATGTTTTTCAGCATCACTCATATTTTCTGATAGACCGATATAGCTTTTAAAAACAGGAATAAACATGAAAATCAAAAGTACGGTTATTACCAATAATGTATTTAATGCTTTTTTTGCAGACTCTACTTTTTCAGTATTAATACCTGATGGCACTTTTTTACTTAATGAAAATAAAAGTGCTGCAGCTATAAATAAAGCACCGACACCTGCATACATAAAACTCACATTGTCGAGTCCTAAATTTTTGGTTTGCTCTTCTGTTGCTGCAACTGTTCCAAATAATAATAATGAAACAACGATTGGTCCGATCATGGTACCAAAACTATTAATGCCACCACCTAAGTTCACTCTACCAGCTGCTGTTCTAGGATCCCCTAAGCTTATAGCAAATGGCTGCGCCGCGGTTTGTTGTAAACTAAATCCGAGTGCTACTATGAACAAGCCTACCAACATCCCAGAGAATGTATTTGCATTCACTGCAATGATCATAGCAACTGCGCCAATAGCAGAAAATAATAATCCGTATACGATACTTTTTTTATACCCCCAAGAACCAACAAGGTCTTTGCCTTGTGAACTTCCGACGATAAATAAAAATAAGGCGCCAATGTAATATGCAATATAAAAAGCGTAGTCGACTAGCTGACTTTGAAATTGGTCAAGCTGAAAATAGTCTTTACAAAAAGGAATGAATACACCATTGCCAGCAGCAATGAATCCCCAGAAAAAGAATACGGTAACGAGGGTACTTAATGCACCATTATTATTTGATTGATTATTTTGTTTAGCCTCTATATTACTTGTATGCATATTAGATCATTTTAGTTTTTGATATGCTTTAAATTAAATTATTTTACAATATATAGAGTATTATTCTAAAACAAAAAAAGGGCTGAACTAATATTTAGTCCAGCCCTTTTTTTATTATTAATGAGAATTACATTTTTACTAAACGAGATACTTTGTCAGCAATTTTAACTAAGTAAATACCTTTGTTTAAATTATTAATGTTAATTGAATTGCTATTATTCAAAGTATGGCTTTCTACAAGTTTACCTTGTAAGTCATATATTTTAACAATATGTGTTTCGTTAGAATTTAATCCGTCTACGAACAAGATGTCTGAAGCTGGATTAGGATAAATGTTTAATGTGTTTTTGCTATTTGCATCAATACCAACTACAGCTTTTTTACTGAAGTGTACGTTATCAATGTAAACAGTACCTGCTGCTGTAGGTAATCCTGATAATATTAATTGTGCAATATGACCTTTAGCAGTTAAACCAGTGAAATTTGTTAGTGGAATATCTAATGAATTCCATTCGTTCAATACAGGTGTAAATACTAATTCATGTTCTGTATCATCACCACCACCAAAAGCTGCGTCATTACCAAAGTCAACTAATTTTACTCTGAAAGTAGTCATATTAGGTGTCCACATGTCTACATGGAATGTATCCATAGTAGATGCGTTGATTAAGTTAGCGCCTGTAGTTTCAATACCTACGAAATCTAATGCAGTATATTTCTTTACATCATTACCTGCAACTTGAGTTTCTGTTAATGTCGCATTTGACCAACTTGTTCTCCATGTGTCAACTGTTACGTTTGTATATGCATTACTAAACATAGAAATTACATTTGCTGGTAAAGCAATAGGAGTTGGAGCAGCAACTGTTGGTTCTAAAACAGTAGGAGCTTTACTGAAGTATACGTTGTCAATAAATACAGTTGCAGAACCAGCTGGCAATGCAGATAATATTAATTGTGCAATGTGAGACTTACCAGTTAAGTTGATGAAGTCAGTTAATAAGATGTTATATGTGTTCCATGCGCCAGCGTTCGGATTGAAAACTAATTCATGTTCAGTGTCGTCACCACCACCAAAAGCAGCATCTGTTCCAAAGTCAACTAATTTAATTCTGAATGTAGTAGCATTAGCTGTCCATACATCCATATGGAAACTAGTCATTGTACTTGCATTTATCAAATTCGGTCCTGTAGTTTCTATACCTACGAAATCTAATGCAGAATATTTTTTAGTGTCATTACCTTGTACTTGTACATCAGTTAATGTTGCATTTGACCATCCTGTTCTCCAAGTATCAACAGCAACATTTGTATATGCATTACTAAACATAGAAATTACATCTGCAGCATTTTTAGTTGGAGTAGGAGCAGCTACTGTCGGTTCTGTTGGAAGAGGAGCTGATGGTTTACTAAAGTAAACGTTGTCAATAAATACTGTACCAGTTCCTGTAGGTTGACCTACTAATATCATTTGAGCAAGGTGTGCTCTAGTTGTTAATCCTGTGAAATCAGCTAATGGTATATTCAATGTATTCCATTGACCTGCAATTGGAGTGAATGTTAATTCATGTTCTTTGTCATCACCACCAGCAAATGCAGCGTCAGCACCAAAGTCTACTAACTTAACTTTAAAAGTTGTTACGTTGGCTGTCCACATGTCTATATGTAATGTTTGCATTGAATCAGCATTGATCAAATTCGGACCAACAGTTTCTATACCAACGAAGTCTAGAGCTGAATATTTTTTAGTGTCATTACCTTGAATTTGTAAATCTGTTAATGTAGCACTTGACCAAGAAGTTCTCCAAGTATCAACAGCTACGTTAGTATAAGCATTACTAAACATTGAAATAACATCTGAAGATGCTTTAGTTGGTGTAGGTGCCGCAACTGTTGGTGATGTAGGTAATGGTGTAGATTTAGCGAAATAAATATTATCAACAAAAATAGTTCCTGTACCTGTAGGCTGCCCTACTAAAATCATCTGAGCTAATTGTGCTCTTGATGCAAGTCCGGTGAAATTCGCTAATGGAATATTTAATGTGTTCCAAGAACCCGCTGTTGGCGTAAATGTTAATTCGTGTTCTGTATCATTTCCTCCACCGAAAACAGAGTCAGCGCCAAAGTTCACTAATTTAACTTTAAATGTAGTTACATTAGATGTCCAAATATCCATATTCAATGTTTGCATTGAATCGGCATTGATCACTTTCGGACCTACAAACTCAATACCTACGAAGTCTAGAGCTGAATATTTTTTAGTGTCATTACCTTGAATTTGTAAATCTGTTAATGTAGCACTTGACCAAGAAGTTCTCCAAGTATCAACAGCTACGTTAGTATATGCGTTACTAAACATCGATATAACATCTGTAGATGGCTTAGTAGGAGTTGGAGCTGGAATTGTTGGAGTTAAATTCGCTGCAGAAAAACTAATATTATCGAAATAACAAACGTTTGTACTTGTTCTTGCTTGAAAATCTAAGAAGACAATAATTTGATCATTTATTTCACCAATTTTTGAAGAAAAATCAAAAGTTAATTCTTCCCATTGGTTAATCACTGTATTTGCAACTTTTAATTCACCTGTAGATCCACCTGTAGATGTTGCAAACTTAATGCCTACATCACTAATGATTGGTTTGTAAACCATGATTTTAACAATAGCATTTGAAGCACTTAATGTAAAAGTTCCGATGCCAGCACCATGTGAAGTTTCAACTCCAGCCCAAGGCTGACCTGTTGTTTGCATTGTCATCTTCAATACAGTTGAAGATGTGTTGATGCCTGTAGCACTTGGGTTTGCAACAACTTGAGCAGCAGGTGGGTTTGTGCCATTCTCAAAAGTTGTCCATGTCCACGTATTACCATGAGCCCCAGTCTCAAAAGTAATAGGTGCATTTTGCGAAAAACCTAAACTCGAAATAAGTAAGGCTACGCTTAGTGTAATTATTCTTTTCATATAAAAATCTTTGTATAGTTTTGATTTATAGTATGCAATATAAGATAATAATTACTTAAAGTAATAAATACCATAAGTATTTTTAAACTATTGTTAAGCGGTATGCAAGTGCATAATATTAAGATAATAGCAAAAATTCTTTTGTTAAATTAATTTATTTTATAATAAGTAATTGATTTTCAATAAATTAAGATTCTTATAATCAGCTGGGAATTATTCTACACACCATACAAGCATATATTCCTTGTATTTTTCATATTTCATGGCAAAATTACGAATAGACCCTTCTTTACAAATACTCGCATTAATTATTCGATCATTCGGATAGTCAAAAGCATCTATTTTTATACCATCTATAAATGGCAGATTTCCTTTGCCGTATAATTTGAATAAACTTTCTTTAATACCCCAGCACACATAGAGTTGTTCTATGCGATGCTCTTCAGAAAGAAAGTCTAATTCTTTTTCAGACATGAACTTCTTCTGAATTCGCAAAATTTTATCAGAAATTTTCTCGATATCGATACCAACTTTTTTGCCTTTATAAATTATTACTGAGGCGTATTCATTCGAGTGTGAAATTGAAAATTCAAAAGGGAAGTTTACTAAATACGGTTTATTGTTTTCATCGAGCTGAACATCAATGTAATGATTCGTCTTCAATAAAGTTCTTAGCAAGACCCTGCTACCTAACCAATGCATGTTTCGTTTTCCGGACTGAAGGCTTTGATAATATTTTATCTCATCAGCATTGAGTTGTAACTTCGCATATAGTTCCTCAGCACTTTCTGTAATATGCCAAATTGCTAATTCGCCGTGTTGATCAATTTTCTCCGTCCAAACGATGGGCATGCTAAAAATTATTTTTACTTTAGACAAAAGTAATTAAACGAACGATGATTTTATCTGATCAGCGAATTTTAGAAGAAATAGAAAAAGGAACAATTGTTATTGAGCCTTTTACGAAAGAATGTTTAGGCACTAACTCTTATGATGTGCATTTAGGTAAATACCTTGCAACTTATAAAGACAGAGTCTTAGATGCTAAGAACCACAACGAAATTGAACATTTCGAAATACCTGCAGAGGGTTTTGTATTGCAGCCTAATACATTGTATTTAGGTGTAACATTAGAATATACTGAAACGCATGCACATGTTCCTTTTTTAGAAGGCAAGTCTAGCACAGGTAGATTAGGAATTGATATACATGCGACAGCTGGTAAGGGAGATGTTGGTTTTTGTAATACTTGGACATTAGAAATTTCATGTGCTCAGCCCGTGCGTATTTATCATGGTATGCCAATAGGTCAATTGATTTATTTTGCTGTTGAAGGTGATATAGAGACAATGTACAATACTAAGGGTAATGCAAAGTACAATGGGAAAACAGTAAAGCCAGTAGAAAGCATGATGTGGAAGAATAAATTTTAATTTCAAAATTATCATTGGTATGAAGATTAGTAGAATAATTTTTGCGTGCTTGATATTATTAGCAAGTAAAGCATCGGCACAAAGACCACATTATGAATTCATAGCTGTAAGAGGCGCGTCTGATACCATTGGAAAATTTGAGGTAGAAATGTATCCAGCAATTGCTAAAGAACATGTACGTAATTTTGATAGCCTAGTTGCAGCGAAGTTCTTTGATTCAACTGCTTTTCATAGAGTAGTACCAGGATTTGTAATTCAAGGTGGAGATCCGAATTCAAAAAAAGGTCCGAGAAGCACATGGGGTTTCGGACAGCCATGGCAACAAAATGTACCTGCAGAATTCAATCCGATTTCACATGTACGTGGAGTATTTTCAGCAGCGCGTGACAATGATATAAATTCTGCTAATTCACAATTCTTTGTTTGTGTTGCACCTGCTTTACATCTTGATTGGAATTATACTGCATATGGAAAAGTAATTTCAGGTATGAGTGTAGTTGATAATATTGTCACATCACCTCGAGATGCAAGTGATAATCCGATTCAGAAAATTGAAATGTTTGTGAAGAGGGTACAAGATGATACCATCCGAATAAAAAATATAACAACTATTGTTCAGCCATTAAATAATGCTGCAGGTATATCTGCTAGTTATTTATTTAAATGGAATGCAGTAGCAGGTGCTTTGATTTATGAATTAGAATTTTCGCAAGATGCCAACTTCGCAACTATAGACACGATTATAAAAACAGCTGCTTTGCAAGCTAGTTTCCCAACATTAAAATTAGGTGAGCAAAGATATTATTGGAGATTAAAAGCTAATGATGGTGCATATAAAACTATTACGTCAATCAACACATTTACTACTGGCTTGTTCGCACCTTCTTTGGTTTCACCCAATAATAATACTGTATTGCCTACAAATACGGTGAATCTTGAATGGCAAAATATTTCTGCTGCTACAAGCTATAGAATTATTATGGCTACAAGTCCGGCTTTCACACCTTCATCTATTCGACTTGACAGCTCAGGCATTATAGGCAATACGGTTCAATTAAAAAACTTGTTAATCAATAGAAAATACTTTTGGAAAATTGCTTCAGAAATAAATGGAATATCGGGAGACTTTTCTTCAGCTTGGGCATTCACGACTGGCATAGCAACATCTGTAGAAGAAAATAAAAACGAATTATTAGAAGTATATCCTAATCCTAGTATGGGCAGAATTAAATTTAGTAATAGAGATGTTATAGAAGTTGAAATTTTCGATATTAATTCTAAATTGGTGAAAAAGGTAGAAGTAATTAACTCAGAAATTTTAGTTGATGATTTGAATTCAGGTGTATATATTTTGAAAGCAAAAGATCAAAATAAAACTTATAGAACTAGAATTATTTTGAATAAAGAGTTTTAACGACTTACTCTTTTTTGTCCGGCTTTTGCTTTAGATTCAATACTATTTTTATATTCAGTATTTTTCATCTTAGTAGCTTTTGAATAGTATAAAGCTGCTTTGTCAAATTGCTTTTTCTTTTCGTAAATAAAACCTAATTGCAGAGCAGAATTTGCAGCATAATAGTAAGTTAGTTCTTCTCCTTTATTCATTGCGGCAACAAAAAATACTATAGCTTGATCGTCTTTACTCATTGCTTGGAATATACGCCCCATGCGATATAGGTATTCTAACTTATCTTTTGTAAGTGGAATGTTTTCTAATTTCTTTTCTTTAATTGCATCAAGTGCTTTAGTGTAGTAGCCGCCATCGTAATATAACCTTGCTTTTAGTAAGTTAATTTCAGGAGCATGAGTTTCTGAAGCTTGATTCATAGCCTCTTTATCTTTTTCAGATATCGCTTGTCCACGTACTTTACTCAGACTTGTGTATGCTTTATACTTATCAATATTTCCATTCAACAAATGATACCATGCAATTTTTAAATAAGCATCTTTAATATTAAAATTACCTGTATAGTTTTTAAGATAGCTTTCAAAATAACTAACTGCGTCATCATCAAATCTGCTCAACTTTGCAAGTCCTAACAAATAATCTAAATGATAGAAAGGAGTGTATACGGCACCGTGTGGTCGGTTACTTAATATTTCTATCGCTTCATCATTATGCCCTGTTCTGCCAGCAACCACTGCACATATATAAGTTTTCATTAAACTACTTGAGGGGATGTTAACAGTATTCTTCATTACAGTTTCAAATACATTGGGTTTGTTTTCTAAACTCATTTGAATAAAACTTAAAAAGAAAATACTTTCAGTTTGTAAATATGAGTAAGAGCTATGAGGTAATTTGAGTTTTAAACTCTCTAGCATTTCTATTCCTTCTTGAACATTACCTTTTAATCCGATACTTGAAAGTGCCCATTTATATTGCTCTGGCACCATACCAATTAATCCATAAAGCAATGCAAAACTTTTATCATTAGGCAAAAACGAGGGATACTTTTTTTTGTTCTCTTCTAAAAGCTTATATGCTTTTTGCAATTCATATGCCCCAGTTACGAACTCTTGATATTTGAAACGATTGATACACGATTGTAAATTTATTTCTGCGAGAGAATATAAATACCAAGGGGAGTTGTCATCGGCAGATTCAATTATATCAATTCGTTTTGATTTATTGACTTTGAATTGTTCGAAGCTGGCATTTGTTTCTGAAGTAAGTACTTTTAAAAATTCAGAGTAATTCTCGAGTAGATAAGGAATCTTATTATTAGGATGTTGTTTTTTTTCAGCGGCTATAATTTGATTACCCTCATTAAGTTTGAGACTTAATATGCTATTATATGCTTTAATGCAGTTCTCATTAAAAACAAATTCAGCTTTTAAAGAACTACTAAGTAGAATGGCTAATAATATTAAAACGGATTTTTTAGGCATAAAAAAAACGATTCTTTGAAGATAAGAATCGTTTTTTATTTATGAGTATTAAATTTTAATTAAGCTTCAACAGTTGTTTCAACAAAACCGTCGTCTACTAAAATTCTACCACAATGTTCGCATACGATAATTTTCTTACGTTGACGAATATCCATTTGTCTCTGTGGAGGTATTTGGTTAAAGCAACCAGCACATGAATCACGTTGAATAGTCACAACTGCTAATCCGTTCTTAGCATTTGAACGTAATCTATTGTATGCAAACAATAAACGCTCTTCAATTAATTTCTCGGCTTTATCAGCTTTCTTTAATAATGCGTCTTCTTCTTTTTCAGTTTCTTTAGTAATAACGTCTAATTCAGCTTTTTTAATGTCTAAATCTTTTCTTCTTTCTTCTAAAGCTACTTGAGCGTTCTCTAAAACTTTAGATTTATTACCAATTTCGTAAGTATATTCTTTGATTTTCTTTTCAGCAACCTGAATCTCTAAACCTTGAATTTCAATCTCTTTAGCCAATGCTTCAAACTCTCTATTGTTCTTTACATTGTTTTGTTGCTCTTCGTATTTTTTGATTAACTGAGTAGCAGTTTTCATCAAATTCTTTTTTGAAGTAATTTGATCTTCTAACTCATTAATTTCGTCTTTGATTTTATGAATACGAGTTTCTAATCCTGCAACATCATCTTCTAAATCAGCAACTTCCATTGGTAATTCACCTCTAACTGTGCGAATTTTATCAATTGAAGTGTGAATAGTTTGAAGTTCGTATAAGGCTTTTAGTTTTTGTTCTACGTTTGCTTCCATTTTATATCTTTTATTCTTTAACCCTTAAAATAGTGTACCGCATTGGTATTACATTTTGTTAGGCAGACGGCAAAGGTAGGAAATTTTTTTTGAATTTTTTCTAATAAGAGTTCCATCGTAAATTGCTCACTTTCATAGTGTCCGACGTCACAAATCAATATTTTACCCTCTGCATCGAAGAACTGATGGTATTTATAATCAGCTGTGACAAAGGCATCTGCCTCATTTTTTAAGGCAGAATTCAGTAAAAAGCTGCCAGAACCACCGCAAACCGCTACTTTTTTAATCATTTTGTTCTGCATTGCTGTATGTCTAACCACGGGGGTATTTAATGATTTTGTAAGAATGTTAAGGAATTCCAATTCAGATACCGCCTCTTTGAACTCAGCAATCATGCCCGAACCCACTTCTTGGTGCTCATTATTGATGCTAATTACATCGTAAGCGACCTCTTCATAAGGGTGTGCTTCCTTTAAAGTCTTTAAAATTGTAGATTCTAATCTGCTTGGAAACATGACCTCTATTCGAGTCTCAGGTTCAGTATGTGTAATATTCTTTTCACCTACAAATGCATTACTGTCATCATTACCTTTAAATGTACCATAACCTTCTGCATTAAAACTACACTCACTATAATTTCCAATATGGCCTGCACCTGCAGCGAATAATCGATCTCTTACATTTGCCGCATGTTCATTCGGAACAAAAGTTACAAGCTTACTAAGTAATGATTTTTTAGGCTCTAGTATCTTCGCTTTCTCTAAACCCAATAGCTCAGTGATTTTTAAATTCACTCCATGACTTACATTATCAAGGTTAGTATGAATAGCATATAGTGCGATGTCATATTTAATGGCCTTCATCACCACTCGCTCCACATAATTCTTCCCATTAAATTTTTTAAGTCCAGAGAATACTATCGGATGATGCGATACAACCACATTCGCACCCATTTCAATAGCCTCATCTACCACTTCCTCTGTACAGTCTAAGCTTATCAAAATCTTAGCTACTGTCATATTTTTATCGCCTACTATAAGTCCAGAATTATCATACGACTCTTGATAGGCAAGTGGGGCAATGTTTTCGAGGTAATTAGTTAGTTCTGATATTATCATAATTGATATATGAATAACAAATATATCGATTTTGACAATGAATATTTCGGCGCAAATTAATTTGCATATATTTATATGTTTACAACTATTTAACTATTAGATAAATAAATACTTGTTTTAATCAAAATTATTATCTTTAATCATGATCACAATTGCAGTATATAATTTAAAGGGTGGTGTCGGTAAGACCGCAACCGCTGTCAACATGGCTGCGCTTGCAGCTTCTGAAGGTGATAGAACTTTACTTTGGGACTTAGACCCACAAGGTTCGACCTCTTTTTATTATAGAGTGAAGCCGAAGGTAAAAGGCGGACTTAAAAGTTTAATCGGTAAAAATTCTGAATTGTTAGAGGCAATTAAGGAAACAGAATATGAAAATCTAGATTTAATACCGGCTGATTTAACTTTGAGAAACATGGACATTCATCTTGATGAACATAAAGCTTCTCGTAAAAAAATTGCTGAATCAATTCAAGAATTGTCTGCTAATTATGATGCATTATTTATAGATGCGCCTCCAGGTATTTCATTGCTCTCTGAAAATATTTTTCATGCAGCAGATTTAATTCTGATGCCAATGATTCCGACTACCTTATCGATTCGTAGTTATGATATGATCATGGAGTTCTTTGATCAAAACGGACTTGATAAAACTAAAGTATGGGGCTTTTTCTCTATGTACGACTCTAGAAAAAATATGCATAATGATATTGTTGAAGAGTACACTAAGAAAAAGAAAATCTTAAAAACTACAATACCATATTCTTCGGATGTGGAGCGTATGGGATTGTATGAAGCTCCTTTAGTTTCATATTCTACTTATTCGAAAGCTGCATTGGCATATCACGAACTTTGGGCTGAATTGAAAAAGAAATTGTAAAATAATTTACTTCTTTCTATTTGCTAAATAAACTCCAAGTAAGATCATACTCATGCCTATGAAATGTATGATATTGAGCTGCTCGCCATCTACTATACCCCAAAATAAAGCGACAATTGGTATTAGATAAGTAACTGATGAAGCATAAACTATATTAGAAATTTGTACTAGTTTATTAAATAGAATCAATGATAAAGCAGTGCCGAACATTGCTAATAATACTACATAGAACAATGCGTCTAAACTACCTGTCTCTAGTTGAACTCTTAATATAAAATCGGTGTGATAAAATAAGTAATAACCATATACTGGTCCGATCACCAAAAGTGCTAATGAAGATATACCCAATGCAGGTAATTTGTGTAAATACTCTTTTATTAAATTCACACTCCATGCATAACATATTGTTGCGAGAAGTATATATAAACCATAAGTATAGTTAGGATCAATACTGCCATTAGATCTCAACATAATCAATGCAATTGCGCCTAGTAAGCCTAAAACTACCCCAGCAATTCTTTGCAATGAGAAAGTCTGTTTGAAAAATACTGCCGCTACAACTAATGTAAAAATTGGGGTTAAAGTATTGAGAACTCCTGCTGTTGAACTATTCAATTTTGTTTGTGCTGTTGCAAACAATATCGCAGGTATACCATTACCTAATAAGCCAACAAGTGTTATCATACCATAATATTTTAATGGTATTTTAAATGCATATCTTATGGTAAGTGGCAATAAAAAAAGGAAGGAGAAAAACATACGCATCGTAGCTACTTGAGCTGATGAATACACTTTTAATCCGTTCTTCATTAAAATAAATGAGCTACCCCAAATTAATGCTAATGTAACGAGTAGAATGACGGGTAAATATTGTTTTTGTTTGAGCATCTTGATTGTCGCCACAAACTTAAACAAATCTAATTCGATTGATAGCATATATTTTTATATTTTTAAGCGATGAGTTTTTTCGATACACCCATAGAGTATTTAAAGGGAATTGGTCCGGCGAAGGCAGAAGTAATCAACAAAGAGTTGGGTATTTTTACCTTTGGCGATTTCATTAAACATTACCCATATAGATATATCGACAAAACTCAGTTCTATAAAATAGAAGATGTAAATCAAGATTTGCCATACATACAATTCAGAGCAAAAATCGTAAGTAAACAAGTAATTGGAGAGAGAAGAGGTAAGCGTTTAGTAGCAGTTGCTGAAGATGATACTGGCTTATTGGAACTAGTTTGGTTTCAAGGCTTGAAGTGGGTTGATAAGGGTTTAGTGATCGGACAAGAGTATGTAGTTTTTGGCAAGCCTAATTATTTTGGGGCGAAGGTAAATATTGTGCATCCTGAATTAGAATTATTAAAAGATTTCAAACCTGAGAGTGCTACAGCTTTACAACCGGTTTATTCATCTACTGAAAAATTAAAAATATTTTTTCTCGACTCTAAAGGTATACTTAAACTGCAAAAGCAATTAATGCTACTTGCTGAGAAAGAAATAAAAGAATTTTTACCTGAAAATGTTCTTTCGAAATACAAGATGATGCCAAGGGCAGAAGCGATGCGTGAGATACATTTCCCTACTTCATTAAAAAATTTACAAAGAGCTCAAGCAAGATTAAAATTTGAAGAATTATTTTTGATTCAAGTAAAATTACTTAGAGCGAATAAAGGAAGAAAGCTTAATACCAAAGGATTTATTTTCTCGAAAGTTGGTGATTATTTTAATCATTTTTTTCATAATGAATTACCATTTGAATTAACAAATGCTCAGAAGAGAGTAATAAAAGAAATTCGTATCGATACAAATACGGGCCGACAAATGAATCGTCTTTTGCAAGGTGATGTGGGTTCAGGTAAAACAATTGTAGCATTATTGACAATGTTATTAGCAATCGACAATGGTTTTCAAGCATGCTTGATGGCGCCCACTGAAATACTTGCACAGCAACACTTCCAGGGCTTGAAAGAGCTTTTGAAAAACATGGATGTTAATATTAGAATTCTAACAGGCTCAACAAAAACTAAAGAACGAAAAGAAATTCTCGAAGAACTCTCATCCGGAAAAATAAATATACTATTGGGTACGCATGCATTAATCGAAGACCCAGTAGTATTTAAAAATTTAGGCATGGTTATTATCGATGAACAGCATCGATTTGGTGTACAACAAAGAGCAAAGCTTTGGAAAAAAAATGTGGAACCTCCGCACGTTTTAGTTATGACTGCGACACCTATACCAAGAACTTTAGCCATGACTCTTTATGGTGATTTAGATACTTCAGTAATTGATGAATTACCAAAAGGTAGAAAGCCTATTGAAACAGTACATCAGTATGAATCGCAACGATTGAAATTATTTGGATTCATGCAAAAAGAAATTGAGAAAGGCAGACAAGTATATATCGTTTACCCATTGATTAAAGAGTCTGAGAAATTAGATTTATTAAATTTAGAAGAAGGCTATCAAAATATTATTAAAGTTTTTGAACCACCAAAATACAGAGTGAGTATTGTACATGGCAAAATGAAAGCATCAGACAAAGACATGGAGATGCAACAATTTGTTGAAGGTAAAACACAAATAATGGTGGCGACAACTGTAATTGAAGTTGGAGTGAACGTGCCAAATGCTTCGGTGATGGTGATAGAGAATGCTGAGCGATTTGGTTTATCGCAATTACATCAGCTAAGAGGTAGAGTAGGAAGAGGAGCCGAGCAATCGTATTGTATTTTGATGAGTGGAGATAAATTAAGTAATGATGCTAAAACTCGACTACAAACAATGGTGAAAACGAACAACGGATTTGAAATTGCTGAGATTGATTTACAATTGAGAGGTCCGGGTGATTTGCAAGGCACACAACAAAGTGGGGTCTTAGATTTACATATTGCCGATTTAGCGAAAGACCAAAAAATTCTGCAAGAAGCTCGTAATACAGCCCAAGAAATACTAGATGAAGACCCTTTGTTGAACCATCCGCAGTATGAACTATTGAAAAAATATATGTCGGCTTCAAGTAGGCTGAGGGAGTCATGGGACCGTATTTCATAAATTTTTAATATTTTGTTAAAACACTTTTGGCAATAAGGGGTTATGATTTAATTAAACAGGTAGAAAGATGAGATTGATAGTTCCACGCCCATGGATGCAGTATTTATTAATGAGTGCAGGTATATATAATATACTTTGGGGTACTATTGCTCTAATTAAGCCTAATTATTTTCTTACACAATTACACATGAGTTTTGCAAACTCTGAAATGATTTCTAAGGCTATTGGAGTTTTAGAGATTGTATTCGGACTTGCATATATATTAGCTAGTCAAAAGCCATTTAAGCATTGGTTGATCATATTTGTAGGCTTTGTAGTTAAATTCATTGTCAGCTTTTCATTCATATTTTATCTATATCAACAAGTTGCACCAGAGCAAATGATGGTGATGATAATGGCCAATGATATTATATGGTTATTGCCTTTTGGTGTAATATTGTTTCAAGCTTTTAATCATTATCAAAGTACGCGTGAATTGGAAGCCTATGACATGAACCCTAGAAAGTTGAAGTCATTAGGTAGCATCTATACGAACAATGGAATGTCGCTACAAGAGCATACAGATAATTGGCCAACAATGTTGGTTTTCTTACGTCACTTCGGATGTAATTTTTGTAGAGAAACTTTAAAAGAAATTTCCAATTCTAGAAAGCAAATTGAGTCAGAAGGAACAAGAATTGTATTTGTTCATTTGGTGGATGATGCAAAAGCTCAAGAGATTACAGAACAATATGGTTTAGGTGACTTGCCAAGAATTTCAGATCCTGAGAAAAAGATTTATAAAGCGTTCGGACTTAACAGAGCGAATTTAAAACAGTTGTTTGGTGTTAACGTAATCGTAAGGGGCGTACAACATATATTCCAATTGAATTTACCAAGACCATTTATCGGTGATGCATTTCAGATGCCTGGCATTTTCGTAATACACAAAGGCATGGTGGTTCAAACATTCAAACATACTTCATTGGCTGATAGGCCTGATTATATTGAGCTAGCAAGGGTTAGAGAAAATTAAATCGATTTTTGTTCAACAAAAATTTTATTCTTTTTTACTAAATCAAATTTTGTATAATATTAATGTATTCTTAAAATATTGTATGCATAAAATTGCTACATTTGCGAGATTATTTAATACTTATGACACAAAAAGGACCTATTTCTCAATTCATTGAGAAAAACTACTTACACTTCAATGCAGCAGCATTAGTTGATGCTGCGAAAGGTTACGAAACACATTTATTAGAAGGCGGAAAAATGATGGTGACTCTTGCAGGTGCAATGAGTACAGCAGAGTTGGGTATTTCTTTTGCTGAAATGATTCGTCAAGGTAAGGTTGATATTATTTCTTGTACAGGTGCTAACCTTGAAGAAGATATCATGAACTTAGTTGCGCACTCTCATTACAAAAGAGTGCCTAATTACAGAGATTTAAGTCCGCAAGAAGAATGGGATTTATTAGAGAACGGATTTAATCGTGTAACAGACACTTGTATCCCTGAAGAAGAGGCGTTTAGAAGAATTCAAAAACATATTTATAAGCAATGGAAAACTGCAGAAGAGAGCAATGAACGCTTTTTTCCGCATGAGTACATGTACAAAATGTTATTGTCTGGTGAGATGGAGCAATACTATGAAATCGATCCGAAGAACTCATGGATGATTGCAGCAGCAGAAAGAAATATTCCAATTATAGTACCAGGTTGGGAAGACAGTACAATGGGTAATATCTTCGCTTCATATTGTATTAAGGGTGAATTAAAACCTAGTACGATGAAGAGCGGTATTGAATACATGATTTGGTTAAGTGAGTGGTACAGAGCAAATTCAGCAGGTAAAGGTGTTGGTTTCTTCCAAATTGGTGGTGGTATTGCGGGTGATTTCCCTATTTGTGTAGTGCCAATGATGTATCAAGATTTAGAATGGCATGATGTTCCATTCTGGAGTTATTTCTGCCAGATATCAGATTCTACTACATCTTATGGATCTTATTCAGGAGCAGTACCTAATGAAAAAATCACTTGGGGTAAGCTAGATATTAATACACCTAAGTTCATAGTAGAGTCAGATGCAACGATAGTAGCACCTCTGATATTTGCTTGGATATTAGGTCAATAAATTTGAGTAGATTTTGAATGATTCTAAAGCTTTATTTAGAATCATTCAAAATAAATTATATTGTCAGAATTTTGTCAGTGTAATGAAATAATATTCTATTTTTGCCACTCTAAGAGTGTTTTTTAACCATCGTTAAAAGCATTTTTAGGGCTAATAAAAAGTAAATCAAAGTATTATTAATTTTAAGAGATTAATTATCATCAGATATGGGTTTTCATTTCTCCATTACTAAAAAGCTCAACTTACGTTCAATTATTGTATTGGCAGTGCTAATACTAGGCTTTGCAAAAGTGAACGCACAAGATGTAGCAGCAGGTGAAAGTATTTTCAAGGCTAATTGTACAGCATGTCACGCGATCGATCGTCAAGTGATAGGTCCTGCGTTGAAAGACGTAGAATCACGTTGGGCAGACAAAGCAACATTGAAAAAATTCATCTTGAATTCGCAAGCAGTCATTAAAGGTGGCGATAAATACGCGAACGAGCTTTACCAAAAGTATAACCAAACAGTGATGCCTAATCAGAATCTATCAGATGCTGAATTAGAAAACTTATTGGCTTACATTAAAGAAGCACCAAACAAGAAAGCAGCAGCAACAGCTGATGCTGGTGCAGCAGCAGCAACAACTACAGATGGTACATCGATTAACAATTACACAATAGGTGGTATCATATTATTAATTGTTGTTTTAATCATTGTGATTTTTGTATTGAACAGAGTGATTGGTTCACTTGAGCGTTTAGTACGAGTTAAGAACGGGGAAATACTTGAGGCTATAGTTAAAGCTGTAAAAGAAAAAGTATCAACATTCAGATGGATACTTTTAAACAAGAAAAAAGTTTTCTTTGGTGCTGCATTATTCTTTATTGTTTTCTCTGTATGGGGATGGAATCAAATGTCAAGTATTGGTATACAACAAGGTTACCAACCAGCACAACCAATTAAATTCTCACACGAATTACACGCAGGTGTTAACCAAATCAATTGTCAATACTGTCACTCTGGAGCATTCAAATCTAAGAATGCAAGTATACCTTCATTAAACGTTTGTATGAACTGTCATAACTATGTTCAAGCAACTGAAAAATATGATGGAGAAATTTCACCAGAGATCAAAAAGATTTACACAGCATTAGATTATAACCCCGACACACGTACTTATGGTGAAAACCCTAAGCCAGTTGAGTGGGTACGTATTCACAACTTACCTGACTTCGCTTACTTCAACCACAGTCAACATACAACTGTTGCAGGTGTTGAATGTCAAACTTGTCATGGTCCGATTGAAAAAATGCCTGAAGTTTACCAATACTCACCATTAACAATGGGATGGTGTATTGACTGTCACAGAAAGACAGAAGTAAATTCTAAAGGAAATGCATACTATGATAAAGTGTTAGCTGCTCACGAAGAGATTAAGAATGGCAAGAAAGTTACTGCAGCTATGCTTGGAGGTTTAGAGTGCGTTAAGTGTCACTATTAATATTATTGTTGATTTAATTCGATACCATATATACAAATGGAAAATAACATAAAGAAATATTGGAAAGGATTAGAAGAGTTAAATGAAACTCCAGAATTCGTAAAGCATAAGCATAACGAATTTGCTGAAGAACTTCCAATTGAAGAATTATTATCCGATTCGAAAGTTAATAATCCTACACCTCGTAGAGATTTCTTAAAAGCTTTAGGTTTTGGAATGAGTGCAGTTGCATTGGCAGCTTGTAATGAAGCGCCTGTACGTAAATCTATACCATACTTAATCAAGCCAGAAGAAATTACTCCAGGTATTGCGAATTACTATACTTCGAATTTCAATGGTTTAGGTGTTTTAGTTAAAACACGTGAAGGTCGCCCAATTAAAATTGAAGGTAACCCTAACGATCCGTTTTCTAAAGGTGGAACAGATGCTGTTGCACAAGCATCAGTTTTAGATTTATATGATTCTTCTCGTTTGAAGAATCCTACTATTTCTGGATCTGAAACTACATGGGAAGCAGTTGATAAAAAAGTAAAAGAAGAATTAGCAGCAGTAGTTGCAAAGGGCGGTAACATCCGTATAGTTTCTAATACGATTATGAGCCCATCAACAAAATCTGTAGTTGCAGATTTCGCTGTTAAATATCCGAATACTAAACACATTACATTTGATGCATCATCTTACTCAGGTATCATCAATGCAAATAATAATAGCTTCGGTAAAGCTGTTGTTCCTTCATACAATTTTGACAAAGCAGATGTTATCGTAAGTTTTGGTGCTGACTTTTTAGGTACATGGATTTCACCAGTTGAATACACAAAACAATACGTAACAAATAGAAATCATAAGAGCTTAGAATCGAAAAAAATGTCACGTCACATTCAATTCGAAACTACATTAAGTACTACTGGTACTAATGCAGATGCTCGTTATACTCATAAGCCATCTCAACAAGGCTTAGCAGTTTTAGCATTATACAATGCTATCGCTAAGAAGGCTGGTGCAGCAAGCGTTTCAGGCGTTACTGTTCCTTTTGAAAAAAATATCAATGAAACTGCAAATGAATTATGGAACGCTAAAGGAAAGTCTTTAGTAGTTAGTGGTTCGAATGATGTTTCAGTACAAGTAGCTGTTAATGCTATCAATGCTTTATTAACAAACTACGGTACTACAATTGATTTAGATAATGCATCAAACCAAAAACAAGGTAATGATGCAGAGATGTTAGATTTGTTAAATGAAATGAATGCAGGTAAAGTAGACGTAGTAATTTTCTATGGCGCTAACCCAGCATATAACTTCGTTAAATCAGCAGAATTAAAAGAAGCATTAAAGAAAGTAAAAACTAAAATCTCATTCGCTGATCGTGCAGACGAAACAGCTATTCTTTGTGATGTTGTTGCTCCAACTAATCATTACCTAGAATCATGGGATGATATTTCAATTAAGAGAGGTGCATATTCAATTGTGCAACCAACTATCTCACCGGTTTATAATTCAAGACAAGCGCAAGCTTCTTTATTAACTTGGGCTGATGCAAATGCTGATTATTTTGCATACATCAGAAACTTCTGGGAGAAAAATATTTATCCTTCAGCAGCAGGCTTCGCTGGTTTCACATCATTCTGGGAAAATGCTTTACAAAAAGGTTTTGTAAGCACTGGTATGGTAACTCCACAAGCTTATGCATTCAATAAAGATATTAATACTGTTGCATCTACGATTATCGCTACTTCGAAATCAGCAGGTAAAACTGAATTAGTAATTTATGAATCTGTCGGATTAAGAGATGGTGCACAAGCAAACAATCCTTGGTTATTAGAATTACCTGATCCGGTTTCTAAAGTAACTTGGGATAACTATGTTGCTGTAAACCCTAAGTATGCAGAAGAGTTAGGATTAAAAACTAACGGAATGGCATCAGTTAAATCTGGTTCATACAGCATCACTTTACCAGTATTAATGCAACCAGGTCAAGCTATGGGAACTATTGCAATAGCAATGGGCTTCGGTAGAACTAACGTAGGTAAAGCAGGTAATAACGTAGGTCAAAATGCATATCCATTAGCAAGTTCAATCAACGGTACTTTCCAATACTACAATGCATCAGTAGAAGTAACTGCAGTTGATGAGACTTATGAATTAGCACAAACACAAACACACCATACAATTGAAGGTCGTGATATCATTCAAGAAAACACTTTCGCACATTATGCTGAAGGTCATCATGGTGAACACAAACATATCATTGTTTCTGAGTTATGGCCTGATTACAAATCAGCCGGACATCATTGGGCGATGGCTATTGACTTGAACTCATGTACAGGTTGTGGAGCATGTGTTGTTGCATGTAATGCAGAAAATAATATTCCAGTTGTTGGTCGTGACGAAGTTCGTCGCAGAAGAGAAATGCATTGGTTACGTATCGATAGATACTATACTTATGAGACTAACGATGGTCAAGATATTACAAAAGAAAAAGAATACAATAAGGTAGAGAATTTTGAAAATGTAAAAGTTGTTCACCAACCGATGTTATGTCAGCATTGCGATCACGCACCATGCGAAACTGTATGTCCGGTGTTAGCAACAATGCACTCTTCAGAAGGTCTTAACCAAATGGCATATAACCGTTGCGTTGGTACTCGTTATTGCGCAAACAACTGTCCGTACAAAGTTCGTCGCTTTAACTGGTTTAACTATTGGAACGATGATCGTTTCACTAACTACTTACAAGATGATGCTGCATATTTAGCATTGAACCCAGATGTTACTACACGTTCACGTGGTGTAATGGAGAAATGTTCATTCTGTGCACAAAGAATTCAAGCAGGTAAGTTAGAAGCGAAAATTGAAAAGCGCACATTGAAAGATGGTGATGTTCAAGTTGCTTGTCAACAAGGATGTCCGGCTAATGCAATCGTATTTGGTGACGTTAACGATCCTAATTCAGAAGTAGCTAAGATGATCGAAAGTGATAGAACATACTTCGTATTAGAAGAAATAAATGTTAAGCCAGGTATCGGTTACTTAACGAAGGTTAGAAATACAATTGAAGCATAATTAAAAGAATAAAAAACAAAATCGTATGTCATCACATCACGAATCAATAATAAGAGAGCCTTTAATTACAGGCACAGACATCACCTATAATAAAATTACAGAGGATGTTTGCGCGCCAGTAGAAAGAATGCCGAGCAAAGCTTGGTGGATGGGCTTCACAGTAGCAGTTCTAGGCTTAATGCTTTGGTTAATTGCTGTTAGTTACACATTCTGGAATGGTATTGGGGCATGGGGATTGAACAAGACCGTAGGTTGGGCTTGGGATATCACCAACTTCGTATGGTGGGTAGGTATTGGTCACGCCGGAACTTTGATTTCTGCGATCCTTTTACTCTTCCGTCAGAACTGGAGAAACTCAATCAACCGTTCAGCTGAAGCGATGACCATCTTCGCCGTAATTTGTGCTGCTTCGTTTATCGTTGCTCACATGGGTCGCCCTTGGTTAGCTTATTGGCCATTACCATTACCAAATCAATTTGGTTCATTATGGGTAAACTTTAACTCACCATTAGTTTGGGACGTATTTGCAATCTCAACATATTTCTCAGTGTCATTAGTTTTCTGGTACACTGGTTTATTACCTGACTTTGCAACTGTACGTGATAGAGCTAAAGGTGTTAGAAGAAGAATTTATTCTATTCTTTCATTCGGATGGAATGGATCTGTAAAGTCATGGCAGAGATTTGAATCTGTATCGTTAATATTAGCGGGTGTTTCTACACCATTAGTATTATCAGTACACACTATCGTATCTTTTGACTTTGCTACTTCAGTAATACCAGGTTGGCATACAACCATCTTCCCTCCATACTTCGTGGCAGGTGCGATCTTCTCAGGTTTCGCGATGGTGCAAACATTATTGTTGATTGCTAGAAAAGTATTAAACTTTGAAAATTATATCACGATGGCTCACATTGAGTCGATGAATAAAATCATCATCTTAACGGGTTCTATCGTAGGTGTTGCATATGGTACTGAGTTTTTCATTGCTTGGTATTCAGGTGTTGAATATGAGCAATACGCTTTCATCAACAGAGCAACTGGTCCGTATTGGTGGGCATACTGGTCGATGATTACTTGTAACGTAATCTCACCACAACTTTTCTGGTTCAAAAAAATCAGAACAAGTATCACAGCTTCATGGATATTATCAATCTTCGTTAACATAGGTATGTGGTTTGAGCGTTTCGTAATCATTGTAACATCATTACATAGAGATTACTTACCATCAAGCTGGGCGATGTTCTACCCTACATGGGTTGACGTTGCAATCTTCATTGGTTCATTAGGTTTATTCTTCACATTGTTCTTATTATTCATCAGAGCTTTTCCAGCAATTGCAATGGCAGAGGTGAAGTTATTGTTGAAAGGATCAAGTGAGCAATCAAAACGTAAGTTAATCAAAGAAGGTCATGCACATATACCTCAAGGTTACGAAGGAAATTTAGTTATCGCTACAACTGCAACCATCAAGAACGAAAAGAAAGATGAGTAACATTAAATATATTTTAGGTCATTTTGAAGATCCGGATGTGTTAATGCACGGGATCGATAAATTACAACAGAACAACGTTAAAATTTATGACGTGTTCACTCCGTTCCCTATACACGGAATAGAGAATAAGTTAGGCATTAAACGTTCACGTTTACCTATCGCAGCATTCTTATTTGGTATCACTGGTACAATTTCAGCTTTCATAATGATTTATTATATGCTAGTTGTAGATTGGCCAATGAATATCGGTGGTAAGCCGGCATTTGCTTTCCCTGACTTCATTCCAATTATGTTCGAAGTAACAGTTTTATTCTGTGCATTCGGTATGGTTTTCACGTTCTTCTACTCTAACCACTTATTCCCGGGTAGAGCGCCAAGAGTGATGGACCTACGTGCAACAGATGATAGATTTGTAATTGCTATCGATGCAAAAACAAATGACATTAATTCAGTAGATGCTATTTTAAAAGAAGCAGGTGCTGTTGAAATAAAACATAACGAAAGAAAATACATTAGCTATGATGAAGAATAATATTAAGATAATCGCATTCGCTGTAAGTGCTTTGATGATTGGCTCTTTATCGTCTTGTTATCATAGCAAAACAGATCCAGGTTATGAGTATGCTCCGAATATGTACTATCCGATAGCATATAACCCTGATTCAAAAAATGATCAATTTAAAAATGGTCAAACAGCACAAAAGCCTGTAGAGGGTACTGTGCCACAAGGTTGGACGAAATTCCAATACGCAAACAATATTGAAGGTTATACTCAGGCAAGTGCTGAAATGGTAAACCCTTTTGCAGGTGATACTACAGTACTAGAAGATGGCAAGAGATTATATACTAATTTCTGCTCTCATTGCCATGGTGCGACTGGTAAAGGTGATGGTTCAATTGTAGCTGCAGGTAAATTCCCGCCGCCACCATCATACTCAACTGGTACTTCATCACGTGGTGGTGCTATGAAAGATTTAACTGATGGTAAGATTTATCACACTATCACTTACGGTATTAATTTAATGGGTGCTCACGCATCACAAATTAGTCCAGAAGAACGTTGGAAAATAACTCTATATGTTCACCAATTACAGAATGTACAATAATCAGAAAGCTGAATAATGGCAAACTACGATTTAAATCAAAAATATGAAATGTCGGCCGGCGCAAAACGTTGGGCTATGATCCTTTTGGCAATAGGTATATTGTCGATCGGATACGGATTCCTTTCAGGTCATGCAGAAAGAACTTTTGCAAACTTGTTATTGAACAGTTACTATATCACTGGCTTATGCTTAGCAGGTTTATTCTTTGTAGCAATACAATACGTAGCAAATGCTGGTTGGGCTACTGCTTTAGTAAGAATACCTTCTGCATTTAGTGCAGTTTTACCATGGGCAGCTATCATTTTAGTGATTGTAGCTTTCAGTGGTATCTCTACACATAACTTATATCATCATTGGGCAGATCCAGAAATTGTTGATCCTAATTCACCCAAATTTGATAAGCTTATTGCAGGTAAGTCTGCTTTATTAAACGTACCATTCTTTATGATTCGTTTGGTAGGCTTCTTAGGTATCTGGACAATCTTCATGCGTTTATTGCGTAAGTTTTCTTTGAACGAAGATCAAACAGGTGGTATAGTTAATCATGACAAAGGTATTAAGTTCTCTGCAATATTCTTAGTGATTTTTGGTTTCACTTCTGCTGTTTATGCATTCGACGTGATCATGTCATTAGAAGCACATTGGTTCTCAACTATGTTTGCTTGGTATAACTTCGCTGCTCTCTGGGTAAGTGGTTTATCAGCAATTGCTTTAACTCTTATTTTGTTAAGAGAAAAAGGATATTTCCAATGGGTAAATGATTCACATTTACATGACCTTGGTAAATTTATTTTTGCATTCTCGATCTTCTGGACGTATGTATGGTTCTCTCAATTCTTATTGATCTACTATGCTAACATCCCTGAAGAAACTATATACTTTAGAAAGAGATGGGATAATGGTTATTTAACATTCTTCTGGTTAAACATCATCATCAACTTTGTATTACCAGTTTTAATCTTAATGACACGTGATGCTAAACGTAATTTCAAAACAATGAAAATTGTTACGATTATTATTTTAGCTGGTCATTGGTTAGATTATTATATGATGATTATGCCAGGTACAGTTGAAGAGCATTTCGGATTCGGTATCATTGAATTTGGTACTACAGCAGGCTTTGTTGGATTATTTATGTGGTTGATGTTAACTGCATTAAGCAAGGCAGCATTAGTTCCGAAAAATCACCCATTCTTAGAAGAAAGTTTACATCACGAGATATAGTAATATACCGTAAAGAAAATTATTTTATGAACTACTCTATATTATCAAACATGAAATCGAAAGCAATTGCAATGTTGTCTTTAGCAGTGATGACTATCACTTCAAATTCAGCATTTGCACAAGACGCTTCGATGTCAGAGCCAAAACCATTAAGCATCGACTTTTGGTTTTACACTTTATTATTAGTGTCGGCAGTTTTAGTATTTGTTGTTATCAATAAAACTATAAAGGCTTTAGAATTAACACAAGTATTAAATGACAAGCCAATTACTATAAAATGGAATCGCATAAATGGTTTCATGTTTATATTATTCGGACTTGGTTTCTTTGCAGCAATTGCATGGGAGTTTAATACACACGGTCGTCAGTTATTACCAGTTGCCGCTTCAGAGCATGGTGCTTTAACTGATAACTTATTCAACATTACTTTAATCATTACAGGTATAGTATTCGTACTTACTCATATTGCTTTGTTTTTATTCTCTTATAATTACAAAGGCACTAGCGAAAGAAAAGCATTTTTCTATTCGCATAATGATAAGTTAGAAGTTTACTGGACAGTTATACCTGCTATAGTATTAGCGGTTTTAGTTTTCTCTGGATGGAAGACTTGGACAAACATTACTAAGCCAGCTCCACAAGAAGCATTAACACTTGATGTTACTGCTAAACAATTTGGTTGGGTAGTTCGTTACCCAGGTAATGACGGTAAGTTAGGTACTAAAACTTTCAAGTTAGTTAACGATGTTAACGAAACAGGAGTGAACTTTAACGATGCTGCTTCAAAAGACGATTACTTCACTAGAGAAATTTATTTACCAGTAGGTAAGCCTGTGAAATTCAACTTTGGTGCTAAAGATGTAATTCACTCAGCATATATGCCTCACTTTAGAGCGCAAATGAACTGTGTACCTGGTATGCCAACTACATTCTGGTTTACACCAACAATTACTACTGCACAGATGCGTGAAAATACGAATGACCCTAAGTTTGATTACTTATTGTTATGTGCTAAAATTTGCGGTTCTGCTCATTATAACATGCAAGTAAAAATTGTTGTTGTAGAAGATGCAGAATACAAAAAATGGTTAGCTACTCAAGTGCCATATTATAACGAAGAAACAGCAAAGCAAATCACAGAAGCTGAAACTGCTAGAATGAAAGCAGATGAAGCTAGATTAGCAATGAACAGTCATTAATAGAAAAAATAGATATACTTTATATGTCAAATCAAGCTTTACACCAAACTGACGTGCACGCGCATGCAGATCACCACGAACATCATCCTGAGACGTTCTGGTCGAAGTACGTTTTCAGTATGGACCACAAGATGATTGCTAAACAATTCCTTATCACAGGTATTATTATGGCAGTAATCGGAATGGTACTTTCTGTATTGTTTCGTATTCAATTAGGATGGCCAGAAGAAACATTCCCATTCTTAGAAAGAGTTTTAGGTAAATGGGCGAAAGACGGTCGTATAGATCCTTCTTTCTATATGTCAATGGTTACTATTCACGGTACCATCATGGTATTCTTTGTATTAACTGCTGGCTTAAGTGGTACTTTTTCAAACCTATTAATTCCATTGCAAGTTGGTGCTAGAGATATGGCTTCACCATTCTTGAATATGTTATCATACTGGTTCTTCTTTGGAGCTTCAGTTATCATGACTTATTCATTATTCATTGAAACTGGTCCTGCAGGTCCGGGTTGGACAATCTACCCTCCTCTATCAGCATTACCAAAAGCAATGCCTGGTTCTGGATTAGGTATGACTTTATGGTTGATTTCGATGTCATTATTCGTTGCGTCATCATTAATGGGTGGTATCAACTATATTAGTACTGTATTAAACATGCGTACTAAAGGTATGTCGATGACTAAAATGCCTTTAACAATTTGGGCATTTTTCTTAACGGCTATTTTAGGTGTGTTATCATTCCCTGTATTATTAGCAGGTGTATTATTATTAATCTTCGACAGAAGTTTTGGTACAAGTTTCTACTTGTCTGATATCTATATCGGTGGTGAAGCATTACCAAATTCAGGAGGTTCTCCAGTATTGTTCCAGCATTTATTCTGGTTCTTAGGTCACCCTGAAGTATACATCATTATTATGCCTGCATTAGGTATAACATCAGAAATTATTGCAACAAATGCTCGTAAGCCAATCTTCGGTTACAGAGCGATGATTATATCTTTATTAGGTATTGCCTTCTTATCATTTATAGTTTGGGGTCACCATATGTTCGTGACAGGTATGAATCCGTTTTTAGGCTCGGTATTCATGTTCACTACATTGATTATCGCGGTACCATCCGCAGTAAAAACCTTTAACTACTTAGCGACATTATGGAAAGGTAATATTCAATTTACGCCAGCGATGTTGTTCTCTATCGGATTAGTTTCGTTGTTCGTAACAGGTGGTTTAACAGGTATTTTCTTAGGTAATGCATCATTAGATATAAACTTACACGATACTTATTTCGTAGTAGCTCACTTCCATATTGTAATGGGTTCAGCTGCGATCTTCGGTATGTTTGCGGGTGTTTACCACTGGTATCCTAAATTGTTCGGTAAAATGATGGACGCACGTTTAGGTTACTTCCATTTTTGGTTAACATTTATCTCAGTGTATTGTGTATTCTTCCCGATGCACTTCATCGGATTAGATGGTGTGCCTCGTAGATATTATTCATTCACTAGCTTCGAGTTCATGAATGAGTGGTTAGCTGTAAATAAGTTCATCAGTATTTCAGCGATCTTAGGTTCAATTGCACAGTTCATCTTCTTATATAATTTCTTTAGAAATATTTTCAAAGGTGAGAAGGCAACACAAAACCCTTGGAGATCAAATACATTAGAGTGGACAGCTCCAGTTGAGCATTTACATGGTAACTGGCCAGGTGAAATTCCATCTGTTTATAGATGGCCGTATGATTATTCTAAGCCAGGTGCTGAAGAAGATTTCATACCACAAACTGTACCTTTCTCGCAAACAATGTCATCAAATTTACCTGAAGACATTGGTGATATGAATACATCACATGCGACAACAGCAACAGAAGTAGAAGCGAAATAATTATATATCGATGAGCTTTAGTTCGTATCGATATGATTATAATAAAAATGAAAAGAGATTCATCAGAATCAGTTTTATAACAATTTGTTCTTTGTTTCTTTTAATTCTTGCCGGAGGTATTGTTCGCAGTACTGGTTCAGGTATGGGATGCCCCGATTGGCCAAAGTGTTTTGATCAATGGGTGCCACCTACAAGTGTCAACCAATTACCTGCTGACTACCGCGAACAATACTTACAAAAGAGGCTCGAAAAAAATAATCGATTCGCAAATATGCTTGAATCATTAGGGCGTGTTAAGTTAGCAACACAATTGCGCAACGACCCTAGTATTAAGCAAAGCGAAGAGTTTAATGTTGCGAACACTTATACTGAATACATCAATCGTTTAGTAGGTGCAGCAACAGGATTGTTTATGTTATTAATGTTGTGGTTTTCTATACCATTATTCAAAACACATCCCATGGCTCTGATATTAAGTGTCATCACATTGCTGATAACATTTTTTCAAGCTTGGTTAGGCTCTATAGTTGTTGCAAGTAATTTGGTTTCATGGATAATCACCTTACACATGGTGTTAGCCATTCTGATTTTAGCACTAGTAATTTATGCTTATTGTAATGTAAAGTATAAATATTTAGAACCAGTAAAACTATCAGTAAGCAAACTAAGAGTAGCTTCAACAATCTCTTGGATTTTATTAGCATTAACAGTTTTACAAATTATTTGGGGAACTGAATTGCGCGAAACCATCGATTATTACTCTGATTTTTGGAGAGGTACCAATAGAGGTGAATATGTAAATCTTTCAGGTTTCATATTTAAACTTCATAGAAGCTTTTCAATTGTACTGATGTTGCTTTGTATCTATTGCACATGGTACATCAGAATTTATTTCGGAGCAGTTAAACGTTTAAGAAGATTTTCTTCATCGGCAATTATTTTATTAATCATTCAAGTTGTATCGGGTGTTGTACTTGCAAATTTTGCATTGCCACCATTTGTTCAACCTATTCATTTGCTAATTTCTAGCATGCTAACAGCAGCTATTTTGATGCAAATAATTATGATTAATATTTACAAAAGAAACATCGCACTAGATTTAATTAGTTAAAGTGATAGTAGAAAAAATACATACTAAATCAATGTTTGCTCAAAAGGCACAAGACTACGTTCAATTGCTAAAATTGCGATTGACAATGCTTGTGGTATTTTCGGCAGCAATAACTTTTGCATATGCTGCGAAAGGAAGTTTAGTATGGACTGATATGTTGTTAATGATATTAGGCGGATTTTTAACTACTGCATCAGCAAATGGTTTCAATCAAGTAATTGAAAGAGAAACCGACAAACTAATGAAAAGAACAATGAATCGCCCAATGCCAACATCTAGAATGTCGAGCACCGAAGGTATTATTGCTTCTATCATTATGGGTATTGCTGGTATAAGTATACTTACATTCTGTTTCAATACCATTACTGGTGTATTAGCATTGTTCTCAATTATTTCTTACGCATTTATTTACACCCCATTAAAAACAAGAACACCAATTGCTGTTTTTGTTGGAGCTATTGCAGGTGCAATGCCACCTTTATTGGGTTATGTTGCATATTCAAACTCTTTTGGTTTTGAACCAGGTATCATGTTTGCTATTCAATTTATATGGCAATTCCCACATTTCTGGGCAGTAGCATGGGTGCTTGATGAAGACTATAAAAGAGCAGGCATGCATTTGATGCCTTCAAAAGATGGGCGTTCAAAAAATAGTGCCTTTCAAATTATGCTTTACACTTTAATCTTAATACCAGTAAGTTTATTGCCGATAAAATTTGGCATGGCTGGTTTCGGATTAGGAATAATTTCATTGTTAGTAGGCATTGCATTTTTCTTACAATCTGTAAAGCTTTACAGAGAGTGCAGTGTGAAAGCAGCTAAAGAATTAATGTTCGGATCGTTCTTATACTTACCTATTGTGCAAATAACTTTATTAATCGATAAATTATGATGGCAAGTATAGATACAAAAGTTCAACAAGATAAATTTAACCCAAGACCGGTTAAATTTATATTATGGTTATTCATCTTGAGTTCAATAATGTTGTTCGCAGGTATAACCAGTGCATACATAGTGCGACAAGCTGAAGGTAATTGGAAAATATTCGATTTGCCTTCTATGTTTTACTATACCACTGTCTTGATTTTATTAAGTAGTGCTACTATGCATTGGTCGTATTTACAAGCAAAGAAATTTAACTTAAGAAACCAAAAAATTGGCCTATGGATCACCTTCGTTTTAGGTGTTGCATTTTTAATTGGTCAATACCAAGGATGGAAAGAATTGGTAAACAGCAAAGTGTTTTTCTCTGGTAATCCAGCTGAATCATTTGTGTATGTTATATCAGGTTTCCATGCTGTTCATATCATCGCAGGACTCATAATTATGTTGACTGCAATGATTGGTGTTCATAGCAATATCAACCAAACTAAGAACGTATTCCGTATGGAATTAAGTTCTGTTTTTTGGCATTTTATTGATATTCTTTGGATATATTTGTTCGTGTTTTTAATGATAAATAGATAGTCTAAATTACAAATGATGAATACTTCTCAAATAGACGAGATCAAATCAACTCCTTGGAACGGTGGAAGATCACCTTTCAACGTTGAGTATGGTAAGTTGATGATGTGGTTCTTCCTTTTATCGGATGCTTTCACATTTTCTGCATTGTTAATCGCATATGGTGCCCTACGTTTTAGTAGCGTATCATGGCCTGATCCAGATGTTGTTTTTCAATCTGCTCCAGGTATATCACATGGTGCTCCATTAGTTTTCGTAGGTATTATGACCTTCATCTTAATCATGAGCTCTGTGACAATGGTATTAGCTGTAGAAGCTGGTCACCGTAAAGCAAAAGCAGAGGTTGGTAAATGGATGATCTGGACAATCATAGGTGGTCTATTATTTTTAGGTTGCCAAGCTTGGGAATGGACGCATTTACATCATGAAGGTGCTTGGTGGGGTAGAAATCCGTTTTTAAATGCGGATGGTAGCGTCGCTTCAACGAACTTTACGAACTTGTTCTTTACTATTACTGGTTTCCATGGTTTCCACGTATTCTCAGGTGTAGTAATTAATATCATCATCATGTTAAATGTTTACAACGGTACTTATGAGCGCCGTGGTCATTATGATATGATTGAGAAAGTTGGTTTATACTGGCACTTTGTAGATTTAGTTTGGGTATTCGTATTCACATTCTTCTACTTAGTTTAAAAAAATTTATTAGATAATTTTAATACAAAAGATATGTCAGCAGAACATCACGCAGCAGAACATCACGACGATCATGCAAGCATGACTAAGAAAAAAATCTGGTCAGTATTTTGGGTGTTATTAGGTATTACTGCAATAGAATTTTTTATCGCATTAGTAATGATACCTCAAGGTATGATTGGTCAAGGCATAGGTAATGTAATCTATATCGCTTTAACTCTTTTAAAAGCATTTTACATTGTTGCCTATTTCATGCACTTGAAATTTGAAAAATTAGCATTAATATATTCAATTATAGTTCCTTTAGTTTTCATCATATTCTTTATTATATGGATGTTATACGAAGGTAACTTCTGGATGAATATTAGAAATTAATTATGAAAGCAAGAGGTATAAAAACTACAATTATCCTCTTCATAGTATTGGTTGTTCCGGTGATTGGGTATTTATTACTCAAGACCGGAACAAATCATTATATAGCCCTACCTATATACGGAGAACGATATGCTGAAGAGAAGGTAATAGATGGCAAAACTGTTGTAGATACAGTATATCACACTATAGGTGATTTCGAATTCACTAATCAAAATGGCGAAGCAGTAAGCTCAAAATCATTAGAAGGTAAAATCAAAATCGTAGATTTTTTCTTCGTTGATTGTCAAACTATTTGTCCGAAAATGAGCACTCAAATGCAACGTGTGCAAGACAAAGTGAAAACAGTAAATGAAATTGTTATTCTTTCTCATACAGTAAACCCAGAAGCTGATTCAGTTTCTGTTCTAAAAAGATATGCTACAGAATACGGTGCGATTGATAACAAGTGGCATTTCTTAACCGGCAATAAAAAAGACATCTATGAGATCGCTCGTAAAGGCTATTTAGTAAATGCTCTTCAAGGCGATGGCGGTCCAGATGATTTTATTCATACAGAACTATTTGTTTTGGTTGATCATAAAAACAGAATCAGAGGTTTATATGATGGAACTTCTAAAGAAGCAGTTGATACATTAATTGATGAAATTAAAGTATTAATGAAACAAGAAATTCTAGGTGAAGGCAGAAAAAAAAGGTTTTAATAATTATTTAAATACTAAACAAAGTATTGAATTTTTAGTTATTTATAGAAACCTTTGTAGTGTATATAAATATTAGATAATGTCAGATAAAGCTATTTTCAGATTTGTAACAGGAATTTCAATTTTTGTATTCTTAGTTGTAGTTATATTGAATAGAAAAATTATTCCAGTAACTATTGAAACTCCTTCGTTCATTTATTTTTTACCAAAACTAAACGCGTTCATTAATTTCTTATGTAGTGTGTTATTGATCTTGTCACTTATGCAAATCAAAAAGCGCAATATTGAAGCACACAAGAAATTGAATATTGCTACTTTTATATTATCATCAGTATTTCTGGTGTCGTATATACTCTTTCATTATTTTGTGAAAGAAACTACATACGGTGGTGATGGTGTTTTGCGTTACATTTATTATACGATATTAATATCACATATAATATTAGCTGCTGCTGTATTACCTTTAATTTTGTTGAGTTTTCACAAAGGCTTGCAAATGCAAGTTGAGAAACATAAAAAGTTAGTTCGTTGGAGTTTCCCGATTTGGTTATATGTAACTGTTACTGGTGTTATAGTTTACTTAATGATATCACCTTATTACACATTTTAAATTTCAATACTTCATTATGAAAACATTGAAAAGAATTTCTTTAATACTTTTATTCATTTTACTAGCAAGTATAGGTTCAGAATTATACGCGCAATGTCCAATGTGTAAAGCTGCAGTTGAGTCATCTGTTGAATCAGGTCAAAGCAATGCAGGTAAAGGACTAAACAATGGCATCTTATATTTATTAGCAGCTCCTTATTTATTTGTAGCTGTACTAGGAGTTATTTGGTATAAGAAATACAGAGTCAAAGCTAAAGTTGAAGTAAAAGACGAAAAAATTATTTTAAATTAATCATTCGCGAGAGCGAATCAATTCTATAATTATGGCAGAGAAATCTAAATTCTCATCAATGCTTAATTGCAAATGTCCACGTTGTCAAGAGGGCGATGTATTTATTCATTCAGCATGGAGCAAACGCTATAATGAGATGAATAAAAATTGTCCGAAATGTGGCTTACGTTACGAATACGAATTAGGATTTTTCTGGGGTGCAATGTATATAGGTTATGCATTTAGTGTTGCTGTTAGTGTAACTCTAGGTGTAGCTACTTATGTTTTACTTGACAATCCAGATACTTGGGTGTATCTCACAATTATTATTGCTGCAATATTATTGACATCTAGATTAAATTTCAGATACGGTAGAATGGTCATGTTATATTTATTCGCACCAAAGTTTGAATCTCCATCTGAAACTTTAAGAAGAGAGAAAGAATTAACTAAATAATGGTTTTATGTTAGAAGCTAGCACACTCAAATTTTTAAAAGACCTTAAAAAGAATAATAATAGAGAGTGGTTTGCTGAGAACAAACACAAATATGATTTAGCGAAAGCAGATGTAGTAAAATTCGTAAGTGAAATTTTGTCGAACATCAGCAAATCAATTCCTGAATTACAAGTTCTAAAAGCAGAGAAATGCATCATGCGAATTTATCGCGATGTTAGATTCTCTAAGAATAAAGATCCGTATAAATTAAACTTCGGAATATACTTTCCAATAAAAGATAAGAGCGTTCATGCGCCAGGTTATTATTTACATATACAGCCCGGTGAAAGTTTTGTAGGCGGCGGATTCTGGATGCCACCTGCTGATGCGCTAAAAAACATTCGACAAGAAATAGATTATAATACCGATGAGTTTTTGTCAATATTATCATCAAAGTCTTTCAAGAAATATTATGATAGCTTAAGCGAAGAAGATAAATTGCAAACAGCACCCAAAGGTTATCCGAAAGATCATCCGCATATAGAATTATTAAAGCTTAAAAGCTTTACAGTATTTCATTCAATAGCTGACGAAGAATTTTCTGATACAAAAATCACCAAAGCAATCTCAGAAGCAATTGTCACTATGAAACCATTTGTAGATTTCTTACAAAGAGCCAACGAACAATAATTGTAATTCTGTTTTTAATTGATTAAATTGAAATTGAAAAATTTATCAATATGAAACTTAGCTATTACGGCCATTCTTGTTTTTTGTTAGAGACCAGTCAATCAAAAATTTTATTCGACCCATTTATTTCAGCTAACGAATTAGCGAGTTCTATAGAGATTAATGATATAGAATGTGATTATATTTTACAATCGCACGGACATGCAGATCATATTGCAGATACTATCGCAATTGCTAAAGGGTGTAATGCGACCATAGTTGGCATTTGGGAAATTTCAGAGTGGGCATTGAAGCATGGAGTTAAGAAGACACATCCGATGAATATTGGAGGTAGTTGGAATTTCGATTTCGGAAAAGTTAAAATGGTATATGCTGCACATTCAAGTTCTTTCCCTGATGGTTCATATGCCGGCCAAGCAGCAGGCTTTATTATTGAGGCCGATGGTAAAAGAATTTATTATGCAGGCGATACCGCTTTAACACAAGACATGAAGTTAATAGGGGAGTACTGGAAACCCGATTTAGCAATTTTACCTATTGGCAATAATTTTACGATGGATGTCGACGATGCCATCATCTGCTCTGACTTTATAAATTGCAATAACATCATCGCGATGCATTTCGACACATTTGGCTTCATTAAAGTAAATCACGAGGAGGCAATGCGCAAATTTCAATTGAAGCATAAGAGTTTAACGATGATGAAGATTGGGGAAGAACTAACGTTTTAATCTAATACTGGTGGCACGACTTAAGTCGTGCCACCAGTTATACCTATTTATGCAGGATTATTTAAAATCCTGCATTTATAGTAATTCAAATCCTCTTAACATTATCTTTATTAGCAGATTCCCAAATATTTCCCTACCTTTGCGCCCTATGCAAAAAGTAAGAAATATAGCTATTATTGCTCACGTTGACCACGGTAAAACGACTTTGGTTGACAAAATTTTACATCAAACAAACCTTTTTCGTGATAATCAAGAAACTGGCGAGTTGATTTTAGATAATAACGACCTTGAAAGAGAACGTGGTATTACCATCGTTTCAAAAAACGTTTCGGTACGCTACAAAGACTATAAAATCAACATTATCGATACTCCTGGTCACGCCGACTTTGGCGGTGAAGTGGAAAGGGTATTAAAAATGGCAGATGGTGTATTATTACTAGTAGATGCATTTGAAGGTGCCATGCCTCAAACTCGTTTCGTAACTCAAAAGGCATTATCATTAGGTCTAAAACCTATTGTTGTTGTTAATAAAGTAGATAAAGAAAACTGTAGACCAGAAGAAGTTCAAGAATCTATTTTCGAATTATTCTTCAACTTAGAGGCTACTGAAGAACAATTAGATTTCCCGACATTATACGGTTCTTCTAAACATGGCTGGATGAACACAGATTGGAGAAACCAAACTGAAGACATCACTCCGCTTTTAGATGCAATCTTAGAACATATCCCAGAGCCAGTTGAAAACCCTGGTACATTGCAAATGCAAATCACTTCTTTAGATTATTCATCTTTCGTAGGTCGTATTGCAATTGGTCGTGTTGCTCGTGGTATGATCAAAGAAAACATGCCAGTTTCTTTAATGAAGAAAGATGGTAAAATTGTTAAATCAAGAATTAAAGAATTATATACTTTCGAGGGCTTAGGTAAAATCAGAGTTGAGGAAGTACATAACGGTGATATTTGTGCAGTTGTAGGTATCGAAGGATTTGAGATTGGTGATACAATCGCTGATTTCGAAAACCCAGAAGCTTTAGCTGTTATTAAAATTGATGAGCCAACAATGAACATGTTGTTCACCATCAATAATTCTCCTTTCTTCGGTAAAGAAGGTAAGTTCGTTACTTCTCGCCATTTACGTGATCGTTTAATGAAAGAGATGGAGAAGAACTTAGCATTACGTGTTGAAGAGTCGGGTTCACCTGATGCTTACATCGTTTACGGTCGTGGTATTCTTCACTTGTCAGTGTTAATTGAAACAATGAGAAGAGAAGGGTATGAATTACAAGTCGGACAGCCACAGGTTATCATCAAAGAAATTGATGGTAAGAAATGTGAGCCAGTGGAGACTTTAATTGTTGACGTTCCGGGGGAAGTTGCAGGTAAAGTAATTGAATTAGTAACTCAACGTAAAGGTGATTTACTAATCATGGAGCCAAAAGGTGATTTACAACATTTAGAATTTGAAATACCTTCGAGAGGTATCATCGGTCTTAGAAATAACGTATTAACAGCTACTGCTGGTGAAGCGATTATGGCTCACCGTTTCAAAGCTTACGAGCCTTGGAAAGGTGATATTCCACAACGTATGAGTGGTGTGTTAATTTCGATGGATAAAGGTACTGCTACTGCTTACCGTATCGATAAATTACAAGACAGAGGTAGATTCTTTGTTAACCCAGGTGAAGAAGTTTATCAAGGAATGGTCATTGGTGAAAACTCAAGAGATTCAGACATGACAGTAAATATCACTGAAGGTAAACAATTAACCAACTTTAGAACAACTAGTAAAGACGATGCAACTCGAATCGCTCCTGCTACCAAGTTCTCTTTAGAAGAAGCAATGGAATATATTCAAGCTGATGAATATGTTGAAGTAACTCCTGCTTCTATGCGTTTACGTAAAATTTATTTAACAGAAAACGAAAGAGCACAAATGAAGAAGAAGACTGGCGCTTAGTTTTATAATCAAAAATATTTACAATTAAAAGGTTGCTATATGCAACCTTTTTTTGTTTTATATTTATCGTATAAAAAATATATCAATGAATACAATCGAGAATTTATATTCAATTTTTTTAGAACACCCTATCGTTTGCACCGACACTCGCAACATCGAAAAAGACTCTATTTTCTTTGCATTAAAAGGCGCAAACTTCAATGGTAATAAATTCGCAGAACAAGCAATCAATGCCGGTGCTGCCTATGCTGTCATTGATGAAATTGAATACAAAAAAGATGATCGATATTTTTTAGTTGATGATGTATTAACATCTCTTCAAGAACTTGCACGCTTTCATCGCGATCGCCTCGACATACCATTCATCGGTATCACTGGCTCTAATGGTAAAACTACTTCTAAAGAATTACTCAATGCTGTGTTGAATAGAAAATATAAAACACATGCCACAAAAGGTAATTTAAATAATCACATCGGCGTACCTCTTACTTTGCTTAGCATCGATGATGATATCGAAATTGCTATCATCGAAATGGGTGCTAATCATCAAAGAGAAATTGATTTCTTATGCAACATTGCTGATCCTGAATTCGGATTGATTTGTAACGTAGGCAAAGCACACTTAGAAGGCATGGGCGGATTCGAAGGCGTGAAGAAAACGAAGAAAGAATTATACGATTATATTCAGTCAACAGGTGGTTGCATTTTTGTGAATGCGGATGATGCTAACTTGAAACAGATGAGCGCTCAGAATGATGATATTATTTACTTCGGAAGTTCAGAAAATTCAGTAGTGTCAGGGTATATCACTTCATTCGATCCATACTTATCTGTTCATGTAAAGTTGAATGAAAGTAATGAAGAAGTTGATATCAACACACAATTAGTTGGTGATTATAATTTGAATAATGTGTTGGCTTCTATCTGCATCGGACATTTCTTTAAAGTTCCATTAACTGATATGAAGGCAGGTATTGAATCATATGCGCCATCCAACAATAGATCACAAGCTGTAAAAATCGGAACGAATAATGTAGTGATGGATGCTTATAATGCTAACCCGAGTAGTATGTCGGCAGCTGTTTTGAATTTTGCGAAATTAAAAGCTGAGCCTAAAGTTTTAATATTAGGTGATATGTTTGAGATGGGTGATGAAAGTATGAAAGAACATTCAGAGATGATTGAATTAGTTCATCAACAAAATCTACAACATGTAATTTTTGTGGGCAAAGATTTTTACGCAAACAAAAAATATCAGTACCAATATTTCGAAACTACAGAGGCGGCGAAAGAATTTTTATTGCAAAATAAAATTGAAAATAGTTCAGTGCTAGTAAAAGGTTCTCGCGGAATGAAATTAGAAAGTTTAACAGAAGTGTTCAACTAAAGTTTATTCTTTAGCTTTTTCAATTCGCATACCCACATCTTCGATACCTGCTAATGGGTTATCTCTCATGTTTTGTTCAAAGCTAAAAGAATAAACTCCGGGCTTCGCGAATTTTATTTTCTCTACAACCATAATTTGGTTTGAGTAAATATCTCCAAGTCCTGAACCTAACCACTTGCCATCTGTCTCTGCTAATTTAAATTCATAGCGTTGAGTTTCTGCTGTTGATTTAGGGCCTTGAATTGTCATTAAAACAAACAGGTTTGAATATCTATACAAACCTGTATGTCTTAAATTAAAATAAATATTATGCGATGTAGTGGTATCATTAATCTCTACATAAAAAGTAGGCTTTTGATTGATGTACCAATTATCATCTTTAATACTCTCGTGTTGTTCAAATACTCTAGTATCATCACATGCAATAATGCATAATGAAAATAGAAGCAATAAAATCGACGAGAGTTTTTTCATCTTAGTTATTATTGTTTGGTTTATTCTGTGGAGGTCTGTTATTATTTCTTCTGTTCGAATTAGTATTACTACCTGCCGGTCTGTTTTTATTTCTGTTCGAATTATTATTCTTTTTCTTCTTACGATTACGCTCGTCTAATCGAGTTAAACTGTCTTGTCCGACTACGTTCTCATAATCTAAAACCTTCTCTACAATTCTAGGCTGAATAATAATTTCTGAAAGATCTTCGGGGTATTCATTGCGCTTGTTCATCTCAATGATTTGATTCACGCGACTAACATGTAATGGCACCCAAGTTTCATCTGCACGATAACTAAACCACATCATCTTTTTAAAGATGTCGGTCTTTTGCAACCAAGCAGAACCTCTCTTCGTTTTGATCTCTTTAATATCTTCTGGGAAGTCTTTTAGAGCATCCATATACGTATCGAGTTCGTAGTTCAAGCAGCATTTTAATTTGCCACATTGCCCAGCAAGTTTTAACGTATTCAACGAAAGGTTTTGATAACGCGCAGCAGAAGTGCTCACCGTTTTAAAATCAGTCAACCAAGTTGAACAGCAAAGCTCACGTCCACATGAACCAATACCACCCAATCGGCTTGCCTCTTGGCGCATACCAATTTGGCGCATCTCAATTCTGATTTTAAATTCTTCAGCAAGCTTCTTAATCAACTCACGAAAATCGACACGATCTTCAGCAGTATAAAAGAAAGTAGCCTTGGTTTTATCGCCTTGATAATCTACATCGCTCAATTTCATATCGAGTTTTAACTCAATAATAATTTTACGTGCCTTATGCATAGTCTCGTATTCAAGACCTTTGGCAATTTTCCATTTCTCTACATCGGCAGTTGTTGCCTTTCGATATATTTTCTTGATTTCAGGAGAGTCAACACTTACCCCACGTTTTTTCATTTGCATTCGAACCAATTCGCCAGTCATACTAATATGACCAACATCGTACCCTCCGGTACCTGATTCGACACAGACTAATTCGCCTGCTTCTACATATATATTATCCGTGTTACGGTAAAAGTCTTTTCGTGAGCCTTTAAATCTCACTTCTACAATATTAAGAGCTTGGTAATTAGATGGCATATCCATATTGGCGAACCAATCAAATACATCTAATTTACTGCAGCCTCCCCCTGTCATACAAGAACCATTACTATTACAACCTTTTGGCGTTCCGCCTTTGGTTGAGCATGATCCACATCCCATATGAAAGTTTTAAATTTTTATATTATTGCGAATTTACATTTTTCTTTGCAAATCTCTCATTACTTGTATAGAAAGGTCTAAGAATAAGATCTTTGCATTTGCATTTCGCTCAATATGATAGATTGCTTGCTCTAAATGTTGAATTATAGAGCCTGCATTCTTCTCATTTATGATCGATGCCAACTTAGGCAATTCAAAATGTTTACTCTCGAAACGTATAATCTCTTTGACATCCGCATTATGAACCACACATTCTCTTAGAACCTGCAAACCGAAACGCAAGAAATTAATCTGATTCGTTCTGCCAAATGCCGCCACTGCAATTTCATCAATCAAGGTCTGCAATTCTATGCCTTTTCGAGCATAGCATAATCGTAACCATTGTACAAACAAGCCTTCGAAGTCGCCATCTTCCTCTACAGTAAAATTCAAAGCAGCTTGTAAATTACCATTTGCCAAATAGGCATATCGAGCTGCTAAATCTTCTTCACAACCTTTTTGTATCAAATAATCTTTAACGGTCTTATCGTCTAATGCATTAATCTTCACTAATTGCGTTCTCGATAAAATCGTATTTAATATTTGATCGTATTGCTCTGAAACTAGTATAAATAAAGTCTTCTCAGGTGGTTCTTCGATTAATTTCAAAAGTGTATTGCCCTCGTTTCCTAAAAATTCAGGCAACCACATGATTAATATTTTGTACTCTGCTTCGAACGATTTATAGGCTAAACGCTTAATGATATCGTGGCATTCAGCAATATTGATGTTCGGTCTTTTATTGTCGGCCTCTAAATAATTCAACCAATCTTGTAAGCCCAAGAAGGGTGAATCTAACAATGCTTTACGCCATTCTTTAATATATACAGTACTCGTTTCTTCTGCTTTCTTAGTGATGAAAGGGTATGAAAAATGTAAATCCGGATGGATGTACTTTTCATATTTCCTGCAAGATGAACATTCACCACACGAATCGTCGTCAGTAGCATTCGTACAATTAATCAGCTGTGCATAAGCAATGGCTAATGCTAGATTACCGCTACCACTCGGACCTAAGAACAATTGCGCATGCGAAATGCGGTTTTCGTGTTTAGATCGAAGCAATCTTTCCTTTATCTCTTCGTGCCCTGGTATCTCTTTAAATAACATGTCGCAATTTATAAAATTTAAAATTCGTTTCCATCGCTTATCTTTGTAAAATGGCGAGAATAATGGCATTAGATATTGGTGCAAAAAGAACAGGTGTGGCGGTCACTGACCCAATGAAGATTATAGCTAATGCTTTAACTACAGTAGCTACTCAAGAATTGATAGCGTTTTTGAAAGAATACTTTAAAAATGAAGAGGTTGAATTATTAGTAGTAGGTGAGCCAAAGCAAATGGATAATACTGCATCAGAGTCGGCTGCATTAATCAATGAAGTTGTAGAGAAAATTAAAAAGGAATTTGCGAACTTGCCGATTAAAAGAGTCGATGAGCGATTTACCTCGAAGATGGCTTCGCAAGTAATTGCTCAAAGCGGAAAAAGTAAAAAAGAAAGACAAAATAAAAGTTTAATCGATACCATTAGCGCGACCATTATTTTACAGTCGTACATGGAGTCGAATTTTTAAAAATATGATTTTACCAATTATTGCATACGGCGACCCAGTATTAAGAAAAGTGGGTGATGATATATCGAAAGATTATCCGAATTTAAATCAACTCATTGCTGATATGTGGGAGACTATGTATGCGGCGCGTGGGGTCGGACTAGCAGCACCACAAATCGGATTGCCAATACGTTTGTTCGTTATTGATGCAAGTCCGTTCGATGACGACGACGAAGACAAACCCGATCAATTAAAATTCAAAAAAGTTTTCATCAACGCACACATCATTGAAGAGACAGGTAAAGAATGGCCATTCTCTGAAGGATGTTTGAGTATACCAGAAATTCGAGAAGATGTTAACAGGCTCTCACACATCCGCATAAAATATTGCGATGAAAATTTTGTTGAATACGAAGAATCATACAACGGCATCATCGCACGTATCATACAACATGAATACGATCATATCGATGGTAAATTATTTGTCGATAAAATTTCACCGATTAAGAAAAGGTTGATTGCAAGAAAGCTTGATGCAATTACGAAGGGAATGGTGAAGCCAGATTACAAAATGAAATACCCAGCGGTTTCAAAGAAGAGAAAGTAGTTTAATAACTACATTCTCTTCTTTGAAATTAATTCTTTTTTACAATTTTCTTTTTTCTATTTTCTATTTTTCTTTTTTCTTCACCTTTTAAATTTTGTAAATGAAAAAAGCAATTATTTCCTCTGCGATAATCTATTAAATACAACGGTCATTACATTATATTTTCTATTATTATTATCGCACCTTTTCATTTCAAAATTTAAAAGGTTGGGGGATATTTTTACTTCGTAGATAAGATCTGTAATTTTAACTAATAGCAATATACTTTATATATAACATCCCTTAAAAATTCACTTAAGTCTTTGGAATTTTCGAATACAAGGGTGTGATACATTCACAGAAAGTAATGCTTTCAATCAGTTATTCTTAATATATAAGTTCGTACTCGGCCAATGACTATTGTATTCGAAAAGCCAAAGACTGAAAAATATATAAAGAAATAAAATTATTATAATATCCGAATAGATAATAACTAGTAACTAGTTATTATCTATTCGGATCGTTTTTCAACGAAATCTTCCCCTGATTCAGCAACTGTATAAACTGATTGATCTTTACGATATCAAGTAATGGGTTGTAGCGATCTTGTCCGCGCCAGTAAAGTTTCTCGCTTTGATTTTGGAAGTAGTAACGTGCATTTTGTGTACCATCCCAAGCCATAGCCGAACTCAATGCCATCATCGTGCGTTCATCTAAATTACGACGCGCAATCATTAGATCATCATCGGGTAAGCGAAGTTTTATGAAGGCTTGTTTGAATTGCTCTACTGTTGCATATGGGAAAATATAAATCATCGGCAAATCAATTGCTTCTGATTTTAATTTGAAGATTGCACTGAGTGAATTGTTGATTAAATTTTCGGGTACTATAAGCTCTTGCTTACGATATCCTAAACAAGAAATTTGAATTGTATCTCCTACGCCTACGACTAATGAGAAGAATCCTCTCATGTCTGAATAGGTGCCTCTGTAATTTCTCGAAACGTTGGTGATACTTACAAATGGGAGGGGTATTAAACTATCAGCGTGTAAAACAATACCTGAAAATTGAACTAACTTTTTCTCTTGTGCTATTGATGTTTGATTAAAACTAATCAATACTAAAATCAAGATTAAAAGTCTTTTCATAGATAGTGTTTTACACGCCGAAATTAGAGAACGCAAATATTAACCTCTTAGTCTTTCAGGTAATACTGCATTCGGATCATCCATATCTGTGATGTTGATCGCTTCTACCGAATTGATTTCTGGTACCGCACGCTTTAACGCTTGCTCAACACCTGCTTTTAAGGTCATGATACTCATCGGACATGAACCACAAGCTCCTAATAATTTCAACTTAACGACCATATCTTCAGTGATTTCGTGTAATGCCACGTTACCACCATCTGCTTCTAAATAAGGTCTTATTTGGTCTAGAGCTGTTTCAATACGCTCTATTAATTCTGGACTTGAATTATTCATAACTATAATATTTATACAAAGTTAATTATTATTTATAACAATTCTAATTAAGAATAGTTTCCTGCATTCCAGCATTTAATATAGCCACTTGTTGCGCCACATTCGATGATATAGATGCAAATGATTTAGCCATTGGGTGATCATCTTTCAAGATAATCGGCTCGCCTTGTTCTCCTGCTTCACCTACTGCCTGCACCAATGGAATTTCACCTAAAAACGGAATCTCGAATTGCTCTGCTAATTTTCTTCCTCCTTCTTTACCGAATAAGAAATATTTATGATCAGGGAATTCTTCTGGTATAAAGTATGACATATTCTCTACAACACCTAAAATTGGTACTTTAATGGCATCCATCTTAAACATTGAAATACCTTTACGTGTATCTGCTAATGCTACGTTTTGTGGAGTCGTTACAATCACCGCACCTGTTACTGGGAAGTTCTGTGCCAAAGTAATATGCACATCACCAGTACCCGGAGGCGTGTCAACAATTAAATAATCTAACTCTCCCCAATTAGCATCCATGAACATTTGACGCAATGCGCTAGTCACCATCGGACCTCTCCACGGAATCGCTTGTCCGGGTTCTGTAAAGAATCCAATCGATAATAATTTCACCCCATATTTTTCTAATGGCATCAACTTCACTTTATCGCCATCTTTCTCAGCATTCGGACGTGCGCCTTCAAGTTTGAACATCATAGGTATCGACGGACCGTAAATATCTGCGTCAATTAATCCGACTTTCGCACCTTGCTTCGATAATCCGATAGCCAAATTCACCGCAACCGTAGATTTACCTACACCACCTTTACCTGATGCTACTAATATTACGTTCTTAATATTTGGGAAACTCTTACCATCAAGCTTTTGCGTTACTCTCGAAGTCATGTTAATTTTCACAACCGCTTCTTTATCTACGAAATGATGTATCGCATTCACACATGCATTATGAATTAACTCTTTCAATGGGCATGCAGGTGTAGTAAGAATCACACTGAACGAAACTTCTTTATCGTTGATTTTTATATCTTCAATCATGTTCAGCGTCACCAAATCTTTCTTCAAATCTGGCTCTTCAACATGACTTAATGCTTTTAAAATATCTTCTTTAGTATACATAAGTTTAAAATATGTGCAAATGTATCAAAAGAACTTATTTAAAGGGCTTTTGTTTGAGAAAATTATTGATTATCGAAGGTGAATATGACTGCTTTGCAATGCAACATTGCCCGAAGCATCGATTGCCTTTATGTCGAAGTTCAAATCACTGAATCTCGGGTCATTCATAATTACAAATGTGTCTATTCTATCGGTCTGACTTTGAGGGAAACGTTGAACAGTCATGATCGTCTCTTCCGTTTCTAAATATAATCTTACGGATGTTTCTTTCAAGGAGACATTGTCTTTAAACTCCACGGTAAAATACGCCGTATCGCCGAAATCATAAGCCTGATGTGCGTATTGAGGTGATATCTTAGTAATTGTTGGCAATTCTTTATCTGTAGGCTCATCTGAATCTTTCTCACACGAAACCAAAATGCTAGTACTAATTAAAGCAAGAAATAAAATCTTTATCAACTTCATGTTGAATATTTAGCAAAGTTCTTGCCAATTTGCATTTTTACAAGCATATTTATAATATTCGCTCAATCATATCAAATGAAAAAAGTTAAAATAGTTATTTTTGTCGTGGTCGCACTTGTTCTTATAACATTTGTAACTGCCTTTGCTATGCGTGAGCGTATACTCCATAAGATCATCGATAAAATCGTTCAGTCTGAAAAAAGGAAACACGATTTAAATATTAAGATTAATGAGGCGAAATTCGTCGGACTTACAAGTGTAAGTTTCAAAGGTATAAGTGTAGTACCTCAAGACCGCGATACCTTATTGCGAGTTGAAAATTTTAAAGTAAGTGTTTCTATACTTCCATTATTCTTAGGTCATATAAAAATCGATGAGTTAAAAACAAATAATGCGGTATTGAATATCATCCATAAAAAAGGAATAAGAAATTTCGATTTTTTATTGAAGCGTGATACTACCAATATTGATACTACTAAGACGGATGGTGCTGGTATTGACATTGCCTCTATCGTAAATAATTTAATCAACAAAGTTTTGTACAAAGTGCCGAATGAAATGTTAATTGAAAATTATTTATTGAATGTAGTCGATAATGATTTAACATTTCAAATTAAAGCAAATGATATTCGAATAGAAGATCATGAATTGAATTCAACATTTATATTAAATAATAACGAAGCGGTATGGCATATGCAGGGTCATGTATATGCATCAGATAAAAAATTAGACGTCAAGTTTTTTGCTAATAATCAAAAAGTGGTGTTGCCGTATTTAGAGCAGAAGTTCGGACTTAAATTAAGTTTCGATACCGTGTCGACACGAATGGATAAGATAGAGTACGTCTCAGATGAGTTGAGAATATTCGGTAATTGGTCGCTGAAAAATTTATTATTGAATCATCCGAAGATTGCACAAAAAGATGTACAAGTAAATAATGCATCGATAGATTGTAATATGTTCTTTGGCGAAAAATTTATTTCTATTGACAGCTCGTCGACAGTATATTTAGGTAATATAAAAGCTAGACCATTTATTAAATACACCATTGGTAAACAAAAAATTTACGAGCTTAAATTTGATACAGAAGAATTAGCTGCGCAAGAATTTTTCAATTCCCTACCATCCGGATTATTTAATTCAATTGAAGGAATAAAAGTAAAAGGTAGTTTAGCATATCATCTCGATTTTTATCTCGATTCAAAAACACCTTGGCGTTGTAGATTCGATTCAGAGTTAAAGAAAAAAGATTTTGCAATTGAGCAATTTGGCAATGTAAACTTCTCAAAAATCAATGGCAGTTTTGTTCACATACCTTACGAAGTAGACAGAGCATCACGTCCAATAATTGTTGGTCCTGAGAATCCGAATTTCGTACCTTATGATCAAATATCTAATTTCATTAAGAATGCTTTACTTACTACCGAAGATCCATTGTTCTTTTCACATCGTGGTTTTTACGAAGAAGCATTTCGTCAATCAATCGCTGCGAATTATGTAGCAAAAAGATTCAAACGAGGTGGCAGTACTATCTCAATGCAATTAGTAAAAAATGTTTTCTTAAATAGAAATAAAACAGTCGCGAGAAAGTTAGAAGAATTGATCATTGTTTGGTTGATAGAAAACAATCGATTGAGTTCAAAGCAAAGAATGTATGAAGTGTATTTGAACATCATTGAGTGGGCACCTAATGTTTACGGTATAGCAGAAGCATCGAGATTTTATTTCAACAAACGCCCTTCAGAATTGAACTTAGGAGAAAGCATTTTCTTAGCTAGCATTGTTCCGAAACCAAAGAAATTCAAATATTCTTTCTTACCAAACGGAGAGTTAAAACCATACATGCACAACTATTTCAAATTCATAGGAGGCTTAATGGTGAAGCGAGGTAAGGTACAAGAGATCGATACCATTGGTATGTTCAAATCAGTATCATTACGCGGCGCTGCAAGAGATTATGTAGTGCCAGATTCGTTGATGAATTATGAAGAGCCAGATGTAGAGTTGGAAGAACTAAAATCTTTGTTGGAAGAACAGAAGTAAAATTCTAGTAACTAGTAACCAGTTACTAGTTACTAGAATTTCATTTCCCCCAATCATCCCTATCTAAACTCCTATACTGTATTGCCTCTGATAGGTGTTCGATTTTTATTTCTTCAGAGCCGTCTAAGTCTGCAATAGTGCGCGATACTTTTAATATTCTATCGTATGCACGAGCTGATAAGTTTAGACGTTCCATGGCTGTGCGCAAAAGTGCATTCCCAGTATCTGAGATTTGACACATTTCTTTTACTTGCTTTGTACTTATTTGAGCGTTATTATGAATCTCTTCGTATTCATGATATCTCTCTTCTTGAATTTTTCTTGCTTTCATAACTCTCGTTCTGATTTCATTACTGTTTTCTGAATTTCTATTGGTCGTTAATTCATTAAAATCAACAGGCGTTACTTCTAAATGAATATCTATTCTATCAAGTAATGGTCCAGATACTCTGCTTAAATATTTTTGCACCACTCCTGGTCCGCAGCTACATTCTTTTGTGGGGTGGTTAAAGTATCCACAGGGACATGGATTCATTGATGCCACTAACATAAAACTAGCAGGGTAATCAACACTAAATTTAGATCTAGCAATTGATACTTTTCGTTCTTCTAAAGGTTGACGCATTACTTCTAATACTGATCTTTTAAACTCTGGCAGTTCATCTAAAAATAATACTCCGTTATGAGCTAATGATATTTCACCTGGTTGCGGAAATCCACCTCCGCCTACAAGTGCTACATCACTTGTTGTGTTAAAGTAGAAATTGTATATTTGTTATATGACACTTGGTATATACAGAAGAGTTTCCACTGAGGAACAAGTAATTAAAGGTCTTTCCTTAGATAATCAAGAACTTAGAGGGAAAGAATTAGCATTAAAACTAGGTTTTGATTACAAAGTATATACAGATGCCGGTGTTTCAGGTACAATTGCTTTTAATAAAAGAGAAGGATTAAGTTCTCTAATAAATGATATTGGAGAGGGTAAAATTCAAGCTGTATTTATTACTGATTTAGATAGATTATCAAGAGGAGGTATAGTAGAAATTACTATTCTTAAAAAAATTCTAAAGGATAATAATGTTCGATTATTTGATATTAATCAAGAAATAGACTTAAATGACATTAATCAAGACCTACTTACTGACATAAAAGGGTTACTTGCGGCATTTGAGACTAAAAAAACTTCAATTCGCATAAAACAGAATTTAGAAAAAAGCATAAAAGATGGTAAGGCTTCAGGAGGACCATTAATGCCATTTGGTTATAAGAAAGATGAAAACAAATACTTAATAATAGAAACCGAAGAAGCGGAGATTGTAAAACGCATATTCAATCTTGCTTTAGATGGGAAAGGAACTAAGGTAATTTCAACTATACTGAATTCTGAAGGTATTCCTACAAAAAGAGGAAGAGTTAGTACTGGGTCTAAATTGTTGATTAGAGGAAAGAAATTAACATCCTTCGTATGGAGAGATGCTGTAATTTATAAAATCTTGACAAATCCAATTTATAAAGGCGAAAGGAAATATCGAGACAAGACATTCTCTAGTCCTACAATAATTCAACCAGAAATATTTGATATGGTTCAAAATTCGTTAAAAGAACGGGACCAATATAAGAATACAACTAATAAATATGAATATCTTCTAAAAGGCCTAATAATTTGTCCTGTATGTAAAAAAAGGTTCTACGGGCACAAAAGAGCTAATGGAAGAGATAATGCCTACATATGTGGCTCAAATAGATATACCGGTGAATTTTGTGGTAATGTTGGAATAAGTATAGATTTTCTTAATAATCTTATACTTGATAGTATTAAGAATTTCAATA
>CALRXS010000015.1:0-73507 GCA_943372195.1 Sphingobacterium thalpophilum
TTTTTTCTTAAGTAAGCTGGCTCCGTTTCCAAATCTGTTAATCCGTTCGGTGTACGTAATCGCATACTTAATTCTTTCAACCTATTAATGCGCTCTTTGTTCTTACGCATTTGCTCTTCTAATTCTTGATCTTCATCTGATTGCTCAGCAGTTTTATTAATCACTGTAAACTGAACATCTTCTTTATCTAATAATCTGAATGGCTCTTGTTCTTTTACTTGCTCCTCTGCTCTCTTTGGCTCTGGTGCTGGTATGAAATCAAATAAATTCACCTGCTTGTGTGAACTCGGCTTCACATCTTCTTTGATCATCGGCACTTGCTCCGACTCTTCAACGATATGTGTTTTTAATACCATCGCTGGTGCTTTTTGCACTGCTACTGGTATCTCTATTTCTTCTTGCTTTGGCTCTTCTGCAATCTCCATCTTGAAAGGCTCTTCTGTCTTCTCTGATTTTAATTCTACTTTCGCCAAATGCTCTTCTTCTAAAGTTAAGTTGATGTTTTGCATCACCTCTTTCACCACTTCTGTATTTTCAATCGAAAGCGGAATTACTTTTTTATCTACGTTCGCAGCTGGTGTCTTAAATCTTTCTTCCTTAGTTTGAAATCCGGTCGCAATTAATGTCACCGAAATTTTATCACCTAAATTTTCATCGTAGCAATTACCCCAAATAATATCTGCTGTTAAGCCTGCTTGATTTTGAATGTAATCAGTAATCTCCGACACTTCATCCATCAATACTTCTTTTTCTCCGGATGTTATATTTAACAAAATATATCTCGCTCCTTCAATATCATTATCGTTCAATAAGGGAGATGCTAATGCACTTTGTACTGCTTTGTATGCTCTACCCTCTCCCTCTGCCGATGCTGATCCCATGATTGCAACACCTGAGTTTTGCATAACTGTTTTCACATCTTCAAAGTCAACGTTGATATAACCCGGTACTGTAATAATTTCTGCTATACCTTTTGCAGCTGTTGTTAAAATATTATCTGCTTCTGCAAATGCATTCGATAATGTTAAGTTACCATACATCTCACGTAACTTATCGTTCGAGATAACTAATAAAGTATCTACGTGTTTTTTGAATGACTCTAATCCTTCGTCTGCTTGTTGCTTACGACGCTTACCTTCGAAAGTAAATGGTGTAGTAACAATACCTACTGTTAATATTCCCATTTCTTTGGCAGCTTGAGCGATGATCGGACTTGCACCAGTACCTGTACCACCGCCCATACCAGCAGTGATGAATACCATCTTCGTTGTGCTACCCAATAATTCTTTTACATCATCAATCGATTCGATTGCAGAATTCTTTCCTACTTCTGGTATTGAACCCGCTCCTCTACCTTCTGTTAAGCTGGTGCCTAATTGAATTTTGTTAGGGATCGGACTTAATTCCAATGCTTGTGCATCGGTATTGCAAATGATAAAGTCTACTCCCACAATGCCCTGGTTATACATGTGATTGACAGCATTACCACCGCCACCACCTACACCAATCACTTTTATGATTGATGATTTATCTTTCAGCATCTCGAATTTCATGATATTATGTTTTATGTATGTTCTCTAATTAATTTATTTAGTAAAGTTTTTATCGTCATCAATGTCGGCAATGTCATTTAAGAAAAAACGCTCGCTCTTCTTAATGATGCCTTGTAAAAATGAACTACCTTGATTTTTTTCACGCTCTACCTTCGTCTCTTTTTCAGGTTGTGCAATATTTGGCATTTTGCTTTCTGCCTTTGTTCTTTGCATCTCTATGTATTGCAATGCTTTTATCACAAGACCGATACCGGTTGAATACATCGGACTCTTAATATCATCGAAATTTGTTTTCGATAAATGTTCATTCGGATATCCGACTCTTGCATCAATACCTGTAATGTATTCTACTAATTGAGTAACATGTTTCAATTGTGCACCACCACCTGTTACTACTATACCTGCTCCTGCTCTGATTTTTTTCTCAAAGCCCGATGCTTGAATTTCATATTTAACCTGCTCTAAAATTTCTTCCATACGTGCTTGTATTACGTAGGCTAAATTTTTCACAGATACTTCTTTCGGCTCTCTACCTTTCAATCCCTGAATAGAAATTACTTCCTCTTCTTTATTTTCATCTGCTAATGCCGATCCGAATTTTATCTTCAATGCTTCTGCAGTATTTTTCATTACTGAACATCCTTCTCTAATATCTTCAGTAATTGAATTACCACCGAAAGGTATTACTGCTGTATGTCTGATGATACCTTCGTAGAATATAGCAATATCAGTCGTTCCACCACCAATGTCAATCAATACTACCCCTGCTTCTTTTTCTTCATCACTCAATACTGCATCTGCTGATGCTAATGGTTCTAAAACCATATCAGTTGCTACTAAGCCTGCACGCTCAACACATTTGATGATGTTATTAGCTGCAGTAATTTGCCCAGTGATCACATGGAAATTCGCTTCTAAACGAATACCTGACATACCAATCGGATCTAATACTCCTTGCTCATTATCAACCGTAAATTCTTGCGGTAATACATGAATAATTTTTTCACCCGGAGGCATTGCTAAACGATACATGTCTTCGATCAAGCGATCAACATCTGCACGATTGATTTCATCATCAGTAGAACTTCTAACAATGATGCCTCTATGTTGTAAACTCTTAATGTGCTGTCCGGCGATACCTACCACCACTTCAGAGATATCACAATTCGCTTTAATACTTGCTTCTTCAATTGCGGCTTTTATACCGTTAATTGTTTTTTCAATGTTTGTTACAACTCCTCTCGAAACACCTGCTGATTCAGCCTTTCCCATGCCTAATACTTCAATCTTACCATGCTCTTTACGCATGCCTACAATCGCACAAATCTTTGTGGTTCCAATGTCTAGTCCTACTACAATATCTGAGTATTCCATAGTAATAATTTTTATTTAGTTAATATTTATTTTCGATTCTGTCGAATCGATTGCCGTTTCTAAACTATCTGTAAGTACTGGTAAAACTGGTTCAGCAATATCATTTCTGCTTGCTACAATTTGACCTTTGTACTTCACATTGATGGTATGGTACGTTTGCCAGCCTACCTTTGGTAATGCCTTGTTGTAAAATATCATCAGGTTATCAAATTTCTCTACCATGTTAGTAGTGTCACCAAAAATTATTTTATGATCACCAACTCTTGGTATAAAAACAAAATCATTATTCTGTTCAATATAAATCTGCTCAATCTGCGCTTCCCAAAACTCATTTGCCTTAATGAATTTACTCAATGCATAAAGCGATGAGACTAATACTGTTTGTAAAGTATCATTCTTACCATCGTAACTTTCTAATATATTACCATTGCATACAATGCTTCTGGCAGAATAGAGAGTCGATAAAGGCATCTTGTTACCATCTTCATCTATATAAAAACTTTGATAAGTACTATTGATGATTCTAATCAATGGTTTACGTTGATTGATTTCAACTTGTAAATTCCCTTTTATATCGATGAACACTTTTGCTGATTTTATATACTTGTTCGCAACTATCAATCGCTCTAAAAGTGACAAGGGTATCTCATCTACTTTTGTGCCGATCAATGAATCGCCAGTAGAATATAAAATCTTCAAGACATCCGCCTTATTGATAAAATAATTTTCATCATCGCGATTGATGTCGATTAATATTGATTTACAAAGAACGCTTCGTTGTTTTATTTCTGTAAAAGCGAATGAGCTTATCACCGCACTTAGGCCTACAATCCACAAAGTAATGACACCAATTAATTTCCAATTAATGCTTTTCATTGTGTTAACAACGTTTTAATGGGCTCTACCATTGTGTCTATATCTCCCGCACCTACTGTTACTATTACATCTAAATTTTTCTTTGCTAAAACATCCATCAATTGATTTTTAGAACAAAGCATTTTATTTTCGATGCTTACATTTTCTAAAATCATTTCAGAGCTTACCCCTTCAATGGGTAATTCTCTAGCCGGATAAATATCTAGCAATATTAATTCATCACTTATGCTCAATGCCTCTGAAAATCCTTCAGCAAAATCTCTTGTACGTGTGTACAAGTGTGGTTGAAATACAGTGGTCAATTTTCTATCTGGGAATAATTGACGTACTGAATTTAAACATGCTTTCAATTCTTCAGGATGATGCGCATAATCATCTATGTAAATATTTTTATCGTTACGAACGATGTATTCAAATCTTCTCTTCACTCCAGAAAAACTTTCAAGCGCTGCTTTAATTTTTTCTGTATCTATCTTCAAAAGCAACGCGACTATAATCGCAGCCGTTGCATTCTCTACATTGTGTAAACCTGCAATTCCTAATCTTATATTTCTGATGTCTACATTTCCGTTTTTGAAATCAAAAATGTATCCACCGTTTTCTACTCTAATGTTATGTGCTGTATAATCAGCACTGCTTGAATTAACACCATATGTCAATCCCTCTTTCTTGATATTGAGTTGATATTTATAAATCAACTTACCAGTTCTCTTCAACTGCGATGCAAACAATCTGAACGATTCTTCTAGGTGTGATTTATCACCATAGATATCAAGATGATCAGCATCCATAGAAGTTACTATTGCAATATCTGGATGTAAGGTTAAGAACGAACGATCGAACTCATCGGCTTCTATTACCATCACATTATTGTCAGAGAACAAAACATTGCTATTGTAATTACTTGCAATACCACCTAAAAAAGCAGAGCAATCATAGCCACTGTGTTTTAACAAATGTGCGATGATTGATGAAGTAGTAGTTTTACCATGTGTACCTGCAACAGCAATAGTGAATGAACCTTCAGAGATGATACCCAATACTTGTGATCTTTTTCTCAATACAAAATCATTGTTAGAGAAAAATTGAAAGATGTTACTTGAACTTGGTATCGCTGGTGTATAAATCACCAGAGTCGCTGGGTCATGCACTAAAAATTCTGGATGAATCTCTGATGCTTCGTCAACATATGTAATTTTTATTCCTTCGTTTTCTAATTCACTTGTTAAAACAGTTCTGGTTTTATCGTAACCAGCAACAACACATCCGCGTTTATTAAAATAGCGAGCCAAGCCACTCATACCGATACCACCGATACCCACTAAATAAACTCTTTGAATGTATTCTAATTTCATTTTATCTTTTTATCAATTTCAAAACTTCAATCGCGATATCATTCGCAGCATTTGGTTTTGCTAATGCTGAAATATTTTGTGATAAGTCAGCTAATTGTTTTTCATTTTTTAACAGTTCTAAAACTGTTGGTATTAGTTTAGTTTTTGCTTCAGAATCTCTTATCAATACTGCCGCATTTTTATTGACTAGCGACATAGCATTTTTAGTTTGGTGATCTTCAGCTACATTAGGTGATGGAACTAGAACAACAGGCTTCTGTACTAAACACAATTCTGATATTGTTCCGGCACCTGCGCGAGCAATAATTACGTCGGCTGCAGCATATGCCATGTCCATGTTACTAATAAACTCAAATATCTTAATACCTGAGCGCATTTGAGGGCTAGCATTTTCAACAATTGTGGAATAGTAGAACCTCCCAGTTTGCCATATAATTTGAACATCTGAAGCATTGATTAAATCTAATTGACTCATCACACTTTCATTCAACGTTCTTGCACCTAAACTACCACCCGTAATGAAGATGGTTTTCTTCGTACTATCTAAATCAAAAAACTTTATTGCCTCTTCTCTCAAGCCCTTTATTTTCAATAGTTCTGAGCGAACCGGATTTCCGGTTAACAATATTTTATCTGCCGGAAAAAATTTTTCCATGCCTTCGTATGCAACACAAATTTTTGAAGCAGCACTTGCCAATAATTTATTGGTGATTCCTGCATAAGAATTTTGTTCTTGTAATAAGTAAGGCACACCTTGTGATTTTGCAACTTGCAACATCGGACCAGAGGCGTAACCGCCGACACCAACAGCAACATCCGGATTAAATTCTTTTATAATTTTTTTCGATTTCCATAAGCTTTTCAACAAGCGAATAGGAAATTTTAAATTATCGAATGTTAATTTTCTTTGAAGTCCTTTGATATCTAATCCTATAATTTTATAACCAGCTGCAGGCACTTTATCCATCTCAATTTTACCTAATGCACCGATGAACAATATCTCTGCATTGGGCTCCATTTCTTTGATGGCATTAGCAATTGCTATCGCCGGAAACACATGTCCGCCGGTACCTCCACCGCTGATTAAAATTTTAGGCGATCTCATTTTGCTTCTCCGATTTTTGCATTTCTTCTATGTCTCTACTGATACTCAAAATTATTCCGAAGGCTATGCTCGTAAATAAAATAGAGGTACCACCCATACTCACTAATGGTAAGGGCACACCTGTTACTGGCATTAGGTTCACTGCTACTGCCATGTTTGCAAAGGCTTGTATAACCAAGCTGAAACTCAATCCGCAGGCTAGCAATGCACCAAATGCTTTCGGTGCTTTGGTTATAATTCGAATAGATCGATATAAGAAAAACAGATAAACTAATATGATAATTGCACCACCAACTAAGCCGTATTCTTCAATGATGATTGAATAAATAAAATCGGAGTATGGGTGTGGTAAATAATTTCTTTGTATGCTGTTACCCGGACCTTTACCAAAAATACCACCAGTTGCGATGGCGATTTTACTTTGGTCTGATTGAAAACTTTTATCGGGGTCTACTTGCTCTGAACTTAAGAAAGTGTTGATACGAGAGCGATAGGTTTCTCTCCTCGGACCAAAAAATACCACTAAAGTTAATATTATGCCGACCACAACAGAGGTCAAAGCCATTTGTTTAAAAGAGATTCGGCCAATCAACATAATCAATGCGCAAGTACCGAATAACATAATCGCAGTTGAAAAATTCGCTGGTGCTATTAATCCGATCACCCCACCTACAGCTAATATGATAGGTAAAAATGATTTCTTAAAGTCTTTAATATTTTCTTGACGACGTGATAATTCTCTTGCCAAAAACATTATCAACGCAAGCTTCGCTAAATCGGATGTTTGAAAAGTTTGTCCGGTGAATGGTATCGTTATCCATCTACTCGCCTGATTAATTTCATTACCAAAGACTAAAGTATATAATAACAATGGCAATGAAATCACTAATAAAATTTGTGCAATACGTGAATAGTATCTATAGTCTAACAAGTGTGCTCCCCACATCAAGCCAATACCCACCACCATCAACGAAAGGTGTTTGAATAAATAATATTCAGTATTTCCTGATTGAAATTTATAAGCAAGCGTACCTGTTGAACTGTACACAGCCAAAAGCGATACGAGCGATAGAAATGCTACCACTAACCATATCCAGATGTCGCCTTTTGTTTTACTTAATAACCAGCTCATAATTTTTATATTGTGTACTATTCATTGATTGTATTCCGTATTCAGTATTCAGTATTCCGATGTGCTAAGTTTGAAATTTGCACATCGGAATACTGAATACTGAATACTGAATACGTACTAAAGTTCTTTCACCGCTGCCTTAAACTGCTCCCCTCTGTCTTCGTAGTTTTTGAATAAGTCAAAACTTGCGCAAGCAGGTGATAATAAAACCGTATCGCCTTTTTGTGCTAAGTGATAACTTAATTCTGCTGCTTCTTTTGCAGAGCCAGCATTCACCATTACATCAACAACATCAGAGAATGCTTCGTGTAGTTTTTCATTGTCTACGCCTAAGCAAACGATTGCTCTTACTTTGTCTTTTACTAAATTCTTTAAAATGGTATAATCATTACCTTTATCAACACCACCAGCGATCCACACAATCGGAGTATTTACACTCTCTAATGCGTACCATGCTGAGTTAACATTGGTTGCTTTACTATCGTTAATGAATTCTACGTTTTGAATTTTCGCAACGTGCTCTAAACGATGTTCAGCATTTTTAAAATCAGATAAGCTTTGCTTTAACGATTCAGATCTGATTTCGAGTAAACGCGAAGCGATGCCCGAAGCCATTGAATTGTAAACATTGTGCTTTCCTTGTAGTGCAAGTTCTTGAATGGTCATGATAAATGTATGATTAAGTATGTTGATGTTTATATTATTTCCGTTTAAAAATGCTCCTTCATTCAATTCTTTTTGAATAGAGAAAGGAATCATTGTTGCATTAATTTTATGTCTCTCTAATCCAGATTGTGTTAGTTCATCATCAGTACAGTAAATAAAATAATCTTCTGCTGTTTGATTCTGTGTGATTCTGAATTTCGAATCGACATAATTTTCAATTTTATATTCGTAGCGATCTAAATGATCTGGAGTGATGTTTGTCAGAATTGCTATGTCTGCCTTGAATTCATACATATCATCTAACATGAAACTGCTTAACTCTAATACATAGAAATCAAAATTTTCTGTCGCCACTTGGTATGCAAAACTATGCCCTATGTTACCTGCCAATCCCACATTCAATCCAGCGTTTTTCAAAATATGATAGGTCAACAAAGTAGTGGTCGTTTTACCATTTGTACCAGTGATGCAAATCATCTTCGCATTCGTATATCTTCCAGCAAATTCTATTTCAGAAATCACTGGCGTATTTTGAGCACGGAGTTTTTTGATGAGTGGTGCTTTTTCGGGTATACCCGGACTTTTAATAACTTCTGTAGCAGAAAGAATTTTTTCTTCAGTATGTTGACCTTGCTCCCATTCAATACCTTCATCGTTCAACATTTTCTGATAAATCTCTTTCAGCATACCACTATCAGAAAGAAATACCTCGAAGCCTTTTCTCTTAGCGAGAATCGCTGCACCGGTACCGCTTTCGCCACCTCCTAGCACTGTGATTTTGGTAATTGACATTCGTTCGTTTATTATATTTTTTTGCTTTCTATTTATTTGTATTGAGTACTGCGTATTGGGTATTGAGTCTCAGTACCCAATACTCAGTACTCAATACATTTTATCTAAGTTTCAGTGTCACTATCGTCACCACTGCCAAAATAATTCCGATGATCCAGAAGCGTGTTACAATTTTGGGTTCTGAATAACCGAGTTTTTGGTAATGATGATGTAAGGGTGACATCTTAAATATTCTACGACCTTCGCCGTATTTTTTCTTCGTGTATTTGAAATAACTTACTTGAATAATTACTGATAAATTTTCGACTAAGAATATTCCGCATAACACTGGTATTAATAATTCTTTTCTAATCATGATAGCATAAGTTGCTATGATACCACCTATTGCTAAACTTCCTGTATCGCCCATAAATACTTGCGCTGGGTAAGCATTGTACCATAAGAATCCGATACATGCTCCAATGAATGCTCCTGCAAAAATCACAAGCTCACCAGAGTTGGGTATGTACATGATATTTAGGTAATCGGCAAAAACCATGTTACCCGAAACGTATGCAAGAATACCAAGTGTCGCTCCTATTATTGCGGATGTACCGGTGGCTAATCCGTCGATACCATCCGTAATATTTGCACCGTTAGAAACCGCAGTTATGATGATGATAACAATCGGAATGAAAATCCAGAATGCATATTTCTCATAATCATCACCAATGAATTTCAAAAGTTTCGCATAATCGAATTCATTGTTTTTATAGAATGGAACATTCGTCTTGGTAGATTTTTCTGCTTTCGATAAATGAAATTTACTATTGACGTTCGATTCTTCGAAAGATTGATATTGTGATAAGCCTACTTCAGCAGCTTGAATTTTTTCTTTCACTACAATTGAAGGATGAAAGAACATAGTATATCCAACAATTAATCCTAATCCTACTTGCCCTACAATTTTAAATCTACCCGCTAAACCTTCTTTATTTTTTCTAAATACTTTAATGTAATCATCAATGAAACCAATCGTACCCATCCACACAGTAGTGATGATCATTAAGATGATATACACGTTATCTAATTTTGCAAACAAAAGCGTGGGAATCAAAATCGCAGCGAGTATAATCAATCCGCCCATCGTCGGCGTTCCTTGCTTTTCTTTCTGACCATCTAAGCCTAAATCACGAATCGTTTCACCTACTTGCTGTCTGTGTAAATAAGCAATTAATGACTTACCCATCAGTAATGAAATGACTAATGAAACAATCACAGCCATCGTAGTTCTGAAGGTGATATACTGAAATACTCCTGCTCCAGGAATATTAAAGTGTTGATCTAGGTATGTGAAGAGATAGTATAACATATTTAGTTATTATTGCCTGTTAATAAATCAAATTGTTCTTTAAGTATTTTTTTATCGTCAAAGGGGTATTTAATGCCGTTGATTTCTTGATATTTTTCATGCCCTTTACCTGCTAATAAAATAATGTCACCAGGTTGAGCTAAATGACAAGCAGTACGTATCGCTTCTTTTCTATCTGTTATGCTTAATGTTTTTGCTCTCTTTGAAATACCTACACCCGCTTCCATTTCTTTGATGATGGTAGCTGGGTCTTCTGTTCTCGGATTATCAGAGGTAAGAATTACCTTATCACTTAATTTAGTAGCTACTTCAGCCATGATCGGACGTTTAGTTTTATCACGATCACCACCACAACCTACTACTGTGATTATTTTTTCATTGCCATTGCGAATGTTCTGAATGGTTTGTAAAACATTCTTCAATGCATCTGGAGTATGTGCATAATCAACCACTCCAATGATATTGTTTGCTGAATTAAAATATTCGAATCGACCTTCAGCTCCATCGAGAATTGATAAAGCTGTTAATACTTTTGTTTTATCTTGTTCTAATAAAATTGCAGTTGAATAAACTGCTAAGATGTTATAGGCATTAAAACTACCTACCATCTTAAACCAAACATCTTCATTATCAATATTCAAATACAGTCCTGAAAATTGATTCTCAATTATCTTCGCTTTGAAATCAGCCATGGTTTGTAAAGCATATGACTTCTTGTAAGCATTTGTATTTTGAAGCATTACAACACCTCGCTTATCATCTAAATTCGTCAATGCAAAAGCTGATTTTGGTAATTGGTCGAAGAAATATTTCTTCGCTTTTATATACTCGTCAAAAGTTTTATGAAAATCTAAATGATCGTGTGTGATGTTTGTAAATATTGCACCTGAAAACTCTAATCCGGCTATTCTTTCTTGTACAGTTGCATGCGAGCTAACTTCCATGAAACAATAATCACATCCTTCTTCAATCATTCTATTCAATAATTGATTAATGGTAATTGCATCTGGAGTAGTATGTGTTGAAGGAATTATTTCTTCGTTAATTTTATTTTCAACTGTAGAAATTAATCCGACTTTATAGCCTAATGTTCTAAACAACTTAAACAACAAAGTAGCAACAGTCGTTTTGCCATTCGTACCTGTTACCCCTACTAATTTAATAGCACGGCTAGGCTGATTGTAAAAATTAGCAGCAATAAAACCTAAAGCTCTGCTACTGTTTTTTACTAGAATATAGGTAACATTATCATCTAAATTTTGTGGTAATGTTTCACAAACTATTACTACAGCACCCTTGATGATAGAACTTTCTATGAATTCATGTCCGTTGCTCACAACTCCTCTTGTAGCGATGAACATAGAACCTGTTTCTACTTTTCTAGAATCAAAGCAAATTGATTTAACTTCTACTTCTGTAGAACCAATTAATTCAACAATCTCTGTGTTTAATAATATGTCTGATAATTTTCTCACTACTTTAATTCAATAATTATGTTAGCACCTTTACGTATTGCTTGGCCTGATGCCAATGATTGTTGTACTACTTTCCCTGATCCTCTTACGATTGCTCTTAAACCAGAATTCTCTAATAAATACAATGCATCTTGTAAGCCCATACCTTTAACATCGGGTACGATACCTTTGTCGATTTCTTTCGGACTTAATGAAATAGCGTTGTCTTTTCTTTCGGTGCTTACCCATTCAGCATCATTATTTACTGATTGAGCAGATACACCAATTTTATTATAAACTTTTATCGTTTGTTCTTTTAATCCGTTTTTCGCCAGTGGAATTTCTTTAGTTGCCGATGCATAAGTGATCATCATATCTTTATGCATATCTAATTGTGTTGCATAAACTTTGTCGGCGATTTCTTTGAAGATCGGACCAGCAACTACGTTACCATAGTAACCAGAAGATGAAGGGTCGGTAACCACTACAATCATAGAATACTTCGGATTGTCAGCAGGGAAATAACCACAGAATGAAGCAAGATATACGCGCTTACCCTTGTAACCGCTTGCACCTTGAGCAATTCTTGCAGTTCCTGTTTTGCCAGCAATTTGATAAACAGTAGTACTTAAGTTTTTAGCGGTACCCTCTTTCACGACGCCTTCCATCATTCGTTTTACTTTTTCTAAAGTTTCATCACTCGCAATTTTTTTCTTCAATACTTTAGTTTCGTATGTCTGAATAGTTTGACCTAAACTTCTCAATTCTTTCACCATAATTGGTGAAATCATTTTACCATTGTTCGCTACAGCATTATATAATAAAAGGGTTTGCAATGGTGTCATTCTAATCTCGTATCCGATTGATAATAATGGCAAACTCAATCCGCTCCAATCAGAAGACTCTGGATTTTTCACTCTCGGATTAGGAGTACCTGGAATTTGTAATTCAATTTTTTTATCTAGTCCGAATTGTTTTAATCGTTCAATGAATTTCTCTGGATTGTCTTTGTAGCCATTGTTTATTTTTTTAGCGATAGCAACGTTCGATGAAAGTTCAAAAGCTTTGCGCATTGGAATTCTTCCGTAACCACCTTCGTGAGAATCACTAAGCGTATGGCTATAGATTCTATATTTACCACCATCAGTATCTACGGTATCATCCGGAGAAAAAATACCATCTTCTAAAGCAGCCATATAAGAAGCTAGCTTAAAAGTAGAACCAGGTTCTGTAGCTTCACCAATTGCATAATTATATTTCTCTTGATAAATGCCTTCTTCAATTCTAGTTAAATTAGCGATGGCTTTTATTTCACCAGTGGCAACTTCCATAAGAATCACACAACCATGATCTGCATTGTGTTTAATCAATTGTTGGTTCAATGCATTTTGTGCAACGTCTTGAATATTTACATCGATACTTGTAATAATATCGTAACCATCTTGAGGAGCAATTTCATCTTCATCGTTTAATGGCATCCACACACCACCTGAAATTCTTTGTACTAAACGCTTACCTGTTTTACCACCTAACTCCGTATCGAATGCTCCTTCTAATCCGACTGGTTGCACCCCTTGCACTTTATATCCGATTGTTCTAGAAGCTAATGTTTTATAAGGTTGTATACGTTTATTTTTTTGTATGACTAACAATCCCCCTTTATTTTTACCCATTCTGAAGATGGGAAATTCTTTCATTTTTTTAAGTTGCGGATAAGTTACAGCACGCTTTAGTAATAAATAACGTTGACGTTCTTTACGAGCTTTGATAAGTTTACGTTCGTATTCTAATGCAGATTTATCATTAAATAAATTCGCTAAACAGATTGCTAGAGAATCTACATTTTCATCAAAAATTTCTTTGGTAAGAGTCTCCGTTTGTAAGTCCATACGAATTTCATACTCAGGTAAAGAAGTTGCTAATAAGCTGCCATCCTCAGAATAAATATTTCCGCGACCAGCTTCAACGTCAATGAAATCAGTAGTTAAGCTATCGCTCATCTTTTTCCATTTATCACCTTGAAAAATTTGTACTTGAACAGCACGACCGAAAATAGCTATGCCCAACATTGCCAATAACACAAATGTGAAGTAAACACGAAGTAATATGTCTTTACGAATTCCCATTATTTTTTCACTAGTATTTTAATTGGTGGTACTACTGCCTCCTTAAGTCCGAAGGCCGCTGTTGATTTCGCTAATTCTGTTTGTTTGCTTTTGAACATCAATTCATGTTTAGTGGTCATATGTTCCCACTTTAATTCTTTGAGTTCTTTATTTATTTTTTCAATTTGACGTATGTTCTTCTCTGCATAATGTTTATTAGCAATGTAAAGCATACCTAATACTGTGAGGTATAATAAAAAAGGTAATATGCGTACTGCAGATTCTTTAGAGAGCGCTTGATTTATCCAAGCATTATTAGCAGATGTATCGTTTTGTTTTTTTTCAGATTTAGGCGATGATGATTCAGTAGATTCAATCTTGTTGATTTGAATCTGCTCTATCACTTCGTTATCTCTGATTTTATTCATTTGTTTTTTCTGCTATTCTTAGTTTTGCACTTCTTGCTCTATTATTTATTTTTATTTCTTCGTCGCTGGCGCTTATCGCCTTTCGCGTGACGGAGGCTAAGGGAGTGTAATAGTTACCATATAAATCTTTCACTACTTCACCTGAAAACTTTCCCTTTGCTATGTAATTTTTTACTAGTCTATCTTCTAATGAGTGATATGACATTACCACTAATCGACCCGAGGGATTCAAGACTTCAGAACATTGTTCTAAAAAACTTTTCAGCACCTCCAACTCTTCATTCACTTCAATTCTCAAGGCTTGAAATACTTGAGCATAATATTGATTCTCTTTACCCCTTTTCACCACTGGCTTTATAATTTCTTTAAGCTCAGCAACAGTATGAATGGGCTTAATCATTCTCGACTTTACAATTAATGCTGCTAATGTTTTAGCATTTTGTAATTCGCCATACATACCGAATATTTTATGTAAGTCAGACTCTTCGTAATTATTCAAAATATACTGAGCGTCTTTCTCACGTGACTGATCCATTCGCATATCAAGATCTGCATCGAATCTGATCGAAAAGCCTCTATCAGCAGCATCGAATTGATGTGACGAAACGCCAAGGTCTGCTAGAATACCATCTACTTTTTTAATTCCTAAAAACCTTAATTGATTTTTTAAGAACTGAAAATTCTGATCTACAAAAATGAATCGATCATCATTGATGATATTTGCTTTTGCATCGGGGTCTTGATCGAATCCGATTAATTTCCCTTTCGCTCCCAATAATTCAAGTATCGCTTTTGAATGTCCGCCTCCACCAAAGGTGACATCTACATATATTCCATCAGGCTGAATGTTCAAGCCCTCTAAACACTCTTTCAACATTACAGGTTGATGATAGCTAGTCATTCTCTTTTTTTGAGTTTTTACCCATCACCTCTTCTGCAAGACTTGCGAAATCTTCTGGTTCATCGTTTAACAATGAATCATAGCTAGCTTTCGACCAAACTTCTATTCTGTTTGAGTAAGCAAACAGCACTAAGTCTTTTTCGATAGAAGCGTACTCTAATAAATTTTTAGGCAATAAAAATCTATTGTTCGCATCAAGACTAAGCTCTGATGCGCCTCTGAAAAAATATCTCGCAAATTCTCTGTTTTTCTTTGAGTAAAGATTTAAGCTGTTTACCTCATCAGAAATGATTTTCCATTCATTCAATGGGTAAAGCACTAAACATTTCTCAAAGCCACGATTAATCACCAAACGATCTTGAGCCTCTGGCGACAATTGCTTCTTTAATCCAGCCGGAAGCATTACCCTTCCTTTGGGATCAATCTTGCATTCGTATTCACCTAAAAAATGACTCATAATGGGAGTTTGGCTTTTATTGTTACGTAAAATTAATAAAGCTTCCCACTTTTTACCACATTCTACCACAAAAAGTTTTCAACATGCCTATAAAAGCAAAAAGGGCCCACATTTCTGTGAAGCCCTCAAACAATTTACCCCCGTGGTAATATTATAAATGTCCTTTGTATTTCCTTGCTACGAAAATGAGCAAGATATTAATGACGACTAGTAAAGAGATGATAATTAGCATAGGTTGTGTGTTTAGTGTTGTTAAATTTATTAATATTAGTTGTTGGCTCCCAGCTTATTATTTTCTTTTAACTTTTCAACTAATTCTTGTTTTATCTTTAATTCTTCTTCTGATTCTAGAGGGAAGGTGTGCAATGAAATCATCATACTTAAAATACCTTCATTAGCTGAATCAAAGCTAGACTCTTGAAGCTTATTGCCTTTAATTTTCTTGTTTTTCATTGTTATTTGATTGTTGTTACACAAATCTCCACAACAAAAACTGAATTGTAAATACGTAGTTCTACGTATATTTTGATTTTTTTTAAAATAAATTACGTGCAAAAAAAACTTTTGGATGTAAAAAATGAAAAAAGGCGAATTAGTACTGAATTTTGTTGTCTAATTTGAACCAGAGTTCGAAAGCTTCTAGGGCTTCTTCACGGAGTACTTGGGTAGCTGGGATTTTTCTGGCTTCAGTAGCTTTTGCAATTTCTTCGTAGATGAATTGATCATCGAAATTTATTTTCGCTGCATCGTACTTAGAGTTCGCATAAAATATTTGACGTGGGCGCGCCCAATAGATTGCTGAGAGGCACATGGGGCAAGGCTCGCAGGTAGTATAGACATCACATCCATCTAATTGAAAAGAGTTCAATTCTTTGCAGGCATTTCTGATAGCTACAATTTCAGCATGAGCAGTTGGGTCGTTAGTAGAAGTTACTAAGTTAGTACCACTGGCAATAATTTTATCGTCTTTAACGATTACACAAGCGAACGGACCACCTTTTTTTTCAAGAACATTTAAAACAGAGAGCTTAATAGCTTCTCTCATAAAATCTTCGTTTGGCTCCATGATCTTTTATTTATTATACTCTTCGTTAAGTCCGGTTAACACTTCTTCTGTTATATCTAAACTCTCATCAGCATATAAAATCGTAGTGCCTTTGGTATAGTTAAGTACGATTTTATAGTTTTTATCTTTACAATATTCTTTTAAGAAGGATGCTACTTTATCAAAAAGTTGTTCGTTGAATTTATTTTGTTCTTCTTGAAATTTAAGTGCTGCATCTTCAGAAAATTCTCTTAGAGATTGTTCTTTTCTCATCAATGTTTCTTCAGTTTTAGCGCGTTGTTCAGCAGTCATACCAGCAGCTGTTTGTTGGTAAGCAGCGAATTCTCTTTCTAAAGTAGATTGACGAGATTTTATTTCATTTTCAGTGCGGGTAGATTTTATTTCAAAATCTTTTTTAGCTTTTTTAAAATAGTCGTATTTCTCAAGTAGTGAATCACCATTTACATAAACTGTAAGCGATCCATTACCTATAACGGCAGTTGAATCAGTGATTAATGATAATGGATTACTAACATCCGAAGTAGTTTTAGAACTAAAATGAAGTACAAATAAAACAACGATAGCGATGCCAACAATTACTTGATAAATTAAAGAAGCTTTTTTCATAAAATTGATTTAAATAAATAAAGCCCGGTGACCGAGCTTTACAATAATATTATTTTTTTTTGAAATCTTAGTGTTGATGTCCGCCTTCACCGTGAACATGACCATGATCCATCTCTTCTTCACTTGCCTCGCGAATTCCGATAACAGTACCTTGGAAATACAAATCTTTACCAGCTAAAGGGTGGTTAAAGTCCATTTTCACAAACTGATCTGTAACACCTAAAACTAAACCTTGCATTTTATTACCTTCGTTATCGCTCATAGGGATAAATGCTCCTTCAGCTACAACTTCTGCATCGAACTCACCATCAACCATAAACACTTCGATAGGAAGGTCAACGATAGCTGTTTCATCGAATTCACCGTAGCCACTTTCTTCTTTCGACAATACGAAATCGAATGCTGCACCACTTTCTAATTCAGCAAGAGCTGATTCGAATTTTTCTGGTAAGCCACTAACACCGTGTAAATACATAAAAGGTTGCTCATTGGTAACTTTTTCAACCAATAACACTTCTTCGCCATTGCGAATACTCAATTCGTAGCTTAAAGAAACTACTTTGTTTTCTGATATTTTCATTTTTTAATAAATAACAATTTATGATTGATGAATGGTCTGTGAAAAGTACCTTTTGAGGAGCAGAATACAGTATTTTACAATCGATTCACAAAAGTACATAAATACTTAACAGATTGTTGAAAAAAAATCGATTTTTCGAACATTTTATTCAGGGTAATGAGGGCTAAAAAAGGTATCTTTGAAGCTATTGCTTAAAAAAGATTATGAGTGAGGTAAAAGAAGATAAATCAAACTATTCAGCTGATAATATTCAGGTATTAGAAGGATTAGAGGCGGTTCGTAAGAGACCAGCCATGTACATTGGTGATACGGGTATCAAAGGCCTACACCACTTAGTTTATGAGGTTGTCGATAACTCTATCGATGAGGCATTAGCAGGTTACTGTACAGACATCTATGTTTCTATTTTAGAAGACAATTCAATTAGAGTTAAAGATAATGGTAGAGGTATACCTACTGACATGCACCCTAAAGAGAAGAAATCGGCTTTAGAGGTTGTAATGACAGTACTTCACGCTGGTGGTAAATTCGACAAAGATACTTACAAGGTATCAGGCGGATTGCACGGTGTGGGTGTGAGTTGCGTGAACGCTTTGTCTACATTTTTACAAGCAGAGGTTCATCGTGATGGTAAGGTATTCGTACAAGAATATTCAAAAGGTAAGCCACAGTTTGATGTTAAGCAAACTGGTGAAACTACTTATAGAGGTACGATTGTAACTTTCAAACCTGATGCTGAAATTTTCACACAGACTACTGAATACAAATTTGACACTTTAGCTGCTCGTTTAAGAGAGTTAGCTTATTTGAATAAAGGCATCCGTCTAACATTAACAGATGAGCGTGAGAAAACGGAGACAGGTGAATTTTTCGCTGAAACTTTTTACTCTGAAGGTGGCTTGAGAGAGTTTGTTAAGTATCTGGATGGTACAAGAGAGCCATTGATTCCAGAACCCATCTACGTAGAAGGTATGAAATCTGGTATTCCTGTTGAATTAGCATTACAATATAATTCAACCTATACTGAGAACATACATTCGTATGTAAACAATATTAACACTATTGAAGGTGGTACTCACGTAGCTGGTTTCAGACGCGGATTAACGAGAACTTTAAAAGCATATGCTGATAAATCAGGAATGTTGAAGAACTTGAAAATTGAAATTACAGGTGATGACTTTAGAGAAGGTTTGACAGCAGTAATTTCGGTGAAGGTTCAGGAGCCACAGTTCGAGGGACAAACGAAAACGAAGTTAGGTAATAACGAAGTAACAGGTGCAGTTGATCAAGCAGTAGGTGAAATTTTAAATATCTATTTAGAAGAGAACCCTAAAGAGGCTAAACAAATTGTACAAAAAGTAATATTAGCAGCTACAGCTAGACATGCTGCACGTAAAGCAAGAGAGTTAGTACAAAGAAAAAATGTATTAACTGGTACAGGCTTACCGGGCAAATTATCTGACTGTTCTGAATCAGATCCATCAGTTTGTGAATTATACCTTGTCGAGGGAGATTCAGCGGGTGGTACTGCAAAACAAGGAAGAAATAGAGCTTTTCAAGCGATCTTACCTTTAAAAGGTAAAATCTTAAACGTTGAAAAAGCAATGGAACATAAAATCTATGAGAACGACGAGATAAAAAATATTTTCACCGCTATGGGTGTAAGTATAGGTACTCAAGATGATGTTAAAGCATTGAACGTTGACAAATTAAGATATCATAAAATCATTATCATGACCGATGCTGATATCGACGGATCTCACATCACTACTTTAATTCTTACTTTCTTCTTTAGATACATGAAAGAATTAATAGAATCGGGTTATATATACATTGCTACTCCTCCACTTTACTTAGTGAAAAAAGGTAAAGAACAAGAGTATGCATGGAACGATGATCAACGTGATATTGCTATTCAAAGATTAAAAGGTCAAGGTAAAGAAGAATCTGTAAACGTTCAACGTTACAAAGGTTTGGGAGAGATGAACGCGGAGCAATTATGGGAAACTACTATGAACCCAGAATCTCGTACTTTACGCCAAGTAACTATTGAAAATGCTGCAGAGTGTGATCATATTTTCTCTATGTTAATGGGCGACGAAGTTGCACCGAGAAGAGACTTTATAGAGAGAAATGCTAAATACGCACGTATAGATGTATAACTTAGTACTAGAATAGCTAGTCGCTAGACACTAGTAACTGTCTAGCGACTAGCTACTAGCTACTTCAGTACTATCTTTATAAAGATTTGCTTAAATCAGTAAAGAATCTCCACCAACTTACATTTCCGTAGTCACTTCCTTGGCGAACGATAATTAAATTCTTTTCCGGATTTACATAGATGAATTGTCCGAGTATACCTTGTGCTAAATAGTCTTTACCAGGGTTTGGTATCCACCATTGGTATTGGTAGTAATCTGGACTTACCTTATCATTATCAGGTTGTGTTGAATTTACAACCCAGTTATATGGTATAACTGGAGTTGAATTCCAGTAACCTTTATTTAAATATAACCTTCCGAATTTAGCAAAATCACGAGCTGTAGCATTTATACAGCAAAATGTTTTTTCAAGCCCGTTGAAGCGTCTATCTATACTCCAAGAAGCAGGCGTCTCCATACTTAATGGTGTCCATATTTTTTCTTGAAGATATTCTGTAACTGTTTTATCTTTCAAACTACGCTCTAAAACCAATCCGAGTAATTGCGTATTACCACTTTGATATTCGAATTTTATACCTGGATCAGATTTTGTTTTCATTTTAGAAATTGCCTTTCTCAAATTAGTGCCGTAATAAAATTTAGCAGCATCACCAAAAGGATTGATATAACTTTCATTAAAATCTAATCCGGATGTCATCTGCAATAAATGATAAATAGTCACCTTATCAAAACCACTATTTTTTAATTCGGGGATGTATGATATAATAGGATCATGTACGTTACCAATTCTGCCTTCTTCTATAGCACAACCAATCAATGCAGAGGTAATAGACTTTGCCATTGAGAAAGATGGAACTACATCATTCTTATCATATCCTTTAAAATAATTTTCATAAAGAATAGAATCATTTCTTATGATTAGAAATGCAACCGTTTTATTTTTCGGAAGAAACTCATCGAGTTTTATATTTTTTTCTTTGTAAATAAATTCTCCTTTAAATGGTGAATTTTCAACTTGATGAAACATAAAAGGTTCTTTACTTTCTTTCAAATTTCTCTTCGGAAACTTTTTATGATCATTGATATCAGCGAAGTTATAAACTATGTATCTACCTACTTGGCATGAAGACATGCTAAGCAATAAAATTGAGACTGCGATTAATTTTAGTTTCATGATTTAAAGGTAATAAAATAGTACTAAAGTAGCTAGTAGCTAGTAACTAGACAGTTACTAGTGACTAGCTACTAGCTACTTCAGTACTATCATTTAGCCATAACTGCAGATTTTTATAATCAATTAGAGCCTTTAATTTATAGAGAATATCATTCCCTAACACTCCATGAATATTTTGAATACCTAATTTTTCGTAAGTAGAATTAACATGTGATAAATCTAAAACAGCAGCTTTATAATTTTCGAAAATATGATGACCAATTTGAAATTTATCAATCATAACTTCATAGCTCATCATATTATTAGTACCTAAGCCAGATGAGATTTGTTCAGATGATATAATTTGATTTTCAGGTAAAATATTTTTTATAAAACTTAAATCGAATGCTGTTTGTGAAGCGCCTGTATCGAGAATAAAATCAGCAACAATATCGTTCACTTGAGTTTTAATTTTCAAATGATAACCTTGCTCATTTAGGTGAATGATTTCGAAAGAAATTGCTTTATTATTTCGCATAAAAAAAGAGGCATTGTTTCCAATGCCTCTCGATTGATTTTGTTTATACTAATTTCATATCTATTAAGACACTGTTCATATTGCGAACGGCCTCAGCACTCTTGTTGAACATTGCTTGTTCTTCTTCGTTAAGTTTGTAATCTACAATTTGCTCCCATCCGTTTTTACCAATAACAACTGGTACGCCTAAGCAAATATCTGACTGACCATACTCTCCTTCTAAATAAACACAGCAAGGGAATAATTTTTTCTCATCGCGAATGATGCTTTCAACTAATGCAGCACCTGCAGCACCTGGTGCATACCAAGCTGAAGTGCCTAATAAACCAGTTAATGTAGCACCACCTACCATTGTGTCAGCAGCAACCTTTTTTAACTTCTCAGCATCCATCATATTAGAAACTGGGTGACCATTGATGTTTGCTAAACGAGTTAATGGAATCATAGTTGTATCACCGTGTCCGCCTATCACTACACCATGCAAATCAGCTGATGAACAATTTAACTCTTGTGATAAATAATATTTAAATCTCGCGCTATCTAAGATACCACCCATACCGATTATTCTATTCTTAGGTAAGCCACTTGATTTTAATGCTAAGTATGTCATCGTATCCATCGGATTTGAGATAACAACTATAATTGCATTAGGTGAATATTTTAAAATATTTTCAGTTACGCCTTTAACGATACCAGCATTAATACCAATTAACTCTTCACGAGTCATACCTGGTTTACGTGGAATTCCAGAAGTAATTACTGCAACATCAGTACCAGCAGTTTTGGTATAATCGTTTGTACTACCAATAATTTTAGTGTCAAATCCTAGTAATGCTGCCGTCTGCATCATGTCCATCGCCTTACCTTCAGCAAAACCTTCTTTGATATCTACTAAAACTAATTCAGATGCAAGCTCTTTTCTTGCAATGTTATCGGCACATGTAGCTCCTACTGCTCCTGCACCTACTACTGTAATTTTCATATTGATAAATTTTAATGGAATTTTGGCGAATATAGAGTATTTTCGACTCAGTAAAAAATTGAAATTCATGCTCAAGAAAATTTTATTAACGGGGAGTAATGGTTTACTCGGACAAAAGATAATCGATCTGCTGAGATATCATACAGAATATGAGTTGATTGCAAGCTCAAAAGGTGAAAATAGATACCCTAAAGAAGGGGGTTATATATATGAAAACCTCGACATTACCAATCCGCTTGAGGTAGAAAGAATAATTGCTAAATACGAGCCATCTGCTGTAATTAATACGGCAGCAATGACTAATGTAGATCAGTGCGAGAGTGATAAAGAAAATTGTGATTTGTTAAATATTAAAGCAGTTGAGTATTTAATAAAAGCTTGTACGAAACACAATGTTTACCTAGTTCATTTATCTACTGATTTTATATTTGATGGTGAAAGCGGACCTTACAGCGAAGAAGATGAAGCGAAGCCATTGAGTTATTATGGGCAATCGAAGTACGAGGCTGAGAAATTATTGTTAAATTCTGGAATTGAATACTCAATATTGAGAACGATTATAGTTTATGGTGTGGCAGCAAAGATGAGTCGCTCGAATATAGTATTATGGGCGAAATCAGCTTTAGAAAAAGGCGACACCGTAAAAGTGGTTAACGATCAATTTAGAATGCCAACATTAGCTGAAGATTTAGCACAGGCATGTATTTTAGCAATCGACAAAAGAGCTAAAGGAATATACCATGTAAGTGGTAAAGATTATATGAGTGTAATAGAGATGGTAAAGCGAATTGCTAAATTTTACAAATTAGATGAGAGCTTGATTGTAGAAACAGATTCCACCACACTAAATCAAGCAGCGAAGAGACCTCCACGTACAGGCTTTATCATTGACAAAGCAATTAAAGAATTAGGCTATGCACCGCATTCATTTGAAGAGGGATTAGCAATAGTAGCCAAACAATTATCAAACTAAATAGTTATCAATAGAAACCTTAAAAAAATAAATATGAGCATTACAGTAGGCCAAAAGGCAATCGATTTTACATTATTTAACACAGACAAGAAAGAAGTAAAATTATCAGATTTCTTAGGTAAGAAAGTGATTATTCATTTCTTTCCACAAGCATTTACAGGTGTATGTACTACACAATTATGTACTATGAGAGACAACTTGAATTACTATACAAATCTAAATGCAGTAGTATTAGGCATTTCAGTTGATTCAATCTTTACATTAGGAAAATTCAAAGAAGAGCAAAATTATAACTTCGATTTATTGTCAGACTTTAACAAAGAGGTATCACGTTCATATGGTGCAATCTATGAAGATTGGATCTTAAACATGAAAGGTGTATCAAAGCGTTCAGCTTTTGTAATTGATTCGGAAGGTACGGTTCAATATGCTGAAGTGCTAGAAAGTGCTGGAGACTTGCCAGACTTCAGTAAGATTGAAGAGACGGTAGCGAGGATTTCGTAGTCCGTACAACGTATTCAGTATTCAGTATTCAGTATTCAGTATTCCGATTCACGAATTTATAATTACGTCACGATGAATTTAAAAATCATTGTGACGAGCTTTAAAAATTAGGTTTCGGAATACTGAATACTGAATACTATTTTTTTGATTTCTATTACGAATTACTATATTTGCAGCCCCGAACACATGTTTGGGGCTTTTTTGAAATATTAATATGGACTCGTAGCTCAATTGGATAGAGCATCTGACTACGGATCAGAAGGTTTGGGGTTCGAATCCCTACGAGTCCACTAGGCCCGAATAAGCATGCTAATCGGGCTTTTTTAATTTTAAACCAATCTAATATGTTGAATCTGGTATTATTCGGTCCTCCAGGAGCGGGCAAGGGCACTCAATCAGAAAAATTGATTAACAAATTTCAATTAGTGCATTTATCAACGGGCGATATTTTGAGATCTGAAATATCAAACGCTACAGAGTTAGGCTTAGAAGCTAAGAAACTTATGGACCAAGGTATATTGGTACCAGATGAGGTAGTCATCGGCATGATAAGTAATAAATTAGATGCGAATAAAGATGCCAAAGGATTTATTTTCGATGGTTTCCCTAGAACAGTTGCACAAGCTGAGGCATTAGATAATTTATTGAGTTCAAAAAATGCAAGCATTTCAAACATGATTGCTTTAGAAGTTGAGCATGATGAATTAAAGAAAAGATTATTATTAAGAGGTAAAGATTCTGGCCGACCAGATGATGCTAACCCAGAAATAATAGAAAAAAGAATTCAAGAATATTTAAACAAAACAGCACCAGTTGCTGAATATTATAAAGCACAAAATAAGTTTTCTTCTATTAATGGAATAGGTAGCATCGATGAAATATTCGATAATATCTGCACAGAAATAAAAGAAAACTAGTGACTGGTTACTAGTAACTAGTGACTAGTAACTAGAAAATTGGCTAATTGGCTAATTGACACATTGACTAATTAAATAAAAATGTCTGGATCGAACTTTGTAGATTACGTAAAAATATGTTGCCGTTCTGGCGCAGGAGGTTCTGGTTCAATGCATTTGCATAGAGACAAAAAAACAGCAATGGGAGGTCCGGATGGTGGAGATGGTGGTAGAGGCGGACATATCATATTAAAGGGCAATAAGCAGTTTTGGACATTACTACATTTAAAGTATCGTAAGCACGTAATAGCAGAGGGAGGAGTTGGCGGACAAGGAGGGTTGAGGACAGGCAGATGTGGTGAAGACGAGATATTAGAGGTACCATTGGGTACAATAGCGAGAGATGCTGAGACGGGAGAAATAGAGTTTGAGATAACGGAAGACGGACAAGAGAAGATATTATTACCAGGTGGCAGAGGAGGATTAGGTAACTGGCACTTCAGATCATCAACCAACCAAACACCACGATTTGCACAACCAGGGGAACCAGGTCGTGAATCATGGAAAATATTAGAATTGAAAATATTAGCAGACGTAGGTTTAGTAGGTTTCCCAAATGCGGGTAAGTCTACCCTACTTTCAGTAGTTAGTGCTGCTAAACCCGAAATAGCAGATTATCCCTTTACAACTTTAGTACCTAATTTAGGTATCGTTTCATATCGCGATAATAAATCATTTGTGATGGCTGATATACCTGGAATTATTGAGGGTGCTTCACAAGGAAAAGGATTAGGTATTCGTTTCTTAAGACACATCGAAAGAAATGCTGTATTATTATTCATGATACCTGCTGATAGCAGAGATATTCAGAAAGAATATGAGATATTATTGAACGAAATAGAGCAATATAATTCAGAGCTTATGGATAAGCCTAGAGTCTTAGCTATCACAAAATCTGACATGTTAGATGATGAATTAAAGTCTGAACTAAGTAAAGAGCTACCTAAATCAATTAAAACTGTATTCATTTCTTCTGTAGCACAACAAGGTATTACTGAGCTAAAAGACATGTTATGGAACGCAATTAATAATTAATTGTAACCTTATACTGGCATTTACGTAATTAACACATTAAGCTCAATTAAATGCCTTTGAAAAACAAGAAAATCTTAGTTGTTGAAGACGATGATATTAGTCAATTTCTAATAAGAAAGATGCTAGAGAATTTATCTTTCGATGTAACAATTGCATCTAATGGCATTGAAGCAATAGATATACTTATTGATAATCATTTTGACATAATATTGATGGATATTGAAATGCCTGTTATATCTGGATTTGAAACAGTGAGGCGTATTCAAAATGGCAATCTAAATCAGCTTACAAAAGCTATACCTATCATTGGAATATCAGCAAACCCTTTTGATGACGATAAGGAGTTGTATTTCAGCCAAGGTTTAAGAGATTATATCACTAAACCAATATCACAAGAAGATCTATTATTGAAAATAAGCAATATATTAACTTAAATATTGTCATCAATTTAAATTTTATTATAAATTTGATAGCAATATGCCTACGAACGAACAATTAAAAATATATATTGTAGAAGATGATAATTGGTATTCTAAATTCTTAGAGCACCAACTTTCATTAAATCCCGATCATATTGTCAGCATTTTTAATGATTCAAAATCTTTATTGAATGCATTGAAAAATAATCAACCAGATGTAATCACTCTCGATTATAATTTACCCGATTCAAATGGTTCAACTCTTTTAAAAGAAATTAAAAAACTGTGTAGAAAGTGTAGAGTGATAATGATCTCTGGGCAAGATGATGTTGAGACGGCTATTAATTTAATTAAAGAAGGAGCTTACGATTACATCGTTAAAAATGAAGACACCAAAAATCGTATTATAAATATTGTTCAACATATAAAAGAAAATTTATCACTTGAACAAGAGCTCGATATTTTAAGAGCAGAAGTAAAAGAAAAATACGATTTCGAAAAAAATATCATTGGAAATAGTACTTCTATTAAAGATATTTTCTCATTAATGACTAAAGCTGCAAATTCTAAAATAAATGTTTCAATATCAGGTGAGACAGGTACAGGTAAGGAGTTAGTGGCAAAATCAATACATTATAATTCAGACCGAAATAAAAATCCATTTGTAGCAGTAAACGTTTCTGCAATACCACAAGATTTAATAGAGTCTGAGCTATTCGGACATGAGAAGGGGGCTTTTACAGGAGCAAATACAAGTAGAATAGGCAAATTTGAAGAAGCAAATGGAGGCACTATATTTTTAGACGAAATAGCTGAATTCAATTTAAACTTACAGTCAAAACTTTTAAGAGTATTACAAGAAAGAGAAATTACAAGAATAGGTAGTAATCAAGTAATACCTATTAATGTTAGAATAATTACAGCTACCCATAAAAATTTAACTGACGAAGTAAGAAAAGGAAATTTTAGAGAAGATTTATATTATCGATTAATTGGATTGCCAATTATTTTACCTCCATTAAGAGATCGAGAAAACGATATATTATTAATAGCTAAACACTTAATATCTTCATTCTGTAGAGAAAACAGAATCAAGCTAAAAACATTTAGTAAAGAGGCTAAAGAGAAATTAATAAAACACAGTTACCCAGGTAATGTAAGAGAATTAAAAGCTATTATAGAGTTAGCAATTGTAATGTCAGAAGAAGAAACAATTAATGCTGAGGATATTCGCTTTAATAATATTAGTAGTGCCGATGATATATTAAAAACAGAAATGACATTAGATGATTATACCAATAAAATCATTCAATTTTATTTAGATAAATATCAACATAATGTTATTCAAGTAGCTAAAAAATTATCTATTGGTAAGTCTACAATTTATAGATTAATTCAAGAAGGCAAACTACATACAAAATAAAAGAGGAGCCTTAGCTCCTCTTTGAAATCTAACAACAAACAATTATTCTACGAGAATCTTTTTTACAATTACTCCTTCAGATGTATGTAATTTAAACATATATATACCTGAGTTCAGTTCATTTATATAGACACTTTGATTTGACTTAATATCATCAATAGTTTTTATAATTCTACCATCAATAGACATAATTTCTAACTTAGCAGTGCTTGCATTTAATTGATCGAAATTGAATTTCACATAATCAGAAGTCGGATTTGGGTAAGCATTTACCTTATTTGATAATTCATTATTTATGCCTGTAGCAGTATAAGATAATTGAACATCATCTACAATAAATTCTGAGCCTATTGCACCTTCAAAATAACTTGCAAATACAATAAATGTATCTGGTACAGTAAACTGATCTAAATAAAACATTTGAGCAGATATAGATTGAAATTCATTACCTGTATTCTCTGAAACTTCAGCTACTCCTACACCAACTAAAATTGTAGAATCTAATTGTATATCATACTTTGTAGCATAAACTTCGATTGTAGCTGTTGATGGTGATCCATTAAACTTATAGTTTGCGCTAAATGATAAAGCTTTTTGTTGAGTAGTTACTATAGTAGCAATGTCGGTACCCACTTGATTTATATCGATAGTAATTACTGCAGCTGTGTCATTATTAGAATCAACTCTCATCGATAATGGGATAGGCGTATTCATAAAAAATGATACTAAGTAACCTGTAACAGGTGCCCAATCAGTTGGTCTAACGAAATGAATAATTGAATCTGTAGAAGACAATAATGAGTCATTCTCCCACAAAGAAAAGTTTGAATTAGTTACAAATGAACTTGCAGATTTAGACAAAATTGATTTAGCATTATTGATTTTCTCTGAAGTACTTTTATTCTTCAATGAATTGATTTGTTGAGCAAATGCTGAACTCAATAAAATGATTGATAAACTTAAAATGGTAAATATCTTTTTCATAATTATTTTTTAACTATTGACATAGTTAAATACCTCTACCCCTACGCAAAAAAATATTTAATTTGTAAAATTGTTTGTTACAAAAAAAAAGCGCTATAAATAGCGCTTATTTTTGTAGAAACTTATTTCTTATAAACAACCTTTACCGTTAAGATATATAGTACCGTTTTTTTCAAGATGTGTAATGCCATTGGTAAGCTCTAATACATTTAATATCTCTGTTAACTCTGGCTTATTGAATGTGCCTGTAAAATGACAATCTAATATTTTAGAATCGGCTTCAATATTTACATTATAAAACAATTCTATGTCGTTTATTAAAACAGACAATAATTGATCTTCAAATACAAGTACACCTGTTTTCCAAGCAGTAATATTTTCAATATTATTTTCTACTTTCTGAATACCTAGGTTTTTAACATCAACAATTGCTGTGTTACCTGGAACTAATTGAACTTTTAAATCATTTGATAAAAAGCCAACTTCTACTTTACCGGTTGCTACACTTACAGTAACATTTTCATTTTGCGAAAATGCTTTAATATTAAATGATGTACCTAGAACTTTTGTATATGTATCAAATGTTTTAATAATAAATGCTTTCTCTTTATTTTTAGTTACATCAAAAAATGCTTCTCCTTTTAATTCTACACTTCTAGTATTACCATCGAAATTTTCTGGATATGTTAAACTAGAGTTTGCATTTAATGTTACTTTACTATTATCAGGCAAAATAATTTCTTTTGTTTCGTTTGTATTAGTTGCATACTGAATCATTTCAGGCGATTTCACCGAATTTAAAATAAATACTCCAAGTCCTAAAAGCACTACCACTGCTGCAGCAATTCTATAAAGTTTAAAACTAGGTTTATTTATACTAACAACTTTTGCCTCTTTGTTTAGCTTAAGTTCTGATTGCACTTTTGCCCAGGCTGAGTTGACATCCGGATTAAAATTTGGGCTATTATCGTCAGAAAGTTTCCAAATTTTTTCAATCTCTTGGAAATATAGCATATTCTTCTCTGACTGATTTAGCCATTCAGTAAGAATGTAATTTTGCTCTTCATCTATTTGATTGCTTAATCTTAAAGCAATTAAATTATCAATATTTTCCAATTCCATGTTATTATAAAAATAAGTTTTTTAATATGTAATTATTGTACGATGCTACAATTCCTAATCCACCTCTCACATTTGAATATACCGTCACAGGGTCATATGATATAAACCCTAGGGAACCCTTGTCAGATAATTCAAATTTATAATAATCTTGATCTACCATAAATAAATGTAAGTCAATAAACTTTAAACTATTTCTAGGTATAAAAGTTGATTCGTACTCTATACTCATTGTTTTATTAAAGCCAGCACCCTTTACTGTTTTAGGTGATTTTGCTGTTAAATTTTGAGCAGAACTAATGAAATTAGTATCTAAAACAAAATATTGTAGTTCAACATCAGTTCGATAATAGGTTTGAGGAATTAATAATGTACTATCTTTCCATTGCATTCGCACAATAAATTTCACAAGATTATTATTTATAATAGAATCAATAGTATAAGTGAAATCAAGTGGTACTTCCGGTAAAACTGTACATGATGCTTCAACTATTTTATCGTCTAAAATTGCTTTTATCGTATAGGTTTTATTAGATTCAATTTTTCGTCTTGTTAAATAATTTTCAACAGTATTATCAAACAAAATGGTATCTGAAAAACTACCATCACTTAAAATAATTATAGCATTTTTAACAATTGGATCTTGGTCATTACCACCTAATGTGGGCATTGTTTTATATAAGAATATATATGACTCTGTATCTCTTGGCGAAAGGAAAGAACTTAACACCAATTTTGATTCAGCAGGTTCTATGTCTACATCTGAGGCATACTCTTCACATGCAGTGAACACTGTACTTAGAATTATAAATATGTAAACTAATCTTTTCATTAAAACTTATAACTTATAGATAATGATGGCAGAATACCAAAAAATGCTATTTTTCTTAATTCGTTTTTGTATGTATCCGGATTCTGATTAATGAAATAATAAATTGGATTTTTTCTATTATATACATTTATCAGACCGAATTGAAAATCAAATTCACGCCCATTATACTTTTTCTCATAGCTGATATTCATATCAAGTCTATGATAGCTAGACATTCTGTATATATTCTTACCCTTATACTCATTTAAAAAATAAACTACTGTATTTTGACTCATACCGAACGATTCATTTACATACCCAGGTTCATGACCTATACCCAAATAACTTGATTCAGGCAAGGTAAAAGGTATGCCTGTTGTATATACCCAGGCAGTACTGATTGTCCAGTTTTTACTCAACTTAAACCATGTACTCGTACTAAAATTATGCCTTCTATCAGTGTTAGCCCAAAACCAATCACCATTATTGATCTTATCGAATCTAGCTTGAGAGTATGACAAGGTATAGGCTGTCATGGTACCAAACTTTGCGTGTTTGTACTCAATTTGAGCTTCTATTCCATATGATTTTGTTTCACCAGAAATTACTTTATCATCCCAAGTCAATGTATCATTCGGATTTTCTAGTGTGAAAATTGAGCTGAGTATGTTAGCGTTCGGACCACTAGTAATGACTTGATGTTGCATTTTATAATATACTTCTAGTCCAATTTTCCAGTGCTTTCTATCATTATAAAATACGCCTGTGGTAAATTGATCTGAAATTTGTGGCTTAATTATGTTAGTGCTAGGTATCCATAAATCAGTAGGTAAGCCAACTCCTATCGTTGAATTTAAAAAATGGGCATATTGAATCATACGTCCGTATGATGATTTTATTGAATAGCTCTTAGAAAGTAAATAAGTAGACATCACTCTAGGTTCCCAATAAATTCTAGTCTTATTTCTAAAATGATAACCACTAAACCTATTTCCTATATTAAATGAAAATTTAGAATTGTATTTCACTTCATCTTCAATATAAAGTGCAAATTCTTCATTATAATAAGTGAAATTGCGAGTATAGTTAGAGAAGGTATCATAGCTTAAAGAGTTTGAAGGAGTGTATTGATGAACAATAAACTGTAATCCTGCTTTTATATGTTGCTTATCATCTTTGAAAAAATCTAAGTCATGCTTCAAAATATAATCTCTGACACCAGACTCAAAGTTAACTTTAACTATATCATCTCCTTGAAAACTATATGCATTATAATCAGTAAATATTAATGATGTATTTGAAAACCATTTCGGGTGAAAAATATGATTCCATCTGAAAGTAGCAGTAGTATTACCCCAGCCAATTTTACTACTAAAACCCCAACCTTGAGTTCCCTCATTGCCTATAAATTTATCATTACCTGTATAAGCACTAAAAAACAATCTATTTTTATTATTAATTTTCCATACCAACTTTGCATTAAAATCATCAAATCGATAATTTACATTTTGACTATCGGTACTAAATAGTGAAATGATTCTATTTATATGACTCATTCTTCCTGATATTAAAAATGTTAATTTATCTTTTATAATCGGACCTTGTGTACTTAATTTGGTAGCTATTAATCCGGTGCCAATTTCAGTCTGATAATTTTGCATATCACCATCCTTAGTAATTAATTCAACGACTGAAGATAGTCGACCTCCATATCGAGCAGGGAAACCACTCTTAATTAAATTCATCTGTTTCAGTGCATCTTCATTCATTATAGAATACAATCCGAATGAATGAAAAGAATGATAAATAGGAGCATCATCAATAATTACTAAATTTTGATCTATACTACCACCTCTAACCGTATACCCTGAACTCAAATCTGTTTCTCTATTCACACCAGAATAATATCGAGTAGCAGCAAGTACATCTTTCTCACCTAATAATCGCGGGGTTCTCTCTCTAACATCATCATCAACTTGATCCATGATGATTGATTTATGAAAAGCCTTATCGTCAATACGTGTATCTTGAATTTCAATATCTTCGAGTTTAAGCATCGATTCCAAATCCCAATCTATTCGAATATATTCTTTAGCACTTACATATTTCCTCTCTGACTTATAACCTAACATCTGTGCTTGTAAAATTAAAGTATCACTTGTGTAGGGTATAGTTAAAGAGTAATAACCAAAATTATTCGAATAAGTAAAATGCTGATCTTTTAAATTTTGTATAATTATCTCTGGAAGGTGCTCTTTTGTAATGCTCTCCCTGATGAATCCGCTAATGGTGATTTTGTCGTATTTGTGTTCTTGCGGACTTAATACAATAGTGTTGTTGAGTTTATTCCATTTCAAATCTGATAATACAGATAAAGTATTTAGATCTTCATCTAAATTATCTCCTTTAATTTTAATTGAGACTTTTTTCTTAAGATCTATATTGTCGCTACTGTATGAGAATTTAATCTTATAAACTTTTGAAATTTTATTTATGGCTTGCTTAAGACTTAAATTTTCTGTTGATTCTATTTGAGCACATGTATTAAATGAATATAAATTGGCTGCCAGAAAGCCTATGAAAAATACAAAAATATACAATTTAGAAAATCGAATCATGCACTATTGACAATCAAAAGAAGTTTTACCCTTATTCACCTAACCAAAGTAAAAATAATGCTATTAATATTGGATTATTTTGATACTTAGATATAAATTCTCTTAATGTTGATAGAGCTTTACCCATTTGTGCCTCAACTGTTTTAACTGATATATTTAAGATCTCAGCTATTTCTTTATAACTCTTACCTTCAAATCTACTTAGAACGAATACTTCTCTCCTTTTCTCAGGTAATGAGTCTATGGCTGCATATAAGGCTTTTTGTAATTCTTTAGCATCCATTGTCTCTTCAGTTCTATGATCTAATTCATCATGATGATTATTCAAAGGAATTTCATTTTCTGATTTTCGAGCACGAGATTTAATATAGTTTAATGCGCGATTTCTTGCAGCTGTAAATAAATATGCAGCAACAGAATCAGGCAGCACCATGGTTTCTCTACTCTCCCATATTTTCATGAAGAGTTGTTGTACTACATCTTCAGCTGCCTCTTCATCATTTAACATCGCATTTACTCTACGACATAAATTACTATAATGTCTTTTGAATAATATTTCAAAAGCATTAGAATCGTCGGCTTTTAACTGCTTAAATAGTTGTTCGTCGTTAATTGTATGGCTCATATTTAATGCAAACGTACTAATATAAGTAAATAATTTATGTATCTAATTTGTTATAAACCTCTAAAATACCCCAATTAAGGGGTTTTAAAATAAATTTCTCAAAAAAAATAAAAAAAAATAAAAAATAGTTAGTGTATTAAGTACACTTTCCCTATATTCGTATATCAATTATAAAAACATAAAATTAATTAAGACATGAAAATTGGCATTAACGGATTCGGAAGAATAGGCAGACTAGTATTTAGAGCTGCTATAGAAAGAGAAGATATAGAAATAGTTGGTATCAATGATTTAGTAGATGCAGACTACATGGCTTATATGTTGAAATATGATTCAACACATGGCAGATTTGAAGGAGAAGTAAGAGTTGAAGATGGATTCTTAATAGTAAGAAATCAAAGAATAAGAATAACTGCAGAGAAAGATCCATCGAATTTAGCATGGGACAAAATTGGTGCTACACATATAGTAGAGAGTACAGGTTTATTTTTAGATAAAGAGAAGGCGAGTTTGCATTTAAAAGCTGGGGCTAAGAAAGTAATTATTTCAGCACCTGCAAAAGATGATACGCCAACATTTGTAATGGGAGTAAACAATGATGCATATCAATCAGACATGGATATTATTTCTAATGCATCATGTACTACTAATTGTTTAGCTCCATTGGCAAAAGTTATACATGATAATTTTGGTATCGAAGAGGGATTGATGACAACTATACATGCAGTAACTGCAACACAAAAAACAGTTGACGGCCCATCTGTTAAAGACTGGAGAGGCGGTAGAGGAGCTTATCAAAATATTATACCATCATCTACTGGTGCAGCAAAAGCTGTTGGCTTAGTAATACCATCATTAAAAGGTAAATTAACAGGTATGAGTTTCAGAGTACCTGTACCCAATGTTTCAGTAGTAGACTTAACTTGTAAATTACAAAAAGAGGCAAGCTATGAAGAAATAAAGCAAGCTTTAAAGTTAGCATCTGAAACTAATTTAAAAGGCATACTAGGCTATACTGAAGACCCTGTTGTATCAAGTGATTTTATGGGTGATGCAAGAACAAGCATATTTGATGCAGAAGCTGGAATTATGCTTAGCAATAAATTTGTAAAACTTGTTGCATGGTATGATAACGAATGGGGTTATTCAAACAAGTTAGTAGACTTGATGCAATATGTACATGAAAGAGATCAAGAGCTATTAGAAGTAATAGCATAAAAATATTTAAGATGCTTAGTGTTTGTAGTATAAATTGGGTTTGAACAGGTGGTTCAAGCCCTTTTTTCTTTTTCTACATTAATCAAGAATATTAATTATTAGTTTATTATTACTAATTTAGATTATATGTCAATAATTATAAAAGGAATCGGCTCTTACATACCAAAGAATGAAATTAAAAATGAAGATTTTTTTCAACATGAATTTCGTTCTGAAGATGGACAATTATTACCACAAGGTAATGAAACAATTATCAGAAAATTTAAAGATATAACAGGTATAAATGCAAGAAGATATGCAGATGATAATATGCTAACATCAGAGATGGGTACAAAAGCAGCATTATTAGCTATAGAAGATGCAGGTATAGATGTTAATGAAATAGATGCAGTTATATTCGCACATAATTTTGGAAACATTCCGAAAGAAACTGTACAAACAGATGTATTACCATGTCTTGCAACCAGAGTAAAGCACGATTTAAAAATCACTAATGTTGATTGTGCTGCATTTGATATAATTTTCGGTTGCCCTGGGTGGATACAAGGTGTGATTCTTGCAAGACAATATATATTAGCAGGTGATGCAAAAAACGTTTTAGTGATTGGTGCAGAATCTTTATCGAGAGTTGTAGATCCTTTTGATAGAGATTCAATGATTTATTCGGATGGTGCTGGTGCAAGTATTATTTCGCTATCTGAAGATGAAAGTGCTGGCATTTTATCTGTAGCAAGTCAAACCTTTGCTGATGAAGAAGCATTTTATCTATTCTTCGGACATTCATATAAAGAAGACTACACTCCTGAAACAAGATACATTAAAATGCATGGTAGAAAAATATACGAATTTGCATTGAATAATGTACCATTAGCTATGAAAAAATGTTTAGATAAAGCAGGTGTTGATATTAATGATTTGCATAAAATTTTCATTCATCAAGCTAACGAGAAAATGGATGAAGCAATAATCGATCGATTTTACAAACTTTATAATATTAGCGACATCCCTAAAAATATTATGCCTATGAGTATTCACGAATTAGGTAATAGTTCAGTAGCAACAGTTCCTACATTATATGATTTAGTGAAAAGAAATACAATTGAAGATCATCATATCCAAAAAGGTGATGTAGTATTATTAGCTTCTGTTGGTGCTGGAATGAGTATAAACGCCATCGTTTACAAAGTATAATCATTATAAACACTCAATTTTAGGTAAGATTACATACATTAAGTCTCTGTAACACTTGTATTTATTGAGATTTTCACATAGTGTTAATAATTTTTTATATGTGGGGCTTGATTATATCAGATTTTACTTCTTCTTTTATGTAATAAAATCAAGTGTTTCAAGAGAAATTAAAAATTAAAACATAAGTATTAACTAAAATTTACTCAACAATTATGAACAAAGCAGAATTAATCGAAGCAATGGCTTCAGGTGCAAAATTAACAAAAGCAGATGCTGGTAGAGCTTTAGATGCATTTTTAGAGGCAACTACTAAGACATTAAAAAAAGGTGATAAACTTACATTAGTAGGTTTTGGAACTTGGTCAGTAACTAAGAGACCTGCAAGAACAGGACGTAACCCTAAAACTGGTAAAGCGATTAAAATTGCTGCTAAGAAGGTTGCTAAATTCAAAGCTGGTGCTGCATTAGCAAAAGTTGTTAACAAGTAATCTTTGTCAATGAATAAAAAAAAGACCCGAAAAATTTCGGGTCTTTTTTTTTACCATCCGTATGGATGTAGATCTATAGTACTTGGGTGTCGAGTTGGTTGAATACTCAATACTGGTACCTTTGAATGATTAATTAATTGTTGTGCAGTAGGGCCCATAATAAAATCAACAACATCTTCATTTTCCATATCAGCCATCACTAAAATCAAATCCACCTCTTGATCTTTAGCACATTTTAATATTTCTTTGGCTGCATTACCTTGAGTTAAAAACAATCTATTTGGTATTTTATTTTCATCAACAATTGCTTTGATTTGTGCAGCTTCTCTTTCTATTTTTTGTAAATGCGCATCTTCTACTTCAGTATCTATACCCAAAGTAATTAACTCTGCATTAAACCATTTAGCATAGTTTATAGCAAACTTCACTTTCTGTCTTGAATATGGATCATCTTTAAATGGCATTAGTATTTTACGAATTCCATTTTCAGACATTTTATTTTGAACTGACAATACCGGACAATTAACTTCAGAAATAACTCTTACTGCATTGCTACCAATAATGAATTCTCTAAAACCACTTACTCCATGGGTACTCATTACAATTAAATCAAACTTATTTTCATTTACATAGTCTGTCAATACCCTGTGACTTCTTCCAAACTCTACATGTGTAGAAATTTTAATTTGATACTTTTGTTCTAAAGATGTTGCAAGCTCAGAAATTTGTTTAGATTTTATTGCAAGCATGTCAACCTCTCTTTGAATAATTTCTTCGGTATTCAAATAAAAATCACCTGGTACTGCCATGGTTAACAACTCTTCAATTACGTGAAATAAATGAATATTAGATCCATGAATATTTGCTATGTTAACTGCATAATCAATAGCATAGAGAGATAACTCTGAAAAATCTGTAGGTATTAAAATTTTCTTGATTTCCATATTTAGTTATTGTTTACACAATTATACTATCATATTTACGGAAAAAATATGATAATAGTCATTTATATCAACAAAAATTTAGTTGATTTATAAAAATAAAAATTCATATTTATAAATAATTAAAAACCAATACAATGAAAAAAACCTTTACTTTATTTTTCGCAATTTTAGGTGTTTCAATCTCTTCTATTGCACAAACTACTTTCAATGATGATTTTGAAAGTTATACTGTGGGTTCTAAATTAGGACCACAATCAATTAACTGGACAACCTGGAGTGGTGCCGATGGAGGTACTGAAGATGTAAATGTTGTTAGTAACGATGCTAAAAGTGGCACTAAATCGATTTATTTTAACTCTACCAGCACTAATGGAGGTCCGGCTGATGTTGTATTACCATTCGGAGGCGTATACAATACTGGTAATTTCAAATTCACTTCATGGTTTAAAGTACCAACTGGTAAATCTGCTTACTTTAATTTTCAAGGTTCTGCAGTAATTGGTACAACATGGGCGATGGATTGTTATATGAATGCTAATGGTACATTTCAAATTGGAAATGCTACTAATTTATTCTTAACTGGTAATTATCCTCAAGGTACTTGGTTTGAAGTTCGAGCTGAGATTAATTTGAATGCAAACCAATGGTCTATGTACGTAGACTCTGTATTAGTTGGTACTTTTACTAATAACATTAATCAAATTGCTTCAATTGACTACTACCCAGCTAATGCTCAAGCATCATTCTGGGTTGATGATGTATCTTATCAGTATACACCATATGTAGCACCTTCAGTGAATGCTGCTTTGTATTCATTTTCTATGCAAAATGGATTAGTCGGACAAAACAGAAATCCGAAAGTTGCAATCAGAAACCTAGGTCAAACTGCCATACAATCATTTGATTTAAAAGTGAAATATAATGGTGATTCAATAATCAAAAACATCACTAACATCAATGTAGCTGCATTAGCAACTTATGATGTTACTATACCTGAAACATTCGTCTTGGCGACTGGTAGTAATAATGCAATTGCAAGCATCACAAATGTGAATGGTAATGGAAATGACGGTGACCAATCTGATGATAATAAATCAATAGTTATAAATCCGATTGTTGCTGCAGAAGGCAAAATGCTTTTAGCAGAAGAAGCTACTGGAACTTGGTGTCAATGGTGCCCACGTGGTGCAGTATTCATGGATTTTATGCAAACAAGCTACGATGGATATTTCGCAGGTGTTGCTGTTCATAATAACGACCCAATGGTTTATACAGAATATGATGCTGCTGTATCATCATACGTACCTGGTTACCCTAGTGTAATTATGGATAGAACTACAATAATAGACCCAAGCGATATGGAAGCTGATTTTGCTTCTAAGATTACGGTTGCTCCTTCAGTATCAATTTTAAACGGTGCTACTTATAATGCTACTACTCGTACATTAAAAGTTTCTTTAAGCTCTACGATGAAAAAAGATATTTCAGGTAATTACAAAGTAACTTGTATTTTAACTGAAGACAGTGTACGCGGTACGGGTTCTGGCTATAACCAAGCAAATGCATATGCAGGTGGTAACAACGGCGTAATGGGTGGTTATGAATTATTAGCAAATCCTGTGCCTGCTAATAGAATGGTTTACGATCATGTTGGTAGAATTATTTCACCGAGCTTTACTGGTTATGAAAATGCTTATGGTGCAACTGCAGATAGCGGTATTACTGTGACACATACTTTAACTTTTACTTTACCAGCAACATGGAAAGAAAATAAGTTACATATCATTGGTGCAATATTCGATGAAAATAATTTATCTGTTAATGCAAGCATGTCAACGATTGCTGAAGCAGTTGCTAATGGTTATGTAAGCGGAACAGAAATTGGTGGCAACTCTGTAGGTGTTGAGAATTTATTAGGCCCTGATGCTATTCGCCTCGCTCCTAACCCTGCAAATAATTTAAGCAATATATTAATTGACCTAAATTCAGAAGCTAATGTCTCAGTTGAAATTTATTCAATTACTGGTGCATTAATTAGTTCTAAAAATTACGGTGAATTGAATGGTTCTTTTCAATTACCAATTAATACATCTGAATTAAATTCAGGTATATATTTAGTGAATGTGAAAATTGGAAATGAATTAAAAGTTTTGAAATTAGCGAAAAACTAATTTTATAATGTCAAAAAAAAAGCCCTCAATTGAGGGCTTTTTTTATTCAATAATTATTTTTTGATCGTATCGATAATCACTTGATTTTAATCTTAAAATATACATGCCTGGTAAATTATGCTCAATATCTATTGAGCTTCGTTCGCTAGTAATCAAATTATTTAATTCTATTCGTTTCACAACTTGTCCTAATAAATTAATTAACTCCACTTCGAATTTATCGTTTTTAACTACATCAAATTCTAGAATAAATTTACCGGTATTCGGATTTGGTTTTACGTTTGCATTGAAATAATTAGTAGAATAATTTACACCAGACAATAAAGCGAAAAACGAATCTGAGAAATTAGAACAAGTAGTATCTGAATTTGCAATTTCAACCATGTAATTTCCTGAAACAAATATTTTCAATGTTCTATCAATCGCATTCGGTATTAAGGTATCATTTAAATACCAACGATAACCAGCAGCAACATCCGTAGATAAAATAGAATCTGTTTGACTTATTATTGGTTTAACGGGCACTGTATTAAATAATACATTTAATGTATCTGTATACATTTTACATGTAGAGCCATTGCTAAGTTCAGCATGATAGTTTCCACTTTGCAATGCGAAATAATTCGTTTGCGTGGCACCAGAAATTATTGAATTGTTTCTATACCATTGAATATTTGCAGTAGTGTTTAAACTTAATACTGCCGTATCACCATCACATAAATCGAATGTTGCATTATTTGTTATGTATGCTTTCGCAGGTCTATCAAAGCTTGTAATTACAAAATTAGCAGAAGTACTTGAACAGTTCGCATTAGAAACTTCTACAGTATAAGTTCCTGCCTCTTTAACAATTAATGTTGATGAATTCGCATTTGGTATCAATACATTATTTCTATACCATTTGTAATTACTAGCGGAACTAGAGCTGATAATTATACTATCACCATTGCAAAATGTTGTAGCACCTGCGATGCTTGGTGTCGCCGGACTTACCAATACAGTAGTATTTACTGCTGCTGATTGTACACTGCAGGTACCATTAATAACTTCAACAATATATGCACCTGCTTGCGAAGCGGTATATGAATTAGATGTAGCATTTAATATCAACTGATTATTTCTATACCATTTATATGAATAATTAGAATTAGAATCTGCTTTTAGTACTACTGATTCTCCAAAACAAAAAGTTGTATTACCTTGAGCAGTTATACTTGCAACAAGATTTTGATTATTTAACTTGAAGATACCACCAACTGTATTGCTTGTATTAAATCCTCCAGAATAACCAGTATTTTGATTATAAAATCTCACACAATTATGTTGCAGGTTATCTAAGACTGTCCAAGTTGCCCCACCATCTTGAGTATAAGCTGTACCTGCAGAACCTGCTGCAGCACCCGATACATAATAGGTATTCGTTGTACCTGGTACATAAGCGATAGAATTTTTATTAGATATTGCTGTTAAATTATTCGTTAATAATGTCCAGGTAGTACCACCATTACTTGTTGAATATAAAATTCCATTTTGAACTGGCGATAAGCTATTACAAATCATTATACCATTATTTTGATCTTTAAATGCAAGATCAACGATAAAACAATTTGCTGCTAATGGAGTAGTTGTGACTGTCCAGTTTAAACCTTTATTCGTCGATTTATAAATTCTACCTTTCGTAGTTGTGTACCAAACGGTATTTCCTAATACATGATAATATCCTATAGTACCATACTCATCAGCTGCTAATGGAGCTGGAATATTTGCTTGTGGAACTCTTGTCCAGGTAGTACCACCATTGGTAGTTGTATAGATTTCGTGATAACCACCTTCTGGGTCACCTAAAGCAACGCCATCATTTACATTGAAGAAATGAACCACATTAATAAATGAAGTTGATAAATTAAATGTTGCGGATGTTTGCTTTACCCAAGTAGTACCACCATTATTAGTTCTATACACACCTTGTGCGGCGATCGATGTGGTATTCGGATAAATGGCTGCCCATGCTGTATCTGCATTTATCGCTGAAAGATTAGCTAAACCATAATCAATAGTAATACCAGCAGCATTTACAGTTCCAGGAATCCAAGTTTGTCCGCCGTTGATAGTTCTACTATAATCTCTAACTGTAGCATTCCCACCTGAACCATCATAAGCACTAGCCCAAGCAATGTTTTCATTTACTATTGAAACATCATTGATACCTCTTGAAATAGCTGAGAAACCTGTAGCTTGAACATCCCAAGATAAACAAGATGCTACACCAGCTTGGTTAACTGTGATATAAGCAGATTTTGTTACCGAATCTGCACCAGCAGAATTAGTAACTTTTAATTTCACTGAATAAACTCCAGCTGTATTATATGTAACACTTGGATTTTGTGCAACTGAAGTGTTTGGTGAGCCACCATTGAATGTCCAGTTCCAAGAATTTGGTGTATTTGTAGATGCATCAGTAAAACTAATTGATGCACCTTCAAAAATTGTTGTTTGTGCTGCATTGAAATTTGCAACAGGTGCAGCAACAAAAGTATACAATGGAGATTCCCATAAACCTCTGCCGTAAGTTGCTGCTCTAATTTTAGTAGTTGTATAATGAATTTCTAAGTCTTGTACTTTAACATTTGGAAGATTTGTCATGAATGACATCCATGCTACACTATTACTTTTGTAATATACTCCAACATCTGTTCCTATGTATATCGCATCATTTGAATTGTTTTCATATTCAATGCAATTCACTGGTAAATTTGGTAAACCAGATGAAATGTTCGTCCAGGTAGTACCTCCATTTGAACTATAAAAAACTTTATTAGTAGAGCTATAACCAGAGAATACTGCCCAAATTTTATTGGCATCCGTATTAGAAATTGCAACATCTTTTAAGTAAGCAGTAGATGTCGGAAGGCCTGCAACTATTGATGTCCATGAGGTTCCACCATTTGTAGTTTTGTATAATCGATTACCTTTACCTGCATAAATCACATCCGGATTACTAATAGATATTTTTAAAATTTCATGTAATTCACCAGTAGGTAAATTAGCGGTTAACATAGTGTAGCTAGCACCACTATTAGTAGATTTATAAATTCTATCGTAAGCTATGAAAACAGTGCTAGGTGTAGTAGGATGTAAGACATATGGAGTAATCCATGCACCGTCAGGCGCACCTGAAGGTTTTACAGACGAAAATGATAATCCTCCGTTAGTAGATCTTCTTATATCACCGTATTGAATACCTGCATAAACGTTATTTGCATTTGCAGGTTCAACTAAACATTGCATACCATCACCACCTAATACAGCTCTCCAAGCTCCGCTTAAATATCTATTAGTACCATTATCTTGCGCACCGCCATAAATTACTGTAGCATCAGTTGCGGCTGAACTCACTCTATAAAATTGTGTAATCTGCAAACCATTACTTAGATCTGTCCAAGCAGCACCATCATTCGTAGACTTTCTTATACCCCCATCATTACCAGAAAAGATAACAGAAGAGCTTGGTTGAAATTCTAATATATGTTGATCAGCATGTATGAATGGTTTACCATTTGCACCATACCAATGCCCAGTATTTGTAAAGGTAGTGCCTCCGTTTATCGACTTCCATAAATTCACACCACCTACATAAATTAAATTAGCGTCTAAAGGAGAAACTGCTAAAGCTAAATCATACCAACCTTGTCCGCCTACATCTGTACCATCTGGCTCCCAACCCAGTAAATTTGGTGAACTATTCACTTGTGTATATGATACACCAGAATTAGTAGATTTATAAAGAGCCCTATAACCGTTGTCAGTAGAATTAGAAGCTAACACATAAACAACACTTGAACTAGCAGCTGATACAGCGATAGATGTTCTTAAAATATTTGATGTTGGTAATCCTGTTGCTTGTGTAAATGTTTGACCACCGTTTGTTGAATAATACACTTTGCCCGTACCCGCACCACTATAAGAACCTGCATAAACAACATTTGCGTCACCGGGTTTAAATTCTCCATCGAAGAAAATACCACTTAAAACGGATGTCCAGTTTGTACCTGCATTTACTGTTCTATAAACTCCACTATTCGTAAAAGCAATTAAAATATCTGGGGATGTTGGATTAATCAATAATCTTGCAATTCTATTTTGCCCTGAAGTCTGAAAACTTAATCCTGTTGTATTCCATGTTATGCCCCCATCAATACTTTTCAATACACCAATACTATAAGTATCAGCACCATCAGCATCACCTGTTGCGATGTACATGATATTTGAATTAGAAGGATGAATAGCGACATCAGAAACACCTAAAGTAGAAAATGCATCAGTGTTAGACGACCAGTTAGTACCACCATTTGTAGTCTTCCATAATCCCCCACCTGGTGTACCAATCCAAATATTATTATTGTTTTGAGGATCAAAGCGAATGCAATTCACACGACCAATACCTGCAGCAGGGTATCCTAAACCATTAACGGGTACGGTTGTCGGACCTAAGGCCGACCAGTTACCAGCCATTGCTGCAGATTTATTTTGAGATTTTTGGTTTACAAATTTACTAAGCTCTTCATTAATGATTTCATTAGGCAGATAACCAGTTGGGTAAACCCTAGGAGTCATAAACTCTTCGTAGCGTTTGAACTGTTTATATCCTTTCCCTTTTTCGATAGTCTTATCTTTCCAATACGAATAAAATGCAGCCTGTACATCATAGAAATTGGAATTCGGATTGAGCATCATTTGCACCCAAGTTTCTTGTTTTGGCTCTTGAGCAAATACAGAGAAAATGCTAAAAAGCAAAATCATTAAAATAGAAAGTAAACGTTTCATAATTATTGTTTAGGGATGTTAGTATTATTTCTTAATTGAGGTTGACTAATATTTTTTTGTTTGTAAGTTTTACTGTTATTGTATTTTAAAATATAAGATTGATTAGGTAGGAATTGATTTTGAGTACTAAATGCACAATGAACGGTATCTCCATTTTTATAATCAATACTGCTATCATGATTAAACTGAATGGGTGTAATTTCTAATTCATTATTAAATATAATTTTAATAGAGTTAGCTACAAGCGATTTTTCTTGATTTACAAATTTAAGTGTATATGAAGTATAAATATTTTGTTCTGGCCTGCCAGGTATTACTTGATTTGCTTCAAAGTTGATTATATTAACAGAATGGGTTTTACACGAAAAAATACCAATACTTAAAAAAATAAATAGTAGTTGATATGAATAAATTACATATGAAAATTTCATTACTTAAAGTAATAGTAATTTTCAAAAAAAACAAATACCTATAATTCAGTATTTTTTATTGAAAAACCTAAAAAATAATAAATCTACAAATGATGCTCCATAGCTATTTAAATAGCATAAACTATTAATTTAAAGCTAATTTAGAAGCCTAAATAATTCATTTATTGAGTATTATTAGGAAATACAAATTATTATACACACCTTTGTGAACGTATTTAAAGAACCCAGACGAAATTCTGTCGATTAACATTCTCAGTTTATTTTCTTAATTCTCTAGTACCATGAAATCACACAAAGTGGTTTTGTTTAATTATTCATAACAAAATGCAAGGAAAAGTAAAATTTTTTAATTACTCAAAAGGATTTGGGTTTATTACATCAGAAGAAACAGGTGAAGACATCTTCGTACACAGCAGTGGCTTGAAAGAAGAAATTCGCGAGAATGACACAGTTCAATTCGAAGTTGAGCGTGGCAAAAAAGGCATGAATGCCGTTAACGTTAAAATTATCAATTAAGCATTATAATTTTTTTGTAAAGAAAAAGGGAACCCTAGGGTTCCCTTTTTTCATTTATGCTTGCTGCATTTCTAACAATTCTGATTGTGGAATATTAGATAACATCCATTTCATCCAATAGTCAAGCTCTTCTTTTTCAATATTTGATTGAATTTTAGTTCTTGCTTCGAGTAATTCTTGATCTGTATAATTATTTTGCAGATAAGGCATAACTACAAGTTCTTCTTTATTTAAATGTTGTAATGTAAATGCTAAGAAATCTGTAAACAAATGATTTAAACTATTTTGAAATGTATTTCGAACTACAAGATCTGTAGTATTTACAATTTTTTCAATAAAAGCGGTTAACTCAAAAATTTTGTGATTATATAATTCATGTTCTGCTTCTACTTCATTTAAAATCCCCAAATCATTTTCTTTAACTAGGTTAAATACACATTCATCTTCATGATGAGAATGATTATCTAATAATTTTAATAAGTAATATAAATCAGAAATCAATTTATTGAAATCTTCTTGATTAGTAAAGTCTGTTTTTTGAATTCTAATTGCCATCTCATAAAACATTGCTCTTAATGCTTTATGAATATTTGTAAATAAATCAACTCTTTTCATATTATAAATTATTGAATTGTTCTAAGGTAAGTATATTAGGTACTACATTGCTAACAGGTTTCGTGGCTTTTAAATAGGTATAAATTGCTATTAAATCTTCTTTACTTAATTGCTTGAAATTTTGCCATGGCATAGGTGGTAATAAATTTCTCGCATTTCTTAATCCCTTGTATTTGCCTTCTGTCATCGCAATTATAAATTGCTCTTCTGTCCAGTTACCAATACCTGTCGCATCTGAAGTAATATTAGCAGCATAAGTAACTCCCCACGGACCTATGGTAGCTGTTAAATCTCCATTCATAAAAACATAACCATCTTTCATTGCTGAGATATTAGTTTTTGTTAATGGTCTCGTTGATGGATAACCTGATAAATATAAACTATCAACTATCTGTGGGCCATTAGCTGTCATAACTTTAGGTGAATGACAATCAGCACAACCAATAGTACTAACTAGATATTTACCTCTTTGCAAAATAGTGTCGTATTTTGCTTCTGCATTTCTAAACTCTTCTACTTTCGACTCATTTTTCGAAGAGCATGACATTAGTGATACGGCATATATTGCTGCCGTTAAAAAATTTAAAATTTTCATTTTGTATTATTTTTTAGGTGAACTTATTCTATTGCTAGATACCATTCTATTTCATGGTAATCGATGTTTTCTCTATATGGGTTCGTTGAATATTTAAAATATGAGCATCCGTCTCTTAGTTCAATATTTGTATGATTGATAATAAACTTTTCAATTGCCAAGCAATACTCCGATATGTATTTATGTTCAATCTTAAAATTCATTATAAGGTACTTCCCTCCTGGATATTCAGTTAACGAATATTTATTTTGATCAATTACATCGAATTCGAATGCAATATCGATTCTACATTTATTCTTTTTTGTAACGTTCGGACATTCATGAAGCACACTCCAATGATTTTTAAACTCGCTGTTGTCTTTATTAAGTTTATCTTGATCTAAATTTTGCCAGATATCATAAAACTCTCTACTAAAATAATCACAGAATGTAGGGTAAGATATTAGCTTGAAATTTTCAATTGTTTTTATTTGATACTTAAAATCAATTTCAAAAGGTAAATTATATTCTAATAGTTTTCGAGTATCTGAATTCTTTTTATATGCTTTTACACTAGTACCCATAATTTGTGTAAATGCTCTAGAGAAAGCAGTATAATCGTCATAACCTGAAAGTTCAGACACCTTGCTAACGCTGTAATTAGTGACCCCTAGCATCATAGCCGCATTTTCTAGCCTCTTTCTTTTTATATATTGCCCTATAGGTTCTCCAATACTTCTCTTAAGAATTCTATGTAAATGATATTCAGAATAGCCAGTGTACTTAGATAATGCATCTAGCGACAAATCTGAATTTAGATTTAACTGTACGTATTTTAATACTTCTTGATCTACTGCTTGCATAACTCTTATCTCGGCTACAAATATGATATGTTTTTCAGAAAAGAACTTTGCAATTCTTGCTATTCACAATTATGTTACATAAAAAAAGCGATACAAATAATGTATCGCTTTTGAATTTGTACAAAATTGTAAATTATTTTATCGTCTCTTTGATTTTACCACATTTCATCATCTTATCTCCGAAATAAGGATTTCGAATGGCATTCTCATCTGTTAACCAAAATCCACCATTATCATTATCAGCCATTGGACAATAAGCCACATATGCTGCACCCGATTTTAATTTTTGAGTTTTTGTTAATTCAATCATCATGATACTTAAATTCAGAAATGCTGTTCTCTGTTTTTCCATATCAGTTTCAGTTGCAATTTTCTGAGATAATGTAATCATTTGCTTTTTCGCTTTAAATGCCACAAGATTTTGATTTAATTTTGTTGCAGCCTCTTTAGTTGCATTGGCATCTGTTTTAACCATTGCATCTTTCATAATCAAATACGATTGAAACACTTCATTGAACTGAGCGTTCTCAAACACCGGCTTAGTCATTTCTTGACTTTCTGATGAAGTTGCAGATTCAACTTTTTTACTACTCGCATTTGAGCAAGAAATCATACTAAATGTGATAGCAGTAATGATGAGTAATGATTTTAATTTTTCCATTTTTTTAATATTTAATTAAATATAATATTTATTCTTCTAATTTGTCTAAAGTATAACCGGCTGCTTTAATAGCACTGATTACTTGTTCTTCAACACCTTCATTACCTTTAACTGTAAGTATTTTATTAGGTGTTAAAATATCAACTTCCCAATTTTTTATATCAGATATTCCATCTAAGAAAGGTTTGACATTAGCAATACATCCAGCACATTTAATATTTGATTTAAATTTTAATTCTACTTCGTTCATAATATATTTTTATTTTTATAATTTGATTGTTTTTAATCTTAAGCTATTACTCACTACACTTACAGAGCTTAGAGCCATTGCTGCTCCTGCAATCATAGGATCTAAAAGAAAACCATTGAATGGAAATAATACTCCAGCCGCAATTGGTATGCCGATTAGATTATAAATGAATGCCCAAAATAAATTCTGACGTATTCCCATTACTGTTTTCTTTGATAGCATTAATGCTTTAGGCACTGATTGTAAATCTGAAGTAATAAGAGTAATTTTTGCAACATCCATAGCAATATCAGAACCTTTACCCATTGCAATACTTAAGTCAGCTTGAGCTAAAGCCTGACTATCATTGATACCATCACCCACCATTGCAACTATTCTACCTTCTAATTGTAATTTTTTAATGAAGTCGTATTTTTCGGATGGTAGTACATTTGAAAGAAAATGCATTACACCTACTTTTTGCGCTACAGCTTTTGCATTAATTTTATTATCACCTGTTAACATATAAACTTCAATACCCCTCTCTTGCAAAGTCTTGATAGCATTGATAGAACTATCTTTTATTTTATCGGAGATAGAATAAATAGCAAGTAAATGATGACTATTTGAAAACCAAATTACTGTACTCCCCTCTTCTTGAAGCTTATTAGCTTTTTGAATGAACTCATCTTCTATTAGAATATTATTTCCATTCATAAATTCAATATTACCTACATAAAAATTTGATTGAAGGTGTTTAGCAATCACACCTCTACCAGTTACTGAGATGAAGTCAGTAACATCCGAAGCATTTTTTATGTTAGATTTTAAATGCTCAACTATTGCTTCAGCAAGTGGATGCTCAGATCTTGATTCAATTGCTAACAAAACTTCTTTATCTACATCTGTAATATGTTTTGTATAAACTACGTCTTGAACAACTGGTTTTCCTTCTGTTATGGTACCTGTCTTATCTAATACCACTACATCAACTTTATGAGCAATTTCTATGCTTTCAGCATCTTTAATTAAAATATTATTCTCGGCTCCCTTACCAACACCAACCATAATAGCAGTTGGAGTTGCGAGTCCGAGGACACACGGACAAGCAATTACTAATACCGTAACTGAATTCAATAATGCATAAGTAAATCCGTTCTCGCCACCAAACACCATCCATGCTATAAAAGTTAAAATTGAAATAACGATTACAACTGGCACAAAAATACCTGCAATTTTATCAACTAATTTTTGCACAGGTGCTTTAGAACCTTGTGCTTGTTGAACCATTTTTATTATTTGAGCAAGAATTGTGTCTGCACCTACCTTTTCGGCTATGAATTGGAAACTGCCTTTTTGATTTATACTACCAGAGAATACTTTTTCATCTTTAAACTTTTCAACTGCGACTGGCTCACCAGAAATCATACTTTCATCAACAAAAGAATTACCATTGAGCACACGACCGTCAACCGGAATTTTCTCACCTGGTTTTATAATGATTATCTGATCAACTTTTACTTCTTTGATTGGAATAGTTTTTTCAATTCCATTCTCTAAAATATTAACAGTTTTGGACTGTAATCCGATTAATTTTTTTATAGCTGATGAAGTATTTGACTTTGCTTTCTCTTCTAATAATTTACCCAGAGAAATAAAGGTAATGACGACTGCTGCCGCTTCATAGTAAACATGCGCATGCAATCCGCGAGCATGCCAGAACTCAGGAAAAATAGTATTAAACAAACTAAACACAAAGGCAATGAAAGTACTTAGAGCAACTAGAGTATCCATATTTGCCGTATGATGTTTAGCTTGTTTTATAGCATTAATAAAATATGATTTACCAAAATAGAATACTACTGGTACAGTGAAAACCATCGAGATCCAGTTACCATAAGGCATGTTCATATAAAACATACCAATTACAACAACTGGCAGAGTTAAAATTATAGACCAAATAGTTCTAACTTTTAATGCTTTAAAATTATTTTGATTGTAATCTTCTTGAATTGAATCATTATCTGCTTCTTCATCAATTAATATATCATATCCGATTGATCTTAATACCTCTCTTAATTTTTCTGCATTTATTGAATTATCATATTCAGCAAGTAATGATGCATTTGCATAGTTAACACTAGCATTTATAACACCATCTGTATTTTTTAACATAGATTCAACACTTACTGCACAAGCAGCACATGTCATGCCTAGTACCGGAAATGTTTTTATTCTATTAATGGAACTCATATAAAGTTTATTGATATACAAATATGAGCTTTAAAAAAGCAAACACTTTACATAATTGACTGCTTTTATTATAAAATTTACAAATTATCGATAGTATTACGGGACTTATTAAGAGACTTCTTGAATTCAGAAGGAGTTTGTCCGGTAATTTTTTTGAACTGAGAAGATAAGTGAGCGACACTACTATAGGCTAACTTATCTGCGATTTCAGAGAAATTTAGCTCGTCGTAAACAATGAGTTCTTTAATTTTCTCCACTTTTTGCTTGATGATATAATGCTCAATCGTTACACTTTCAACAGATGAAAATAGACTGCTTAAATAATTGTATTCATAATTTAATTGATCAGCTATGAATGCTGACCAATTTATTTTCATATCAATGTTTTTTTGATGATGAATTTGCTGGATGATAATATTTTTTATTTGTTCAATTAATCTAGATTTTTTATCATCAATTATTTCGAAACCCAATTCATCTAACTTATTTTTTAGTTGATTAAAAATGTTTGGCTCTATTGAATTTTCTTTGAGTTGTACTTCACCTAAATATATTGATTCGATGTGTAAATCTAATGCGTCGATACTTTGCTTAACAGCAAGTACGCATCTATTACAAACCATATTTTTAATGTATAGTAACATCCGAAGAAATTTATCTTAAGTCTACAACAATTTTACTTGCAGAACGGTTTGCTTTGGCTCTTGCTTCATCAATTGTATCAGCTTTAGCAAGACAAACTCCCATTCTACGTTCGTGCACAATTTCAGGTTTACCGAATATCCTTAATTGAGTATCAGGTTCTGCTAATGCATCTTCTAATCCAGAATATACAATATCTTGTGAGTCACCTTTAACTAAAATAACACTGCTAGCTGAAGGGCCGAGTTGAGTAATTTTAGGAATTGGCAAGCCAAGAATCGCGCGAACGTGTAAAGCAAATTCAGATAGATCTTGAGAGATCATGGTAACCATACCGGTATCATGCGGACGAGGAGAAAGTTCTGAGAAATAAACTTCATCATTTTTTACAAAAAACTCTACACCATACAATCCCCAACCACCTAAAGATAGAACAACTTTTTCAGCGATATGCTGCGCTTTTTCAAGAGCAATCTTTGACATAGGCTGAGGTTGCCACGATTCTTGATAATCTCCATTTTCTTGTCGATGTCCGATCGGCTCACAAAACGAAACTCCTGATTTATGTGATATCGTTAACAAAGTAATTTCAAAATCGAAATCAACAAAAGCTTCAATGATTACTCTACCGGCACCCGATCGACCACCTTCTTGCGCATATTTCCAAGCTTTGTCAATATCATTTTCAGATTTCAAAACAGATTGTCCTTTACCTGAAGAGCTCATGATTGGCTTTACAACACAAGGGAATCCGATAGTATGTACATCATTTACAAAACTATCATAGTCGCCCGAAAATTTATATTTTGAAGTTGTTAGTCCTAAAGTTTCTGCCGCTAAAGTTCTAATACCTTCTCTATTCATTGTAAGAGACGTAGCTTTTGCGGATGGTACAACTTTAAACCCCTCTTCTTCAAGTTCAATTAAAGCTGCTGTGGCAATCGCTTCTACTTCAGGAATTATATAATCAGGTTGTTCATTATGTATTATATTTTTTAATGCTTCAGCATCTAACATCGAAATCACATACGATCTATGTGCAACTTGCATAGCTGGGGCATTGGCATATTTATCTACTGCAATAACTTCTATACCATAGCGTTGAAATTCAATTACAACTTCTTTGCCTAATTCACCTGAACCTAATAAAACAACTTTTAAAGCACTTTTTGTTAAGGGAGTACCAATTTTTGTCATCATTTTAAACTAAAACTTAATGGAGTATAAATGTATATGTTTTTTTAGTTATTTTGTATATTTATAGGTATGCAAAAAAATATAAATACATGAATAACCTTGTTCCAGATAATGAAAAAGGAAGGTTAAAAGCTATTAGTGAATACAATATCTTAAATACACCTAGAGAAAGAGAGTTTGATAGATTAACTGAAATTGCAAGTACAATTTTTCAAGTTCCAATCTCCATAATATCTATTATTACAGCTGATAAACAGTGGTTGAAATCTAAAATAGGCCAACTCGAAGATTCATACGAACGCAGAGATACAATTTGTCAAAGCACAATATTAGGTAAGAATACATTAGAAGTTTATGATGCTTCAATTGATGATCGATTTAATCAATTAAAAAGTGTAAAAGCTGAAGGCGGAATTCGATTTTATGCAGGACATCCGATAATTGATAACAATGGATATGCATTAGGTACATTTTGTATCATGGATAATACACCTCGTCAGCTCGATGACGCTCAATTGAGAACATTGAAATTACTGGCTGATGAAGCATCAGCATTAATTGTTGAGAAAAGAGAGAAAGAAGAATTTAAGTACTTTGAAAGCATTTTCAATTCATCAGATGATTTTATTTGTGTTGCAGATACTAAAGGTTATTTCAAAAGAGTGAACCCTTCTTTCACAAAGAAATTAGGTTGGGACGAAGAATTTCTGACTAAAGAAAATTTCTTCAATTTAATTCATAGAGATGATATTGAATCAACGAAAGAAATACTTGTTCAATTAAGTGAAGGTAAAAACATAATTAATTTCACTAATAGATTTATTACTAAAGAAAATAACTATAGATATATACAATGGTTTGCAACACCTGAAAAAGAAAAAGAAAATGGGAATGTATTTGCTATTGGTAGAGATATAACAGAAAATAAATTAAATGAAAAATCATTAAAAGAAAGTCAGAGTAAGCTGAGTTTATTTTTTGAAAACTCTCAAGGATTAATGTGTACTCACGACTTAGAAGGTAATTTCATTACTATAAATGCTGCAGGTGCAAGATTGTTAGGTTATAATGTTGAAGAATTATTAGGGGAAAACCTATCTACCATAATACCATCAATGTACCATGAAGAATTAAAAGCATATTACAATATCATGAAAGAAGATGGACGTGCTCAAGGTAATATGATAACACAGCATAAAAATGGTGATGTAAAAATTTGGATGTATAATAATGTTACAGAAAACTCAGACCCAAATAATATCTATGTTATAGGCAATTCGATTGACATTACAGACAGATTTAATTTAGAACAAGATTTATTTAGAACAAAAATATTTTTAGAGCAAACTAATTCACTTGCAAGTGTGGGTGGATGGGAAGTAGATTTAGTCAAAAACATAATTTATTGGTCTGATATTACTAAAAATATTCATGGAGTAAGTGCAGATTATGTTCCAAGTTTAGAAACTGCATTAGACTTTTATGTTGGGGAATATAAAGAGCTGATGTCAAAAGCTGTTGAGGAGGCAATACAATCAGGTAAAAGTTGGGACATAGAATCGAGGATTAAGACGGCAAATGATGAATATTTATGGGTAAGAGCGATCGGACAAGCTGAGTTTAAAGATGGTGTATGTGTAAGGCTATATGGTGCGTTTCAAAATATAAATAAGAGAAAAACTGCTGAATTAGAGACCATCAAAACTCAAAAATTACTAAACAATATTCTTGATTCAACACATCAAGTAAGTATAATAACTACGAATAAAGAAGGATTAATCACTTCATTTAATAAAGGTGCTGAAAATATATTAGGATATGATGCAGCAGAAGTGATTGGCAAAAATGACCCTTCAATTTTTCACTCAAGAGAAGAAATTGTCGAACATTCAAATTATCTAACATCATTATATAATAAAAAAATTGAAGGATTTAGAACATTTGTATATCAATCAGAGGTTTTAGGTTCTGATCAACGAGACTGGACGTATATTAAGAAAAATGGTACAAAGATAAAAGTATCATTAGTGGTTACACCTATTAGAGATGTAGAATCAAATATAATAGGCTATTTAGGTGTTGCTATTGATATCACAGAAGCATATACACAACAAATAGAATTAATGAATGCTAAAATATTGGCAGAAGATGCTAGTAAAGCAAAATCAGAATTTTTAGCAAACATGAGTCATGAGATTCGTACACCTTTAAACGGTATTATCGGATTTACAGAGTTAGTATTAAAAACGAATTTATCTGAAATACAGAGTCAGTATATACAAATAGTAAATCAATCAGCTAATACATTATTAAGTATTATCAATGATATTTTAGATTTCTCAAAAATTGAAGCAGGTAAATTAGAATTAGATATTGACAAAACTGATATTTATGAATTGGCAAGTCAGGCCGCAGATATTATTAGCTATCAGGCATTAAATAAAAATGTTGAAATGTTATTGAATATAGATCCTGTTTTACCTCGATTTATATATGCTGATAACATTAGAATTAAACAAATATTAGTAAACCTACTAGGTAACTCTGCTAAATTTACTGAAAAGGGTGAAATAGAATTAAATATTAAACCTGTTGAAAAAGTAAATAATACACTATATAAAATAAGATTCGAAGTAATAGATACAGGTATAGGTATCCATCCAAATAAACAAGAAAAAATATTTGAAGCATTTTCTCAAGAAGATTCTTCTACTACAAAAAGGTATGGGGGAACTGGACTTGGTTTGAGTATCTCGAATAAGTTATTACACTTAATGAAAAGCAAACTATGTTTAGAAAGTGAATTCGGGAAAGGCAGTAGATTTTATTTCGATTTGAATTTACAAGTAGAAGATGGTGAACAATTAAACTTAAATAATATAGAAAAAATAAAAAATGTATTAATTGTTGATGATCATCAAAAAAACAGAGAAATATTGAAACAAATGCTTTTGTTGAAAAACATTAAATCAACAGAGGCTAAAAATGGTATAGATGCAATACATATATTGTCGAATGGACAAAAGTTTGATTTAGTAATAATGGATTATAATATGCCATACCTTGATGGATTAGAGACAACAAAAAAAATAAGAGAAAATTTATATTCAGATAAACATCAACTACCAATAATACTATTTCACAGTTCAGCCGATGATCAAATAATTTCTACTGTATCTCAACAATACAACATTAATAAAAGAATTACAAAGCCAATTAAAATTAATGAACTGTATAATTGTATGTCTAGAATTTATGAGCCTGATTTAGAAATTCCTGATAAGACAATTAAAGAAGTTTCGATTAATATAATCAATAAAAGAATATTAATAGCTGAAGACAATTCAGTAAATATGCTATTGAGTAAAATACTTATAAATAGTTTTCTACCTAATGCTGAAATTATAGAAGCAAGTTCAGGTATTGAAGCAATTGAATATTGCAAGAAAAATAAAGTTGATCTAATTTATATGGATATTCAAATGCCAGATTTGAACGGATATGAAGTAACTCAAATATTAAGAACTGAATTAAAAATAGAGATACCGATTTTAGCATTAACTGCCGGCACTATAAAAGGAGAAGCAGAAAAATGTATCTCAGCCGGAATGAATGATTTCATTAGTAAGCCTGTATCTCAATCTGACATTTATAAGTCACTAAAAAAATGGCTTAATATAGATTTGAAATATAATTCTACAGAAAAAAAAACAGCCAAAGAATCAGTTGTATTTGATAGAAATATTCTAATGTCTTATGTTGATAATGATGAAGAAATAGTTGCTGAATTGATTCATTCAACTAAAATAGAATTACTTGAATCATTTCAAGAAATTGATAAAACATATGAATTAAAAGATATAAGTAAAATAGAGTCAATAAATCATAAATTAATGTCTATGTCAAAAGCAGCTGGATTGATGTCATTGCATGATTTAATTAAAAAATTTATTGTAGACAAAAGTGATGAATCGCAATTCTTATCATATATTGAAGATTTGAAATCTGAGATAAAAAAAGCTATTGAGAGTATTAGTAAATTATAATTTTGACTATATTTAATTAAAAAAAGGATTTTATGAAAAAAATATTCAGCTTATTATTAGTGTTATTCACTTGTTTTAGTCTTGGCTATGCCCAAAGTAACGAGGCAGACAGAATACTTGGTACTTGGTTAGTCGGTAGTGGTAAGGCCCACATAAAAATCACCAAGTATGGAGATAAATACCAAGGCAAAATAGCTTGGTTAAAAGACCCTAAAAACGAAAAAGGTGAAAACAAAGTCGATAAAAACAACCCAGATGCCAACAAAAGAAATACCCCATTATTAGGATTGACTAATATGATCGGATTTAAGTACACTGGTAATTCACAATGGCAAAATGGTACTATCTATGATGCAGAATCAGGTAAAACTTATAGTTGCAACATAAAACTTACAAACCCTCAAACACTAGAGGTAAGAGGCTTCGTAGGTGTTTCTTTGTTCGGTAGAACAGATACTTGGAAAAGAGTAGGAAACTAAATGAACTAATTTATCGTATATAAATGGCAAGACTTGAATCTTGCCATTTTTTGGCATGATTTTTCGTTTAAATCAACTGCCAAATGAAAACATTATACTTACAATCAAAATTATTAGCTATAATAGTTATAGTAATAATTTGCTCCAATGCTAATTCTCAAAGCATAGAAATAATAAAATCAAATAAATTTCATCAGAACTTGATTGAAAAACTAGGGGAAGAAAAAATCAAGAAGTATAACAACATCATAAACATTACGATAAATACTGATCAAATATTTGAACCAAATTCTTCGGAAATAAAGCAAGAAATAAATACCGACATCACTAATGTTATTAATATTTTAAGAAAATATAAAAAACATGAATTTGAATTATTAGTACATACCTCTATAGAAGGAGCTGACGATATTAACCTTTCAATTTCTCAAAAAAGAGCCGAGACTCTAACAAAATATTTTAAGGATAATAAATTAAAATCTAAAAGATTTAAATGTATAGGTATAGGTGAAAGCCAGAGTGATCAAAATTCATTTAATAGAATAGAATTTATTATCAATTAAACTAATTTGTAATTTTTTAATTGCAATAAATCAATAATCAATATTGTACAATTCTATTCTTTTTCATTTAATAATATTTGGGTACACAAATATTTAAAAATGAAGATAAATAACTTTCAATTAATAATACTTAAAAGAACAAGTATTATAACTTTAATTGCTATCCTTTTAATAATTTTTAACAAGAACGCAAAATCACAGGGTACAAGAGCTAATTTATATGTTACAGATGGCACTATTAATACAGTACATCTAAAAAATGATTTATTATATATTGGAGGAAACTTTACAAAAATAGGTCCACGTACGGGTTCATTTACAGTAATTGACTCAAATAATGCTACAGTTAAAAAAATATTTCCTAAAATTAAAGGTAGTGTTTGGACAATTGAATCAGATGGTAATTCAGGATGGTACTTAGGCGGGGATTTCTATGTTGAAAAATCAGATAGAAGGCATTTAATTCATGTAAACGCAAATGCTGAGTTAGATTTAAACTTCAATCCGGATGTAAATGCTGGCGTATCATTTATCAGAAAGCATGGCAATACATTATATATAGGAGGATTCTTTACGGAAGTTTCAAATAATACTCATCAATCGATTGCTGCTATTAATTCAACAACTGGTGTAGCCATTACATGGAATGCAAATTTAAATAGTTATGTAAATTGGATGGAAGTTCATAATAATTATTTATACGTTGCTGGCACTTTCACAGAAGTAAATAATAGTGCTAGAAAATACTTAGTTCGTTTTAATACCTCAACAGGAGATCTTGATTCTTGGGATCTAAATATAAATGAGGCGGTAAATTGCATGCAATTAGAAAATAATACATTATATATAGCTGGCTTTTTTGATACTCTAAATGCTACTCATTACGATCGATTAGCTGCTATTAACCTTCAGAATAACTCCATATCATCATTAGGTATAAGTGTTCAAGGTTTTGGTATTTCGTCGATGACTATATTAAATAACACATTATATTTTGGTGGTTATTTCGATAGTATTAATCAAATTAGTAGAAATAATTTAGCTGCAATTAATTTAATAGATAATACATTAAGTAACTGGAATCCTTCATTAAAAGGAAATGCAAATTTCATTATAAACCACGCTAATAAAATTATTGTAGGTGGTGTTTTCGATTCTGTAGGCAATTTTGCTAGAAATCATTTAGCTGAACTAGATCCAATTAGTGCATTACCTACAAATTGGAATCCTAATCCTGATAAATTCGTTTTTGCCTTAGGAGCAAATTCAGAGGGTATTGCAATTGGAGGTTTATTTACAAGCATTAGTAGAATAGACAGAAAAAATTTAGCAAGCATTAATAATTTAACGGGTATAGTTACAAATTGGAATCCTGATATTAATGGAGATGTTACAAATATTATTAGTAATAATGATAAAGTATTTGTTTCAGGTAATTTCAATTCTATAAATAATAATTTCAGAAGAAATATCGCTGCATTTGAAATAAACACACATACATTAAGCAATTGGGATGCACAATTATCAGATACATCATCGTTCATAAGCACAATGTTGATTCATAATAATGATATATATATAGCAGGTGCATTTGATAACATTGGAATTCTTGATGTGAAAAATATTGCAAAATTAAATACATCAGATGGTTTAGCTCAAAATTGGGTGCATAATACTGATGCATATATTAATCAAATTAAAGTTCATAATAACAAATTGTATCTAGCTGGTGATTTTACAAATATTGATTCTATTTCTATGTCATATATTGCCAGAATTGATTTAATCACAAATTCTTTAGATCAAAATTGGAAACCAATATTAAATGCTTCTGCAATGGGTGTAGATTTTTATTCAAACTTAATTTATTTGTACGGATGGTTCTCTGAAGTAAATGGATCATTTGAACAAGGTATTTCCGCAGTAAAAGAAAGTAATGCAGAATTAGTCGGACAAAACTTAACAATAGAAGGAATTATATCTACTACAGCCATAAAAGATGGTATTCTATACATAGGAGGTTCATTCTATATGATGAATGGAGATATTAAAAATAATTTAGGTGCATTTGATATACAAAATCAAAATACAGCAAATTGGAAATATGAGACAGATTTTCCGGTGAATAATTTATATATAAGTAATGACTATTTATATGCTTGCGGTAGTTTTGAATCTGTAAATAATGAGGCGCATACAGCAATTGTTGGACTACCTTATGTTATAAATACAGGAATAAATGAAAACAAAATTGATGACAATAAAATTAATTTATATCCGAATCCGTTTTTAGATCATATTACAATAGATTTCCATTTAAATGAGAAATCAAATATATACACAGAAATAATTGATATAAAAGGGGAAGTAATACAATCATATAATATAGGAATTAGAAATAGTGGAAACAACAAGTTATTATTAAACCTAGACAACATAAATTCTAATCAGGCATATATTTTGGTAGTATATGGAAACAAAAAAACTTTGTTTAGCAAAAAAATAATAAAGAATTAAATAAAGAATTAAATAAAGAAGCCAGGTTTCGCCTGGCTTCTTTATTTATAAAGCAATGTAAACATAAAATGTACTCCCTACATTTAATTCAGATATAACTTCAATTTTACCATCATTCGCTTCTATGAATTCCTTAGATAATAATAAACCTAGTCCGCTCCCCTTCTCATTATCTGTACCATAATTTACCACTTGATCACTTGTAAATAAACTACTTATTATTTTTTGATCCATTCCAATACCTGAATCAGTAATTGATACTCTTAAATAATGATCAATCTTTTCTGAATCGATGATTATTTCTGTATTATTCTTAGAAAACTTGATTGCATTAGCAATCAAATTACGAATGATGAAATTAATATGGTCTTCATCAAAAATGATATTTGATTGATAAGTAGATTTATTGATGATTAAAATAGCTTTTTGCTTTGCAGTTAATGTTAATAGTTCAATATTTTTATTAATTACATTATTGATATTCAAATGTATTTTATGAACATTTATACCTCTTAATTGACTCTGACCCCATTTAAGTATCGTTTCTAATGTGTCTAAAGTGATAAGCACATGTTTTTTTAATGTAGCTAATAAATTATTTTTTTCTTTTTCATCTAGCGTACCAGTTTCATATAAATCTACAATACTGACTACATTATTAATTGGAGATTTTAAATCATGTGCTATAATCGAAAGTAATTTTTCACGAACATGTAATGATTGTATTAACTGATTATTTAATTTCTTTCTATGATTGGAGCCGATTGCTATTATAATTATAATAATGACAGAACCTACTATTAAAACTATATATATAATATTTCTGAACTTTTTCTGATTATATTGATATTCTAACTCTTTGACTTCAGCTTTAGATTTTGATATCTCATAATCTGCCTGTAAAAGCTCTACATCTTTTTTTCTTTCATCACTTAGTAGAGAGTCTTTAATAATATGATATTCTTTGAGTGCTTTATATGCAGATTTATAATCACCCTTCATTTCATATGATTTGTATAATTCATCATACATCTCTTCTTGCATATTAACATGATTTAACTTTTTAGCTATAATCAATGCTTTATTGATCATGTCAATCGTTTTATCAACTTCATGATCTTCATATAATAAAGCCATGTTAAAATAAACCCTAGCCTCATCTTCGATGATATTAAACTCTTTACATAATGCCAGAGCTATTTCATAGTTTTTACGTGCAAGATTTTTATTTTTAAGTCGAGAATATGCATTGCCTAAGTTTAGATATACATGTGGATTTGCTCTATTACCGCCGTACTTTTCAGTTTTTTTTATGGCTAACTCTAAATATTTAATAGCATTCTTGAAGTCTCTTTGCTGTCCGTAAACTGTTGCAATATTATTATAAATGTTCAACTCAGCATCAAAACTCTTTCCGTTATTTAGTTTTAAGGCTGAATTAAAATAGTATAACGATTTATTGAAATTCTGAATATAAATATTTACTACACCTAGTTTAATATATGATTGAACAACGCCTAATGTATCTTTTGTTCGTTCATAAATTGTTAAAGCTCTCAAAAAATAATTAGTAGCTATTTTATAATTACTTTGCTTAGCCTCTATTACGCCTAACTGATTATATGAACTTGCTATGCCTTTGTCATAGTTGAGATGATAAAAAGTTTCTAATGATTTATTCAATAGTTTTGAAGCTTCAGTGAAATTACCAGCTGTTTCATGGTTTATAGCTTCTAAAACTTCAACTAATGCAATACCTTTTTCATACTTGATTTTTAAAGCTAATGATTTTGCCTTATCTCTGAAAAATTCTGAAGAATCTAGATTGTTGTAGATGTAATATTTCATCAGATCTCTGTACACTAGTACACGAGTAGTATCATCTTTGGCCTTATTGAGATTTTGTTCTAAGCGTTGTAGTTCATTTTGAGCATAAGAACAAGAAAAAGTAACTACAAATAGTAGGCACAGTAAGGTTTTTGTCATGTTTGTTGTAGTTGTTGTTGAGTGTTGTTATACACAAAGTAATGAATTATTTAAAATTAACAAATCCGAACTTAAAATATTCTCGTATCTGTCTAAAATCAAACAAAAGAATTATGAAAAACTTTACAAAAATTATGAGCTTAGGCATTATACTAGTTTCGATGATTAGTATATCAAAAGCAGATCACTTAGCAGATAGACTGTTATTTTCATCGAGATTAAATGGTAATAATATAATACCATCACCCGTAATTACCAATGCAAGTGGTGTTGCCGGATTTATGTTGAATAATACTAGAGACACACTTTACATGAATTTTAGTGCTACGAGTATGTCTGGTACAATCACGGGCTTTCATATTCATGAAGGAACCGAAATGCAAAACGGTCCGGTTATTCTTGACCTACAAGATGCTATTATGGGAAATGTTGCAAAAGCAAGAATTGTAGTTACGCCAGATTTATTGACAAAATTTTTAAAATCACAAATCTATTTAGTAGCACATACTGCTGCAAATCCGAATGGTGAAATACGCGGACAAATAAAATTAGAAAGTGATTTTGGTAATTATGCTGAATTAGATGCAACGCAACAAGTGCCTATGAATACTTCAATGGCAAAAGGTGTAGCTGCAATAAATTTAGGTATTGATAACAAGAGATTAGAAGTTAAAGTGGTGATAGACGGCTTAAGTGGTGCAATTGAAGGAGCACATTTACACAGAGGTAAAGCCGGAGAAAATGGCGGTTTATTGGTAGACCTATCTTCATTAATAAGTAATAATGGTAATGCAATTTTCGGATCGGTAATAGTAGATGATTCTATTAAAAATTTATTACAATCATATATTAAAAATGGTGAAGTGTATTTGAATTTACATACATCAATGTACCCAAATGGAGAGGTACGCGGACAAATTAAATATGATCAAAATTTAAGATTTGATGCAAGAATTGACACGACTCAAGTTACAGGTAATTTGAATACTATTTCATCAGCAATTGGTGCTGCGAAACTTTCATTAAATACTAGCTTTGATACATTAAGATACTATATAACAGTAACGAATTTAACCAGTACAATTGCAGCAGCTCACATTCATAATGCAGAGCCCAATCAAGATGGTGGTGTAGTATTTGAATTCCCAACATCCAGTATAAATGGAAATATAATTTCAGGTATTTGGACAAAATCTACTGGCTTAACAGACTTGCTAATTAATGAATTACTTTATGGTAATTTATACATAGCTGTGCATACAGCTGCTAATCCTTCTGCTGAATTACGCGGACAGATATTTAGATTAGCAAGAGAAGGGTTTATGACTGATATTGATGCAATGCAGTCAGTACCATCATCAAACTCAATGGCGAATGGTACAGGTATCGTTAGCTATGATAGAGATAGAACAAGTTTACATTATATGATTACAGTAAATGGATTAAGTGGAGCTATAAATGCAGCACATTTTCACAAAGGAATTAAAGCTGAAACAGGAGGAGTAGTTTACGATTTAAGTTTTGTGAACAATGCAACATTCGGATATTGGGATTTCACAAATACCCCTGCATTCAATAATACACAATCAATCACATTTAGAAGAAATGATAGTGTGTATGTAAACTTCCATACAAGTAATTTCCCTAATGGAGAGATAAGAGGACAATTATTAAGAAATTATAGGAATATGGGTATTATTTTAAACAAACCAACTGGCATTTTTAATAACACTAAAAATACTATTGATGTAAATATTTATCCGAACCCTGCATCTACCACCCTATCTATTGAATTAATATCTACAGAAAATAAATTAATGAATTACCAAATAATTGACCTAACTGGTAGAATTATAAGATCACAAGAACAAAATATTGAACTAGGTCGAAATATAATTGAAATAAATGTTGATGATATTGAATCTGGCATTTATATGATGATACTCAATGAAAACAATAAAACATTATCAAATTCTAAATTCATCATTAAATAAATCATTCGTAAATTGTTTAAAAAAGGAGAGCAATAAAATGCTCTCCTTTTTTTTATTAAATATATTTTGATAAATTAGATTGAACTAAACATAGAAAAATGGAATCTAATTTAATTACAAGCTTGTTTTTGCCATTGGCATTGGGTATAATAATGCTTGGCTTAGGACTATCATTAAGTATAGATGATTTTAAGAGAGTAGTACTTTATCCGAAAGCAATTTTCATAGGACTATTCTGTCAAATGATTCTATTGCCATTTATCTGTTTTGGTATTGCAATTGCATTTAAGTTACCAGCAGAACTAGCTGTAGGATTAATGTTATTATCAGCTTCACCTGGTGGTGCAACTGCAAATCTATATAGTCATTTATCAAAAGGAGACGTAGCTCTAAATATATCACTTACGGCTGTTAACAGCTTTTTAACATTATTCACTCTACCCTTCATAGTAAACATATCAATAGCACATTTTATGGAATCGGGATTAGTCATTCCGATGCAATTCAAAAAAGTTATAGAAGTATTTGCAATTGTTTTAGTACCAGTTTCTATTGGTATGTTGGTAAAATCAAAACTCCCGAAATTAACAGTGAGTCTCGACAAACCTGTAAAGATAATGTCAGCCTTATTTTTAGTACTTATTATCGTAGCAACCATATTAAAAGAAAAAGCACAAATAGCAAATTACTTTCAACAAGTAGGTTTAGCAGCATTAAGTTTTAATGTTTTGAGTATGATGGCAGGTTATTACATCCCCCAATTATTTAAAATTCAAAGGAAACAAGCAATTTCAATTGGTATGGAAATTGGAATTCATAACGGCACACTAGCAATATACATAGCATTATCAGTGATTGGAAATAGTGCAATGAGCATACCTCCTGCTGTATATAGTTTAATTATGTTTTTTACTGCAGCTATCTTCGGTTGGTGGGTTAGTAAAAAAGCTTAAGATAAAATATTCATAAATATGAGTGGTAGTAGCATTAAAATAAATAGTTTAACGTACAGCATTTTCACTTTACTATTTACAGTTTATTTTGCTTATTTAAATACTTATTTAATTTCAGCTGTATTTCTAATCTATGCTATACTTTTCGTAAGTATATATATTATAAGCTTGAAGAGTATAGATAGATTAGAAATTCGTATAAAAGAAAACTACAAACATTATTTATTAAACCTAGGTTTTATGTTGTGTTGGCTTGTAATATTTATAGTCGATTTAAAGTCATTCTTCTCTGCATATGAATTTGTACAATACTTATTAGCACTAATTACTTCGCTTGTTATAAGCACCTTATATTACAAAGTCATTCTGAAAAAATAGTCAAAAAAATATTAAAATACTCTTTGATATGATAAATTAATATTTAACTTTGAAAATAAAAGTACTTTTAAATGAAAAATGAAAAAGACTATATAAAGGATCTCAATGAGATTCGTAACATGATGGAACGCTCAAGTAAATTCATGTCATTATCGGGCTTATCGGGTATATTTGCTGGTATATATGCTATAACGGCAGCAAGTATTGCTTATACATTATTTAACTTCAAGATTGATAGACTTTACTATACAAATGAAGAGCTATTAGCAAGTGGCCTACATTCATACAATATAATACTCTTAGCAATTAGTACAGTCGTATTAGCTATAGGTACAGCTATATATTTCTCTTATAGAAATGCTAATAAAAAATCAGAGCAGATATGGAATTCAACATCAAAAAGGTTGTTAATTAATTTAGCAATCCCATTATTCACAGGTGGTACTGTACTACTATTATTAATTGAATATAATTTATACGGATGGTTGGCGCCATTGACATTGGTGTTCTATGGACTTGCAATACTTAATGCTAGTAAGTACACTTATGATGCAATGCGAGGATTGGGAATAATTCAAATAATATTAGGATTAATTGCCATGCATTTCATAGGGTATGGATTATTGATATGGGGAATAGGTTTCGGACTGGTGCATGTCATTTATGGTATTTATTTACATTACAAATACGAAATTGAAAGTAACAATTAACGGTTTATTTAAAGCATTTGAGAGTAGAATTAGGTTAGGTATCATGTCTACATTAGTGGTAAATGATAAGCTTGATTTTAATGCGCTTAAAGAATTTCTAGACTTAACAGATGGTAATTTAGCAAGCCATTTGAAAGGACTGGAAAGAGAGGGCTTTATAAGTGTCGAGAAATCATTTATTGGAAGGAAACCTAATACTCAATATATATTAACTAAAGAAGGTAAAAAAGCATTTAAAGAACATATAAAAGCTCTAGAGAAATTAATTAATTCACAAAAATGAATTTGACATTCAACATTAAATCAAAGTTTTTTTTAAAATAAAATGATTATGGATAAAATTAGCATTATAGAAAACATTGACAATTCAGAACAATTAGAGAAGCTGTATCGATCAGAGCCTTCTAAATTCAAAGCAAGGTTTAATGAAATATATGAGACTATTGAGAAAAGTGAATTAATAAAGTATTGGCATCTGAGATTAAACTACAAAGAAGCATCTCCATTTACGATAGATAAAAATCAAATTTTCTTAGTTGTAATATTATCTATAATTGCTGGCCTTCTTGCTAAATTACCATTCATATTTAATTTAAATGAAGAGCTTTTCTATTCAAGAAATGTTGGGTTTATTTCATTTTCAATGATTAGTATTTATTTCGCTATACGGAATAATTTAAGTAATAAAAATCTAATAATTATTTCAGCAATAAATATTATAGCTGCAGTGTATATTAATTTGCTACCAGCTATTAATAATAGTGATGTGATCAATTTAGCAACTGTGCATCTAGTTTTGTTTTTATGGTCTGTATCAGGTTATACATTTATAGCAAGTGATCATAAAAGTACAGAGAAGAGAATTAGCTTTTTAAAATACAATGGTGACCTAGTAGTGATAAGTGTATTGATTTTACTAGCAGGTGGAATATTAACTGGCATTACAATAGGTTTATTCGGATTAATTGGATTAAACATAGAGAAGTTTTATTTTGAAAATATCGGAATATTCGGATTAGCAGCATTACCTATAGTAGGAACTTATCTAATTCAAAACAATTCAAGTTTGGTAAGTAAAATTTCTCCACTCATCGCAAAAATATTTAGTCCGCTCGTTTTAATCATGCTCTTCATCTACTTACTTTCAATCGTATACTTAGGCAAAGACCCATACAACGACCGTGAATTCTTATTGATTTTTAATATATTATTAATTGGAGTAATGGCTTTAATATTTTTCTCTGTAGCAGAATCTTCTCAAAAAGAAAAAAGCAAGTATGAAATATGGTTATTGTTTCTTTTATCACTATTAAGTATTATAATTAGTCTCATCGCATTATCAGCAATTTTATTTAGAATAAATGAATGGGGATTTACTCCGAACAGAACGGCAGTTTTAGGTACAAATATTTTAATATTATTTCACATGATATTTGTAAACATAAAATTATATAATGTATTAAGTAATAAATCTGATACTATAGAAATCAGAAATGTTATTGCAAATTATTTGCCAGTATATTTTTTATGGACATTCATTGTAGTATTTATATTTCCGATTATATTTGGTTTTTGATAAAAACTAGGAATGTTAAATTTCATTGATAAATGGTATGATAAAATTAAGCCATTTTTATTTAAATACAAAGATGGGTTTTTCGAACTACCCTATTTAGGCAGTTCACCAATATTGATGATTGAAAGCTTTAGAAGGATGCCTTTTATAAAGCATGACGAATCTATTAGGTCTATTGATTCAGCTTCACCATTTGTAGATGCAAAAGTTTATTACCATCAAATTAGCGATGAAATTATAATCATAAACAGTGCATTAATAATTAAGTCGAATGTTTGTTTTAGAGCTGCTCAAAAAAAAGAATTGAAAAATGAGTTTTATACTTTAACACTTAGCACTAACCTAGAGTCAGATAACCCATCAAAAAGAATTATCAAAGGTGAGCATTTAGAAAATTCTACATTTCAATTTTTAAATCAAGGTATAAATGTAGATACCTATCATTTTAAAAATTCTCACTTTAAGAGTTTTTCTTTGTATTTTAAGAAAAGCTGGATAGATAATTATATCAATGAGAATATAGATAAGTGCGAAAAATTAATAAAGCTTTTACATACGGGTAACGAATACGTAATCTCTAATATAAATAACATAGAATTGGTAAATAATTTTATCTCAAAAGTAGAAGAGGAGTTTAAGATCGAATACATCCGAAGAGATTTAGAAAAAATAAACACTTTCGTTGCTGAGTTTTTAGATATGTATTTAAATTTCGGACTTGAAGCTACTAACTCAGTACTGAATTATCATTTAAGTAATAATGATCGTATAAAAATAAAAGAACTAGAAGGTATTTTATACGAACACATTTATAGCAAATTCCCGGGTATAGATTATCTAGCAAAACATGCTGGCTTTTCTGAAACCAAGCTCAAATATCTGTTCAAAACAATTCACAATAAAACGCTCTTAGAGTATTTTCAAGAAATTCAAATGAAGGCCGCATATGAAATGCTTAGTAATTCTGATGTAAAGGTTTCAGATGTAGCCCAAAAATTCGGTTATAGTAATGCTGGCAAGTTTACTGCAAGATTCAAACAACAGATGAATATTTTACCATCTGAAATTTACAGTAAAGAAAGCAGTAGATTACCTAAAAATCAGTCTATTACAGAATAATCATCCAAAATTCTGTCTTATTGGAGTATTGGCGTGGTCCGTTTATTACTTAATTTAGTAATTAAATTAATAATTAAACCAAACTAAACCAAGATGAATTACGTACAAACTAATTCAAAGGGTAATGGAAATATATTCATTACTCTTAACTTGCTGTTGTTCTTGATATTCGGGCAAATCAGCATGGCTAACGCGCAAACTGTTGGAAGCGCGTTGCAATTTGATGGTACAAACGATTACGTTGCCGTCAACAATCCATTCACAGCTTTTCAAAAAGAAATCACGGTAGAATGGTGGGTATATATAGTACCAGGTAATACTTATGAATTAGGTTCAGGTATTGGACAAGGTACTGTTGGTATAGACAACATGTCTAACAACGTATGGTTAATGCATTTTAACGGAAATGGATCTTCGATGCAATTCTATGTTAATGATGCAGGCATATGGAGAACTCATACTCCAGTATTTATTCCGAGTGGTTGGCATCATATTGCTGGTGTTGCAGATGCAAATGGCACCAGATTATTCGTTGATGGCTTACCTGCAGGTACAAGCGGAGCGGGAATTAGTACAGGCATCTGGAGCAATCCGAATGCTAAAGTACATTTTGGCAAAGATGTAAGATTCAATGCTGGTAGATTCATGACAGGTACGATGGATGAAATAAGAATTTGGAGTAGAGCAATTTGCCAAGGCGAATTACAAAACAATAAGTTCTGTGAGATACCAGGTGCTGCACCAAATCTAGAAGGAAATTATCACTTCAATCAAGGTGTTGCAGGTGGTTCAAATTCTACTATAACTACTCTATTAGATGCAAGTGGTAACGGTCGACATGGAACATTAGTTAACATGGGATTGAGCGGTTCAACTTCTAATTGGGTTACACCAGGTGGTATTGTGAATGGTACTGTTTGTGCTCCATTCGTTTACCCAACAGCAAACATCAATGCAGGAGGTTCTACTACATTTTGTATAGGAGAATCTGTTACTTTAAGCGCTAATACAAACGCGAACTTTACTTATCAGTGGAAAAGAAACGGAACAAATATACCTGGTGCAACTAATGCAACATATGCAGCTACAACATCAGGAAACTATACAGTTCAAATTACAAACTTGGGATGTAATGCAATATCGAATGCAATTAGTGTTACAGTTTATACCGCTGATGCTGATGGAGATGGTATAGCAGATGTTTGCGATTCAGATGATGATAACGATGGAATTCCTGATGCCGCTGAATGTACTCAATCTAACTTCTTCTGGAGTAATCCACCGACAGTTAGTGGTAGCACTGCAACAGGTACTATCAATGGTATAGGATATACGTATACTTCTTCATCACCTATTGAAGTGACTTCTACTGTATTTGCACATCATGAATTCCCTACTTCTTATGGTGTTCCAAATGTTAATCCGACTATCAAAAACACTCAAATAACAAATAATACATTAACATTTGCTGCACCAATGACAAACCCTGTTTTAGTGTTTGCATCTATTGGTGGGAACAACTCTGTTCCTATTACATTTGGAAGTCCGATCGAGATTCTCTGGTCTAAAAATGTTGTACAAAATAGTGCTACACAAATTACTGGTACAGAAGGATACGCTATCGTAAGATTAAACGGAACTTTTAGTAGTATTAACTTCAACTATCTTGTAGCAGAGAACTGGTGTAATTTCGCATTTGGCGCAGACTTTAGAATTTGTTTAGATACTGATAATGATGGTATCACTAATGAAAGAGATTTGGATAGTGATAACGACGGATGTTCAGATAATATAGAACGTATAGGTCAAACAATTGGTACTAGTCAAATGGCAGTCGCAAATTGTTTCTGTCAACCACATGTTGATAAAACTTTACCTACTGCCTTGGCAAAAAATTTAAGCATTACATTAACAAATGCTAATGCAGTTAATATCACAGCATCTCAACTTGACAATGGTTCAAATGATGCATGTGGTATTAAAAGTATAACAATTTCTAAAACTAGTTTCGGATGTAGTGATGTAGGTGCAAATAACGTAACACTTACAGTAACAGATAACAATAATAATGTTTCTACAGCTACAGCTGTAGTAACAGTAATTGCTACTGATAGAGATGGTGACGGTGTTTATGACCCATGTGATTTAGATGATGATAACGATGGTATTTTAGATGTTACGGAATGTAATAAATCTAATTTCTTCTGGAGTAATGCACCAACTTATAGTGGAACAACTGCTACAGGTACAATTAATGGAATTACATATACTTATTCTTCTACATCACAAATTGAAGTAACAGGAAGTGTATACGCTCATAACGTATTCCCTTCATCTTACAATGTTCCAAATGTTAATCCGACAATCAAGAACACTCAAGTAACTTCGAATACTTTAACGTTTACATCACCAATGACGAATCCGGTTTTAGTATTCGCATCAATTGGTAATGGTAGCAATTCAGTACCAATCTCGTTTAGTACTCCGGTTCAAATTATGTGGTCTCAAAATGTTGTACAAAATTCTGCAACTCAAATAACAGGTACAGAAGGTTATGCAATTGTTAGATTAAATGGTACATACTCTAGCATTAGCTTTGACTACCTTAAAGCAGAAAACTGGTGTAACTTTGCATTCGGTGCAGACTTCACTTCATGTGGCGATACAGACGGTGATGGAACGCCAGACTTTGCAGATTTAGATAGTGATAACGATGGTTGTAGCGATGCAGTAGAAGGTAGTTTAGGATTCTTATTAACTCAAACTACAAACAATAAATTAAATGGTGCAGTAAGTGCACAAGGGGTTCCTTTGTTAGCAGGTGCTGGACAAGGTAATGGTGCTAGTCAAAGTGCATCAGCAAATTGTTTCTGTCAACCTAACATCGATAGAACTTTACCGGTAGTTAAAACTAAAAATATTACAGTAGCATTAAATACATTCGGACTTGGAAGTATAAATGCTGCATCAATTAATGATGGTTCATCTGATGCATGTGGTATTCAAACAATGACTGTAGATAAAACAAGTTTCAATTGTTCTAACTTAGGTGCAAACACTGTTACTTTAACAGTTTCAGACATAAATGGAAATACTGCATCAGGAACTGCAATAGTTACAGTTGTAGATAACATTGTTCCTAATATTACTTGTACAAGCAATATCAGTGTAGTAGCTGCCAGCGCTTCTGGCAAAGTAGTTAATTACCCAATGCCGGCATATAGTGATAATTGCTCAGCAACAATCTCATTAGAGTCAGGCTTAGCAAGTGGTTCTACATTCCCTATTGGCACAACAATAGTAACATACAAAGCTGTTGACGCTTCAGGTAACAGTAAAACATGTTCATTCAATGTAGTTGTAACCGGAATTGCACCAGCAATTGTTTCTCCAGGAAATATCTCTGTGAATACAAGTAATGGTTTATGTTCAGGTATTGCAACTTATACTGCAACTGAAACTACTGGTATACCAGCTTCAACAATTACTTATTCAGTTGCTCCTGGTTCTACATTCAATGTAGGTACCACTCAAGTAACTGCTACTGCGACAAATGCTGTGGGTACATCTTCAGTTACTTTCAATGTCACTGTTGTTGATAATATAGCACCAACGATTACTTGTGCTAGCAACATAGATGTTTTTGCAACTAGTGCTTCAGGTGCAGTTGTAAATTATGCAATGCCAACTTATGGTGATAATTGCTCTGCTACTATTTCATTAACAGCTGGCTTAGCAAGTGGTTCTACATTCCCTATTGGAACAACTACTGTAACATATAATGTGGTTGACCCTTCTGGTAATACTGCAAATTGTTCATTCAATGTAACTGTAACAGGACTTCCACCAGTAATAGTTTCACCTGGAAATATTACAGTTAATACTAGCAACGGATTGTGTTCAGGTATTGCAAATTATACTGCAACTGAAACTACAGGTATCCCTGCTTCTACAATAACTTATACTATTGCATCAGGTTCTACATTCAACGTAGGTACAACTCAAGTTACTGCTACTGCTACAAATGCAGTGGGAACATCTTCAGTTACTTTCGATGTAACAGTTGTTGATGCAGAAGCTCCAAACGCAATTGCTCAAAACTTAAATATTAATTTAAACGCAAATGGTAATGCTTCAATTTCTGCTGCGGATGTGAACAATGGTTCGAATGATGCTTGTGGTGTTGCAAGTGTTAGCATTGACAAAACTACTTTCAACTGTAGTAATGTTGGAGCGAATACAGTAACATTAACAGTAACTGATGTA
>CALRXS010000016.1:0-71790 GCA_943372195.1 Sphingobacterium thalpophilum
CTCAGAGGCTCTGTAAACGGCACCTGGGGCGAACAAGTATCAGCTAGTACTAACATACCAGTTGGTACTAAAATCACAAAGACATATACTAAAGTACTTGACCCAAGTTGGAACGATAAACAAATTTACTTAGTAGCGTTTGTGCATGATAATGTGACGAAGGAAGTGCTGCAGGTTGAGGAAGTACATCTTAAATAATTAGCCAAATTGTCAATTAGCCAATTAGCCAATTCTAGTTACTAGTTACTAGTAACCAGTAACTAGAGTTATTTCCAATTAAAACTTTCTAGCATTACCATAATATCTTTTTTTACGAATTCAAGTACGGGTGCTATTGAATCGGCTTGGGGTTCGGCGTAGAAATATAGGGCGCCTCGTAAGAAGTTGTTGGTGCTGTCGGTAACGAAGAATTGAATTGATGATGCAGCATTACCCTCGATATCGTAGAATAAGCCGTACACTTTTGATTGATCGTTACTGATTTTACTTTCTTGTATACCTTCTGCTTTTACGGTATGTTTAAATACTAATCTTCTTGAATCTTCGATTAAGGAGCCAAGCATTTTTTGATTTTCGATTTTAAAATAGCTTAAATGTAATCTGCCATTTAAAGTTGGGTATACAACATTTTTCCAACATGGTTGTGAGTCGCGCGAGCTATCGTTGCGAACATCAGCATATACTGGTATCTTAAATGAATAGTTACATCCTGAAGAATAATCTACATATGATTTTTCTGGTAAATTTATTCTATAGTAGCCTCTTGGTTTGGGTACATATTCATTATTAGAGCATGCAGAAAAAAATATTGCGATGATTATTAATGTAAAAAAATGTATGATGTAATTATTGTTTTTCATCTTCTGTAATAATTGTCATTTTCACTCTCTTCACTCTTCTACGATCAGCAGACTCTACAGTGAAAACAAAATTTTGATATTGTACTTTTTCTTTATTGAAAACAAATCGACCTGCAATCGCCAAAACTAATCCGCCGATAGTATCAGCTTCACCTCTTATATCGTCAAATGTTTCTTCATCTAAATCTAGTAATCTATAAATATCATTCAATGGTGTTTTACCATCAAACACATAATTGTAATCATCGAGTTTTGAGTAGCGCAATTCATCATCTGCTTCATCATATTCATCAGAGATATCACCTACAATTTCTTCTAGAATATCTTCAAGTGTGACAATACCTGAAGTGCCTCCATACTCATCAACTACTATTGCAATATGCGTATGCTTAGTTCTAAATTCTTTTAATAAGTCGTCAATCTTTTTATGTTCGGGCACGAAATACGCAGGGCGAATTAATGATTGCCAATTGAAGTCAGGCTTCTCTTTGTTTATTAATAAATCTTTAACGTATAGAATACCTTTTACATTATCGAGATTGTTTTCGAAAATGGGTAATCGTGAATAACGAGTATCTTTTATTTTTTGATCGACTAATTTATATTCTGTATCGAGTTCAATCGCAACAACATCCATTCTATTTCTCATCACTTGTTTAACAGAAATGTTTCCGAAATTTGCAATACCTTTTAAAATCAATTGTTCTTCTTCGTTCTCTTCATTGATGTATTCAGAGTCATTAAGTTTATTGAATTCATCAACAGATATTCTATATTTCTCAGGTATGATTTTATTAATAATTCTATAAGCAATGAAATATAATTTGATAAGTGGCTTCAACATCCAGTTTAAAAAAATAATCAATGCTAAACTCCATTTAGCAAAACTTAAATAGTGTTTGCTTGAATAGATGCCAGGTATAAAAGTTGCAAGTTTTACTAATGCCAAAGAGATTAATAAACTATAGATGATAACTTCTACATCGAAACTTAGATAAGCTTGCAGATAATGATGTAAAATTGAATTAAAGATAATTGCAATTAATACTGTTAAAAATGTAATGATAATTGAAAATACAGCTTGTAATCGAATAGGTTCATCGATTAAGTTGAGCAGTTTTTGGTCTTTTGCATCATCAGATTTTTTGAGTTCAGCAATATCTTTTTCCTTGATTAATAAAAAAGCTTTTTCAGCTGCAGCTAAAATAGCTAGTAAGAAAATTGCAATAATTGCTACGCCAATATAAACAAGTAGTTGATCAATTTGCAATACTTGCAGATGATCAACTACTTGTGTCGAAGGGTAAGGCTCCGTCTGTGTTTCCAAAATTTATTTTTTTAATTCAACCATTAGAACGGTAAATCGTCGGGATCCGATTCACTCACTAGCTCAGATGTCGTAGGTAGCGATGTATTATTAGCTGCCATACCATTTTGAGAATTATATGAATTCGCATTATCATCCCTTTTGCCGAGCATAGTAAAAGTGTCGGCTACTATTTCAGTCGTATATCTCTTTACACCTTCTTTATCGTCCCAGCTGCGACTTCTGATTTTACCTTCTAAATAAATTTGGCTGCCTTTCTTTAAGTACTTCTCAGCCACATCTGCTAATCCCCTCCACACTACAATATTGTGCCACTCAGTGAGGTCTTGACGCTCACCACTTTTGTTGGTAATTCTTTCTGTAGTTGCCAGTGAAAATGACGCCACCGTTACTCCCCCTTCTAAATGTCTAACTTCTGGGTCCTTGCCCAAATGTCCGACTAAAATCACTTTGTTTACTCCTGACATGATATCTATTTTTTAACGATATAAATTTATGAATTATTTTTCTAAGTATAACTCGATTAAGCGAGGTAATGCAAAATCCCTTAATTCTTCATCCTTAATAAATAGGTATTTTCCTTCATTCTGACTCAAAAACGAAGGGTCGCTAATTTTCCAAAATCTTGCAAAAATATCTTGGTGTGAGAGAACATGTTTGATTTCGGCACTCTTTTCTATCAAGACCGCTTTTTTACTCAATAGATTTTGAGATTCGGTGTACTTTAAAAACTCAGGTTCTGCTAATGATTGCTCAGTTTCAATTATTGGAAATTCATATAGATGTTGCCAAATATCTTTCGAAGTTCTTTTTTGTATAGGCTTTAAATTGTTTTCCGTTTCAATTATGAGGTAATTGAAATATCTCGAGCGTCGCTTAAGTTTTTTAATTTTTATAGGCAGATCAGATACTTTATTTTCTTTATATGCATAGCATGAAGAAGAGAATATGCAATCAATGCAATTCGGACTAGCAGGTTTACATTGCATAGCACCAAACTCCATTATAGCCTGATTGAAAATATCGGGAGCATGATGATCTATAATTTCATTTAAAATTTCGTAAAATATTTTTTTAGTTTTTGTATCATCTATCGGATGATGCAATCCGAAATACCTAGCACAAAACCTATATACATTACCATCTAATACTGGCTTAGCTTCTTTAAAGGCAAAGCTAGCAATAGCAGCAGCGGTGTACTCACCTATACCTTTTAGTTTTATAATTTCATTATAGGTATTTGGAAAAATCGAATTATAATCATTCACAATTTGCTTTGCTGCATAATGTAAATTTCTTGCACGTGAGTAATAACCTAGTCCTTGCCAAGAGCGCATCACTTGATCTTCGGGTGCATTTGCCAGAGCACTCACATCCGAATAAGTATTTATAAAATGCAAATAGTAAGGTAAGCCTTGTTCAACGCGTGTTTGCTGTAAGATTATTTCAGACAACCAAATTTGGTAAGGGTCGATGGTATTACGCCAAGGTAACTCACGTTTGTGGGCATTGTACCATTTTATCAATTTTTCAGAAATACTCATGCTTTAATTGTGGGCTCTAAATTATATTAAAATTTCGATTAGAGTCAAGAATAATAACTATAACATTATCAATTACTTAATTTTAGACCCTTTCGACAAAAAAAGAGTCGAATTTCTATTTTTTATTTCTGATTATGAATGAAAAACCCTATAATTGCAGCCCTTTAAAGAAGTAATAATCAAAATTAAAATATATACAGAAAATGACTAAGGCTGAAATCATTGCTGAAATCGCAGCAAAAACAGGAATTGAGAAAGTAGATGTACAAGAAACAGTTGAGTCGTTCTTCAAAGTGATCAAAGGATCATTAACAGAAGGCGAGAATGTTTATGTTAGGGGTTTTGGATCTTTTATCGTAAAGAAAAGAGCTAAAAAAACGGCGAGAAATATCTCTAAAAACACAGCCATTATTATCCCTGAACATTTTGTTCCAAGCTTCAAACCTGCGAAAACATTCGTAGAGAAAGTAAAAAATTCTTCAAAAATTAAAGTTGTTGAAGAGAAATAATCATGCAAAAGCTCTCTAAGTCACAAGTTGTATTAATTGCTGTATCGTTATTATTGCTAGTAGGAATACTATCATTAAATATAAAGATGCCTAATACATCAAAGGCAGGCGAGAAAGCTAAAAAGGAGACCAGTGCTGCGGCATTAGATTTCGATAAGCTTAAATCGATTGCTTTACAAAGTGTACCTAGTGATGCAAAAGCAAAGATTCAATCATTAGAGATGAAGGCCGATAAGGCTGAAGGCGCTGCAAAAACTGAAGCGATTTTAGAACTAGCAGATGCTTATTTTGCTTATAAACAATTCAGTGTATCTGGATTTTACTTCTTACAAGAAGCAGAACAATCGAAGAGCATTGAATTGTTTATTAAAGCAGGTGATGCATTTAGAGATGCATATAGAAATAATAATGACAGTACGACTACGCCATTGTTAGTTGAGAAAGCTAAAGGAGCATATCAACAAGCATTAGACATAGATCCGAAGAATTTAGATGCAAAAACAGGAATGGGTACTTGTTATGTAGATGCATCTGAAAACCCCATGCAAGGTATTCAATTGTTATTGGAGGTTGTTAAAGAAGACCCAGAGAACATCAATGCTAATTTAAATTTAGGAATGTTCTCAATGCGTTCGGGCCAATATGATAAAGCAATCGCTCGTTTCGAAACGGTTGTAAAGAAGAAGCCAAGCGCAGAAAGTTATGCGATGTTAGCAGAAGCACATGAACAAAAAGGTGATAAAGCAGCAGCGATCAAAGCATTAACAAAAGCAAAAGAATATGTAATCGACCAACAAATTATTGATGGTATCGATACTTATATAAAGACATTAGAAAAATAATTGTATCACTTTAAACATTGAACTCATGCCAAGCGGTAAGAAAAGAAAAAGACATAAGATGGCTACTCACAAACGTAAAAAGCGTTTAAGAAAGAATAGACATAAGAAGAAATAATTTGATTATTTCTTTATAAACAACACTTGCACGACCGCTTTGCGAATCGTGCAAGACTTGTTATTTTCTGTTGGCACGGTTTCTTGTGAGCAAAAAAGAAATTGAAAATTGAATAAAGAACTGGTTATTAATGCGACGCCCACAGGTGTGGTGCTGGCATTGATGCAAGACAGGCAATTGATTGAGCTACATCACGAAAAAACTAATAATAGTTATTCGGTAGGCGATATCTATTTAGGCAGAATTAAGAAAATTATGCCAGGCCTGAACGCTGCATTCGTGGATGTTGGATATGAAAAAGATGCATTTTTGCATTATCTCGACTTGGGCTCTCAAGTTCAGTCACTTCTAAAGTACACCAAAAGGGTAAGAACTGCACCCAGAAATGAAATCATCAAACTAGAGAATTTTAGAATTGAAGAAGACATTAATAAAAGCGGAAAAATTACTGAAGTATTAGGTAAGAACTTAATCATACCTGTTCAAATCGCGAAAGAACCTATCTCATCTAAAGGTCCGCGTTTGAGCTCTGAAATTTCTATGGCCGGCCGTTACGTGGTATTAGTACCTTTCTCTGATGCTATTTCGGTATCAAAGAAAATTAAAACTGCTGCTGAGAGAAATCGTCTGAAAAAAATTATCGAAAGTGTGAAGCCGAAAAATTTCGGTGTGATCATTCGTACTGTTTCAGAAGGTAAAGGTGTAGCTGAATTACACTCTGACTTAAATGAACTAGTAGCTCGTTGGGAAACTTTTACAGCTAAACTTTCTACTACTGAACCCTCGAAGAGAATTTTAGGGGAGATGGATAAGACTTCAACAATTCTTCGTGATATGTTGAATGCTTCTTTCAACCATATACATGTTGATAGCAATGAGATATACGAGGATATTAAATCGTACATACATCAAATTGCTCCTGAACAAGATAAAATTGTTAAACATTATAAAGGCAAAGAACAAATCTTTGAACACTTCGGCATCGAACGCCAGATAAAAGGTCTGTTCGGTAAAACAGTCAACCTTCCAGGTGGTGCATATGTAATCATAGAGCACACTGAAGCATTACATGTTATCGATGTTAACAGCGGTAATAGAAATACTTCGGAAGTCAACCAAGAAGAAAATGCTCTGCAAGTAAACATGGAAGCTGCGAAAGAAATAGCTCGTCAATTAAGATTACGAGATATGGGCGGCATCATCGTTGTTGACTTCATCGATATGCATAAAGCAACTAACAAAAAAATTCTTTTCGATCATTTGAAAGAATTGATGTTAGAAGATCGTGCAAAGCATACTATTTTACCACCAAGTAAATTCGGATTAGTGCAAATTACTCGTCAACGTGTTCGCCCTGAGATGAACATAGTTACAGTTGAAAAATGCCCTAGCTGCGGTGGCACAGGAGAAATTCGTGCAAGCATTATTTTACTTGACGACATCGAAAATAATTTAAACTATATATTGAACGAGCAAAATGAAAAAGGGGTAACACTTACTGTTCATCCGTTCATAGAAGCTTACCTTAAAAAAGGCTTAATCTCTAAACAGGTTAAGTGGTTCTTTAAATATAATAAGTGGATTAAAGTAAGTGCTGATAATAGTATACAGTACTTACAATATAAATTTTTCAATTCGAAGAATGAAGAGATAGTATTGTAATACTATCTCTTCATTCTACTTTTTTTCAATTTTCTTTTTTCAATTTTCTTTTTTCAATTTTCTTTTTTTACATGAAATTCTTTTTCACCTTTTAAATTTTGTAAATGAAAAAAGTAATTGGCTCCTCTGCAATAATTTAAATCGTACAACGGTCATTACTGATTACTTTCTAAGTTTATTATCACACCTTTTCATTTCAAAATTTAAAAGGTTGGGGAGATTTTTCGGGTGTGGCGAAGGTATTTAATTTAAACCAATAGTAATAAACTTTATTCATAGCATCTCTTAAAAATTCGCTTAAGTCTTTGGAATTTTCGAATACAAGGGTGTGATACTGTTATAGAAAGCAATACTTCCAATTAGTTATTCTAATTATATAAGTTCGTACTAGGCTAATGACTATTGTATTCGGAAAGCCAAAGACTGAAAAATCCTATTTAAAAAAAAATTAAGAAAAATTATTTTAATTCCCGAAGAATTAAAATAATTACTAATTTACTCTCTATGAGAGTAATATTATCAATCATCTTAATTCTTAGTAATATGTCAATTTTTGCGCAGCAAAAATCTGACTCTACTTTTATTCGTTCAATTTACGATCAAGCTTTAACAAATTCTGATTGTTATAATGCGCTGCGTTATTTATGTAAAGATATTGGTCCGAGGTTGAGCGGTTCTGAGAATGCTGCGAAATCAGTAAAGTACATGGAACAACTAATGAAATCTTATGGTTTCGACAGAGTGTATTTGCAAGAGGTGATGGTGCCGCATTGGAGAAGAAATGGTGATGCAAAAGCTAATATTATTACTGATAAAAAAGTGTCAGTAAAAATTTGTGCCTTAGGCGGATCGGTAGCTACTCCAGCAAAAGGAATTACTGCTGAAGTGATAGAGGTGCAAAATTTTGAAGAGCTCGATAAATTAGGTGAGGCAAAAATTAAAGGGAAAATTGTTTTCTTCAACAGACCTATGGAGCCTAAGCATGTTACTACCTTCAGAGCTTATGGTGGTGCTGTGAATCAAAGAAGCAATGGTGCTAGCAAAGCTGCAAAGTATGGTGCGCTAGCTAGTGTTACAAGATCTATGTCTTTGAAAAATGATGAACAACCACATACTGGTGCAATGCGATATGATGAAGGTGTAAATAAAATTCCAACTGCTGCGATTTCTACTAAAGATGCTGACTTATTAAGTGCAGCCATTAAAAAAGGGAATGCGAAAATGTTTATTCAATTTAACTGTGAAACTTTACCTGATGTGCTTTCATATAATGTTATTGGTGAGTTGAAAGGCACTGAGTTCCCTGATGAGATTATTACGGTAGGCGGACATTTAGATTCTTGGGATTTAGGTGAAGGGGCACATGATGATGGTGCTGGATGTGTGCAATCAACAGAGGTATTACGTATCTTTAAAAACTTAAATTATAAACCTAAACGTACTATTCGTGCAGTGATGTTTATGAATGAAGAGAATGGTTTGCGCGGCGGAATGAAATATTTAGAGGAAGCAGAGCGATTAAAAGAAAATCATTTAGCTGCTGTTGAATCTGATGCAGGCGGATTTACACCACGTGGTTTTGATATTGATGCTGATGATAACAGTACAAATAAAATTAAATCGTGGTCAAAGTTATTAGCACCTTATGATTTAAATCAAATTAATAAAGGCGGAAGTGGTGCTGATATTGGTCCGCTGAAGAAATTAGGTGGTGTTACCTTAATCGGCTATAGACCAGACTCACAACGTTATTTTGATGTACATCATGCAGAAACAGATGTTTTTGAATCTGTAAACAAAAGAGAACTAGAGTTAGGAGCTGCTTCTATGGCTGCATTAATTTATCTGATTGATCAATACGGAACTAAATAAAATTTATCGGATATTTGATTTAATGATATATCGACATATTAATTCAAAATGTTACTAGATAAAATTAAAAACCTAAGCGAAAAATATTTTGACGAAACTCAAAAACATCGTCATCATATTCATGCAAATCCGGAATTGTCGTTTCATGAATATGAAACTTCTAAATATATTCAAGAGCAATTAACTTCAATGGGTATACCCTTTGAAGTGAAAGCAAATACTGGTGTTGTAGCATTAGTACGCGGAAAAAATGCAGATAAAAAAGTTGTTGCTTTGCGTGCAGACATTGATGCATTACCAATTCAAGAAACAAATGAGGTTTCTTATAAATCTAAAAATGCTGGGGTAATGCATGCATGCGGGCATGATGTTCATACTTCATCATTATTGACTGCATTAAAAATTTTAAATGATTTAAAAGATAATTTCGAAGGTACTATTAAAGGAATTTTTCAACCAGCAGAAGAAAAATTACCAGGTGGTGCAAGTATCATGATAAAAGAGGGAGCTCTCGAAAACCCTCGCCCGGCAAGCATTGTAGGGCAACATGTAATGCCCTTGATTGAATGTGGTAAAGTCGGTTTTCGTTCTGGTAAGTACATGGCATCGACAGATGAGTTGTATATAAAAGTGATTGGCAAAGGAGGACATGGAGCGATGCCGCATTTGAATATAGATCCGGTTTTAATCGCTTCGCACATGATTGTAGCATTACAACAAGTAGTAAGTAGAAATGCTGACCCGAAACTACCATCCGTATTATCATTCGGAAAATTTATTGCAAACGGAGCGACGAATGTTATACCAAATGAAGTTTATATTGAAGGAACTTTCAGAACACTTGACGAAGAGTGGAGAGAGAAAGCACATGAGCATATGACTAAAATTGCTACTGGCTTGGTAGAAAGTATGGGAGGTAAAATTGAATTTGAAATCAGAAAAGGTTATCCCTTTTTAGTGAATGATGAAAATGTAACTGCTAGTGCAAGAGCTGCGGCTGAAGAATATTTAGGTGCAGAGAATGTAGTAGATTTAGATATCTGGATGGCAGCAGAAGATTTTGCATTCTATTCGCAAGTATTGCCTGCAACATTTTACAGATTAGGTACTGGCAACAAAGAAAGAGGAATTACTGCATCGGTTCATACACCGAATTTTGATATAGATGAGAATGCGTTGAAGCACTCGGGAGGGTTGATGGCGTATATAGCAGTGAAAGAATTGGAAGGTTAAGGAGGCAAAGGCGCAGAGGTTCACGCAAAGACGCAAAGAATATATACGCAAAGAAGGCAGAGTTTAATAGCTCTGCCTTCTTTATTTTAATCACACTTATAGAAAACCTTTGCTTCCTCTGCGTTATTTTAACTTTGCGTCTTTGCGTGAACCTCTGCGCCTTTGCTACCTTATATTAACAATCTTACCGGCTCTTCCAACAATGCCTTCAACGTCTGTAAAAACGCTGCACCCGTCGCTCCATCTACCACTCTATGATCGCATGATAATGTAAGCTTCATGATGTTACCTGGTACTACTTGATTATTCTTTACAACTGGTACTGATTGAATACCACCTACTGCTAAGATACAAGCGTCAGGCGGATTGATGATTGCTGTGAATTCATCGATGCCGAACATACCTAAGTTAGAGATGGTAAATGTTGAACCTTCCCAATCGCTAGGTTGTAATTTTTTATCTTTTGCTTTTTGTGCGAAGTCTTTTACTTCAGCAGAAATATGTGTTAAAGATTTTCCGTCAGCGAAACGAACAACTGGTACTAATAAGCCTTCGTCAACAGCAACTGCAACACCAATGTTTACATGCTCGTTGTAACGAATCTTATCACCTAACCATGATGAGTTTACCTTCGGATGTTGCTTCAATGCAACTGCAACTGCTTTTAATACGATATCGTTGAATGAAATTTTTACTGGTGCCATTTCATTCATCTTCACTCTTGCTTCCATTGCAGCCGACATATCAACTGTCATTTTTAAATAGAAGTGTGGAGCAGTGAATTTACTTTCTGATAAACGCTTTGCAATTGTTTTACGCATTTGCGAAACCGCTACTTCAGTATATTTTTCTTGACCTATGAATGTAGGTATGTTGATGCTTGCAGATTTGTTAGAGCTTGCTGCGCTTGAAGGTGTAAAGCTTTCGACATCCTTCTTAATAATTCTACCATTTTCTGCAGAACCCTTAACTTGACTTAAGTCGATACCTTTTTCTTCTGCTAATTTTTTAGCTAATGGTGATGCTTTAACTCTAGAATCAGAAGAACTTGTTTCTATATGTGCTACTGCCGGAGCACTAGCAGCTACAGGAGCAGCAGCAGGTTCTTCTTTTTTAGTTTCAGCTGCAACCGCAACTGGTGCATCAGTTAATAATGATTTATAATCTTCACCCTCTTTACCTAAGATTGCGATGATTGTATCTACTGGTACAGCCTTACCTTCGTCAACGCCGATATATAAAATGGTACCTTCTTGAAAAGATTCAAAATCCATCGTCGCTTTGTCGGTTTCAACCTCTGCTACTAAATCACCTGACTTCACTTTATCACCAACTTTTTTATGCCATTTAGCTAATACCCCTTCAGTCATGGTATCGCTCATCTTCGGCATTCTTACTACTTCAGCCATAATTTAAAATTTATATTATTTTAAAATAATCAAATTAGTCCATAATGTATGGATAGTCACTTTGTACATATACATCTGTGTATAATTCAGATGCATCTGGGTATGGTGACTCTTCTGCGAATCTTACCGATTCTTCTACTATATCTTTTATCTTTTGATCAACAGATTCTAACCAAGCTTCATCAGCATATTTCTTTTTCAAGATAGTAGCTTTCACTTGCTCAATCGGGTCTTTTGATTTGTATTCTTCAACCTCGTCTTTAGTTCTGTATTTAGCAGGGTCAGACATTGAGTGACCTTTGAAACGGTATGTTTTAATTTCTAAGAAAGTCGGACCGTCACCACGTCTTGCTCTGTCAACTGCTTCATCCATCGCTTGGTGAACAGCTTCACAGCTCATACCATCAACTGGTGCCGATGGCATATCGAAACCTAATCCGATTTTATATATATCAGTTAAATTTGTTGTACGAGATACCGAAGTACCCATTGCATAACCATTGTTCTCACAAATGAATATCACTGGTAACTTCCATAACATTGCCATGTTAAAGGTTTCGTTTAATGCACCCTGACGAACTGCACCATCACCCATATAACAAACACAAACATTATCTGTACCCTTAAATTGCTCTGCGAATGCAACACCTGCACCCAATGGAATTTGTCCGCCTACGATACCGTGACCACCATAAAAATTATGCTCTGCTGAAAACATGTGCATAGAACCACCCTTGCCTTTTGAGCAACCAGTAACCTTACCATATAACTCAGCCATCACTGCATTTGCAGAAATACCTTTTGCTATTGCGTGCGCATGATCTCTATAAGCTGTGATCATACCATCTTCATGTCTTAATACCGACATTGCTCCAGCAACTACAGCCTCTTGTCCAATGTATAAATGGCAAAATCCACGGATCTTTTGTTGCCCATATAACTGACCGGCACGTTCTTCGAATTTACGCATCAACTGCATTGATTCGTACCAGTTCAAATAAGTCTCTTTTGTAATCTTAATCGCCATATTTTTTATTTTGATCAAATGAATCGCAAATCTATCAATAAAATACAAAATATTAAATCTATTGTTTGTAAAGAGTAGATTTTAATTCGCTGTATTTCAACACTATTTTATTTCAGTATACAATAATATGAATAATTGTACAAAGTACACTAAGTAAAATGAGGCATATTTAGAAGATTTCTTATTTTAGGGGCTATTTTCGGATGTATGAGGAGATTACTGTGTTTAATAATATTATTGTTGGCTTTTGCAGATGCAGATGCTCAGTTCTCTCGTAAGAAACAGAAGAAATTGAAGGCTATGCCTATTGAAGAAGCTGTTATACCCAAAGATAAAGATGTTCTAGATCCAGATACTTTGAGATATGCGTTTCATGCGCAGAGGGTCGGACTTCCATTAGATACAACTTCAAATTTAGATTTATATTATAAGATTTATGAATGGATAGGTACACCATATCGTTATGGTGGAAGTTCTAAGCGTGGTATAGATTGTTCAGCATTTACGAATGTGATATATGAATCTGTTTATAAGAAAACTTTAGAAAGAGATTCTAGGAGTATTTTTAAACAAACAATTGTAATACCTAAATCTGAATTGCGTGAAGGCGATCTCGTATTTTTCAGAATTCGAAGAGGAGGTGTATCACATGTTGGTGTTTATTTAGGAGACAATAAATTCGTTCACGCTTCTACTCAAAGAGGTGTAATTATTAGTGATTTGAATGAAGGTTATTACCGCAGATATTATTATAAGTCTGGTAGAATAGTCAACAAAAATTAATAGAAAAATATTTTACTTATTGCTCATTATTATAATAGGTAAAATCTTCAACAATTTTATTGTTTTCAATCTTGAAAATAGTAGCAATGGGTAAATACCATTTACTATTGTCAGTCATACTTCCATTTGAAATAAATTCAACAATTACGTGATTAGCTTCTGCATTATATATGTTAATCAATGAATCTTTTACATCTGGAAATATCTTTTCTAGTTCTCTATATTTCTCGATTATTTCAGTTTTGCTTTGTACGATTGACTCATTACCAAAACTTGGATCTTTGAAAATTGCAGAGTCACTATAGTAAGATGCCATCTTTTCCCAATCGTGATTATTGAATGCATCAAACATTTCTAATATTATTTTTTTATTAGAATCTACATTTTTTTCATCTTGGTTTTTTTCTGAACATGAAATTCCGAATATTGAAATTCCAATGATTAATATGATTTTGTGCATAACGTAAATATTTTAATCAATTTACGAATATTATTTCAAAAAAAAAGGAGTCGAAATTTCGACTCCTTTTAATATGTGTTTTAAATCTTTATTTAATGTTAAATGAATAAACGTATTTAGAATTCGGATTTTGAGGATAAACGCCCTCAATCATAATCATATTGTTCTCTGATGAATTTACAATATTGTCAACATCCTCAGCAGAACTTACAGTTTTATTATTTAATCGAGTAATGATAAATCCGCTGCGAATACCAACACTACTCATTTTACCAGCCTTAAGCGAATTGATTTTCACACCATTTTCAATTCTCAAGTTTTTCTTTTCAGAAGAACTCAAATCTTGAAATTCTGCACCTAATAAATTATTTACATTGATAGGTTCTTTCTTTTTGAAATCAGTGGTATTGTCTTCACCTCTTAACACAACTGCTAAGTTTTTATCTTTATTTTCTCTGATAACTTTAATATCAATTTTATCACCTGGTCTATGTCTACCAACTTGTTCCATTAACTCTGAAGTACTATTTACTTCAACTCCTGCAACTGAAATAATAACATCGCCCGATTGTACACCAGCTAATTCTGCTGCACCACCATCATTCACTCTAGCAACTAACACACCACGAGTTGACTTAAGTCCTTTCTCTTTTGCAACATCCGAATTCACCTCTTGAATTTGTACACCTAAAAATGCTCTTTGTACTTTACCATATTCTAGTAAATCATCCATTACTTTTTTCACAAGGTTTACTGGTACTGCAAATGAGTAACCTGCGTACATACCAGTTTGAGATGCGATAGCTGTATTGATACCAACAAGCTCACCACGAGTATTAACTAATGCTCCACCACTATTGCCTCTGTTTACTGCTGCATCTGTTTGTATAAATGATTCAATTGGGAATGGTGTTCTACTACCGTCTTCACCAATGATATTGATGTTTCTACCTTTTGCTGAAACGATACCTGCAGTTACTGTTGATGTTAAATTCAAGGGATTACCAACTGCTAATACCCACTCACCAATTTTTACATTATCAGAATTACCATAAACAACAAATGGTAAATTATCTGCTTCAATTTTTACTAAAGCCAAATCAGTATTTGGGTCGGTACCTATCACCTTGCCTTTGTAAGATCTTTTGTCATTAAGCACTACTTCAATTTTATCAGCACCATTCACCACGTGATTATTTGTCACGATGTAACCATCCGCAGAAATTATTACACCAGAGCCTGAACCCATCGAAGGACCTCTTTGACCGAATGGAAAACCTCCATCACCAAAAAAATCTCTAAAAATTGGGTCGATGTAATTGGCTTGCGGACTTGAGCTCATGGTTACTTTGATGTGTACAACAGCTGCTACAGTTTTAGCAGCAGCTACTGTGAAATCAGTCCCACCATCAGGTTCTGCATAAGTCGGTAGACTTGCAAATTGTACTTTTTGTTTTTCTGTAATAGTTGTAGGGCCCTTGTCTTCAAAAAATTTATATGCTGCCACTCCAACAAAGCCTCCAAGGCTTGCGATTAATAATCCGATAAAAATATTCTTCTTCATGTTCTTTTTTTGTGTTAAAGGATTAATTTGTAGAACCTATTTCAAATTCAATGCCATTGAAACGACCAAGCATTTGAAATAATTGCCGTACTTTTGTAAAAACTACTTTACAAGTATTAATGTTTTCATTTCATGGAATATACTTTTTATAAATACCAAGGTGCTGGCAACGATTTTATTTTAATTGATAACAGAGAAAATACGTTCCCTGTAAATGATATTCAATTATATAAACAATTGTGCGACAGGAGGTTTGGTATTGGAGCTGACGGTTTAATGTTGTTAGAGAATGAGGCTGGCTACGATTTTAAAATGGTATATTTTAATTCGGATGGTAGGGAAAGTAGCATGTGTGGTAATGGTGGTCGCTGTATCGTTAGGTTTGCCGAGTACTTGGGTATCGTAAAGTCTGAATGTCGCTTTTTGGCAGTTGACGGCGCACATTATGCCAAAATTTCTGACAATGTTATTGACTTACAAATGATCAATGTTGCTAATTGGAAAGCTCTAAATTCTGATTACGAAATATTCACAGGTTCACCCCATTATATAAAATGGGTAAATGGATTAAATTCGTTAGATGTTTATACTGAAGGAAGAAATATTCGATATAATGATGTCTATAATGCGGTAGGTATAAATGTGAATTTTGTAGAAGAAACAGCGAATGGAATAAATGTTAGAACATATGAACGAGGAGTTGAAGATGAAACGCTTTCATGTGGTACTGGAGTTACAGCATGTGCTATGGCTTTTGCTTTAAAACACAATCTTAATGGTGAACAATCAGTAAATATTAACACCCCCGGTGGTAAACTTAAAGTACAGTTCAATATTGATTCGAACGGATTTAGCCATGTTTTTTTAATTGGTCCGGCTGAAAAAGTATTTCAAGGTCAAATAAATGTTTAAAAAAAACTCTTCGAGAAATAAGCATTAAGCACTAATAATATTTACATTTGAATTTTTTTAAATCATAACTTCTACTATATTTTTTTATAGTGGTAAGAGTAGATAGTAAGAAAGCCTGCAAATTAGTTTATTCATTAGGTAAACACCCGTACTTAGGATTCGTGATTGAGCCTCATATAGTTCAATTGAATTCGAATGGTGGTTTCTCATTAACTCATCGTAAACTATATACTCAAACTGCAAAAGAATTCGATACATTTTTAGATGATCAAGATTATAAGATCATAAAATTATTAGATCAGCTTGATCAAGAATACATCATAAAAAAATATCATAAAGAAGTAATCAGACCAGCGGCATATTTTGCTAAAATCTGGAATGATAAACTTTATGCAATCGTTCGTCCGATCATCGAAAAGAAGTTAATAGAAGCTATAAAAATGATTGGCAATAAGCCATTGTTTGAAATGGGTAAAGAAGGTGACCCTGTTCATAAGCAATTACATATTGCCAAAGAACCAGCATCAGTATTATTTCATTTTAGAAGAAGTATAGATGGTACAAGGTATTTCCCTACAATAAAATATCTTGGAGAAAGAATTGAATTCATGTTTAAAGATGCAGAGATTATTTCTATGCAACCTGCTTACATGTTATTAGGTAATGCATTATTATTTTTTGATCAAGACTTAGACGGTAAAAAACTTTTGCCATTTTTAAACAAACGATTTATAGATATTCCTAAAAGTTCAGAGTCAACTTATTTCAAAAAATTTATTGGTCCATTAATTGAAAGACACAATGTTTATGCTGAAGGTTTTCAAATTATCACTGAGCAATTTGAAGCAGTACCTATTTTAAAAATGGTAAATACTTGGAATGATTCTATTCAATTAGTTTTATCTTTTCAATACGGTAAATATAATTTTCTTTATCAATCAGGTACAAAGGTTTCGGTGAGCGTAGAAAATAAAAATGATGAGTATATATTTCATCGTGTAAAACGCTCATTATCTTGGGAGGCTACTAAAATAAAGGTATTGACCGACATGGGCTTAATTGCAACAGAAGGTTCAGCATTTACTATTAATAATAAATCTAATGTTGAAGAACCAAGTACGCAACATCAAATGTTAGAATGGTTATCTGAAAATAATGAAACTTTAGCTGCTGCTGGATTTAACATTCAACAAGAAGAAAAGGGTAAGAAATATTTCTTAGGTAAGAGTAAAATAGATTTAAAGATTAATGAATCGAACGATTGGTTTGATGTATATGCAATAGTTTATTTTGGTAAAATGGAAGTGCCATTTATTGAATTAAAAGATCATATTTTAAATGGTAGAAAAGAATTCTTATTACCTAATGGTGAGATTGCCATAATACCTGATGAGTGGTTTGCTACTTATCAAAGTTTATTTCATTTTTCAGAATCTGGCAAAGAACTAAAATTTAAAAAACATCATATTGGCTTATTAAAAGAATATGCTGATTCAGAGTTAGCACAAGTCACAATCGAAAGAAAGCTACAGAAGTTAAGTGCATTTGAGAATATTGACGAAATAGAAATGCCTGCAAATTTCAAAGGGGAATTGCGTCAATATCAAAAAGCGGGATATGATTGGTTTCATTTTTTAAGAAGATGGAATTTTGGTGGGTGTTTGGCTGACGATATGGGTTTAGGTAAAACAATTCAGACTTTAGCTCTATTACAAAAAGTTAAAGAGGAAGCAATTATTAATGCTACTCAACCTAGTTTGTTCGAGAGTATACCAGGTACATTATTTGATCAACAACATACACATACGAGTGATTACCCACGTACATCATTGATTGTAATGCCAACATCCTTAATACATAATTGGTTAAATGAGGCGAAAAAGTTTACCCCTGATTTAAAGATTAATATTTACACAGGTGTATATAGAGATAAAGAAATTTCTAATTTTAGTAAATATGATATTGTATTAACAACTTACGGCATTACACGACTTGATGTTGATATATTAAAATCATTTTATTTCCATTATATTATTTTAGACGAAAGTCAAATTATAAAAAATCCATCTTCAAAAATTTCTCGATCAGTTAGATCTTTAAAATCTAAGTTCAAGTTAGTATTAAGTGGAACACCAGTCGAAAACTCAGTAACAGATTTATGGTCTCAAATGTCATTCGTAAATCCGGGTTTATTAGGTTCACAAACTTTTTTTAATGATGAGTTCGCCACACCTATTGATAAAAAGCAAGACGAAGAGAAAGCAAATAAATTACAAACACTTATTAAACCTTTTATACTAAGAAGAACTAAGCAACAAGTAGCATCTGAATTACCACCTAAGGTAGAGCAGTTGTATTATTCAGATATGAGTGAAGAACAAGAGAAACTTTATGAAGAAACAAAATCTTTTTATAGAAATGAGTTATTAAGGGTAATCACAGAGCAAGGTATTGGTAGGTCACATATTCAATTATTACAAGGTTTAAATAAGTTAAGACAAATTGCAAATCACCCAAGTATGGTAGATGAAGATTATGATGCAGAATCAGGTAAATTTTCAGATGTTATTTATACTCTTGAAAATATTTTAACAAAGGGTAATAAGGTTTTAATTTTCTCTCAATTTGTAAAACACTTGAACTTATTCAAAAAATACTTTAACGATAATAATATTAAGTATTCGTTTTTAGATGGTTCTACTTTAAACAGGCAAGAAGTTGTTGAGGAATTTAAAACGAATGATGAGATTCAGATATTTTTAATTTCAATAAAGGCGGGTGGGGTCGGACTTAATCTTACAGAAGCAGATTATGTATTTATTTTAGATCCATGGTGGAACCCAGCGGTAGAACAACAAGCTATAGATAGAACACATAGAATCGGACAAAAAAATACCGTATTTATTTATAAATTTATAACTAAGAATTCTGTTGAAGAGAAAATATTAGCATTACAGGAAAAGAAGAGAAGAATTGCTGACAGTTTAATTACGACAGAAGAATCATTTATGAAGTCATTGTCAGAAGATGATATTAAAGCAATACTAGAATAAAATGGATTATAAAAAATTTGCAATAGCGAGTACATTATTCGCATTCTTAACTACTGTAGCTGCAGATGTTAATATACCTAACGGAGATATACCTATTACTTTGCAAAGTGTTTTTGTGTTATTAGCCGGACTTATGGCAGGTGCTAATGCAGGAATTACTTCACAATTAATTTATTTGATGTTTGGTGCATTTTTACCTGTGTTTGCTGGTGAAGATTTCGGACTTTCAATTTTAGCTGACCCGAGTGTTGGGTATCTATTTGCTTTTCCTGTTGCTGCATTTATAACTGGTATGATCGGACATCAACAAAAGTTTTTGTTCATAATGTTATCAGTTGTGCTTGCACAAACTTCATTATATATCTCGGGCGTTTCAATCTATTATATTAATTCTGAAAAAACCTGGGCTGAAGTTATACAAACTGGCTTTACTGATTTAGCTTTGATAGGGTATTCGAAAGCTATAATAACCGGATTAATTTACTTTGCATACTTAAAGTTTTCTGGCAATAAGCAAGCCGTCGCGAATAGGAAATAATACATTTTCTACTCTGACGTCGACTTGTACTTTTTTATTAAACTCTAATATAGCACGAGTATCTTTATCTATTTTTTCAGCTACTACTTTACCACTCCATAATACATTGTCGGCAATAATATAACCGCCATTATTTACTTTGTCAAATATTAAATCATAGTATTTAGAGTAGTTTTCTTTATCAGCATCAATAAACACAATATCAAACTTATCATTTAATGTAGGTATGATTTCGGCAGCATCTCCTAAAATATATTCGATTTTATTTTTATACTCCGATTTATTAAAGTATGATCTTACTAAATCTTCTAGCTCTTGATTTATATCTATAGTTATTAATTTACCACCATCTAATAGTCCTTCAGCAAAACACAATGCAGAATAGCCAGTATATGTACCGATTTCTAAAATATTTTTAGGCTTAATCATTTTAGTTAACATACTAATTACTCTGCCTTGAAAATGCCCAGAAATCATGCGAGGCATCAATACTTTTAATTGAGTTTCTCTATTCAATTCTTTTAATAAAGCTGGCTCTTCGTCAGTATGTTGTTCTATATATTTAGCTAATGCTTCGTCTAAGAATTCCATTTTTATTCAGGTAGATAAATTAATTTACTGATTTGATTTTCGTTAAATACATCATTTGCTAATTCTTGTAAATCTTCTGCTTTTACTGATTCTATTTTTTTATAAATCTGATTTAATGAATCAGCTTTGCCATAATCTAAAACACTTCTACTTAATGCAATGATTACCGACAAATGATTTTCTTCCGCTAATGATATTTGTCCGATGAATTTACGTTTTGCTAAATTTAGATTCATAGTACTTAATTTCTTTTCTCGTAATATTTTTAATTCTTTTTCAACAAGAGATATGCACTTTTCCATCTTACCTATATCTGTTCCCATGTAGATTGTAAATAAACCAGTGTCACTCATGCCAATATAGTTTGCATCTATTGAATAACATATGCCTTTCTTCTCACGCAACTCTAAATTTAATCTCGAGCTCATACCTGGACCGCCTAAATAATTTGAAAGCAACGACATCGCATTTTTTTGTTTGTGATGAATGCTTATTGTCCGATTACCAATTACTGCATGACTTTGATTAATACTCTTTTTTATCTCTCTAGTTTCAGCACTGTATCTACTTGGCTTTTCTCTTTTCTCTTTCGATATTATTTTTTTGATTTGGCCAAAATGATGATCAACAATGCTGATTAATTGTTCAGCATTTAATTTACCATATACACCAATTACCATTTCTTCTGGTGAATAGTTTTTCTTAGTGAAAGAAATTAAATCTTTTCTATTGATATTTCTTACACTTTTTTTGCTTCCCAAAATATTTTCACCTAATGAATGATTTTTGAAAATGATATTTTCAAATTCATCTTGAATAGCTTCTTCTGGTGTATCTAAGTATGAATCTATTTCGTCGATTATTACTTCTTTCTCTTTTAAGATCTCTTTTTCAGGGAATATAGAATTGAACAATAAGTCAGAAAATAATTCAATAGCTCTTTCAGTATGTTCAGAGAGAAATGAAGCATGAATACAAGTATGTTCTTTAGTAGTGTAAGCATTTAAGTCGCCACCTACCACTTCCATTCTATTTAGAATATTTAATAAACTTTTCGTTGGAGTACCTTTAAATAACATGTGCTCTAAGAAATGAGCTAAGCCTTCTTTCCCTTTTCGCTCATCTCTTGAACCACAATTAATGATCACACATGAATGAACAATGTTTGAATGAGGGTTATCTTTATGTACTATTCTAATGCCGTTATTAAGGGTATAAAGTCTATAATCCATACCCTCAAACATACGATATTTTGTTCATTATTAGTAGATAAGCTACTATTCTACTATAAAACTCACAGCTTTAGTATTCTCGTTTGATTTTATTCTATAGTAGTATATGCCTGAATTCAAATTCAAATTATACTCTTTATTAATTATTGAATTTTTTACTTCTAATTTTTCATTGAAAATATTTCTTCCTTGAACATCAATTATAGAAATTTCTATTTCTGAACTTTCTAAATTCTCTATTTCAATTTTGAATGTGCCCTTGTTAGTATTCGGGTATAAGTTAAGTTTAGCATTATCAATTTTATTTTGATCGAAGCCAACTGAGCTACTTACTAAATCTGTCATCCAGATTCCTCTACCAAAAGTTGCAGCAAATAATTTATTTGAATCAGTATGTATTTCTAATTCACTAACAATTACGTTTGGCATTAAGTTACTATATCTCTCCCAAGTTGTACGTCCATCATATGTATAATACACTCCATTGTCAGTACCAATATAAATTGTATTATTATTTGAACCAGGTTGGTTTACTATAGTATTTACCGGGATGTTGGGTAAATTGTAACTGATGTTCGTCCAACTTTGTCCTGCGTTCGTTGTCTTATAAACTTTTTGTCCGTCAACAAAACCACTAAATACCACCCATGCTGTAGAAGGATTTTCATTATCTACACTTATATATGTTACATATAATGAATCAGGCAAACCTGCCGTTGCATTAATCCAGCTAGTGCCGCCATTAGTAGTTACGTATAGTTTAGTTTTCTCATTCTGTTTATGTACTATTCTTTTTGCTACATAAATAAAATCTTCATTACTGTTTGCTACATCAAAAAATGAAATTGGTGCATGTTGACCATTTGACATCGTAGCAAAATTTGATTTCTTCTGAAAGCTTATACCTTCATTTGTAGACTTATAAATATTGCCATAACCTATGTATAAAATATCTGGAGAATTTTTAGAGATTTTGAATGGTGTTGTCCATTCACCATCTTCGTCACCTGGTTGAAATATACTATTATAAGATAAACCACCATCAAAAGATTGAACAAAATTTCCGAATTGATATGATCCGTATAAAGTTAAATCATCAGTAGGGTGTAGGGCGCACTCCATTCCATCACCACCAATAATATTTACCCAAGAATTTCCTTCTTTATAAAAGGTAGAATTATCTTGAGCACCAGCAATTACATCTCCAAATTTTTCTCTCAATCCTAATCTATAAAATGAAGTAATCTGCATACCATTGCTTACAAATTTCCATCGTGTCGGAAATTCATAATTAGGATCTGGTGAGCTCCATGTACCTATAATTATACTGTCACTTCTATACAAGCCACCATCATTAGCAACAAAGTATGCATCGTTTGTTGGGTTGTATTTATATTGATGTTGATCAGCGTGTAAAAACTTTTCACCATAATAAGGTAGCCAAAATGAAACACCATCCCATGATAAACCTCCATCTGAAGTACCCCACATATTTATACCGCCTATATAAACTTTATTTTTATTTTTTGCATCTACTACAATCGCCAAGTCATATGTCCCTTGTCCGCCTGGTGCATTACTATCATACCATCCTAATAAATTTATAGCATCACTTGACGTGTATCTCTTTACCCATGATTGACCGCCATTTATACTTGCATAAAATCCTTCGAAGCCTCTATCTAATCCGCATGTAATTGCATACACATAATTAGTATCATTCAATGAAACTGCTATTTCTACTCTTTGTACATTTTTACTTGGTATATTAGTATTTAAAGTTGACCATGTTTCACCGAAATCATTAGATTTTATTATACCTGCAGAGCCTTCGTTTAAAGTATAAACGTAGCCAGTACTTGCATAAAGAGTGTTTATATTTTTCGGATTTTCTTCTAAATCCCAAATAATTTCATTTGATTTTTTTGTCCAGGTTTGACCCGCATCATACGACTTCCAAATCCCTTCGATACCCACAGCTATTAATTCATTAGAGTTACTCGGCTTCACAATTACTTTTCTAATTAATGAAGCATCAAGATTATTTTGTTCAAATGTTAATCCGGTTGCTGCCCATGTATTTCCACCATCTACAGATTTATAAATTCCAATACCATAATGCGTATGTCTTTTTCTACCATCAGTATTTAATGCAACACCTAAGTATGCATAATCTCCAACCGATGCATACAAAGTATTCGTATTATTAGGATCTATTGCAATATCTGATATTCTAATGATGGGTAAATTATCACCTATAGGTGTAAATGTTTGTCCGGCATTTGTAGTTTTCCATATACCACCTTGTGCAACTCCAACATACATGATATTCGAATCTGTTGGATGAAAAGTCACGCAATTGATACGACCCATACCATGACTTGAAGGTCCAAAAGCTGGGGGCAACTCATTGGGTCCGAAAGGTACCCAAGCAGAGCTCATTTTTGAAGATGCATTATTTTGCAAATTCATTTTTGATAAAGTATTTACATACTCTTTTAAATCGGGTAATGAACCATCGGGATTTAAACGTTGATCATAATGATGTTCCCAACGTTTGAACCATTTCCAACCTTTTACATTATTTAAATCTACGGATGATCGATAATTATTAAACTCTTGTTGTAAATCTAAAAAGGAAGTATTGCTTTTTTTATTTGTAAATATTTGAGCAAATAATATTTGCGGCAATAATATTAATACTAAGAGTAGACGCTTCATATTTTATTTTTTCATAAATTTAACAAATTGCATACCATAAATTGCTAAATATAACATGAATAAGACAGAACTCCGAAAATTAATACTTGAAAAGAGGGAGGCATTAAGCTCAGAGCAGCGTTGTGCTTTGCTTCAGCAAGTTATAGACCACTTGAATGAGTTTGACTTTTCGAATATTAAAGTTGTACATATTTACCTTCCGATTAAGAAGAAAAATGAGATTGATACATTCCCTATAATAGGTTTTTTGAAATTAATTGCCCCAAGTCTAAAAATCGTAATACCGAAAAGTGATTTCAATACATTTGATATGATTAATGTATTGTATGATGACAATACTATTTTAACAGAAAATGAATTTAGTATTTGGGAGCCAGTGAATGGTGATGTGATAGAAAACCAAAAAATTGATATGGTAATTTGTCCTTTATTAAGTTTTGATAAACGCGGGTATAGAGTGGGTTATGGCAAAGGATTTTATGATCGATTTTTGAATAAGTGTAGAGAAGATGTAGTAAAAATCGGATTATCGTATTTTGAGCCTGAAGAAATTATTGAGGATGTGAATGAGATGGATGTAAGCCTCAACTTTGCAATTAGTCCGTCGAGGCTTTGGAAATTCTAAATATTATTTTACTCTTTCTACGTAATCACCAGTACGAGTATCAATTTTCACTTTATCACCTTCATTGATGAATAAAGGAACTCTAATTTCAGCACCATTAGAAACTGTTGCAGCTTTTGTAACGTTAGTAGCAGTATCGCCTTTAACAGCTGGTTCAGTATAAGTGATTTCAAGTTCAACGTGAGTTGGAGCTTGACCTGTAATAGGCTCATCACTTTCGAAAGCGATGATTAAGTTCATGCCTTCAGAAATAAATTTTGCTGATGCACCAAATAAAAATTTAGGTACGTTAAATTGTTCGAAGGTCTCATTATCCATCACCACAAAGAAATCTCCATCTTCGTATAAATATTGATAATCTTTAGTTTCTACTCTACAAATATCAACCTCTTCATCTGTGCGGAAACGGTACTCAACTAATTTATTAGATTTTACGTTTCTCATTCTAGCTTGATAAAAAGCACGTAAGTTACCAGGTGTTCGGTGAATAAATTCTTCTACCGTTACTAGTTCTCCGTTGAAACGTAACACGTTTCCTGTTTTTACATCTGACGCTTTTGCCATATAATTATATTCTTATTTACTAATTTGAGCCGTAAAGATAATAAAATTTACTTTTGAGAATCAGGCTTATAATCCATTATAGATAGACTTTTATCACAAATGCTGTATTCGTATTCTTGATTCGAGCAAATGATAATAGTACGATTACTTAAATAGTCATTTAAAAGTTGATGATACCAACTTATGCCTTGTTTATCGAGGTTTGAGCAAGGTTCATCTAACATTATACAATCTACATTACTTAGTACTGCTAACATCAACTTAGCGCGTTGTTTCATGCCTGACGAGAAATATCTTATCTCTTTGTTACGCGATGTCTCTAATCCGACGATATTCAATAAATCTTCATTGCTATAATCATTTAATCTATTCTTAAATGAAAAATGAAAATCAATCATTTCATTCAATGTCATTTCTTCAACTAATTCTAAATAAGGTGAAGCGATGCTGAAATGTTTATAAATATTTTCTGCAGAAATTAATTCTTCATTTACACGATAACTCATTTCACCTTTAGAAGCGCTTAAGCTACCGACGATTATTTGAAGTAGAGTTGATTTGCCAGAGCCGTTAGAGCCAAGTATTGCTAGCTTTGTAGAGTTAGGTATTAGGATGTTAACATCCTTGAAAATCCATTCTCTATTAAATTTTTTAGCAATATTGAGGAGCTCTATTTGCATTAGTCTCTCGAATATCCTTTCATAATGCCATTGCTAGAATTATTGATAAAGTCAACAATACCTTTTTTGATTGGTGATTCTTGAACTTCTTTTTCAATAATATTTAGAGCATTAGAAATTGAATATCCTTTTACATAAAGAATTCTATAAATATTTTCTATTTGACGAATCTCATCATCAGTAAATCCACGTCTTCTTAGTCCGACTGAATTTATACCAACATATGAAATCGGTTCACGTGCAGCTTTTGTGTAAGGAGGGACATTTTTACGAACCAATGTACCACCAGCAACGAATGTATGCGCGCCAATAGTTAAGAACTGCCCTACAGCAGCCATACCTTCTAGTATTGCATAGTCTTCGATAGTAACATGACCAGCAAGATTTACATTGTTTGCAAGAATAATATTATTACCTAAAATGCAATCATGTGCGATATGAGCATATGCCATTAGTAAGCAATTTTTACCTATTGATGTTTTATGACGATCATTGGTGCCCTTATTGATGGTTACACATTCTCTAATGACTGTGCCATCACCTACTTCGGCAATAGTAGGTTCTCCTTTATATTTTAAATCTTGTGGAATTGCTGATACTACGGCACCAGGAAAAATTTTGCAATTTTTACCAATTCTTGCACCATCCATGATGGTCACATTAGGGCCTATCCAAGTACCTTCACCGATTTCAACATCTTCATATATTGTGCTGAAAGGCTCAATGGTTACATTAGCTGCAATTTTTGCTTTTGGATGTACTGATGCTAGCGAAGATATCATTCGTATTATTTAGCTTTTCTTAACAATTTGTGCCATTAATTCTGCTTCCATTACAATTTTGTCACCAACAAAGGCCGTGCCTCTCATTTGACAAATACCTCTACGTATTGGAGCCATTAAATCAAGCCTAAATATAATAGTATCTCCCGGAAGTACCTTATCTTTAAAGCGTGCATTTTCAATTTTCATGAAATATGTCCAGTAATTCTCCGGATCTTGTACTGTACTTAAAGCTAAAATACCACCTGTTTGCGCCATTGCCTCTATCTGCAAAACACCAGGCATCACTGGGTTTCCGGGGAAATGACCTTTGAAAAATTCTTCATTCATGGTCACATTTTTAACCCCTACTACGTGCTTGCTCGATAGTTCAGTAATTTTATCAATTAATAAAAACGGCTGACGATGTGGTAAAATATTAGTGATTTCGTTGATATTGTAAACTGGGGTGTCATTCGGATTGTAATGAGGGATATTTTTCTTTGCTTTTTCTTTCTTAATCAATGCTTTAATCTTTTTAGCAAAGGCAACATTTGCCGCATGACCTGGGCGAGCTGCCATAATATGACCTTTTAAAGGCATACCAACTAAGGCTAAGTCACCAATTACATCTAGCAATTTATGACGAGCTGGCTCATTTTGATGTCTTAATTCAATATTATTTAAAATGCCTTCGCGTGCTACAGCAATTTTTTCACGGTTAAATAATTTTGCAAGGTGTTCTAATTCTTCTTCACTTACCACTTTATCAACCACTACTATTGCATTATTTAAGTCACCACCCTTAATAAGGTTATGTTGTAAAAGCATTTCTAATTCATGTAAGAAACAGAAGGTTCTACATGATGCTATTTCTTTTTTGAATTCTGTGATTGATGATAATGATGCATGTTGACTACCTAAAACTGGTGAATTATAGTCAACCATTACAGTTACTCTGTAATCATCAAGGTATGGCATCGCTGTCATTTCAACATGACGCTCAGGCTCAGAATAGTATAAATTATTAGGTATTACGAAATATTCACGATCAGCATCTTGCTGTAAGAATCCGGTTTTTTCTAATTCTTCAATAAAAGGCATAGAACTACCATCCATAATAGGCGCCTCAGGGGCATCAATTTCGATTAAAACATTATCTATTTCTAATCCGGCTAAAGCAGCTAAAGTATGTTCTATAGTTGAAACGCTTGCACCATTTTGAGTAATGGTAGTACCACGAGAAGTATCTGTTACATTGTCAACGTCTGCATCAATAATCGGAGAGCCTTCAATATCAACTCTTTGAAATTTATATCCGTGATTTTCAGGAGCTGGCTTAAAAGTCATTGTCACCTGTTTCCCCGTATGCAATCCGACCCCCACAACTGTAACTGGGGCCTTTAATGTGGTTTGTTTTACGTTCATTCCTGTCGATTAATTCTGACAAATGTATCTAGAAATGGCGTTTAAACAAAATTTATCAAACTAAATTAAATGGTTTGTTTTAAATCTCGGAGCTTTTGTTCTAATTCCTCGATTTTTTTCTCTAAATCTGGTAGTCTTCTGTAAACGGCTTGCATCTTTAATGAGTCTCTAAATGGAGAAACTGGTGCACCGTTCCACTGTTTATTCTCTTCTGTGATTGATTTTGAGATACCTGATTTCGCATTGATTTGAGAGCCCTTAGCAATGTTGATATGACCAACAATACCTACTTGACCACCAATTATACAACTTTCTCCAATACGTGTACTTCCTGAGATACCCGACTGAGAAGCAATTACAGTGTTAACACCAACTTCAACGTTATGGGCTATTTGAATTAAATTATCTAGTTTAACACCTTTTTTGATGATAGTTGAGCCAATAGTAGCTCTGTCAATACTGGTGTTAGAGCCAATTTCAACATCATCTTCTATAATTACATTGCCAATTTGTGCAACTTTTTGAAATGAGCCATCTGCTTGTGGAGCAAATCCAAATCCATCGCTACCGATTACCGCACCTGAGTGAATAATAACATTTTTGCCAATGTTGCAATCTGAATAAACTTTAACTCCTGCAAACAAGGTAGTTCCATCTTCAACTATCGAATTGTCACCAACATATGCTTGTGGGTAAATCTTAACATTATCTCCAATTTTTACGTTATGTCCGATGTATGCAAAGGCCCCTATATAGCAATCTTTACCAATTTTAGCAGATTTACTAATGAAATTAGGTTCCTCGATGCCGTATTTATTAAGTTTTATGGTATTGTACTTTTCTAATAAAATAGAGAATGCACTATATGCATCATCAACTCTAATTAACGTAGCTTGTATAGGTTTCTCCAATACAAGTGATTTATTGACAATAACTACTGAAGCTTCAGTGCTATATAAATAAGGTTCGTACTTAGGGTTTGATAAAAATGATAAAGCTCCAATACGACCTTCTTCTATCTTAGCCAGAGAGGAAACAACTACATCCGGATTACCTTCAAGTTCACCGTTAAGTAATACACAAATTTCAGTTGCTTTAAATTGCATTATACAAAATTAAAATTATATGCTTATGCTGCAAATGTAAGATTAAAAAAACGGAATTATTTTCTCAACAATTAGCTAGTACTTTGGGTAACAGAGATAATACTTTTTAACATTCCTCGTCAATGCCTCTACATTAAGTCCGTCTGAGGCTATCGCCACATCCTGTAATACATCGTTCTTCGTCAATATATATATATTGCCAATTTCCGGATTATAGGCATTATTGTTAATAATTCCTTCGAATACGAAATAATCGGCATCATTTACACTTATATTAAAGCGCTCCATACATTCATTTTTCTTAAGAACTAAATATTGTTGATCTATCTCTTCATTTGAAAGTTCTATAGAATATAAATTACGAGCCACCAAGTCAGCACATAATCTCGATAAAATGAGGTCTTCATGCGATTGCCATACTTTTATTGCAGAATAGATGTCGTGGTCATCTAATTGCGAAAAGGCATTTAAGTATTTTGAATTACTCTGGAAGTCAACTAGACTTAAGTTTTGTTTTAAGAAGGTAGAGAAATCAGGACTCGCAAATAACTCAGCGCCTAACAATGAAATTTCTTTTGCGCGTTTTAAAATTTTATAAAGTAATTGTTCGGCCGATAAAACAGTTTTATGAAAATACACTTGCCAATACATCAATCGACGAGCAATTAAAAATTTCTCTACAGAGTAAATGCCTTTCTCTTCAATGACTAATAAATCTTCTTTCACCGAAATCATTTTCAAAATTCTGTCGAAGCCAATAACGCCTTCTGATACCCCTGTATAAAAACTATCTCTATTTAAATAATCCATTCGGTCCATATCTAATTGACCCGAAACCATTTGATGTAAAAATTTCTTATGGTATTTATTTTCGAAAATTTCTATTGCTAAACTAAGTCGACCATTGAATTGATTGTTCAATTCTTTCATGAATAATATTGATAATGATTCATGATGAACCTCTGGTACGATACATGATTCAAGAGCATGTGAAAATGGTCCATGTCCGATATCATGTAACAATATAGCAATCGTTACTGCCTCAGCTTCTTCTTCGGTAATTTCTATTTTCTTGTAACGCAGACTCTCAATTGCAATGCCCATCAAGTGCATTGCACCCAATGCATGATGAAAACGTGTATGCAATGCACCCGGGTAAACCAAATGGGTTAATCCTAACTGCTTGATATTACGCAATCTCTGAAAATACGGATGTTCAATTAAATCGAACACTATCTCATAAGGCACACTTATGAAACCATACACAGGGTCATTAAATATTTTCTTTTTATTCAAGGTCTAAACAATAAAAGCGAATTAATTCGTTAATTTTAACAGAATCAAATATAAAATAAAGGATGCAAGAAACAATCATATTGTGGGCCGATGATGAAATTGACTTATTGAAACCTCATATTCTCTTTTTAGAAGATAAAGGTTATAAAGTTATTAGTAGAACGAATGGTTCTGATGCATTAGATGTATTGAAATCAACTTATGTTGATTTAGTTTTTTTAGATGAAAACATGCCAGGCTTATCGGGTTTAGAGACTTTACAAGCAATTAAGAGTTTTAATAACGATATACCCGTGGTATTAATCACAAAGAATGAAGAAGAGTATTTAATGGAAGATGCAATTGGTAGTAAAATTGCCGATTACCTTATAAAACCTGTAAACCCTAAACAAATATTGTTGACGATTAAAAAGTTGGTTGACAATAAGAGATTAGTTACTGAAAAAACTACTTCAGCATATCAGCAGGAGTTTAGAAACCTCGGACTTGCGTTAAACGATGTATCGAATTTAAGTGAATGGAAAGAGGTTTATAAAAAATTAGTTTTCTGGGAACTTGAACTTGAGAAATTAGAAGACTCTGGCATGCATGAAATTTTAACTTTACAAAAATCTGAAGCGAATAAATTATTTTCAAAGTTTGTAGAGAAGAATTATTTGAAATGGTTAAAAGATGAAGACAATGCTCCTTTGCAATCACATCAATTGATGAAGAGCAAAGTGTTTCCTCATATTTCTGATTCTATACCTACTTTTTTTGTCTTAATAGATAATTTAAGATATGATCAATGGAGAGTAATTGCTCCAATGATTAATGATTATTTCAGATTAGAAGAAGAAGAGATTTATACAAGTATTTTACCTACTGCAACACAGTATGCGAGGAATGCGATTTTTTCAGGACTTATGCCATCAGAGATGGAGAAGCGTTACCCTAAGTTATGGAAGAACGATGAAGATGAAGGTGGTAAAAATATGCATGAAGAAGATTTCTTAAAAGAACATTTATTTCGTGCTCGAAAAAACTGGAAAGTATCATATACCAAAGTTGTGAATAATGATCAAGGGAAAGATCTAGTAGATAGTATACATCAGAAATTCAATAATCAATTAAATGTTATTGTTTATAATTTTGTTGACATGTTATCTCATGCTCGATCTGAGATGGAAATCATTAAAGAGTTAGCACCTGATGAAGCTGCGTATCGCTCCATTACTAAATCGTGGTTTGAACATTCTCCATTGATTGAAGCGTTGAAGAAGATTTCGCAAAAGCCTGCAAGATTGATCATCACTACTGATCACGGTACCATCCGTGTAAAGAATCCAAGTAAAGTTATAGGAGATAGAAGTGTAAATTCAAACCTTAGATATAAGCAAGGTAAAAATTTAAACTACCAAGCTAAAGATGTTTTCGAAGTAAAGAATCCTATTGATGCGTTTTTACCAAGAGTAAATGTAAGTCAAGCTTTCATTTTTGCTAAAGAAGATACTTATTTTGTTTATCAAAATAATTACAATCAATACGTGAATTATTTTGCAGATACATTTCAACATGGTGGTATTTCATTAGAAGAGATGTTGATACCTTATTCAGTATTTACTTCTAAATAAATTCAGAATGAGAAGAATTTATTTTTTTAAATTCTTCTCATAAATCTCAATCCATTTTTTTACCGTCATTTTCTTCATCAATTCTCCAATTAAGTCAAATGGTATTTGATCGAATTTTTTAAATCGAACACAGCTCTTACCAATATCTAATTTTTGAGCGGTATGTTTTGGATATTCAGTTATAAACCAATTATACAATTCAGGGTCTGCATACATACCCATATGATAAAAGTTGATTGAATTTTTTTGTGATGCAATTGATGCAAATGGTAATGGTTCGATGGGTTTGCAATGATAACCAGCTGGGTATATTGTATGAGGAACTACATAACCTAAAGCACCATAACTTATTGCTGGTTCAAAACCTTTAGGTAAATTTTTAACGATCACATTATGTAATTTATTGAATTCTACAATTCTATCTTCAGGTAGATTAGTTAGAATTTCTTCTACAGTTTTTCCTTCTGCTTTCATATTACTAATATAAAAAAAGGGGCGGATATTATCCGCCCATACAGATTAAAATCTAAAGTTTAAAGCTAACATATAATTTCTGCCAGCTTGTGGGTAATAGTAATTATAAATATTTTCTTGTGTGCCGTTCATGAGACTAAAGGTATAACCATTAGCTTCATAAACTTCGTTGAATACATTGTTGATTTTTAAAATTAAACTTAAATGCGGAATAATTTTGTTCACTTTTAAATTATAGTCGATAAATAAGTCATTGACAAAAAATGCATCTATGCTTTTTAAGTCACTCGATGTATTATCTAAATATTGTTTACCTACATACTTTGATTCTAAAGATAAAAACATGTTATTGATAATTTGTACTCTAGCTCTAGTTGATGCTACTAAGCTTGGAGCAAAAGAAATATCTGTGTTTTTATAATCACGTACGACTGATAATGCATAGGTGTTTTCATCGTAGATGTATTCTTTAAATTCTTTGATTTTATTTTGACTCATATTTAAAGCTCCAGATAAGCTAAACTTATTTGAATAGTTCCAAGCACCCGATAATTCAATACCAGATCTATAACTACTAGGAGTATTTATTCTTAAATATTCGCCCACATTATTTACTTCACCTGTTAGTACTAATTGATTTACGTAATACATATAGTAGTAGTTCGCTTCCCAAGAAAATTTATTTCTTCTCTTCTTCCATCCTAATTCAAAATCATGCAACTGCTCAGGTTTAGGTGCTTGTCCGTTTACCATTCCATTAATCAAATCATCTCGATTAGGTTCTTTATTAGCCATACCGTAACTGAAATAAATTAATTCGTTAGGTGATTTGGTATATGATACGCCGGCCTTCGGATTAAAGAAATTGAATTTATGGCTTTGGTCCAATACTACTTGATCTTTATTAGTTCCATTTATGGTGTAATCAACAAATCTTACTTGTAAATCGATAAATGCATTCCACTTTTTATTGATATCGTAATTTACTTTTGCATACGTATTAAATTCTTGTTTAATACCCCAGCCTTCATAAAATCTTTGATTAGGTCTAATTGTTGCTGAGTTTTCTGCCCATACAACTTCACCAAAATGTTCACCTCTGTAATCATTCGCTGCACCACCAATTGTAATTCTTAAATTGTTATTATTGTTATATTCCCAACTGTAAACTACACCCCAAAATTCATTTCTTAACCATCGTCTTCTTAATATATCAGATTGAGTGATAGTATCATTACCAACAATAATATCATCTGCTAAATAACTCGACAAACTTTGATCAGCCCTATACTCCTGAAAAAATCCTTGTCCGCGTGTAAAATGATAACCAATATTAAAATGATTTCTTGAATTCAATTTAAATGATTCAAAAACTTGATAGTGATCTTGTTGATAGTTGTCATATTGATCACCGTACTCGTCAGAAATCGGATTGTATTTTCTATTAGTTGCTAGAGAGTCTTGTGGAACACCTCCCCAAGCTAAAAATGTTTTCTCTTGTCCAGAAAACACATTGAACTTTAACAAATGTCTTTCATCTCTATATGATGCAGAGGTAAAAAATGATTTCAAAATACCCGAACTTCCATTTACGTAACCAACTGACGAGATTTTAGATAATCGACCACTAAAATTCCAATGATTGTTTATTAATCCTGTGTTTACTTTTGCCGTATATTTTTCTATTTCATTTTTATGAAATACATTTTTTAAATCAAAAGTACCATGTGTAATATTTACTTCAGCATAAGCAGTATCGGGCATTTCATCAGTTTGAATATTTATGCTTGCACCAAATGCACCTGCACCATTTGTTGAAGTACCAACACCTCTTTGTACTTGTATGTTTTCTACGGATGATGCAAAGTCTGGAATGTTTACAGTAAATGTACCTTGTGATTCAGCATCATTTAATGGTATACCATTAATAGTTAAATTAGTACGTGTTTGGTCAGTACCACGAATACGAATACCTGTATAACCAATTCCGTTTCCTGCATCAGAAGTGATTACAACTGAAGGTATTTGATTTAAAATATAAGGCAAGTCTTGTCCGACGTTAGTTTTCTCGATATAATTCTTATCAACTGTACTAAATGTGCCGGCAGTTTTCTCATCGATACGAGTTGCAGATACTAATACTTCTTCAGAAACATAAGTATTTTTTCGAAGCTTAAAAGTGTTTTGTTTTTTCAGATCTACTAATGCATTGAAATTTTGATATCCGATCATTTTAATTTCAAGCTGAATTTTTGATGATTTGTTTTTAAACAGATATTCACCATTCGCATCAGTTTGAGCGATGATAGAGCCATCAATACTGATTGTAGCACCAGGTAGTAGAATGGCATTTTCATCTAATACCTTTAGGGTAAAAGACTCTTGTGCAAAGACATTTAAACTCAATAATATGAGTAATAATGTTGCGTAATTTTTTTTAATAAACATTTTATTTAATTAAGTATAAAACCTCAGATAGCAAGGGATTGGCTATCCTACAACGATTTTATCACCTCATCCCTTCGGCGGCATTATCCGCATCAGGTTCTATGGGTATTATCTCAGGCTCCGTGTTATGGAACCACCCCTTTGAGCAATACAAAACTATAGATAAAAATTGAATCAATTCAATTTTTTTTCCATTACATAATCGTTAAGTACGAATTCAGCAAATGGAATGTCTATAGTTTCTCTTACTGTATACCCTTTTTTCAAATAAAAATGATAAGCAGAATTATTTCTATTTACGTTTAGTATTAAGAACTCAGCCTCATCATTTTTTGACAACTTTTCGACTTCTGCTATTAATTCGCTACCAATATTTTTTCCTTGTGCTTCAGGAAGTAAATAAAGTTTATGCAATTTAAATGTTTTAGGCTCTAAATCAATTATTTCTGAGAAAGAAGCGAATCCTAAAGCTGCATCATCCGAATAAATTATTAAAAACTGATGCTTAAGAAATTCCATCTGTTTGAATATTGCCTCTGGAGTGTACATTTCGCCAAACATGAAGTCAATTTGCTCTTGTGAAATGACATTTTTGTACGTTGGGAACCAGGTTTTATAGGCAATATCTACTATTGTAGGTATATTTTTAGTTTCTGCGATAATAATTTTTAACATAATTGATTAATAAATTACTGATAAAGAGCATATTGTAAATAATATTTTAGATTTAACGAGTATTTTACAAAATGTTAACTCTAAATGAATTTGTTAACATTAGCTTAATATTGACAAGTTACATTTGTTTCAAAATAATAAAAGATGTCACTCAACGCAATTTTCCAATACTTTGTACCTAAAGACAAAAAGTTTTTTCCATTATTTGAAATGGCTAGTGCAAATTTAATTAATATTTCTGAAGCTTTATTAGAGGCAGTGAACACTAATGATATAGAGTTCAGAAATGAATTAATCAAAAAGATAGAAGTCTTTGAACACAAGGGTGATGAAATAACGCATCAAATCTTTTTAGAATTAAGCAAAAACTTTATTACACCATTTGATAGAGAAGATATACATGCATTAGCTACAGCTATTGATGATGTTGCTGATTATATTCATGGTTCAGCAAACAGAATGTTATTGTATAATGTAAAACACGTTAATGAAGCTGTTAGAAAATTAGCTGAATTGATTAATCAAGGTTGTAAAGATATTGACAAGGCGATAAAAGAATTAAAAGACTTGAAAAATATCAGAAACGTAACTGATTCATGTGTTAGAATTAACAGCATGGAAAATCAAGCTGATTATGTTTTTGATATGGCTGTTGCAGATTTATTCAAAAATGAAAAAGATGCAATTGAATTATTCAAAATGAAAGAGTTATTAGCTGCAATGGAAACAGCTACTGATAAATGCGAAGATGCTGCAAATGTGATGGAATCAATTATTGTTAAGCACGCTTAAAAAGAAATATATGGTATTATTAATTGTTATTATATTTCTTGCACTAATATTCGATTACATTAATGGTTTTCATGATGCCGCAAACTCAATAGCAACAGTAGTTTCAACAAAAGTATTAACACCATTACAAGCAGTAGTTTGGGCAGCATTTTTTAATTTTTTAGCTTATTGGATTTTCCATTTAAACGTTGCAGATACTGTAGCAAAAACTGTTAATACTTTACAAATAGATTTAGTAGTAATATTAGCTGGTATTATTGCTGCTATATTTTGGAATCTTCTAACATGGTGGTTTGGCATACCTTCTAGTTCATCACATACATTAATCGGCGGATTTGCAGGTGCAGCAGTAGCACATGCTGGTTTCTCTGTTGTTAATATGCAAGTGATTGGTAAGGTTGCAGCCTTTATAGTATTAGCACCTATCATTGGTATGATCATGGCATACATCATCACAATTATTATATTAAATATTTGTAGATATGCTGCACCTAGTAAAGCAGAAAAATGGTTTAAGAGATTACAATTAGTTTCATCGGCTGCATTCAGTTTAGGACATGGTGGTAATGATGCACAGAAAGTTATGGGTATTATCTCTGCTGCAATTGTAGTATATATTAATACTTCAGGCATAGATATTTCAAATTTACCAATGTGGTTAAATTTAAAATATGAAATCTTAAATGGTAAAGTAAAAATTATTGATCCTCCTTTTTGGGTGCCATTAGCTTGTTATACTGCTATTGCTGCAGGTACAATTTCAGGCGGATGGAAGATCGTAAAAACTATGGGTACTAAAATTACCAAAGTTACTCCATTAGAAGGGGTAGCTGCTGAAACTGCTGGTGCGATTACCTTATTTATCACAGAACATTTTAAAATTCCGGTTTCTACAACTCATACAATTACAGGCTCTATTATAGGTGTCGGATTATCGAAAAGAATTTCTGCCGTACGTTGGGGTGTAACAATAAATCTTTTATGGGCTTGGGTATTAACGATTCCTGTGTCTGCTTTATTAGCTGCGGTTGCTTACTGGATACTTAGTATTTGGTTGTAGAAAATAAAATAAAAAAAAGGCGATTAAAAATTTTAATCGCCTTTTTTTTATTTCAACAGTTCATCTAGACTCTGCGTTGATACGTAATGATAATTCTTACGTGCTCTTCCATAAATACCCTTCGCCATTTTCTTGCCTGATTCTGTCTTTATCATTTCTGAATATAATGGCATTAAAAATTTTCTTCTACCAACTCTTTGTAAGAACGCATCTACATAATTATAGTCTTCTGTAAAGTTATTTCTTATTACATGTAGATACCATGCTGCCTCTAATTCAGCATTACCTGATTTAGCAAAGTCTACATTCTTCTTTAAGTCATTCATTTGAAATGCATTTAGCCTTTCGCCTAAACCTCTAATAAAATATAGCCATTCATGACTCGACCAATTTTTAGTATCTATTGTGTTTATGCTTTTTTGCTTTTTGAAATTTACTAATCCTGAATCTATATAAACTAATTTCGATGATTGAATAATTGGAATCGTAGCTGGTAATCCTGTTGAATCAATCCACTCCATCGCATTTATTTTTTCAGCTAATACTTTATCATTCTTTATCAAATCTTCATTCAATATTTTTAAGAACTGATCTGTATTCATTGTTTTAAATGCATTGCTTGTAAAATAATTTTTCAAAAATGCATCGAACTTTTCTCTACCTACTGTATTTTCAATATGAACTAAAAATAATGATCCCTTCTCATAAGCAATATCAGTTAAGCCTTCGTCAGGGTCTCTGTTTATTAAGTTTAATCGTAACCTAGTGTCAGCATGATTCTCACCAAATGCATTTAATTCTTCTTGAAGATCTTGATAACCTAATACTTTTAACATATCAGCATACTCTTTGTCTTCTATGCTTTCCATTATTCTTCTTTCGAAGTAAGTTGTAAAACCTTCGTTCAACCAGAAATCATTCCAAGTATCATTCGTTACTAAATTACCCGACCATGAATGTGCCAATTCATGTGCTAATAAACTTACCAATGATTTATCACCAGCAATAATAGTTGGTGTTGCGAACGTAACCTCCGGATTTTCCATTCCACCAAATGGGAAACTAGGTGGTAATACTAATACATCATATCTTGCCCATTGATACTTACCATACAATGCTTCTGCAGCATCCATCATCTTTGGTAAATCAGAAAACTCTTCTGCACATTTTTTTAATTGACCAGGTTCTGTATAAACTCCAGAATTTCTGCCTAATTCTTGAAATGCTAAATCACCAACTGCCAATGCCATTAAGTAAGATGGTATTGCACGTTTTTGCTTAAAGTAATATATACCCGAATCATTTTTTGTAACCGGATTTTCGGCACTCATCAGAGCCATTAATTCTTTTGGTACTCTAACTTTTGCATCATAAGTAAATCTCACTCCCGGTCCGTCTTGACAAGGTATCCACGTTCTTGCTAATATTGCTTGCGATTGAGTATATAAAAACGGATGTTTCTTATCCGCGGTCTGATCTGCATTTAGCCATTGTAATGCTGCAGCATTATCAGATGTTTTATATTTTATACTAATGTCTTTTACACCTTTAACATAGATTGCTAAATCTTCACCTTTAACTTTATCACTTTCAGCAATTGTATAATTTAATTTTTCGTTGCTATATTTATTAAGCACGTCTAATATTGAAATACCTTTAATATCTAAATGAATAGTATCATCCGAATGATTATTATTGATTGTATAATTTGCAATACCTTCAATAATTTTTGATTCAAAATTTACATTGATATCTAAGCTTAAATGTTCAACACGAACATCGCTTTTAGAAGAAAAGGTATGAGTGTCATTACTCATACCTTTTTCTTTTGTTGTATTACAACCTAATGTTATAATAGATAATGCGAAAATTAATTTCTTCATTTATGAATTTAATTTTATTCCTAGTTCTGTTAATTGTGCATCAGCAATTGTCGAAGGTGAATCAATCATCACGTCTCTACCTGAATTATTTTTAGGGAAAGCAATGATATCTCTAATTGAATCTAACTCTGCAAATAATGAACACCATCTATCGAAGCCGAATGCAATACCACCATGTGGAGGTGCACCAAACTCGAAAGCATCCATTAAGAATCCGAATTGTTTTTGAGCTTCTTCTTTTGTAAAGCCTAATAATTCAAACATGGTTGCTTGTAAATCTTTATTGAAAATTCTGATAGATCCACCACCAATTTCAGTACCATTAATAACCATGTCGTAAGCATTTGCTCTAACTTCACCTGCACTTGTTTTTAATAATTCAATATCTTCTGGCTTTGGTGATGTAAATGGATGGTGCATGGCATGATATCTACTCGACTCTTCATCCCACTCTAATAATGGAAAATCAATCACCCATAATGGAGCGAACTTATCTTTAGGTCTAAGTCCTAATCTTGATCCCATTTCTAAACGTAATTCATTTAATGCTTTACGTGTCTTTTCAACTTTGCCTGCAAGTATTAAAATTAAGTCACCAGGTTCTGCGTTGAATTTAGCTTTCCATAAACTTAAATCTTGCGCATCGTAAAATTTATCAACTGATGATTTTACTGAACCATCTTCTTGAATACGTGCATATACTAATCCGCTTGCGCCTATCTGTGGTTTCTTTACAAAATCAGTTAACTCATCTAATTGCTTACGTGTATACTCTGCAGCACCTTTAGCACAAATACCTACTACTATTTCTGCTTCATCAAATACTTTGAAATCTTTACCTTTCACTACATCGTTTAACTCAACAAACTTCATATCGAATCTAGTATCTGGCTTATCAGAACCATAATACTTCATAGCGTTTGCATAAGTCATACGTGGGAAGTCAATGATGTCAACACCTTTAACAGCTTTGAACAAATGCTTTGCTAATCCTTCAAATGTATTTAATATATCTTCTTGTGTAACGAATGCCATCTCACAGTCTATCTGTGTAAATTCTGGTTGACGATCGGCACGTAAATCTTCATCTCTAAAACATTTTACAATTTGAAAATATCTGTCGAAGCCCGATACCATTAACAATTGCTTAAATGTTTGTGGTGATTGTGGTAATGCATAAAACTCACCTTGATTCATTCTACTAGGCACTACAAAATCTCTTGCACCTTCTGGTGTTGATTTTATTAGCACTGGTGTCTCTACTTCAATGAAGTTTAATGAATCCATATATTTACGAGTCTCTTGAGCCATTCTATGACGTAACTCTAAATTTTTACGTACAACATTTCTACGTAAGTCAAGGTATCTATATTTAGCTCTTAGTTCATCGCCACCATCCGTTTCATCATCTATAATAAATGGTGGAACTTTCGATTCATTTAATATTTCTAATGTTGTAACTTTTATTTCAATTTCGCCTGTAGGTATTTTAGTATTTTTACTACTTCTTTCAATTACAGTACCTTTTGCTTGAATCACAAATTCTCTACCTAATGTTCTTGCCTTTTGGCAAAGCACCTCATTGTCTTCAGTATTGAAAGCTAATTGAGTAATACCATATCTATCACGCACATCTATAAACGTCATACCACCTAGGTCTCTTGATTTCTGAACCCAGCCACTTAATACTACTTCTTTACCTAAATCTTTGATGTTTAACTCTCCGCAAGTATGTGTTCTTAACATATTATCATTTTAATAAGCTTCAAAAGTATGATTTTCATAGCAATAAGCCAATAAAAATGAACTAATTAAGTATTTTAGCAATTAATTTCTAAAAAAAGCATTTACATGTCTTCGCATCACTTTGTAAAAGAAAAACAAGAGCCAGCCTTACTTATACTTTCAGACTCAAGCTTTGAGAAAGATATACTAGAACAATTGTTAGAATGGAGTCCGATTGTTATTGTAGAAGATAAGTGCCTCATGCAATTAAATCATGAGCCCATTAAAATCGATTATGTCTTACAAACTGATTTAGCCTTAGAAGAAATTGAGAGCTGGATAAGTTTTCAAGATAATGTAAGAATAATTGATAGCAGTAAGTCGGCAAATAAAATCAAGTTTCTAATAGACATTCTTGAAAGAGAAGATAATCAGGCATTAAGTATCATCGGACATTCACGTAATCAAGAAGAGATATTAAAATCAGATGAATTTAAAATGAATATTATTTTTTATTCAAATGAATATAAAACATATACCAAGTATGAGCATTTCAAAAAATGGAAAGAAATAGGGTCATTGTTTGATATTATTGCAGAAAACATTTCTACTAAAAACCTTTTGCAAGAAAATTCATTATATAAAGTTATGGAGGATGGTACGGTAGAAATAAATTCTCGTGCTAAAATGATAATTAAAGAATACATAATTGGAGCCAGCAATTAAACACGATCCCTTTGCAGCATTACGTTTCAAAGAGTTTAGATTTTATATTTTCGCAAGATTTTTTTTAACTACTGCTGTTAATTTTCAAGCAGTATGTGTAGGATGGCAAATTTATGAAATTACAAAAGATCCATTGTCTTTGGGATTAATCGGACTTGCGGAGGCTATTCCATATATATTAATTGCAATATTTGCTGGTTATGTTGTAGATCATTACGATCGTCGAAAAATATTATTGACTGCAATTTCAATTTTAGTTATTGCATCTATATCATTGTTTTATTATTCAATGAATGTTGAAGATTTTTCAATAAAAGGAGTGTTACCAATTTATTTCTTAATTTTTATTACTGGTTTAGCAAGAGGATTTATAAGTCCGTCGATGTTCGCCATCATGTCGCAACTTGTACCTAAAAACCTATTCGGTAATTCATCGACATGGAATAGTACAGTATGGCAAATAGGTGCAGTTGGAGGTCCGGCTTTAGGCGGATTTATCTACGGATTTTTAGGAGTAGCAAAAGCTTATTTATTAAATACATTTTTATTTACACTTGCTTTTTTATTTTTCTCATTAATAACAACAAGAGCCGTAATTAAATCAGATAAAGTTGAAGGATTGAGAAAAAGTTTAACTGCAGGAATAAAATTTGTTTTTAGTAATCAGCTATTAGTTAGTGCATTATCTTTAGATTTATTTGCTGTTTTTTTTGGAGGTGCAGTCGCATTACTGCCAATGTTTGCAGATCAAGTTTTGTTTGTTGGTCCGAAAGGCTTAGGTATTCTTAGATCAGCACCAGCATTTGGTGCATTAATTATGGCAATAGTATTAGCATATTATCCTTTAAAAGAAAATGCAGGTAATAAACTATTGTATGCAGTAGCATTGTTTGGTATTTGTACAATTGGTTTCGGACTATCAAATAATTTTTATTTATCATTAATATTTTTAGCCTTAAGTGGAGCTTTTGATAACATAAGTGTAGTAATAAGAACTACAATAGTACAGCTACAAACTCCTGATCATATGAGAGGTAGAGTATCATCGGTCAATAGTATTTTCATTGGTTCATCAAATGAAATTGGTGCATTTGAATCGGGCTTTGCCGCGAAATTATTGGGTTTAGTACCATCCGTAGTATTTGGTGGTACAATGACTATTTTAGTTACCGGAATAACTGCTAGATTTGCACCTAAACTTAGAAAATTAAATTTATAGATATTATGGAATTTTTGTTTGATCCGAATATGTGGATTGCCTTATTAACACTAACTGTTTTAGAAATCGTTTTAGGAATCGACAATATTGTTTTCATTTCAATTTTAGCGGGTAAATTACCTAAAGAGCAACAACAAAAAGCTAGAAGACTAGGATTAGGTCTTGCATTAATTACAAGAGTATTATTGTTGTTATCACTTAGCTGGATCATGAGTTTAACTGCTCCAATATTTACAATTATATCGCAAGAAATCTCTGGTAGAGATATTATTTTATTAGTAGGTGGATTGTTCTTGATTTATAAAGCAACAACAGAGATTCACGAAAAATTAGAAGGTGAAGATCATTCAACAGAGGTTAAAGGTAAAGTAAATTTTAGTTCAGTAATAATTCAAATATTATTGTTAGACATTGTATTTTCATTAGACTCAGTAATAACTGCAGTTGGTATGTCAAGTCAAATAGGAGTAATGATTGCTGCGGTAGTAATAGCAGTAATTATTATGTTATTTGCTGCAGAGCCAATTAGTAAGTTTGTAAATAATCATCCAACAGTAAAGATGTTAGCATTAGCATTTTTAGTCTTGATAGGTGTTACTTTATTAGCAGAAGGTTTAGATCAACATATTTCAAAAGGTTACATTTATTTTGCGATGGCATTTTCAATATTAGTTGAGATGCTGAACTTACGAATGAATAAAAAAACGAAGAAGAAATTACAATAAAAAAAACCCCGATAATTTTATCGGGGTTTTTTGTTTTATTTCTTTTCGAAAGAATTGATAATGTCATCAATTTCTTTTTTCAAAAGGTCGTCTTTTGTAGCTGATTGTGCTTCTTTAAGTAACGACTTTACTGATGTTTTTATAAAGCCTGTATTAGAACTAAGGGCTACTTCTTTTAAAGTAGGTAATGAATTCTTTATCGTTTCATCATCCATCTTCTTAATAAATGTTTTATAATAAGGTAAGATGAATACGGCATCAAATCCACTCGATTTATTTAAAGTGTTTAAATAAAATTGGTTGTATGATTTGTTGTTATTTTTAGAATATAGTTCAGCTATTGCACCTAGAATTGTGAAGTTATCAGCATTCTCTTCTTTTTTTGCAATTGCATATGCTTTTGTTGAATCTGTATCTGCATAAATTTTAATCATACTCGACAAAACAGAAAACGATTGTTCATTTGATAACTTCTCAAAAACTGCTTGATTGTTTTCTGACTTATAATTATCGGCTAATACTTTTGCAGCTCTAGCTCTTACAATTGATTTTTCATCGTTGAGTGCGAGCTCTTTTACTTTTAGATATGCTATTTTTTTATTTGAATCATTAAAGTCTTTGATTTTATTTAATGCCGAAATTCTAATTGAATAAATCGAATCATTTAATGTTTTGATATATTGTAATTGTACAACTGAATCAGTTTTGTATTTATCTAACGCAACTATAGATTCATAACGATCTAAATAAAGTGCTGCATTGTTTAACATATATATCCATTCTTCTTTTGAATGATTATCTTTCTTCGTACCTACGATCATTTTTTCAGCATCCACATTTATCAAATCTGGTTTGATATTAGAAGAAAAACTGAAAGTTTGTTTTACGCTATCTAAAGTTATTCTAGTTCTTTCTTTTTTACCATTTGAATATATATCAACATCTAATGGTAATTTATACAAAGGATTTTTACTTAAATCTTGTGTTTGTTGTATAGTAACTAAACTCTGCTTTTTAGATTCATTATAATCATACGAAATTTCTAATTCAGGGTGACCAGATGCTAAGAACCATTGATTAAAAAACCAGTTTAAATCTTCTCCTGTAACTTCTTCAAATACTAATCTTAAATGATGAATTTCTACAGGTTTATATTGATAAGTATTTAGGTATTTCTTTAATGAAGCAAAGAATGCATCGTCACCAACATATTTACGTAGCATATGTAATATTCGTCCGCCTTTCTGATAAGAGTTAGCATCAAACATTTCTTCTCTATTGTCAAGATCAAATCGAATCATGTTTACTCTTTTATTTTTTGCAGTACTTAAATATGCATTTAAGTCATTCTGTGCAGCTCTGTCTGCTTCATATCTTCCATACTTATACTCATTCCATAGATATTCACCATATGTAGCAAATGATTCATTTAATGGTAGGTTAGACCACGATTCACAAGTAACTAAATCACCAAACCAATGATGAAATAATTCATGCGCAATAATTTCTTCGTTATTGCCATCAATCAAATCACGAGTAGTCATGTTCATGCCATCGAAAAAAGTTACAGCACCCGTGTTCTCCATTGCACCTGAAACAAATTCACGAACCACAATTTGTGAGTATTTGTCCCAAGGATAGGTAAAGCCTAATTTATTCGAATAGAATTCTATCATCTCTGGAGTGTTACCAAAAATTTCTTTTGCATACGGTGCAAACTTTGGCTCCATGTAATAATTCACTTCTAAGTTTCTCCACTTGTCTTTATAAACACTAAAGTCACCACCTGCTAATAATGTTAAGTAAGGTGTATGACTTAATTCTTGTTTCCAATAATCAGTTCTAGTGCCATCAGAATTATTTGTAGAGTATACTAAACGACCATTTGATAAAGTCACCCATTTCTTATCAACAGTAATAGAGATTTCTTGTGAATGTCTTTCGCTTCCAGATTCAATAGTTGGGAACCAACATGAATTCGATTCAGTTTCTCCTTGTGTCCAGAATTGCTTTGGTACTTTAGTATTTTTACCATCAGCATTTATAAAATAAAATCCTTTATCAGATGTAATAGCAGCACTACCTTTTACTTTTATTTTATTAGGCTTTGCAATGTAGTCGATGTATACATCAAAACTTTCTGTATTAGTATAAGTTCGACCCAAATTTATTATAAGCTTATAATTATCATATATATAGTTTGCTTTTACATTATTGATTTTTATTTCTTTAATCTCAAAACCTTTTGCATCTAGTTCTAATTCAGTTATAGAATAGAAATATGGTTTTACTTTTAAGTTAGCTTTACCAATTACGAAACAGCTATCCCAATTTAATTGAATATCTAATTTTGTATGAATTAAATCTGCCTTACGTGTATAAGTTGCATAATACCTTCTAGGTGTAGAGTGTATTTCTTTTTTTGTTTCAACAGTTATTTCTGGTAGTGTAACTACTTCTTTAGAGTTACAAGAATAAAGCACAGAACTAATGCCAATGATTGCCCAAAATTTTCTCATTATTCGTTTAATAGTTTGTTTACAAAATTTTCGAATTCATATTTGAAATTTACATAGTGTTTACCGGTAGCCGGACCTGAGTAACCTGTGTGTATTTTTCTAACTTTATGATTTTTGTCTAAGATAATCATTGTAGGAAATGCTATGAAATTATTTAACATAGGTAATGATTCATTCACTTTTCCTTTTGCATTTGTACCTGCTATCAATAAATCATATGGTATTTTTAATCGATCTTTCATTCTGACTACATTCGCAGAAGCCTTTTCATAATCTTCTGATCTCTCATAGCAAAGTCCAATTACTTCTAATGTACCTTTATCGCTTTTGTTATAATATTCTGTAATAAACGTAGATTCATCAATACAATTCGGACACCAAGAGCCCATGATTTGAATAAGTATTACCTTGTTTTTGTATTTATCATCATTCAGACTTACAGATTTGCCTTTCAAATCTTTGAATGTAAAATCTATAGAATCATAACCATCTTTCAAAAAAGTTAGATTGTCTGCATCTGGTAATTCTGCATCTGGTTGTAGTTGAGCTGACCATTTATAATATGAACTTTTGCTGGAATAAAATACACCATTTATTAAACTTTTTTTATCAGACGAAAGTTCTGCTTCGAATCTTAATGCATTAGAGCCATCGAAAGTTGATAGGTATATTTTGTTGTTGGATGATACTCCTTCTAAAAATCTATAGTCGCCAGTTGATGATAAGAACGTGCCAAATATTTTATAACCTACAGTTCTGAATTCACCAATAGCAAAAGAAGTATCGTTACTAGGTTGCTTTATAAATGTACTTGCCCAAGTACCATCAAATACTTTGGTGCTATCAGCATTCACTTCATTAAATCTTTCTTTGATATTTTTGAATGCTCTAAATGGTGTTTCTAAAGTATAATCAGCATAATGTTTTTTCCATTTACCAATTAATGAATCTGCATGTACTTCTACCATTAATTCTGCATCAAAAAATGGTAATATAATTTGAGTACTATCTTTTAAAGATTTAATTTCATCAACTATTAATTGATCTTCAGCATTTTTTATGATGATAATTTTTTTACCAAGTGAATCTCTTATTTCGAAATTAAAAGGTATTTCTGCACCATTATCATTCTTTAGCTTGCCTAACCAAACTCCATCAGATAATTGATATGTGGTTTTTGGTTTACAGTTGTAAAATAAACATGATAAAATCATTAAGTAGATATTAAAAGATCTTTTATTCATAAGATATAAGGCTGAAATTCATATTTTAGTAAACATAAAGATAAAAATATATATATTTACGAGTACAAAATACTGTAATTCATATGAATGGAATAAAAATATTAGTAGCTGTTTTAATTTTAAGCTTTGTGCCTTACATGAGCTATTCTCAAACAAAAGCAGAGAAAAAGAAATTGAAGCAAGAACTTAAGACTTATAGAAAAATGAAACCCATGGAAATTAGATCCATGAAGTTGAATTATGAGACTAAGCTAAAGGATAAAAAGAATTTAGCAGAACAAGCTAAACAAATGCAGAAGAAAGTTGATTCATTACAAACTCTATTAAATTCTAATAGTGCTAGAATATCTGGACTTGAATCACAATTATTAGCTGCACAGGCTGAAGCTGCAGGTGCAAAAAAGGGTTCTGCAAAAGGATACTATTACCGTGTTCAATTAGGTGCATATAAATTCTTTGATGTAAATTCAAAAACTACTAAAGAAGATGATACTTTTTTAACTGAGACAAAAAATGAAATTGATAAATACGTAGTTGGTTTATTCTTTACTTTAGAAGAAGCTGATAAGTTTAAAAACGATATCAGAAAGTTAGGTATTAAAGATGCTTTTGTGGTTCCTTATAAAGACGGACAAAGAATTACGCATAAAGAAGCTGTAGAGGGTTTGAAGAAACAAAATACTACTACGGTGAAGCCTACACCTGGTTCATGAATACAAGCTCCTACTGAAAGGAAATACAAAGAATATATATTAATAAGTATTCAAAAGATATAAATAAAAAAAAGTCCGAATTTAAATTCGGACTTTTTTTTATTTATAGTATCAAGATTTATTATTTCAAGATTTCTCTAGCGATAACAATTCTTTGAATTTCAGAAGTACCTTCATAAATCTGAGTGATTTTAGCATCACGCATTAATCTTTCTACATGGAATTCTTTTACGAAACCATATCCACCATGAACTTGTACTGCTTCAACAGTTGTTTTCATAGCAACTTCAGAAGCAAATAACTTAGCCATTGAACTTGCTTGCCCATAGTCTAAGCCATTATCTTTCATCCAAGCTGCTTTTAAACATAACAATCTAGCTGCTTCAATTTCAGTAGCCATATCAGCTAATTTAAATTGAATTGCTTGATGATTAGAAATAGTTGTACCAAAAGCTTTTCTTTCTTTAGAGTATGCTAATGCTAATTCATAAGCACCAGACGCTATTCCTAATGCTTGAGAAGCAATACCAATACGACCACCAGTAAGAGTTTTCATTGCGAATTTGAAACCGAAGCCATCTTCACCAATTCTATTTTCTTTAGGTACTTTAACGTCAGTAAACATTAATGAATGTGTATCTGAACCTCTGATACCTAATTTATTTTCTTTCGGACCTACCTCAAATCCTGGTGTACCTTTTTCAACAATAATTGCATTGATACCTCTATGGCCTTTTGCAACATCAGTTTGAGCGATTACAATATAATAATCAGCATTGTTTCCGTTGGTAATCCAGTTTTTTGTTCCATTAATTAAATAATGGTCACCTTTATCTTCAGCAGTTGTTCTTTGCATTGTAGCATCAGAACCAGCTTCAGGCTCCGATAAACAGAACGCACCTAATTTTTGTCCGCTCGCCAATGGAACTAAATATTTCATCTTTTGTTCTTCAGAACCATAAGCTTCAATACCGTAACATACTAATGAGTTGTTAACTGATACAGCTACCGATGCAGAAGCATCAATCTTAGAAAGTTCTTCCATAGCTAAAACGTAAGAAACTGCATCTAAGCCAGCGCCACCGTATTTAGGGTCTACCATCATACCCATGAAACCTAGTTCACCTAGTTTCTTAATTTGTTCTGCAGGAAATTTTTGAAGTTCGTCACGCTCAATTACTCCGGGCTTCAACTCATTTTGTGCGAAGTCTCTCGCAGCTTGTTGAATCATTAAATGTTCTTCTGACAGTTCGAAATGCATATAGTATTTGTTTATATTTTATTCTTTATCAAGCCTCTAAATTATGTGATTAAGTATAATCTTCATAATAGGCTACTAATTTATAATCTTTCTAAGATTATATACCTTTTATTTTATTAATAACATTACTTGTAGAATAACCATCTACAAAATCCATTGTTTCTACTCTGCCACCTCTTTGCATTACAATATCTGCACCAATAATTTTATCTATAGTATAGTCGCTACCTTTTACTAAAACATCAGGCTGTAAGGTTTTTATTAATTCGTAAGGGGTGTCTTCATTGAAAATAACTACTGCATCTATAAAAAACATAGAAGCTAACATATGAGCTCTTGACATTTCGTCTTGAACAGGTCTTGTATCACCTTTTAGTTTTTTCACTGAGGCATCGCTATTCAAACCAACTACCATTCTTGATCCTAAATTTGCTGCACGTGATAAATAATTCACATGTCCGAAATGTATTATATCAAAACAACCATTCGTAAAAACAACTTTAAGTCCCATGTAATGCCATATATCAATCATCGTCGCAGCTTCATCAGCTGATACAATTTTTGATTTCAACTTTGCATATTTATCGTCGTTAGTCATTTTTGTTTTTTCTAAATTTAAGAAAAATGTAAAGCAAACTTATGCTACCGAAAATTAAGATAGAAAGAATTTGTGAACTATGATTTAATGTTGCATATGCTAAACCATTTACAGCAGCTATACCATAAACTAATAAGCCCAATTGTACTGTTGCTTCATATGCGCCAATACCACCTTGTACTGGGGCCGACATGCCAATACCACCTACTGCCATAACAAAAATTGCTGAGCTAAAACTTAAGTTAGAAGTTGATTCGATTGCAAAATAACATAAGTATGTAGAGAGTATGTACAAGATCCATATTGCAGCTGAATAAACAATAAACAATCCTTTTTTCTCCATTTTTATAACAGAAAGAATTCCTTCTTTGAAGCCAATTAATATTTCAAAGAGTTTATTATATAATTTTATATTCAGTAGTTTTTCGTGATATGCTTTTATAATATATAGTACTGCAACTGCGATTACCAACATCCCAATAAATACATATATTAAAATCGATGAGCTCGAAAATTTATCGAACATAGGTATTAGAATATTGATTTTTATGAAATCAAAAATTCTACTGTATTCTAGTAAGATTGAAAAAACGAGAATAGACAATAAAAATAAAACGTCGATAATACGTTCAATGATAACGGTACCTATCAAACTATTTAAAGGAATTTTATTGGTACGATTTAGTACGCCACATCTAGAAATTTCACCCATGCGTGGCACAGCTAGATTAGCTAAGTAACCCACCATTACTGCATGATAAGTATTTGCATTACTTGGTTCATGTCCGAGTGGTTTAATCAACATTTTCCATCTCAAACCACGAATATAATGTGCAACGATTGAAACCATTGCTGAGGCTATTACCCAGAAATAATTTGCATTACGTAAGTCAAGTACAATTTTTTGCAAGTCTTGTCCTCTGAAGGCTAACCACAATAACAATGCAGTTATACCTAATAAGACAATATATTTTATAACCGCTTTGATAAGGCTCGACTTAAACTAATTTATTATTTGAATCGGGGAAGATAGAAATAGGCTCATATTTTTTAGCCTCTTCAAACTCCATTGAAGCGTATGAGATAATGATAACAATATCGCCTACTTGAGCTTTACGTGCAGCCGGACCGTTTAAGCAAACGATGCCCGAACCTCTTTCACCTTTGATAACATAAGTCTCAAGACGTTCACCATTGTTTACATTTACAACTTGAACTTTTTCATGAACGATTAAATTAGCAGCATCCATTAAATCTTCATCGATTGTAATGCTACCGACATAATTCAACTCTGCTTGAGTTACTTTTGCCCTATGAATTTTCGACTTTAATACTTCTATATACATTGGGCGCAAAGGTAGCTAATTAAATTAATTTTGAAATATCTAGGCGTTGATAAACATATTATCAATTAGTCTAGTATTGCCAATTCTCAATGCTATAATCATTAATTGCTTCGAATTTGGGTTTATTTCTGACACTTCTAACATGTTATCTGCATCTACTATACTAATATACTCCAATGTAACATTTTTAATTTCAAGTAGTTTAGCTGTCGCTTGTTCTATAATATAGGCTATGTTATATACTTTCTGCTGAACTAGCAATTTAGAAGATATTAATGCTTCATATATTTTAGATGCCTCTTGGCGTTCATTTTCGTTTAGACGGATGTTACGGGAACTCATCGCTAGTCCGTTTTCTTCTCTAATCACCTTACATACAATTATTTCTGTTGTCAAGGAGAAGTCTTTACAGAGCTTTTTTACTATTACCGTCTGCTGATAATCTTTTTGTCCGAAGTATGACTTATTCGGATGTACCAATTTCAATAATTTATAGACTATTTGAGCAACCCCTTTGAAATGGCCTGGTCTCATGGCACCCTCCCAAAGCGTTTCAATTTCACCAAAAGAATGTGTCCACTCCTCATTGTTACCATACATTTCATTAACTTCTGGCAAGAATAGTATATCACAATTTACCGATTGAAGCAAGATTACATCGTTTTCAATTGGCCTAGGGTATTTATCTAAATCTTTAGGGTCATTAAATTGAGTAGGGTTCACAAAAATGCTACAAACAACAATGTCATTCTCTGATTTTGCTTGTTGAAGTAATGATAGGTGGCCCATGTGTAAAGCACCCATAGTTGGTACGAATCCAACAGTTTTGCCAAGAACTCTGTGATTTTCAAGGGTTTCTTGAAGATCATTTCGGGTGTTTACAACTATCAATATAGTAAGATTAAAAGAGGGCTAAAATTATAAATTTTTCGTAATTACAAGCATGTTTTAAAAGAATGTTAAAAAAATCTAATATTTTTTTGTATATTTGCAGTCCCAATTCATTTCGCCATGAAGGCGATAATTTGTTGATTAGGAGTAAGTTCAGTATGGCAAAAACAAAGATTCTCTTCATCACCCATGAAATGTCTCCATTTTTGGAGCTTAGCAAAATAGCAAAAATTACTAGGCAATTACCACAAGCGATGCAAGAAAAAGGATTCGAAATCAGAATTCTTATGCCTCGTTTCGGAAGCATTAATGAGAGAAGAAACAGATTACATGAAGTAATCAGATTATCAGGTATGAACATTGTTATCAATGACAATGACAATCCATTAATTATTAAAGTAGCATCGTTACCATCTGCTAGAATGCAGGTTTATTTCTTAGATAACGAAGAATATTTTCAGAGAAAGACAATATTTAGAGATGCTAAGGAAAACTTTCATGCCGATAATGATGAGCGTATGATATTCTTCTGTAAAGGAGCAATAGAGACGGTTAAGAAATTAGGTTGGATGCCAGATGTGGTTCATTGTTTCGGATGGATGACTAGTTTAGTGCCTATGTATTTAAAGACTTCTTATAAAGAAGATCCGATGTTCAAAAACACTAGAGTTGTTTATTCTGTTTACGAAAACTGTTTTACCGAATCGTTAGATAAAAATTTAAAGACTAAGTCTTTAATGCCAGAGATGGATGCATCACAGACTAGTTTATTGAAAGATAGTACATGCTCAGCTTTACATATCAATGCAATAAATTATTCAGATGCTGTAGTGAAGGCAGACGAAAACATTGATAATGCCGTTATTAAATTCTTGTCAAAGCAAAGTGACAAAACTATCATCGAAAATTATAACCACGATGAAATAGATTTTGATACATTTGTTACGTTTTACGAAGAGGTAAGCGAAGAATTAGTGACTGTATAATATCAATTAATAGATGAGATTAAATATTCGTAAAGACTTATTAATTCTGTTAATAAGTCTTTTTATATTACAAGCCTGTAAGAAAGAGGGTGAAATAGGGCTAGAGCAACAAATCGATGAAGAAGGTTTGTTTGGCACATTAGTAGATACTAGCACCATCCGTACATTTTCAGTTAAAGATGACACACTGATTTCTAGTCGTTATATCAGAAATCAATTAGGTGAATTTAAAGATCCCTTATTTGGTAACACCAAGGCTAGTATTGCTTTTCAAGCAGTATTATCACAAAACAATGTAAACTTTGGTACTAATTTAGTACTAGATTCTGTTGTTTTGGTATTGGGTTATATTGGAGACAAAAGCCAAAGATTTTATGGTGATACAAATTCAAGAATGACTGTTAATGTGTACCAATTAGATGAAAGCATTACAGAAGATTCAAATTACTACTCTAGTAGAGTCTTTAGAATAAAACCTACCGCAATTGGCACTACAACTTATCAACCTAGTCCGAACGATTCTCTTACAGTACAAAACATTCGTGATGGTAGACCAGATACAGTTGGTAAAGTTCCACCACAAATGAGAGTGAGGTTGAGTGATGCATTCGGACAAGAATTATTGTCAAAATCTGGCACATTAGAACTTTCTGAAAATAGTGTCTTTTTAAATACTTATAAAGGCTTTTATATTACAGCTTCTACAACAAGCGGTGATGGAGGTGTGATGTCTTTTGATTTAACAAATACCAATCGTTCATACATCGTTTTGCATTATAAAAACAGTACAGATACTACTAACTTCGTGTTTAATATTAATAGTGTTGCTGCAAATATTAATCGTTATGAACATGATTATACTGGCACCGAAGTAGCAAGCCAATTAGCTGATTCTACACTAGGTCAGACAAAAACATTTATTCAATCATTAGCTGGCTTAAGAGCTAAAGTTCTTATACCAAATATTAAGAGATTAACAGACTCTGGACTTATTGCAGTTAACAAAGCTGAATTAATTGTTAAACCATTTTCGGGTACTGAAAGCCCATATGCACCTATTATTAATTTAGCACTAAAAGCTAGAAGAACAGATAACTCTGAATTTGTTGTACAAACAGCAGCATATAATTCTACAACTAAAGAATATAAGTTGGTAGTCACTAATTTTATTCAACAATATCTTAGTGGCAAATTAGAGATTAAAGAATTATATTTAGAAGATAATAGCAAGCAAATTCGTGCAAATAGATTAGTTATATCTGGGCAAAATTCTGCTGACCCTATTAAACTAAGAATATTTTATACTAAACTTTATTAGAGTATATTTACTTAAACTAAAACAAAATTAACTATGTGTGGCATTGTTGGTTATATAGGTTTCAGAGAAGCCTACCCGATTATTATTAAAGGATTACAAAGATTAGAGTATAGAGGTTATGATAGTGCTGGTGTTGCCTTGTTAGATGGTGACATGAAAATTTATAAAAAAGAAGGAAAGGTTAGTGACTTAGTTTCTTTTGTAGAAAATCAATCTACTGTAGGCACTATTGGTATGGGTCATACACGTTGGGCTACTCACGGAGCACCAAGTGATAGAAATTCTCACCCACATACTTCTAATGATGGTAGAATGAGTATCATTCATAATGGTATCATCGAAAACTATGCAAGTATTAAAGAAGAAATGATCAAACGTGGACATGTTTTCACGAGTGATACTGATACTGAAGTTTTAATACACTTAATAGAAGACATCCAGAAAAATACAGGTAATACTTTAGATGAAGCAGTACGTATTGCATTACACGAAGTAGTAGGTGCATATGCTATTGTTGTAATGTCTAAAGACAATCCAGATGAAATCATCGCTGCCCGTAAAGGTAGTCCAATGGTTATTGGCGTTGGTGAAGGTGAATATTTCATAGCATCAGATGCATCTCCAATTATTGAGTATACTAAAAATGTAATTTTCTTAAACGATAGCGAAATGGCTATTGTGAAGAAAAATAGTTTAGTAATTAAGACTATTGATAACGTAGTTCAAAACCCTTATATACAAGAGTTAGCAATTCAATTAGAGATGATTGAAAAAGGTGGTTACGATCATTTCATGATGAAAGAGATATATGAACAACCTCGCTCAATTCATGATAGTATGAGAGGTAGAATAAATGCGAAAGATGGTTTTATAAATTTATCAGGACTTAACGAATACGAAGAGAAGTTTAAACAAGCAGATAGAATATTAATTGTTGCTTGTGGTACATCATGGCATGCTGGTTTAGTTGCAGAATATTTAATTGAAGATTTTGCAAGAATACCTGTTGAAGTTGAATATGCTTCTGAATTCAGATATAGAAATCCGATCATCACAGAAAAAGATATTGTAATTGCAATTTCTCAATCAGGTGAGACTGCAGATACTTTAGCTGCTATTGAATTAGCAAAATCTAAAGGAGCAACAATATTCGGTATTTGTAATGTGGTTGGTTCATCAATTCCACGTGCATCAAATGCTGGTGCATATACTCATGCTGGTCCGGAGATCGGTGTTGCATCTACCAAAGCATTTACTGCTCAAGTAACTGTTTTAACTTTATTAGCATTATCTATTGCTCAGAAAAAAGGTACAATTAAGAAAACTAGATTAATTGAAGTTTTAACTGCATTAGAAGATATCCCAAATAAAGTAGAAAAAGCATTATCAAGTAACGAAGAAATCAAAGGAATCTCGGCTCGTTTTAAAGATGCACACAACTTCTTGTATTTGGGTAGAGGATATAATTTCCCTGTAGCCTTAGAAGGTGCATTAAAACTAAAAGAAATTTCTTATATCCACGCAGAAGGTTACCCTGCCGCTGAAATGAAACATGGTCCGATCGCTCTTATCGACGATCAAATGCCTGTAGTAGTTATTGCAACTAAAGGCACCATACTTGAAAAAACTATTTCAAATATTCAAGAAGTAAAAGCTAGAAAGGGTGTAATTATTGCAGTCGTTACAGAAGGTGATCAAGAAGTAAGAAAGATGGCTGATTATGTAATTGAAATACCAGATACAGAAGAAGCATTAGTTCCATTATTAGCAACTATACCATTACAATTATTATCATACCATATCGCAATCATGAGAGGCTGTAATGTAGATCAGCCGAGGAATTTAGCGAAGTCGGTTACGGTTGAATAGATGTACTGTGTACTAAGTACATTGTACAAAGTATTAAGTATTAAGTATTAAGACTTGAGCTAATTAAGAGTTTTAATTAAATAAAAAGAGGTGCATTCTATAAAGATAGCACCTCTTTCTTTTTCTAGTCACCAGTTACCAGTTACTAACATCATATCTCCAAATTCAATTCTTTCGAAAGTTTCTCTACAGTAAGAGGCTTGCTTATAAATCCTTTTAACACTTTATATCTACTTACGCTTTTAATATCATCAGGATTATTAGAGCTTGAAGATAAGTAGATAGCAGGGTATTCGACTAGATTTAATTTTTCTATCTCATTTAAAAAATCCCAACCATCCCATATAGGCATATTAATATCTAAAATAATTAGATCATAATATTTTGTATTTGCTAATAAATTTTTTGAAACTTCATTGAATGCATCTTCTCCATTTTCAAAATGATCGAATTCATTTTTGATGCCTCTTATTTCAAACATTGTTTTTAGTGTAAAGACGAAAATGGGATCGTCATCTATTACACATATTTTTAAGTCTCTAATTCTCATATTTAAAATTAACTGTAAAAGTTGTACCAATATTTACTTCGCTTTCAACATCTATGCTGCCACCCATCGCTTCAACTTGATTTTTAGTTATAAATAATCCAATTCCTCTTGCATCTGCATTTCTGTGAAAAGTCTTATACATTCCAAACATTTTCCTTCTATTTCTTTCCATATCAATTCCTATTCCATTATCACTTACACTCATTTTTATCCCGTAGTCATTTTTTTCTGCAGTAATTTTTATGAATGACTTTTTATTAACATCTCTATATTTAATAGCATTAGTAATTAGGTTAAGAATAATACTGTCTAAATAAGTAGGTAAAGCTAATACTGTAATATCTTTTTTAACATCGTTAATGATTCGTATCTCTGAATTCACTTCAAATGATGAAACATTGCTGATAGCTTTATTTATTGTACTATATAAATTGATACCTTCTAAACTTTTATGTTTGTTATTTATTATTTGTGCGATATCTGTTAAATGATCAATCGTTTCAAATAAATTTTCAATTGATCCTTGAAGAATCTGTGTTAATTGAAATTCTTTTAGTTCTGGTTTTTTAATAAATAACATCTCCATTAAAGATCGAATATTTACAGTATGCGACCTTAAGTTATGAGATACGATATATGCAAAATTTTGTAATCGTTCATTTTGTAATTGAGTTAAGTTTAATAATAAATTTTGCTCTTCATTATTTTTCTTCTTATCGGTGATATTTGTTTCTACTGCAATATATCCGTTTAATTCTCCAAACTCATCGTATATTGGTACTATATTTAATTCAAGCCAATAGTCATTATTATACTTGCCTCTATTTAGAATTTCAATGCCACTAATTGTTTGCTTCTTATCTAAGGTTTCGTTTATAATTTTTATTGTATCTGTATTTGTTTTTTCACATTGAAACATCCTCGGACTATTACCTACAATTTCTTCTAATTTATATCCTGTTAATTCTAATAAACTGTCATTTACCCAAAGTATTTTTTTCTCTTTATTAGTAATCACTACACAATTTGAAGTATGTTTCGCAACCAATGATAATTGTTGTATCTCTCTTTCTGACTGCTTCCTTTGAGTAATATCTTGTAAAGACCCACTGAACTGTAATAAGCCATCTTGATTCATGGCCCATTCCATTATTATTGATACCCATCTTTCTTCATTATCATTCTCTCTATTTATGATTATATCACAGTTTAAGTTTTCAATCTTTGTGCTTTTTAAATTAAATGAGCTAGAAATTTGTTCATGATATTTTTGATTTATCAACTTTAAGAATCTCTCTAGGCTAATATTTTTAACTTGATCTATACCTAATATTTCACAAACAATATCAGAAATTGCAAGAGCATTTTGTTGAGGCGAATAATCAATATGTCCTAATTTAGATATGCTCTGTGCTCTAATTAATCTTAAACTTGTCTTCTGTAATTCATTTGTTCTTTCTATTACTTCGTTTTCAAGATTCTCTGTTAGTTCTTTATTGATTTTTTGTTCAATATTTAGTTTCTCCTGAAGTTCTAAAATATTCTCTGATAATTCACCAATTTCATCTTTCTCAAATTTGTATGAATATCGAGAATCATAAACACCTTTTTTAAGTTCGTTGGTTATTTTTATAAGTTTATAAATAGGTGATGATAGTTTTTTAGCGAAGAAGTAAAAAATTAAAATCGATAAAATAATAATTACACCTAGAGAATAATATACTGGTGAAATTAATTCAGAAATTGTGGCATTGATTTTACTTTTTGATGCTCTAATAATTATTTCGCCATTAAACAATTTTGATTTAAATTCAGTAGTTGTGTATATATAATCTTCGTAGTTCTTTTCTGTTACATCATCTATATTAATAGAATCAGGATAACTAGTTAATATCTTTGTAATACTACTGTTTGTTGAATCTTCTTTTATTAGTACAGCACAATAATCGAAATCTTGTTTTAATGAAATAAACTCAATAGTTTTTTTTACCCCGTTAAAATCTTCAGAATTTAATGCAATCTCAACTCCTAACGCAACAGTTTTAGTTAGTTCTTTGTATTCATATTCTTTTGTTTCAATGAATTTAGAGGATAATTTATTCGGATAATATATTATAAAAATACCTGCACCAATAATTAAACTAAGTGTAAATGGCACCCAAATTTTATAAAATATTTTATTGAAAAGTTGCATTAGTCTACAATTTTAATTGTTATTTTATTTAATAGATTTGAGTTCGTTGATTTTATAATAGCTATTGAACCTGGATTAGTTTCAACGTACTCTATAATTTCTTTATCTCTTTCTAGAAATACTGGGGGGTTTGCTCTACCTTGAAAAACTAATGATAACCAATATTTCATCATTACATCTTTTTTCCCATTGAATAAAAACTTAGCTACAACTTCTACATTTTCGTTTTTGCTAGATGGCAATACTATAATTGTCTGTTCATTATTTGGCCAAGAGGTATATTTCCCCTTAAAAATTTGACTGATTTCTTTTGTGCTTAATTGTTTAGTCCCAATATTATTACCTATAACTATATAGCCTGTTGGTAAAGTGTATTGACTGTAAGAGAATGTACTTAATGCCATTAAAAACAATAATGACATTAAGGCTTTAATTGAAAATCTAGAAACCATATGCCAATTGAATTTCTAGTGAAACTCTTTTCGAATTCCCTAAATTGTGAGAAAGTATTCTACGTTCATACTCTAATTGAGCTTTTATATTCAATAAATAACTGAATTCATATTTATATCCAATTCCAATCTTTTCTATGAAAATTTGATTAGTATATAAATCATTCTTTTCAACATTCATTATATCATGAAGTGCGTATATAGTATTCTTATCAGCAAATGGATATCCGAAATACGTAAAATTTGAATAGTTTGTTGCTTTACCTAAAGTATCTGTACGAGTTGTATTGATATTAAATTCATTTAAGATTTCAATGTTCTTTGCAAAATACGCAAACGAAAATGAACTTAATCCTACTCCAATCGCTCCTGTATATTCGACATTGCTGTGATTAGGGGCCTTTGTATGCCCAGTATGAGAACCTGAAATATTATTAGGTAGATAATCATAGTAATGTGACAATCCAATTCTCATACCATCTATTGGTTTGATATGTAAAGAAATACCTAATGGAGGATCTACATGTCCTTGATATATATCGGTTGAATTAATTCCATTTCCAATAATTATATCATAGCCAAAATTTAGTTTACCAATATTTTGCCCTTGAAATTGTACACCTAATGTATGAAGTGGAATGAAGTAATTAAATGAATTAGGTCTATGTATCGTAGGGAAAAATAGTCTGCCGTGATGGTAGACATCATTCCAATAGTTCAAAGGTGTATGAATCTTTCCTGCTATAATACTATGATTCCGGTAATAATTAAATTTTACAAAACTTCTTTCAATACTTGGTAAAAATCCGGTTGCAGAATTAGAATTATATCGAACAACATATTCACCTAAGAAACTTATTTTATTATTTAGTTTTGATGTTACAAAAAAACTATGTTCTCCTAAACTATAGTAGGAATTTGTTTTATTATTAATATTATCTAAAGAAAATTCAACGTGCCCGAAACCATTGAATTTAGTCTCTTTTACTTGAGCAATTGAATCTAATTGGTAGATTAATAAAGTTGTGAAAATTAGAAGTTTAATTTTCAATCTGTGTGTTAGCATTTTCAAATATATGTATGCTAAACACTACTATATAAAAATTGTATGCAATAACTGAAAATCTACTAAATTTAGTACTACTAATATTAGTAATAAAAAAGAGGTGCTATCTATAAAGATTGCACCTCTTTTTTATTATGTTTTTCTTTTTTTAGCTACTAGTTACTGATAACTACCCCTTCATTCTCTCCGCTACAGCATTCCAATTTACAACATTGAAAAACGCACCCATATAATCAGGTCTACGGTTTTGATATTTTAAGTAATATGCATGTTCCCAAACATCCATTCCTAAAATTGGTGTTCCTTTTACTTCTGCAATATCCATCAAAGGATTGTCTTGGTTTGGTGTAGATGTTACAGCTAACTTACCATCAGCACCAACAATTAACCATGCCCAACCAGAACCAAATCTTGTTGCACCTGCGTTGATGAATTTAGTTTTGAATTCTTCGAATGAACCGAAAGCAGAATTAATTGCAGCTGCTAATTCACCTGTTGGAGTACCACCACCATTCGGACTCATTACCGACCAGAATAATGTGTGATTATAATGACCACCACCATTGTTGCGAACTGCCATAGGGTGCTTAGAAATATTTTTGCAAATATCTTCGATACTCATATTTTCTAATTCAGTACCTGCAATTGCATTGTTTAAGTTGGTAACATAGGCAGCATGGTGTTTACCATGGTGAATTTCCATTGTCATTTTGTCGATATGCGGTTCTAATGCATCAACTGCATAAGGAAGCGCTGGTAGTGTAAATGCCATATTTTTTATTTTAATTGTTTGAATACTTTTAGAGAAACAAATATATCAATTAATGGTTTCATTCCTCTCTTATTGATTTAAAGAAATCTTGAATCAATGCTTTGCATTCATCTTCTAAAATTCCTTTTGTAATTACTGTCTTTGGATGGAGCAATCTTTCACCAATTGCTGAATAGCCTCGCTTACTGTCTGATGTTCCAATTACAATTTTTGAAATTTGTGTCCAGTATGCCGCCCCCGCACACATTATACAAGGTTCAACCGTCACATACAATGTTGCTTCTTGTAAATATTTAGCCGATAAATAATTACTTGCCGATGTGAATGCCTGCATTTCAGCATGAGCAGTTACATCATTTAATCGTTCTGTTAAGTTATGAGCTCTAGCAATAATTTTATTTTTCATAACTATCACAGCACCAATAGGAATTTCATCTGCCTCTAATGCTTTGTGAGCCTCTTTAATGGCCTCGTTCATGAAATATTCGTCAGAATAAATGGTATAGCTCATAGTAAATGATGTAACTTTGGTAAAAATATAAATAATGCATAAAGTATTTCTATTAAAAGGAAAAGAAAAGCCAGTTCTTCAAAGGCATAATTGGGTTTTTTCTGGTGCTATCGCAAGTGCCGAAGAAGGAATTCAAAAAGGAGAGATCATAGAACTTTGCGATACTCAAAATAATTTTCTAGCATACGGTTATTATAACCAAGATTCAAAAATAAACGTAAGACTTTTAGAGTGGAACAAGAATAATATTGTTGACGATCAATGGTGGTATAAAAAAATTAAGACCGCTATTGAACTAAGAAAAGATTTAATAAATGCGGATGATACCGATAGTATGAGATTGGTGTTTTCTGAGGGTGATTCACTACCTGGACTAATTGTAGATCAATTCAAAGATTATTTGTCAGTACAGTTTTTGACTGCAGGAATGGATGTGCGTAAAGAATTAATTTGTGATATACTTGAAAAGCTCATACATCCGAAGGGTATATACGAAAGAAGCGATGCAGCAGCGAGGAGCTTAGAAGGACTTTCAAAAAATACTGGATTATTGAGAGGGGAATTGCCACCAGATGATTTAGTGATTAGAGAAAACGGATTGTTATTTTATACGAATATAGTAGACGGACAAAAATCGGGATATTTTTTAGATCAGCGAGAGAACAGGAAAAAAGTAGCTAAGTATTGTAAAAACAAAAATGTACTCGATACATTTTCTTACACAGGTGGTTTCAGTATAAATTCAAAAAAAGCTGGGGCTAAAGATGTCACAAGTATAGATTCATCGTCTTTAGCATCTGAGTATTTAAAGAAAAATTATGAGCTAAATGATATAGATTTTGACAATAAGCAAGTAATTACTGCCGATGTATTTCAATTTTTAAGAGATGCTAAAAAAACTTCGAGCAATTGGGATGTAATTATATTAGACCCACCAAAATTGGCTCCCAATAGACAAAGCATACCCAAAGCAGAGCGAGCATATAAAGATTTGAATATGCAAGCTATTTCACTTTTAGATGCTGGGCAATTATTAGTAAGTTTCTCATGCTCAGGGGCAATAAGTTTAGACCATTTTAAACAAATTATTGCTTGGGCAGCAAAAGATACTGGAAAAGAGATACAATTTATAGAAGATCTAAGCCAACCATTTGACCACCCCGTAAGGGCAGCTTTCCCTGAATCATTGTATTTAAAGGGGGTAATTGCACGAATTCTGGGCTAGATATTTGACAAAATAGAGATTTTTTGTATATTTGCGTCGGAAAATGCTGATAACGAGGGGACAAATAGTCCCCTCGTTTATTTTATAATCATTATGAAACTGGAAGAACAGATAAACAAATACATAGCTGAAGCGATAGAGGGGAGTGATTTATTTGTAGTTGATTTAAAAGTATTACCAAAAAACAGAATAGTGATTTTGTTAGATGGTGACAAAGGGGTAGGTATAGATGAATGTGCAAAAGTAAGCAGACATGTTTCGCACAAGATGGAAGAAGATAATATAATAGAAGGTGCTCACACCTTAGAAGTATCATCTCCAGGTGTTGATCATCCGCTTAAATTTTCTAGACAATACCCACAACACATTGGAAGAAATTTACATGTGTTATTAAAAGATGGTAAAGAATTTGAGGGTAAGCTATTGAGTATTGAGGGAGAGAAAATTGAATTGGAGGCGAAAATAAAAGTAAAAGGCAAGAAGCCATTTTTAGAAGAGAAAACTTTCGAATTAGAAGAAATAAAAGAAGCAAAAATTAAGATAGTATTTTAAAAGATAAATATCATTAACAATGGATAATATCAATTTAATAGACTCATTTCAGGAGTTTAAAGAGTTTAAAAACATCGACAGACCAACGATGATGAGTGTGCTTGAAGATGTTTTCAGAAGTATGTTACGTAAGAAGTATGGTACAGATGAGAACTGCGACATCATTGTAAACACAGATAATGGTGACTTAGAGATTTGGAGAACTAGAAGAGTAATGGAAGATGGTTTTTCAGAAGACGATGCATTAGAAGTAGAGATTACTGAGGCAAAAACTATAGATCCAGATTTAGAAGTTGGTGACGATGCAATTGAGCAAGTAACATTAGAGAGTTTTGGTAGAAGAGCAATATTAGCAGCTCGTCAAACATTAGTTTCTAAGATTATTGAATTAGAGAAAGACGAAGTATTTAAGAAATACAAAGATAGAATTGGTGAGATTGTAACTGGTGAAGTATATCAGGTTTGGAAGAAAGAGATGTTGGTGATGGACGATGATGGTAATGAATTAATTTTACCAAAGACTGAGCAGATTCCAGCAGATTTCTTCAAGAAAGGTGATTCAGTAAAGGCGGTTGTTTTACGTGTTGATATGCAAAACAACAATCCGAGAATTATTATTTCAAGAACTGCTCCTTCATTCTTAGAGAGATTATTTGAGCAAGAAGTGCCAGAGGTATTTGACGGATTAATTACTATAAAAAATATAGTTAGAGAGCCAGGAGAGAGAGCAAAAGTTGCAGTAGAATCATACGACGACAGAATTGACCCAGTTGGTGCATGTGTTGGTATGAAAGGTTCACGTATACATGGTATTGTTCGTGAGTTGAAAAACGAAAACATTGACGTTATTAATTACACAAACAATTTATCATTATACATTCAAAGAGCATTATCGCCAGCAAAAATTTCTAGTATCAAATTAGATGATGATACGAAACGTGCTTCGGTATTTCTAAAGCCAGACCAAGTGTCATTAGCAATTGGTAAAGGCGGATATAATATTAAGTTAGCTGGTAAATTAACTGGTTACGAAATTGATGTTTACCGTGAGTCAGATGGAAATGAGGAGGATGTTGACTTAGATGAATTCTCAGATGAAATTGAAGGTTGGATCATTGACGAATTAAAGTCAGTAGGTTGTGACACCGCTAAGAGTGTGTTAAACTTATCTGTAGAGGATTTAGTTAAACGTACAGATTTAGAAGAAGAAACAATCAAAGATGTAATCAATATTCTTAAGTCAGAATTTGAATAAAATTAGCTCGAGTATTGCAAAATCAATATATATAAGAGCTATAAGAATAAAAAAACGCATATTTGTATAAACAATAATAGATGTCAGAAGACAAAAAAATTAATTTATTAAAAGCCGCAAAGGAATTTAACGTAAGTATTAATACAATCGTTGAACACTTAGCTAAAAATGGTCTTACTATCGACAATAAGCCTAATACAAAGCTTACTGATAGTGAATACAGTGTATTATTGAGAGATTTTGAATCAGACAAATCTATCAAAGAAGAAGCTAAGAGTATAACGATAGGCAAACTACGTAGAGAAGAAGTATTGCCTGAAGGCAATGCAACTACTACAAAGGTTATTGCAGACTCTGAGCCAGAAGAGGAAATTCTTATAAAGAATGTAGTTGTGGTGCCAGAGGTATTTGAAGAGAAGAAAGTTGAAGAGAATAAGGCAGAAGAAAAAATTGTAGAGAAAAAGGCTGAGCCTAAAAAACCAGAAGAGTCAGCAATAAAAATTGTAGGTAAAATTGATTTAGATTCTTTATCATCAAAAGGTAAATCAGAGAAGAAAAAAGAAGCTAAAGTTGAAGAGCCTAAGAAAGAAGAAGTAAAGAAAGATGAGCCGAAAGTAGAAGAGCCAAAGAAAGAGGATCCGAAAAAAGAGGAGAAAATAGAAGAGCCAGTTGCTAAGAAGGAAGAAAAGCCTGTAGCAAAAGTTGAAGAGAAAATCGAATCAACTAAAAAAGCTGAGCCAGCTAAAAATATTGAAACTACTGCGAAGAAAGTTGAAGCGCCAAAAGTGAAAAATGCAGAAGTAACTGAAAAGAAAATCGAGTCGGCAAAAGCTGCACCCGAAGAAGTTAAAGAGAAACCTGCAAAACCTGTGCTTGAAGAAAAAGTAGTAGATCCTGAAAAGTTAGACGAGGTTGTTAGAGCTAAAGCTCAAAAATTAAGTGGTCCGAATGTTATCGGTACCATCGACTTGTCACAATTTGAATCAAAGAAAAAAGCTGTTCCTGTAGCTAGTTCTTCTGGCAATAGCGCAGCAGAACAAGCAAAGAGAAAGCGTAAGCGTAAAGAAAATAAACCAGTAAATCCGAATACCCCACCAGGTGCACAACAAGGTCAGGGCGGACAAGCGACACAAGGTTCAGGTGCTGGTAATCAAGGCGGTGGTAATCAAGGTGGAGGCAATCGTAATTTCAATGATCGTAACAGAAACAGTAATTACAAAGGCAATAACTTTAAACCATCTACTCCTAAAGAAGAGCCTACTGAAAAAGAAATACAAGATCAAATCAAGGCTACACTTGCACGTTTAAGTGGTGCAGGTAAATCTGGTAAATTTGCTCAAAGAGCAAAGCTTAGAAGAGCTAAGAGAGATGAAGTTGCAGCAAATGCAGAAGAAGCAGCATTAGAACAAGAATTACAAGCTAAAATTTTGAAAGTAACTGAATTCGTTACTGCAAATGAATTAGCAAAAATGATGGATGTATCAGTTACGAAAATCATTTCTACATGTATGAGTTTAGGTATGTTCGTTTCTATCAACCAACGTTTAGATGCTGAAACATTAACAATCGTTGCTGATGAATTCGGTTACGAAGTACAATTCGTAGGTACTGAAGAACAAGAAATAGATATTGAAGATGTAGATACTGAAGAAAATTTATTACCACGCGCACCAATTGTTACGGTGATGGGTCACGTTGACCACGGTAAAACTTCATTATTAGACTTTGTTCGTAAAGCAAATGTAATTGCAGGTGAAGCCGGTGGTATCACTCAGCATATAGGTGCTTACGAAGTGAAATTAGATAATGGTAAAAAAATTACATTCTTAGATACACCAGGTCACGAAGCCTTTACAGCTATGCGTGCTAGAGGTGCTAAGGTTACAGATATTGTAATCATCGTAATCGCTGCTGACGATAGTGTGATGCCTCAAACAAAAGAAGCAATCAACCACGCACAAGCAGCAGGTTCACCAATTATCTTCGCTTTAAACAAAATTGATAAACCAGGCGCTAACCCTGATAAAGTTCGTGAGCAATTAGCAGCGATGAATATATTAGTTGAAGAGTGGGGTGGTAAATATCAGTGTCAAGAGATTTCAGCTAAATCAGGATTAAATGTTGATCTATTATTAGAGAAGGTTTTATTAGAAGCAGAATTATTAGACCTTAAAGCAAATCCGAATAAGAAAGCAGTTGGTACTGTAATTGAAGCGGCATTAGATAAAGGAAGAGGTATCATTACTACAGTGCTTGTTCAATCAGGAGAATTAAAAGTAGGAGACCCAATATTAGCGGGATGTTATAGTGGTAGAGTGAAAGCTTTATTTAACGAACGCGGACAAAAAGTTGAGATGGTTGGTCCGTCTACTCCAATTCAAGTTCTAGGTATGAACGGAGCACCTCAAGCAGGTGATAAGTTCAATTCATTAGAGAGTGAAGTAGAGGCAAGAGAGATCGCTAATAAGCGCTTGCAATTATTAAGAGAGCAAGGTATCAGAACGCAGAAACACATTACACTTGATGAAATTGGTAGACGTTTAGCTATCGGTAACTTCAAAGAGTTGAATGTAATTATCAAAGGTGACGTTGACGGTTCTATCGAGGCATTATCAGATTCATTATTGAAATTATCTACTCAAGAAATTCAGGTGAATGTGATTCATAAATCTGTCGGACAAATTTCTGAATCAGATGTATTGTTAGCTTCGGCTTCAGATGCAATCATCATTGGTTTCCAAGTTAGACCTTCACAAAATGCTAGAAAATTAGCAGAGCAAGAGCAAATTGATATTCGTATGTATTCAATCATATACGATGCAATCAATGAATTGAAATCTGCAATGGAAGGTATGTTAGCTCCTCAATACGAAGAGAAGATTATTGCTAACGTTGAAATTCGTGAAACATTCAAAATTACTAAAGTAGGTACAATCGCAGGTTGTATGGTACTTGATGGTAAGATCAATAGAAATAGTAAAGTAAGAATTGTGAGAGATGGTGTAGTAATATTTAGTGGTGAATTAGCATCGTTGAAGAGATTCAAAGACGATGTGAAAGAAGTTGCTACTGGTTACGAATGCGGATTGAATATTCAAAACTTTAACGACATTAAAGTAGGTGATATTGTTGAAGCTTACGAGAATGTAGAAGTGAAAAGAAAACTTTAATTTTCTTTTGAACAAAGAAGAGGTCCTCGAATTTCGAGGACCTCTTTTGTTTTAAAAGAAATTTCTTTTCTCACCGTCAAAATTTTGTAAATGAAAAAAGCAATGGGTTTCTCTGCAATAATTTCTTTAGTGCAACGGTCAATACTTCTTACTTTCTATATTCATTATCACACCTTTTCATTTAAAAATTTTAACGGTTAGTGGATATTTTCTAGCGTAGCGAATATTCTAATAACTAGTCACTATTCACTAGATTTTCGCGTAAGCCTTTTTAAATTTAGAAGTAAAATCAAATACGCATCCCTTAAAGATTCGCATAAGTCTTTGGAATTTTCGAATACAAGGGTGTGATACATTCTCAGAAAGTAATGATTTCAATCAGTTATTCGTATTATATAAGTTCGTACTTGTCTAATGACTATTGTATTTGAAAAGCCAAAGACTGAAAAACCTTTTTTCTGGTAACTAGTAACTGGTTACTGGTTACTAGAATTGTCGCAAATTTCGTACTTTTAACTATGCCAAAATACTTCATTGACCTAGAGAGACTGAAATACCCGAATAACGGATTGTATCAATTTGATTTACATTTGGCTAATGAATTGCTGAAGCAGATTAATTCAGATGAAGAGCTAGAATTATATTTACCTGAGAGGGCAAAAGCTTTAATTGATAAAAGTGTTAATACTCGTTTCGTAAATTATTACGCTTGGCATAAAGTATTCTCACCCAAGAGCAATGCTGATGTTTGGCACATTACACAACAGGGCAGTTACTTTCAGCCTAGCAATGATCAAACTAAATGCTTGCTAACTATACACGATTTAAATTTTTTATACACCACAAAATCTGACAAAGCTAAAGCGAGTTTATTAAAGCGTGTTCAAAAAAAAGTTGATCGTGCTGATCATATCGTTTGTATTAGTAATTTTATTAAAGCGGATGTTCAGAAATATTTAAATGTTACTGATAAGCCTATTACAGTTGTTTACAATGGATATTCTTTAAATGCATACAATGAAAATTGTATGATATCATACAGACCTCAATCAGAGTTTTTATTTACCATTGGCGCTATACATCCGAAGAAAAATTTACATGTATTGCCTGCGTTGTTATTGAATAATAATTATCAATTAATAATTGCTGGTACTGGTAATGAAAATTATAAAAACGAAATAATTGCCAATGCAAAAAAAATAGGAGTAGAGGATAGATTAATTTTTATTGGTAATGTTAGCGAAGATCAAAAGGTTTGGTACTATAAAAATTGTAAAGCATTTCTTTTCCCTTCTTTATCTGAAGGCTTCGGTATACCAGTGATAGAAGCATTCTCATTAGGCAAGCCAGTATTTTTATCGAACCGAACATGTTTGCCTGAAATCGGATCTACACATGCTTATTACTTTGAAGATTTTGAACCTGAATACATGCGAAAAGTTTTTGAGGAAAATATTGCAAATGCAAATGATAAAGTATTAGTTCAAAATAGAATTAATTATGCTCATACTTTTTCTTGGCAAAAAATGGCTTCGAATTATTTGAAACTATACCGATCGCTTGCTGCTCGTTAAGGGCACAAATGCTAAAACTGAATAGAAAAATATAAACATATTTTGTCCGGTTTGCATTTCCAAAATCGTATCAATCATGAACACCGCTGCAAACAATACGCTGAATAATATATAAACTGGTTTCTGATTTCGCCATGCTGTAATAAATGTATTAGACAGCAAATAAATTAGAAATAATAATCCAACTGTTCCATAACACACCGCATAAAAAATATATTGATTGTGTATCAATACCTGATTTTCTTTTTTAAGTCCGAAGTCTCTAACTTCATACTGCCTTTTCATTTCATCTTCTAAATCTGCAGCTGATGTACCAAATACTATATTTTTCTTGTAAATAACTAATGCATTCTCCCATGCAGCAAATCTCTGTGAAAGTGAATAAAAATTGATGTCTTTGCCAGATTTATATCTGTAGATATCATACTTTGTATTTTCAATTCTTTCTTTTACAGGTGTAATAGTTTTGTATGCTACTACTGGTAGAATAATTGCAAATGCAATTAGTAACAGTCCGATTAAGTATTTTTTACTACGGAATATATCAATCAATATTTCTGAAAGTATACAAACGTAAACTGCAACAATGCCAGTTCTATAAGCTAATACATGCAATACAACAAATAAGTAAACTGCTATAATTGTTAGAATTATTTTTTCGATTTTTTGACTAGTACTGAACCTAATTATGCCATAGCAAAATATGATCGATAAGGTTGTAATGATGCCAAAATGAATATGAAATAGTCCGCCAGTCGCCTCTATATTCTTGCTATTCTTAATCATCCATGTATATAATTCATAATTATTTATTAATCGAATTAATGTTGAACTGATTATAAATGTTACAAATAGTATACAAGTGTAAAAGATGAATTTATAATACTTAAGAACATAATCTTTCAAAATGATTATGCTGAAGGGGAAAATGATGTAGGGTAAATTTTTAAATAATAAGTCTGCCCATTTGTTTTGATTTTCTACTATAGGGTAACAGATGACGCCAAACATGTATAAAATAAAAGGAAGTATAAATACTCTTTTCTTATGAATGTCTTTTATATTTTGTTTGAAATTGGAATTTGTGAAAGCAGAGATTAATAGAACTGCCGGACTAATACTAAGTATTGCTCTAGAGAAGAAAAGGCCAATGAAAAAAAGAATTACACCGATAAAAAATAGATATTTTGAAATGAGTTCTTTAATCATTTATGAATTCTGTTTAATGAGCATTCTTAGTTTTTGGTATTTTAAATATACGCCAAATGCAGAGATTAAGGAAATACTAAATCCTTCCCATGAGTCTAAGAAGCCTAATTTTATAAAATAATCTCTGATAAATTTTATATGTGGTTTTATTATGAAGTGATACAAATTTGGCTTTACTCCTTTTTTGAATAATTCATCTGCTTGTAAGCTTGTGAATTTATCGAGCTGTTTCAGATGATCAGAAAATGTATAATATGAATAGTGTAATAAATCACCTTTTAAATGAATTATTTCTGAAGCATGGTTATGAATTAATACTTCATGAATTGATTCCCCGCCCCATTTATTCAAGGTTCTATTATATATTCTGCATTTAACATCAGGGTACCATCCGCAGTGTTTAATAAAACGACCGCAATAATTTGTTAAACGATTGAAAGAGTAAATATGATGATTACTAA
>CALRXS010000017.1:0-69689 GCA_943372195.1 Sphingobacterium thalpophilum
TCTGTCTTGCCAGAAAACATTGATCCACAGATAACTTCAATGCTACCTCTGTTTAATTGCTTTCTTTGAAATGGTTCGTTAAATAAGCTCATAGTAATTTAATGCTTGAAAATACAAAAATATTCTAAACTGAATTGCAATAATGTATATTTACACTAAGAATTAAATATGAACAAACAGGTATACATCGATAAAATAGCAATCATTACTGATGAGTTACAGCAGATTACTAGCTCATGGTTAAGAAATGATTATCAAATTACTGAATTAGAAGTTGAAAATTATTTATCGAATATTCGATACTTAACCGAGCAATCGGCTTTACTCAAAAGATATTTGTTAGAAGCTGAAAATGAAGTAGTGACTAATATAATGCCTGAACAAGTTATTGTTGAACCTACTTTAGATCATTCAAATAGTATGGATGATTTGCATATGCATATTTCTGAAGTGCAAACACAAAAACCTATTGAAGAATCTATTTCTGAAGAACAAACGCTTCATCAAAAATTAAGCGCTCAAGTCAAAGAACACTCTATTGCCGATACTCTTAAAAACAATTACTTTAATCGTGAATTGACTTTTTCTTTGAATGAAAAAATATTATTCATTCAACAATTATTCAACGGTGATGAAAAAGATTTTAATAAAGTCATCGCACACCTTACAACACTCGATTCAATGGAAGAAGTTGATTTCTATCTTTGCGCTACTTGCTTCACTCAATATGATTGGGAGAATAAAGCAGATGCTAAATCTCAATTCTATAAAAAGCTTGAAAGTAGATTTTAATCTTTATAAACTCTTTTAAGGTCTAAGATATTCAATGCATTGCTCGGTAAGCCTTTTACGTTTTTAGGTAATAACCTTACCGATTGATCATAGTATAAAATAACCATTGGGGCATCTTCTAATACCATGTTCTCCATCTCTTGGTACATTCTATAACGTATACTATCGTTGTTCTCGTAAAAAGATTTTTCGAATAATGCATCAAACTTTTTGTTAGAGTAATGAGTATAATTCGGACCGTTAGGCACAAAGTTTTTAGAATAGAATACTGCTAAATAATTTTCTGCATCGGGGTAATCGGCGATCCATGATCCTCTGAAAAAATTCACATTGTTTTTAGCAATTAACTCTCTTAAACTTGAACCTTGATGTACTTCTACCTTTGCTTTGATGCCAATATTATTTAATTCACTTTGAACAAATTCAATTAAATCACGATAAGTAGAAGTGGTGTTTAATGTTATCTCAGGCATGCCTTTCCCTTCAGGATAACCCGCAGCTTTTAATAGTGCTTTTGCTTTTTCTGGATTATAACTATATCCCTTAATAATTGAATCATTATATGCTGGCATACCTTTAGGTAAAAAGCCTGCATGCCCTGGTATACCAATGCTATTTTGTAAATATTTGATCATCTTTTTACGATCAATAGCATAGTTGATTGCTTGTCTAATTCTTCTATCTTTCAATGGAGAATTTTTTACAATACTTAAATTGGAATCAACCAGCATACCTAAATATTCTGTATTTAAGTAAGGTGATTTTACTAAGTTGAATTTCGCTTTATGTTTTTCTTTTAACTCTCCGTTTTTAGTAAGTACGTCGTTTCTATATGAACCGTCTATACCCGAAAAGAAATCTAAATTCCCTTTTAAAAATTCTAAGAAAGCTGTTTGTTTATCATTTATAAATGTAATTTTTACAGCATCAATTAATGGCAGTCTTTTATTATTTTCAACTTCAAAATAATTTTCGTTTTTCAAAAAACACATTACCTCTGACTCTTTCCAATAGGCAAATTTGAATGGTCCGGTGCCCACCGGATTGTTTCTAAAATCTTTACCATAGTACTCGCAGATTTCTTTTGGCACAACCGAACAATACTGTATTGATAGTAATGAAATAAATGCAGGAAAGGGTTTACTTAATTTTATGCAAAAGGTTGAATCATTTAATGCGAAAAATGCAGTGGAGTCAGCTACTTTATCATTGAAGATCCAGGCGCCAGATGAGGCAGTCTTCGGACTTATAATTCTATTGAAAGAATAGACAAAATCGCTAGCAATTACTTTTCTGCCTTTACCATTTATAAACTTCGGATGATCATGAAAATATACGTCGTCACGTAAATGAAAAGTGTAGAGCTTTGCATCAGCGCTCACATCCCAAGACTTAGCGATAGAGGGTTTTACTTTAAGTTGACTATCGAGTTGTGTTAATCCGTTGAATAATTGATTGACACACCAAACATTCATTTGATTACGTGCAAATGCTGGGTCTAATGAGGTAACACCAACATCCATATTCAATCGAAAATATCTATTCTCATCGGTACGCTCGTTTTTACAAGAGCTGAAGCCCAATAAAATCAGAATAAAACAAAACAAGTAAAAAGTACTTCTCATAATTTATTACTTTCGCAAAGTAAAGTATTTGTATGATTAATAAAAGAATAATCTCGCTCTTGCCATCAGCAACAGAAATTGTTGTGGCTATTGGCGCTGGTTCAAATTTAGTAGGTATATCACATGAATGTGATCATCCGCAAGAAATAAAAAATTTACCTGTTTGTACTAAAGCAAATATCGATAGTACATTGAGTAGCGCTGCAATAGATACAGCTGTGAAACAAAAAATTGAAAATGCTTTATCATTATATGAGCTTGATTTTGATTTAATTAAATCTCTAAATCCGGATCTTATCATTACCCAAGACCAGTGCGAAGTATGTGCTATACATATCGATGATCTTAGATCTAAATTAGTTGAAGTTTTGGGCAGAGAAGTAGAAATAATTTCATTACACCCTTCGAGCATAGAAGATGTTTTAGCAGACATCAAAAGAGTTGGCGATAATCTTGCAATCAACACAGATGTATTATTAGAGGATTTAAATGACCGTATAGAAATCGTAAAACACAAAGTGAAGTTTGTGAAACATAGACCTGAAATTGTATGTATAGAGTGGATGGAGCCATTGATGTCGGCAGGTCATTGGACGCCCCAGTTAATTAATTACGCAGGAGGGAAGGCCTTATTGTCGGAGCCGTTTGAGAAATCAAAATACATCAGTTGGGATCAGTTGAAAGAAGCTGACCCCGATGGAATTATCATTTCAGCATGCGGATTTGATATGCAAAAAATCAAATCAGAGATGCATCACTTGGAAAACAATTCAATTTGGAATGAATTGAAAGCGGTGCAAAAAGGACATGTGTTTATTACTGATGGTAATGCTTATTTCAACAGATCAGGACCTAGATTAGTAGATACTTTAGAGATTATTGCTGAAATATTGCAAGTCAATCAGTTTTATTACGGTTTTGAAAACGAAGCTTGGGAGCAATTAGCGAATTAGAAACTTATAAATTCATCCATTTGCTGTTGAGTGAACTTAACAGTGTCTTCTTTGTATAATTCGTTCGCTTCGTTCAATTCATTTTGAATATTAGGTATATGTATTCTTAGAGGTAATACGTTAAGTCCGATGTAATTACACACCCCCGTTAAATGCTCTATACCTCTGATATTACCATATTTACCAGTCGAATGTCCGACTAAAGCGGCTTTTTTATACTTAAAGCTTTCAGGGAAACGGCATGCGTCTATGAATAATTTAAGAATACCAGGGAAGCTACCGTTGTATTCGGGTACTATGAAAATAAATTTGGAGCTTTTGGTCACGAGGTCTTGTATTTTCTCAAATTCTACAGAGCGTTTACCATAAAGATCTGTTTCAATGATGTTTGCTGGTAAGTCTTGTAGATAGATGGTTTGAACTTCAACTCCTTTTTTCTCTAATTCGTTTTTATAATAATTTGTTAATAAGCTAGTTCTGCTATTGGGTCTATTGGTTCCTGAAACTAATGTGATCATCGATATTTAAATAAGTATTAATAACACAAAGCCTTTCCGAATGTTTAAAAGATTCGTATTTTAGCAAATCTGTAAAAACCCTAAAATCTTGCGAATTTCAAAGTTTTTTAGGTTTTTATTAAATACAGGAAAGAAGAAATATGGGTAAAATCATTGCATTAGCAAATCAAAAGGGAGGAGTAGGCAAAACTACTTCATCGATTAACTTGGCGGCAAGTTTAGCAGTGTTAGAGTATAAGACCTTATTGGTAGATGCTGACCCGCAGGCAAACGCAACTTCGGGAATCGGTTATGATCCGCGTGAGATTAAAGCAAGTATATATGAGTGTATTATCAATAATATTGAGCCTAGAGAGGCGATATTAGAGACGAGTACACCTAATTTAGATTTATTACCAGCGCATATTGACTTAGTGGGTGCTGAAATTGAGATGATCAATTTGGTAGATCGTGAGCACAAGATGAAAGAGGTCTTTGCTAAAATTAAAGATCAATATGATTTCATCATTATAGATTGTTCGCCTTCATTAGGTTTAATTACAATCAATGCTTTAACAGCAGCGAACTCTGTAATTATACCTGTACAATGTGAGTACTTCGCATTAGAAGGATTAGGTAAATTATTGAACACAATCAAAATTGTACAGACTAGATTAAATCCAGATTTACAAATTGAAGGTATTTTATTAACCATGTACGATGTTCGTTTAAGATTATCTAATCAAGTGGTTGAAGAGGTGAAAACACATTTCCAAGATTTAGTATTTGATACAATCATACAAAGAAATACAAGATTGAGTGAGGCACCAAGCTTCGGAGTATCGGTCATTATGCACGATGCAACAAGTAAAGGAGCAATCAATTATTTGAATTTAGCCAAAGAGATTTTGGTGAAAAACGGATTAGCGAAAGAAGAGTTAAAATCAGAGAGCAATGAGTAGTGCAGTAAAAAGAAACGCTTTAGGCAAAGGTCTTGGAGCATTATTGAGTGATAAAGATCAGGTAAATACTAAACCAGAACCAACTTTATCAAGTCAAGCAGGAGTAGCTGCAGTAAATACAATTTCTGCAATTCCAATTGAACAAATTGAAGCTAACCCTTATCAACCAAGAGATAATTTTGAAGAGCAAGCTCTACAAGAATTAGCTGATTCTATAAAAGTTCAAGGTATTATACAGCCTTTAACTGTAAGAAGATTAAGTGCTAATTCATATCAATTAATTTCGGGTGAGAGAAGATTAAGAGCGAGTAAGTTAGCCGGATTAAAAGAGGTACCTGCATATATCAGAACTGCCAACGATCAAGAGATGATCGAAATGGCATTGATAGAAAATATTCAACGTGAAAATTTAAATGCAATGGAAGTTGCAATTAGTTTTCAAAGAATGATTGAAGAGTGCAAATTAAATCAAGAAGAATTAGGTACTAGAGTAGGTAAAAACAGAACTACAGTTACTAACTATTTGCGATTATTAAAATTACCGCCAATTATTCAAGCTGCAATTCGTGATCAACAGATTTCAATGGGACATGCGCGAGCGATGGTGAATGTTGAAAATGTAGATCAACAACTATATGTGTTCAAAGAAATACTTACTAAAGATTTATCAGTTCGTAAGGTAGAAGATTTAGTAAGATCATTACAACATAGTTCTAAAAAAGAACAAACTACCTCTGCTACTAGCAATGGAAAAACTTTGAGAAATAATTTTGAATATCAAAAAATTCAAGATGATTTGAGTTCGAAATTTGGCAATAAAGTTTTGATCAAAGCCGACGATAAAGGCAAAGGTTCTATCAATATTCCGTTCTTATCAACTGATGATTTGAACAGAATTTTAGAAATGTTAGATTGGTAAAATGAATAAGTATTTGTTTGTTCTAATGCTATTGATATGGAGCTTTAACTCTATTGCACAGCAAACAGATAGCGTCAATTCTAGTGTTGTTCTAATAAACCCTCATTCTGCAAATAGAGCTGCAAATTTATCAGCGATGTTGCCGGGGCTCGGACAGGTATATAATAAACAAGCATGGAAGGTTCCGATTATATATGCTGGTGCAGGTGCATTGGTATATTCAATCGTGTGGAACAACAATAATTACCAAAAATATTTAAATGCTTATAAATTAGATTCAGATACTTCTTCATCTACCAATTCAGAATTTTCTGGATTATACACGGTTCAAAATCTAATTACTTTAAAAGATTATTATAGAAGAAATAGAGATTTTTCAGCGATCGGATTAGTTTTGGTATATGCAGCAAATATTATTGATGCATATGTATATGCACAGTTCTATAATTTTGACATTAGTGATGATCTAACATTGAGAGTACAGCCAATGGTTGTGCCACAAATAAATAATTTTCAAACAGGTTCGTGGTCGACAGTCAACGGATTAAGTTTAACCTTACGATTTAAATAGATGAAAATAGCAATTATCGGTTACGGAAAAATGGGTAAAGAAATTGAGAAGATTGCTTTAGCCAAAGGACATGAAATTGTTTTAAAAATTACAGTAGATAACTTAGAAGATTTTAACACTGAAAATTTATCTAAGGCGGATGTTGCGATTGAATTTTCTACGCCACACTCTGTATTAGATAATGTGAAGAAATGTGCAGATGCTGGCATACCAGTAGTAGTTGGTACTACTGCATGGTACGAACATTTTGAAGAGGTATCGAATTATATTAAAGAAAAGAACACTGCATTCTTTTACGCAACAAATTTCAGTATTGGTGTTAATTTATTTTTTAAGATCAATGAAATAGTTGCGGGCATCATGAAAGATTTCAACTATGCAGTAAGCTTAGATGAAATACATCATACACAAAAATTAGATGCACCGAGTGGTACAGCTATAACCACTGCTGAACACATTATGAAGAATCATCCGCAGAAAAAAAACTGGGTTAACAAGATAGTTACAGAATCTCATGCAGAAATTAATTTGAATGATGTAAGTTCGGAACTATTAATTCGTTCTATTCGAAAAGATGCAGTACCTGGTACTCATACAGTATTTTATGATTCAGAAGTTGATACGATTGAAATTACACATACTGCACATAATAGAGTAGGCTTTGCTGCAGGTGCGGTAAATGCAGCTGAATGGATAAATGGTAAAAAAGGAATTTACAACATGAACGATTTATTGTCGTTCGTAAAATAAATAATATGAACTGGAAATTTTGGCAAAAAAATAAAGCTGCAAAAAAGAAAAAATCTGCAACAAGAGAATGGGTTGATGCATTAGTGTTTGCAGTTATTGCAGCAACGATTATACGTGGCTTATTCATTGAAGCTTTCACAATACCTACTCCTTCAATGGAGAGATCATTATTAGTTGGTGATTTTTTATTCGTTAGTAAAGTGAACTATGGTGCAAGAACACCGGTGACTCCTTTATCGTTTCCATTTGCACATCATACCATGCCAATCATTGGCACTAAATCATACTTAGAATGGATTAAGTTCCCGTATTACAGATTACCTGGATTAGGTAAAGTTGAACGTAATGATGTAGTAGTATTCAACTACCCTATGGAAGATTTTAGGCCTATAGATAAGCAAGAAAATTATATTAAAAGATGTGTAGGTATTGCAGGTGATACTTTACAAATTATTGATACTAAAGTTCATATTAATGGTGTAGCAGAATCGTTTCCGGTAGATGCACAAGGAAGTTATTTAGTGAGAACTGATGGCTCTGGATTTAACAAGAAATCATTAGCGAATTATAAGATATATGAATACGGACAATTAGCTGAACAAGGTTCATATATTTTTACTTTAACAAAATCGCAGAAAGAAGAGTTGTCTAAATTTTCAAATGTTAGAAGTGTAGAAGAGGCGTATAGAATGCGCGGACAATTTGTAGATTATGTTTTTCCGCATGATGCAAAATTCGGATGGAATGAAGATAATTTCGGTCCGCTCGTGATACCAGCCAAAGACATGAAAATAGATTTGAACATGAACAATATTGCTATATACCGTAGAGCAATAGAAGTTTATGAAGAAAATACATTAGAGATTAAAGATGATGGTATTTACATCAATGGAAATAAAGCAGATTCATATACATTTAAAATGGATTATTATTTCATGATGGGAGATAACCGTCATAATTCATTAGACTCACGTTTCTGGGGCTTTGTACCAGAAAACAGAATCGTTGGCAAAGCCTTATTTATATGGATGTCGTGGGATGCGAATGAATCTTTCTTGAATAAGATAAGATGGAACAGACTGTTTAAAGGAATTAATTAAGAATGTAGGATGTAGAATGTAGAATGTAGAATGTAAAATGTAATTAATCTTACATCTTACATTCTACATCTTACATTTCAGTAATACCTGTTTCTAGTGCTAATTCATTCAAATCTTTCACCACATTTTCATTTAGTGTTATACCTTCAACTGATCTGATTTTTACTGCTTCAAATTCTGGTTCACCTGGTATAATTACAGGTTGATTTTCATTAATACGTTTTGCGTTTTTAAATCTGTTAATCCAAGTATCTATTGAATTAAAATAATCTTCTTTTTTTCTAAATCCGTCTATACGCATTGCACCGAAAAAATGTCCGATGCCTTCGCCTACCGGATTAGGGTCAGGCTCTAGAAATGCTACGAACGGCGGCACCCAAGGTCCGAAGTTTGCACCCGACAATACAGCCGAAAAAATATCAACTGCTGCTGATAATCCGAAGCCTTTATGACTTCCATTTTCTTTGGTACTACCAAGTGGTAAAAGCGAACCGCCTTTTTTCAATTCATTTGCATCATTCGATGCTTCGCCTTTAGAATTTTGTAACCATCCGAAGGGAACATTTTTATTAGTTCTTTGAGCGATTTCTAGTTTGCCATTAGCAGCTGTTGAAGTAGCCATGTCAATAACAATAGGCGGAAAATTTTTTGCAGGAAACACATAGCACATAGGATTAGTACCGAGCATGCGTTCGTTGGAGTTGGTGGGGGCGACGAGCGGACTTGCATTGGTCATTGCGATGCCAATCATATCGTGCTCGAGAGCCATCATGGCGTGGTATGCAGCAATGCCGAAATGGTTAGAATTTTTTACACTTACCCAGCCAGAGCCACATTGATTAGCTTTATCAATGGCTACTTGCATAGCGAATGGTGCGACGATTAAGCCTAAGCCTGCATCACCATCAACAGTAGCAGTAGAAAAAGATTCATGAATAATGGAAGGAATTGCCTGAGAATTGATTCTATTTTTCTTCCAAAGTCTGTAATATCCTGATAGACGAGCAATTCCATGGGAATCTATACCTCTTAGGTCGGCAGTAATGAGCACTTTAGCAGCCAAATCAGCGTTTTTTTCTGAATGCCCCATATTTAAAAACACTTTTTTAGAAAAATTTTCTAGTTCTTTGGCATTATAATTGAGCCTATTTACATGCATAATCAATTGATTTATTGTTCAAAAGTATGATTTGCACAAAAAAAACCGATAAAATGTTGGTAAATATTTGCATTTGTTTGAACAAATTAATTAAATTTGATTTTATAGATAATTGTAAAAACAAACAAATTTAAAACTATGATGAAAAAATTACTTTTAGTAGGCTTGGGATCAGCTATGATTTTACAAGCTAGCGCTCAGGAGGCTGCTCGTGTAAGCACGACTCTTCAAGACGGGCAAAAAATGTCGAACCAAAGTATTGTAAAGAGAAGCCCAATAAGCAAATCGAATACTTCGGCATTAAATATTACACCTATTACTTTAGGTTCAGCTGGTAATGCGTTTGGTTCTATTGGTCACAACAGAAGAAGAGTTTCTGCAAGTCAAGGTTTAAACGCTGTATTATTTATACATCGTGGTGACGCTGCAATTACTGGTTTATCTGGTAACATGACTGTGTTCGATCATTCAACAGATGGTGGTGCTACTTGGACTACAAATACAGGTCCGGTTATTCAAGCTGGTTTAGTAACAACTTTCCCTGGTACACGTTACCCACAAGGTTATTTATATAACCCAGCTGGTAACACTACAGTTGGAAATGCAAGAGTTATCGCTAATGCTGCTCACGCAACAGGAGAGAACAACGGATGGGGTACATTAACAGTAGGTTCAAGCAAATTAGATGGTACATCTCAAAATGCAAGACCTTTCAATGCTGGTAATGCTTTCATTCCTCAATCTCTCACTGAAAGAGTACCGGGAGAATACTGGTCGGTAGATGATACTACTGTTGACGGTAAAATCTCTTTATACAAAGGTGTTTACAGTGTTGCTGGTGACTCAGTAGTTTGGACAGTTAATTCTCCATTTGCTAAAGTTACTTCATTATTTGACTCATCAGTTGATGGTTCAATTCACTACTATGATGTATGGATTGCTTTCTCTCCAGATGGTAATACTGGTTGGGTTGCAGTAAACGGTGAAATCGCTGGTGCTACTCCTGATACAGCTACATATCCTATTTTCTGGAAATCTACTGACGGTGGTGCAACTTGGGGTGCTGCTCAAGCAGTAAGATTAAAGAATTTAGCTGGTGTAACTGCAGAATTCGGTACTATAACTCCTACTTCTGCATTTGATGCTGCTTTAACAGTTGACAAAAACGGTGCTCCACACTTTATGTTTGTAACTGGTCCTGCTGCTTCTACTCCATATTCTATCGGTACTGGTATCACTTTACCAATATTTGATATTACTATGGATGGTTCTACTTGGGTAGGTAACTTAGTAGATACTGTACAAGCTTTCCGTGGTACTCCTGCTGGAACAACTTTAACTCAAGATAACGCTCCATCTATCTCTAGATCAGCTGATGGTTCGAAAATATTCTATACTTGGGTTGATACTAAATTAGAGAATCAAGCATCTGCAGGTGACAATGGTTTCCCTGACTTATACTTAAAAGGATATGATGTTGATGCTAAAACTTTCGGTGAGAAAATTAACGTAACTGAAGGTTCATCTGTTGAATCAATTGTTTACTTACCTGCTGTTGCAACTACTGCAACAACTTCAGGTAATGGATACAAAATTCACTCGACTATCGTTTCATTCACTGGTGATGAAAACGTTCAAGTTAACTTCACTTACTTAGATGGTGTTGTTTACTCATTCGCTTCAGGTATCAACAATGCTAAGAATGATTTATTCGAAGTAACTGGTAACTATCCTAACCCATTCTCAGGAAACACTTCATTTGATTTATCATTAAATAAATCATCTGATGTGAAAGTAACTGTATCTAATTTATTAGGTCAAGTTATTTCTTCAGAAGTTTCTAGCTTATCAGCTGGTAAGCATACATTAAACATCAATGCTGAAGGTTTATCTTCAGGTATCTACATGTTTACTGTAAATGCTGGTGGTTTTGATGTAACTAACAAAATGATTGTTAAGTAATTTAAACTAACATCACATAAAAAAAAGCCCCGACATTGTCGGGGCTTTTTTTGTGAAAGTTATTTGTAACTAGTGACTAGACTAGTCACCAGTTACTAGTTGCCAGTCACCAATACCTTAAAGTTACTTTCAAACAAATTCGTGTTATTATAAATTGCTTCAAACAATCTTGCACCTAGTTCCGCGTAGTGCAGGCTAAAGTTCTCTTTACGCTCTTGTAATTTGTTATTGGGAAAGTATTTTGATTTGATGTTTATGATCGCTTCTAGGCCATCTGAATGCTTTCTTTTTTCATGCTTCAACATCTTCTTCTCTAAATTATCTAACATATGAGATAATCTTACTTCTATACCTGTTAAAGAATTGGGGAGTTGATCGTTGATATTTGCTAATTGATCTTTAATCTTATCAAAATATTGCTCTAGCTCTTTTCGCTCTGTATCTAAATTCAGTTTTTTATCTGAATGACGCTCTACATATTTTTTTGCTAAATCATTTATATCATTAAATAATTCTTCAGCTGTAAATTCTTGCTTTTGCCATTTACCAAGATCTATTTCTTTTACAATCAAGAATGAATTACGCCAAGTTAAGATAGGTAAGTTCACTTGATAATATTCAAACATTGATTTGAATTGTAGCCAATAAGCGATCTCACCGGGGCCTCCAATGTATGCGAGGTTGGGGAGAATTGTTTCTTGGTAGAGGGGGCGAAGAATTACGTTCGGACTCATCTTTTCAGGATGAGTTTCGATGATGTTTAATAATTCTTCTTTTGTGAATTGATATTTTGAATCTGTGGTTTCGTAACCATTGCCTTTCTTAACAATTCGCTCTCTGTAGTTTTCTTCTAGGTAAAAGAAATTTATTTCACGCGGATTTACCTGCGTGCTGTAACCCAATGTTTCTAATGCTTTCGTACTCTCATTCACTTTTTCAAATGCATTATGATTGATTACATCATCTATCATCACACTTTTAAATTGTGCTTTTAAATCTGCATCATCCGCATCAATTATTACCAATCCATATGATTGAAATAAATCATTCACTAACACTCTCGTTGCTTCAGCCAATGTATTTTCTGAATAGGCTTTCTTGAATTTTTCAATAAGTTCTGATGCAAATTTTCTATCTGCTAAAAAGGTACTTAATGATTCTATAATTTCTTTAAGTCCGTCAGTTTTAACATCACCACATGCTCCGCTCGTATTTTTATTCCATTGAAATGTATGTGATGCTAATTGTATATGATTGATCTCCGCAAAATCATGATCCTCGCTTGCCATCCAGAATATGGGTACAAAATGTTTATTCGGATGTTGCAATTTTGCATCATCCGCAAGCTTAATACAGGAGATGATTTTGTAAATGAAATACCACTCTGCAGTGAAAATCCCTAATTGATGTCCGGTTGTGATCGTAAACGTATTCTCATTTAATAATGCTTCTATATTTTGCTTTGTAGCTTCTGAAGCATTAATGTTTTCGTATTGTTTACGTAATACTTTAACTAGTACATCACGATTTATTTTTTCTTTCGATTTATTTTCAATAGCACTTGCAATAGAACTCAATGATGGCTCGTATTGTATAAAAGTCTCTAAGTTCTTATGATTACCTACATAGTCGAGAAATATTTTCGAGAAATAATTTTCACTATATGGTACAGAATAGGTTGAGTTCATTGAATGAGTATATAAAATCAAACAACAAGATAAGCAAAGAGTTCTTAATTATGCTTTATTAATTTTACCATAAAGGTCAAACTCGGTAGCATCCGTAATATTAACATTTACAAAATCACCAATACGTAAATATTCGTCTTTTGCATCAATCAATACTTCGTTATCTACTTCTGGTGAATCGAATTGTGTTCTACCAATGAAATGATCTTTTTCGATTCTATCGATCAATACTTTGTGGGTTTCACCTATACGCTTTTGATTTAATTCGTAAGAGATATCTTGTTGTAATGCCATGATTTCATCGGCACGTTCTTGTTTTACCTCTTGTGGTACGTTATCTTCTAAAGTGTAAGCATGTGTACTTTCTTCATGTGAATAAGTGAACACTCCTAAGCGTTCGAATTTCATTTCTTCAACAAACTTCAATACTTCTTCATGATCTTGATCAGTTTCACCTGGGTAACCTGCAATTAAAGTAGTTCTTAATGCAATGTTTGGTACTTTATTTCTAATGTCGTTTACTAATTCAATTGTTCTTCTTTTGCTAATTCCTCTACGCATCGACTTTAACATATTATCAGTAATATGTTGCAATGGCATATCGAGGTATTTACAAATGTTTTCTCTTTCGTTCATCACGTCGAGAACATCCATCGGGAATTGAGAAGGGTAGGCATACTGCAAACGTATCCAGTCTATGCCTTCTACATCTGAAATATTTCTTAATAAATCTGCAAGCTTTCGCTCATTGTAAATATCAAGTCCGTAGTAAGTTAAATCTTGAGCAATTAATATCAACTCTTTCGTTCCATTTTTTGCTAAGTTCTTTGCTTCTGTTACTAAATCTTCTATCGATTTAGATACGTGGCCTCCGCGCATTAAAGGTATAGCGCAGAAAGAACATGGGCGATTACATCCTTCAGAAATTTTAAAATATGCAAAGTGTGAAGGAGTAGTAATTAATCGCTCACCAATTAATTCGCGCTTATAATCTGCACCTACTGTTTTTAATAAACGAGCTAATTCGTTGGTGCCGAAATAGGCATCAACATTCGGAATTTCTTTTTCTAAATCATCTTTGTAGCGAGCCGATAAACAACCTGTTACATATACTTTTTCGATATCACCTTTTTCTTTAAGCTCAACATATTTCAAAATGGTGTCGATTGATTCTTGCTTGGCATTATCAATAAAACCACAAGTATTTATAATAACTGTACCAAAATCTAATTGATCAGATTCATGACTTACATCGAATTTATTACCTTTTAATTGTCCGAGTAATACCTCAGAGTCAACTATATTTTTTGAGCAACCTAATGTTACGATGTTGATTTTATTTTTATTGCCTTTCGTTTTCATAGATTAATTACCAAATAATGAATCAACAAATTCTTGCTTGTTGAATAATTGTATATCGTCGATGCCTTCGCCTACACCTATATATTTTACAGGTACTTTGAATTGATCTGATATGCCTATTACAACCCCACCTTTAGCAGTACCATCAAGCTTAGTTAAAGCTAATGCATTTACTTCTGTTGCAGCTGTAAATTGTTTTGTTTGCTCGATTGCATTTTGTCCGGTCGAAGCGTCAAGCACCAATAAAATTTCATGTGGTGCATTTGGCACTACCTTCTGCATTACATTTTTAATTTTACTCAACTCATTCATCAATCCGATTTTATTATGCAATCTACCTGCTGTATCAATGATGCAAATATCTTCGTTATTAGCGACAGCTGATTTCAAGGTATCGAATGCAACAGAAGCAGGGTCTGCACCCATTTTCTGAGATACAATTCTTACACCAGTTCTATCAGCCCAAATATGTAATTGTTCAACCGCAGCAGCTCTAAAAGTATCCGCCGCTCCTAATACAACTTTAAGTCCGGCTTTATTAAACTGATTCGCCAACTTACCAATCGTTGTTGTTTTGCCTACACCATTCACACCTACCACCATTATTACATAAGGTTTTTTGTCGGCATCAATTTCAAATTTATCGAAATCTTTAGTTGAATTTTCAGCTAGTAAAGCAGCTATTTCTTCTTTTAAAATACCATTAAGCTCTGATGTGCTTACGTATTTATCTTTTGATACTCTTTTTTCAATTCTATCGATAATTTTCAGAGTGGTTTCTACACCAACATCTGCAGATACTAAAATTTCCTCTAAGTTATCTAACACTTCTGCATCGACTTCAGATTTGCCCACGATTGAGCGAGCTACTTTTGAGAAGAAGCTATCTTTAGTTTTTTCTAAACTTTTGTCGAGTGTTTCCTTCTTTTTGGAAGAAAAAAAATCAAATAATCCCATTTGCTTATGAATAAAAAAAGCTCCTTTCTGAAGAAAGAAGCTTTAATATGTCAATCGGTAATGATTATTTATTACCTTTTAATATGTCTTTTACGTGGTCGTTATGAACAACTTGTTCTTTAAACGAGTAAGCACCTTTAGGTGATTTAACCATAGTGATTACTTTCGAATATTCTTTACCTGAACCTGTCTTTAGGGTTGCAACTACTTTCTTTGCCATTTTCTTTTAGAATTTATGGATTACTTAATTTCTTTATGAACAGTTACTTTCTTCAATACTGGGTTGTACTTCTTCATTTCTAAACGCTCAGTAGTGTTTTTCTTGTTCTTAGTCGTGATGTAACGAGACATACCCGCAACACCGCTATCTTTATGTTCAGTACATTCTAAGATGACCTGTACTCTATTGCCTTTCTTTGCCATTTCCTTATATCTTAATTATTAGATCTTACCGAATTTAACGAATTTGTTAATTACGGCAGTGATTCCATTTTTATCAATCGTTTTCAATGCTGATGTAGAAACTTTTAAAGTGATCCAAGAATCTTCTTCAGGGATATAAAACTTCTTAGTTTTTAAGTTAGGATAAAATTTTCTTTTGGTTTTACGGTTCGAATTTGAAACGTTATAACCATTCATAGCACTTTTTCCTGTTAAATCACAAATCTTTGACATGACTATATAATTATATTATTGTGTTCTATTAAATTATTTTAGAGTTTGCAAATATCTGAATATTTACCGTTATCACAAATAAATTTTTAAAAATGTTTAAGAATTCTTTGTAGAATGTTCTTTCTGGCCCTAAAATACACATTTTTTAGCTCTTAATTCATTAATTAGCTGTTAATTATTGAATTATTAACAATTCTGAGATTATCGAAGAGTGCTAAAAATAGCGTTCCCCCCATAGTCCAACCCGATATCTATTCCAATAACATGTATATTTATGGTTTTAAGCAATATTAAACATGAATTTTCAAATTAAATCATTCGAAGAATATCAAGAAAAATATAAGCAATCGGTATATAAGCCTGAGGAGTTCTGGGCAGAGATTGCTTCTGAATTTCAATGGAAAAAGAAATGGGATAAAGTGCTCGATTGGAATTTTAAAGATCCGAATATTAAATGGTTCGAGGGAGCAAAATTAAACATCACCGAAAATTGTTTAGATAGACATTTAGCTGATAGAGCTGATCAACCTGCAATCATTTGGGAACCTAACGATCCGAATGAGCATCATAGAGTTTTAACCTATAAACAATTGCACCATCAAGTATCAATGTTTGCGAATGTTTTAAAACATAATGGTGTTAAAAAAGGTGATCGAATTTGTATATACATGCCAATGGTTCCTGAACTAGCTATTGCTGTATTAGCTTGCGCAAGATTAGGTGCAATACATTCAGTAGTATTTGGTGGTTTCTCTGCACAATCAATTGCAGATAGAATAAAAGATGCTAAATGTTCTCATGTGATTACTGCGGATGGTGCTTATAGAGGTAATAAAGAAATACCATTAAAGTCAGTTATTGATGATGCTTTGATGCAATGTGATTCTGTGAAAAAAGTAATTGTACTGACAAGAAATAGAATGCCTGTTTCTATGATTAAAGGTAGAGATGTATGGTGGGAAGATGAGATGAAAAAAATTGAAACTCTACATGAATATGATTGCGAAGCAGAAGTGATGGATGCAGAAGATGAATTATTTATTTTATATACTTCTGGTTCTACTGGTAAACCGAAAGGAGTTGTTCATACATGTGCTGGCTATATGGTTTATACCGGTTATACTTTTAGCAATGTTTTTCAATATCAAAACAGAGAAGTGTATTTCTGTACAGCAGATATTGGCTGGATTACCGGACATTCATACATAGTTTATGGTCCGCTCTCTCAAGGCGCCACCACCCTTATGTTTGAAGGTGTTCCAACTTGGCCTGATGCTGGTCGTCTTTGGGAAATTGTAGATAAGTTTAAAGTAAATATTTTATATACTGCTCCGACTGCTATTCGATCATTGATGCAATCAGGATTAGAATATGTAAACAATAAAGATTTATCATCATTAAGAATTTTAGGTTCTGTTGGTGAACCAATCAACGAAGAAGCTTGGCATTGGTTTAATGATAATATTGGTAAGAAAAGATGTCCGATCGTCGACACCTGGTGGCAAACCGAAACAGGTGGTATCATGATCTCTCCAATAGCAAATGTCACTAAGCTTAAGCCTGCACATGCTACTTACCCATTGCCAGGTATTCAGCCGATTTTAGTCGACGAAAATGGTAAAGAGATAGAAGGAAATGGAGTGAATGGAAATTTATGTATTAAGTTCCCATGGCCAGGTATGATTCGTACTACATATGGTGATCATGAACGTTGCAGAACCAATTATTTTGCTGCTTATGAAAATCTATATTTCACTGGCGATGGGTGTTCACGCGATGAAGGAGGTATGTATAGAATTACAGGAAGGGTAGATGATGTGATAAATGTTTCTGGACATAGAATAGGAACGGCAGAGGTAGAGAATGCAATCAATGCACATACAGGAGTTGTTGAATCGGCGGTAGTGGGTTACCCACATGATATCAAAGGACAAGGAATTTATGCATTTGTTATTTGCGAAGAAGATACACACGAAGAAGACTTACGTAGAAAAGATATAGGGATGACAGTGGTAAGAATTATAGGTGCCATTGCAAAGCCTGATAAGATTCAATTTGTAAAAGGCTTACCCAAAACTAGATCAGGTAAAATCATGAGAAGAATCTTAAGAAAAATTGCCGAAGGTGATACTTCTAATTTGGGAGATACTTCTACGCAGCTAGACCCGGCTGTGGTGGATGAGATATTATCTAATAGAATTTAGCATAACCGCTAATTCCCTGCACCCGTATGGGAGGATTCCATCCTCCCTCCGCAGATATACTTGCCCCGATTGGTGGGAGCGGATAATCATACGCCCGATCAGACGATCATATACTGCAAGACTTCAGTATATCTTATATTGGAACGGGAGGATGTAATCCTCCCTTACAGCTGCAGGTAATAATCTAATTATGATTTATTGTTACATTTGTAGCAATGAAGAACGAAAGACCAACCATACTCGTTATCAACGACGACGGTATTACTGCTAAGGGTATTCAAACCCTTGCCTATCTAATGAAAGAACTCGGCGATGTAGTGGTAGTTGCACCTGATAGTCCGCAGTCGGCCATGGGCCATGCAATAACCATTGCAAAACCACTCAGATTAGAAGAAGTAGATTTATATGAAGGCATCAAATCATACCATTGCTCTGGTACACCTGTTGACTGTGTGAAATTAGCGGTGAATAGAGTATTGCATAAGAAACCAGATTTATTGGTATCGGGCATTAATCACGGCTCAAACTCTTCAATCAATGTGATATATTCTGGTACTATGTCTGCAGCTATGGAAGGTGCTATAGAAGGTATTCCTTCGATCGGATTTTCTTTTAGTGATTACTCTTCTAGTGCCGACTTTAGTCCATTACATCAACATGTACTTACAATAGCAAAACAAGTTTTGAAAAACGGATTGCCAAAGGGGACATTGTTAAATGTGAACTTCCCTTATGTTATTTCAGCTGATGAAATAAAAGGTATTCGTATATGTAGACAAGCAGTTGCTAAATGGGAAGAGAAATTTGATGAGCGCTTAGATCCACATAAAAGAAAATACTATTGGTTAACAGGTGAATTTGTAGTAAGTGATCATGGTGAAGATACTGATGAGTGGGCATTGAAAAACAAATTCGTTTCAGTAGTGCCAGTGCAATTCGACTTTACTGCACACCATGCAATTTCAGTTTTAAACGCTTGGGATTTTAGTATATGAAGATAAAAGATAAATTTTATTTAGGTGTTTTATACGGATTAGCATTACCACTACTTGCATATGTTTTTGGTGATATGATTCAACAACAATTGGAAAAAGTAATGCGCCCGAATTTTTTCTACATCGTATGCATTGCATTGAATGTATTGATATTTAGATTCGCTATTAAAAAAGAATACGATCAGCTTGCGCGCGGTATATTATTAAGCACTTTTATTTACGCGATGATTTTCGCATTTACCATTATTAAATAATGAAGTATTACTTAATTGCAGGTGAAGCATCGGGCGATTTACACGGTGCAAATCTTATGAATGCTATTTTAGAACACGACCCTAATGCAGAGTTTTTTGTATTTGGTGGCGATAAAATGGCGGCAGTAAAAAATACCTCATTAAGAAAACATATTTCTGAAATGTCGTTCATGGGTTTTGTTGAAGTGTTGATGAATTTAAACACCATCAAAAAAAACATGAACTACTGCAAACAAGATTTATTAAAGGTAAATCCAGATGTGGTAATATTAATCGACTTCCCCGGATTTAATCTACGAATAGCTGAGTTTGCTAAATTGAATTCTTTCAAAGTATTGTACTATATCTCACCGAAAATTTGGGCATGGAATACAAAGAGAGTACACAAGATTAAAAAGTTTGTAGATAAAGTGTATTCAATATTGCCTTTCGAAAAAGATTTCTATAAGCAGTATGATTACGAAGTTGAATACATTGGCAACCCTTTGAAAGACGCTATTGCCAATTATTCATACGATAAAGATTTTAAAGAGAAATTTAATTTAGACACCAGACCTATTCTTGCAATTTTACCAGGAAGTAGAAAAATGGAGTTGCAAAAGATTTTTCCGGAAATGATTTTAGCAGCCAAAAGATTTGATAATTATCAGGTTCTTGTAGCAGCAGCTGGTAATTTACCTATTGAATACTATCATCAATTTAATTTGCCTGAAAATTTCAAGTTGATTTATAATCAAACTTATGATATTCTAAATAATGCAGATTTAGCAATTGTTACCTCTGGTACTGCAACCCTAGAAACCGCTTTATTTAAAGTACCTCAAGTAGTTTGTTATAAAGCAAATTCAATTTCTGTTTCTATTGCACGGATGGTGGTGAAAATAAAATTCATCTCATTAGTAAATCTAATTGTAGATAGAAAGATTGTAACAGAACTTATTCAAGAAGATTGTATAGCTGATAAAATAGAAAATGAATTAAATCGTTTGACAAAAGGTCAAAAATCTCATGAACAAATGATGAGCGATTATAATGAGTTGTTTGAAAAAGTTGGAGAACCTGGTGCTTCTATAAGAGCAGCATCATCCATCGTAAATTATTTAAAAAATATTTAATGAGATTATTATTATCAATTGTTTTATGCTTTGTTCTCACAACATTGAATGCTAAAGATGTATTTGTTGATGTATTATCAAATTATAAGGCTAAGAAAATACAATTAGAATTCCCTCAAGGACAGTACACTATTAACTTAGATGATGAAGATGTATTAAGAGTAACATCCAACGATATTATTTTAATTTATTCAATAAGTAATAAAATTTCACTTTTCAAAAACGCCAAATTAATTGGTACCTATAAACAAATTTTTATTAATACGGATGATGCTGATGCACATATAAAAGTGCAGATATTTACACCCAAACAAAAAATATTTTTCTATCAAGATCAGTTGTATATAAGAACACTCGCAGCTAGATTACAATTGGTGAATGAAGTGGAATTAAATAAATACATCAAAGGTGTTATTGAATCTGAAATAGGTAATGTAAAAAATGCAGAGTTACTAAAAGTGCAAGCTGTAATTTCTAGAACCTATGCATTGAAACATTTAGATAGACATAAAGTTGATGGTGCTCAACTATGTGATATGGTACATTGTCAAGTTTATCACGGTAAAAACAGATTCAATAAAGAAATTTCAGCAGCCGTTGATTCTACTAATTATGAAGTTATTATAGATAAAGATTCAAATTTAATAGAGGCGGTGTTTCATGCGAATTGTGGCGGACTTACCGTAAACTCCGAAGATGTTTGGTCGAAGCCTAGGTCATATTTGAAATCGGTAATAGATACATTTTGTATTACTGAGAAGCAATCAAACTGGACAAAAGAGATTGATAAACAAAAGTGGGTCAGCTATTTAAACATAAAGTCTAAAGAAACTCAAGTACCTTTTGCATTTGTTTCTGAAAATAGATTGAACTTTTTACCCTCTTGTGCCGTAAGCACTAAAGATTTAAGAGAGAATTTCAATCTTCGCTCTACTTATTTTAGTGTGGAAGAAAGTGATGACAAAATAATTTTGAGAGGTAAAGGCTTCGGACACGGTGTTGGTATGTGTCAAGAGGGTGCAATAAGAATGGCGAGTCTAGGAAAGAAATACCTAGAAATAATTAATTTTTATTATTGCGATATCTCCATAGTAAATAATGACTAATAATTACATATATTTAGTATCGTATTAAGAATATTTTAGGAAGAAAATGGATCAAGAATTAAAAGAGTTTTTTATTAAATTTAATCAGAATAAGCCTCTAAGAGTATTATGTGTCGATGACGATAAGGTAATACAATTCACTACACAAAGAGCATTTGTTATTGCTGGTTTTGTTACCGATATGGCATATGATGGCTTACAAGCACTAGATTTAATTCGACATTCTTTTCAGAAATATGATTTTATCTTAATGGATATTCACATGCCTAATATGGATGGTATAGAAGCAACGAAAATTATTCGTACCATGAAGAATTATGAGAACGTACCTATTTTCGCCCTAACAGGTGATATGACTTTGGAGGCTAAATTGAAAGTTGTTTCTGCAGGTATGAACGAATATTTCAATAAACCTGTTCAAATGGATGATGTATTACATACCATTAAATCTTACGTACTTTAATTCATACTTTCTTATTCAATTTATTATTCTTTATTTCGCATAAATATCTAAAAATTTATGGCACTACCTCATTGGATGGCAAGAACAGAAGTCTTGCTTGGTGAAGAGAAAATACAAAACTTATTAAAGGCAAATGTGCTAGTGGTCGGACTAGGCGGGGTAGGTGGTATATGTGCTGAGATGATTGCTCGTTCAGGTGTTGGCAAAATGACTATTGTTGATGCCGATGTAGTAGAAGCTACTAATAGAAATCGACAAGTGCCTGCTCTAATTTCTACTGATGGTCAATTAAAATCGGAGGTAATGGCCCAAAGAATTAAAGATATTAATCCGGATATTGAATTAACAATAATCTCAGAATTTATTCGTGACGAACGAACCAATGAAATACTAGACACTGGTAAGTTTGATTATGCAGTAGATTGTATTGATACCCTCTCACCTAAAGTGTTTTTCATAAAGGCTTGCTTAGATAGAAATATTCCATTAGTAAGTTCTATGGGTGCAGGTGGTAAATTTGACCCTACTAAAGTTGAAGTGATAGATATTTCAGAAACCTATCAATGTAACTTAGCAAAATACGTGCGTAAACGCCTTAGAAAATATGGGGTTAACAAAGGTTTCAAAGTGGTATTCTCTCCAGAAGCTGCTGATCAAAGTCGCATTTTCGAATCAGAAAAAGCTTATCCGAAGAAATCAGTAATTGGTACCATTTCTTATATGCCTGCAGCATTTGGTATTACCTGCGCTAGCGTTGTTGTACGTGAATTATTAGAAAAATAACACATTTCGCTTACTCAAACAACTGTAAACTAATTTATTAGCCGCTGTGGAAATCTTTATGAGGCTAAAAATGCTATTATTTTTAGCTTTGCGAATACGTATACAGTATTCCGTATTCCGATGTGCAAACTTTTAAAGTTATCACATCTCAGTACCCAATACTCAGTACGCTATACATAATACATAATACAAAGTACACAATTCAAAATGGCTGACTTAAACTACAACGAAGACGACATAAAATCCCTAGACTGGAAAGAGCATATTCGATTAAGACCCGGTATGTATATCGGTAAGCTAGGTGATGGATCATCGCATGACGATGGTATATATATTTTATTGAAAGAGATTGTCGATAACTCTATCGATGAATTTGTGATGGGAGCTGGTAAAACAGTAGAGCTAACTATTTCAGACCATAAAGTAATTGTTAGAGATTACGGTCGTGGTATTCCATTGGGTAAAGTTATTGATTGCGTTTCAAAAATTAATACAGGTGGTAAATATGATTCGAAAGCATTTCAAAAATCTGTCGGATTAAATGGTGTGGGTACTAAAGCAGTAAATGCATTGTCGAATTATTTCAAAGTACAATCGTACCGAGATGGTAAGACCAAAACTGCTGAATTTGAAAAAGGAAATTTATTAAAGGATCATAAAGAAGAAGCTACTACACAACGTAACGGTACGGCTATAACTTTTAATCCGGATGATACCATCTTTAGAAATTATCGCTACGTTCAAGAGTTTATCATTAACATGATTTGGAATTATGTTTATCTGAACGCAGGATTAACATTAGTATTGAATGGTGAAAAGTTTGCATCGCAACGCGGACTCTACGACTTGCTAGATCGTAAGACCGATGATACGATTCGATATCCTATCATCCACCTAAAGGGAGAAGATATTGAAATTGCGATGACGCATAATAATCAATATGGTGAAGAGTATTATTCATTTGTCAACGGACAAAACACTACACAAGGTGGTACGCATCAAGCAGCATTTAGAGAGGCAGTAGTAAAAACTGTTCGAGAATTTTTCAAAAAAGAATTTGATGCTTCTGATATTCGTGCATCTATCGTCGCAGCAATAAGTATAAGAATTCAAGAACCGGTTTTTGAATCACAAACGAAAACAAAATTAGGTTCGATTAATGCAGCACCTGAAGGTCCGACGATTCGTAACTGGATCAATGATTTTGTAAAGAAAGAATTAGACAACTACCTACATAAAAATCCGGAAGCTGCCGATGCTATGTTGAAGAGAATTCTTCAGTCAGAGCGCGAGCGTAAAGACATTGCAGGCATCAAGAAATTAGCTAATGAGCGTGCAAAGAAAGCAGCATTGCATAATAGAAAATTAAGAGATTGTAAGGTACATCTAGATGATGAAAAACACGAGAAAAGATTTAATACAACATTGTTTATCACCGAGGGTGATTCAGCAAGTGGTTCTATTACTAAATCAAGAGATGTAGATACTCAAGCGGTATTTTCTTTGAAGGGTAAGCCTTTGAATTGCTTCGGACTAACAAAGAAAGTGGTGTATGAAAATGAAGAATTCAATTTATTGCAACATGCTTTAAATATTGAAGATGGAATTGAGGGATTAAGATATAATAATATTGTAATAGCTACCGATGCCGATGTGGATGGTATGCACATTCGATTATTGATGATGACTTTCTTCTTGCAGTTTTTCCCAGAGGTAGTGAAAGCCGGACATTTATATATTTTACAAACTCCATTATTTAGAGTAAGAAATAAAAAAGAAACGATTTATTGTTACTCAGAAGAGGAGAGAAGAAATGCTTTATCGAAATTAGGGCAACGTTCTGAAATAACCAGATTTAAAGGGCTTGGAGAGATTTCACCAGATGAGTTTGGGAATTTTATTGGTAAAGAAATTCGATTAGATCCGATTTTTATTTCGAAAGAAAGTAAGATGTTACAGATGCTCGATTATTTTATGGGTAAAAATTCACCAGCACGTCAAGAATTTATTGTGAAGAATTTAAGAGTAGAGAAAGACGTTATTGCTGAAGAAGAAACATTAGAAGAGGTAGAAGAATAAAGATTAAGAAATGGCAAAGAAAGAGAAGATAGAATATAAACCACAAGATGAACGCGATCATTTAAATCGCAATGAAGAGGAAGGCTTGCATCAACATGTAATACCGATTAATGGTTTATACGAGAATTGGTTTTTAGATTATGCTTCGTACGTAATATTAGATCGTGCGGTTCCTAATATTTATGACGGCTTAAAGCCTGTGCAACGTAGAATTTTACATTCATTGAAAGAGATGGATGATGGACGTTACAATAAGGCTGCAAACGTGATAGGAAATACTATGAAGTACCATCCGCATGGAGATGCATCTATTGGAGATGCAATGGTACAAATAGGACAAAAGAATTTATTAATAGATTGTCAAGGAAACTGGGGAGACCCAGTAACAGGTGATAGTGCTGCAGCACCACGTTATATTGAAGCGAGGTTAACAAAGTTTGCTCTAGAGGTGGTGTTTAATCCGCAGACTACAGTATGGCAATTATCATACGATGGTAGAAATAAAGAGCCAATTACATTACCTGTTAAATTCCCATTGTTATTAGCACAGGGAGCAGATGGTATAGCAGTCGGATTAGCGACAAAAATTTTACCGCATAATTTTATTGAATTAATTGATGCTTCGATTGAAGTATTGAAAGGTGTACGCCCCAATTTAATGCCTGATTTTTATACAGGTGGTTATGCTGATTTTTCTGCATATAACGAGGGGCAAAGAGGTGGTAGGGTAAGAGTGAGAGCGAAAATTGTTGAGAAAGATAAAAAGACTTTAGCTATTACTGAAGTACCATTCACTACTACAACCGGTAGTTTGATTGATAGTATTATCAATGCGAACGAAAAAGGTAAAATCAAGATCAAGAAAATTGAAGATAATACTGCACAAAATGTAGAGATTATTATTCATTTGGCTCCTGGTATTTCTCCGGATGTTACGATTGATGCATTGTATGCATTTACTGATTGTGAAGTATCAATTTCACCGAATACTTGTATCATTAAAAATGACAAACCGTATTTCATGAGTGTAAATGATATACTCACTGAAAGTACTAATTATACCAAGTCATTATTAAAACAAGAATTACAAATTCGCCTCGATGAGTTAAATGAGAAATGGCATTTTAGTTCATTAGAGAAAATATTTATTGAAGAGAAAATTTACCGCGACATTGAAGAATGCGAAACTTTTGAAGCTGTTTTAGAAGCAATTGATAAGGGCTTAGAGCCTTTTAAATCAAGGCTTTTGAGAGAGGTTACTAAAGATGATATTATTGCTCTTACTGAAATAAAAATTAAACGTATTTCTAAGTTCGATGCATTCAAAGCCGATGATATTTTAAGAGGTATTGAAAAAGAAATCAAAGAAGTTAAGGCGAACTTAAAACATTTGACTGATTATGCTATTGATTATTTCAATCGCTTAAAAGAAAAATACGGAAAAGGCAGAGAACGTAAAACTGAAATAAAAGCCTTTGATAAAGTTCAAGCTTCACAAGTAGCATTGGCAAATCAAAAGCTGTATATCAATAGGGCAGATGGTTTCGTCGGACTCGGATTAAAGAAAGATGAGTATATCTGTGACTGTTCTGATATCGATGATATCATAGTGTTCTGTGCCGATGGTAAGTTTAAAGTAATTAAGGTTGCTGAGAAAACTTTCGTAGGTAAAGATATTATTCATGCTGCTGTATTTAAAAAGAATGACGACCGTTCGGTTTACCACATGATTTACAAAGATGGTACATCCGGAAAATCATTCGTCAAAAGATTTTCTGTTGGTGGTGTAACTCGTGATAAAGATTATGATTTAACACAAGGTACTAAGGGAAGTTCAGTATTGTATTTCACTGCAAACCCTAATGGTGAATCAGAAGTAGTACAAGTAATATTAAAACCGATGGCTAAGCTTCGTAAGCTAACTATTGATATAGATTTTGCAGAGCTTGCTATTAAAGGTAGATCATCGATGGGTAATATCGTTACGAAATTCCCTGTTAAGAAAGTTCAACAATTAAGTAAAGGTGTTTCAACCTTAGGTGGAAGAGCAATTTGGTTCGACGAAATAGTTAAGAGATTGAACACAGATGGTAGAGGTAAATATTTAGGTAGCTTCCAAGGTGATGATAAAATCTTAGTGATTTATAAGGATGGTACTTATGAATTAACAAATTTCGATTTAACAAACCATTACGAAGACAAATATTTTGTACTAGAAAAATTTGACTCAGAACGAGTAGTAAATGCTATTCACTATGATGCATTAAACAAATCATCATATGTAAAACGTTTCTTGATTGAGAATACGACTATCAATAAAAAGTTCTCATTTATTTCTGAAGCAGCCGGATCGAAATGTTGGTTTGCAAGTACAATGATAGAACCAATGGTGAAAGTTGTTTTCAATAAAGACGGAAAAACTCAACCAGCAGATTTAGAATTTAATGTTGCTGCATTCATCGAAGTAAAAGGCATGAAAGCAATCGGTAACAAAATGGGCAAATACCCTGTGAAAGAAGTTGTCGATATTTCTGAAACTGTAAATGTCGATGAGGTAGATGAAGAAGATATGGAAGCAGTGCAAAAAGCTTTAGAAAATATCAAAGCTAAAAAACCTGCTAACGCAGAAACTGAATCTAAACCTAAAGATAAAATAGAATTCATCATTACAAATCCAGATGATATCGACATGGACGGCGAAGGGCAAACGAAGCTTTTTTAGTTAGGTTGTATAAATAAACCTGCTTAAATAGGTATTACTGGTGGCACGACTTAAGTCGTGCCACCAGTTTTGTAAGTTTTGTAACAGATTAATTTTCAGATAGTTCCAACCATCTCAACTCCTTAACCCCCAAATTCTTCTCCACTTCCTCCAACTCATTTGAAAGTGAAATTATCTTTTCGACATCTGATTCCTTAGCTAATTCAGAATTAATTTCTGCTTTTCTATTTTCTAGTGAAGCAATTTCCTGATCGAGAGTTTCAAGCTCTTTTTGCTCTTTGAAACTTAATTTCTTTTTAGTAGCAGCTGCTGCTTGCACTTTCTGTGCATCTACAACTTTTTGCTGTTTCGCTAATTGCTTTTGTAATTCTAACTCTTCTTCTTTCTCTACACGATAGTCTGTGTAATTTCCATTATATGTTTGCACTTCTCCATTTCCTTCGAAAATAAATAGATGATCAGTCAAGCTGTCTACTAAATATCTGTCGTGAGATACTAGTACCAAACATCCTGGGAAAGTAATTAAAAAATCTTCTAAGATATTTAAGGTATCGATGTCTAAGTCGTTCGTGGGCTCATCGAGTATTAAGAAATTCGGATTCAACATTAGAATTCTCATCAACTGTAATCTCTTTTTCTCTCCACCACTTAGCTTCGATACTTTATCATTTTGCTTCGCCGGCGGAAATAAAAATTTCGTCAACAATTGTGATGCACTTAGTTGTTTCCCATCTGACATGATGATATAATCTGCAACATCTTTCACCACATCTATTACTTTCATGTCTTCATCAAATCTCAATCCGTCTTGTCGGTAATAACCATATACAGTTGTTTCACCTACTATAATTTTACCTTTGTCGGGTTGAATTTGCTGAGTAATCAATTGTAAAAAAGTCGACTTCCCTGATCCGTTTTTACCCGCAACACCAATACGATCTTTCTTCTTAAATACATAAGAGAAATCTGAAATGATATTCTTATCTCCGTATGATTTACCTATATGATGTAACTCTAAAATTTTGTTTCCTTGAGTACTCATCTTCACACTCAACTCTACTTCTTGATTCGGTCTTAACTCTTTCGTCTTCTCATCTAATTTACCGAATGCATCTATTCTCGATTTTGATTTTGTTGTTCTCGCTTTTGGTTGACGACGCATCCATTCCAATTCCTTCCTCCACAAATTTTTATTCTTCTCATACGATGCTTTATCCATCTCCTCACGCTCTGACTTCTTCTCTAAATAATAACTATAGTTACCCTTGTATGAAAACACCGAACCTCTATCTATCTCCATGATTTCATTACACACATTATCTAAAAAATAACGATCGTGTGTAACCATCATCAAAGTCTTATTTCCCTTATTCAAATAATCTTCTAACCATTCAATCGTATCTATATCTAAATGGTTCGTCGGCTCATCTAATATGTACAAATCAGGGTCTTCGATTAATAATTTAGCTAAGGCAATTCTCTTCTTTTGTCCGCCCGATAATGTCGCAATATTCTGATTCAAGTGATGTATACCTAAGATCCCCAAAATATGTTTGATCTTATGTTCATACTCCCAAGCATCTGCAGCACTCAAGGCATCGGTCAATTCGTTGATCTCATTATCTTTCCCTACTGGGTTTTCTAAGAGTATCTCGTATTGTTTAATTAAACTTAAGGCCGGATGTTCGTCTGAAAATAAATAATCTGATATACTAATCGAAACTGCAGGTAATGGGTCTTGTTCTAAATGACCAATTCTAATACTCTTGTTCTGTATTAACTTTCCCTCCGATGGTTCTAAAATTTTCGCTATGATATTCATCATAGTACTCTTTCCCGCACCATTTACTCCAACTAATGCTATCCTCTGACCGGCATTTATCCCGAAATTTATGTCCCTAAACATCCACTTATCGTGGTACTGATGCCCTAATCGCTCTGCCGATATATAATTACTCATTCATTTATTTTTTGCGAAAATACGATAAGTATTAGCAAAATCTCTCCAAAATTTCCTTAATTTAAAACATATTATCAAAATATATGTTGTAACACATATATATAATTTTAAAGCTATGAAATACTTGATTCACAAAGCATCTGAAAGAGGTGGAGCTAATTTCGGATGGTTGAATTCTAAACACTCATTCTCGTTCGGACATTTCTATGATCCTCAGAAAATGGGCTTCGGATTATTACGAGTTTTGAACGATGATATTGTTCAAGCAGGCATGGGCTTTGGTGAACATCCGCACGATAATATGGAGATTGTCAGTATACCTACTAGTGGTGCTTTAGAGCACAAAGATAGCACGGGTACGAATGAAGTGATTAGAAGTGGTGAAGTTCAAATTATGTCAGCAGGTACTGGTATCAGACATTCAGAATACAATCATTCTAAAACTGAGCAAGTAAAGTTTTTTCAAATTTGGGTGATGCCTAAAGAGAAAAATATTCAACCTCGTTACGAACAAAAGAAATTCGAAATCACTGATAGAGAAAATAAATTTCAAATTGTGGTAAGTCCGAATAAAGAAGAAGGTGGCGTGTTGATCAATCAAGATGCTTGGTTCTCACTCGCTAATATTTCAAACGGAAACACTGTAAATTATCAATCTAAAAAATCTGATAATGCTGCTTATCTATTTGTCATCAAAGGCTCTATCGAAATAGCCAATCAAATGCTTGGCGAACGTGATGCAATGGGCATTGTAGAGTATGAAAATATTGACATTAAGGCATCGGAAGATGCGGAGGTGTTGGTGATAGATGTACCTTTAAAATAATGTAAGATGTAGGATGTAAGATGTAAAATTAATTCTACATCTTACATCCTACATTCTAAATTTTAAATTTCCCAAACACTCCCAACGGCAACTTACTCCCCTTCGTCGCTTGTAAATAAAGTTCGCCGATTTCTAAATTCTTCAAATCACCAAACGATGTGCGAATTAAATTCTCTACTATGATTGATGATAATCCGAGTGAATAAGTGTTCAATATCAAAAAGAATTCTTTGTCATCTGCTAATGCAGCAACGTCTTTCATCATCTCGTTGATATGGTCTTCTAATTTCCATTTTTCACCATTTGGTCCGTGACCGTATGCAGGAGGGTCTAAAATTATTCCATTATATTTTTTACCTCTCTTCACTTCTCTCTTCACAAATTTCAATGCATCTTCTACCACCCAACGTATATCTTTCAATCCAGATAATTCTTGATTCTCATTCGCCCAACTTACTACTTGTTTAATAGAATCTACGTGTGTAACATCTGCACCTGCTGACTTAGCAGCTAATGATGCCCCACCTGTATATGCAAATAAGTTTAATACCTTCGGATGTTCAATCTTCATTGACTTTATTGCCTCCGCCATGAAGTCCCAATTCACCGCCTGCTCCGGAAATATTCCTACATGCTTAAACGAGGTTAAGGCTAATCGAAATTTTATATCAATAAGTTTAGTCTTGTATTGTATATGCCATCTGTCTGGCATGCCTGGTTTTAAATCAACCCATTCACCCGAAGAACTACTCTTTGGTTTGAAATAAACATGCGCCAAGTTCTCCCACTCATTACGAGTCATTGCGGGGTCCCATATTGCCTGTGGCTCTGGTCGGATGGTAATGTATTTGCCAAATCTCTCTAACTTCTCGAAATTACCACAGTCTATTAACTCGTAGTCTTCCCAATTCTGCGGACAAAGTAATTGAATCATTTTTTATAAATATTGGCAAAGATAGGAATTATAATCTTTATGAATTAATGCCCTTTTTGATGAGCTCACTATCCCAAGCACTATCAGTATTCGTCATTTGTAAATGCAAATCTTCTGATAATAGTTTTTCTTCTAATTCTATTTGCTCTCTAACAGTAAGTATGTATTCTTTTGTGTCGTGTCTAGATTTCGCTAATTTAACCAAGGCCTCTTCATCATATTTAATGAAATCTTGCGCTTTTCGCGTAGCTGTATAATTACGAATACCTAGCTTATTCAAAACATCTACCGCCATATGAACTGATGTATAAAGTGTTTCTCGGTAAATATGTTCTACTCCCTCATCAATTAAATTATAAGCATCGAACCTGTTTCTTGCTCTTGCCATTATTTTTAGATTCGGAAAATGCTTTCTGCAAATACTTATTAACTCATGATTGGTATCAGTATTATCAATTACTGCGATCAACATTTTTGCGGTTTCAGCTCCTGCAGCTTTTAATAAATCAATTCTTGTAGCATCCCCATAATAAACTTCAAAGCCCATTTTACGTAACACTTCTACACGTTCACTGTCACTATCTAATATGGTTGCGTTTATTCCGTTTGCTCTTAAAAATCTTCCAATGGTACTACCAAAATGTCCGAAGCCTGCAATAATCACCGAATGTTGCTGCTCTATTTCATCATGTGGTTTCTTATTGTTATCATCAATTTCTTTAGTTCCAAAATAAGGGTCTATCAATCGCTCATTTATCAATAATAAAATAGGAGTGATGGTCATACTTAATGCACTAACAGCCATTAATAGTTCATTCCAGTTTTTGTCAATAATATTTAGTTGACCACTAAAATTCAATAGTACAAATGCAAATTCTCCAACTTGTGATAATAAAAAAGCAAACAATAAATTTTGATCATTTTTTATTTTAAAAATCTTACCAGCTAGTATCAATACCAATCCTTTGATTAACATGACACCAATTACCATCGATAGTATTAGTATTGGTTTATTGTTTATCAATTCAAAATTGATAGTAGAGCCTACTCCAATAAAGAAGATTCCTAATAATAATCCTTTGAATGGTTCTATATCACTTTCTAATTCATGTCTGAATGAGCTGTTGGCGAGAACTACACCGGCTAAGAAGGTGCCGAGGGCCGGACTTATACCTACCATTTTCATTAAGTAAGCAACACCAATTACTAAGAACAATGCCATTGCAGTGAAGAGTTCTCTTAATCTAGTTTTTGCAATGGTTTTCATTATGGGAGCAACAATAAATTGTCCGATTACAATTATACTACCCATTACACCTAACACCGTTAATGTTTTTAACCAAGCAGGTAAATCAGAAATTAAAGTTTCAGAATTTGAATTGCTTGTAATATTATTTACAGCCAACAATGGTAATAAAGCAAGTATTGGTATGACCATTATATCTTGAAACAACAATACAGAAAATGATGCTTGTCCAGCACTCGTTTTACTCCAGCCCTTTTCTTTAAGCGTTTGTAAAATGATTGCTGTCGACGACATGCTTAGTGATAAAGCTAATGCTAATGAAGTAGAATGACTAAGATTGAAATACAAATGTGAAACAGCACCTATTATTAAACTTGTAACTATTAATTGTATGCCCCCTAATCCGAAAATTGATTTACGCATGACCCAAAATTCTTTCGGATCTATCTCTAGTCCGATCACAAATAACATCATCACCACCCCAAACTCTGCCGCATGCATCATGTCTTCTCCTTCTTGTCCGACCCAACCTAATACAAACGGACCTATAACCATTCCCGCTATCAAATAACCCAATACCGATCCCAAGCCTAATTTCTTAGCAATCGGTACAAAAACTAATCCCGCACCTAAAAGTATAATCGATTTGAGTAAGAAGTCTTCAGCCATGTTTTTATATTATTGCCAATCGTTCAAATATTTTAAACTTAACAAATCATCAGTTTTAAATTCTGAGTGACTTAATTTCGTTAACACCTGCTTATATAAACTTGCATGTTGCTTTAAATCTTCATCTGTTATACGATGACTACCATGTACAAAAAATGGTGGTAAATAAATCATATTGCACAAGGTTGCAGTACGCTGAAAAGGTCTTAAGAATTCATGAACTGTAAAGCCATGAAATCCTTCTTTTTGGTAAGATTCTTTCGGACCTCCAGAAGAAATGCAATTGAATATTATTTTGTCTTTTAATTGAGTACCATTCTTACCATATGCCCAGCCGTACTCAAATACTAAATCTATCCACTGTTTCATGATAGGTGGCGCACTGTACCAATAAAATGGGTGCATCCAAACAATGATATCGTGTTCTGATAATAATTCTTGTTCTTTCTTTACATCAATATTAAACTCAGGGTATTCTTCGTATAAATCATGAATGGTGACACCAGGTACAGACTTTATAGAATTAATTAAAGTCTGTTGAATTCTAGAATTCTCGTATCTAGGATGTGCAAATAATACCAATATGTTTTGAATAATATTCGCCATATATTTTTTATCTGTTTTTCATCTTCATGAACTTGCTTGCAAATACAAATTCTTCTACTTCTTTATTATTTGAATGATGTATCTCTTCGCTCGATCCTTCCCACCATTTTTCTCCTTGATGTAAGAATAATATATTATCACCTATCTCCATTACAGAGTTCATGTCGTGAGTGTTTACAACAGTAGTAATGTTGAACTCTTCAGTAATTTCTTTTATTAAGTTGTCGATGATGATAGATGTCTTCGGATCTAAGCCAGAATTGGGTTCATCACAAAATAAATATTTAGGTTGCATGGCAATTGCTCTTGCAATGCCTACACGTTTTTTCATACCGCCTGAGAGTTCAGCCGGACTTAACTTTTGAACATTATCGAGGTTTACTTTTTTTAGACAAAAATCTATTCGATCACGTTTTTCTGATAGCGACATCTCACTAAACATATTCAATGGAAACATTAAATTTTCTTCAACTGTCATAGAGTCAAACAAAGCAGAGCCTTGAAATAACATTCCGATTTCTTTACGAATCGGAATTTTTTCTTTGAAAGATAAACTTGTAAACTCTCTACCATTATATAAAATCTCACCACTATCTACCTGATGCAATCCGACCATACATTTCAATAATGTTGTCTTACCAGAACCACTGCCACCAATAATTAAATTAGTAAAACCTGGTTTGAATTCTACAGAAATATCTTTCAATATTATTCTGCCATCAAATGATTTATATAAGTTCTTTATTTCTATCATTACAACATTACTTGAGCGATTATATAATCGGCGAATAAAATTAATATACAACTATAAACTACAGCTTTGGTACTAGACCGACCTACTTCTAAGGCACCACCTACAGTGTAAAATCCTTGGTAAGCAGATACGGTAATCATTATGAAACTAAATACATAAGCTTTCACCAATGATACTACAACTATAAATGAATTCCAGTCTTTCATAATACCACCAATATATTCTTGTGGGGTAATTACACCTGATAATGTACCGGCTACGTATCCTCCGAATAAACTCAAACCAATTGAAATTACGATCAGCATAGGTATTACAAACAAGCCACCAATTAATTTCGGAAATATTAAATAGCCTGGTGAGTTAACACCCATAATTTCAAGTGCATCAATTTGTTCAGTTACTCTCATCGTTCCAATTTGTGAAGCAATGTTTGAACCTAATCGGCCTGAGAGAACGAGCATAGTGATCGACGGACTAAATTCTAATATAGTAGAGTCTCTGGTGATTTGTCCGATTACTTCTCGAGGTATTATAGCACTAACTAATTGAAATGCAGTTTGAACGCAAGTTACAGCACCTAGAAATAAAGAAATGATGATTACTATACCTAATGAACCAATACCCATTACGTTCATCTCTCTAAATGTTTCTTTCCAATATACAGAACCCTTCTCTGGTCTAGAGAAAACACTTCTTAAGAGTAAAATATATCGACCTAAATGAAATAAAAACATATTTATAAATATATATTCGTAAAAGTAATAATTTAGTGGCTATAAATATGAAAAAGAATAATAAATGCGTGTTAATCACTGGCTCTACCAAAGGTATGGGTAATGCCATTGCAAGAAAATTTGCTTCTAATTCTCATGATTTAATTTTGATCGCTAGATCTGACAAAGATTTACAAGAACAAAAAAAATCGTTAAACGAAGATTTTGACATCAATGTGCATTGTATCAGTGCTGATTTATCAGAGAAAAAACAAATTGCAAAAATTGCAGATACTTTAAGAGAACTAAATATAGTGCCACATATATTAGTGAACAACTTAGGAGTTTATCAAATGTCTACCATAATTGATGAAGATGATAACACTATGGAGAAAATAATGAATCTTAATTATTACCCAGGTTATTATCTTACGAAAGCCTTGTTGCCAATGATGATGGAGAGAGACTCTGGACATATCTTTAGTATTTGTTCTTTTGCCAACATCCATCCGGTTAAAGAAGCTTTCGCTTATTCAGTAAGTAAATATGCGGTGTATGGTTTTATCAAAACACTTAGAGAAACTTTGTTGAATACAAATATTAAAACGACTGCTGTGATACCTGGTTCTACTTTAACTACTTCATGGGAAGGTACTAGCATTAGTGAAGAAAGATTTATTCTAGTGGAAGATATTGCGGAAACTATTTATGTTGCTTCAAACCTTTCAAAAGGGGCTTGTTTAGAAGAAGTAATCATCCGCCCACAACACGGTCAAGTTTAATAACCACCGAAACTCTTCATTCGTCGGTTAATTTTCTGCGTTCGTCGGCTGTCTATTGAGTAGCTGTCATTTTCCTTGAATCTTTGATCATAAATTATTTAAAAAAATGGCAAAAGAACTTTATAGAGACAAGCAAAGAGCATCAATAGGTGGTGTTTGCTCAGGATTATCAGATTACTTCAATATTGACGTTACTTTAGTACGTGCTTTATTCTTAGTAGCATTATTCGGATTTGGATCGGGTGTTTTACTCTACATCATTTTGTGGGCAGTAATTCCAGAGAAAAAAGATTACATCTATTCTGAACCAGTAGATTATACTGTCAATGAAGAAGGCAAAGCTGAACCTAATAAACGCCCGTTTAAAATCAAGAAAGAAAATGAGAGTGTAATCGGCGGATTAATCTTAATTACTTTAGGGGTGATTTTTTTAGCAGATGAATTCGTTCCTTGGTTTGACTTCGGGAAATTATGGCCATTAATTTTAGTTGCTGTTGGCGCTGGAGTATTATGGAATCAAAGTAAAAAAAATAAATCAGAAGACACTAATTCTTAATCATATGAAATCAAGTAAAACAATATGGGGAATTAGCCTCATCTCAATAGGTATACTATTAGTATTAAATAATTTGAATCTTGTTGACTTCGGATTTAATTGGCATCGTTTCGGGAATTTTTGGCCATTGATTTTGATAGCTATCGGATTAACTAGTTTAACGAAATCAGCAAAAATAAATCCCTGGATCAGCAATAGTTTATTAGCATTAGTTATCAGTATCTTTTTATACAATACCATTGAAATTGGAGACCATAATAAAGAATCTTTTTCTTGGTCTAATAATAGAGATAGAGATGAAAAAGCTTCTGATCAAAACTTCACATTGCCCTTAGATTCAGGCATTAGCACAGCTACATTAGAATTAAATGGTGGTGCATCTGAGTTTAGAATTTCTGATACGACTGCTAGTTTAATCGACGCTAAATCACATTTAAATGTTGGAGAATATACACTAGAAAAAGTCAACGAAGGAAATAATGAAATCATTAAGTTGATGTTAAATGATGATAAAGAAGTCAAAGGTAAATTTGATTTTGATGATAGTCATTGGGATAGTTATGTAGATGTAAAATTGAATCCAGAAGTTTTATGGAACTTCAAATTTCAGTTAGGTGCAGGTGATGTTGATTTTGACTTTAGTAAATTTAAAGTAAGTTCTATTGATATGGATGCTGGTGCAGCTTCAGTTGATATGAAGTTATCATCTTTAGCACCTTCAACAGATATTAAAATTGACGCAGGTGCAACCGATATAAAAATATTTATACCCAAAGATGCGAAATGTACATTGAAGTTAAATACGGTATTGTCATCTAAAGAATTTATAGGTTTCATTGATAAAGGTGATGGTACTTATGAGTCAGAGAACTTCGCTGAAAGCAAGGGTAACTTAATTACTATTAGCTTAGATGCTGGTGTTTCAAACGTCGAAATCAAGAGATATTAAGCGATATTGATATATTAAATGCTTGAAGGTCGGGAATTTCTAATTCTCGGCCTTTTTTATTAAAACTCCAATCTAATTTTTTTGTTATTTTTGGTACAAATCAATTCCATGGCAGTCAGACAATCAGCAGATATAATAGCAGAGTTAAAAGGAAAGTATTCTAAATCACTTAATCATTATAAACGTTTCCCTACTAGAGAGGTAACTATTGGTGATATACCTATGGGTGCGCATCATCCGATTAGAATTCAATCGATGACCACTACTGATACTATGAATACCATAGCAACTGTAGAGCAAACCATCAGAATGGTAGAGTCTGGTTGTGATTATGTTCGTATCACTGCTCCAAGCATGAATGAAGCGAATAACCTTCAAGCCATTAAAGATGAGTTGAGAAAAAGAGGATATAATGTTCCTCTTGTTGCTGACATCCATTTCACCCCGAATGCAGCAGAAGCTGCGGCTCGCATCGTAGAAAAGGTGAGGGTGAACCCTGGTAATTATGTCGATAAAAAGAAATTCGAACAAATAGATTATAGCGCTTTTGAATACGAAGCTGAATTAGAACGTATTCGTAAAAAGTTTGAGCCACTAGTTAAAATTTGCAAAGAGTATGGCACTGCTATGAGAATAGGTACTAACCACGGATCTCTTTCTGATAGAATTATGAGCTGGTACGGTGATACTCCTCTCGGCATGGTGGAGTCGGCTATGGAATTTATTAGAATGTGCGAATCGATGAACTACTACAACCTAGTTGTTTCTATGAAATCGAGTAATGCACAAGTAATGGTTCAAGCCTATAGAATGTTGGTAGAAGCGATGCAATTAGAAGGAATGAACTACCCACTACATCTAGGTGTTACTGAAGCGGGTGATGGTGAAGACGGAAGAATAAAATCAGCAGTAGGAATAGGTACTTTGTTAGAAGACGGATTAGGAGATACCATTCGAGTATCATTAACTGAAGACCCTGAGTTCGAAGCGCCCGTTGCTAAAGCTCTTGCTGATCGTTACATCAATCGTAAATCAGATTTTAAAGAAGAGGAAAAATATTACATCCCCTCTTCTCATAACCCATATGAACACAATAGAAGAAAGACTAATGATTTACAATTATTAGGTGATCATCATGTACCTGTTGTTATTGCTGATTTATCGAATATAAAATTAAATGAGCCTCTTCAATTATCACAAATCGGTTATGCATATTCTGCATTACTCGATAAATATAATTTAACAGATTTAGCTGCCGACATTGCTTATGTAGGTGATCAAATTCCTGAATATAGTTTCCCTGGTAATTTAAAATTATTGATTAATTACAAAACTTGGTTAAATCATCAAAGCCTTGAAAATACTATACCTTTCATAGCTTATAATGATTTATCAGATGCAAAGATTGATGCGAATAGCTTTGTGTTTATTCATGTTTCTTCGGATGATGCAAGCAATTTAGATTATCAATTAATCAATAAATTTTCTAAAGCTGTTTTAGTTGTAGAAACAAATAAGGAACATGCAATGCCTAACATTCGCGCGTTCTTCTTTAACTTATTAGAGAATAATATTTCATTACCTGTTATCATCAAAAGAAATTATAAAAATTTATCTCTTGATGAATTGCAACTTTATGCTGCTACTGATTTTGGAGCTTTGTTGGTCGACGGATTTGGAGATGGAATTTGGCTGAGTGCTGATAAAGAAATTTCTTTACGCGTGATTAATTCTATCTCTTTCGGAATTCTTCAAGCTAGTAGAACTAGAATCTCTAAAACTGAATATATTTCTTGCCCATCATGCGGACGAACACTTTTTGATTTACAAGAAACTACACAAATGATACGTTCTAGGACTGATCATTTGAAAGGTATTAAAATTGGTATCATGGGCTGTATTGTCAACGGTCCGGGCGAAATGGCCGACGCCGACTATGGTTATGTTGGTACTGGTCCGGGTAAAATCACCCTCTACCGCGGTAAAGAAGTAGTACGAAAAAATGTAAATACTGAGAACGCAGTTGATCAATTAATCGAGTTAATTTCTGAAGATGGTAACTGGATCGATAAAGATTTAATTGAGAATTAATATTTACTTAGTGTACTTTTTACAATTATTAAATAACAATTACTATATTTAGGTGTTATTACAATAAAAACTTATGTCAAGTCCGATTAAATCTATTGCAGTTATGACCTCTGGTGGTGATTCACCGGGTATGAACGCAGCTATACGTGCGGTTGTTAGAGCTGGTATTTCAAATGGTGTTAAAGTGTACGGAATCAAAAGAGGTTACGAGGGGATGATTGAAGGTGATATTATTCCTATGCAGTCGAACTCAGTGAGTAATATTATTCAAAGAGGTGGAACCATACTCAAATCAGCAAGAAGTGACAGATTCAGAACAGTAGAAGGTAGAAAGCAAGCATACAATCAATTAGTTGCAAATAACATTGATGCCGTTGTAGCAATTGGTGGTGACGGTACTTTTAGTGGTGCGCTACAATTTAACAAAGAACATGATATCCCTTTCATCGGTATACCAGGTACAATCGATTGTGATTTATATGGTACCGATTATACACTTGGCTTCGACACTGCAGTAAATACAGTGGTTGACGCCATCGACAGAATTCGTGATACTGCCGATTCACACGATCGATTATTTTTCGTAGAAGTAATGGGTAGAGATGCAGGCTATATTGCTTTATATTCAGGTATTGCGGGTGGTGCAGAAGCTATTCTAATTCCAGAATCTAAAACTGATGAACTTTCTTTAATGAAAACATTAGAAAAAGGATGGGAGCGTAATAAGTCTTCGATGATCGTTGTCGTTGCCGAAGGTGATGAACAAGGTGGAGCTTATCAAATTGCTGAAAAAGTAAAAACGAAATTCAATAATTACGATATCAGAGTCAGCGTACTGGGGCATATACAACGCGGCGGAAGTCCGTCTTGCTTCGACCGTGTACTCGGTAGCAGAATGGGTGTTGCAGCTGTAGAAGCTTTATTAGCTGGTAGAGTGCAAATTATGATAGGTGTTGTGAATAACCACATCCATTATACATCCTTAGAAAAAGCTGTTAAGCATAACCAAGACATTGACATGAATCTCTTGAAATTAGGAGAGATTTTATCGTCCTAATTTAAGCTTTATTTATAATCCGTCTAAATAATTGCTCTGACAATCAGATGACAGATTTAGAGTTTTCATACCCTTAATTTGTATATCGAAAAAAGACGCAGAGGGCTTGAAAAATCTAAAGGTTATCGCATTTACACACAAGAACTTAGACTTAAAAGAGTTAGGTAAATTGGTGCTTTCAAAAGAAGACAGAGAAGCAATTCTTACTTCTTTGAAAAATGAATTAGCCATTAAAGAACTTTTTTACATTGGAACTTGCAATCGAGTAGAACTTGTATTTACATCTGAACACGAAATCAACGATAAATTTGTAGAAAGAGTTTTGCACCATTTATCGAATGGTAATAATCTCGAAATTGACTATTTCTTAAGTCAAGTTGCTATCTACAACGACGAAGCAGCTCTTAATCATTTAATGCGTGTCTCTAGTTCATTAGAATCATTGGTAGTAGGTGAAAAAGAAATTTTAGCTCAAGTACGCCAATCTTATGATGAGTGTAGAGCTTTCGGCTTCACAGGCGATTTCTTAAGATTATGCATGAGTCGAGTTGTTAAAACTGCTAAAGAAATTTATACCAATACTAAGATTTCAGAGAAACCCATTTCGGTGGTATCTATTGCCTACCGTATGTTGCGTGAATTAGCAATCAACGATAAAACCAGATTTTTAATCATAGGTGCAGGTGAAACGAATCAATTATTTGCCAAATACCTAAAGAAACATAAGCATAATAACTTCACCGTTTTCAATAGAACTTTAGCGAAAGCTGAGTTATTAGCTCAAGAATTAGATGGTAGAGCTTTACCACTTGAAAAGTTAAAATCATTTAACGAAGGCTTTGATGTGATCATCACTTGTACTGGTTCAACAGATCCAATCATTACGCCAGAAATATACAATTCATTGCTAAATGCAGAGACTGATAAAAAAGTCATTTTAGATTTAGCAATTCCGAATGACACTCACGAAGATGTTTTGAAAAATAATTTACATTTCATCAACATCGAAAGTATTCAAGAAACTATCAAGAAAAATATCGACGATCGCTATGCTGAATTATGCTCAGCTGAACAAATCATCGAAGAGAACTTAGAAGAGTTTAGACCACTAGTACGCCAAAGAAAAATCGAATTGGCGATGCAAGAAGTCCCACAGAAAATAAAAGAAATTAGAAATACCGCTATTCAGTACGTATTTGCCGATGATATTCAATCTTTAGACGAGCAATCGAAAGAAGTATTAGAAAAAGTGCTAAATTATATGGAGAAGAAATATATTAGCATACCAATGGTGATGGCTAAAGACATCCTCATAAAAGAATAGCTTCATATAAGAATGAATAAGATGAAAATTAAGATTGGCTCCAGAGGCAGTGATTTAGCTTTGTGGCAGGCCCATCATGTGAAAGATAGATTAACACAAGCAGGTGCTGATGTTAGCATTACCATCTTCAAAACTCAAGGTGATAAAATTCAACACCTAAGTCTCGATAAATTAGAAGGCAAAGGTTTTTTCACGAAAGAATTAGAAGATGCATTACTCAATAATGAAATTGATTTAGCAGTTCATTCACATAAAGACTTGCCTACTCTTTCCCCTCCGGGCTTAATAATATCAGCTGTTTCAGAAAGAGAAGATCCATCAGAATTATTATTGATTCGAAAAGAATCTGTTGACACAACACAGTATTTATCTTTCAAAAAAAATGCAATACTCGGAACTTCTTCTGCTAGAAGAAAAGTGCAGATGTTAGAGTTTAGAGATGATATTATTTTAAAAGATATTAGAGGTAATGTTCCTACTCGTATTCAAAAATTAAGAGAAGGACAATTCGATGCAATTCTATTAGCTCGTGCAGGTGTTGAAAGATTGAAATTAGATTTAAGCGATCTTCATGTTATAATTTTAAATCCGCATTCATTCATACCCGCTCCCGCACAAGGAGTACTTGCTCTACAAATCAGAGAAAACGATGCTACACTCGATCAGTTTTTAAAACAAGTGATTCATCAACAACAAGTTTTCAATTCAATTGGTATTGAACGTAAAATTTTAAATCTTTTTGAAGGCGGATGTCATATGCCATTAGGTGCATACGTTGAACATAAAAATAATACTTATAAATTATGGGCTGCAAAAGCTGAACACGATGCAGAATTACCTCAACGCTTGTATTTAGAGGCCGATTCATACGAACATCTTGCAGAGCGTGCAGTGAATTTATTCAATAGCACCATCCTGAAAAATAATAAAATTTTCATTTCTCAAAATGATAAAAATGATTCATTGTTGAAAAAACAATTAGCAATTGAATCGGCTGAACTACTGTATAATTCAGGTATTGAAACGCAAGAATTGAAATTTGAATACTCTGACCTAAATGCTTTTGACATGGTGTTTTTCAATAGTAAAAATGCTGTCAGACATTTTTTCAATCAGGTGAATGTAAAAGATTTGAATTTGCAGTTTGCGGCCTTCGGACAAGCAACTGCAACAGAGATATTGAAATATACTTCGGAAGTTCAATTCATAGGATCTAGTTCAGACCCTGATGTTGTTGCTTCTGAATTCAATGCAGCATATAAAATTTCTCAAAGAATTTTATTCCCTTGCTCTAGCAAATCATTGAAATCTGTTTCAAGTGTTTTGAAAAGCAATCATCAAATTATTGAAGTGGTGGTTTATGATACCATCATCAAACCTGAAATAAATTTACCAGAAGCTGATGTTTATGTAATGACAAGTCCGTCGAATGTTCAATCATTCAGCAACTCATTAAAAAAATTAAATAATAAATTAATCGTTTCTATTGGTCCATCGACAGCAAAAGCATTACAAGCCATCGATGTACCTTGCCATGCAATCGCTGCATCTGCAGATGACCTTGGAATTTTTCACGCAATCTATTTAGCAAAAGCAAATCAAATATGAATCGCCGCCCTCGTCGTTTAAGAAAAAATAGTATCATCAGAGAGTTAGTTGCTGAAACTAGACTTTCTAAAGAAATGTTTATCTACCCATATTTCGTAGTACCTGGTACTGGTATCAAACACCCTATAGATGCTATGCCTGGCATCAATCATTTTTCTGTGGATGAGTTGTTGAAAGATGTAGAAGCTGGACTTAAATTTGGCGTAAATAAAATATTATTATTCGGAGTAGGGGAAGAGAAAACAGAAGATGCTTCATCTGCTTATTCAGATAGATCAGTAGTGGTAAATGCTGTTAAAGCATTGAAAGAAAAATTTGCTGATGAAATTTATGTAATTACAGATGTTTGTACATGTGCTTATACAACACACGGACATTGTGGTATCATACATTTAGATTATGTTGCTAACGACCCAACGGTTGAAGTATTAGTGAAAATGGCTGTTGCACATGCTAAAGCTGGTGCTGATATGGTTGCTCCTTCAGATATGATGGATGGTAGAATACAAGCTATCAGAGAAGGATTAGATGCAGCTGGATTTGTAAATACAGCTTTAATGTCTTATTCAATTAAATTTGCCGGAGCCTATTATGGTCCCTTTAGAGAAGCAGCTAACTCTGCACCTAACAAAGGTGATCGTAAATCATATCAAATGGATTTCCGAAATGCAAGAGAAGCAATGTTAGAAGCTGAACTAGATGAAAATGAAGGGGCAGATATTTTAATGGTGAAACCTGCTTTGGCATATTTAGATGTAATTGCTAACTTGAGAGCTAACACCAATTTGCCAATTGCTTGTTATAATGTATCAGCAGAATACTCAATGGTAAAAGCTGCTGCAGCGAATGGCTGGATTGATGAACAAAAATTGACATTAGAAAACATGTACGCATTTGCAAGAGCAGGCGCGAACATAATTATTAGTTATCATACGAGAGAGATGTTTGAGAAGGGCTGGATATAAAGGTAGTACAAAAGTAGCTAGTAGCTAGTAGCTAGATACTTGATAAAAAACGAAAAACGGAAAATTGAAAATAGTACTGTGTCTAATAAGCGTGATCTCAGTACTCAATACCCAATACTCAATACAAAATATATAGTTTAAAAATATGCTATCATCTATTAAGAACATATTCAAATCAAACAACGAAGAACCAACACCTGTTGTGCCTGGTAATCACAAAGATATTTCTCGAGAGAAGTCTGCAGAATTATTTGAGAAAGCGAAAAAATATTTCCCAGGTGGAGTGAATTCTCCTGTGCGTGCATTCAGATCTGTGTACGGTACTCCTCTTTTTATTAAGAAAGGCGATGGATGTCGAGTATGGGATGCTGATAACAATGAGTTCATTGATTTCTGCTGCTCTTGGGGTCCGCTTATTCTCGGACATAACAATTCTAAGATCAGAGTGAAAGTGATAGAGGTTGCACAAAATGGAATGTCATTTGGTGCGCCAACAGCATTAGAAAATGAATTAGCAGAATTGATTTTATCAAATAATAAATACATTCAGAAATTACGTTTCGTTAGTTCAGGAACTGAAGCTGTAATGTCGGCTATTCGTTTGGCAAGAGGTTATACTAAAAGAGATAAAATTTTAAAGTTCGAAGGATGTTACCATGGGCATGTTGATTCACTATTAGTGAAAGCAGGTTCTGGATTAGTGACATTCGGTGAAACAAGTTCTGCGGGTATACCTGAAGCTTATGCTAAAGAAACACTTGTAGTTCCATTGAATGATAAAGAAGCAGTATTGCAAGCATTCGAGCAATTTAAAGATCAAATTGCCTGTGTAATTATTGAGCCGATACCTGCTAACAACGGATTGTTATTGCAAGAGAAATCATTCTTAGAATTTTTAAGAGAAACATGTACAAAAAATAATACGCTGTTATTATTTGATGAAGTTATCTCAGGCTTTAGAGTAGGATTCGAGGGAGCTGCTGGTCATTATCAAATTCAACCAGATATTATTACCTATGGTAAAATTATCGGTGGCGGATTACCAGTTGGTGCTTACGGTGCTACAGAAGAAATTATGAATTGTGTATCACCAGTTGGTGGTGTTTATCAAGCAGGAACTTTATCTGGGAATCCGGTAGCAATGGCTGCTGGTATTGCGCAATTATCAGAATTAGCGAGTTCAGGATTTTATAAAGAATTAAATAAAAAAACAGAAGAGTTTGTACAAGCGATTCAACGTTATGCTGAATCAAGAGGATATAAGTTTAAAATATTTAGTGTTGGATCTATCTTTTGGTTGGCATTTACAGATCTTGAAAATGTTCGTAGAGCCGATGAAATTGACCCAGCAAGTATGGAGAAGTTTAAAGTCTTCCATCGTGAATTATTAAACCGTGGAATTTATTTAGGTCCATCGGGTTATGAAGTAGGCTTCGTTTCAGCTGCTCATACAAAAATTGATTTAGAAAAAGCTAAACGTGCAATGTTCGAAGCTTTAGAAATAGTATTTGACAGAAAAAATAATGTTGCGTAAACCTATAACCATATTTTACCTCTTATTAATTTATGCATTAGCAGAGCTAGTGTGGTGGGGGTATTTATTGGTAAAATCTGAACCTAGTAGAATGGGAATGATTTTAGGTGAAGGCTCTGTATTCTTATTAATATTATTAGTTGGAGCTTTCTTCTTTCACAAAGTGATGAAGAAAGAGAGAGCGATGCATATGCAGCAAAGAAATTTCTTATTATCTGTTACGCATGAATTAAAATCTCCTCTAGCATCCATAAAATTGTATTTACAAACAATTTTAAAACGTGATTTAGAAAAAGAAAAACGTGATCAATTTATTAAAAGCTCTATCGACGATATCGGTCGATTAGATGATTTAGTGGAGAATATGCTTTTGGCAAGTAGAATAGAAAATGGAAGTTATTCTTTCCCAAAAGAAATGTTTAGCTTCTCTGATTTGCTCGATAATATGACCGATCGTTTAGAAATAAATGTTCAATCGAAACGTACCATTGTTCGTGATATTGACGAACATATTGACTATATCGGTGATCGATTTTCTTTAGGATCTTTAGTGAATAATTTATTAGAAAACGCAGTTAAATATTCTATCGATGATTCTAAAGTTTCTATTTCTCTAAAAAAAATAAATGATAAAATACATTTAAAAATATGTGATGAAGGGGTAGGTATTTCAGAATCTGATAGAACCAAAATATTTGAAAAGTTTTATCGTGTAGGTAATGAAATGACTAGGAAAACAAAGGGTACTGGACTTGGATTATTTATCGTAAAACAAGTAACCGATAATCATAATGCATTAATAAACATTACATCAAACAGTCCTAAGGGTACTTGTTTTGAAATAATATTTTAAATATGGCAGCGTATAGAATTTTACTCGTTGAAGATGAAGAACACTTACTAGAGGCTTTGAAATTAAACCTCGAGTTAGAAGGTTATCATGTAACTACCGCAACCGATGGTAAAAAAGCATTGAAAGCTTTTAAAGAAGAACGATTGAATTTAGTAATACTAGATGTGATGTTACCAGAGATCGACGGATTCAAAGTAGCTGAGACTATACGTTTAGAAAATTCTGAAGTGCCAATACTTTTCTTAACAGCAAAGAATACTTCTGAAGATAGAGTAGCCGGATTAAAGCGTGGTGCTGATGATTATTTAACAAAGCCTTTCAATTTAGAAGAACTTATTTTACGAGTAGGAATTCTAGTAAAACGTAGTCTCAAAAATGATGAGCAAAAGCAATTAAATAGCTATAAGATTGGTGATAAGACTATCAATTTTAACAACTACGAATTAACAGATGATGCTGGTACTGTTACACCGCTTACTAAGAAAGAAACCATGCTGCTAAAATTATTAATCGAGAGAAAAGGTGAAGCTGTATCTCGCGAAACAATTTTAGAAACAGTATGGAACTATGATGTGTACCCATCAACTCGTACTATCGATAATTTTATTTTATCGTTTAGAAAATATTTTGAAAACGACTCAAAACACCCGAAGCATTTTCATTCTATTAGGGGTGTCGGCTACAAATTCACAGACTAATTAGCCAATATGTCAATTAGCCAATTAGCCAATGATAGTACCCAATACCCAGTACTCAGTACCCAGTACATAATACTTAATACATAATACTTAATACAATAAATGAAAAACCTATTTTTAAACGCCGCTTGGTCTAAGCCTACAGAAAGACCACCAGTATGGATGATGAGACAAGCTGGTAGATTTATGAAAGAATATTGGGAGATAAAAAACAAATATTCTTTCTTAGAAATGTGCAAGACTCCTGAAATTGCTGCAGATGTAACCATGTTACCAATCGATTTATTAGATGTAGATGCTGCAATTTTATTTTCAGATATTTTAGTGACAGCTGAAGCAATGGGCGGACAATTATCATTCGAAGCGGGTGTTGGTCCTACTTTCGCAAACCCCGTTAGATCTGAAGCCGACATTAATGCATTATTAGTTGATGGAACCGAAGATCGATTGAAATATGTTGCTGATGCAATAAAAGTAATTCAACAAAGATTGAATGGCTCTAAGCCATTAATCGGTTTCGCCGGTGCTCCATTCACTGTAATGAGTTATTTAATTGAAGGTGGTTCTTCTAAAGATTTTAAAAAGACTAAACTCTTTATTCATAATCAACCTGAACTAGCACATAAACTTTTGCAGAAGATTGCAGATGTAACCATCATCTATCTTAATATGCAAATTGCTGCTGGTGTAAATGCTCTGCAATTATTTGACTCATGGGCTACAGCCTTGGCATGGGATGATTACAAAGAATTTTCTCACCAATACAATCAAAAAATTATTGCTAGTCTAAATAGAACTAACATCCCGATTATATCTTTCTGTAAAGGTAGTTCAGTGTTCGCGCCATTAATGGCAGAAGCTAAGCCTGATGTGATTTCAATTGATTGGAATGTTGATTTATTAGACATGAAAAATAGATTACCAAAAAATATCGCAGTACAAGGTAATTTAGATCCTTTCGTTTTATATGCCGATAAAAAAGTAATCAAAGAAAGAATTCATAAATTGTTTGATCGCATGAAAGGTACTGATGGTTTTATCTTTAACCTCGGACATGGTATTATGCCAGATATACCTTTCGAAAATGTGAAGTATGCAATCGAGGTAGTGAAAGAATACAGATACTAAAAGAAAAAGGTTTAATGAAAATTAACTCCTTTCTTGTTTTAAATAAGAGCCTTGTTCGACTCCATTCTTTACAATTATTTTATCAATCATCGATTGTATTACGGCTTTCTTATAACCCCAATTCGGCGCAATCAACATGTCTTGATCTGAAAGTCCGAACAATCGTTGTATAATCACATCATCTCTCAATCTCGGTATAAATTCAGAAAGAAACTCTGCATACTCTTCTAATTCGAATAATTTAAAAGGTTCACGCTTATAATGAACTCCCATAATAGAGCCTTCAACAATATGTAAGTGATGAAGCTTTATATATTTAATCTGCTTGTATTTATTGACAACATCAGCATAGGCTAACATCATCTCTCTAGTCTCCCAAGGGAATCCGAAAATAGAATGAACACATACCTCAACTTTTGAATTTTCAAATAATGCCAAAGCATTTTCTAAATCTTCGTGTGTGCAACCTCTATTGATTTGACCGAGAGTTTCGTTATAAATAGATTCCATACCCATCTCAATGTCAACATCGAATTTATCGGTATAGCTCTCTAATAGTTTTGCTTTTTCTGCATCAATACAATCGGGGCGAGTGCCTATTGATAGACCTACGATGTCTTCAGTATAATAAGATAAGGCTTCATCATACATCATTTTTAAAAAATGAGTAGGGGCGTAGGTATTTGTATTAGGTTGGAAGTAAACGATGATTTTATCGGCTCTGTAATTCTCTTTCGCTTGTCGAATACCTTTTTGCATCTGTTCTTTAATGCTAGGCATACTACGTGCAGTTTCTGGCGTAAATGAATCTACATTGCAATAAGTACATCCACCATAACCTTTAGAACCATCGCGATTTGGGCAAGTAAATCCACCATCAACTATAACTTTAAATACTCTTTGTCCTTTGTATTTTTTAGCTAAGTGATTACTATAAGAATTATAGCCTCTAACATCCTTCATCGTGCAAAGATAGCAAGCTAAATCTTATTTCGACTTATTTTTCGCTAAATCAAACTGATTTCTGTAAGTCAGAAATAAACTGTTTGAAAACTCAAACTGCGGATTGTTTAAATCAAAATAGGGTTCTAATCTAGACGATATACTGAACTGATCATTAATTTCATAATCAGAAATTAAACGGATAAACAATAGCTTTCGCTCTGTACTGAAAAAGTTCTCGTTATTGATTTGTGTCGATGCCGATTGATACAAGGGTGCACCATGTACACCAACGAAATTATTTCCTTGCCAATAGGTAGTACTCAATGAGGTATGTCCGAATTTCCAACCTAATGTTGCCAATATTCCATAGCCATTATCTTTAGGGTAAACTTTGGTATTCGAATAATCTAAATAGCCCATGATATGAGACTCTAACCATACATAATGATCTTTCTTCTCATTGTATAAGTATTTATAATCAATGCCTATACTACTATTAAACAATGTGATTAAAGTTCTATCTGGGGTATCAATTTGTCCGCCTTTATGATAAGCAAACACCGAAACCGGAATCTCAATTTTATGCTTTCTATCATTCAATAATTTATAGTCAATATGAAATCCGCCAGAAACCTCTTCTTGTGTCGGAGAAATTTTATAAATCATCTTCTCCCAATTGATCCATGCATCAAACTTTAAATTACTATCGGTATAAATAAATTGATTTCCGAATTCTAAATTATTGTAAATAATTCGATCATAATTATACATTGGCTCTGGCATGCGGTGCATAATATTACCGTTTAATTTACCAGCAATTATTTGCCATTTCCCCGGATGGTAGTTAATGGTAAAAGTTGGTTGTTCTTCATAAATTCCGCCACGACCATAGTCTTGTCTAATGAATAAGCCAGCTCGTAAGCTTAATTTTTTATCTGCATTGTATATAAACTCCGGATGTAAAATACTTCCGAAATAGGTTAGTCCGTCGGCAAATTTGTTGAAGTACTCATAATTTCTCATGTAATTATGATTGTAAACATTCAACTGAAATTTCGAGTCAGTGTAAGTAATATTATTTTCTAGCAAGCGATTATTGACTTGCGAGAAAACAAAATAGGTACTCAACTGAATGAATAATAGGGTAAAGAAGATTCTCTTCATTTTACTAAAATAGTAAAATAGAGAAATAAAAAAGGCTTAAATTAATTAAGCCTTGTATTTTCCGAAGAACTCATCAATCTTAATGGTTCTATAATCGAATATTTTCTTCACTTCAGATTCCACTAAAATGCTATTAGCAATTCTACCAATGAAGCCGAAAGGTATTGCATAATTAACGATGTCGATCATTTCTACCCCACCTTCAATTTCTTTGAAATGATGTTGATGATGCCACATAGCATATGGTCCGAATCTTTGTTCATCGACGAAATATTTATGTTGCTCTACATGAGTAATTTCTGTGCACCAGTCGAGGGGTATGCCTAAAAGCGGACTCACTTTATAGGTAATTAACATACCAGGGTACATTTTTTCATCGTTATAAGTAGAAGTAATGATAAAGCCCATGTGTTCTGGAGTTATTTTCGCCAAATTTTTTGGCGAAGAAAAAAAGTCCCAAGCTTTCTCAATACTTATCGGCACATTTTGCTTAAATATCTGTGTATAAATTTTCATATCATGTTAACACGACTTTTTATTCATTGTTTTATTTTTGGCATTTCAATTTTTAGCCATTATTAATGATTAACTTGAAAGTATTATTTTAATCTAACAACATGAAAAACATAATAATAACCATCGCACTAGTCATCACTAGTACTTTCGCAATTGCCCAGGGCAGATTGACGAAAGGTCAAAATCAATTAAACGCCGGTTTCGGGTTCTCAGGCTGGGGCTTACCAGTTTATGTAGGCTTTGATCATGGGGTAGGTAAAGAGATAACTATAGGAGCAGAAGCATCTTTCAGATCTTACAGAGAAAGTTTTAAAACTGTAAATTATAGTCATACCATATTTGGCTTCTCAGTTAACGGCAACTATCACTTCAATACATTATTAGACATAGATGAAGAATGGGACGTTTATGCAGGCTTAAACGTAGGTTTCTACTCATGGAGTTCGCCGAATGGTTACCCAGGTAATTACAACTCAGGACTTGACCCTGGCGCACAAGTAGGAGGTAGATACTTCTTCAATTCAAGAACAGGTATCAACTTAGAATTTGGTGGTGGTAATGTCACTGGTGGTAAAATTGGAATTACCCACAGATTCTAATTCTACTGCACCATTTTATTCGCACAATACGAACTAGCAAATGCCTCCGGCTTTGCTTTGAATACAAATCCCATACTCAATATATAACCCATTGCTTCGTGTAATGCTTGATTTGATTTGAAATTGGGATTTGTGTTTATATCAGCATGTACTTCTAGATCTACATCATATAAATCTAATAGATCACATAAAGCATAAGCTGTTTCTATAGAACGTTGTACTTCATTTAACATGCGTTCTTTGATGCTCATCTTCTTTGTAATCTTCTCTTGGTTGATGTACATGAAGCCACCTTTCTGCTCGCGTAGAAATACAATCACTGTTGCAAAATCAATTTGATCTCCTTTTACTTGTGAGTCGGTGCCAATACAAACTTTTAATTTGTTGCCCATCTCATATTCTCTCTCAATAGTTTTCTCGACTTCAGAAATTAAGTCTACCGATAAGTTTTCTCCACTAAATTTTTTCCAGGTCATATGTTGAATGTTTAAGTTTTTTCAATCAATGAACCAGATGCATCTCTGCAAGAGGTTTATAAAAATAAGTAATAATTAATCAATTGAAGATCAGATTAGTATTATCTTTTTATTAACATTTTAACAATGCATAAACTTTTATGTCTTTACTTATCAGGATGTTAGAAGCAAAAAAGGCTAGCTCGAATTTCGAACTAGCCTTCTATTACAATTAAAGAGTATTACTTTAATACACTTAGTTTATTGCTATACTTCTCTTTCGAGTTCGATAATTCTAATAAATAAACTCCATTGTTAAGCTCATCTATTTGTACAACATTATTTTCTGAACTAACTTTTACAGACTTCATTATTTTACCTTGAACATCCGAAATAATTAAATCATACACACTTGAACTTTCAGGTAAGTCAATTTTAATTTTATCTGTTGAGGGGTTCGGATAAAATGCAAATGAATTTAATTTTTCATTAGCAATACCACTTAATATAAAGCTAAATGGTTTTGATTCTGCTTCACATAAATTTGTGTCGATTACAAGCACTGTATAATTACCACTTGCCGTTGCTCTATAACTTTGTTGAACAGCATTCGGAATTATATTGCCATTAAAAAACCATTGATATGCTACAGCATTGCTAGACGATAATAAACTACCTGTTGCATGTATCGTTGGTGCTATGCCTTCATGTACTATGAACCCAACTTCAAGACCAAGGTTGACTGTGAAATTCGGACAAATTTTAGGTGAGGCACTCATTGTATAAAAACCGCTTTCAAATATTTTTAATTCGAATCTGTTTTCTCCTTCAATTGGTAATCCATTTTTATACCATACTATATTAGTATCATAAGGGAAAGGTGGCATTGTTAAAGTTGCAGTATCACCAATACATAAATGCGTAATACCATCCATATCTATCCATCCTGCATCACCTCCATGCATTACATATGGTGAAGAGAATGCCCAGCCATCAATTAACACACTAACAGATGTATCTATACATCCATTTAGTGTTGTAACCACTTTGAAATTATATCCACCATCCCAGTATTGATCCACAACAATAAATCTATTGGTAGCACCTGGTATTATTGTGTCATTTTTATACCATTGATAAGAATCATAAACTTGTGTCCAAAGAGTGTCAGTTGTATTCGGACACATTATTAAATTATCGGGGTAAACAGTAGGTACATAATTGCATTGAGCTTTACTTTCATAGCTAGTACCCAATAATACTATGCAAGCAATTGTAAGTAATAAATTTTTCATAAGTGTATTTTATTTTGTTATGATCAAAAGTATACACGAGAATATTTTATTTCTATTTTATAAAGTAAACTTTATGTTATAATTCATTACATTCTTGTACAATAAAAATTAGCTAGTCACTAGATACGTCTAGCTACTAGCTACTTTTATACTAATTTAATTTTTTGTATCGAATTCTCTTCGGTCCCACATCTCCCAATCTTTTCTTACGATTCTCTTCATACTCTGTATAATTTCCATCGAAGAAATAAACTTGTGAATCACCTTCGAATGCAAGTATATGCGTACATACTCTATCTAAGAACCAACGATCGTGAGAAATAATTACTGCACATCCACCAAACTCTTCTAAGGCCTCTTCTAATGCACGTAAAGTATTTACGTCGATATCGTTAGATGGCTCATCGAGTAATATTACGTTCGCACCTTGCTTTAACATCATCGCTAAATGAACTCTGTTTCTTTCACCACCCGATAACATTGCAATTTTCTTTTGTTGATCTGCGCCATTAAAATTAAAACGAGAAACGTATGCTCTTGAATTAATTTGTTTGTTGCCTAACAACATAGTATCTGTACCACCAGTGATTAACTCAAAAACTGTTTTCTCTGGGTCCATATCTTTATGCAACTGATCTACGTGTGCAAGTTTTACGGTCTCACCAATTTTAATTGAACCTGTATCTGGTTGCTCTTCACCTGTAATTAATTTGAAGAGGGTGGTTTTACCGGCACCGTTCGGACCAATAATACCTACTATACCAGCAGGGGGTAATGACAAACTTAAGTTTTCATAAAGTAATTTATCACCGTATGATTTAGAAATATTATTCGCCTCAATAACTACATTTCCTAAACGTGGTCCGGGTGGAATAAATAATTCTAATCTCGCTTCTCTTTCTCCAGTTTCTTCACTCGCTAATTTTTCATAATTCGATAAACGTGCTTTTGATTTTGCATGTCTAGCCTTCGGTGCCATACGCACCCATTCTAATTCTCTCTCTAAAGTTTTCTGACGTTTCGTCTCTTGCTTTTCTTCCATCGCTAAACGCTTAGACTTTTGCTCTAACCATGATGAGTAATTACCTTTCCATGGAATACCTTCGCCTCTGTCTAACTCTAAGATCCAGCCCGCAACATTATCTAAGAAATATCTATCGTGTGTTACTGCTATAACTGTTCCCTTGTATTGTTGTAAATGTTGCTCTAACCAATCAATAGATTCAGCATCTAAGTGGTTGGTAGGCTCATCTAATAATAATACATCTGGTTCTTGTAATAATAATCTACACAAGGCAACTCTACGACGCTCACCACCTGAGAGTACATTGATAGGTGTATCAGATTCTGGACATCTTAATGCATCCATAGCGCGCTCTAATTTTGAATCGAGCTCCCATCCGCCTATAGCATCAATCTGATCTTGCAATTCACCTTGGCGCTGCATTAATTTGTCCATTTTGTCAGCATCTTCATAATACTCTGGCAATGCAAACTTTTCATTGATACTTTCGTATTCTTCCAGGATGTCGGTGACATTTTTAACTCCTTCACGCACCACCTCAATCACTGTTTTGCTCTCATCTAACTGAGGCTCTTGCTCTAAATAGCCTACAGTATAGCCCGGAGAAAACACTACTTCCCCTTGAATAGCCTTATCTAAACCTGCAATAATTCTTAATAACGACGATTTACCCGCCCCGTTAAGTCCGAGTACCCCAATCTTCGCCCCGTAAAAAAACGATAGGTAGATGTTTTTAAGTACTTGTTTTTGTGGAGGATGGATCTTATTGACCCCCGCCATTGAAAATATTATCTTCTCGTCTGACATTTTGAAAAAATTTTACGCGAATATCGTAATTTTTTCTGCCATTATTCAGATGGCCTAGTTTTTGACCATTGTTGATAATATTAATTATTTGTTCAATAGAACAAATTGATATATTGTAACGTTTTCTATCATGAAAGGAATTATATGGAAGCTAAATTTTCACCTAGGGTAAAAGATGTAATCTCGTACAGTAGAGAAGAGGCCTTACGATTAGGCCACGACTATATTGGTGCAGAGCATCTATTGTTGGGACTTATTAGAGAGGGAGATGGTGTTGCGATTAAAGTGATTAAATCATTTGGTATCGATACAACTCGCTTACGCAAATCTGTTGAAGATGCTGTTAAAGGTACTTCGGGCACAAACGTAAACCTTGGTAACATCCCATTAACAAAACAAGCAGAGAAAGTATTAAAGATAACTTATCTTGAAGCTAAAATATTTAAAAGCGAAGTAATTGGTACCGAGCATTTGCTATTATCAATTCTACGTGATGAAGATAATATTGCCTCACAAATTTTATCTCAATACAATGTTAACTATGAAGTTTTCAAAGCTCAGCTAGAAAACTTTAAAATCAATCCGACTGCCGAAGCACCTCAAAATCCATCAGATGATGATGGTTTCAAAGAGGAAGAAAGTTTTTCTGCACCTAAAAAAGCGGGAGATTCTAAATCTAAAACTCCAGTGCTTGATAATTTCGGAAGAGATTTAACTCGCGCTGCTGAAGAAGGTAAACTTGATCCGATTGTAGGGCGTGAAAAAGAAATTGAAAGAGTATCTCAAATTCTTTCTCGTCGTAAAAAGAACAATCCGATTTTAATCGGTGAGCCAGGTGTTGGTAAATCTGCGATAGCAGAAGGACTTGCATTAAGAATTGTACAAAGAAAAGTTTCGAGAGTATTATTCAATAAAAGAGTAGTGACGCTTGATCTTGCTTCATTGGTTGCGGGTACAAAATACCGCGGACAGTTTGAAGAAAGAATGAAAGCGGTGATGAATGAATTAGAGAAATCACCAGATGTGATTTTGTTTATAGATGAAATTCATACTATCGTTGGAGCAGGTGGTGCATCAGGTTCATTAGATGCATCGAATATGTTCAAGCCAGCATTAGCACGTGGAGAAATTCAATGCATTGGTGCTACTACACTTGATGAGTATCGTCAATATATTGAGAAGGATGGTGCATTAGATCGTCGTTTCCAAAAAGTTATTGTTGATCCTGCAACTCCTGAAGAAACTGTGGTCATCTTAAATAACATTAAAGAGAAATACGAAGAGCATCATAATGTTACTTACACACCAGAAGCAATTAATGCTTGTGTGAATTTAACAACGCGTTACATGAGTGATCGTTTCTTGCCAGATAAAGCTATTGATGCTTTAGATGAAGCAGGTTCTAGAGTTCATATCACTAACATTCACGTACCTCAAAACATCATCGATATCGAACAGAGAATTGAAGATATTAAGGTAGAGAAAAATAAAGTGGTGCGTTCTCAGAAATACGAAGAAGCAGCAAAACTTCGTGATACTGAAAAACAATTACTAGAACAATTAGAAGCTGCAAAGGCAGAGTGGGAAGCAGAAACTAAAACTAGAAAATATACAGTAACTGAAGAGAATGTTGCAGATGTAGTTTCTATGATGACTGGTATACCAGTTAGCAGAGTAGGACAAACAGATAGTCAACGATTGTTGCAAATGGCAGATGAGTTGAAAGGTAAAATCATCGGACAAGATGATGCTATTTTGAAATTATCAAAAGCAATTCGCAGAACACGTGCTGGACTAAAAGATCCGAAGAAACCAATCGGTTCATTTATTTTCTTAGGTCCGACAGGTGTAGGTAAAACTGAACTCGCAAAAGTACTTTCTAAGTTCATGTTTGAAAGTGAAGATTCATTAATCAGAATCGACATGAGTGAATACATGGAGAAGTTTGCGATCTCTAGATTAGTTGGTGCGCCTCCGGGGTATGTGGGTTATGAAGAAGGCGGACAGTTAACAGAAAAAGTTAGACGTAAACCTTACTCAGTAATATTATTAGATGAGATTGAAAAAGCTCACCCTGATGTGTTCAATATATTGTTGCAAGTATTAGACGATGGTATATTAACTGACAGTTTAGGTAGAAAAGTAGATTTCAGAAATACGATTGTTATCATGACATCGAACATAGGTTCGCGTCAATTGAAAGAATTCGGACAAGGGGTTGGTTATACAACAAGTGCAAAAGTTACACAAGCAGATACAAATGCAAAGACAGTAATTGAAAATGCATTGAAGAAAGCATTTGCTCCAGAATTCTTGAATAGAATTGATGATGTAATTGTATTCAACTCATTGAAGCGTGACGATATTTTCCAAATCATCGACATCGAGTTAAAAGAGTTATTCGGAAGATTAAGTCAAATGGGCTATCAAGTTAAATTAACTGAAGCAGCAAAAGACTTTATTGCAGATAAAGGTTTCGATGCAGACTTTGGTGCAAGACCATTGAATCGTGCGATACAGAAATACTTAGAAGATCCAATTGCAGAAGAAATTCTGAAAGGGGAGTTGGTAGAAGGCGACACATTAGAAGTAGATGTCAACGCTGAAACTAAACAAGTAGAAGTACGAATCGCGAAACCCGAAAAACCGAAGCGCAAGAAAAAAGAAGAGGATGAAAATCCCGCTCCATAGACTTAAAAGAAAGAATCTCAAAGAAATTTGAGATTTTTTCATTTTCTACCCAACCTTTCTGCTGCTTTATGCGTGTATGGTTGTAGAAAACAATCCCAATTATGAAAAATATGAAAAACATCATCCTTACTTTCTTCCTATTAATAGGATTCTTAAAGGTTTCGGCACAGCAACCTGTGACCGTTTCAGGAACATTTGCAAGGGCTGGAGTGCCATTTGTAAATGAACAAATTACAATCACTTATAATAGCTTCGATTCATCTCTTGCTGTCTTAAGTTATGATACTGTGTATACCGACAGCAACGGATTTTATTTAAGTAATTTTATGGCACTGGGTTCTGTGCCTCAAGGATTCGCAATTGTAAAATCTAGTAATTGTTTTAATGGCGTACAAGAGAATTATATGCCGTATTTCCCTGGCTTTTATAATCTAACTCTTGATCTTGAGTGTGTCAATTTTTGTCAGAACTCATATTATTACACAGTTGACTCAATACCTGGTATGGGTTTGATGGCTAACTTCTATACATCTGCTAAGAGTACTACAGCGAGCTATAATTGGACATTCGGTGATGGCACAAGTGGAACAGGAATGAACCCAACACATATGTATAATTCTACAGGTACATATAGTGTTTGTTTAACAGTTACAGATAGTATTTATTCTTGCACTTATACTTATTGCGATTCTGTAGTAGTTTCAAATTATTCAACTATATGCACTGCTTCTTTTAACTACTCTCAAGATAGTCTAAATGCTAATTTAATTACCTTTAACGGACAATCAGGTTCTGCGCCAGGTAGTATAATTACTTGGGATTTTGGAGATGGTAATGTGTATACTGGCTCAAACTATGTTACTCATTTATATGCTAATTCTGGAGTGTATAATGTTTGTTTCGGATACTTCGATATTATACAAAATTGTTTTGCTACATATTGTGATATTGTTTACGTAGGTTCTGGAATTACGCCGAACTGCAGCGCAGAATTTAAAATGTTCATGATTCCTGACTCATTAAACCAAGGCTCGAACCTTATTTATTTTGCGAACACCTTTCAAAGCCCTACATCTACCTATGAATGGGATTTTGGTGATGGCACTTTCGGTTCAGGACCATATGTAACACATTCATTCACTGCAACTGGAATATTTGATGTCTGCTCTTATATTTCAGACTCAGTATTGGGTTGTACTGACACTGTATGTAAGAGAGTAGAAATATTAAGTGGAGGCATGAAAATTTTATTAGGTCTTGATAATCAAAAAAGCATTTCGATTAATTCAGTTTACCCAAATCCAGCTCAAGACATTGCTAATATCAGCTTAAATAGTTTAAAGCCAGGTGTAGCTAAAATTAAGATATTGTCTTTGGATGGTAGAGTAGTGGAACAATTCAACACTTCGATTGAGCAAGGTAATAATACGATTGAATTGAATTTAACTGGATTAAATTCGGGTATGTATTTTGTTGAAATCAATAACAATAATGACAGGGCAACAACGAAGTTAATTGTAAATTAAAAAATAAATTTTATCAGGCAACAGCAATTGATTTAGCTGTTGCCTTTTTCTAGTATGACAAAGGTAATAGATTTAATTCTTCTATGTAAAAAGCAAGATCGTAAGGGTCAAAATCTCTTATATAAACATTGCTTCGGGAAGATGATTAAAATCTGTTATCGATATGCCAACAATAAAGAAGATGCAGTTATTTTATTCAACAACGGATTTATAAAAATCTTGAATGGAATAAATGAATACGATGTCGATATACCATTTGAAATTTGGTCAAGAAGGGTGCTGATTAATTCAATTATTGATGAGTTTCGTAAAAACCGCAAGTATAAAGAGCAAATGATTTTTAAAGATTGGCAAGATGAAGATGCGGAGGAACAATTTATAGATGAAAACAAAGCAGATGCTAAGTATGATACGGAAGGAATCATGAAATTATTGCAGGTGCTTGCACCAGCAACTTCAAAGATATTTAATCTTTATGCTATTGATGGATATACTCATAAAGAAATATCAGGAATGTTAAATATTTCTGAAGGAACTTCTAAATGGCATTTAAGTGAAGCACGTCGAATACTCAGAAGCAAAATTGAAGCAGGAGTTATTAGTATATTAACTTTTATAAGAATCCGATGAAACGTGTAGATGATTTTTTTAAGGAAAGAGTAAATTCATTCGAGTTTGATTTTGAAGAATCATACTGGGAAGGAGCGGAGAAGCTTATAATTGCGCAAGAAGAAAAGAAACGCAAAAAGAGGTTAGCATTTATATGGATTTGCTTTACCTCAATCATATTAATTGCATCTACATCGATATATTATTTGACAAAAGACAAAATGAATGCTGACGTCGATGCTAAAAAAAATAATCAGACAAGTAATATCATTACTAATTCAGAAAAGAATGATGCTTCTACATCATTGAGCATTCAATCAAATGATGAGAAATCAAATGATGAGAAATCAATTACAGTAAAGAAAGAAGTAGCAAGAAAAAGAAATAAAAGAGCGCGACAAATAAGTAATTCAACAATTGAAGATAGAATCTCCAAAACAGAGCAAGTTCAAGATGTTGAAATCAGAACAAAAGAACTTGATAGTTTAGAATATGCATATTTATTGAAAGCGCAAATCATGAAAACTAAATCTATTTACGAAATATTTGAGCAGCCTGTGTATGCAGATGAAATGAAACAACGTAAGCGAGGCGGATTGTTATTGCAATTAGGATTAACAGAGTCTATCAAATTAAATTATGGTGCATTTGCTAATATTCAATGGGTACTAGATTTAAATCGTCGACAATCTATTTCGTTAGGACTTGGTACGAAAATGTTAAGTAATGATTATATGCAATATCAATACTCAATAGTTGATTATAGTTTCGGTGAAGAATTAAGCACGACAACAGTTCTCACAGACCGTCTATACTTATTAGAATTACCTATTCAATATCGTTACAGAATCTATCGTCAACATAGTATAATGTTAAGCATGAGTGCGAATTATTTATTGGCTCAAAGAAATGTTTTAACAACAGAGAATAATGATGGCTCTATCCTTGTGCAAAAAGAAACAGGAAAGTCTGATGACTTTAATGATTTTAATTTTCAGGCAGCTATTGGTTATGAAACTACTGTATTGAATAGATATAGATTAGGGCTTTCATATCAACAAGGTTTTGGTAATATTGTTAAGTCTGACGATAAAATCATTCTGTCGGGAAATAGATTAAATACAGAATTTCGAGTTTATTTATTAATGAGTTTATTTAGATAATTATGCTACGCAAAATAATTTTCGGTATTATAATTTCGATTACATTTTTATCATGTAAGCCTCTTGAAGATCAGGTAGGATATGAATATGAGCCGTATTTCTTTATGCGTTCTGAATCTCCAAATGCTTTGAACCTTGAAGCAGGTAAAAACGGATATTATCATTTTACTTTGCATCGTCGTGATTCACTCGGATTGTATGAATTTATTGGTGAGTTGAGAAAAGATTCATGCAACGATTGTGATGAAGAAATCAGTATTTTATTTAGAGCGGCATATCCAATTGAACCCGGACAAGATTTTAATATTTCAGACCATATTCGCGCAGGTAATTATGATTATGTTCAAAACTTAATACTTACACGTCATCGCAAACTTGGCTTTACCATTGATCAAAATACAAGTCCGAATGCTAAGTTTCTATGGGATTTTGGTGATGGAACATTTAGTACTGATCAAGAACCACAACATAAATTTAAACAAGACGCAGATTATGATGTAGTATTGAAAATTGATGAAGGGAGCTGTACTTCTTATACTTTAAAACAAATTGTAGTTAACCCCGATAGTAGTGCTGAAGAATGTGAAACAGATTTTACCTATAAGTTTTTAAGTCCGACTACAATTCAATTCTATACAGATACAGTAAATCAACCAGCACAATATGTTTGGGATTTTGGAGATGGAACTAACGCATTTGAAGCAAATCCGATTCATAGTTATTCTGATACAGGAAAGTTTAGAATATTTTATTTGAGAACACTACCTGATCTATTTTGTACTCGAGTAGTAGTAAAAGAATTAGTATTAGGTACACAAATTCCAGAACCTTGTCAAAATTCCTTTAGGCACCATCAGGTACCTTTGACCTCAGTAGATTCTATGCATTTATCACAAGTAATTATAACATATAGAAATAAAAATGGGGTAGTCTTTAGAAGTGATCCTATTCTGCAAGATGGTTCATTCTTTAAAATTGAAAATGTTGAGACATACGAAAATAATGAGTTGGGTGATCCTGTCGTAACTTTTGAAATAGATTTCTCATGTCGTTTAAGGAGCGATAATTTCGAAGAAATTAATTTTGGCCGACATCGCGGAAAGATAGGAGTGAGCTATCCGAGAAAATAAAAAAGACCGAGTAGCATTACTCGGTCTTTTTTGTATTTTGATGTATATATTATTCTTTACTTAAAGATTCGATGACTTCCGGACTTACACCAGTGAAAGAGAAACCTCCGTCATGGAATAAATTCTGCATAGTAACCATCTTAGTCATATCAGAGAACATAGTGATGCAATAATCAGCACACTCATCAGCTGTTGCATTGCCTAATGGCGACATCTTATCTGCGTAAGAATAGAATCCGTCAAATCCCTTTACTCCAGAACCTGCTGTAGTATATGTAGGTGATTGAGAGATACTGTTTACTCTTACTTTACGATGTTTACCATAATGATATCCGAAGCTTCTAGTAATAGATTCTAATAATGCTTTTGCATCACCCATATCATTATAATCAGGGAATACTCTTTGAGCTGCGATATATGATAAAGCAACTACCGAGCCCCATTCATTTATAGCATCTTGTTTCCACGCAGTTTGTAATACTCTATGTAAAGACATTGCTGAAATGTCAAAACCTTTGTGCATAAATTCATGATTCGCTTCAGTATAGTGAATACCTTTACGAACGTTGATACTCATACCAACTGAATGCAAAACGAAATCAATTTTACCACCTAAAATCTCTTGTGATTTAGTGAAAAGATTCTCGAGGTCTTCCATACTTGTAACATCCGCAGGAATAATTTCAGCATTACACTCTGCTGCCAATGCATTCATTTCACCCATACGTAGAGCGATAGGTGCATTTGTTAATGTAATTTTAGCACCTTCTTGAACTGCTCTTTGAGCTACTTTCCAAGCAATTGAACTTTCGTTTAAGGCCCCGAAGATGATACCTCTTTTTCCGGCCAATAGATTATGCGACATATTTGATATTATTAATTATTGGGTAAATATACTTATTTCTAATTATTCTTCGATCATTACAGCAGTTCCGCTAGCTGTAACCATTAACATATTGTTCATAGTTTCATAGTCTATGTCAATACCTATAATAGCATTAGCACCTAAACGAATTGCCTCTTCTTGCATTTCTTTGATAGCAATTTCTTTCGCCTCTCTCAATGCTTCTTCATAAGAGCCAGATCGACCACCTACGATGTCTCTGATAGATGCGAAGATATCTCGAAAAATATTTGCACCTAAAATCGCTTCGCCTGTTACAAGCCCGGCATACTTTAAAATCTTTTTACCTTCTAATGTACTAGTTGTTGTAAGTATCATATGATAAATGTTTTGTTATACTTTATTTAATAATAATTCTTTGGCGTTTTCTAAAGCTCCTGCTGTTGGCTTTTCACCACTTAACATTTTTGCTATTTCAACTACTCGTTCCTCATTACTCAATAATTTCATTTTAGTAATCGTCTCGTTTTGTAATTGATCTTTGTATACAAAATAGTGATGATTTCCTAAACTTGCAATTTGTGGCAAATGGGTAATGCTCATTACTTGAAGATTTTTTGATAATCTTCGCATAATTTGTCCCATTTTAATAGCTACTTCACCCGAAACCCCAGTATCTATCTCGTCAAAAATAATGGTAGGTAAATGTTCTTTCTCTGCTAATAAAGATTTAATGCAAAGCATAATTCTTGAAAGTTCACCTCCTGATGCGACTTTATTTATGCTCTCAGGCTTTTGTCCTTTATTCGCTGAGAATAATATTTTAATATCGTCAATACCAGTTTTGCTTAATTGATGTTCATTTACATCATGTGAGATTTCAATTAGCGCATGTGGTATACCTAAATCTTTTAAATTACTTACTAAGAAATCTATTATAGTTTTAAATGATGCTTTTCTTTTTTCTGAAATTACTTTAGCACGTTTTAAAAGTTCAACTTGAATATTCACATATTCTGCTTTCTTATTTTTAATAGTTTCTTCAGATTGATCAAAGCTACGAATAGCATCATCTAATTTATTTTGAATCTCTAATAACTCTTGAATACTTTCTACTCTATGTTTTTGTTCTAGTCGGTAAATAATATTTAAACGTTCATGAACTATTTCGAGTCTATTCGGATTAGCTTGTGATTCATTTGCAACATTTTCTAACTCAGCATAAATATCTTTGATTTCAATAATGCTTGATTTCAGTCTCTCTGAAATTAGTTTAATATTAGTATTGTGTTTTTCGATTGATGCTAATTGAGATTGAACTAGTTTTAGTTGATCTATTATATTTACATCAGCATCTTGTAAAACATTAGTGATGCTACTTATTTTAGATTGAATTTCTTCAGCATTACTTAAAAGCGATTGCTCAGCTTCTAATGATTGCTGTTCATCTCCCTTTAATTCTGTTTGATATAATTCATCAAATTGGAATTTTAAATAATCTTGCTCTTTAATTGCGTTTGAATATTCTAATTCTAAATTCTGAATTTCTTTAGCTAGACTTTGTAATGACTGATAATCTTTTGCGAACTGTGCAGTATCTTTTTTAATATTTGAGATTGCATCAACAAAATTTAATTGAAAATCTGATGAGTTTATTAATAGCGTTTCATGTTGTGAATGAATATCCACTAACTTTTCACCGAGTTGTTTTAAAAGCTGGATGGTGCAAGGGGTGTCATTGATAAACGCTCTTGATTTATTATCAACAGATATTTCTCTTCTAATAATAGTATTTTCATCGAAGTCTAAATCATTATCATTAAAGAAATCAAATAATTGATAATCTTTAATATTGAATTGACCTTCAATAATACATTTTTGATTTTTTGACTTTAAGGCTTTCGAATCAATTCTTTCGCCTAATAATAAACTAAGTGCTCCAATGATAATTGATTTACCCGCACCTGTTTCTCCCGTAATTATATTGAACCCTTCATTGAATTGAATCTCTAAATCGTCAATAATTGCGTAGTTTTTTATAGTTAACTTCTTCAACATATCTCTTTCTTCTATACTATGCTAAAATAAGTTAAATATTGAAGAATTTCGAATTAATTATTTCTTGAAATTTGCTGGTATTTATTGCTATTACCGGGGTCCATTTCACTTAACATTTGAATAATATTCTGTTTTTCATTGGGTAGGGCTCCAGAAAAGAGTCCGATTAGCTCTTCATTTTTTGCCGTGAAAAACAAATTTAAGAGCATAGAATTCGGTTTTTCTCTGGCTACTTTAAGCAAAGTGCCTAATAATACTTTTATTTCTTCTCTACCATTTTCTACGTTTTGCGACATTAAATCCATGCCTAAACGGTGGTAATTATAATAACTTTCTCGAACAGGTTTGAAGCTATTATCCAATAAATTATCAATTAAAATGAATCTGTTTCGAGTACCATCAAATGCTTTCCAACCTTTACCTCCATTAGCTTGAGCATTGTTTACGATTTGTCTTGCTCTTTGGTAATAAGAAGTGCCTCCCAACATCGAAAAACTATCATAATCTAATCCGATCATCAAGTAAACATAATAGGCTAACAATGATGTCAAATTTGATCTGTTTTCGTTTTCATTAAATTCTAATGGTTGATTTAAAATGTATTTGAACTGCCAGTCTTCATCCATGAAATTCAATAAGGTAGAATTATATGAGCTGTTGAAAACCGGACGTGTAGATTGAATTTGAGCGGTAGCTTTGAATTCATCGACACCAATTTGTTCTTTGATATTGAGAATTAAATTACATTCAATTCTTTCATTTATTTGAATAATATCATTTGTCCATTTAGTATTATTAATAAACTCATAGATAGCCTTCTCCATCTCTTTGTAAATCTGTTTGTCAGCATTTTGAAGTTGAGGAATAATTACTTGAACCTTACAATTAATATCTTGACTATAAGATTTTGTAAAAGCTATGATTATTAATAATAATGTATAGATGTATTTTTTCATTTTATTTCAATAACGTAATTACTTCTTCTATAATATCAGCAGCTACTTCTTTTTTACTTTTTATTGCGAACTCTTTGATTGATTTATTCTTTGATAGAATTCTGATTTTATTGGTATCATGTCCGAAGCCAGCACCCATATCATTCAATGAATTCAACACAATAAAATCTGCATTTTTTCTTTCTAATTTAGAAAAAGCATTTTCGATTTCATTTTCTGTTTCTAGAGCAAAGCCTATTAAAATCTGTTTTGATTTTTGTTCACCTAATGACTTTAAAATATCTACAGTCTTAGTCAACTCAATGTTAAGATCCGAAGAATTCTTTTTTATTTTTTGTGTAGATTTTATTTTCGGAGTATAATCAGCAACAGCAGCACTCATAATAGCTACATCACAATTTTCGAATATTTTAGTGCAAGCTTGATACATTTCATCGGCCGACTGAACTTTTATTAATTCAATAGTTGAATTTTTTATTTTTTCGTGGCTTGGTCCGCTCACTAAATAAACCCTAGCACCTCTATCAGCACATTCATTTGCCAATTCATATCCCATTTTGCCGCTTGAATGATTACCAATAAATCGAACAGGATCTATGGATTCGTAGGTAGGTCCGGCGGTAATTAAAATAGTTTTATTCAGTAAATCCTTTTTTTTTTGAAAGTGATTCTTAATAAACTCAACAATTTCTTCAGGTTCAGCCATACGGCCTTCACCGATTAAGCCAGATGCAAGTTCGCCATTGGTAGATTCAATATGAAAATTACCAAATGATTTTAGGGTATTTATATTTTTTATTGTCGATGGATGTTTGTACATATCAAGATCCATTGCAGTAGCGAAGACTACATCGCATTTAGCCGACAAATAAGTAGCTAATAATAAATTATCACAAATGCCATTTGCCATTTTGGCTATGGTATTTGCTGAGGCAGGAGCAATGATAAAAAGATCAGCCCAAAGAGCTAGATCAACATGATTGGTCCATTCGCCATTTGCATTTTTTATAAATTCAGAATAAGCCGGATTTTTAGAGAGGGTAGAGAGTGTTAGGGGGCTAATGAATTCCTTGGCATCCGAAGACATAATAACTTGCACTTGAGCGCCAGCTTTTACAAGTAATCGAATTAAGGATGCTGATTTATAAGCAGCAATACTACCTGTAACACCTAATAGAATTTTTTTACCTTCTAACATGATTAATGGTTGCATTAAGCAATACGAATTCAAATGTAAATAAAAAACCCTCTCGATTGAGAGGGTTTAAGTTTTTTTATTCTTCAGTTATATTTCTGTGATATATTTTGTCTTCTAAGAATTCTTGAGAAGCTAATAGAGTAGCTTTCGGCATTCTTTCGTAGTACTTAGAAATTTCAATTTGTTCTCTATTTTCAAATACTTCTTCTAGGTTATCGTTTGAAGAAGCGAATTCTTGAAGTTTATTATTTAGTTCTTCTTTTAATTCAGCAGAGATTTGATTAGCCCTTTTAGAAATAATAACTACACTTTCGTAAATATTATTAGTATTCTCGTCTAATTTTCTTACATCTCTAGTTACAGTTGAAGAAGGTGTATTGTTTTTAATGTTATTATTCATGGTTTTATTTTTTTTTCAATTCGTCTAATTCTGATAATACATTTTTATGTATTTCTTGTGCTTCTTTTAAATATTTACTGCTAGCATAAGAATCGACAAAGTTCTGATAATAATCGATAGTTTCCAAAAATCTTTCTGATTTTTTCTCATCGACACTCATTTTTGCGTATAAATAGCTTGATTTAACGGTTAAAAACTCCATTTCTTCTTTGTATTTACTATCTGGGAAGTCGTTAATTGAGTTTCTGAAGGCAAATATTGCTGATTTATATTCACCTATATTAAAGTAGATGATAGCGTTTTTGTAAGATTTAGTTTCAAGTTTATCTCTTAATCGATCGATTAGAAGGTTGCATTCAGCGACTCTTTCAGATTTCGGGTACATATTGATAAATAGCTGTAGAGCTTCGATCGCTTTATAGGTATTATCTTGATCTAATGAATATTCTGGAGATTCAGAGAAATAGCAAAAGGCATTCATGTATCTAGCTTCTTCGGCGTATTGACTTCTAGGGTACATATCGGCGAAGGTTTTAAAATGGAAGCTAGCCATTGTAAGATCTTTCAGATTATAGTGGCAGTAAGCGTAGAAGAAATATATTTTTTCTGCTTGTTCAGATCCACGGTAAACATTGACTAATTCTTCAAAAAGTTCTAGGGCTTTAAAGTAGTCACCATCGTTATAGCTTTTTTGAGCATACTCATACTTTTTTTGAATGTCATTACCTTTGAGTACTTTTTGGTATTCACTTCTACAGCCAGAAATGCTGGCAGTAAATACAATTATTGATAATAAATAAATTAATCTCGACTTCTTAAACATTCGACAAAGATAGTTTTTAAGCGTATTTCTCAAAATACATCACAATAACGATACAAAAATCAATTAGTATATATTTTTTTGTTTTTAATTATCAGGCGATTAATCGAAAAATAAAAAAATCTTATAGGGAAGGCTTTGCATAATCAAAAAGCATTTCTACATTTGCAACCCCAACAAATGGTTGGCGAGTATTTGAAAAACATGTTTTAATGAATTGTAGAGGCTTAAAATGGCTTCAGAATTATTTTCAAATAAATTTTGCAATACTAAAAAACATTTCTACTTTTGCAGTCCCCAAACGAGGGGTATAAGTAGTAAAAAAAATCAGCAGGGTTGTAAAAAGTGGTTCGATTCCACGACTGATAGCGAGGTTTAACGAGAGGTTAAACGGAAGTTCTTTGAGATGTACTATGTAGCATAGCGGGCAGAAACACTACGGTGTTTCAGCCAAGAAAGTCAATAATAAAAAAAATAATCTTAGTTAAGATTAAACTTAAAGTTTTATACAACGGAGAGTTTGATCCTGGCTCAGGATGAACG
>CALRXS010000018.1:0-69393 GCA_943372195.1 Sphingobacterium thalpophilum
GGTCTATTTGTAGGTGGTATGATTCCGTTTATCTTCTCTGCATTGTGTATACAAGCGGTGGGTAAAGCGGCGATGGACATGGTACAAGAAGTACGTCGTCAGTTCCGTGAAATACCAGGTATCATGGAATACAAAGCAAAACCAGAATATGAAAAATGTGTGGCAATCTCTACCAAAGCATCTATCCGTGAGATGATGTTACCAGGTGCGATTGCATTAATCACTCCAATCATCATCGGATTCGTTTTCGGTCCGGAAGTATTAGGTGGTTTATTAGCAGGTGTTACGGTATCAGGTGTGTTGATGGGTATTTTCCAATCGAACGCAGGTGGTGCTTGGGATAACGCGAAGAAATCATTCGAGAAAGGTGTGATGATCAACGGAGAAATGTTCTACAAAAAATCTGAACCACATAAGGCATCTGTTACAGGTGATACTGTAGGTGACCCGTTCAAAGATACATCAGGTCCATCGATGAACATCTTAATCAAATTGATGTCAATCGTTTCATTAGTTATAGCTCCTTACATCTCTGTAGTAGGTAACGAAAAAGCAGATGGTATGGACATGCACGGTAAGCATGAAATGAGAATAGAAATGAAAATCATGAAAACGGTTGATTCATTAGGTAACGAAAAAATCGATACAGTTTGCATCATGAACGGTAAAGAAATGTCAAAAGCTGATTGTGCTGAAATGGAAGATTGCAAGAAAGCATGCGAGTCGGGTGAGATGAGTATGGAGGAGTGTGAGAAGAAGTGTGCGGAGAAGGGTACTTCTTGCCACTAAGACGTATTCAGTATTCAGTATTCAGTATTCCGATTCTGGAATTAGGTACTAAATACTAAAAAATATAATTTTTTTAAAGAAGGTCGAGTGTAATACTCGACCTTCTTTATTCAGCACCTCCATCACGAATTCGTGAATCGGAATACGGAATACGGAATACGGAATACGATTAAAAAATTGCACTTTCATATTTAAACGAAAATCATTACGTTTGAAAAAAACCCCTTTAATTAAAATATATGAGCTTTAAAAAACCTCTTGATGTATTATTGAATGAGGCGGCTAAGACGGGCGAAGGTTCTTTGAAAAGAACTCTTGGTGCTATGAACTTAGTGGCGCTTGGTATTGGTGCGATTATAGGCGCCGGATTATTTGTGCGTACTGCGGCGGCTTCGGCTGAGGCAGCAGGACCTGCAGTAACTCTTTCATTTATTGTTGCAGCTATTGGTTGTGCGCTTGCGGGCTTATGCTACGCTGAGTTCGCAGCTATGATACCGGTTGCAGGTAGTGCTTACACTTACGCTTATGCGACTATGGGTGAAGTAACTGCTTGGATCATCGGTTGGGCTTTAATCTTAGAATATGCTTTAGGTGCAGCAACTGTTTCTATCGCTTGGTCTGAATACTTAAACAACTTGCTCGGAGGTGCAATTCCCTATGAATGGTGCCACTCCCCTTTTGAAGTTTCAGCAGAAGGCATTAGAGGCTTTGTAAACGCTCCGGCTTTATTGATACTAATTCTTATCACGATGGTGCTTATTAAGGGCACACAAGAATCCGCACGCTTAAACGCGGTCATCGTATTCATCAAAGTAGCGATCGTTTTATTATTCATCGCTATCGGTTGGAAATATATTAACCCGGCTAACCACACTCCATACCTAATCCCAGAAGGAACTCCAGGTCATGAAGGTATCTTCAAATGGGGATGGGGCGGTGTACTTGGTGGTGCTGCGATTGTGTTCTTTGCATTCATTGGCTTCGATGCGGTATCTACTGCTGCTCAAGAAGCTAAAAATCCGAAGAGAGACATGCCTATCGGTATACTTGGTTCATTAGTGGTTTGTACCATCCTGTATATCTTATTCTCACACGTTTTAACAGGCGTTGCGAATTGGGAAGAATTTAAAACTTCTGGTAAAGAAGCATCAGTTGCTTATGCAATTCAGAAATACATGATCGGATACGATTGGTTAGCAACTGCGATTACGGTTGCGATCTTAGCGGGTTTCTCATCAGTGATTTTAGTAATGTTAATGGGACAATCACGTGTATTTTACTCGATGTCTAAAGATGGATTATTACCGAAAGTTTTCTCTGACTTACATCCGAAGTTCTCAACACCGTATAAATCGAACTACATCCTTTTATTATTTGTAGGTTTATTCGGAGGTTTCGTACCGGGCACAGTAGCGGGCGATTTAACATCAATCGGTACCTTGTTCGCATTCGTATTAGTTTGCTACGGAGTGATGATCATGAGAAAAACAGACCCGAACATCAGCCGTCCGTTTAAAACACCATTAGTACCGTTCGTACCCATTTTAGGTATCATCGTTTGTTCGTCAATGATTATTTCATTGCCATTCCCAACCCTTACATCAGCGTTTATATGGATGGTGCTGGGATTGGTGATTTACTATGCGTATAGTAAGAATCATTCGAAGATTCGTAACGGAAAATAGAATTCGTATTCCATATTACGTATTCAGTATTCAGTATTCCGTATTCCGATGTGCTAAATTTAGAGCTCATCACGACGAATAAAAAAACAAATGTTCATCGTGACGAAACTCCAAATCTTAAGTATCGGAATACTGAATACGGAATACTGAATACATTTTATAAACAGCAACCAACTCAAATAACCGATACTATGGCCGACTTCTTCAACCTCAAAGAGATATTCTCTGTCAGCATGGTGCTTTTCGCCATCATCGACATTCTCGGTTCTATACCGGTGGTGATTCAGTTGCGTAATAAAGCGGGGCATATTCAGTCGGGTAAAGCGACGATTGTTGCGATGATTTTGATGATTGTGTTTTTGTTTTTTGGTGAGCTCTTATTAAGCATCATCGGACTCGATATTTCATCGTTTGCGATTGCGGGTTCATTAGTAATTTTCTTCATTGCATTAGAGATGGTGCTCGGTGTAAACTTCTTCAAAGAAGAAGCACCTGAGTCAAGCTCTATCGTTCCCCTCGCCTTCCCTATCATTGCAGGCGCAGGTACTATGACTACTCTTCTATCTTTAAAATCAGAATACGATACTCAGAATATTATTATTGGTATTTTGATCAATATGCTTTTTGTGTATGCAGTTTTGAAAAATACGATACGCATCGAAAAGATTCTCGGAAAAACAGGATTGCAAATATTGAGGAAAGCGTTTGGGATTATTCTTCTTGCGATAGCGATAAAGCTATTCCGTCACAACACAGGACTTTAATTTAGTATGCTAGTATGCTAGTATGCTAATATGCTAGTGCCAGTTATTAGTAACTAGTGAATTGTAACTAGTAACTAGTGACTAGTGAATGGTTCGATAAATCGAACTGCTACAATATCTCGCGTCATTGACTTTTATCGGGCGATAAATCACCCGATGCCTTCCAAATAATTTAATTGGCTGAAAAGTTTGAGGCGATTCATCGCCGAATATTGATCATCACGTATGCGGGCTTGTAGCCACGCTGATTTATCAGCGTATTACTTCATATAATCTCAATCAACATAATGAAGTCTACGTGCTGATTTTGAAATTTGCATAATGTTAATTTCTTGCACCCGTAAGGGGCGATTCCATCGCCCCGCCTTACGACAGGAACCTGATAATTTATCAGGGTCCGTATCAATTCCATCTCATACCTTACGACAGTATCCTAATAATTTATCAGGGTCCAATCATCTACCCTGCTTATATTCGTTTAAGATACCTCGCAGGGGCGCATAATCATGCGCCCCTACCCTTATACGGGCAGATGTAATCTGCCCTTACAGGTTCAAGAAATAAACATCGTGCTAATATCTATGCCGCCTATCTAGCTACTAGCTACTAGCTACTTCAGTACTGCGATTGTAACACACATTTTATACAAATCTCCCCCTCCCATGCATTATCTTGCATTAAACTCTAACAAAGAACAAATGAAAACAAAATCACTTTTACTTGCACTTACATTAACGGTAATGTCGGCAAGCCTTATGGCTCAATCGGTTGATGATATCATCAACAAACTTTATGAAAACACTGGTGGTAAAGCGAAGTGGGAAGCTTTGAAAGGTGTGCAGTATTCTGCGAAAGTTAATCAAGGTGGTATGGAAATTCCTTTAGAAATTATTCAACTAAAAGATGGTAGACAGTGTACGAAAATTAATTTCCAAGGTAAAACTATTAAGCAAGGTGTTTACGATGGTACTACTCTTTGGTCGCATAATTTCATGAACATGAAAGCTGAGAAAAGCGATGCAGAAGCTACTGAGAATTACAAGAAAAATATTGGCGATTTCCCTGATCCCTTTTTAGATTATAAAAGCCGTGGTTGGAAAGCTGAATTAGTAGGTAAAGAAAGTGTTGATGGTGCAGAAGCTTATAAAATTAAATTAACGAAAAAGCCTATAATGGTTGATGGCGTTGAGACTGAGAATGTATCGTATTATTTTATTGATATTGAAAGTGGTGTTACGGTGATGCAAGAATCTGAAATAAAGGAAGGTCCGGGTAAAGGTCAAATCTCTCAAATTAAATTGAGCGATTACCAAGAGGTAGATGGATTGATGTTCCCATTCTCAATTTCACAAGGTGTGAAAGGTCAAGGTTCACAACCGGTAGTAATTAGTTCAGTTAAATTGAACCCTACCATTGATGATTCAGAATTCAAATATCCAGAAGGTCAATAAAAAATATTTATGAAGAATTTTCTAAAATACATTCTAGTTCTAGGTGTATGCTCAAACTCTTTTGCGCAAACGCCTGCACAACTAGAAGCCACCAAAAAAGGCAAAGATCTTTTTGGTGATTTAAAAGCTAGACATATAGGTCCGGCGCTGATGAGCGGACGTGTTACCGATCTCGAAACGCACCCGAAAAATGATCGTATCATTTACATCGGTACTGCCGGTGGTGGTGTTTGGAAATCACAAAATGGTGGCGCTACTTTCAAATCTATTTTCGACGATTATTGCCAATCAATTGGCGCGGTAGAAGTTGATCCGAATGACCCTGATAATACGGTGTGGGTGGGTACTGGTGAAGTCTGGACACGTAATAGTGTTTCAGTCGGCGACGGATTGTATCGCACAAAAGATGGTGGTTCTTCTTGGGAGAAAATCGGCTTCGATAAATCTGAAAGAATTGCTGGCATACAAGTAAATCCGAAGAACTCTAACGAAGTGTACGTTGCAGTACTCGGTCCGCTTTGGAGCAACAGCGATGAACGTGGTTTATATAAAACTTCGGATGCTGGTAAAACATGGACGAAGGTGCTTTATGTAGATCAAACTACTGGTTGCAGTGATTTACAATTAGACCCCGAGAACCCTTCGGTGATTTACGCATCGTTCTGGGAATTCAGAAGATCACCATGGTCATTTAGTTCTGGTGGTGATAAAAGTGCATTGTACAAATCTACTGATGCAGGTAAAACATGGAATAAAATTCACAACGGTTTCCCGAAAGGAAAGTTAGGAAGATTAGCGATTGCAGTTGCACCTTCTAATAATAAAATTTTATATACCGTTGTTGAATCGGAACAAGATAAAGACAAAGGTTTATACAGAAGTGATGATGCAGGTGCTTCATGGAAACAGTTGAATAATGACTTCGGATTAGTGGTTCGCCCTTTCTATTTTTCTAGAATTGTGGTAGACCCTAAGAACGCTGACATAGTAGTAAAAGCTGGACTTTCAGGCTCTATCTCACGTGATGGTGGTAAGACATTTAAGAACTTAGGTTTCATGCACTCTGATATTCACGACATCGCTTTCGACATTAAAAATTCTGATAGAATGTATTGCGCTACCGATGGTGGTGTGTATCGTTCTTGGGATGGTGGTACGACCATGGAGATGGTTGAAAATTTACCACTCTCACAATTTTATCATGTGAGTGTTGACGATAGAGATGATTATTATGTATACGGAGGATTGCAAGATAACGGTTGTTGGTACGGTCCGTCGCGTTCACCAGGTGGTGTTGAAGCACGTGACTGGAGAGTTGTTGGAGCTGGTGATGGATATAGAGTTTACAAACATCCGAAGAAAAATTTAATATACTCTGAAATGCAAGGTGCAGAAAATGTATGGCGCTACGACCCTGAGAAAGATCAGGCGAAAACCATACAACCATTGCAAATGAAGGGCGAAGCGAAATTACGTTTCAACTGGAACGCATCCTTGGTAACGAGTCCGAACAGACCCGACAGAGTTTACATCGGTTCACAATTCGTACATCGTTCAGATGATATGGGTGAAACTTGGGTGAAGATTTCTCCTGATTTAACAACGAACGACCCCAAGAAACAAAACCAAGAAAATTCAGGTGGATTATCGAAAGATAATTCAGGTGCAGAAAATCACTGTACAATTTTCACGATTGCAGAATCACCGGTTGATGAAAATGTAATTTGGGCAGGTGCCGATGATGGTAATTTGCAGATTACGAGAGATGGTGGTAAGAGCTGGACAAACGTGATTAAAAACGTACCGGGTTTACCAAAAAATACTTGGGCATATCATGTAGAAGCGAGTGTATTTGGAGCAGGTAAAGCATATGTAGTTTTCAACGGATATACTACAGGAGATATGAATACTTATGTATATAAAACAGATGACTTCGGTGCGACATGGAAATCGATTGTAACGCTTGAAATATATGGCTTCGCGAGAAACATACAAGAAGATTATGTGAATGAAAATTTATTGTTTTTAGGTACAGAATTCGGATTGTATATTACATTGAACGGAGGTTCGAATTGGTATAAGTTCACGAATAATTTCCCAGCGGTAAATGTTCATTACATAGAGTTACACAAAAAGACGAACGACTTAGTAATGGGTACGCATGGTAGAGGAGTAATTATTATCGACGACATCAGTATTTTACGTCAGTTAAGTGATGAGACGATGGCGAAAGATTTATACTTCTTCAAAACAAAACCAACTTCAATTGTAGAGTCAAATGGCTTCGGAGGTTCAAGTGGAGAAACACAATTCGTAGGTGAGAATCCGAGTACTGCCGCACGCATCATTTATCATTTGAACAAGAAACATTTATTAGGAAAAATGACACTTGAAATTCAAGATGCAAATGGCGTAAAAGTTACGGAATTAGGTCCGGGTAAATCAAAAGGCATCAACATCGTTGAATGGTATTACAACAGTAAACCACCAAAGGTAGCACAAGGCAAAACCTTTGCATTCGGGGGTTTCACCTCGCCGAGAGTACCAGCCGGAACATACAAAGTAGTGATCACAAAAGGCAAAGAAAAATACACTAACGATTTAGTGATTCAATACGATCCGAAATCAGAGATACCATTAGCAGATCGTAAATTACAAGAATCAACCACTATGAAATTGTTCAACATGTCGCAAGATTTAGCGTACATGGTTTACAAGATGGATGAATATCTGAAATTTATGGAGCAACAAAAGTCAGCAAGTGCAGATGCTAAGAAAACGATGACAGCATTTACTGCCGACTTGAATAAATTAAAAGGAACATTAGTAGTAATGACTGGCGACAACTATGTAGGTGCCGCAGAAAATCAATTACGCGAAGACCTCTTAGAATTGTATTCAAAAGTTGCACAAAGTTATCACAGACCAAACCAAGCTGAACTTGATAATTTAACAGGTATCGAAAGTCGATTCATGAAAGGCAAAGAAGAGTTTGAAAAAATCGAAAAGAAATATTTGGAGAAAGTAGAGAAGCAGGCGGGAGCGAAAGTGGTGGTAAAGAATTTTGAGGAGTATTTGACTAGCAACTAACGCTAATTATTTGTACCCGTAGGGGGCGATTCCATCGCCCCGCTCAAACGTAAAACAGGCCGAAATTATTCGGCCTGTTTTTTTTACGGGTCGATGAAATCGACCCTTACGTGTGCAGGTAATTCCTTAACGTGTCGTTGTTTGTATACGGGACGATGGAATCGACCCCTACGGGTGCAGTTAATTATCTATAATCACAACCCCAAAAAATTGCACATCGGAATACGGAATACGGAATACATTGTACAGTACACGGCGTCGATAAATCAACGCCCTACAATCCTTCGCCTTCGTTTTTTAAATACGGGTGATAAATCACCCTCTGCCTTCCAGATAATTTAATTCGCTGTAATGTTTGAGGCGATTCATCGCCGAATATTGATAATTACGAAACGGCAATTGTAGCTCGCTGATTTATCAGCGATATAAGAAAAGACAAATTGCTATCGTTCTATCGTCAGCTTCACCTTCAACCCCAACCCCTCTTCAAAAATTTTATAAAGTGTAGATAATTGTATATCGCATTTACCATTTTCTAAACGAGAGATATAACTCTTTTTTGTACCAATTTTTAATGCTAAATCTTCTTGAGTCATTTTAGCATAAAGCCTAGATTCTTTAAGCATTTCACTTACTATAAAAAACTGAGCATTAGCTTCAAAAAGATCACGTTTTTTGGTACCAATCTTACCATATTTAAGATCTAGCAATTCGCTAAAATTTTTCGATTTTTTAATTTTATTGTTTATCATTTTCTTTGTTTGAATTATGATATTCCTTCATTAAAGTTCTTGCAAGTTTAATTTCTTTAGAAGGAGTCTTTTGAGTTTTCTTTTGAAAGCAATTTAGTAGTATCACTAAGTTGCCTTTATCAAAACAACAAAATATCCTATAAATATTCCCTTCATATTCTATTCTTATTTCATACAAGCCTTCTGAATTAGAAATATGTTTTAAAAACTTTTTAGGTATTACATTTAGTTGCCTAACTAAATTCAAAACATATTCGATTTTTTGTTGAACCTTATCCGGTTGTTCAACGTAAAAATCAATAAAGTACTCTTTGTAAAATATAATCTCCCTCACATATCCCATAGAACAAAGTTAACTTATAAGTTAACAAAATACAAATATTAAAATAAAATTCAATTGGTCAATTACCTGCACCCGTAAGGGGCGATTCCATCGCCCCGCCCAAACGTACAGCAGCGACGATTGTATACGGGTGCAGGTAAAAATCTGTGATGCGTTACCAGTAACTAATCACTAGTAACTAGTACTAGCATATTAGCATACTAACCTACTAGCATACTAATTTAATTTGTAAGCACTTTCTATTTTTCTTGTATATTTGCCCCTTACAAATTAAATTCTATGGGTCGCGCATTTGAAGCTCGTAAGCAATCGAAAATGAAACGTTGGGGTGCTATGGCGAAAGCCTTCACTCGTATTGGTAAAGACATTGTAATGGCCGTTAAAACTGGCGGTTCAAATCCTGATACCAACTCTAAACTAAGAGTCGTAATTCAAAACGCTAAAGGTGTTAACATGCCTAAAGATCGTATTGAAGCGGCGATTAAAAGAGCTACTGATAAAGATACTTCATCGTACGAAGAAATTGTGTACGAAGGTTATGCTCCTTACGGCGTTGCTGTATTGGTAGAAACTTCAACAGATAATATCAACCGTACCGTAGGTGGCGTTAGAAGCTATTTTACGAAGGCTGGCGGAAGCTTAGGTACTTCAGGTATGTTGAGCTTCATCTTTGAACGCAAAGCGGTTTTCAGAGTAAATGCTGAAGGCGTTAACATCGAAGATTTAGAATTAGAATTAATCGACTACGGTGCCGATGAAATTGAACAAGATGAAAATGAAATCATCATCTTCACTGAGTTCGAAGATTTCGGTAGAATGCAAAAAGCTTTAGAAGAAAAAGGATTGAATATTATCTCTTCAGACTTCGAACGTTTTCCATTATCATTTGCTAAAGTTACGAAAGAACAAGAGGCAGAGGTGATGAAGATGATTGATAAGATGGAGGAGGATGATGATGTTAATACGGTTTACCACAATATGCAGGTGGAGTAGTTCCACGCAGAGAGCGCTAAGTATTGCAGAGGTCGCAAATATCATCTATTTGCGACCTCTGCATTTTTCTGCGTTCTCTGCGTGGAAATATTACCTGCACAATACACAAACAAACATCGTATCCGCTCGTTCTGCATACCCTTTCACATACTCTTGGCTGAGTACCTTCAACGAATGCTCCTTCACTAACTTCTCCACCACCTCCTCATTCTCTTTCGCGAATACAGAGCAGGTGATGTAAATAAATTTCTTCCCTTTCTTTAAAAATTGAATTGCGTTGTCAGCGATCTTATATTGTAGTTCGGCGAAGTATTTTACTTTTTCTAAATCTACTTCTGCAATGCGTTCGGGTGTGCGTGACCAAGTACCAGAACCGGTGCAAGGTGCGTCGAGTATAATGCCATCGAATGTTTCGGGTTCGAATGAATTTATTTCTGCGGTGAGATCTATTAATCGACGCTTGTATTTTTGTATGCCTGCTTTCGCAAATCGTTCGTCTAAATTTTTCAAAATGGTTTCGCGAACATCTGAACACATCAAATAGCAATCGGGCTCAAGCTCCTTTAATAATAAGGACTTCCCCCCGCTCGCAGCACAACAATCCCACCAGTATTCGTTCGGCTTCGGATCTAAATAATCAATCACCGCTTGCGATGATTTGTCTTGCACTTCGAATAAATATTCTGCTGGCTCTTCTAACCTTGTGGCATTTTTTATGCGGATGGTACGGCCTTCTTTTTCGTAAGCGATATTGAACGTATCTAAATACGAAATTAATTTTTCGTGTTTATTATTAATTGCTCGTAAAAATAAATCGGGTTGAATGAAATGTGATTTGATAAATGCTTCGCGATCTATTTCTGATGATATCTCTGCTGATAATGGAAACACCTCGTTTAAATTAAACGATGAATAGATTTTTTTTACGTTTTCTATTCGTGTGTTCAAATCATCATTTGGTAATTCGCCGAGCTCTGCATTAAAATGTTTAATGAATTCAATATCTAATTCATTCACTAAATACGAAGCGATGATTACTCGTTCGTTGACATCCATCCCTTTAAACACTTCGCCCATTCTGAAATAAGCATACATTAAGCTCGATAAAAACTTTCGATCTTTGGATCCCATTTGTTTATTGGCTTTGAAGAATTCTTTCAGGTAACGAGAAAGCGGATATTGATGGATATAATTCAACAAGCAATCGTTGAAAAATCGTAATCTATTTTGATGGATCATTCGAATTGATTAAGCCTTCTTCAGTGAAACGTAAAACGAAAATAGATTTATTTCTAGTGCTCTCGAATCGTGTTGAATAAGTAAATGTGCTGGATATGCCTCTGTAAAAATGATTCGTTTTTAAGAAGCTACTTTCTTTTGTGAAATAATCTTTGATAAAAAACATCGCTTGATCAAATGATCTGAAGCTGAGTTCGGTCGGTTCTGAATAGTAGATCGCCTTATACTTATTCAAATATTCAATCGTATAGACATCCGCATAATCAACAAAATAAGATGCACTTACATGCACATTGTATTTGATGTACAGCGCCGGATCTATCGTTTGATAATCAACCCACACCGGGTGAACGAACAATTGAAATTTATACTCTTCGTTTTGCTCTTCTAAAAACTTGAAGAGTTTTATCGCATAAGCTTGATCGCCTGATGGTATGACTAAAATATTTTCTTTGGTCTTAGAGAGATGCGGAATCATCGCTTTGAATCCGTCTTTCGCTGTAATAATTTCTTTGTGTAAAATTTTCTTATCGAGTGAATCAACTTGTTGCATGAAAGGCTTTGCATATCTTGATTCTGCAAGGAGTCCGCTGCGCACCACCAAAAAATTGCTCGGTCTTATCTTCACTAAATTACGCGCCATAGAACGTGCATGATCTTCTAAAGTATTATTCGCGAGCACTACATCTTTTGGTTTCCATTCTTTAGCGATAGCAGGAGAAATGGCAGAGACAATTTTAGTTTTCAAAGTAACATTCGCTTTTAACAAATGTGTAATCTCGTTAGGAGAAATAGTGGTAAAAACCATATCGACCGACATCATATAAGGGTCGATGGCGATGTTTCTAATTTCTAAAGTATCAGATTTGGTATCGAAGACTCTGCATTCAATGGAGTAACCATTTTTAGATAGAGAGTCGAGGGCTAATTTAAATCCGCGGTAATAATCGATCGCCAAATTGGAGTTTTTGAATGCATCTTGAGTGATGGCCGTTTCAACTTCGACTTGATGAAAGTTGAAAGGTAATATCAATGCAATTTTATATGCTTTGTCTTTTGCGAACGAAACGTTCAGCAGAAGACAAAGCATGAATAGACTGATTAAAAATTTCTTACTCCCACTCAATAGTAGCTGGAGGTTTTGAACTAATGTCATATACTACTCGGTTTACCCCTTTAACTTTATTGATGATATCGTTCGATATTTTTGCTAAAAGATCATAAGGTAAATGCGACCAATCAGCAGTCATACCATCTAACGATTCAACGGCACGAATTGCGATAACGTGTTCATAGGTTCTTTCATCACCCATCACCCCTACTGATTGTACTGGTAAGAAGATTGCACCTGCTTGCCATACTTTTTCGTACCATCCAGAGCTCTTTAAATTATCTATGTAAATCGCATCGGCTTCTTGTAAGATAGCGATTTTTTCTGGAGTGATTTCACCTAAAATTCTGATCGCTAATCCAGGACCAGGGAAAGGATGTCTATTTAAGATTTTCGGATCGATGCCTAAGCTAGTACCTACTCTTCTCACTTCATCTTTAAACAAAGTATTTAGAGGCTCCACTACTTTCAGCTTCATATAATCTGGCAATCCGCCTACGTTATGATGCGACTTGATTGTTGCCGAAGGACCTTTCACTGAAACCGATTCAATAACATCGGGGTAGATAGTACCTTGTGCTAACCACATCGCATTATCTACTTGATGAGATGCTTCGTCGAACACATCGACAAATACCTTACCGATAGCTTTACGTTTTAACTCAGGGTCAGATAAACCTTTTAATGCGGTATAAAATAATTCTTTCGCATCAACACCTTTGACATTTAAGCCCATGTGTTTGTATGATTCAAGAACTTCTTCGAATTCATTTTTTCTTAGCAATCCGTTGTCAACAAAAATGCAATGCAAGTTTGTGCCAATCGCTTTGTGTAGAAGCACAGCAGCAACAGATGAATCAACACCACCCGATAATCCGAGTATTACTTTTTCATCGCCGATTTTATTCTTCAACTCATCGATGGTCGTTTCAATAAACGAATCTGGAGTGAAATCTTGCTTACATCCGCAGATACCTACTAAAAAATTATAAAGTAGATGTTTACCATCTACAGAGTGTGTTACTTCTGGGTGAAATTGAATACCATAAATTTGAGTATTCTTTATTTGATAAGCAGCCACGCGAACAGAGTCGGTGCTTGCGATGATGTCAAAATTTTCTGGCACTTCAGAGATGGTATCGCCATGCGACATCCACACTTGTGAGCCAGCGCTTACTGCTGAAAGTAAATTATTTTCGTGGTTGATGAATTGCAAATTCGCACGTCCGTATTCACGGATCTTAGAAGGCATTACATTGCCACCCGACTTTTGAGCGATTAATTGCGCGCCATAACAAACCCCTAAAAGAGGAATATTTTTAGCGAGCGACATAAAATCAACTTCGGGAGCATTTTCTTCGCGCACAGAATGTGGCGAGCCTGATAAGATAACACCTTTCACATCGCTGCCAATTTCTGGCACTTTGTTATAAGGGTGAATTTCACAATAAACATTTAGTTCTCTGACTCTACGGGCGATAAGCTGTGTGTATTGAGAGCCAAAATCAAGGATTATAATTTTTTCAGCCATGGGCAAAGATAATATTATTCGTGGTATCTTTCAGTGAGCACCCCGAACTTATTTAAGAAGTCAACACCCTCATCACTCGCAAGTCCTTTGTACTCAGCATATGAATGTTGGTAATATACTTTTTTTACGCCAGACGAGAAGATCAATCGAGCGCAAGAAAGGCATGGAGAAAGTGTTGTATATAAAGTAGCGCCTTCTAACTGGGCACCGTTTTTTACAGCAAAAAGTATCGCATTTTCTTCAGCGTGTAAAGCCAAAGTGCAACTCCCCTTCGAATCACGAGGGCAACCCTGTTCAGGCCATTCTTCATCACAGTTATGTGTATCAGCCGGCGGACCGTTATAGCCAATAGAGATGATACGGGTATCTTTTACGAGCACCGCACCCACTTGGGCTTTGATACAATGAGAACGCTTCGCGAGGTCAGCGGCGAGGTTCATGAAGATGTGGGGGAAGGAGGGTTTCATTCATGCGAAATTAGAGAATTTTTGGAAGGTGGCAAATAATTCCACGCAGAGAGCGCAGGGGAATGCAGAGGTCGCAGGTATAAGAGATTGGGGAGATTAGGAGGGCGCTGATAAATAAACCTGCATAAATAGGGTTGTATGAAATTTATTATATGATCAGTTTTGAATTATGAGAGAGAATGAAATTGCAACTGAAGTTATAAATCTTGCAATCAAGATTCATAGAGAATTAGGACCGGGATTATTAGAATCTGCTTATGAAGAATGTTTAGATTATGAACTTAGATTTGCTAAGATATCTTTTCGAAGACAGATTTATGTACCATTGATTTATGAAGAAATTAAAATTGAAAAAGCATACAAAATTGATTTCTTGGTTGAGGATAAAGTAATATTAGAATTAAAGTCTGTAGAGAATTTACTAGATGTTCACAAAGCACAACTACTTACCTACTTGAGATTGACTGACAAAAAACTTGGACTATTAATTAACTTCAATAACGTTCTTTTAAAAAGTGGCATCATCAGAGTTGTAAACAATCTCTATTAAAAACCTGCGCCCTCTGCATAGCCCCTGCGCTCTCTGCGTGGAATACTAAGAGTGACTTCCTTGCATATACTGAATTTTTTCTCGATTTTAGCCCCATGTACAAACTCATCCTCGGTGGTATCTCTGCTGGCCTGCTCATGACCCTCATGACCGGACCTGCATTTTTCTCACTCATCAGAACCAGTATTCAGAAAGGATTTTTTGCCGGAGCTTCTTTTGCGATGGGTGTTTTCTTTGCCGATACTATTTTTGTAGTGACCACTTTCTTAGGCGCGAGTTTAATTTCTCTTGCTGAATCTAATCAGAAATTTATTGCAGTGATTGGCGGTGCTTTCTTGATTGTTATCGGATACAGATATTTAATAAAGAAACCCGATATAAACGCCGAAGCAGAAAGCACTACGAGTAAATTAAAACACACGGGGTATTTCTTAAAAGGCTTGCTAATGAATTTGCTGAATCCGGGTATGTTATTTTACTGGATCGGACTTGTATCTTACCTTGGTACAAATGCCGACTATACCAATTACGACATAAAAGTTTTTATCTTCTGCTCAATGTTCACCGTACTCTCTACTGATTTAGGCAAAGCCTACTTCGCAAGTAAAGTACGACATCTCTTTTCTGAAAAAGTGGTACTGTGGATGAATCGCGTTGTCGGTTCGGCACTGATTGTATTTGCGGTGGTGATGATGGTGAAAGTGTTTTTGTTTTAGTACAAAAGTAGCTAGTAGCTAGTAGCTAGAAAGAAAAAGGGTTAGAATCTTTAGAATTCTAACCCTTTTTAATTTATTTAATTTCTTATGCCTCCCCTCAAATCCCGTACATCGGAATACTGACTACTGAATACTTTCTAGCTACTAGCTACTAGCTACTCTAGTACTATCAATATGCGCGCTTATTATTCCCCTCCACATAATTTATAAACGCATTATTCACCACTCTCATTCCACCCGGTGTTGGGAAATCGCCTGAGAAGTACCAGTCGCCTAAGTGACCCGGACTCGCTAAATGTAAATCTTCTAAGCTTTGGTAGATTACTTCTACTTCTGCGTCGATGTCTTCGGGGCGAACCATCTCTGCAATTTTTTGTGAAATTTCTTCTGCAGTGAATGGCTTGTAAATATCTTTTACGAAATTTCTAATTTCTTCTTTCGGTAAATTTTCTTGTGCCTTGCATTTTTCATACGTCTCTTGTATGATATGCTCTAGCTTACGATCTTTTAATAATTGTATCGCTGCTGTAAAGGCTACGAACTCTCCCATTCTACTCATGTCGATACCATAGCAATCAGGATATCTGATTTGTGGTGCAGATGATACGATGATGATTTTCTTCGGACCTAAGCGATCAAGAATTCTTAATATACTTTGTTTTAAAGTAGTGCCTCTAACAATTGAATCATCAAGCACCACTAAATTATCTTTGCCTTTATTGATTAAGCCGTAAGTGGTATCGTAAACATGCGCGACCATGTCTTTACGATCTTGATCTTGCGTGATGAATGTTCTTAACTTAACATCCTTCAAAGTAATTTTCTCAACACGCGGCGCCATGTTTAATAGCTTCTCTAATTTTTCATTATCGAGCTCGTGTTGATGATTTAATATTTGTTCTTTTTGGTAGGCTTTGATATGTTTATGCACTCCTTCTACCATACCATAAAATGCTACTTCTGCAGTGTTTGGTATGTAAGAAAATACGGTGTTCTCTAAATCATTGTCGATCGACTTAATAATTTTGTTCACCAATAATCTTCCGAGTTGCTTACGCTCTCTGTAGATCGATGCATCATTACCTCTAGAAAAATAAATTCGCTCAAATGAACATGATTTTTTTTCTAATGGCTCTCTGAACATTTGCATGCTCGTTTGTCCGTTACGCTTAATGATTAAAGCATGCCCGGGATCTATCTCATGAATTTCTTCAAGCGGAATATTAAAAGCTGTTTGTATCGCTGGTCGCTCTGATGTTACTACGACAACTTCTTCGTCTTCGTAATAAAAAGCCGGACGAATACCTGATGGGTCACGCATTACGAATGCATCTCCATGCCCTATCATACCACAAATTGTATAACCTCCATCCCAACTTTTTGCCGAACGTGTCAACACACTGCTAACATCTAATTGCTCTGCAATAAATTTGGTGATCTCTACATTCGTATGCCCTAATGATCTATAGTAATCAAATAATTTTTGATTCTCGTCGTCTAAGAAATGTCCGATTTTTTCTAATACCGTTACCGTATCTGCTTTCTCCTTCGGATGTTGACCTAATTCGTACAGTTGCTCTAATAATTCACCAACATTCGTCATGTTGAAGTTACCTGCCACGATTAAGTTTCTGGTGATCCAGTTATTCTGACGTAAAAAGGGATGACATTGTTCAATGCTGTTACCACCGAATGTGCCGTAACGTAAATGACCTAATAATAACTCACCAGTATAAGGTGCGTTAGCTTTTAACCACTCTGCATTTTTGAATTGTACAGGGTCTAATGCTTCTACTTCAGCAATACGATGACCTATGTGCTCGAAAATTTCAGGCACTGCATTTTTACTCGTAGATCGATGTCTCGAAATATAACGCTCGCCCGGAGGCACATCAATTTTAATCGTTGCTACTCCCGCCCCATCTTGGCCGCGGTTCTGCTGTTTCGACATCAATAAATACAGTTTATTTAGGCCATATAAGGCCGTGCCGTATTTTTCCTGATAAAATGAAAGAGGTTTTTTGAGTCTGATAAGTGCGATTCCGCACTCATGTTTGATTGAATCACTCATTGCTTGGTCACTAAGGCACAAAGATAGAGTAAAAAACCGATTTATTAAACTAAATAATCTGGGAAAATGCCTAGTATTACTAACATCCACACTAAAACAAAAATCAATACCGAAATTAAAACACTCGCTTTCTTTTTAGGCAATGCATTTTCTCGACTTAAGAAGATGACTTTCACGATGTTGAAATAATAAAACAAAGAGACTACTGTATTGATCGCCCCTGCTATTAATAAATACAAAAAGACATTGTTCTGTAATTGAACATATTGCTCGAACACCGCTGAGAACACATAGAATTTTGCCACAAAGCCGGCAAATGGTGGCAAGCCTATTAAGGATGCCAATAACATCACTATCAATAACGACGATAATGCATGGTTCGAGAAATAACCCTTTAAATCATCGAGTGTTTTGATATTGTAATTCTGCTCTAATTGTTCGATGATAAAAAACACCGCCACATTACTTATCGCAAAGATGATGGTATAAAATAATAAACTACTCTCGCCTACTGTGCTAAATGCCGCGATACCCATTAATATAAATCCCGTATGCGAAATACTCGAGTAAGCAAAAATTCTCTTAATATTTTTCTGTGAGATGGCCGATAAGTTGGCTACGAATAATGTTGCTATGGCGATCCATGCGATTAACTCTGCAAAAGGGAAACTTGGCCATACCAAAGTCGTATTATGATATTCAAAGCTGAATACTTTTGTGAAGTTCAACAATAATGCGACACCTGCAATTTTCGGAATCGTGCTGATGATCGCCAATACTTTCGGCTTCGTGCCTTCGTAAACATCGGGTACATAATAATGCATCGGGAATGCCGAGATCTTATAAAAGAAGCCTGCTAAAAATAATACAATCGGTAAGATCACTGCATCGGCTCCTGCCTTCGATAAGTTCGATAAAAATGCTGAGTTGAATTGTAACTCATTACTGATGGTGTATAATAAACTCAAACCGTATAACATCAATGCAGATGCTAATACCCCGAAGAGTATATATTTTATTGATGCTTCAGCCCTCTCTTGATTTCTGATATCATATGCAATCAATATATAAGAAAGTATAGAAACAAATTCAACACTCAAATACATCATCAATAAATGATTTGAGAATACCATGAACTGCGCCGATAAAACTAAAATCGGTAAGAGATAAAATAGCTCTGGTTTTAAATGATACTTCTCTCGCTTTATTAAAAATGGAAGATAAGTGATGACCGAAATACTAGCAATGATAACTGTAAATACTAGACCTGTTGTATCAACTAATAAAAAATCATTGAACAATTTATAATCTACATCAGGCAAATCATTTTTTAGACGGATGATGCATAAAATTAAATTCGACACTAATGTCAACAAGCCAATTACAACTATTGAATTTTTATTCTTAAAAAATAAATCGAAAACTAATGCCACAACAAAGCCAATGAGCAATACCATTTCAGGTAATATGGAGCCCATGCTATTTTGTGTTGAACTTATTAGTTTTAAAATATCCATTACTTAATCAATTGTATTGTATTCGCTAAATATTGATAGCCTTTCGAAAGCACTTCGTTTATAAAGACGTTAACATCCGCATTACTCATATCAAATAAATAAGCCGGATAAACGCCAATGAATAATGTGATTAAACTCAATGGCACTAAGACCAACCACTCTATTGTTGTTAAATCTTTTAACTGGGTTGTCCAGTCGGCTAACTTAAAACTTTTTTCACCGAAGAACATTCTTTGTATCGTCCACAGAAAATACGAAGCCCCTAAGAGTATACCAAATGCTGATACTACCGCCATCCACTGTGGTACCATTGCATTTTCTGAATACGATTTGAATGCACCTAATAAGGTGAATACTTCTGCAATGAACCCGGAGAAACCTGGTAAACCTAATGATGCAAAAAATGCTACAATTACAAACACACTGTACTTCGGCATTTGTTGCGATAAGCCTCTGAAGTTGGCAATCTCGCGATCATGCACTCTGTTATAAATAATACCGACTAAATAAAATAACATCGCCGATAAAATTCCGTGTGAGAATAATTGATAGATCGCACCGTTCATTCCTTCGGATGTGAGTGATGCAACACCTATTAATACAAAGCCCATGTGTGATACTGATGAATAAGCAATCATCCTTTTTAAATCATAGGCTGCTAATGCATTGAGTGCACCATAAATAATAGAGATGGTACCAAGCAATGCTACCCAATAAGAGAAATGAATCGCTGCATCGGGGAAAATACCGTAACAAATTCTGATGATTGCGTATGCTCCTACTTTTAAGAGAATGCCTGCAAGTATAATAGATACTGGTGTTGGCGCTTCAACGTGTGCGTCGGGTAACCATGTATGAAAAGGTACGATGGGTACTTTAATGGCAAAGCCTACGAACAAAACTATGAAGGCTAAGAATCTACTAGAGTAACCGAAGATGCTGGCGTATTCAGAATACGGACCAAGGAATGAATCTTTGATGTAGTTATTGGCATCCATCATGTGTAGCATGTTGAAGCTATGCGAACCATCAACCGGATTTGCGACTGAGAAGTACAAACCTAACATCACCAATAAAATAAATACCGATCCGAATAATGTGTACAAGAAAAATTTAATTGATGCATATTCTCGATTCGAGCCACCCCATATACCAATTAAGAAATACAAGGGCAATAACATTAACTCATAGAAAATGTAGAATAGGAAAAAGTCCATCGCTACAAAAACTCCCATCACCGACATGTTCAATATACCGAACAATACAAAGTATGATTTGAGTTTAGTTTTGATTTCGAATGATGATACGGAAGCAATCAACATGACGATGGCTGATAATAAAATCAATGACATCGATAAGCCATCTACTGCGATGTGATACTCAATGTTCAGGGCACCGATACTGCCTAAGTCAAGGTGTATCCAGTCGATCTGCTTCACAAATTGAAAGCCTGCATTGGCATCGAAAGAAGAGATCATGCTGAAAGCAAGAATCACTTGTATAATGGAAACCGTTAAGTTGATATTCTTAAACTGATTTTCAAATGCATTCGGTAGCAAGGCAATGACTAGCGTTGCTAAGAGTGGCAGAAAAATAATTATCGATAATATATCCATCAGATATTTATGCTTTTAAAATCAATATGATAATAAATAATATAAAAACAGAAAGTGCGAAATACGATTGCACCTTACCTGTTTGAAATGCTCTAATTAAATCACCAATACGTTTTGCTAATAATGCAATGTTATTGACAAAGGCATCGACGATGTGTCGATCGATACCATCGGCAATCTTTGCAATGAAGACTGTTAGGTTGGCTGATTGATTAACAATACCATCAACAATCACTCTATCAAAATACTTTATTGAATTGGCAAAAAGCATTACCAATTTGACAATCGTTTTCTGATAAAAAGTATCGATGTATAATTCGTTTGCACTTAGTTTAAATATAAAATTATTTGCACTACGCTCTTTCTTGTAATAGGTATAAATAATATAAAATGCTAAAGCAAAAAGTGCAATGAGTATATAGTATATATTATCTGCGATGATGCCTGTATGTGCAGTGCTCTTAAAGCTTGAAACATTAAGAATACTAAATGGCACTAATATCAGCAAAACGAATTTCACGATTTTCGATTCTTCTATTTTCGTATTTATCTTCTCTCTACTCCTCAAGAATAAATACCAATACACCCTGAACATATAAAGTGCTGTTAAAAAGACTGTCGCTAAATTCAATACTGCGAATGTTTCTAAGAGTAGACTTCCTTGGTAAATACTAAAATCAAACACTTCGAGTATCACTGCATCTTTTGAGAAGGAACCACTGAACAATGGAATACCAATCAATGATGCGGCGCTAAAAGTAAATGCAATGAAAGTTATCGGCAAATGTTTTATCAAGCCTTGTGCATTGCGAATATCTTGTGCATCTTTTTCATTTTTATAATGGTAATGATGATGCAAGAAATGAATGATAGAGCCTGCTGATAAAAATAAACTGGCTTTGTAAAATGCATGTGCGTACAAATGATTGAAGGCTGCACTCTCTGATGCGGCACCTATTGCACTTAGCATATAACCTAATTGTGATATGGTTGAGTATGCTAAAATTTTCTTGAGGTCGTATTGTTTAAGCGCGATGAATGCTGCCATGAAACTCGTGAAGGAGCCAATGACGATCATCGTATTATGAACATCTATGCTTAGTAAAAACTGTAGTCGAATTAAAAGATAGATACCAGCGATCACCATGGTAGCAGCGTGAATGAGGGCTGAGATCGGTGTAGGGCCTTCCATTGCATCGGGTAACCAGATGTGTAATGGGAATTGAGCCGACTTCGCGATAACTGCAATTAAAAAGCAATAACCTGATACACTCAACAACCATTGTTGTTGCAAGCTCATGTCTTTTAATACTTCGAATTGATATTCTTTTAATAATCGATAATCGAAGGTTTGATATACACTGAGTAATATCATGAGTCCGACTAAGAAACCTATATCTCCTATTCTATTTACTATGAATGCTTTTTTATTCGCGAGTATGGCTGATTGTTTTTTATTGTAGAAACCAATCAAGAGGTATGATGAAAATCCTAATAATTCCCAACACATATACGTAACCAAAAGATTCGCACTTAATACCAGTGCAATCATTGAGAACATAAAGAGATTGATGTATGCGAAATATTTCGAATACTCTTCTTCGCCTCGCATGTATTCGTAGGAGAAGATAATGACTAATGCTGTTATGAATGCAACCATGAAAATCATATGAATACTCATTTGATCGATCATGACAGAGATATTAATATTTAGGTTGGCAATATTTAGCCATTCATAATTCTTTATGAATGTTTCATTAACTGTACCAGCAATAAAATGAAAACTTGCGAAAACTAAAATCAAGAACGCCGGTAATAAGGCGATGAAATTAGTGGCTTTATTTTTTTTGATGAATACTAAAATTAAAAAGGCGATGATGGGCAATGAAATTAGCATCATCCACCTAGACATGAATTGATCAACATTAGCGATATGTAAAAAGCCACTCTCCATTAATTTTTGAGATTGTTGATTTTATCGGGATTAATATTTTGAAATTGCTTGTAGGTTTTGATGATGATGGCTAATGCTAATGCGACAGAGGCTGCCGATAAAACCATTGCAAAGATCGACATCATTTGCCCTTGCATTTTACCATTCATATAATCAGCAATGCTTAAATTAATAATAGCTGCATTGATCATGAGTTCAACACCAATCAAAATTAAAATTAAATTCTTACGAGTGATGGCTGCATATAATCCGATGCAGAACAAAGCTGCTGCAAAAATTTGCACTATTTGTAATTCATTAATCTGCATACTCACGCTCCTTTCTATTAATGATTGATACACCCATTAAGGCGATCAGTAAAACGATAGAAATCAATTCGAAGGCGATGGTATATTCAGCGAAAATTGATTTACCAATTTCTTTCACATCGTTATTGATGAGTGCAACATTTTTTACTGGTGTTTGACTGATGATGTTTTTACAGAAAAATAAAAACAAGACAAAGACTGCGATGCCTGTAAAAAGCTTGGTATAAAATAGCGCTGTTTTATTATTCGTTTTTGCTGTTTCTAAAATAGAATCAGATTGAAAATCTTTTGTAGAAAGCATGATACCAAAGACCATTACGACAATGATACCACCTATGTAAATCATAAGATGTGAAAGCGCTAAAAATTCTGCTGATAAAAAAACTAAAATTGCAGAGACTGAAAAGAATGCTGCGAACATTGAGAAGATTGCTTTGACCACAGTCTTTGCGAGTACTGCATATAGTGCAGCTACCACACCGAAAAATAAAAAGAAGTAAAGTGCTATGCTAAGCATTGCCTTCTTCTCCTTTCTCTTTTAATAGAGCTTCTTCATCGGCTTTACGTTTAGCCTCAGCCATTGCAGCTTCTTTTGCTGCTTTCTTTTGTGCTTCAGCGATTGCTAATTCTTGACGTTTTTGTTCAGCATCTTCTTCGCTCATAGTTGAGAAATGATAATTCATTGCTTCAACAGAGTTGAGAGAGACATCGTATTCATCGGTCATGATGATACATTCAGTGGGGCATACGATAGTACACAATCCGCAGAACATACATTTAGCCATGTCGATGTCAAACTTAGCAGCATAAAGTCTTTTGCTTGAACCATCCGAAGTTTTACCAATCTCTTCAGTCGATTTGATGGAGATGATGTCTATGCAATCGACCGGACAAATCTTCGCGCATAAATCACATACGATGCAATCATCGATTTCAACGTGTAGTTGATTACGAGAATTATCGGGCATTGGTAATTTAACATGCGGATAACGAACGGTGCTACTAACGTCGGTACGTTCGTTAAAATATTCTTTGTCTTGAATACCACGACGCACGGTGCTTGTGCCTCTAAACAAATGTTTAAGAGTTAACATCATGCCTTTGAATATAGATCGATATGTATTTAAGTTCGCCAAATTAGAGGATGTATAATTTCCAAATTGCAGAGATGAAAAGGCAGATGAAAGAAGCTGGAATTAAAATTTTCCAACAGAAATTCATTAGCTGATCGGCTCTGAAACGAGGGAGTGTCCAGCGTACCCACATTTGTGCAAGTACTAAAATTAAAGTTTTAAATACCACCCAAAAAATACCCCAGAAATTTCCGTTGGTATATTCGGCTAATTTGAATGAGCCGATGTTTGGAAGTGGTGAATACCATGCGCCTAAAAATACGATGACTAAAACCATAGAGGTTAAGAACATCATGGCATATTCGGCTAAGAACAAAGCACCGAATTTAAAGCCAGAATACTCCACATGGAAGCCCGCGATTAATTCAGATTCTGCTTCGGGTAAATCGAAGGGAGCTCTGTTTGATTCAGCTAGGGAAGCGATGAAATAAATGATAGCGGCGATCATCAGATGCGGAGCTTGAAAAACTCCCCATGCTAAAAATCCGCCTAAATCATTCACCTTCCAAAAGCCCATGAAATAAATATCAGCTTTGGCATAAATGCCTTGCTCGTAAGCGATCTCTTGTAAGTTTAAAGTTTGGTAAAGCATAACACCTGCTAATACCGAAACACCAGCAGGAATTTCGTAGGCTACGATTTGCGCGATAGAACGAATAGAACCGTAGAATGCGTATTTATTATTGGATGCCCAGCCTGCCATTAAAATGCCCACGACTTCGATAGAAACGATAGCCATGAAATAGAATAAGCCTAGGTTAATATTAGAGCTTACGTAAGCGGGTGTAAATGGCAATACAGCAAAACCCATGAATACCGAAGTAAAGACCAGTATAGGGGCTAAAATGAATAAGTAACGATCAGCTTTAGTGGGTATCAGATCTTCTTTCTGAAGAAGTTTAATGATATCTGCAAAGGTTTGTATGAGTCCGAATTTACCCGTCTCAACCGGACCTACCCTATCTTGAATCAAGGCAGATACTTTACGTTCAGCCCAAACACCCATAAGGGCATAAATGGCCACGAAAGCTAAAAAGGAAATACTTATCAGATAAAAAGTCATGCTTTTGCTATTCAAAAGTATGAAAAAATAACAAGAGTGGCTCGACTAAGTTTAACTTATGCCCAAATATTCTTCAACTCTAAATGAATTTTCTCTTTGAAGAAAATCTTAGTGCTTTTTTCGAATGAGCTGGTAAAATCAGAAACATAGAAATGGTGATTACCTGTTTTCTTAGTGCTTAAGAGTTTTTTCTTCGCCAATACTTTTTTCACGTATTGAGCTACAATCTCTGCAGAATCTAGAATATTGATTTCTCTTTTATAGAATTCTAAAATTTCTTTTTTGATTAAAGGGTAATGCGTACAAGCCAATACCAATGAATCGACCTTTCTTAATTTTGGTTTTTCGAGGTATGAATTGATGATGGTTTTTGAAATATTATTATTGAAGAAACCTTCTTCGATCATCGGAGCTAGTAAAGGCGTAGCCAATGATTCTACAAGCAAATCTTCGTTCTTCTCTTTGATTTTTTTGGCATAAACATTCGACTTAATAGTAGCTTTAGTGCCTATCACGCCAACATGTTTTATTTTTTTATGATTCAGGATGTATTCGACTGTTGGGTCAATCACGTTGATTACCGGTATCTTGCCTTTCAACACTTGATTTAAATCATCGAAGCCCAATGATGATGCGGTATTACAAGCAATCACTATCGCTTTACAATTTTGCTCGAGTAAGAATTGTCCGATTTTAATCGAATAATATTTAATAGCCTCTGGCGACTTATCACCATAGGGCATGTGAGCGGTATCACCAAAATAGATGAGTTGTTCATTCGGCAAGAGCGTGTTAATTGCATTCGCAACGGTTAATCCGCCGATACCTGAATCAAATACTCCTATGGGTTGAGAAGATTTCAAATTGCTCATAAATAAAAAAGTCGCAATATGTATTGCGACTTAAATATAATGAAAATATTTTCTGTTGAAATTATTTCTTCGGAGTAGTTGGACTTACAGCTGGAGCAGCTGTTGCAACAACACCTAATTTTTTCTTCACTTGATCCATCAAATCATCTGAAGGCTGAGCGTAAACTACTGAACCAGCGCTTGTATCGAATACGTAAGCATAGCCTTTCTCTTTCGCTAATTCAACAATAGCATCTTCAGCTTTCTTTAAGATTGGAGAATATAATTCTTCTTTCTTTTTAGATACTGATTCTTGAGCTGTTTGTTGGAACTCTTGAATTCTACCTTCTAAATCTGTGATTTCTTTGATCTTAGCATCTTTAATAGGGTCAGCCATAGATCCTTGTTGTGATTGATATGTTTGTACTTTCGTTTGGTATTCGTTAGTCATCAACTTTAATTGATTTTCTAATGAAGTAGCAAATTCTTGTAATTTCTTATCTGCATCTTTCACTTCTGGCATTGCTGAAAGTAATTCAGCAGAGTTAATATGTCCGAATTTCGGACTTTGAGCTTTTGCGCTAACAACTGATAATAACGCAACACATAATAGTAATGTAAACCTGTTTATCTTATTCATCTCTTTCTTAAAATTTCCGCCAATATAATATTATTTTTTCTTTGGCGCCGGTTTTGTTGATTTTTCGGTCGATTTATCACCTGATTTCGCCCCTGTATAATCTCCAGGCTTATATCCTAAAGCAACTATTATATCGTTGCTTTTATCTAATTTACTGCTTGTATATAGCATCGTAGCATCACCCGATTTATCGAAAATTACCCCATAAGAGTATTGGTCAGCGTATTTATTCACTGCGTCAAATACTTTATCTTGAATAGGTTTTACCAATTCTTCTCTTCTTTTGAACAAATCTCCTTGGTATCCGAATTTAGCTTTCTGAAATTCTTTAACGGCCTTCTCTTTGTCAACAATTTCTTGCTCACGCTTCGAACGCATCTCATCTGATAATAACACTTGCTCAGCTTGATAAGATTTGTACATCTTCTCAATCTCTGCGTATTTATTATCTACTTCTTTCTGCCACTCAGCTGCTAAATCATCTAATTGAGTTTGCGCTGATTTATATTCAGGTATATGTTTCAAAATATACTCAGAATCTACAAAACAGAATTTAGTTTGAGCATTCGCTAAAAAGCTTGCAAAAATGATGGAGAGTGTGATGAATAACTTTTTCATATGTTGAAGAATAGTTGCCAGTAGCTAGTAGCTAGTAGCTAGATTTTTTTAATTTAAACGTTCCTACTAAATTAATATTATAAACCTTTAATACATTTCAATTGTAACTAGTAACTATTCACTAATGACTGGCACTAGCATACTAACTTACTAGCATACTAGAACTGTTGTCCGATGGAGAAGTGAAACTGCCCTCCCCCCGCTCCCGGGTTCCCCGGTATCTGGTCAAATCCATATCCATAATCAAGTCCGAGTAAACCAAATATCGGTAAGAAAATTCTCACCCCGGCACCTACCGAACGTTTCATGTTGTTATACGGATTGAAGCTTCTGAATCTATCATAGGTATTACCTGCTTCAGCAAATACCAAAGCGAAGATAGTTGCCGACTGATTCATCGTAACCGGATGTCTTAGCTCTACCGTAAACTTATTATAAATAGGTGCACCGATTTGCTGATAATTTTCATTCGGCACAATTGAGTTATTTTGATAACCTCTCAAGCCTATAATCTCTGATCCACGTAAGAAATCGAAACCTACTAATCCGTCGCCACCTAACTTAAATCTCTCGAATGGTGATATACCAATATCTGAATTGTAATAACCTAAGAAACCGAAGTTCGCTTTTGTATTTATGACTAAATCACCCACAATTCTATTGAAGAATGATGCATCGAATTTCCATTTATGGTATTCTATGAATTCATATTTTACTTTATTGTCAGCAGTTGTATAATCTATATTAGTAAATGCCGAGAATGGTGGAGTAAACTGAATACTCAATGAAATATTAGAACCTGAACGCGGATAAATAGGTTGATCTACTGAGTTTCTAGATAATACATTCGTGAAACTTATATTGTGTGAACGACCATCATCAAATACGAATGCCGTACCATAATTAGTTAAATTATACTGCTGATAACTTACTGAATTATTTAATACGAAAAAGTCATCTGGTACTTTCAATCGCTTACCTAAACTGAATGAGATACCATTGATTTCTATCGCTTGTCGACGTGAATCGCTTCTTGTATATCCGTTCGACTGTGTAGTTCTAAACACTGAACCTGTAAAGAAATTAGGCTTCTTACCACCTAACCAAGGTTCTGAGAATGATAAACTATATGATTGGAAAAACAATCCGTTCGTTTGCGCACGTATCGATAATTTTTGTCCGTCGCCCGTTGGCAATGGATCAAACTTTCCTTTTATCAAATTATTCATCGACAAGTTTGTCAACGATAATCCCAATGTACCTACCGCTCTACCGCCACCGAAACCACCTGATAATTCAATCTGATCTGATGCTCTCTCGATAACAGTGTATTCAATATCTACTGTTCCTTTCACCGGGTCTGGCTTTGGTTGTACACCAATTTTCTCTGGGTCAAAATATCCTAATTGCGAAAGCTCTCTATTTGTACGTATAATCTCTGAACGTGAAAACTTTTGTCCGGGTTTAGTTCTAATCTCCCTTAAAATCACCTTATCATTGGTCTTCTCATTACCTCTTACAACAATTTTGTCGATGGTAGCCTGCGGACCTTCGCGCATGATTAGATCTAGATCGATAGTATCGTTATATACTTGCTTCTCTACTTGATCGATGTTGAAGAATAAATATCCATCATCTAAATATAATGAAGCAATGTCTCTACCATTTTGATTCATCTCTAAACGAGTTTGTAGAGTTCTCTTATTGTAGATATCACCTTTCTTAATGGCTAAGATGCCATTCAACATTTCAGTACTGTATTTGGTATTACCAATGAAGTTGATGTTACCGAAATAGTACTTCGGACCTTCAACAATATCCATTTCGATCTTCAACTCTTTTTTGTTGACATCGTAAACGGTATCTCTTACAATCTTAGCATCTCTGAATCCGAGTTCATTGTAACGCTCAATAATTGCAAGCTTATCTTCATTATAAAGTTTCTCTTGGTATTTAGAAGAAGTGAATATTTTATATACTGCACGTTCTTTCGTTTCTTTCATTAACTTTTTAATCTTCTTCTCACTGATTTCTTTGTTGCCTGTAATTTTTATTTCAGCAATTTTTACTCGTTCATTTCTGTCGATTTTTATTTTCAACATCACCGAATTCAAAAGCAATGAATCGGGCGATTGTATTAATTCAATTTTAGCATTTAAGTAACCCTTTTCTGCGTAGTATTTTCTGATTAAATTTTCTGTATTGTTAAGTAAATTATCATTTAACACTTTACCAGAAACTAATTTTATTTTTTCACGAATTTCATCGGCTTCTGTTTTCTTGATACCAGAAAAACTAAAACGCGATAAACGTGCGCGCTCTTTCAATACTACTTCTAAGAAAATTAAATTACCATCAACTTTTCTGATATTGATCGCTATATCATCGAATAAACCTTGTACCCATAATTTCTTTATAGCACCTGCAATTTTATCACCCGGCACTTGTATTTTATCACCTACTTCTAATCCGGTTAATTTCACCAAGGCAAAATTATCTAAGAAACGAACACCTACTACAGTGATGCCACCAATTTCGTATTCTTTAGGTCTGTTATAATCTAAAATAATATCTTCTTCGCCACCAATAGTTATTTGTGAGTATGAATAATTAATAGAGGTAATGAAAAGGGTAATAATTATTATGAGGTATTTTTTCATTCTTAATTTAGGCCGTTACTTGTTCACTTGTTTTTCCGAATCTTCTTTCTCTTGATTGGAAATCTACGATTGCTTCATATAAATCTTCTTTCCTGAAGTCGGGCCAAAGTTTATCTGTAAAATATAATTCTGAATAGGCAATTTGCCATAATAAGAAATTGCTAATTCTATGTTCACCACTAGTTCTCACGAGTAGTTCGGGGTCAGGTATACCTGCAGTTGTTAAATGTGCATCGAATATTGAATCATTAATTTCTTCAATATTTAATTCATTGTTTTTTACTTTCGATGCTATATTTTTCACGGCGTTAATGATCTCCCATTTAGATGAATAACTCAAAGCTAAATGCAAGGTCATGCGTGTATTATTTTCTGTTTTCTTTTTTGCTTCTTCTAATTCTTTCAAACACTTATTGGGTAATTGACTTAAATCACCAATTGCATTTAGGCGGATGTTATTTTCCATTAAGGTCTTAGTCTCTTTGTTAATGGTCGATACTAATAATTCCATCAATGCATTCACTTCATACTTTGGTCGGTTCCAATTCTCTGTTGAAAATGCGTATAAGGTCAAATGCTTAACACCTAACTCTGCTGCTGCCTCTACTGTATCACGCACTGCTAATACCCCACTTTGATGTCCGAATACCCTCAACTTCCCCTTACCCTTTGCCCATCTACCATTACCATCCATAATGATGGCGATGTGTTGAGGTAATAATTCTAAATTTATGTTCGACTTCAAACTACTCATTTATTCTTTTTGTACTTAAAAATTTTAAAATCAGGACACTTAATAGGTGTCAATGTATAAGTTAGCGTAACACCCGTAAACATATAAAAATCTCTTCGAGTATTATCGCCTCTCATTGTAAAAGTTTCAGCGACAGAAGTACCATTATTAACTTCTGCTGAGCGGTCTGATAAATCAGACGCTAATTGTGAGCTTAAGGTTGCAAGCTGTACTTTATCAACATAATTACCACTTACATCATCTAAGTAATCAGTAAATGTATTTCTATAGCCCAATTCAATACCTAAATTGAAATTACTCGCGAAATTATACTTTATACCCACACCAAAAGGTATTGCGAGAGCAAAATTTGAATATTTTTCTTGAGAGTTTAATACAGTTCCCTGACCCTCTGTACCTAAATCTCTTAAATTCACTGTATTACCATTGTACTCAGTCTTAGGTTCAAAAAGAAAACCTGCAATACCCACAAAAGCATAGGGTGTAAATTTATATCTACCATAGCCAGGAGTAAAAGGCCAAAAATAGTAATCGTATGTTAGGGCGACTTCAGTAATAGAAGATTCAAAGTTCAGATTTCTTAGGCGTTGTGACTCGATTGATGAGTTTGCATCATCCGCAGAAATAGAACCTTGCATTAAAGAAAGTTTTAGTCCGCTGAAGGGTGTAAAGGCATAACGCACATCAAAAGCCACAGCTGGGCGGTTGAATTTGAAGGTATTTTCAGTGTTTAAATCGCCAATATAGCCCATCATACCCGCTTTAGTACCGAACTCCCATTCTTGGGCTGTGGTAAAAAGGGGCATAAAACATATAAAAAGCAAGATTGACTTTCTCAAATTCATTTTTAAAACAAAGGCCTAAAATAGTGAAATAGATTAATTTCTGGTATCAAGACCCCACATTAACTTGTTTCTTAACGTGCCTAAGTAATTTTCATTACTTAATCTTATTAAATTTATTTGAAAAGACTCTTTACGAACGGCGATTTGAGTGCTGGTATGTAAGGTTTCTGTACGTGAATCGAGAGTCGCTAAATAATAAGAACTGCGCCCTTCAACTTCGAAAGTAATCACTTGATTGTCTGACAATACTATTGGCCTTACGTTTAAGTTATGCGGAGATATGGGGGTGATAACAAAGTTCTCTGAGTTAGGGAAAATAATCGGACCACCGCAGCTTAGTGAATAGCCTGTTGAGCCCGTTGGGGTAGAAACAATTAATCCGTCGGCCCAATAAGAGTTCAAAAATTCACCATTCAAATAAGTATGAATGATTAACATCGATGAGGTATCTTTTTTGTGGATGGTTACGTCATTTAAACCGTAGTTCACCCCACCAAAAAGTTCGTTATCTGATTCGAGTCTGATCAATGATCTTTTATCGATAGAATAATGACCTTTGAGTAATGAATCAACTGCCGACTTTACATCTTGTTTGGCGATACTAGCTAAGAAACCAAGACGACCCATGTTGATGCCTATGATGGGTATACCAGAATCTCTAACCAATGTAACTGTATCGAGTATAGTACCATCACCACCAACGCTGATAAGGTAGTTTACTCCTTTTAATTCATCGTGTCGGCTAAAGGTTTGTATGTTGTTGGGGAGTTTCACTCTAGGACTCAGAAATGCATGGAATGCAGCGTAGATAATTATCTCTACTTGATTCTCTAACAAAGCATCTATAAGTTGTTGTGCATAGATACTAGCTGAGTCATTAAATTTTCTACCGTAGATAGCAATTTTCATTCAACTAAGTATTTAAATACCTCATGAAAGAATCAAATCTTTCTTTAGTATCGTCGGTTTTATCTTTGTGTTTATATAAAGAGCTGACAGTATAGTTGAAGCGTTGAAAGGTTTGAACAATACCACCTACATCTTCTTTGTCAACTTTAATAGTCACTTTTATTTTAGTAGAGTCACGATCTGAATCTATGTATGAACTTAATATATGTGCATCGTTTGATTCTACAATTCTTGCAATTTCTGATAATAAATAATTACGAGTATCTACCTCTACAACGATAACAGCACCTTGACTTTCTAAAGAAGTAATACGTGCGAAATAATCGACCATCGTATTGACTGTGATGATACCTAAATACTGATCGTGTTCATCGAGCACTGGTACTACGCTTAACTTCATATCAGACATCAATTTCATGACATCGTAAATATGTTGCCAATCATGAACATATGGTTTATGAAAATTTATAGAGATTGTACTGATAGGCTCAAAAGTGTCGGGCATCTCGATGATATCATCTTCAGAGATTAAACCTAAAAATTCTGTATCGTTTACAATGGGTAGATGAGAAATTTTAAAGTCTTCCATCAAACTCAAAGCTCTATCGCCACTATCGGAAGTCTTTAATGGGGGTATTAAATCGTTAATGATTTCTGCACTTAGCAAAATTAGCTGTATATTTTATTTAAAAACTTTTCTAAGATTACATTGAATTCTTCTGGCCTTTCCATCATCGCCGCGTGACCGCATTTATCAATAAACGTCAACTCTGAATTAGGTAATAAACTATGAAACTCTTCACCTACTTCTGGTGGTGTGACGTTATCTTGTTGACCCCATATCAATGAGACAGGCACATTAATTTTCGGGATTTCTTTTTTCAAATTATGTCGCATTGCTGATTTAGCCATCGACAAAATTCTTAAGATTTTATTTCTATTGTTTACAATTTCGTAAACCTCATCAACTAATTCTTTGGTAGCAGTTTTCGGATCGTAGAAGGTATATTCTACTCTCTCTTTCATGTAATTATAATCTTCTCTCTTAGGGTAAGTACCTCCCATACCTTCTTCGTATAAGCCAGAGCTACCTGTAAGCATCATTGAATGAACTTTTTCAGGGTGCGCCAATACATACACCAATGCAACATGTCCGCCTAATGAATTGCCTAACAATGTCACCTGATCATACCCTTTGTATTCAACAAACTTATGAATGAATTTTGCTAGTGCTTCAACGTTCGCTCCTAACAATGGTAGATCGTAGATTGGCATCAATGGAATAACCACTTTGTAATTTGGAGAGAACTTCTCGAGTACATGCTCCCAATTGCTAAGAGCACCGAATAGGCCGTGCAATAATAAGAGCACTTTACCTTCGCCCTCTTCTACAAAGCTGAAACCATTTTCTTCCTTAACAGATAATGCCATGTTTTAGATTCCTTATTTCTGCTAAAATATAAATTTTCGTATGCAGAATTCCATTTTATTGAATATAAAAGTAATTTTTTTTCAACATTTTACAGTGAATAGTGCTAAGTAATTGAGAAATAGGCTAACCAATTACTAATTATCTTCTCACCTGAGCTACTTAAAATTGATTCTGGATGGTACTGAACCGCCCAAATGGGCAGGCTTTTATGTGCAATAGACATGATTTCATTTTCATTGCTTTCAGCTGTAATCTCTAAACAATCAGGTAAATCATTGACAACCAGCGAGTGATAACGCATCATCGTACAAGGGTTTTCAATGTCTTTGTACATTGGGTGATCATTATGCTTGATACTAGAGGTTTTGCCATGCATAGGCCTTAGTGCATGTTGTAATTTAGCACCAAAAAATTCAGCAATGGCTTGTTGACCAAGGCAAACACCTAGCATGGGTAACTTATCGTTAAAGTATCTGATAAAATCCATCAAAAAGCCTGCGTCTTTGGGTACACCCGGACCAGGCGAGATGATGATACCCTTTGGTTTTAAACTTATGAGTTCCCCTAAATGTGTCTCATCGTTTCGAACTACTTTACATTCATAGCCTAATCGTTCTACTATATCAAGTAGATTATAAGTGAATGAATCGTAATTGTCGATGATTATTATCAATTATTTAGAGAGTACTTGTTTAACCATATCGGCAATTGACTTACCATCAGACTTACCAGCTAAGGCTTTGTTGGCAGCGCCAATCACTTTACCCATTTCTTTAATATCTGTAACACCTAAAGTATTGACTAAGTCTTGAATTGCAGATCTTAATTCATCAGCAGATAATTGCTTCGGTAAAAATTCTTCCATTACAGCAACTTCTTCTTCTTCGATTATTGCTAAATCTTCTCTGTTCTGTTGCTTATAAATTTCAATAGAATCTTTACGTTGTTTAATTTGTTTTTGAACAGCTTTTACTTCTGCTTCTTCTGATAATTCTTCTGATGCACCTTTCTCTGTTTTTGCTAAAAGCAATGCTGCTTTAATTGCTCTTAATCCTCTTAAACGAGCTTCTTGTTTTTGCAACATCGCTTGTTTAATTTCTGCATCAATTTTAGTTATTAAACTCATCTATATAAATTTTATAAAACTTTATTAATTATGGTTGCTGCAGCTTGTGCAGTTGGCATCACTAAAACATCTTGCACATTTACATGCGCTGGTCTGCTAGCCATAAAATAAATGACATCTGCAATATCATTTGCTACTAGTGGCTCAAAACCCTTATAGACATTATCGGCACGCTCTTGGTCTCCTTTAAAACGAACCACTGAGAATTCTGTTTCAACTGCACCAGGGTGTACTGCAGATACTTTAATACCCTTGGTCACTAAATCCATTCGCATCGACTTTGTTAATGAATCAACTGCTGCTTTTGTTGAACAATAAACATTACCATTCGGGTAACTTTCTTTACCTGCTATTGATCCTATATTGATGATATGTCCGCTCCCATTTTTAATCATCTCATTCGCCACAATCTTCGATACATATAACAAACTTTTGATATTGGTATCAATCATATTCTCCCAATCATCTACATTACCATCAAAGAATGGTTCTAAGCCTAAAGACAAGCCTGCATTGTTCACTAATACATCAATCTTTTTCCATTCATTTGGTACTTCTTTCCAAGCTGTTTCTAATGCATTACGATCTCTTAAATCAAGTGTAATAGAATGCACCTTTATATTATATTTTTGTTCTAAGGCTTGTTTTATCTCTACTAATCTTTCAGCTCTTCTAGCTATTAAAAATAAGTCATAGCCATGCTCTGCAAATATAGATGCAGTCGCTTGTCCGATGCCTGAACTAGCACCCGTAACTAAAGCAATTTTAGAATTTGTATTCATTTTTTTACTCGAAGTATAAAGTGAAATTAACCACTCTTGAAAATAATTGATCTATTGGTCTTGAATATAAATGACTCTCTCTTTTAAAGAGATCACGAGTACCATACGAGAATTTTATCTCTGGCGAAAATTTAAAATATTGATAATATAAATCCCAACCAAAACCCCACTCTAATGCAATATCTTGATTCGTTAATTTCACCTTTCTCGTTGCTTCATCAAAAGGGTCTTCACCCTTTTCTACTTTCTTTTGTGAAATTACATCGAACGAATACCTCGCTCCTGCAACTACGAAGAAGCCTACATTTCTATGACGTATAGCTCTAATTTTTAACGTTAAGGGGAAGTCAACATACGTTGACTCAATATAACGTACCGTATTTTTTTTAGGGTCTGCAAAAGTGTATTTTATCTGTCGATCAACAAATGATAAATGCGGAGTAAACCTTAAATCTACATACCTAAATAACAAAACATTCGAAACAATACCAATGTTAAATCCGGGTCCGCCTACCGGACGAATTTCATACAATGTATCTGTTAAATTATACTGAGGCTTTGTATAAATTTTCAGATTATGATAATTGTAGCCGATTGAAAAACCGAATCGCAAAGGCTGACGATCATACGATGGTAAATTCTCTTGAGCCCACACTTTAGCATTAAATGCCAAAATGTAAATCATAAAGATTATAAAAATTCTACTGAAGCTATTGCTCTTATTTTTCAATGTAAATTTATTTTATACCTGTGTAGATACTACATATACCCCCACCTAAAATTCTTTGCTTTGTTTGTTTAAATCCAGCTAATTGTAATCGCTCTAAAAAGTCTGCACCATCCGGAAAAGCTTTTACCGACTCAGGCAAATACGTATAAGCCTTTGCATCGTTTGAAAAAACTCTACCAAAGAATGGCAATATCTTAAACGAATAAAAATTATAAAATTGTTTAACAGGGAAATTTTTCGGATTAGAGAATTCGAGAATAACGACCTTACCCCCTGCTTTTAACACTCTATTGATGTTACTTAAGCCAGAATCTAGGTTCTCAAAATTTCTTACCCCGAACGATACAGTGACTGCGTCAAAGCTATTTTCATCGAATTTCAAATTCTCAGAATCGCCTAATTGCACTTCAAACTTATCTTGTAATTTTCTCTTTTTAATTTTTTCATCGGCAATGGCTAACATACCTGATGAGATGTCGACCCCAATTATTTTCTCAGGTTTTAAGCTTAATGCTTCAAAAGCAAAATCGCCAGTACCTGTAGCTACGTCTAATATTTTCTTCGGATGTGAGCTCTTAAGCTCCGCTATTGCTTGCTTCCTCCAAATAATATCTATACCCAGTGATAAAAAATGATTTAAGAAATCGTAAGTCTTAGCAATCTTGTTAAACATAGTTGCTACTTGCTCTTTCTTAGAATCTGTTTCGTTATACGGTTTTACGTTTGTGCCCATCGCTGCGAATTTAATAAATGTTGACCTAGTACTATAATTTAATGGAATAATAAGGCAATTGTTTGGCAATTTTTATTTATTTGTAGACAAATTATGGCAAACATTATCTTATTACACGGCGCTATTGGCTGTTCAAAGCAGTTACAAACTATTGAGCAAGAGCTCAGTAAGCAAAATCATGGGGTTTTGAATCTGAATTTCCCTGGACATGGATCAGAAGATTTATGTGAGGAAGATTTTAGTATTGAATTCTTCGAGCAATATGTTAATCAATTTTTGATGAAGATTGAGGGGCCTGTATATATTTTCGGGTATAGCTTAGGTGGCTATGTAGCTATGCGATTAGCTTTGCAACATCCGAAGAAAATAAAAGGGATTATGACTTTTGGCACGATACTTAACTGGACGAGCGAACAGGCAGATAAGCAAATTGCACAGATAAATCCGGAGAAGTTAAAAGCAAAAGTACCAGCATTCGTAGAATATTTAGAAAAACTTCATGGAGCAAAATGGGAAAGTGTATTGTACAATACGCATAAACTTTTGAGAAGATTGGGCGATAATGCTTTGTTGAATAACGAGTCCTATAGTCAACTAGAAATACCCGTGATTGTAAGTGTAGGTGATAGAGATGTGATAGTAAGTATAGATGAAACATTGAATGCTTATCGTCATTTAAAACAGGGTACATTGATTGTTTACCCTGATACTGCACACCCTATAGAGAAAGCAGATCATAAAAGAATAGCAGAAGATTTTTTAAAAATAATATCATAAAAAAAGGGCCAATTTAAATTGGCCCTTTTTCTTTATTTTAATTTCATCACCTTTTTGGTGATTGATTTTTGTTCACTATTAATTCTTAAGAAGTAAACACCATTACTCAATTCATTCATGTTGATTTCAGTTTGATAAGTTAAATCAGTTTTATCAAATGATTTACTATAAACAACCATACCAATTTCATTCATCAATGTTAATTCAGTTTTGCCAGTGTATTCATCTTCAATGAATATATTTAATTGATCGTTCGCAGGGTTCGGATAAATGTTTAACACATTTAAGTTTAATTCATTTTCGATACCTACAAAGAATGGAACTACTAATTCATTTGAAACATCAGAGAAGCCTAATGCATTTTGGCATTTCACTCTGAAATAATATGTATTACCAGCAACCAAATTGGTAGATGTATATTGAGTTGCACTAGCACCCAAATTACCTACGATTGAATAATTAGTATTGTTGTTTTCTGATCTTTCTACTTTATATGCAGTTTCATTCGTTGCATTGTCTGTCCAGCGAATAGTCGCACCTGCTGTACTCACAGTTACCAATTGTAAATTACTTGGGGTAGCTGGTAAACCACTTGTAGTAAATCTAATGATTGGTGAAAAACCTGCAATACCACAATCGTTAGCTGCTGCTACTCTTGCAAATATTTTAGTATACTGTAACATACCACCTGGCACTACAAAAGAAGTTGCACCTTTTACAAGTGTATCTAAATAGATCGTAGTAAAGTTTGTATCAGTTGATAATTCTAATTGATAAGCTGTTGCATTTGTCACAGCTGACCAAGTGATTGCAATAAATGGTGTTACGTTTATTTGTCCGTTGTTCGGCACAGAGATACCAGATAAAGCAGTTAATGGTGTTGAAGCAGTAAATGATAATGGAGTATTTTTAAATTTAACACCATCGTTAGCATTTAAAGTAAAATTCTTGGCACCAGCAGTTACAGCTCCTAAATTTACTATCAATTGAACAGTATCATTTACAGTAATCGGATTCTTAGTGAATTTAGCCGAAACACCACTAGGTAAAGTACCTGTAGATAAATTTACATTACCACTAAAGCCAGCAATTGGGTTAAGAGAGATAGTGTAAACAGCTGAATCAGGACTACAAATTGGTTTGTTAACTTGAGGAATAACGTTCACTGAAAAATCTGCTCCACTTGCATTAAGAATTCTAATTTGAGCATTGTTAATATCAAAGAAAATGTTTCCTAAAGCTTCAACTTTAATTCTTGCAGTATTTGAAGTTTGGTTCGGGATGTCTACTAATTCATTACCATCGTTTAATGTTGAATCAGCTAATACGATTGGGAAAGTTAAGCCATTGTCTAATGAAAGAGAGATACGAACGTGTGAGCAGTTGATCGGACTTAAATTAGTATTAGCAACATTCCATAAGATTGTTTCTTTAGAGCCAGCGATGATAGTATCAGTAGTGTTGAACTGGGCAACGTTAAACGGACCAGCAGCAGCAGTTACACTAATACTCATTTGATCGTAACCAGTAGCACCAGCCATTGCTTGATTGTCTCTTACTGTTAATCTGAAGTTCATATTTCTGGTGTAGTTAGGTAAACGTTCACCTTTAACAGCTGTACCAGATAAAATATCATTCAACTTCGGAAATATTCTTTGTCCGTTATTTACCGGCGGATAAAATCTAAATAATGGTGAGTTACCTACAGTAGATGCAGGGGCACCAGCCGGACCTAAGTCCATTTGCTCCCATGAGTAAGTCAATGTAGTATTACCATCGGGGTCAGTAGCAGTACCATTTAATACAAATGGAGTGCTAATTGGAATAGTATAATTTGCACCTGCATCAACAACTGGTGGGTTGTTGACAGTTTGAGTAACAACTGGACATGTATTTGTATTAATAAATGCATTGATTTGATCAATACTTGCAGTATGGAAATATGGGTCAGAGTTAGAGCGAATATCGTCAGCACCGCAAATACCTGCATAAGCCATAATGGTAGTACCACTACCTGGCTCATATGCAGTACCAGCACTTCTATTACCACCACCACATGAACCGGTTTGTGAATTAAAAGTATGCGTTGCATCAAATTGATGTCCGACTTCATGCGCCACATAATCTATATCAAATGCATCACCTACAGGGTTTGATGAACCCGTTACACCTCTAGCTTTATTACCATTTGAACATACAACACCTAAGCCAGCAATACCACCACCACCAGTACTAAATACGTGTCCGATGTCGTAATTCGCAGAACCAATACGTGCTGTTACTGTTGTTTGGTTTTGACCTAACATTGTAGCACCATCATTATTAGTATAAGGGTCATTAGATGAAGTTAAAAATATCAATGTATCGTTATTTGCAATTAATACCATTGTAACTGCAACATCTAATTCATAAACAGAGTTCACTCTATTTACAGATGTTACCATTTTAGAAAGCACTTGTGATTTAGTAGGTGAACTTGTGCTTGTAGAAGCAACAGCGTATTCACCTGTACAAGCTAATGCTAATCTATAAGTTCTGAATTTTACAGCTGCAGCACTTTTATTAGCAGAAAGCTGTGACATTCTTTGTTCTCTTAAAGAAATAGATTCTGGAGTATCTTCAGTATAACAAGTGAAAGAATTATCAGCTTGTAAATCTCTACTGTAATAAACAATGTAATTTTCTTTTGTGAAATTATTTAAAGGATCAATGAAGTATCTACCTTCAGGGCTAATTACCATAGCATTGAATCCGAAATCACCAATATCAATTTTTACTACCGAACCTGGCTGATCTAAACTAGTACCAGTAAAGGTTTTGATATGAGGATATTTATTGGCAAGTGCAGTTTCCATTACTGGAGTTTCTCTAATAACAAATCGCTCAGAGGAACCATTTGGCATTGGCAAAAATATTTCGTTTGCATTTGCAGATTTATTAGAAGAGTTATTAGCTACTTCAAATAATTTTTGATTGATAACATTCACATCAATTTTTACTGAACGAAATTTGCTAGGCATTCTACGTTCAATTTTTAAAGAGCTAATGCTTGCGTCTTGGTTTGCATCTTTCCACCAATTAGTAGAGGCAAAAGTTAAGTCTGAATTAATCAGAATTAATAAGGTTGAAACCGTAAGTAGTTTAATTAAATAGTTGGATCTCATTTGAATAATTTATGGGCCTAATATAATTAATAATAAGCCTTTATAGCAATAATCATGCTATAAATGAGATAATCTTACAATTTATTGATAATTAATAAAATATACTATTAAACGATAAAAAGCGAATAATTTATACTAGTAAGCTTCTTTTTCAGTAGGTTGAGTATTTTTAAAATCGTACATTTTCAAGAATGACTTTCCTAATCTAGTCGCTAAATTAGGTTCATAAGTGGCTCCTTTATCGAATGCTATGATGGTATTAAATTGAGTGAAATTCGTTTTCAGCATTGCACTGTTTGGAGCATATTGTAAAGTAAAAGGTTTAGTTAATGTTTGCGGAAACAGTAAAACTCTTTTGGTACTTTCAACAGTATTGGTTCTCTTCACATCAATTTGACTGAAGTTGATAGTGATGGTTTGCAATTGATCTTTATAACAAGAAGAACCTGCATCTGCTTTAACATGTAAAATCAATTGATCGTTTGCATCAAAACTTGCTGCAGTAATTAAGTACTCACAATTATTTTTATTCGCTAAACTAGAAGTGATATAAACGATAGGTTTAAACTTCAAAATTTTTTCGAGTATCCATGTTTTAGTTTCATCAAGTGTTGGTTCCTTCACTACTTCTACTACCGGTGCTGGTGGTGGTGTAGGCTTAGGCATCACTTTCTTCACGGGCTTACGTCGCGCCTTGTTCGGCGTTTGTGCAATAGCAACATCCGAAGTAATAATTAACAGTATACTAATTATAAGAATTCTAATCATTTTAATAAGCTAATAATTCAGCGATCACTTGTTTTACTTTTTCTGCATTAGGTATCATTGTTGCTTCGAGCGTTGCATTTAAAGGTATTGCAGGCAATACTTCAGATCCTATTACTCGAACTGGTGCATCTAAAACTTTGAAACACTCTGATGAAATTCTACCTGCTAATGCTTGTGCAAATGAATTATGCACAGGCTCTTCGGTAAGTACAATGCAACGATTATTTTTTGCAACACTGTTTTGTATGGTTTCGAAGTCGATCGGATTTATAGTTCTAAGATCCACGATCTCTACTCTATCAGTAAAATCTTTTGCAGCATTTTTCGCCCAATAAACTCCCATACCATAAGTGATAATTGTTAAGGAACTTTGTTCATTTGAAGGTGTAGATTCTTGCACCATTCTAGCTTTACCTAATGGTATAATATAATCTTCATCGGGCTCTATTGTTTTAGCATCTTCAGTGCCTTTTATTTTCGACCAATACAAACCTTTGTGTTCTAACATAACCACTGGGTTCGGGTCATAATATGCAGCTTTCATCAAGCCTTTTAAATCTGCACCTGTTGAAGGGTAACAAATTTTAATTCCTCGGATGTTAGCCAACACTGACTCTACCGACGATGAATGATACGGTCCGCCGCTACCATAAGCACCAATAGGCACTCTGATAATTGCACTCACTGGCCATTTACCATTTGACAAATAACATGAGCGTGCAACTTCTGTAAACAACTGATTTAATCCGGGCCATATATAATCAGCAAATTGTACTTCTACAATAGGCTTTAATCCGACAGCCGACATACCCACCGTACTGCCAATAATAAATGCTTCTTGAATTGGTGTATTGAAAACTCTATCGTTACCAAATTTCATTGCAAGCGTTGCTGCTTCTCTGAATACACCACCTAATCGAGCACCCACATCTTGTCCGTATAACAAACACTCAGGATGTTTATCCATCAATTCTTGCACTGCAAACAATGCAGAATCGACCATCACCGTAGCTTGCTTACCTGCAGGCTCACGTTCACCTTTTTCTTCAGTAACAGGTGTTGGCGCAAAATCATGAGTGAATAAATCTTCAGGTCTTGGATCTTCAGCAGATAATGCTTTTTGATAATCAGCTTCTACTGATTCTTTTGCTTGTTCTTCTATGTTGTTTAATATCGATTCTTCGATACCATTTTCTAATAATTCAATTTTAAATTTTGGGAAGGGATCACGCAATGCTGCATCTTCTAAATCATCGCGATACCATTCTTTACGAACACCTGATGTATGATGATTTAATAATGGAACTTTTGCGTGTATCAAAAACGGACGTCTTTCTTCTCTAATGGTATTAAAAACTTCTTGTAATGTTAAGTACGATTGTATAAAATCAGTACCATCAATGCTACGTGTTTCTAATCCTTTGAAACCTTGTGCATATTCATTGGCATCCATAGCACGAATCTCTTTTGCATTCGCAGAAATATCCCATTCGTTATCTTGTACTAAATAACAAATTGGTAATTTCTTTAACACGGCCATTTGAAAAGCTTCTGCAACTTCACCTTCAGTAATACATGCATCACCTAAAGAACAAAGTACTAAAGGAGCCTCTTCATTGGTATTATTTAATCCTAATTTTTCTTTGTATTGCATACCCATTGCAACACCAGTAGTTGGTATAGCTTGCATACCTGTAGCTGATGATTGATGAGGAATTTTAGGCATATCATCACGCTTCAAACTAGGGTGAGAATAATAAGTTCTACCACCAGAGAAAGGATCATCGCGCTTAGCTAATAATTGCAACATTAATTCATAAGGTTGCATACCTATGCCTAATAACATAGAATCGTCGCGATAATAAGCAGATAAGAAATCTTGTGGTTTTAATTGCAACGATGCCGCAAGTTGTATAGCCTCATGTCCGCGTGATGTAGCATGCACATACTTCGCTGTCACTTCCTTATTCGCTTCGTATAATTCAGTCATGGCTTTAGCAGTGCACATGAGTTGCCATGCTCTTAGTAAAACCTCTTCTGATATTTCTGCTTCCTTATTTTTCATGTCCGTATTCTGTATTCCGTATTCCGTATTCCGTATTCCGATGTGCAAAATTTTAAATCTATCACATCACCGTTCTTAACCCTTAATTCTTAATTCTTAATATTACATCCTACATCTTAAATTCTACATCTCAAATTATTTCGCTTTGAATTTCTGTATTGCGTTTACCGTAAAATCAGACAGCACCAACTTCCCACTCATCTCTGCACGCTCTGTCAATAATTCATCCCAATGATCTGTACCTGTCCAGGCTGCTTTTTTCAATAACATCATAGCCTCTGGATTCGATTTAGATAATTTATCGGCTAATGTATTCACTGCTGTATTTAGTTCTTCAACGCTTGAAAATATTTCTGCGTATAATCCTTTTTCTCTTGCCCAATCTGCAGTTTGCCATTCAGTAGCATTAATAGCCATTTGACAAAATGCTGATGAACCTACTTTTCGTTCAACTGCGGGTCCGACAACGAACGGACCTATACCCACTGCTAGTTCACTTAACTTAACTGATGAAGTATTCATCGCTAAAGTATAATCAGCTGCAGAAGCTAATCCGACGCCACCACCCACTGCCTTACCCTGCACTCTTGCAATCACAAACTTAGGAGCCTTACGCATAGCATTTATCACACCTGCAAATCCAGAGAAAAAATGTTTACCCGTTGCTAAATCTTTAATAGCAATTAGCTCATCAAAACTTGCTCCTGCACAAAATGCCTTCTCCCCTTCACTTTCTAATATAATTACTTTTGCTTGTTCATCTTGACCTGCTGCTTCAATTTCTGAAGCTAACTTTCTTAATATTTCACCAGGTAATGAATTACTCTGAGGGTGAAAGAAGATCACTCTTGCAATACCGTTTTCTGTTATTCTTTTTACAAATGCAGTACTCGACATATTTTTTTTGCCGTAAAGATAATAAAGTATCTCTGCTATGTAACAATAGTTACCAGATTTTAGAACTTACTGAAGTATCTTTGATAATAACAGAATTATGGAAGCATTAAAAAATTGGCATTTCGCCCGAATATTAAGAGTTTTAATAGCAGTAATGCTCTTTGGCATAGCCTTTTACGAGCATAGCATATTTTATGCAGTTTTTGGAGGGATAATGCTTTACCAGGCAGTAATGGATATTGGCTGCTGGGGACAAAGAACTTGTGGTATTAATAGAGAAATAGTTGAGAATCAAGAAATAAAAAAAGATGAGTTGGTTATTAAAGAATAAATTCGTGATACTAGGTATCGCTATGGGAGCGGTCGCAGGATATTTATATTGGATGTTCGTAGGTTGTGATTCTGGCACTTGTGCTATAACTTCAAAACCTTTGAATAGCACTCTTTATGGGGCGATGATGGGGGGACTTACGCTTAATTTGTTTACGAAATAAAATTAAAATTTAAGATGTAGGATGTAGGATTAAGAGTTAAGAATTAAGAACGGTGATGTGATAAATTTGAAATTTTCCACATCTCAATACTCAGTACTCAATACCCAATACATAATACATAATACATAATACATAATACATAATACAAAAAAATATGGCAAGCTTTCAAGAAATAATAAACTCAGAGAAACCGGTATTAGTAGATTTCTTTGCAGAATGGTGCGGACCTTGTAAAATGATGGCGCCGATATTAGAACAAGTAAAATCTCAAATGGGTGAAAATGCTACCATCATTAAAATTGATGTAGATAAAAACCCAGAGGCGGCATCAGTATTTCAAATACAAGGTGTACCAACATTAATGGTATTCAAAAAAGGAAATGTTGTATGGCGTCAGAGTGGTGTGGTACCAGCAAATAGTTTAATTCAGGTGTTAGAACAAAACTCATAAATATGAAATTTAAAATATTGTTATTTATAAGTCTAGCGATTTTAAGCTTAACCATACACTCTTGCAATAGACAAAAGAAAACAGTTGAAGTAAATACTACTTCGGATGGTGCAAAACAAGAAAAAGTTTTGATATTAGATGTACGTACAATTGAGGAATGGAATAACGACGGGCATGCAGAATGTGCGATTAATATCCCTATAGATCAATTAGAGTCAAACTTAGAAAGTATAAAAACATACGATAAATTAGTGATTGTATGCAGAAGCGGAAATAGAGCTGGGAAAGCAAAAGATATGTTAGAAAGTAAAGGCTTTCAAAATATAGAGAATGCAGGTGCGTGGCAAAATATTGAATGTAAATAATATCAATTCCAAAAAGCAATGAGCGAAGAAAAAAAAGAAAATAGTCGTAGATCTTTCATTAAACAAATTAGCACTATTGGTGCTGGCTTAGGTGTTATTTCTGCAAGTCCGGTTTTAGCTGCTTCATCAGATATTTTGAATACAGATTCAAATATTATTGATTCAAAAAAATCTGATAAAGAAATTAAAATAGACATCTTACAAACTACCGACGTTCATTGTCAAATTCATCCGCATGATGAATTATTTTGGGAGAATAACCAAACTGTTTTCAGAAAAACTGGTGGTTATGCTCATCTTGCATCTTATTTAAAACATCAACGCAAGAAGAACCCTAATACTTTTTTAATCGATACTGGAGATATGTTTCAAGGCTCTGCACTATCTGTAAAAACTACAGGTAAAGCCATGGTGCCGATTTTAAATGACTTGAACTATAATTTATACATACCTGGAAACTGGGAAGTAATTTATTATAAAAAAGCGATGCAAACTTTAATGGGATCATTAGATGCCCCAAAAATTTGCGCGAATATGTATCATGATTTAGGTGATGGGAAAAAAGGTGAATTGATTTTTCATCCATATCATATATGGAATGTTGCTGGAGTGAAAATCGGATTTTTATCTTATACCGATCCATTAGTTCCCATTCGCCAATCTCCGAACTATAGTAAGGGAATAATTTATACAAAACCAGAAGAAAACATTAAACATTATGTTGATGTATTACGCAACGATGAGGGCTGTGCTTATGTGATTGTATTATCACATTTAGGATTATCGCAGCAAATTGCATTGGCAAATTCTGAAGAGTGTGAAGGAGTTGATTATATTTTAGGTGGTGATACACATGAGCGTGTAAGAAAACCTATTGTTTGCAAATATTCTAAAGTAGTAGAGCCAGGTGCTTTCGGTTCGTTCGTGGGCAAATTAACGTTAACTATCAAAAATGGTAAAGTAATAAAAGACGAATATCATTTAGATGAAATTGCTGCTGATAAATGGAAGGCAGATAAAGAAATGTCAGCCATCATCAAAGAGAATGAAGAGCCGTTTAATAAAAGTTTATATGAGGTAATCGGACATAGTACCATCCCTTTATATAGATATTTCGTAATCGAGAATCCCATTGATACTTTGATTTTAGATGCATTACAATGGACATTACCAGAAGTTGATGTTGTATTATCAAACGGATTTAGATTTTGTCCGCCTAGAACTACTCGTGATGAAACAGGTAATATTCCGATCACTGAAGGATTCATATATGACATGTTACCAGTTGATAGTAATGTTAGATCTGGTAGAATCACCGGACAGCAAATGATGAATTGGTTAGAGAAAGAGTTGAACAATGTATTTGCAAAAGATGCATCAAAACGATTTGGTGGTTGGGTGATTAAATTCCAAGGCATGAAAGTGAAATTCAATGCTTATGAAGAAATGGGTAATCGAGTGAAAGAAGTTTTAATTAAAGGAGTACCATTAGATTTAGAAAAAGAATATACTATATCAGCTTGCGAAAGAGATGGTGACCCTACAGATATGTTATGTAGAATAATGAAAGTTAAAGACACTAAAAACTTGCCATTAACCTTACATAACGTATTGAGAAATTATATCAAATCTAATTCACCAATAACACCTGAGCCTCATAAAAATGCAATTGTTTTAGATGCTTCGCAAAATTTATTGACTCAGGTATCAGGCGTAGATTACGAGTTTCGTTAGAATGTAAATCTGAATGTTGGTACAGGGAAAAATCCTTGTTGGTATTCGGTAACAATGCTATTTGATCTCGGATTATAAGTTTGTTGGAATACGTTTTTATTGTTAGTTACATTTTGTAAATCAACAGAAAACTCCATACTGCTTTTCTTGAATTCTTTTCTATAAGCAATCTTTATATCAGTTCTGAAATAGTCTGATTGCTTTTCTGAAAAGGCTTTATCACGAATAAATACTGCTTGTTTAGCTTGTTCTGATTTTGCAAAATCTATTGGTGTTAAATATTTACCACCAGTAGATGTTAACTTGATATTAAAGGCTAAAACATTACCTTTTTTATTTAAGTTAAATTCTTTACCTGCTAAAAAGTTAAACACATAATTTGTATTAAAAGCTGTATTGCGCCATACCCCATCAGCACCTCTATATTTAGAATCAAACAATGAAGTTGTAAATAAGAAGTAATATCCTTTGTTAAAGAACCTTTCTAAAGTTAATTCTACACCATAATTTTCACCGATTCCGTTATTAATCAAACTATCGACATCAACCGGATCGAAATCTGCTCCTGTATTTAAAGCAGAGAAAGAAGAAGATTTATTTTCAATAGGTGCATTATAAATACTTTGATAATAAACTTCAGCTTTGATTCTAAAAAATTCATTAATACTTTGATCGTAGCTTAGAACATAATGATGACTTTTGGTAAAGTCTAAATCTTTGTTTGTATAAGCATAATCATTACCAATTGGAGTCTGCACGAAATATGTATATACATTTTGACTTTGACTATGCAAACCATATCCCAAACTCAAACTTTTTGTAGCATCTAATAAATATCTTAATCCGAGTCGAGGTTCAATACTTATATTGTTATTCAAGCTAATCATTTGTGAATGCAAGCCTGTATTTAAACTCAATTTTTCGTTGAATCGATGTTTCCATTGTGCATAAACTTGCGATACTACATATTGATCTTTTCTATCAATGATGATTTGTTCTATAGTAGATTCAGCAAAATAGTTGATGTTTTTTAAATTGAACGTATTTAAATCATTCATCACTCCTACTACTATACTATTCTTAGCATTGAGTTTATGTGATAATGAAATGTGTGATAAGTAATTAAGTGTATTAAACTTTGCATCTCCACTTTTAAATTCTTCTCTTGTTAAATAACTTATTGAATCACCTAAGAACCTCTGATAACTTGTACTGATACCTGCAGTAATATTTAAATTCGTTTTATTTGTTAATTGATAATCATATTTAAGTCCGGTAAAACTCGAACTAAATCTCACTTTTACATTTTCTAAATCACTACTGTACAAATCAGTTAAAGTTGTATCTACTTCATTACCTAAAAAATTCACGCTACTATTACCCGCAAAACCGAATAAACTTAAACTTGATTTTTTATTGATTACCCAATTGAACTTGTAATTAACATCTTGATAAATCGGTGTTGCTGATCCGGTACCAAAGTCAATACCTAATTGTTTGAAAATACCTAATGTTGAATATCTGTAATTTATTAAGTACGATGATTTAGAATTTTTAGCAAAAGGACCTTCTGCACCAAACTCAAATCCGTTGAAACCAACCTGCGCGATGTACTCTGGTTTATTCGTATTTCCATTTCTTAATCTTAAATCAAATACACCTGCTAATGCATTACCATATTGTGCAGGGAAAGCACTCGTCATAAAATCTGATTTATTCAAATTATTATTATTCAAAATACTTACAGGTCCGCCTGTACTATTAATCGACCCAAAATGATTCGGATTAGGCATGTTTAATCCTTCCATTTGCCATAACATCCCGTTTGGAGAATTACCTCTTACTACAATATCATTTCTTGAATCATTAGCACCTATTACCCCTGCAAAGTTTTGTGCCATACGAGATGGATCACCCAATGCCCCTGCATATTTCTTTGTATCTTCAATATTAAATGACCTTGCACTTACACTTGCCATTTCATTATTAGTCGTCGATTTATTTTCAGATTTTTTATAAAGCACCTCAGCTTCAGCAAGATTATTAACCTTCTCTAGTAATTGAATATTAATCTCTAATTCTTTTCCTGTGGTCAATAACACATTGTTAACGAATTGTGGTTCATACCCAATTAAAGAAATTTTCAATGATCTTCTACCAATAGGTACATTAATAATTTTAAAGAAACCATCATCATTACTTATAGCAGCATAATTACCTATATCTGTTACTTGTATAGTAGCTCCTACTATAGCACTTTTAGATGCTTCGTCAATAATTCGGCCTCTAATGGTCTGTGTGTTTTGAGCAAATGAAATACTACTTATCAATAATAATAGTATTTGAGAAATTATTTTTTTCATTCTGGGTGTTTTATTTCTTGAACAAAGGTGCGTTCAATATCCCAAGTTTTCATTGATGTAAATCAATTTTTACATCAATGAAAAATTTATTGATTCAAATCAATTAGTCACGATTCTTTTTCTTATTCTACTTAATGCCTCTGGTGTTACGCCTAAATACGATGCTATCATATATTGAGGGACTCTTTGTAATAGATCGGCATTTTCTTTTTGGAAATTAATATAGCGCTGTTCCGGACTTTCAAACAAAAGTGAGTTGCTACGCATCGAAACCATTGTGAATAGATATTCTGCCATTAATCTGCCGAATTTTTGAAATTCATCTACCTTTTCATATAGCTCTTGTACACTATCATAGTCTAACAATACCAACTCGCAATCTTCTAAACACTCTACAATTAAAAGTCCTGGGGTTCTCGTTAAAAAACTACAATAATCTGATAGATATTCATTCTCAATAAAAAATGTTTCTATGTATTCTTTCCCATCGATGACATGATAAGCTCTTAAAATACCTTTATTTACAAAGGTTACGTAATTACATACCTCGCCAACATCGTGAAGCTTATCGCCCTTTTTTAGTTGAACAACTTTTAATTTAGAACTTAGTAAAACCCAATTCTCATCTGACAAACGAATGAAGTTCTGATAAAAAGATTTTATTTGCTCTAACATAAAATTTTATTACGCTTGATTAAGTTTTTTCACCATTGTGAGGATGGTAGCAATGGCAACAGTTTCACCTGTTTCATCGTAAACATCTACTAAGAATTTTACGATACCTTTTGCGATATCATCTTCACTTCTTTTTTCTTGATCAACTTTTTCTTTTGTAGTTAATTTTACTCCTATAGTCATACCAGGATAAACTGGTTTGGTGAATCGACATTCTTCGAGTCCGTAGTTTAATAAAACCGGACCTTTCTTAGCATCCACAAATAAACCAGCAGCTGCAGATAGAATAAAATAACCATGTGCTACTCTACCGGTAAATATAGTACCATCCAAAGAAGTAGCATCAGTATGTGCATAGAAATGATCCCAACTCACGTTAGAAAAATTTACAATGTCAGCTTCAGTAACTGTTCTTTTTGCAGTAAATACTGTTTCACCAATTTCAATTTCTTCAAAATGTTTTCTGAAAACATGAACGTCTTTTTCAATTTGATTTGCACCTACCTGAAATTGATTGGTAACTGCTGTGATGGTTGTTGGTGAACCTTGTATAGCTGTTCTCTGCATATAATGCATTACTCCACGCTTACCTCCCATTTCTTCACCTCCACCTGCTCTACCTGGGCCTCCATGTGTTAATAATGGCATCGGTGAACCATGTCCGGTACTCTCCTTAGCACAATCTGCATTTAAAACTAAAATTCTACCATGATGTGATGCAGCTGCAATTACAAAATCTCTCGCTACCTTATTATCAGCAGTAACAATAGAACATACTAATGAACCCTTGCCTAATTTTGTTAATTCTACAGCTTCTTCGATGGTGTCGTAGGGTAATAATGTACTAACCGGACCAAAGGCTTCAATGTTATGGCAATCTAAATTTTTAAAAGGATCTTTGTTTAAAAATAAAATGGGTGACATGAAAGAACCCTTACTTGCATCGGCACCTAATACATCTACTTTATCAATAGAACCGAATACTATTTCTTGAGTTCTAGATAATAAATTCACATTATCAATAACATCTTGTAATTGATCTTTACCTGCTAATGCACCCATGCGTACTCCTTCGAAATTCGGATCGCCGATTAATGTTTTTGCTAATCTTTTTCCTAATTCAATTTGTACATCTTCAACCAAATTACTTGGTACAATAATTCTTCTTACTGCCGTACATTTTTGTCCGGCTTTCACCGTAATCTCTTTCGTAACTTCTTTTACAAATAATTCAAATTCAGGGGTGCCGGGTACAGCATCCGGACCTAAAACGCTTGCGTTAAGAGAGTCAGCTTCTAAATTAAAAGGCACTGATTCTGAAATAACTTTCGGATGAGCTTTTAACTTCATGCCAGTAGATGCAGAGCCTGTAAAGGTTACAACATCTTGATTACCGACATGATCTAATATACCATTCGCTGAACCACAAATTAATTGCAAAGCACCTTCTGGTAATATTTTTGATTTAATAATTTCTTTTACTACAACTTCTGTTAAAAATGATGTAACAGTAGCCGGTTTTACGATTGCAGGTACACCTGCTAAAAAGTTTACTGCAACTTTTTCTAACATGCCCCATACCGGAAAGTTATATGCGTTGATATGAATTGCAACTCCTTCTTTAGGCACACAAATATGATGTCCGATGAAGGTCCCATTCTTTGATAATTTTGCTGCTTCTCCATCTACATAATAGGTTTCATCTGGGAAAGATTTTCTCAAACTTGCATAAGCAAATAAATTTCCAATACCACCCTCTATATCAATCCAGCTATCTACTTTCGTTGCACCAGTTGCCCAACTCACATTATAAAACTCATCTTTCTTAGTCATCAAATGCAAAGCCAATGCCTTTAACATTCTACCTCTATCATGAAAGGTCATTTTACGTAATGCAGGTCCGCCTACCTTACGCGCATAATCCATCATTATCCCGAAATCTAATCCAGAACTATCTGCCTCATATATCGCTTCACCCGTAATTGAATTATATAATGTTGTAGACTTGCCATTTCCTTCTACCCATTGGCCAGCCGCATAGTTTTGTAATTTTTGCATCTTGTATATATTATATTGATTATGGTAAAGTTATTGTTCCGCTTTTTGTATACCAAAGATGATATTCAGCAATTAATCTACCTGCTTTTATCGCTGGGTCAGATTCTACTAATTGTTTTATTTGATCTGCATCTGGTGCATTCATAATTAATATACCTTTGATATCATTATCATCAGCAAAAGGTCCGGCCATTAATAACATACCTTCTTTATGCATCATGTTCAAATGTTCCATATGTAATGCTTGAATTTTCTTAGCTTCTTCTGCCGGATGATCTCTCTTAGCACCTTTCTTCAAGAAAACCATTACATACATTTTCATCTCGCCATCATCAACTTTGGCATTTTCTTTTATAGGTTCCTTTGCTGCTTGAATATTTTTTTGAGCAAATGTTTCTGAAACATTAAACATCAAAACTGTGATTACGATTAATAAAAATTTAGTTTTCATAATTATTGCTTTTTCTTCCAAGTTACATAAATATCTTGTTGCATAGGTCTGTTTTCTTCTACTTCTCTGAGTGGCTCACACTCTTTTAAAGTAGCATAACAATCTGCAGGTAGCTGTTGATATAAAGCCGTGCCTTTAGTTTTCCATGCGATCATTTCATCGCTAACATCCTTAATGATTTTAGCAGGATTACCGACAACAATTTTTCGTGATTCGATTTTCATTTCAGAAGGCACAAATGTTAAGGCACCAATGATACATTCATCACCAATTTCTACATCATCCATAATTACAGAATTCATTCCGATCAAACAATTTCTACCAATTGTCGCCCCATGAATTATTGCTCCATGTCCGATGTGTGCCGACTCTTTCAATAAAACCGTAGTTCCCGGAAACATATGTATGGTACAGTTCTCTTGTACATTACATCCATCTTCAATAATTATTTGACCCCAGTCGCCGCGTATTGCTGCACCCGGACCTACATAAACATTTTTACCAATGATTACATTCCCCGTCACTGTTGCCTGCGGATGCACAAAAGACGATTCGTGTATTACTGGTCTATATCCTTGAAATTCGTAAATCATAATTCATAACTCTTAATCCTACATTCTACATCCTACATCCTACATCCTTAATTCTTAATTTTGAATCCCGAGTTCTCAATCACAACAGCGTACCCCTGCCCCACACCTATACACATCGTCACCAATGCATATCTTTTATTCTGCTCTTGTAATTCAATTGCTGCAGATAATAAAATTCTTGCACCTGTCATTCCGAGTGGATGTCCGATTGCAATGGCCCCACCATTCGGATTTATTCTTGCATCATCATCAGCCAAGCCTAATGATCTTGTACATGCTAAACTTTGTGCAGCAAATGCTTCATTAATTTCTATGATGTCTATTTGATCTAATGTTAAGTTTGCTTTTGCTAATGCTTTGCGGCTAGCTTCAACCGGACCAATACCCATGATGCGAGGTTCAACACCTGCAGCACCCATTGAAATAATTTTCGCTAAAGGTTTTAAACTATATTTCTTAATTGCATCGTCTGATGCAAAAAGTAATGCTGCTGCACCATCATTTAATCCTGATGCATTACCAGCAGTTACCGTACCTTCTTTTCTAAACGATGCTTTTAATTTAGCTAAACCATCTAATGTTGTATCTGCTTTTACAAATTCATCTTTGCTAAAAATGATCGGATCTTTTTTCTTTTGAGGAATTTCAATCGCTACAATTTCTTTTGCTAATCGACCAGATTCAGTAGCTCTAGCAGCCTTTTGTTGTGAACGTAATGAAAATGCATCTTGATCTTCTCTAGAAATTTTGTGGATGTCCACTAAATTTTCAGCAGTCTCACCCATAGCATCTACTCCGTACATTTCTTTCATCTTCGGATTTATAAATCTCCATCCGAAGGTAGTATCGTATAACTGAACATCTTTACCAAATGGTGTTGATGATTTTGACATCACGAACGGACCTCTAGTCATATGTTCAACTCCACCAGCAATAATTAGATCAGCATCACCAGTCATTATATTTCTTGCAGCATCCATTGAAGCTGATAAGCCAGATGCACATAATCTATTTACTGTAACACCAGGTACTGTATAAGGCATGCCCGCTAATAATAAAGACATACGGGCAACATTTCTATTATCTTCACCTGCTTGATTCGCACAACCCATTATAACATCTTGCACGTCTGAATAATCTACCGATGGAAATTTTTCCATCAATGCTTTTATAACATGTGCACCTAAATCATCAGCTCTAACTGACGACAAAGTTCCTGCTAATTTCCCAACCGGAGTTCTAACACCCCCAACTAAATATACTTCTCTCATATTTTATATCACATTTATATCCTAAATGTCTAAATCTTGTACTTCTCGTTCTTAACTCTTAATTCTACATTCTACATCCTACATCCTACATCCTTAATTCTTCAGCCCTACCACTCCTTCTCACTTCTATAAACCGTTCCCTTAAAAAGCGCTACCACTTTATCATTTTGATTCAACACACTTATATCGTAAATTCCAATACGATTGCTCAATGACCTTTCAACTGTTTTTGTCGTTAATACATCTCCAATCTTACAAGGTGCCGTATGCGAAATCGAAGTTTCTATTGACATACTTCTTCTACCATATGCATTACTTGCAAAGGCCAACGAGCTATCAGCTAATGAATAAGTAATACCTCCATGCAATACATCAAACCCGTTTAACATTTCTGCACGTACCACCATTCTTAAAGTTGAAATCCCCTCTCCAACTTCTAAAACTTCTATGCCCAACCACTTGCTAAACGCATCGTTCTGCATCATTCTATCAACAATTTCTTTCGCTCTAGTCATTGTTTTTTATTTTGAATCCTATTGGTTTTCTAATTTTACTCTCACTACTATTTTTATCTAACAAACTAAATATTAAATCAAACTTATCATTACTTTTCGACTCTAATTTATCAATCTTAATATTAAGCTCGTTTAAGCCTTCAAAATAAGACCTTATTTGAACAAAAGTTCTCATAATTAATATATTGACCTTAATTGCTTGATACGATTTAATTACGCTTGATAACATTGCAACCCCTTGCTCAGTAAAAGCAAATGGCAAGTAACGATCGCCTCCGTGACTTGAGGTCACAATTTGTGACCTCAAGTCATCAAACTCTTCTTTAGTTAATTCAAACATGAAATCATCAGGGAATCTTTCAATATTTCTCTTTACCGCCTGTTTAAGAGTTTTAGTTTCTATATTATATAGCTTAGCTATATCTTTATCGAGTATTATCTTATTACCTCTAATAATATAAATACAATCTATTATTTTATTTAATTCTAAATTTTCCATGAATTTTTAGAATCAAATTCGGTTTAAAGTTTAATACTTACAACTGCATATATGCAGGATTATTAATAAAAATGTTTATTTTCTCTAACCATCTGCTTTAATAAAACCGAAGGCCTGTAACGATCCTCTTCGTAAACCTCCATAAGCGTTTCGAGATTTTCTAATACAGCTCCTAATCCGATTTCATCAGCCCAAGCTAATAAGCCTTTCGGATAATTAACCCCTTTAGTCATGGCTAAATCGATATCATCTCTACTAGCCACTTTTAAATATAATGTATCGATTGCTTCGTTGATCAACATCGAAATAATTCTTGCAAAAATTTTCTCTGCTAAATCTTTATCCTTTACAGCTTCAACGTTTTGGGCATTCTCAGCGTAATCGTAAAATCCGATACCCGATTTCCTACCAAATCTTTTTGCTTCGTATAATCTTTTTTGTGTTAAAGATGGTTTAAATCTTGGGTCATAGAAAAACTGTTCCCAAACAATTTCTGTCACCTTATAATTCACATCATGTCCGATGAAATCCATCAACTCAAACGGACCCATTTTAAATCCGCCGATTTCTTTCATCGCCCAATCAATCGTTGCAATATTTGCAATGCCTTCTTCATAAATTCTTATGGCTTCACCATAAAATGATCTAGCAACTCTGTTTACAATAAAGCCTGGTGTGTCTTTACAAATTACTGTAGTCTTATTCCAAGATTTTATCAGTGAAATACTTGTATTTATTATGTCTTCGGATGTTTGCAAAGCTGGAATAATTTCTACTAATGGCATCAATGGCGCCGGATTGAAAAAATGAATTCCGATAAATCTATTTGATTTTTTGCAAGCTGAAGCGATTGAAGAAACTGAAAGTGAAGAAGTATTAGTTGCCAAAATACAATTCTCAGAAACGATAGATTCTAATGCTTCGAAAACTTCTTTCTTTACTTCTATATTCTCTACAATTGCTTCAATAATTATACCTGATTCAGATAACTTTTCGATACTCGATTGAAAGTAAATATTTGATAGCACTTCAGACATTTTTTCTTTTGTGCATTTAGATTTCTCTACTAATTTCTCAAGTGACTTTTTTAAATTCTGTGCAGCTACTTGAGCAGCTATCGGATTAGCATCATAAACATGCACTTCATGTCCGGCAAAAGCCGCCACTTGTGCAATACCACTACCCATAGCTCCAGAACCTATTACTCCAACTTTTATCATTAATTATTCTCCTTTAAATTGAGCTTTTCTTTTTTCTAAAAATGCATTGATACCTTCTTTATTATCGTAAGTATTTGCTGCTGCTGCTTGTAATTCTTCTTCTAAATCTAATTGCGCATTCAAATCATTTGTGAATGATTTATTCAATGCTCGCTTCGTTAATCCGAAGCCCTTAGTAGGCATACTCGCTAAATGCGCTACCAACTTTTCTGCTTCTTGCATCAATTGCTCAGCTTCAACTACTTTATAAATCATACCGAATTCTAAAGCTTGTGCTGCTGAAATTTTATCTGCTAAAAACATCATCGCTGTTGCTCTCTGCAATCCGACTAATCGCGGTAGAAAAAATGTTCCTCCACTATCTGGTATTAATCCGATGTTCGAAAACGATTGAATAAACGAAGCCTTATCACTAGCTATTACGATGTCACATGCTAATGCAATATTCGCACCTGCACCTGCCGCAACTCCGTTCACTGCGCATACTATAGGCTTCTCAATATTTCTGATTTTTTTGACAATCGGGTTATAATGTTCTCTTACAATTTTATCTATAGTTGGAGCATCATCGGCAATTGCTTCTGCCAAATCTTGTCCTGCGCAAAATGCTCTACCCTCCCCAGTAATTAAAATCGCACGAATGTTTTTATCGTTTTCATATTCATCTAACTTCACCTGTAATTCTAAAGCCATCTCTCGGTTGAAAGAGTTTAAGACATCGGGGCGGTTTAGAGAGATGATAGCGTAATTTGACTTTATTTCAGATTTTATCATAATTGTTTTATTGGGTATTGGGTACTGAGTATTGAGTACTGAGACCCTAAATATTATAATTAGTACTATTTGATTTTTTTAGTAATTCTATTTTTTATGTATATCGCAGTACTCAATACTCTATACTCTATACAATCTATATGCACTTAAAATAATCAAACGGTTCCAAACACTCATCACATTTATACAATGCTTTGCATGCTGTAGATCCGAATTGGCTGGTGAGGCTAGTGTTTTCTGAGCCGCAATGCGGACAGTTAACGACTTCGTTCATGTCGCCAGTTAAAGTATTTATTTTATGTTTTATTTTATCGTTCGGAGGTGCAATACCATACACTCTTAATTTTTCTTTTGCCTCAGCTGTCATCCAATCGGTTGTCCAGGCTGGGTGATATTGTGTTTCCACTTTAAACTTTAATATACCATGAGCCATCAATGTATTATTGATATCTAACATGATAGAAACAGTTGCTGGGCAACCCGAATACGTAGGAGTTATATAAACGAATAAGGTATCATCTTTCCACTCTACGTTTCTGATGATACCTAATTCTACTACAGTGATCACAGGAATTTCTGGATCAGGTATGGTATTCAATATTTTCCATATTTCTTCTATGGATTTCATGTGCTTACCATTTTGCGCCCGGATGTGCACGATGTATGTGCTGCATCTCAGCTAATAAAAATCCTAAATGTTCAGAATGTACTCCTCTCTTACCACCTGTTTGCATAAATACTTCTTGAGGTAATTCTAAATTTGCTTCCATAAATACTTCTTTCAATTTAGCATCGAAAGCAGGCTTTAATTTAGAAACATCGCAAGTGATTTTTTCTGCAATAAGTATTTGATCTGTATCATCCATCTCAAATAATTCAGCAGTGAAACGATACAATTCTTCTATTGCGTCATTTACTCTTATTTTACTTTCTTCTGTACCATCACCTAAGCGAATGATCCATTTCGATGAATGACGATAATGATATTGAATTTCTTTTAGAGACTTTGCTGCAATTGATGCTAAAGTTTCGTCGCTCGACTTTTGAAGTTCTGTGTAAAGTAACATATCAAAAGCATCGGCAAAAAACTGACGTACCATTACATATGCGAAGTCGTGATTCGGTTGTTCTACTAATAACGTATTGAAAAATTCTCTTTCGTTACGTAAGAACGCTAAATCATCTTCTGTTCTTCCTTTACCTTCTAACTCTGCAGCGTATTGCAGTAAATTATTTGCATTACCGATTAAGTCTAATGCAATATTTGAACAGGCAATATCTTCTTCTAAAAATGGAGATTTACTACTCTGTTCCGATAATCTATGTCCGAGTATTAAATGCTGATCACCTAACCTCAATAAATATTTAAATAATGCTTCTTGTACTGTCATGATTACATGTGAGTGATGCCATCAGGTACCGTGTAAAAGGTTGGATGACGATAAACTTTATCATTTGATGGTTCGAAAAATGAAGCAATATCTTCAGGTGAAGAAGCTACAATTTCTGAGGCTGGCACTACCCAAATGTTAGTACCTTCACTTCTTCTACAATATAAATCTCTTGCATTTTGCAAAGCCATTTCTTTGTCATGTGCATGCACAGAACCGCTGTGCTTGTGGGCTTGGCCCGGTTTACTTTGTACAAATACTTCCCAAAGTATTCCTTGTGAATCACTCATAATATTTAATTAAGCTGCGTTAGTTTTTTGCATTTGTTTTTTGGCATAAGCATTTGCTGCTTCTCTCACCCAAGCTCCATCTTCATGTGCTTTAATTTTCGCTGCAATTCTTTCTTTGTTACACGGACCATTTCCTTTTACAACATTCCAGAATTCACTCCAATCGATAGCGCCAAAATCATATCCTTTTTTCTCATCGTTCCACTTCAAATCATTATCAGGTACTGTTAATCCGATATGCTCTGCTTGAGGCACTGTTTGATTCACAAAACGCTGACGTAATTGATCGTTCGTTTCACGCTTGATTTTCCATTTCACTGCGTTAGCTGTGTTTGGTGATTCGTCGTCTTTCGGACCAAACATCATCAAACTAGGCCACCACCATCTGTTGATAGCATCTTGTGCCATTGCTTTTTGTTCAGGTGTACCATTTGCTAGGGTAATCATGATTTCATAACCCTGACGTTGGTGGAAAGATTCTTCTTTACAGATTCTCACCATTGCACGTGCATATGGTCCATAAGATGTTCTTTGCAACATCACTTGGTTCATAATTGCTGCACCATCTACTAACCAACCAATTGCACCAATATCGGCCCAAGTTAAAGTCGGATAATTAAAAATAGATGAATATTTAGCTTTACCAGTATGTAACTGGTCTAATAACTCTTCTCTTGAGATGCCCATTGATTCTGCAGCACTGTATAAATACAATCCGTGACCTGCTTCATCTTGTACTTTTGCCAATAATACCATCTTACGACGTAAGCTTGGAGCTCTGGTAATCCAGTTCCCCTCTGGCATCATACCAATAATTTCTGAATGTGCGTGTTGTGAGATCTGACGAATAAGGTGCTTGCGGTATTGCTCAGGCATCCAGTCTTTCGGTTCAATCATCTCATTTTTAGCTAGTTTGTTCTCAAACCAAGCTTCTAACTCTTGTTCATTTAAATGTGACATAGCCTTTTTTAGTTGTGACAAATTTATAAAAATATTGCATTCTATAAAGTTTTTAAGCTTATACAGAATCAGTCAAAAAACAAATGTGAGCGCGCATTGTTCCAAAACCAATCTTATTTTTATTTTTACGTCCTGAAATAAACAAACAATGGCAAAATTCCATCAATTAAAAGTTGCTGATATTAGAAAAGAAACGGCAGACTGTGTTAGCGTAGCATTTGAAATACCTGAAAATTTAAAAGCTGAATACCAATACGTTCAAGGTCAATATGTAACGATTAAAATGAATCATTCTGGCGAAGAAATTCGTAGATCATATTCATTATGCAGTAGCCCTATTGCTGATCAAGATTTTAGAATCGCAGCTAAAAAAGTGAAAGATGGTAGAATGTCTGTTTATTTAAACGATACTTTAAAGGTTGGCGATGTTCTAGAAGTAATGAGTCCGATGGGCAATTTCTACAACCTCACATCTGAAGAAAATAAAAACATTGTTTTATTCGCAGGTGGCTCTGGTATTACACCAATGCTTTCAATTGTTAAAACATTATTGAAATCTCAGCCATCGGCAAGCTTAACTTTGTTCTATGGTAACCAAAATGAAGCATCAATAATTTTTAATACTGAACTTACTCAATTAGCAAATACACATGCTAATTTTAAATTATATAATATTCTGGATGATGCGAATGTCAATACAGCTGATCTTTACAAAGGCTTAATTACTAAAGAAAAAGTTTTGGCATTGATTGAAAATCATGTGGGATTGAATTTAGATAATGAGTTTTTCATATGCGGACCTACACCAATGATGAAAAATGTTGAGGAGTCATTATTGAATTTAAAAATTGCAAAAGAGAAAATTCATTTAGAATATTTCACTGCGAGTTTAGAAGCTGCTGAAGAAACTGTTCAAGCTACAGGTGATAAAGTAGTTGCACAAGTAACTGTTTTATTAGACGGTGATGAAACAACATTTGAGCTAGCATCTGATGGTAAGAATATTTTAGATGCAGCGATGGATAATGATTTAGATGTACCCTTCTCATGTAAAGGTGCTGTGTGCTGTACTTGCAGAGCTAAGGTTCTTGAAGGTAAAGTTCACATGAAAGCAAACTATGCTTTAACAGAAGAAGAAGTAGCTGAAGGATTTATTTTAACTTGCCAAGCACATCCGTTGACAGCGAAGGTGGTGGTTGATTATGACGTATAGTACGTATTCAGTATTACGTATTCCGTATTACGATGTGCTAAACAAAACTATTATCAAAATATTGTGAATATTTTAAATTAACGTACATCGGAATACGGTGTACGGAATACTGAATACGTAAATGAATATAATCATCACAGGCGCCTCATCAGGCATAGGTTTCGAAGCAGCATTAGAATTAGTTAAAGATTCTAATAATACAGTGTTGGCTATTGCGCGTTCTGTAGAAAAGTTAAAAACATTAAATAAAATCGCAAAAGATTTAAATCCGGAAGCGAAATTATTACCTGTGCAATTTGACATTGTAGAAGGTGTGTATGACGAGGGATTAATTCCTTTTTTGAATCATCATTTAACAGGTCCGATCGACATCTTAATCAACAACGCCGGTGTCTTAATCAACAAACCATTTTCAGAGCAAACAGATGAAGACTGGATGCAGATGTTTCAGACAAATGTGATGGGACATGTGCGTATGATACGAGCATTATTACCTTATTTCAATAAGCCTTCACATATAGTAAACATTGGTAGTATGGGCGGATATATGGGATCATCTAAGTACAACGGATTGGTATCATACTCAGCATCAAAAGCTGCATTACATACTATCACCGAATGTCTCGCTGAAGAGTTTAAAGAATTAGGAATTTCAGTAAATGCATTAGCATTAGGTTCAGCTCAAACAGAAATGTTAGAGCAAGCTTTCCCCGGGTATCAATCACCCGTAATGGCCTTTGAAATGGGCAAGTATGTGGCAGACTTCTCACTCACAGGAAATACAATTTTTAATGGTAAAGTGTTACCAGTAGCGAAGAACACTATTTAGTTAAAAGTAGCTAGTAGCTAGTAGCTAGATTTGGAATCAATTTCTTTTAATAATTGTTTTGAATATTTTATTCGTAGTTAAATTTCTAATCTGTAATAAATATATTCCGGGTATTAATTCAGCTTCTACAATACCACTATTATTCATTTCTTTATAGACTAGATTTCCATAACTATTATATATAGTTAATTCAGAAGAACTTCTAATTCCCTCAATAATAAATTTATTATCAAAAGGATTAGGATAAATGTTAACACCATTTTCAAAATAATTTTCATTGACACTTACAGGTAATGAGCAATTAGATGCGATTGAGTCAGTTGTAGAAAAACTTGTACATGAATTACAAAAAATACTTTTAAAAAAACAACTTGCTCTACTTGCTCTAAACTCACTACTTGAATTTCTGAAAATCCCGTGTTCACCCAACATATCTACAGTTAGTTCAGAGCAAATATTATTTAAAATCAATTGATTGTGTATAGCTCTAGAGCCATTTAATGTGTAATGAATAAAAGAGCTATCGGCATTAATTAATACTGTAGTATCTAATTCACCATGAAATGAAATTGTTGGAATCATTTCATCTAAATCAATTTCAGTTGCAGTTACTCCGCCCCAATTATTAAAAATTCCCTTAATAGAATAAGTGTTTGTCAAATTATTTCCTGAGGTATAAATACTTCCTAGTTCTGAACCTACACTTGTGTTGTTATACAATAATGAAATACTATCAAGTTCTAATTGATCTGCATATACCATTCCTAATGCTAGCAAAGAACCAGCGCTTTGTCCGCCTACAAATATCCAATTAGTATCTACCCTTATATTATTAGCACTATTCACTATATATCTTAAAGCAGCGTGTCCGTCTTGAATAGCTCTATACCTAGCTTTAAATTGACCATACTCAGTGAAATCATACCCTAATCGATAATTTAAAGTAGCACAAACAAAACCTCTTCTAGCTAGATGAATACATAAATCTTTTATATCACCAGATTGCTTATCTCCCGAAACAAATCCTCCTCCGTGAAATAAAATTATTAAAGGTCGCTTTAATGAAGAGTCAATATTTAAATTCGGATAGTAAACATCCATCCTCAAAGCGTAATTATTCCCTAAATAATCGATTGCTGTTCCATATTGAATATTCGCTCCTACAGAAATTTCTATTGAGTCAAAGTATGGAACTTCAGTATATCTTGAATCATTGGTACAATACTGAGCATAGGTATTTCTGATGCATGAGAAAAATAAAATTGCAAGAATTAGTATTTTAATTTTCATCTTAAATCAAATCTAATAAATTGAACAAATTCTTTTTTAGACAATCTCAAATTTCTTGAATCGGAATACTGAATACGGAATACTAAATACGATTTATCTGCCTGCTTCAAGCACCTTCCAAGCCTCCTCCACATTCCCTTCACTCAATAAATCTTTCGCTAATGAATGTTTTTCTTCTTCAGTCATAAAAGCATATTTACTTTTTATTTCTGCTAGAGTATGCTCATCGTATTGTGGCATGTGTTCAACATTACCTAATTGACCTAAATTATTCCCAGTTAAAATTTTAGAATGACGTATATGTTCTGGCAAAGCATCGACACCAATACCCATGGTTGTTAAAGGCTTTGCTACTTTGAATAAAGATTCTGCAATCACTCTTGAATACCAATCGCCACCCAAACGTGCAACATGATCCATTTTCAATTGATCAATTTTGCCATCATCTGCTAAAACATCTTCTGAAATATGCATCGCAATAACTTCTGCTAAAACTAAATTACCAGCACCTGGAGTTTCTGCTAATGCAATGACATCACGCACTATACATTCGAATTGAACTGGTGATTCTTTTACTCTTGGTGGTTTTACAAAATCTGATTTCAACTCTGTAAATCCGGCTTTTACAAATTCATTCACACCCTTCGGATAATCGGTACTAGATAAAGAAGTTTGTTGTACCATTGCATAATTAACTATGTTGATAGTACATTCTTTTACTTGTAATACATTATCAAGTGTATGCTTAGTAGTATTATCTCTTACTCTTCGAGCAGGTGAGAATATTAAGATTGGTGGGTTCGAACTAAATAAATTGAAGAAAGAAAACGGACTTAAGTTTACATTGCCTTCAGTGTCTACAGTACTAACAAATGCAATAGGTCTGGGCGCAACAGCATATTGCAAAAACATTTGAATTTGCTGTGGACTTAAGTCTTTGATGTTTAGTGTTAGCATGAAATATTCGTTTATTCAAATGTATGAAAATTTACTTAGCTTAATAAATTGCTAAAGATTAATCAAAGAAATTAATTTTTATAAATATCGCTGATAAATCAGCGAGTTGCAATTTATTTATTATATCGCTGATAAATCAGCGAGGCTACAATTAAATCGCAATCGTAAAAAATACTAGGCGATAAATCGCCTAGGGGCTTTTCAGATATTATAATTTTTTGCTTTATTTTTAATGTAATCTATTACTTTTTGGTGATGATAAATATTTTTAATTATTATTTCATAAAAATTATCTTGCCATTGAAATTTTGAATTTGATTTTCGAATTTGAAATGCAGATTTAGCTTTTAATACCCTAATACAATCGCTAGGGTATTTATAAACCTTAAGATTTGATTCAATAGGCTTTTTGAACTCTAATATTAAATGCACATGATCTGGCATGATACAATATGTACTAATAGTTACATTAGAGTCTTGAGAATTTATCTCCTTTATACAATCATCAACTATTAAACCTAACTGATTTAAGTTCATTATTTTAGAACGAACTTCGCCTAATTTTTTTTGTTTATTTAAAACATTAAAGGTTATAAAATAAGAAGCTTCTTTTTTATAGTCCCACCACACTGCTCTCTTCACTATCATAAAAAATAATCTTGTGTATTTTTACGATAAAAAATAAAGAAAGGTTACTATCTGAAAAGCAAAAGGCCGATTTATCGGCCTTTTCAATATACATCAGGTTACATTTGTAACCCCGTCAATTTATTGACGGTCTTTTTATGATTTCTTCATTTTCAATAACGAAAAATCTGTATCAACCTTTCTTATAGTATTACTTAATCGGCCAAGACCGGTGATCTCCATTTCAACCACATCTCCATTCTGCAACCATTGTGGTTTGAAACTTTTATCGTTTAATAAACCTGTACCGTTTAATTCTAAGAAACATCCTGTACCAACAGTTCCCGAACCGATTACATCACCCGGTAAAATATCTACACCATATGCACAACGCTCAATGATTTCAGCGAATGTCCAGTCCATATCTGCCACATTACCCGAAGAAACCTCTACCCCATTTACCCAACACTTCATATCTAAATTGAAATTCTTACCAGTATGGTTTTCTTTCGCTGGCACTAAATATTGTTGAAGTTCATCTGGTGTAACCATCCATGGACCAATAACTGTTGAGAAGTCTTTGCCTTTAGCTGGACCTAAATTCAACAACATTTCTTCCATTTGTAAAGTTCTTGCACTCATGTCGTTCATGATCATGTAACCAGCGATATAATCATCAGCTTCAGAAGCTTTGATGTTTCTACCTTTTTTACCGATAACTACAGCAACCTCTAATTCGAAATCTAATTTTTCGAAATGATCGGGCATGCATTCGATTTCACCCGGACCTTGAACTGCGTTGTGGTTGGTGAAGTAAAAGATAGGGTATTGATCGAATTCAGGAATCATATCTACTCCACGATTTCTACGTGCAGAGGCAACGTGCTGACGAAATGCATATCCATCTCTACATGATGTAGGATGAGGAACTGGTGCTAATATCTCGAAAAATACTTCTTCTCTTGCCATTATATTGCCAGCTTTAATTCCATCATTTACCTTATGTGCACGTTCCATTAATTCAACGCCGCCCCATAAAAATTCTGACATGGTATGTGGTATTAACTTATCTACCGAATGTAAATTGTAGATATGTCCGTTTATAAAAACGCCTAACTTCTCTTGGTTTTCAGTCTTGTAGGAAACTAATTTCATGGTCTATAGTATTTGTTCAAAACTAATAAAATATTACTTATGCCATAATCAATTTGATTAAATTAAAAATCAAGCTATCTTAGCATCATAAATGAAATTAGACTTCAACCAAATAGAGTACACATCCGCAGAAATAAAGCAAGCCTTTTTAGCGCGCTTATTATCGAAGATTGTATTCGCCCAATATTCTTTCTAAACAACCCTTTCTGAGAGTTTTAACTCTTCATTTTCAATTATTTTTATTAAATTTCGTTCCAATTATTTATTTTATTAGATATGCCTATATATCATAAACAGGGTCAAATACCTCATAAACGTCATACAACATTCCGCAAACCCGACGGTTCATTGTATGCTGAAGAACTTTTTTCAACAGAAGGTTTTTCGAATATCTATTCATTGATCTATCATTGCCATCCACCAACAATGGTGAAACATTTAGGTGAGCCTTATTCTGTTGAACCTAAGATTGCAAGAGAAAAACACTTGAAGCATACCAGTCTGAAAGGCTTTAAAATAAAGGCAGAAGACGATTATTTAAAGTCAAGAAAACCAGTATTGGTGAATAGTGATTTACATATTTCATTAGCTGCACCAAAGAAATCAATGACCGATTATTTCTATAAAAATTCACAAGCCGATGAATTAATTTTTGTGCATGTGGGTTCAGGAACATTGAAAACTGGTTATGGTAAAATAAAATTCGAATATGGTGATTATATAGTAATTCCAAGAGGTACTATTTATCAGTTAGAATTTAACGATGAGAATAATAGATTATTTATCGTTGAATCGTTCACTCCGATTGTAACGCCGAAGAGGTATAGAAATCAAGTCGGACAATTACTTGAACACTCACCATTTTGTGAGCGTGATATGAAGTTGCCACAAGATCTTGAAACTTTCGACGAGACGGGCGACTTCAAAGTATTAATTAAAAAACAGGGATTAATTTACCCTTATACTTATAGTACACATCCTTTTGATTTCTTCGGATGGGATGGATATTGTTACCCATGGGCGATTTCAATTCATGATTTCGAACCAATAACAGGTCGCGTTCATCAACCACCTCCGGTACATCAAATGTTTGAAGCACATAATTTTGTAGTATGCTCATTCGTGCCACGTAAATATGATTATCATCCACAAGCAATTCCTGCACCATACAATCATAGTAATATAGATTCTGATGAAGTTTTATATTATGTGGATGGAGACTTCATGAGTCGTAAGAGCGTGGAGAAAGGACAAATCACTTTACATCCGGGAGGTATACCACACGGACCACACCCTGGTACAGTTGAAAAATCGATTGGTAAAGAAGCAACTGAAGAATTAGCGGTAATGGTAGATCCGTTCAGACCATTAATGTTAACAGAAGATGCAGTAGCCATTGAGGATGCGGATTATTATGCAAGCTGGATGGAAGGCATGTAATAAAATTAAGAGTTAAGAATTAAGAGTTAAGAATTAAGACATTTAGATATGCAAGTAATAGATAGAACAAACCAATTAGCTGAGTTACATAAAGACCATAACCCAGCTGAAGATTTTTTACCATTATTAGGTACAGATTATATTGAGTTTTACGTAGGTAATGCAAAGCAGGCAGCATACTTTTATCGCTCTGCATTTGGCTTCGAATTAGTAGCCTATGCAGGTCCGGAGACCGGCGTTCGCGACCGCGCTTCATACGTTTTACAACAAGATAAAATCAGATTAGTATTAACGACATCTTTTGATCCTGATTCAGCAATTTCAAAGCATGTAAATTTACACGGAGATGGTGTAAAAGTATTAGCAATTTGGGTTGATGATGTTATGTATTCATACGATCAAGTAAAAAGCAGAAGTGGTATAATCATTGAAGAGCCGAAAACCTTAACAGATGAGTTTGGTGAAGTAAAAACTTTCACATTACAAACTTATGGTGATACCGTTCATACATTTGTAGAGCGTAAGAATTATAAGGGTGCATTTATGCCCGGATTTAAAGCGACAGCGAAAGATACTATAGCAAAGCCAATCGGATTTAAGTTTGTAGATCATTGCGTAGGTAATGTGGGATGGGGTGAGATGAACAAATGGGTAAAGTATTACGAAGAAGTAATGGGCTTTAAATTATTGATCACATTCGATGATACAGACATTTCTACAGAGTACACTTCATTAATGTCGAAAGTAGTTTCAAATGGAACAGGTTATGTGAAGTTCCCAATAAATGAACCTGCAGTAGGTAAGAAGAAATCACAGATCGAAGAATACATTGATTTTTATAAAGGTGCAGGATGTCAACATATAGCAATTGCTACAGATAATAT
>CALRXS010000019.1:0-56290 GCA_943372195.1 Sphingobacterium thalpophilum
CGAACAGAAATGTATCGGGGCTTTTTTTTGTCTAAAAATTTTGATGAAATGTTGAATTGAAATGTAAAATGTAGGATGTAGGATGTAGAATTAAGGATTAAGAGTTAAGAACGAGGCAATGCTAATTTTTAGCACCTCTCAGTACTCAGTACTGACACTAGCATATTAGCATACTAGCATACTAAAACCCTGATTTAATATAGTACCATCCTTCAGTTTGTAATTTTACAATTTCTAATATGCCTGCTTTTACATATGTAGCTGTTGGTAGTATTTCTTCTTTACTTACTTTTCTTTCTTTTAATGAAAATTCACACGCTGAAATTTTTATTCCTTTTTTTATCGCAGCATTTACCTTATCAACTACTACACTTTTGTCTTTTTGAATAAATGACAATCCAGGGCCATGACATACCACTTGTATTTTTGTGTCTGGTGATTCTGATGTAATATTTGTTAGTTGTTTCATTAATGCCTTGTGTGCATTTGTATCTGCTGTCGACATCTGAAATACAATTTTATATGCACCGTAACTGCTCGTGTTCTCTTGTGCTAAAGAATATGTTGATTGCACAAGTAGTATTAAAATCAATAGTTTTAAAGCTTTCATATTTTTTTATTTAGTTCCTATTATTTGTATGGTTGACGATTCTCCGTTGTGATACTTTCCTTCTAAAATATTTCTTGTTGTTTTATTTATTCGGATGTTACTGAATTCATTAAAGTAACTGCTTAGTTCTTCTTTGGTGTATAATAAATCAGTTGATTGTGGCCCTACTGTTTTGTATTTTAGTTAATTCGACTAATGAAAAATCTAATGCTGTTACTTGATGCCCTAGTTGAGCTAAGTAAAGTGCATTTCTTCCTTCACCTTCTGCAATACAAAGTATTTTTGAATTGGGTTTAAATTGATCTGTAACTGATTTTAAAAAGTCGTTGGCTTCCTTACCATATGCATATCCAGGTTCATTATACCTATCGTCCCAAAATGTTGATTCCATATTCTATTCGTTTGTATCAAAGTTAATTTGAAAATTAAATGATTTGGGTAACAAATGATACAAATAAGGAATGTAGGATGTAGAATTAAGAGTTAAGAATAATGTGTGCTATATTTAAATTTAGTACTTCCTCGTTCTTAATTCTTAACTCTTAATTCTACATTCTTAAAAATTGGTGTAAACGAAAAAAGCAGCACAAGTGCTGCTTTTTGTAGCGGGGAGCAGAATCGAACTGCCGACCTTTGGGTTATGAATCCAACGCTCTAACCATCTGAGCTACCCCGCCAAAATACTTGAGATTATTACATCTCCTTGTAATTAGGTTTGCAAATATAGAAGATTTTGTTTTTCTTTAAAAAAATGAATGACATTATTTATAAATAGTTTTCGAATTGATGAAAAAGAAAGACAAACAAAAGCAAAAAATCGTGATGGAATTCGGCTTAAAGTCCTCACCTAAAATACTTTTTAGTTATTTAAGCTCTCCTAACGGTCTTGCTCAATGGTTTGCCGATGATGTAACTTATAAAGACGGTACATACCACTTTATATGGGATAACGAGACATTGAAAGCAAAAATGGTAAGTAACAAAGAAAATAAATCAGTTCGCTTTAAGTGGGAAGATGATGAAAATACTTTTTTAGAATTTGAAATCTTACAAGATGAACTTACTGGTGACGTTGCTTTAGCTGTTACTGATTTTGCTATCGATACAGAATTAGAAGACAAAAGAATGATATGGCATAATCAAGTCGATGACTTGATTCATGTATTAGGTGCATAAAATGTTTCTTCCAATTAAAAAGGTTCATAAACTTATTATTGGTTCGTTTATCGGACCCTTTATTCTTACGTTTTTTATTGCAATATTTATTTTGTTGATGCAATTCCTATTCAAATACATTGATGATTTGGTAGGGAAAGGATTAGAGTGGTATGTAGTTCTCGAATTACTTATGTACGCATCATCAACTCTTGTACCGATGGCTTTGCCATTAGCAATATTGCTTTCTTCCATTATGACCTTCGGTAACTTGGGTGAGCATTATGAATTAGTTGCACTCAAATCATCTGGTATCTCCCTCCGAAAAATAATGATGCCCTTAATTGTACTTACACTTTTTATTAGCGTTGCTGCATTCTACTTCTCAAACGTAGTTATGCCTTTTGCTAATTTGAAAATGGGTGCTTTAATGTGGGATGTTAGAAATCAAAAACCATCCTTAGCAATTAAAGAAGGAATTTTCTATAATGGTATAGACGGATATAGTATTAGAATTGGTAGCAAAGATGAAGAAGGTACTAATCTGAAAGATATCGTAATCTATAACCATACTGCAAACAAAGGCAATATGAATGTGATGATGGCTGATAGTGGCAAAATGCTAAAATCAGAAAATGATAGATACTTAGTATTGCTACTCTTTGATGGTATAAGCTACGAAGAAAGTGGTGTGCCTGGTACCATCAATGATCGTAAACAATTAACGAGAGTTAAATTTAAAGAACATGAAGTAAAGTTTGATCTTTCAACTTTTCAAATGAATAGAACTGATGAAACACTATTCAAAGATCATTACACCATGCTTAATTTAAAACAACTTACGTATTATGAAGATTCTTTAGATGAAAGACTTCTAAAAGACAAAGCATACTTCCGACAAAACTATGCTCTGTATACGAGTATGGATAAGTCGTTGAAACTTGACTCATCTATGAGATCTGTTAAAACAGAACTTAACAACGACATCCTGAAAAATTTTGATAAAGAATATCACGGTGTTATTGTAAGTAGAGCATTTTCAACTATTAGAAATATTATCTCCTATACAGAATCTACTAAAAAAGATCAAGAGGTCTTAAATGAAAAAATTCGTAGACATGAAATTGAATTTCATCGCAAGTTCACTTTGTCTTTCGCTTGTTTAATCCTATTCTTTATTGGTGCACCTTTGGGGGCGATTATTAGAAAAGGCGGACTTGGTATGCCAATCGTAATTTCAATCTTCTTCTTTATATTCTTCCATATATTGTCTATAACGGGCGAAAAGATGGCAAGGCAGAATGTTGTACCAGTTTGGCAAGGAATGTGGATGGCGAGCATTATTTTGACTCCTATCGGTATTTTTATCACACGTAAGGCTACTTCAGATTCTACATTACTCGATTTAGATATTTATGTAAACTTTTTCAAGAAAATAGCGGGTAAAAAGAAGTAATTTTGCGAAAAATATAATTTCAGTCAATGAACATTCTTTTGCTATGTAATAGAGTACCTTATCCCATTAAAGATGGTGGGTCGATAGCAATATATAATATGATCATCGGACTTAAGCAGGCTGGAGTTCATTTAGATGTTTTTGCACTTAATACAGTAAAAGACTACTTACCTGTTTCTGAAATTCCAAGTGAACTAACTTCCAACTCAAAATTCATTGCAGTAAATATTGATACATCCGTAAAAGCTATTCCAGCTTTTCTGAATTTGTTTAGCAATAAATCTTATAATATCTCTAGGTTTTACAATAAACAAGTAGAGGAAAAATTAATAGATCATTTGAAATCCAATCAATATGACTTAATACATATTGAAGGTTTATTCATGCTTCCATATATCCCAACAATTAAAAAGTATTCAAAAGCAAATATTGCTTATAGGGCTCATAATGTTGAATCACAAATATGGAGTAGACTTGCAAAAGAAGCTAAGGGTATTAAGAAATGGTATTTGAATTTATTAAGTAGAAGAATTAAAATATTCGAAGACACTGCACCTAATCAAGTTGATTTTATTATACCTATTAGTTCTGATGATGCTGAATATTTTCGAAAACAGTTTCCTCAAAAAAATACTTTTACTTCATCTGCAGGTGTTAATCTTAGTAAATTTATTCAATCAGATACTACACCTGAACAAAATAGTCTATTTCATTTAGGTGCTTTAAATTGGTATCCGAATATTGAAGCTGTAAAATGGTTATTGGGTGATATATATCAACAATTAATTCTTAAAAGAGCTGACTTCAAAATTTATATTGCAGGTAAGCATACTCCTGAGTCTTATGCTCAATATAATAATTCGAATATTGTTGTCGTAGGTGAAGTAGAGAATGCATCTGATTTTATGAATTCAAAATCAATAATGATTGTGCCTTTGAAATCTGGCAGTGGTATGCGTTTGAAAATTATTGAGGGGATGTCAATTGGTAAAGCTATTATTAGCACTAGTATAGGTGCTGAAGGTATCAATTATACTAATAAAGAGAATATCATCATTGCCGATACTACTGAAGAATTTGTTGAAGCAATAGAATATTTATTAGACAATCATTCTGCAGTAAAATCAATTGGTGAAGCTGCCAAGAAATTAATTTATTCTGAATACGATAATAATTTCGTTGTCAAAAAATTAGTTGAATTTTACAGTAAGGAGGTTTCAAAATGATAACCTTGCAAATTTTATTTATACTTTCTGCCTACTTGATCATTCATACCTATGTTCTTTTTCCATATATCTTAAAAATTATTGCATCAAATAAAACTCAAAATAATTTAATTTTTGAGAGAACTGATGATCTACCAAGAGTTAGTATTTTATTAGCAGTTTATAATGAAGAGCAAGTAATTGAACAAAAAATTTTAAGCACCTTTAATACAAATTATCCTGCAGATAAAATTGAATTCCTTATTGGCTCTGATGCATCGAACGATAATACAAATGATATCATCAAATCTTTCATCAATAAATACCCAATTAAATTAATCGAGTTTGAAGGAAGAACTGGTAAATCGGGTATTATCAATAAACTCACAGAGCTTGCCAGTTCAGATATATTTATCATGACTGATGCAAATGTTTTCTTTCAAGAAGACACTATTTATCAATTAGTAAAACATTATAAAAACGAAACGATTGCTCAGGTAGGTGGAAACATCATCAACGTGCAATACAAAAAAGATGGTATCTCTTTTCAAGAGAAATCATATCTATCAAGAGAAAACTTAATCAAGTACCAGGAAGGTATAATATGGGGAACGATGATTGGTACTTTTGGTGGCTGTTATTCTATAAGATCAAATGCTTATGGTAAAGTGCCTGATAATTTCTTGGTTGATGATTTCTATATATCGATGTATGTATTAGAAAAAGGACTTCAATCTATTAACGAATTAAATGCCTTGTGCATTGAAGATGTTTCTAATAAAATTGAAGAGGAGTTTAGGAGGAAGGTGAGAATTTCTGCAGGGAATTTCCAAAACTTGAATAGGTTTAAAGGATTGTTGTGGCCCTTATACACCGGACTAGCATTCTCTTTCTTGTCGCATAAGGTATTAAGATGGATAGGTCCGATTTTGCTTATCATAGCATTTATCAGCTCTGCAATCTTATCAATGCAGTCAAACTATTATTTGTATTTGTTGTTGATTCAAATATTAGTTTATAGCACACCAGTCATAGATAAAATCTTAAAATTATTATCCGTACATATAAAATCTTTACGCTTTGCAAATTATCTAATTATGATGAATTTGGCATTGCTTAAAGGGATGATATGGTATTTTAAAGGTATTAAAAGTAGTGTATGGCAACCTACACAACGTAATCAATAAGAAAATGAAATTTAACACAATAGAAGAAGCCATAGAAGATATTCGCGCAGGTAAATGCGTGATTGTGGTTGATGATGAAGATCGTGAAAATGAAGGAGATTTTCTAACCGCCGCTAGAAATGGTAGTCCGGAAATGATCAACTTCATGGCTACCCATGGCAAAGGATTAATATGTACTCCTATTACAGAGAAAAGATGTGAAGAGTTGAAATTAGATTTAATGGTCGGCAAGAATACTGCTTCACATGAGACTAATTTTACGATATCGATTGACTTACTCGGACACGGTTGTACTACAGGAATATCAGCATCAGACAGATCAAAGACTGTGATGGCTCTTATTAATTCTGAGATGACGCCATCTGATTTTGGTAGACCCGGACATATTTTCCCATTAATGGCGAAAGAGGGTGGAGTATTAAGAAGAGCTGGACATACAGAGGCAGCTGTAGATTTATCGAGGTTAGCGGGTTTTGAAGAAGCTGGATTAATTGTTGAAATTATTCGTGAAGATGGGGAGATGGCTCGTTTGCCAGATTTAGAAAAAATTGCAGAAAAATTCAATTTGAAATTAATATGTATCAAAGATTTAATTGAATACAGATTAAAACATGAATCATTAATTAAGAAAGAAGTAACGGTTAAGCTACCTACCGAATGGGGAGAGTTTGATATGATAGCTTATACACAAATTGATACTGGTGAAAATCATTTAGCGATTATTAAAGGTGAGTGGACAGAAGAAGATGATGTGTTGGTGAGAGTTCATTCTTCTTGTGTTACAGGTGATATTTTTGGATCATGTAGATGTGACTGCGGACCTCAATTACATAAGGCGATGGAGATGATTGAGAAAGAAGGTAGAGGTTGTATTGTTTATATGAATCAAGAGGGTAGAGGTATCGGATTAGTGAATAAATTAAAAGCATATAGATTACAAGAGCAAGGCTTTGATACAGTAGAGGCTAATTTGAAATTAGGCTTTAAAATGGATCAGCGTGATTATGGAATTGGAGCACAAATTTTAAGAGACCTTGGCATCCGCAAAATGAAATTATTATCAAACAATCCTACAAAACGTGCTGGTATTATCGGCTACGGATTAGAGATTGTAGAAAATGTTGCAATAGAAATTGAATCGAATACTCACAATAGAGAATATTTGATAACTAAGCGTGATAAGATGGGACACGCAATTTTAAAAGGCAAGTAATCGAAATTATTGATCTTGCTTTTTCTTGAAAACCTTTTGATATAATTCTTTGAAGGTATCGAACTCTATACGGTAGAACAAGCCAACACCTTGTTCTACTTGTGAGTTGCCTCTCTTTAGTAGATCTGAGTTGATATCATTTCTTTGAAAACCCTTAGCTCTGAATCGACCATCTTTACTGATTTTGTATTCAATATTTACGTCACCCGTGATAGCAGATGCGTTTGTTTGTTGGGTGTTTGTATTCGTAGTACTATTGTTATTGGTATTGATATTTCCATCAATGGTAATTCGATCGTTAAATAATCTTAAAGAACCACCTACACCATTTTCTAAATTCAAATCAAAGTTCTTTGTAGAAACTAAACTTGAAAGTTGTGAAGCTAAGAATCCAGTAGTAGGTATGTAATTATTACTGTTAGATCCAGTATTTGCAAATCTACCAAACACCAATAAACTTGCCACTTGGTTACTTAAATTATCTTGATTTGCTAAATATCCTCCAACCTTAGAACTCAAGTTTTCATCTTCCGGGAATCTAAGTCCGAACGATATATCAGGCGACATTAAATCATTTTTTAAATTCAATACACACTGTGCTTTTACTCTCTGTGTAGAAGTATATGAATTAGTATCTGAACTATTTGCTGAAAGTATTAATGGTGAAACTAGTGGTCTAGTTTCATAGATGGCTGATAGATCTATTTTAGCTTTCAGAGGGTCTCCGTTCCATCGTATATTGCCACCTTTTTCTACTTTGAATTTCTTGCTGATTAAATTTTGCAATATGAAATTGTATTCACCCTCTGATATTTCATAATTACCATACATCTCAAAATTACCAATGGTGTTAATGGTTAATTTTAAATTTGCATTGCCACGACCCTTAATTATTTCACCAGTATTTTTATCCATTATCAACTGTACCTCACTTTGATCATCAACCTGTAAGTTCATGTTCATGCTAATGCCTGATAGATTGATTTTATAATCTTGTGCTTTTACGGTTGAATCTTTTTCCACAAATCGAACGAAATTTTGTTTCATCACAGAACTCTCATCACTTAGTGGGATGTAAAATTTAGTACCTCTTTCTGTTTTTGCGGTAATATCTATTTTAATATCTTCTATAGGACCTCTAAAACTGAATGCCCCTGTGCTATATGCTTTACCATAATACAATTCATTGTCTTTCTCAGTTGTATTCAAGCATAGTAAATTATTTGCTTGAAGTCTAACATCTAAATTAAACTTTTCAAAATAGGTATGTGTAATAGAACCATTTATAGAACCTTTGTTTCCTTCAAGATCTTTCACTTGTAAATTGTTTAAGAAGATTTTATTCTCTGACAACCTAATCTGATCAGATACTTTTAAATAAGCATTTAAATAGTTTACTCTCAGTCCGGCGTTCTTCAAAGTCAAATAGCCATTTATCTCAGGTTTAGAGAAAGTACCTCTAACTTTTAAATCAGCACTAGCAGTACCTGAAATATTCGATACATATGTTTTAACAAACGGCTCTATAACTATTAGTTCAGTTTCATTCATTAAAACATCTATGTTGAAGTTATTCTTAGTCTTCGATGTATTTATACTTCCACCAACAGCTAATGTTTTTAAACGTTCATTGTAGATACTACCAGTTAAATTTATGATCTGAGATTTCGGATCCCAAGTATTACTAAACAATAAATTACCAATACTATCTGAGTTGTATATTAAGTGGTCGATGTTAATATCAGATATAGCTAGTGGCTCAGATAATAAACTAGCAAATTTCGTTCTAGAATTTAAAGTGCCTAAAACTTCTAAGTCATATTTTTTGAATAGTTGATTGAAACTTTTTAAATCAACATTTTGAATATCTATTGAAAGCTCTTCGTTATTCTGATCTGATATATAACCAGAAACTTGAACAAGCTGATTACCATTTCTTAATTCAAAATCATTTACAAGTATTCGCTTATCATTAATAAAATCTATATTGAAACTATCTTTCAATTCCCATGTTTGATAATCAATAATTACAACTGATGGTAGTATTGCTATTTTAGATTTATTCTCTTTAAATGATACAAGTCCATTTAAGTCTAGTTGATTCGGATTTGTTAATTCTGCTAATTTGACGTTAAATTTTACACTGTCATTTTTTATAGAGTTTGATATTGCGATGTTGTCAATATTTATACTATCGCTTATATATGCTCTATCAGCAGCAACGTTGAAGTCAAAAATGTTTTTATCATTCTCACCATCGATCATTAAGTTTTCAAATTTTAATGCATCGTATTTAATAAAATCTATTTGTCCGTTGAGCCTAATTGTATTAGTACTAGAATTTAAATATCCTCGGATGTTTGCACTCTCAGAAATATTCAAGTTAGGGTAGAGTAATTCTGTAATAGGGTTTGCATTTTTTACAAATACAAAGAAATTAAAATCTTGATCCTCGTATTTATAAATCTTACCTAAATTAGCATTTGGCAGATATATTTTAATTAGACTTTTTACCGCTGATTGAATGGTTGATAATTTATACTCTCCTTCAATTCCTGCATTTATAATTTCAGAATTCAAACTGAGTTTTTTACCTTTTGGTACAAAGTTAGATTCAATATCAATATTATTAAATATGAATGAATCTGTACCATTTTGTACTTCCATATTATCGAAATATACAGAGCCAATAATATTATCGAGATTAGCGCCTATGAAATCTACTTTTACATCAGTAGATATATTAATAGTGTCTTTGATCCATTTAAGTTCTCTTAGATGCAATGCATATATTGAACTTTCAAATTTAAATTCAGGTTGTTTAAGATTGTTAAAATCGACGCTTCCATCAAAATCGAATTTTGCATTAGGATCATTCGCTTTAAAATATCCATTGAATTGTTTTTTATCTATGATACCACTAGCTTCTAAATTAGAGTAATTGTAACCATTTAAATAGATATTTTTTATTTGGGTATTGATGTTTGCATTTAGATCTTTAATATCGAAACCTTCACCATCGATACTCAAATTCAAACTCGCAGCCCCTAACATTTTTTCTGAAAATAATTTTCCTAAATCAAGTCCGATCGTTTCTATATTACCATTATAACTCGGTATTTTATCAGATTCAATATTCATATGAATATCATTGATGGCATTACCAATATCTGTAATAATATTTCCATTGGCATCGAAATCGAACACCGTACCCTTGTAATATCCAGAATATTCAACGTTCCCTAAGTTTGATAAGAAAGAAGGCAAAGAGCTTCCGACTGAATCTAAATCTAGTCCGTGCATCAGGTCAACTAAATCGGTATAGTTTGTTTTTAGTTTTTCTAGTTTAGCATTGAAAATAGTTGATTCAATTTCTGGTAGACCTTTAACACTTATAGCTCCATTGACCTTAGTGCTTTTGCCTGTGTAGATTTTAATGTTCTTTGATTGTAAATGAGCAACAGGACCATATACATAACCATTGATCAAAAACTTTTGCGTATAATTTTTTATGGCTGATGCAAAATACTTTATGTCTTTAAAAGAAACGATAGACTGTTCAAAGTCTGCATACATCCGAACTTTATTAATATAATCAGACATATCAGAGATAGAATCGAAGCGCATCGAATAATAATCGTGAATACTAGAGTGAGGAGTTAGTACATATAAGTTAGCCGCTTCAATTTCTGTAGAGGTGAATTTTACATTAGCTCTAAACTTATCAATTTTAAATCCAGATTTTTCTTGCAGCGTTAAATTTTTAATCTGAGCTTTTATATCACCATTATTTAATTTGAAATTGTTGATTTCAGCACTAAAGTTTTTTACGTGTACATCATCATAGTTGATCACCCCTTTATCACCTTCGGGTAAATTTTCATTATGGTATATAAAGTCGGCAGATTCAATGATGATATTTTTCGCAATTAAATTAAGTGGTGTTTTTACTTTGCTCGTAGTATCTTTTTCAGAACTAAAATAATCTAGCAAAAAATGCATGTTATTGTATTTCTCATTTTTGTATTTCTTAAGATGAAATACCGGGTGTACTAAATTTATTTTATTGATACTGAATTTATTCTCTTTTAATAAAATTTCTCCAATGTCAACTTTCAGCTCATTTACATATAATAAGGTGTCTTTATGTTGGTCTTCAATTAAAAAATCTTCTAAAACTAAGGTCTTGAAGAAATCTATATCTAAGCCTTTAACTTGTATATTTGCGTTTAATTCGGATGATAGGTATTTTGCAACTTTTTTAGCAGCCCATGTCTGAACTGCAGGTAATCTAAATAGTAGATAAATAATCAATAGACTAGTTATAAGTCCGACGATTATACTTAACGATATTTTACCTACCTTTTTAATAATATATAATGAGTAAATATTCTATTATAATTCTGGGTATCGAATCATCTTGTGATGAAACATCTGCATCAGTATGTATTGATGGCAAAATACTTTCGAATGTTACCGCTACTCAAGCAATACATGAGCAGTATGGTGGTGTCATTCCAGAGATTGCTTCTCGCATACATCAGCAAAATATCATTCCTGTGATTGATACTGCCATTAAAAACGCTAAAATAAGCAAAAATGATATCAATGCGGTTGCTTTTACACGTGGACCTGGATTATTAGGTGCATTATTAGTAGGCACAAGCTTTGCGAAGGCATTTGCATTGTCATTAGATTTGCCATTGATTGACATACATCATATGCAAGCACATATATTAGCACATTTCATTGACGAGCCTAAACCTAAGTTTCCGTTTTTGTGTTTGACGGTTTCAGGCGGACATACACAGATTGTTTTGGTGAAAGATTATTTTGAGATGGAGATTATCGGGGAGACTACGGATGATGCTGCAGGGGAGGCTTTTGATAAGACGGCGAAGATGTTGGGGTTGCCATATCCGGGCGGACCTATCATTGATAGAAATGCGCAGAAAGGAGACCCTAATAAATTTACTTTCACAGAGCCTCAGATACCTGGTTATGATTTTAGTTTCAGCGGACTAAAAACTCAGATATTATATTTTATACAGAAGATGTCAAAAGGCAATGAGCAATTCGTAGCTGAAAATATGAACGATTTATGTGCATCTATACAACACAGAATAATCACTATTTTGTGTAATAAGTTAGAAGCTGCTGCTAAAGAATATGGTATAAATGAAATTGCTATTGCTGGTGGAGTTTCGGCAAATAGAGGATTAAGAGAATATTTGCAGAATTTATCTGTAAAAAACAATTGGAATATTTATATTCCTGCCTTTGAATATTGTACTGATAATGCAGGTATGATAGCGATGGCTGGTTATCATAAATATTTAAGAGCTGAATTTTGTGATCAAGAAATAAGTGCTAGTGCTAGAATGTTATGACAAATTTATTACCCTTTGATGGTGAACTGTATTATTTTGAAAATTTTTTAAATCTGAAAGAACAATCATCTTATTTAAAATCATTTCTAAATAAAACTGAATGGGAACATGATGAACTCATGATTTATGGAAAAAGAATTATTACTTCTCGTAAAATTGCATGGTATGCTGAGAAGAATAGAACGTATACTTATTCAGGTAAACTTAAAGTTGGAAAAGATTTTACAAAGGAGCTATTGAAACTTAAAAGTGAAATTGCACAATTTGATAACACAGATTTTAATTCTTGTTTAATGAATTTATACCATTCTGGCTCTGAAGGCATGTCGTGGCATAGTGATAATGAAAAAGAAATAGTGATGGATTCTTGTATTGCATCAATTAGCTTAGGGGCGATGAGGCATATAGACTTCAAGCATAAAGTAAACAAAACAAAAATTAGAATTGAATTAGCACCAGGGTCTCTATTATTAATGAAAGGACAAATTCAAAGATTTTGGTTGCACTCATTGCCCAAAACAAAAAAGGTTAATGACTTAAGAGTGAATTTAACATTTAGACTTTTAAATAAATGAAAAAAATTTTAATCAGTATAATATTATTATTAATCTATTCCTCTTTATTTTCACAAGAGAAGAAAACATCTAAGATAATTGTATTTAGAAATGATAATTATTTTGCAAGAGGTGTTAATATTGCTGTAAACTTAAACAATAAATTATTTGAAAAAATTCAAAATTCATCATATAAAGAATTAACAATACCTGCTGATTCAACTTATGTTATAAGTTTAAATAATTATAAGAAGCAAACACATACATTCATAGCTAAAGCAGATTCTGTATATACTTTTGAAGTTCTTATAGTACAGAGCACGTTTACCTATAATCCGATATTGTCGCCTCGAGATTTGTATTTTACAGAGCAAAGTATTGTTAACTATAAATTATATAATCTAGATCAACCTATTCAAAGTACAAAACTGAAGAATAGATTTGGTCTATTATTTAATGCTGGAGCAGGGTTTTCAAATGTTGATTTATTTGTTGCAACAAATGGGGAAAAATCGAGTATAAGTACAGGAGGGGGTGTTGGAATGAAATTAAGTGCCGGAACAGAAATTAATAAATGGTTAGAGATTGGAGCAGACATCGGTTTTCAAATTTCTTCTTTAACTCCGATTATGAGAGATGCAAAAACTGATTTTTCTAGAAAATTTATAAGTTTTTATCCATCTCTTGTAAAATCTTTCGGAAGATTTAATACTACAAAACTAAGAATTGGTGTCGGACCTAGTTATTATTTTGATAACAAGATGGTGATTGATCTTTCTAAAGTTTCATCTGGACAAAAAGCTACATGGGAATATGATAATAGTTTAGGTGTACAAAGTTTTTTTATGATTGATTTTTTATCAAGGAAAAATTTTTCAGCCAACATGGGCTTGAATTATTATAGCGTAAAATATAAATTCAATTCAACCAGTGGGTCTTACTTTCCTATAGACAAAAGGCTAATAAATTCTGATGGTTCTGGATTAGATTTAGTAGTTGGATTTAGTTATTTGTTTTAGTTTTTCAAAATGAAATACCTCGTTGACGAAGATTTTTTAGTAGAGAAGTTTCCGGGTAAGGGTGGCTGGACATACATATTAATTCCACAAATAGCAGCAAGTAAAAACAGTCCGTTCGGTTGGGTTCGAATCAGTGGCTTTGTAGACAATTTCGAATTAAAGCAATATAAATTAATGCCGATGGGTAATGGTAAATTATTTTTGCCTTTAAAATCTTCCATAAGAAAACAAATCAAGAAAGAGCAAGGTGATATGGTTAGAGTTAAAGTCTATATTGATGAAACACCTACTGAATTAACTGATGAATTATTAGAATGCTTTGCTACTGAAGATGCAGTTTTATTAGAAAGATTTAAATCATTACCCCAATTTGAACAAAAAGCGATCATTCAAAATATTTACGATTCTAAAACAGAAGAAGATAAAGCTGAGCGTATTGCAAGGTTGTTGGGGCTTTTGAGTCGGAAGTCGTAGGTATTAGGTATTATGTATTATGTATTAGGTATTATGTATTAGGTATTAGGTATTAATACCTAATACCTAATACATCCTTCGTTGCATCCTTCATCCTGCATAAATAAACCTGCATAAATGCAGTTGTTAATAGCTTATATTATTAGCATTTTTGATTCATAGATAAATATATATTTCAATTTATAAATTATATATAATTGATTATCAAGTATTTATAAATTGTTGATAATTTATTTTTGAATACTAAAAAAATGCTATTATTTTTAGCAAAAATTAAGACATAGAAATTAAAAAAACAAAGTTATGGCAGACGCAAAAGAAAAGTTAAAAGCATTACAGCTTACTTTAGATAAACTAGAAAAGACTTACGGTAAAGGTACTGTTATGAAATTAGGTGACAATCCGATCGAGCAAATAGAGGCTATATCTACTGGTTCATTAGGATTAGACATTGCATTAGGTATAGGTGGATTACCTAAGGGTAGAGTCGTTGAAATTTACGGTCCGGAATCATCTGGTAAAACAACATTAGCTATTCATGCGATAGCTGAAGCGCAAAAGAAGGGTGGCATAGCAGCATTTATAGATGCAGAGCATGCATTCGATAAATTTTATGCTAAGAAACTAGGAGTTGATGTTGAGAATCTTTTGATTTCACAACCAGATAATGGAGAGCAAGCATTAGAGATTGCTGATAACTTAATACGTTCAGGAGCAATTGACATTATTGTAATTGACTCGGTGGCAGCATTAGTACCAAAAGGTGAGATAGAAGGAGAGATGGGTGATTCAAAAATGGGATTACAAGCTAGATTGATGTCGCAAGCATTAAGAAAGTTAACAGGTACCATTAGTAAAACAGGTGCTTGCTGTATATTCATCAACCAATTACGTGAGAAAATAGGAGTGATGTTCGGTAATCCGGAAACTACAACAGGTGGTAATGCTTTAAAATTTTATGCATCGGTAAGATTAGATATTCGTAGAACCGGACAGATTAAAGATGCTGATGAAGTTTCAGGTAACAGAGTGAAAGTGAAAATTGTGAAGAACAAAGTAGCACCTCCATTCAGATTGGCTGAATTTGATATTATGTATGGTAAAGGAATTTCAAAATCAGGTGAGATAGTAGACTTAGGTGTTGAATACGAAATTATAAAAAAATCAGGTTCATGGTTTAGTTATGGTGATACTAAACTTGGACAAGGTAGAGATGCTGTAAAGCAACTCATTGAAGATAATCCCGAATTAATGGAAGAGCTAGAGATGAAGATTAAGGCTGTTTTATCAGCAGACTTATTAGAGGCTAAGATTGAGGAGTAGTAGCGCTTTTATTTATGGATTTCATGTTTTATGTTTTAATAGCCCCTTGTAAAAGGGGCTATTTTTGTATTAGCTAATTTCAAGAATTTCTATTGCTCTATTTTGAAATTCAAAATTGTCAAATTTCTTTTTCCCTTTAAAAATATTGCCTATTGGTGAGTTTATGGAGATTGCATAAACTTCTATATTTTCAATGTTAATTTTACCTAAAGCTACAGCTATTAAAAAGTAGGAAGTATTTGTTTTTATTAGTGATCCAGCTTTAACAATGTCATTGCTAGCATTGAAATTGATAGAATCTAATTCGTTTTTCATCTGAATATATTTTGCAAGTTGCGATTCTAAATTATTCAGAACTTGTTGAATCATTTCTCTGCCAGTTTCATATTTATCGCCCGCACTACTTTTAGATTCATTTTTCTTAGAATCATTTGTCTCTTTAATTTCAGATTCAATTTCTTTAATTCTAGTATTAATAATACTTAAAATTTGTTCAACCGCTTTATGTTTTATTGAAATCATATTCTTAAATCTAAACTAATTATATAATTTCTACCTGCAGCAGCAATACCTGATGAATAATATCTATAACGTTGATCGCTTATGTTTTCTATACCAAAAGAAAGGTTTAATTTATCATGCACTTTATACATCGATTTAAAATTGATGGTGTACCATGAAGGTGACCAAGGATTTCCATTTCCATCAATTGCATACAACTCAGGTTTAGTTTTCTCTTCTTCAGGTAAATTATCAAATTTTACGCTAGCACTATATAGCGTATTAACTTCTAACATCCATCTATTATAAGTATAATTAATTCTTGCATTACCAAAAGTTGGTGGGGCATGTCTACTAGCACTTACTGTTCCGTTGTCTAATTCTTCTTCACCCTTTTGATAATTGATTTCAGTACTAAATGTAATTCTTTTAATAGGCTTCCACTCTAATCCGAATTGCACACCATACACTCTTGTGTTCGCTGCGTTTTGTATAGCTTCAACTTTACTTAAGTTGCCATCATACAATATACTATCGGCACCATTAAAAGTATATTCTCTTCTGACCATTGAATTATCTAGTAGTGTATAATAAATAGCAGCATCGAGTTTTAATTGTTCGAATAGAATTTTAACCATACCAATTTCAGCATTATAAGCATATTCTGCTTTTAAATCTCTATTAGGCACAGTAACAGTACCAGGAGCTGAGTCAAACACTTTTCCCATATCATCAATATTCGGCGCTCTAAATCCGCTCGACAAGTTTACATGTATAGCTGTTCTTTCATCTCGTGTATATTTCAATCCGACACTACCCGTAGTCGATGCATTATTTATATTCGCAGTAGTAAAAGGGAAGGCATAAAAACTAGTATCAAATATAGCATTGATTGCAAATTGATTATATCGCAATGAACTCTGAAGATGTAGCTTTTTGTTAATGTCTTGGTGATAGCTTACATAAGCAGCATAAGATGACCAATTAGAATTAGGGTATCTGCTTGCACCATCCGAAGTAATATTAGTTCTTATGTTTTCATCAATACCTATTGAGTTTACATCATTGTAAACAAACTCTAATCCGTAGAAAAATCTTGTTCGTCTACTTAATGCTTTTTTGAAATCTGCATTAATTGAATATGCATCAACCTTTTCAATTCTAGTAAATCTTTCATCTTTGTTGATATCTCTATTTATTCTACTTTCCTCGAAATATTGTTGAGCGATTCGAACGTTAAATTCATCAAATAATTTATTTTTTCTTTGATAATTTATATTCAAATTATTCATTAACCATTTCTGCGGACCGTAGTTCCATTCAGCATATCTTGCGTTTCCATTTTTATATCTGATATGTCTGTCGTATCGTGAATATTCGGATGTTTGAGAATAATGAAATCCGTATTCCAAATCAAGATGTTCATTAGGTTTAAATCTAATTTTCTGCATCACATTGTATTGTTTATATGCAGTAGGTATTTGTTCTTTTTGATCAGGGTTGTTTACTTGAACATCTAATGTGTCTTGTCGTTCTACATAAAATTTTCTCAAGTATTCATCGGGTCCATTGCTACCCATAATTAAATTGCCATAATCATTATGACTTATGCTTGTAACAAATGCCCAACGTTTAAATCCTAAGCTAAAATCAGCATGAACAGTTTTTTCATTATTGGCAGATGAATATCTAGTAAATGCTCTTGATTTAAATAATGTTTTATCGTTAAAGCTTAACTGTGCACTAAGAGTTTGAAAGTTCATTACTCCACCAATCGCATCACTACCATAAATGGAAGAACCTGGACCGAACATAACTTCTGTTCTCTCAATAGCAAATGGATCTAATGAAATTACGTTTTGTAAATTTCCACTTCGAAAAATTGCAGTATTCATACGAACACCATCTACAACATATAATAATCTGTTTGTTGAGAAGCCTCTAATCATTGGACTTCCGCCACCTTGTTGTGATTTTTGAATGAATACTTTGCCAGAAACACCAAGTAGATCTGCAGCAGTCTGTGGATTTTGTAATGCAATTTCTTTGGTACTAATACTCTTTACTTTTTGTACTACATCTTTTTGTTCTTGTGTCCATTTACTCACTGAAACAACCACCTCATCCATCGAAATTAATGATGGTGTTAAGTATATTTCAAACTTATTTTTTTCAATATCTGAATAGCTTGCAATAAATTTTTGATAGCCAATAGTTCTTATTTCTATTTTTAATGAACTCTTGAAATTTGAAATATCTGTTTGGCCTTTAGCATTGGTGATGCTGTGGGCTTCAGGTATTTTACTGATTATATAAACCATTTCTATTGGCTTATTGGTTTCTTTGTCTCTTATAGTTATTGTTTGTGCAATTGTATTTAAGCTACAAAACAATACTATAGATACAATTGAAATTTTTTTCATATCTATAATTTATTTAAAATTTGATTTTAATAATAATTTATAAATGTGATTCTGGAGGGGGAGAGGAAATTTCTAGTGTTATTGAATTTGAATTAACAACATATACATTGTTGTAATCAGATACTTCTTGAGATGATTTCTGATTCACAAATACAGTTTGATTAATATATGTTTTCTTAATCAGCTGTTTGATGATATCTTTTGTAGGAATGTCATTTTTATTTTCACCAATAGTTTTTGCTATTAAAATGTTTAATGATTTCTCTAATTGTGTTTCTTCATTGTCTAACCAACACCAATATACAATAGAATCTGATTTTATTTCTTTATGTACAATATCATACATTTCTGATTTGTATTCAAATTCTTTTGAGTGTTCCCATTTTAGTTTTGTGATTTCATCTTTATTGAAGCTCAATCTTACTAATAGGTTTTTATCGATGTGTTCGGTAATTGTCTTTTTAACAGACTTCTTCACTTTTTTTAATTGCACATCATATGCCCTCAATCCGATTATAAATGGAGCAATTAATGATATGAATAGTATAAATGTGGTTAGCTTTTTCAAAATACAATTAGCTAAATTTATGAAATTTAGCTAATTAATATAATTTATTTCTCGAAAATATAATGAAGCTGAACTAATCCCGATTTATAAGCTCTCGAATCAACAAGCTTCAAACTGCTTTCTATATTGATTTCATTGAATAATTTTGTGCCAGAGCCTAGGAGACAAGGTATAATCGAAATATACAATTCATCAAAGAGTTGCTCTTTAAGTAATAGATTCACTATTTCAGCTCCACCATCACAAAATATATTCATACCTGGTTTGGTTTTTAAATTTTCTACTAATTCTTTTATTGAACCATTGTAAAAATGAATATTGCCAATCGAATCTTTTTTTGTTCTTGTGATGATGTATGATTCTTTATCGGCATGTGGGAAATCATATCCTATTGATAGTACTTTATCATATGTTTTTCTGCCTACAATAACTGTGTCTACAGAATTAATAAATTCTCCATAGCCATAGTCTTCTCCTTCAACAGCAACTGTATTTAAGAAATCTATATTATCGTTTTTTGCAGCGATATAACCGTCTAGGCTACATGCTATGTAGAGGATTAATTTTCTATTCATAAATAAAGATGTACACAAATTTATAATTAATAGAGCTCAATCTCTTGTATAAAATTGATTGTAAATGAATTGTTGCTAGAAAATACTATTCTTGAATCACCCAGATGAGATCTGATGTTTTGTAACCAATACCTTCTGCGATCTTTAAATAATCTGTTTTGATACTATCAGGAATCGTTTTTTCTCTCGATAAAATCCATAAATATTCAAGACTTTGTCCGGCAATTAATGCATACTTATACTCAGCATCTAAAGCCACAACATTATACCCAGCGTAGAAAGGTCCGAAGAATGATACCTTCAATTTAGCCTCATCTGTTAAATCAACAAATTTAGCTTTCCCTTCAGCTTGTTTACGTTCGTTAGTATTAATATTAAAACCTTGGTTCAGTACTTTAATAGTACCATTATCATTAAGGCTATAAGTAGCCGTAACATTTTTCAAATCTCTTTCGAACTTAAAATCCATACGAGCAATTTCATACCAAGTACCTAAGTATTTATTTACTTCAAATGGTTTCACTGCTTTAGCACCTTCTGGAATTGTTTCGCATGCATTAAATAATACTAATGCTAGAAATGCTAATATTTGGTTTAATAAGCTCTTGTTTTTCATCTATATCGTTTGTAAATGGATGATGCGGTAAATTTATAACGATTAATATACGAAGATATACATATTTAAAAGAAACTATCCAATTATACTTACACCTATTAACTTGCCAATCATAAATGTAATCGCTGCCGCTGAAAGTCCGAACAATACTTGTCTTGCACCCGAATACCAAACATTTTTGCCCGTGAACAAAGTAATAGCTGCACCAATTATAAACAATCCGATCGCACTAAAAGCTGCACTAATCATAATTGCATCGTTACCACCCATAAAGAAAAAGGGGATGACTGGTATGATAGCACCTATAGCAAATAAAACAAAAGAAGTTATCGCTGCTTCCATCGCTGAGCCTTTTAGATCTTCTGCATTTATACCTAATTCTTCTTTCACTAATACTTCATGTGCTTTGTCTTTATCTTTCATAATTTCTGATGCCATTCTCACAGCTTCCTGTTCAGAAATTCCTTTAGACATGTATATTAATGCAAGTTCTTTTTCTTCACCATCAGGATTGTTTTCGAGTTCTTCTTTTTCTAATTCCATTTGGTTTTCAAAAAGTTCTTGAGAACTTTTTACCGAAATCCATTCTCCCAATGACATTGATAAAGCACCTGCTAATAATCCGGCTAAGCCTGTAAGTAAAACTTCTTTTTGTCCGCTCGATGCCCCCGCTATTCCCATCACTAAACTAAAATTAGAAACTAAGCCATCATTACCACCTAAGACCGCTGCTCTTAATGCATTGCCGCCAATAGATCGATGTCTTTTTTCAAAACGGGTTAAACTGTTGCCTTCAAAATTCGTATCTTTTTCTAAAATATTTTTAAGTATAGTGACATGTGCAACATCTGATAGAGAATCTCGAGTATTCGTTATTTTTCTAGCTTTTATTACGGATGTTGCTAATTTTTTTTCAGTATCAAGTAAGATACCTAGTATAAAATCATTCCCAATTATTTTACCTAATCTTACTATTGTTTTTGCTCTCCACGATGGCTTTGGCATCTGACTTAAATCCATTCCGTTTTTAGAAAGAAATGCCTTCGCATGGCTAGCTTCAATATCACTCATCTCTTTGAATATTTTCGCACTTAATTCATTCTCTTCTTTTGTAGCTAGATAAGCGTAAAGAAAACTGGCATCAACTTCTGTTTGAATATTCTGGAGACTTATCATATAGCTTTATATAAATGGAAGTAATTTTTTAATAAGGTTGAATTTTGATTGGGTATACGGACTGTATTTAATGCTGCTTTCGAACCAGTTGTATTTTTCTAGCACACCTTTATAATGTGAGAATGCTCTAAAGCCTGCTTCAGAGTGGTATGAACCTATACCGCTATCTCCAACACCACCAAAAGGTAAATTAGAATTACTGATATGCATAACACTATCGTTTACACAGCCACCTCCAAATGATATTTCTTCTAATATTTTATTTTTCTGAGATTCATTCGTTGTATATACATACAATGATAATGGTTTCGCTTTCGATTTGATTTTTGTTATTGCATCATCTAGATCTTCGTATACTATGACAGGTAAAATCGGACCGAAAATTTCATCTTTCATAACTTCATCATCGAAACTTACATTTTCTAAAATGGTAGGTTCTATGACTCTGTTTTGTTCATCTACTTTACCACCGTAATATATTTTATCTTGATCTATTAATTTATTTAATCTGCTCAGATGACTCTCGTTAATAATTTGAACATAGTTATCATTTTCAATTTTATAATCTGCTTTTTTTATTTCTTCAACTAATGCATTTAAGTATTCATCTTTTATTGATTTGTGAATCATTAAATAATCAGGTGCGATACATGTTTGTCCGGCGTTTAGAAACTTAGACCAAACTAATCTCTTTGCAGATAATTTTATGTTGGCTGATTCGGTGATGATAGCCGGACTTTTACCGCCAAGTTCGAGAGTAACTGGAGTAAGGTGTTTTGCTGCAGCTGCATATATAATTTTACCAACGTTGACACTGCCTGTGAAAAATATTTTATCGAATTTATGTTTTAATAATTCGGATGTTACTTCTCTGTCACCCTCTACTACATGAAGAAATCCGGTATCAAAATTTTCGTTGATGATTTTTGCAAGGGCAGCACTTGTATTACTACTCAATTCGCTAGGTTTTAATATTACAGTATTACCCGCTGCTATAGCAGCAATTACAGGTGCTAGAGAAATTTGATAGGGGTAATTCCATGCACTTATTATAAGGCTAACACCTAGAGGTTCTGGTATAATATAACTTTTGCCAGGTTGATTTAGAATGCTTGTACTCACTCTTTTTTTTGCTGACCAATACTTTAAATTTTTGATAGCATCTTTTATTTCTAAGAATAATAAAGCTAATTCTGTATTGAAATTTTCGAACGGAGATTTTTTGAAATCCTTATAAATTGCTTCGTCGAGTAAGGTTATATTTTCTTTTAGTATAGTATCTAATTTTTTTAGTTGATTAATTCTAAAGTCTGTGTTTTTCGTAGAACCACTCTCAAAATATTTGTATTGCTTCTGTATAATCTCTACCATTCTTAAATATTTATTTATGTTTTTAAATTTTAACGTATCTAGTTTTGATTTGTTTCTTTAATGCTGAAAACAAGTAATGCAATTAATAATGTACTAATTGAAGTAATTATAAATGCCATACTCGATCCGAAGTTATACCATATTATACCTGTTATAGTGCTAGCTAACATGGTCGCTATACTTTGAAAACTGGTATATAATCCAATTGCTGTTGCTGTTTCATTCTTTGAAACTATATTGCTAATCCATGCTTTTGAAATACCTTCTGTTGCAGCAGCGTAAATGCCATATAATAAAAACACTCCTATGAAGTGTACAGTCAGAGTTGAAATGCTTATAAAATAATAGCTTAATGAAAACATGATTAATCCGAATACTAATATTTTTTTCATTCCAATCTTATCAGCAATTATGCCTAATGGGAACGCGAATAATGCATATATCAAATTATAAAATATATATACACCAATTAAGTATGTATCAGATATCCCTGCTTCTTTAGCCTTTAATAATAAAAATACATCAGAACTATTCACCAAGGTAAACATTAATAATGCGATTATGAGTTTTTTGTAAGTAGCATGACTGTTTTTCCAATAGCTCAAAAATGAAAAGAAATTATAATTGTATTTTTTACTTTCTACAGTGTTGTTCTTTTCTTTTAGAATCAATGTGCTTATTACTGCTAATAGTCCGGGTATGAAAGCTATATAGAATAAATAAATGTATTGATTGGGGTAATAGTAGAGATAGGTAAGTGCGATGAGCGGACCTATAACCGCGCCGAGAGTGTCCATTGATCTATGAAAGCCGAAAACTTTTGCCTTGTTGTTGACATCCGAAGAATCAGAAAGCATAGCATCTCTAGCAGCAGATCTTATACCCTTACCTAATCTATCTATACTTCTTGTGAAGAATATCCATAGGGGCAATACCGAAACAGCCATCATAGGTTTAGTGATTGCACTTAATGTATATCCGATTTGAACGAAGGGTAATCTCTTTTTCGATTGATCTGATAGTTTCCCAAAGTAGCCTTTACTTAAGCCTGCTAATGCTTCTGCGAAACCTTCTAATACACCAATTAAGACAACGCTGAAACCAATTGATTTTAGATACAAAGGCATAACGGGGTAAAGCATTTCAGAAGCAGTGTCGGTAAATAAACTTACTAATGAAAGTATGAAGATACTTCGGGTAATGTATTTCATTTATTCTTTATTAACTTGAATCCTGACATCGGGAAATGTGATAAATTACTTGTGTACCTAAGTTCAACCTCTAATGTATCACCATTTAGAGGTGACAACCATAATTCAATTGATTTTTTTTCGAGTGGATCTTTTTTGAAAATTTTATCGATTTCAATGTCTTTGATAATATATGCTATTCCTGTAATTGATGGAGGAAGTCCAGCGTTCTTAACAATTTGAGCACTTTCAAAAATCGCATTTCCGATTTTTCCATTTACTTTGTTATTCTGATTAATCTGAATTTTCAAATCAGCAGAATCTTTTATGAATTTGTAATTTCCATTTTCATCTTTGATTCTAACTGTTATTTCAGATGGTCGAGATTTCCATTCGCCTATTAGCTCTTTAGGCACATTCCATTGTTTGCATGAAAACAAAGTCAATGTTATGCAGAACATCATAATTTTTAACTTCATATTGAATAGAATTGATGCCTTAAATTTATCATTATTATGGAATACTTTTATTCATTTTTCTGATATAGTTTACACCTATTATATATAGATAATATCTATACTAATTCGATTTGTATAAATGAAATATTTCATAACTTGCGTATTCAAAATAGAACAAACAAAATATTTATACTAATATGGATAATAACGCAAGCAAATGTCCTTTTTCAGGAGGAGCTTTAAAACAAAGCGCTGGAAACGGTACAGGCAACCGTGATTGGTGGCCAAATCAATTAAAGTTGAACATACTAAGACAGAATTCAAATTTATCGAACCCGATGGATTCTTCGTTCAATTATGCTGAAGAGTTCAAGAGTTTAGATTTGAAAAAATTAAAGGCTGAGATAAACGAGTTAATGACGAACTCACAAGATTGGTGGCCTGCTGACTATGGTCATTATGGTCCGTTCTTTATTCGTATGGCTTGGCACAGTGCAGGAACTTACAGAATTTCTGATGGTAGAGGTGGTGCAGGATCAGGAACTCAAAGATTTGCTCCATTAAATAGCTGGCCAGATAACGTAAACTTAGATAAGGCTAGATTATTATTATGGCCAATTAAGCAGAAGTATGGTAAGAAAATTTCATGGGCTGACTTAATGATATTAGCGGGTAACTGCGCATTAGAGTCTATGGGATTTGAGACATACGGATTTGCGGGTGGTAGAGAAGATGTTTGGGAGCCAGAAGAAGATATTTATTGGGGTTCAGAAAAAGAGTGGTTAGCAGATAAGCGTTATACTGGTGATAGAGAATTAGAGAATCCATTAGCGGCGGTACAAATGGGATTAATTTATGTAAACCCTGAAGGTCCGAATGCTAATCCAGATCCAATTGCATCAGCAAGAGACATTCGCGAAACATTTGGAAGAATGGCGATGAATGATGAAGAGACGGTTGCTTTAATTGCAGGCGGACATACATTTGGTAAGACGCATGGTGCGGCAGACCCAGGTAAATATGTAGAGAGAGAACCAGCTGCAGCAGAAATAGAAATGCAAGGCATGGGTTGGAAAAATAATTTCAATACAGGTAAAGGGGTAGATACAATTTCGAGCGGATTAGAAGGTGCGTGGACAACCACTCCGACTAAATGGAGTAATAACTATTTCGAAAACTTATTCGGTTACGAATGGGAATTAACTAAGAGTCCGGCTGGCGCACACCAATGGAAACCAAAAGGTGATGCAGGTGCAGGTTTAGTACCTGATGCACATGATGCATCTAGAAAGCATGCACCAATGATGTTGACTACTGACTTAGCATTGAGAATGGACCCAGCTTACGAAAAAATCTCTAGAAGATTTTATGAGAACCCAAATGAATTTGCAGAAGCATTTGCAAAGGCATGGTTCAAATTAACACATAGAGATATGGGTCCGAAGTCTCGTTACCTTGGCTCAGAAGTTCCTGCTGAAGATTTAATTTGGCAAGATCCAGTTCCGGCTGCTACTCAAGCATTAATTGATGCGAATGATATCGCTAGTTTAAAATCAAAGGTGCTATCATCAGGATTATCAGTTTCAGAATTAGTTTCAACAGCATGGGCATCGGCATCAACATTTAGAAATTCTGATAAGAGAGGTGGTGCAAACGGTGCAAGAATTCGTTTAGCTCCACAGAAATACTGGGAAGTAAATAATCCATCTCAATTATCAAAAGTGTTAGATAAATTAGAAGCTATTCAAAAAGAATTTAACGCAACAGGTAAAAATGTTTCGATCGCAGACTTAATTGTTTTAGCAGGATGTGCGGGTGTAGAGCAGGCAGCGAAAAACGCAGGACATAACGTTACAGTGCCATTCACACCAGGTCGTACAGATGCAACACAAGAGCAAACAGATGTTGATTCATTTGCAGTGTTAGAACCTAAGGCAGATGGTTTTAGAAATTACAAGAAACACGGACATTTAGTGGCTACAGAAGAAATGTTAATTGACAAAGCACAATTAATGTCATTAACAGCACCTGAGTTAACTGCATTAGTAGGAGGTATGAGAGTGTTGAATACTAATTACAATAATTCTAAGCATGGTGTGTTTACTGATAAGCCAGAAACATTAACAAATGACTTCTTCCTTAACTTATTAGATTTCGGTACAACTTGGAAAGCGGTAGAAGGTTCTAAAGAAGTATTCGAAGGTCGCGATCGTAAGACTAATGAAGTTAAATATACTGCAACACGTGCTGATTTGATTTTTGGATCTAATTCAGAGTTACGTGCATTAGCAGAGGTTTATGCTTGTGAAGATGCTAAAGCAAAATTTGTAAATGATTTTGTTGCTGCTTGGAACAAAGTAATGAACTTAGATAGATTTGATTTGAAATAATTTAAATCTTTATAAATAAAAAAGGTGGCAAAATTATTTGCCACCTTTTTTTATTTTTTCTCGGCATGAGATTTAAAGTTATTCAATATAGCCTGCCATCCCTCGCGTTGCATATCAAGCGGATTTTCATTTTCAGCATCAAAAATAATTTTGATATCTGTTGAATCGTTTTTCGATTCAAAGAATACCTCTATTTCTCTAGCATCTGAGAAGCTGTATTTTAATTTACTTAAAGGTTCAACCTCGTCATATATAGCTTCAAAATCAAATCCGAAACTACCATCTTTCGCTTCCATTCTTGCAATGAATTTTCCACCAACTATGAGGTCATTACTCGCAGAAGGGCAACACCAGTCGTCACTTGCGAAATTCCAATGAATGATATGACTTGGCTCTGTGTACTTGTTCCAAACAGTATTAATGTCAGCATTGATACTTGCTTGAATAGTGATTTTGTTATTCATGAGATTAATTAGTTTTAATATTCGTTTAATCCTTTACCTTTAAAGATATCGGGCATACATTTATTGATTCGATTTACTCTTGTAGCAGATTGTTTTGCTGCAGTAAAGAACATATTATAACCTCTTTGTCGACCAGGTGTCAAAGCGAAAAATGCATTCTTAAATTCTTTGTTTGTTTTAAAAATATTTAATAATTCTTCTGGGAATACTAGTTCGGCTTTTTCTTTTAGATCAACTTTCTTGCCTGACTTTTCAATTTCAATGGCCTCTTTAATAAAAGCTTTTATATGTTTGCGGATCTTAGTGATTTGATTTACACTTTGAAATTTTAAGTAACGAGCAGACTGAGAGTTTTCTCCTGGTTTCACGAGTAATTGCTCAGGATCTTTCAATAATGCACCTTTTAAAAAACTAATACTACAGAACTCTTTGAAGGCACTGAGTAGAATTACATTTTTATTGTTGAAAGTATAACAAGGTACACCCCATTTACATTCTTCTGTAAGTTCTGAGTCTAATAATATCGAACGTAATAACAATAACTCCTCTGAGAAAGTATGGACTTTACATTGGGGAGTATCTGCTAAGGAGCAACGCCCACATCCGCCTATAAAAAAATGATCTGCTGATTTATTCATTAATTAAAATTACATAATTAATGTAAATCTAGTCTAATAATTCAATTTCTTTATTTATCTATATCAGTGAGATTGATTGTGCTAAGTAGTAATAAACTGGCATACCTATGGTAATGTTTATCGGGAAAGTAATGGCTAATGCCATGGGTAAAAATAAACCCGGATTAGCTTTTGGAGCTGAGATTTTCATTGCGGCAGGTACTGCGATATATGAAGCACTTGCAGCTAAGATTGCAAACATAAATCTATTCGAAACGTCTTGAGTTACAAGCGAACTTAAAATCGCAAATACAGCACCATTAAACAATGGAATTAATAATGCGAATAAAAATGGGTACCATCCGAATGAAAAAAATGCTTTTAATTTCTTACCGCTGGTAACTCCCATGTCTAATAAGAAAATCGCTAAGAAGCCTTTGAACAAATCGTTTGTGAAAGGTTTAATACCTTCGGCTTGTTTTGCATCGGCAACGTATCCGATTAATAAACTACCTAGTATCAACAACACACTTCCATTTGTAAATGAATGTTTGATGACTTGTGATTGTTTGATTGTACCGTCATCTGATTTATTATAAAATGATATCAATAATAATCCGATTATAATAGCAGGTGATTCCATCAAGGCCATAATTGCAACCATATGTCCGTGTAAAACCATTTGATGCGCTTCTAAATAACTTGCAGCAGTTACAAAAGTAACGGCACTTACAGAGCCATATGCTGCAGCGATAGCACCAGCATCGAAAACGCTTAGCTTTCTTTTAAGAATGAAAAAAGTGTAAAGAGGAATTAAGAGCGAAATGCCAATGCCAAATAACATTGACCAAGCAATTTCTGAATTCAATTCTTCATGCGATAATTCTTGTCCGCCTTTAAACCCAATTGCAAACAATAAATACAATGAGATAAACTTTGATGAATTGGGAGGTATTTCTAAATCACTTTTTAAATAGACTGCGATAATACCTAATACAAAGAATAGGAGAGCGGGATTGCTTAGGTTTTCGATTAATAAATCTACATTCATCTTTTCGAATTATTCTATTATTTGAATATTTAATTCAGCAAGTATTGATAGTTTTTTATTAGATGCTTCAGCATTGGTTAGTATTTTCTCAACTTCTACACTAATGTTTTCTAAACGCGCGATGCTTTTTATTGCATTATCATCGGCTTTACCATATCTTTCAATAGAGCTAAAGTTGCGCATTTCATGAAATTTGATCTTATTGTTCAATATGTTCATTAATATCAATTTCGCTTCAGAAGGCAAGAAATCGCCTTTAATTATTGGTAGACTTTCTTCTTTTTGCATATTTTTCTTTTTATTTTGTGCAAAAATGATATTTCTAATTCATAAATTTTTATTTATATTTGTAATGTTATACATTAGTTTAATTTATGAATTATACTCTAAATCAACTGCAGATATTTTTAAAAATTGTACAAACACAGAGTGTTACAAAAGCTGCTGAAGAATTACATTTAACACAACCTGCTGTTTCAATTCAATTGAAGAATTTTCAAGATCAATTTGAGATTCCATTGACAGAAGTAGTTGGACGAAAAATTCATATTACTGACTTTGGTAAAGAAATTGCAGAAGCAGCTGAGAATATATTAAATCAGGTGTATGCGATCAATTATAAAACTCAAGCGTACAAAGGACAATTAACTGGTAAATTGAAAATTTCTGTAGTTTCTACTGGGAAGTATTTAATGCCACACTTCTTAGCTGACTTCATGTCTGAACATATGGGTATAGAATTATTGATGGATGTTACCAATAAAAATAAAGTAGTAGAGAGTTTAGAAAACAATGAAGTTGATTTTGCTTTAGTTTCTGTATTACCAACTACAATGAATATAGAAAGATTAGATCTACTACCGAATGAATTATACTTGGTTGGTAATACTCAAAAGAAGTTCAATAAAGTAAATACCGCTAAAGAATTATTTAAAGAATTACCAATGATTTTTAGAGAAAAAGGTTCAGGTACCAGACAAACTATGGAGAACTTTATTCAGAAAAATAATTTATTGGTATTAAAGAAAATGGAGTTGACCTCTAATGAGGCGGTGAAGCAGGCATTGTTAGCCGGACTCGGTTATTCAATAATGCCATTGATTGGCATAAGGAATGAAATTCAGAATGGGGACTTACAAATCATAAATGTAAAAGGCTTGCCTATAAAAACTACATGGAGTTTAATATGGATGAAAGGTAAAAAACATTCACCCGTTGCAGCATCATTCTTAGAATATTTGAAAAAAGAGAAATCAAACATAATTACTAAGAAATTTAGTTGGCACAAATAAGCATTATTCTATAATTATTTTTTGTGTAGCACTCTCATATGCTGTCTCAATAGTTATAAAGTAATGACCACCATCTTCTAAATTTCTTATTTTTTTAGAATAGGTATTTTCACCTACTTTAAAATTGTCAAATATTTTTTCTTCAATTTTTTTTCCATCAATTCTATAAATAGAAATTTTAGTTTCAGCTTCTTTAATCAGATTAAATTTTACAGTGAAGTCGCCATCTGAGGGGTTGGGGTAAACTTGCATTTTTAATGTACCAATACTTTGCTTATTCAATTGATCAATTCCGACTGAATTATTTTTGACTACATATACTTTAAAGATCTGATTGCTTGCAATACTTTGAGTGCCGTTATTCGTAAAGAATATATTTGCAGCAGTGCTACTTATTCCACCAAATATATAACCAACGAAGTTTGTATCTGTATTAAATTCATCAAGTTTAAATACTTCATTGTTATAATGAGATAGGTTCAAATTCGGAATGAATTCAGATCCTGCGCCTAATAAACTAGGCATCTCAATTGGTAATTTATATTCTGACATATTCCCGTTTGCATCTCTACTTACTCTAGCTATTGTTTTTACAAATGGTACATTGTTATCTTGTATCAACATTCCCGCACTATCATAATATTGAGCGATGCCTCCAAAAAATAAAGTATGCATTTCATTTTTTGATACACTATACATAGGTAGTACAGCACAGTGGTAATGATTATAATATTGCTGAAATGAATTATTAACTACATATTGTTGACTATCAATATTCACACAATTTAAGAATGGTAAATCTACGTTCTGTTGAAATACTCCAGAAAATGCTGTAATTCCCTCGGAACCATCAGGCATTATTTGTGCTACTGCATTATAATCTCTTCTTCTCAAATTCGCTGCATCTATATGTCCGGTTAAATGATTAATCGTTATCGATTGCCCGTTATCTATTATCTTAAATTTTCTAATTGCATTGGTATAGGTTTGAGTGAAGGTTGGGTTACCCATCGGATTGTAATTTCCATCAAATTTATGTCCGCCAACTAAATAGTAAGTATCATTTATCATCTCTAAATGTCCGCCTGTCACCGCAAATTGTTCATCTGTTATTTGTCTGAAAAAGGAAGTAATACTTGTACCATTAATAATAGCATTGATAGTAGAAGGTACATCAATAGCTGTTAAATTATTAAATGTTTTTCTAGTAGCTGTAGCATTATTATAACCATAACCGCCAGTGATATATAAGTAATTACCTGTTTGATGAAATTGCATATTAGTAGAACTTAATTGTTCTTGCATCGCAATAGTTAATGATGTAAGAGGCATTGTCCATTTTTGTTTTAAAACCGGATCAACAACAATTAACTGATTATTATTACCTGCAACATCAAATGCTGCAAAAGGCTGACGACGATGAAGTCCGTCTAAACGCCCTCCAATGATTAACCATTTCCCATTCGATTGTCCGTATGAATATGATTGAATTCCGCCAAGATTTTCAATAGTCATTGACTCTATAAGTATATTAAATGTAGAGTTCTGAGAATAAGATGATGTTAATGTAAATACAAATAACAACAATGCTATGTACCTTTTCATATGAGCTTAATTTACTTATACAAATGTAATTTTATAAGCTTGTATTATAGGTAACATTAGTTACTTAAGAAATATAATCTAATTTACTTCTGAATTGAATTAAGTTTCAATGTAAGTGCTGCTGATATTATACAAGCAGCACTTATTAAATACTTTTTAGTTGCATCATCATTATCCATGCTAAATATCAAGCTCATGAAAAATACAATCATCGAAATTCTTGTAACTACACTTAAATATTTCATATAAGATAGATTATTGTCCTTGACCTAATGAATACGCATCTTTCCCATTAAAAGAATAAAGATTTTCTGTTTTGATGGTATCTATATTTTCATTCATAGCTTTCTCTAATAATTCTAAGATGCTATTCTTAGAGAAGTGTTTACTCTCTGTTGATTTAAAACGACATCTCCAATGATCTGTGCAGAATGTTTCTTTGAAACCTTCGGGCCATACTTTGATTCCTCTATTAGTAATCATGCTAAGTTTTACTCCCTCAACTTCAATTTTATTTATCTTTTCAGCTAATTCATTTGCATCTGTACCATTCCAATGAATGAAAATATCAACACCTACGAGTTCTTTTATTGCACTTTCTTTACGTTTGTATTTTGGTAAGGTAAGTGGTTGATTGTTGGCGTAGGTAACTTGCTTTAACACTTTCGGTAATTTTCCTAGATTTTCTATTAAGGAATTTGTGAACTCAATTGTACCTACTAGTTTTTTACTCGTACCATCCTTATAAATATCTTTAGTATGTATGCCTTCTTCTAAAGTATATAACCAAGCATTTTGAATTTTCTCTGCTACATCTGATTGGCCTATATGATTTAACATCATTATTGCTCCTTGTAAAAGTCCAGACGGGTTCGCTAAATTCTTACCCGCAATATCAGGTGCTGAGCCATGTATTGCTTCAAACATTGCACACTCTTCGCCTATATTTGCAGAGCCTGCAATACCAACAGATCCGGTGATTTGTGCAGCTATATCACTTAATACATCTCCGTATAAATTAGGCATTACAATCACATCAAAAACTTCAGGGGTGTCAGCTAATTTTGCTGCACCAATATCAATGATCCAATGCTCTGTTTGTATCTCTTGATATTCTTTGGCAATTTCATTATAGACTTCATGAAACAATCCGTCAGTTTGTTTCATGATATTATCTTTCGTAAAGCAAGTTACTTTTTTACGATTCTGTTGTCTTGCATATTCAAATGCGTATCGTACAATTTTCTCACAACCAGGTCTGCTTATTAATTTTAAGCACTGAACTACTTCATCTGTTTGTTGATGCTCTATACCTGCATATAAATCTTCCTCATTTTCGCGCACAATTACTATATCCATTATAGGATGTTTTGTACTTATGAAAGGATGGTAGCTTCGACAAGGGCGTACGTTTGAATACAATCCTAAGAATTTACGCGTACTTACATTTAAACTCTTATATCCTCCTCCTTGTGGAGTAGTAATCGGTGCCTTTAAAAAGATTTTATTTCTTCTAATTATATCCCAAGATTCTGCAGCGATACCTGAACTATTGCCAGATAAATAAACCTTTTCACCAACTTCAATTTCATCAAATTCAAGTTGAGCTCCTGCTGCTTTTAAAATGCTAAGGGTAGAGTCCATTATTTCCGGACCTATACCATCACCTTTTGCTACTGTAATTCTCGTCATTTTTCTGATAGATATATTTTACAGCAGCAAAAGTGTAGAATCTAATTCATTAATTTTTATTTATATAATTAATGTTTTGTATAAGTAATTTTTATGACGTGATTTTTTTGAAGTACTTACAATAGATAGCGATGGGGCATTCATGGCACTTCGGACTTCTAGCCAAGCAAGTATATCGGCCGTGTAGAATTAACCAATGATGAGCAACATGAATTTTATCTTTTGGAATAAATTTTACTAATTGTTTTTCTGCGGCTAAGGGAGTTTTAGCATTAGTTGTTAATCCTAATCGTGCAGATACTCTAAATACATGTGTATCTACTGCCATTGCTGGAGCTTGGTGTATAACAGATACAATAACATTAGCTGTCTTTCTTCCAACACCTGGTAGTTTTTGCAAGTCCTCAATATTATCAGGTACCTCTGAATTAAATTGTTCTACTAACAGCTTTGCCATACCCACTAAATGTTTCGCTTTATTATTAGGGTAGGAGATACTTCTTATATAATTAAAGATTTCATCAGAACTTGAATTAGCCATTACTTCTGGTGTCGGAAAATCTTTAAATAATTTCGGTGTCACCATATTTACTCTCTTATCAGTGCATTGTGCTGAAAGAGATACAGCGACTAATAATTCAAAAGGATTGCTATAATGCAATTCGGTCTCTGCATCTTTTACATTTTCTTCAAAGTATTTTAATATATGTTCGTAGCGTTCTTTCTTAGTCATTTTATTTTAAATCTATACTAGCAATTCTACCGTTTGCGCCAGCAAGTATAATTTTTTTCTTGTTATCGCTAATTCTTAGTGTATGGAAATTTAATTTATTGCCTTCTTTATCTTTTATTTCGATTACTTTTTTCTTCTTTAAATTAATATAATAAGTTCCTCTATGTCCGGTAACATACAACTCATTCTTATTTAAATACTTCACACACGATCCGAAGAAGTTCTCTTGAATATCTAATGTTTTAAAGCTCTTCCCAGCATCGCTTGTATAATAAAATGGTACAAATTCTTTGTCGTTCTTATCGTAGTTACCACCACTAATGGCAAAATTATTTTTATTAAATAGATCTATGCTATATGCACCAGTCATGTTACCAGAAATAGTAAAAGGTAATTTTTTAATACTATAAGATTTTGCTTTTGTATTTACTTGAATTAGCTTAGAAGTAGAACCACCACTGACCAAATATAATTCATCATTAAAATAAGATAAGTTGGAGTTACTAGCTGCAAAAAATGCTTCATTTTTTTCTACGCTAGGTAAATTTTTCGCATCATATTTTTGCCAAGTATCACCAGCATTATTTGAATAAATTAAATATGGTGAATTATTAACTGGGTCGCCAATTGCCCATATTTCATTAGAGTTTTTAGCTTTTAAGGCATCAAAGAAAATACCTTTTTCATGATTCTCATATACGATTTTCCAATCTCTACCTTTATTAATTGTCTTCAATAAATAAGCAGGGGAGTCGATACTTAAAATCAATATAGTAGTATCGTTTAAGGCTTCTATTGATCTGAACTGAGGTGTATAGTTTTGTATATTGATTGTATCGAGATACCATGTTTTACCTGCATCATCCGAATAACCAAACACACCATTATTAGCTGCGAAGCAGATTTTGTTTTCATCAATAATATCTATTGCTCGAATAGACAAGCTTTGATGCATTAATAAATATAAAACGTAAACTAACATTACGAAAAGTACAAAAAAAAATCCGACGAGAAATATATCTTGTCGGATTTACCTTTGAAAAAAACCTTATTTAATGTAAGAAATTGAGTAGTTAAGAATGTTTTGAATGACATAGTCACTCGGTGTTTCAATTAACTTATTCAACTCTGATTTTAGAACACTTAAATCTTCAAAGTTGTTTTCAAATTCTGCATTATTTTCAAGTTGCATTTCTAGTTCAACCATATCTTCTGAATTCAATTCGTGGTATATGGCTTTTATCATTTCATTTTGTGTAGAAGTTTCTACCATAAGCTTTGGGTTAAAATACGCAATAATAACGCCTTAACTTTTAGCTTATTGTATGAAATTATAAAAATTGGTTGAAATTCATTTCTCTCTCTAACATCATGCGTCTGAGGTTGTTAAGTGCATATCTCATACGACCTAGAGCTGTATTTATGCTTACCCCAGTTAAATCAGCGATTTCTTTAAAGCTCAAATCACCATAGTGACGCATAATTAATACTTCCTTCTGTTCTTCAGGCAATTGCTGAATTAAAGCTCTTAGTTCCTTATGATTTTCATCTCTAAGTTTTACATCTTCGATGCTTTCTTCACTGAAACCTAATACCTCGAAGATATCAAAGCCATCTTGATTGGTAATAGTAGGGTTTCTCTTCTCTCTTCTAAAATGGTCGATCACCAAATTATGAGATATACGAAGCACCCAAGGTAAGAACTTACCTTCCTCGTTATATTTACCTGTTTTTAAAGTGTTAATGACTTTGATGAAGGTATCTTGAAAGATGTCTTCAGCCAAATAACGGTCTTTGACCAGTAAATAGATTGATGTGTAAATCTTTGATTTGTGACGGCTTAACAATGTTGCTAAGGCCGATTCGTCGCCTGACACATACAGATGCACGAGATCTTTATCACTAATTAGGTTACGGTTCATAATGTTTTCCTCCGTAGGTTAAATATAAATTAGTGTAAAGTTTTACTCGATAGTGTGTCCTCCTTTATGGTTTCTATATTCGAATAAACAATTATTGTTCCAAAAATCCAAATTTTTAATTTTTAATTACAAATTTGTTACAAATACTCGTTTTCTAATACTTCAGGCAATAATTACTAATAGAAAGAAAACATTATCTTCGCTCAACCATTTATATAGCATGAAACAGACAGCTGTAGCAGAATTAGACGCGAGAGATTATATCATTCTATCGGGCGCCAGAGTCCATAACCTTAAAAACATCAGCCTTGCCATACCTAAGAATAAATTAGTTGTTATTACAGGTTTATCAGGTTCAGGTAAATCTTCACTAGCTTTCGATACATTATATGCCGAAGGGCAACGTAGGTATGTTGAAAGTTTATCTTCATACGCTCGACAATTTTTAGGGAGAATGAATAAGCCCGAAGTCGATTATATAAAAGGTATTGCTCCGGCAATTGCTATCGAACAAAAAGTAACTGCTACGAACCCGAGATCTACTGTAGGTACTAGCACTGAAATTTATGATTATCTAAAATTATTATACGCTCGAATTGGTAGAACAATCTCTCCGATTTCTGGCAATGAAGTGAAGCGAGATACTGTAGATTCGGTGACTTCATTTATTATGAAGCAAAAAGATCAATCGACCATCACTGTTTTTTCATCGGTACTTCCACAGAAAAAGAGAAATTTAAAAGAAGAACTTGCGATACTATTACAAAAAGGATACAAGAGAGTTTTATTTCAATCAGAAATTAAGCGCATTGAAGAATTAATTGATGATGCCTCTGTTAAAAATACTCCATTAAAAACTGATAAAGATTTACAAATCATCATTGATAGAATAGTTTTAAATATCAATGATGAAGATATTCAAGCAAGAATTGCAGACTCTATACAAACTGCATTTTTTGAAGGTCATGGCGAGTGTTTTGTTGAAATTTCTTCGGATGGTACAAAATCGAAAATGTATCAATTCTGTGATCGATTTGAACTCGACGGAATTACCTTCGAAGAACCTTCTGTACATTTCTTCAGCTTTAATAATCCGTTCGGTGCTTGCAAAACATGTGAAGGCTATGGAAAGGTTATTGGTATTGACCCTGATCTAGTAGTGCCCGACAAAAGCAAATCTGTTTATGAAGGTGCTATTGCTCCATGGAGAGGTGAGAAGATGCGTGAATGGTTAGATCAGTTGATTAAGTCTTCTACTAAATTTGATTTCCCAATACATAGAGCTTTTTCAGACTTGACGAAGAAAGAGGTGGAGTTGCTCTGGACAGGTAATAAATATTTCGAGGGATTGAATGCTTTCTTTAAATACTTAGAAGAACAGACATATAAAATTCAGTATAGAGTAATTCTATCACGTTATAGAGGTAGAACTAATTGTACAGATTGCCAAGGATCTCGTTTAAGAAAAGACGCTAGTTATGTTTTAATTGCTGGTAAATCAATTACTGATATCGTATTGATGCCAGTTGAAGAAATTAAAACTTTCTTCGATGAAATTAAATTGAATGCACATGATGAAGTAGTAGGGAAGAGGATTTTAACTGAGATTAGAAATCGATTAAAATATTTATGTGACGTCGGGTTAGGATATTTAACACTAAACCGATTGTCAAATTCTCTCTCAGGTGGAGAGTCGCAAAGAATAAATTTATCAACTTCATTAGGAAGTAGTTTAGTGGGATCTATCTACATATTAGATGAGCCATCAATTGGATTGCATTCAAGAGATACACAAAGATTGATTACTGTTTTAAAATCTTTACGTGATGCGGGTAATACTGTAATTGTTGTAGAACACGACGAAGAAGTGATGCAAGCTGCTGATCATATTATAGATATTGGTCCGGAAGCTGGCAGAAATGGAGGTGAAGTAATATTCGAAGGAAATTATGAGGAGATTCTAAAAGATAAAATATCATTAACCGGAAAATATTTGAGTGGTAGAGAATTAATTGCTGTGCCTACTCATAGAAGAAAATGGAATGATTCAATCATTGTAAAATCTGCAAGAGAAAATAATCTAAAAAATATAGATGTTAAGTTCCCTTTAAACACCTTAACAGCTGTAACTGGAGTAAGTGGTTCTGGTAAAACCTCATTAGTAAAAAGAATTTTAGTGCCGGCTTTACAGAAATACATTGGTAATTATAATGGAGAGCAAACAGGAGCATTTGATTCTTTAGAAGGGGATTTGAAAAGCGTTAAAGGTATAGAGATGGTAGATCAAAATCCGATCGGCAAATCATCAAGATCAAACCCGGTTACCTATGTGAAAGCATACGATGAAATTAGAAATTTATTTTCGTCGCAGAATTCAGCGAAGGCATTAGGACTAAAGCCATCACATTTTTCTTTTAACGTTGATGGGGGTAGATGTGAAGTTTGTCAAGGTGAAGGCGAAGTGAAAGTAGAAATGCAATTCATGGCAGATATCTTTTTACCTTGTGAGAGTTGTGGAGGTAAAAGATTTAAGCAAGAAGTATTAGATGTTACTTATAAGGAGAAAAATATCTCTGACATATTAAATCTCACGATTGATGAGGCTATAGATTTTTTTAAGGATGATAAGAAAATCTTACAAAAGATACAGCCTTTAGCTGACGTGGGCTTGGGATATGTGCAGTTGGGTCAATCATCTAATACATTGTCGGGTGGTGAAGCTCAGCGTATAAAATTGGCATCCTTTTTAGTAAAGGGTCATACAAGTCATCATACATTATTTGTATTTGATGAACCAACAACTGGATTGCATTTTCATGATATCAAGAAATTATTAAAATCGTTTGATGCATTGATTGAACAAGGTAATTCAATTATAGTGATAGAACATAATATGGATGTGGTGAAATGTGCAGATTGGGTGATAGATATCGGATTAGAAGGGGGAGATAAAGGAGGTAACTTAATATTTGAGGGCACTCCAGAGGAGATGGTGAAGAGTAAGAAATCATATACAGCACAATACTTAAAAGAAAAGCTTCAATAATTATTGAAGCTTTTCTTTTTTTTATTTTAGAAAGATATTACTCTTTAATAAACTTCGATCGATATGATTTACCTTGTTTTGTATTTATAATAACATGATATAATCCAGTTGCTAAATTTTGGATATTAATCATTTCGTTGTTCGATGATTGTAAAATTAATTTTCCAAATGAATCAAAAATATTTATTATAAGTTCTGTTTCATTTAAATCAAAATAAATTAAGTTTTTCGCGGGATTAGGATAGATATTTAAAGCAGAGTAATTGTTATTAATACCAATGCTTGTATTGTTGGTGTAAAAATATTTAATACTATCGGCATTAATCAATGCGCCATCATTTAACATGTATTGGCTAAAATTACTAGTTAACAAGTTATCTTGATTGTCATATACATTTTTTGAGAAATGAGCTTTTTTATGAGCACCTAAAATATAAATATATTCTGTTCTTGTAAGAAGTTTTTTATTGGCATTGAAAGAATAATCATTTCTACCGCTATCTATTAAAGCAGTACCCTGGTATTTAAAAATAGAGTCGTTTAATAAAGTAGTGCCATTAAATTTATTTTTTACTAGAACATCATTTTGCCACTTATTCGTATTCTTTATCCATTTTTGAATTAATACGCTAGTTATAGTATTATTCGATTCATTAATAGATCTAATTTCTTTTGTAAAATTTTCAAGCGTAGTATTGTTGATTTGCTCAGTAGTGATGGAAGTTATATTGTTTCTAAAATCATAGGTATAGGTTCTTCTTAATTTTAATACTAAGTCACTTTGTGCTAAACCATATATATTAAGCGTTGTAACATTACTTTTGTTATCGTAATAATATTCTGATTTAAACACTTCTATCCATTGAATACCATCCCAATCTTTTGTGCTTGATCTAATAATTTTTGCATTTATATATTCATAAGTAGTATAACTTAAAACAGCCCATGCTTCATTTTCCCATTGATAACGATATAAGGTATCTAATAAATTATTTTTAAATCTTTTAATTAGTTTAAAACTATTTCTGATGGCAGCTCCTGAACTTGCTTGATATATTAAAGCTGTATCAAAGCCTGATTTATCATAAAGTACATAATCTTTAGTTAATAAAAACCAATTGTCTTGAGATGAAGTTTTATTCCATTTGAATGTACTATCTAATTGAAAAATAACATTTGTTTTATTGTTAAATGACTGAACATCTTCAGCATTTGTGGGAATATGATTGATTGATATATTTTGAGCATATGCACCATTAAGAAATACCAAAAAAGATAAAATGAAGTAAAGTTTTCTCATATAATTAGTTTAATTTCTGTGTTTTATACACAAAATCTAAGCCAATTTAATGTTTTTAACTTATCATTTCAAAATTGTCGGTTCTAGGGAAGTCGATGAAAGATTGTAATAAGTCTTGTGGAATATCTTTGTATAACTTTCTTGCCACTATATCAATCCATGATCCATCAACATGCAAAGTAGCCATTAACTTACCAGCATCGTTCATGAATCTATGTTCGAATGACCACTTAGTACCATCGGCACTCATTTTAGATAAATAAACTTCTAATGTGATTTGATCACCCATTTTTATTTCTCTTCTGAAGATGGCTTCTTCTCTGAAAATAACCGGACCCATTTTCATTTCCTGAAATTTGGACATGGTTAGTCCAATACTACTTAAAATTTCAACTCTCTGTTGAGCTGCAAAATCGTAGAATACACTATGGCGTAAATGGAAATTCGGATCTAAGTCAGACCAACGTATAGAGATTTGTTTTTTGTTAATCATGGTTGATTTGTTAAAAATTTTTCAAGATTTTTCTTACCACTATTTCATCATTTGCAAGTGCATCTTTTAATTCATCTAATGACTTGAAATATTTATCGCCTCGTATATATTGTAAAAATTCCACTTTGATTAATTGATCATAGACATCCGAAGAGAAATCAAAGATGTTTACTTCAATTACTTTTGATTTACCATTGACTGTTGGTCGGTCTCCGATGTAAAGCATGCCATGTAGCTTTCGTTCGTTTAAATAAACGTTAACTGCGTATATGCCATCAGCTGGTATAATTTTATAAGTTTCAGCCAGTGAGATGTTGGCAGTTGGGAAACCTAATGTGCGACCAATTTGATCACCTTTTTTTACAATGCCTCTTAGGTTAAAATTATAACCCAAATATTTATTGGCTATGTTAACATTACCTTCTAAAATAGCATTTCGAATTTTAGTTGAACTTACAGCAACATCGTTAATATCTTGTTCAGATATTTCTTCTACATTGAAACCATATTCTTTTGAATAATGTTTGAGGTGTTCAAAACTCCCTTCTCTGTTTTTACCGAAGTGATGATCGTAACCAATAACTAATTTCTTAGTGCCAATTTTCTCGACCAAAATTTGTTGAATAAATTCTAGTGAACTTAATCGTGAGAATTCTTTGGTGAATGGAATAATTATTAAATGATTTATACCTGATTTTTCTAATAGCTCTATTTTTTCATCGAGCGTATTAATCAGTTTGAGGTCATTATCTTCAGGGAAAAGAACTAATCTTGGATGTGGGAAGAAAGTGATAATTACACTTTCACCATGATGTTGTTTAGCAAGTTCTTCTAATCTATTAATGATTTTTTGATGGCCAAAATGTACCCCATCGAAGGTGCCAGTGGTCACTATCGCTTTCTCTAATCGATTAAATTCTTCTAAACTTCTGTAAACTTTCACTTCTTTATTAAATCAAAAATTATAAAAAATGTTTTATAATTCGTTTTTTTCAGCTTCGATTCTTTCAGTTTTAATACGTTGTATTAACTCTTCTAAATTCCAGGCATCTTCTATCTTGAAATTACCCGAGCGTGTTCTCCTTAAACTTGTAAGATGTGCGCCCGAATTCAATTTCTTGCCAATATCGTGTGCTAATGATCGAATATAAGTTCCTTTACTGCATACTATGCGAAAATACAAATTCGGCATCTCAATTCTTTCAATATCAAAATTAACAATTTGTACTTTACGTGATTTGATTTTCACCTCTTCACCTCTACGAGCTTTGTGATAGGCTCGCTCGCCATCAATTCTTAAAGCTGAATAGGCTGGTGATACTTGATCAATCTCACCAACAAACGATTTCGCCGCTTCTAAGATTAAATCTTCTGTGATATGATCTGTTGAGTAAGTATTATTTATTTCTGTTTCTAGGTCATACGATGGAGTAGTAGCACCCAATTGAATACAACCTGTGTATTCTTTTTCTTCTGCTAAATACTCATCTACTTTTTTGGTCAGCTTACCTGTGCAAACAATCAGCAAGCCTGTTGCGAGCGGATCTAATGTTCCTGCGTGTCCGACTTTGATTTTTTTAATCCTCGTAGAATTACGAATCTTTCCCACCACATCAAAGGATGTCCAGGTTAATGGCTTATCTACCAACAGCAATTCGCCGTTTACAAAATCGAAAGTTGACATTTTATATGATTGATAATTCAATACCCATGAAGTATAGAATTATAATTGCAGCTCCAACAATTATACGGTACCATCCGAATAATTTGAAACCATTTTTTGTTATGAAATTAATAAATGATTTTATGGCAATGATTGCAACGATGAAGCCTACAAGATTACCAACACCAAGTAATAACCACTGATCATTTGTGATAGTGATTCCATCTTGATAAAAATCAAACATTTTCTTTGCCGTTGCTGCAAACATTGTTGGCACTGCTAAGAAAAATGAAAATTCTGCTGCTTGTTTTTTGCTTAAACCTTGTGTGATTCCTCCAATAATTGTAGCTGCAGATCTTGAGACACCTGGTATCATAGCGATACATTGAAAGAATCCGATTTTTAAAACTTTAGCATAGCTTAGTTCTTCATCTTCTTTCGTCTCAGATTTTTTCATCCAGCTATCAATCAAAATAAAAATGATACCGCCGATTAAAAGCATCACCGCTACCACCAATACATTTTCTAATAATGAATCAATGAAATCTGATAGTAAAAGTCCGAACACCGCCGATGGTATAAAACCCACAAATAATTTCCAATAGAAATTGACAGATTGAAAAAACTTTTTCCAGTACAAGAACAATACAGATAGTATGGTTCCGAACTGAATGGCAATAGTAAATAGTTTAGTAAACTCATCGCTACTAATGCCCATAATTGAAGTAGTGATAATCATGTGCCCAGTTGATGATACAGGTAAGAACTCTGTTAATCCTTCAACGATGGCAATGATAATCGCCTGTATTAAATTCATTAGTCTCTTGGTTTTTTAAGTATACCATAAGTTACAATCACAAAGCCTGCGATTACAACAATAGGAGCTAATGTAATTTTTCTAAAATCTAAAATATCTTCAGTACCCGACATTAAAATAAATCCGAGTAATACTGTTAATACACCAATGATTAAGAATTTATAATTCTCTTTACCAAAAACAAAGTCAATGTTTTTAGTAGCGCCTTCTGCTTTTTTATTTTCTGTTTTTGCCATTTTTTATGAGTATTGGGTACTGCGTACTGAGTATTGCGATCTCGCTAATTACACTACTGTACGTTTTTCTATTTTCTATTTTCTATTTTCTATTTTATTTTTTCTAGTTACTAGTCACAAGTCACTATTTACTATTTACTATAAAGCTCGTCTACACTCTGATTCAAATACTTATTCACCGCAAAGTAAGTACTCAAGAATGAAATTAATAATCCCATGCTTAATATGCCAAAAAATAATATTGCAAATTCAAAGTAGTCTTGTAAAATCACTAAGTCTGGCACTTCAGTTCTAGCGATAAATAATGTCGCTATCAACAAAGCAATTGCTATCAATGTACCTAACAAGCCATGTAACATACCAGCCACAATAAATGGCTTACGAATGAAGCCTCGTGTTGCGCCAACTAATTGCATACTACGAATGATAAATCGTTGCGAGTACATCGCTAGTCTTATGGTATTATTTATTAGGGCTACCGCTATTAATAGCATCACACCACCAAAAGCGATAATGATGATACTGATAGAACTTAAGTTTTGATTTACTAAATCTACTAAAGACTCTTGGTATACCACTTCTTTAACGTTATTCTTCTTTTGCAATCGACGAATGAATTTTTGTATCTCTTCATTCGTTGCATAATCTGCTCTCAAATAAACGTCGATTGAGGCAGAAAGCGGATTGTATCCCAAGAATTTTACGAAGTCTTCGCCCAAATCTTTCGATAAATTACGAGCTGCTAATTCTTTGCTTACGTATTCAGTAGATTTAATAGCTTGATTTTTTTCAATCTCTTTCTGAAGTTTAAAGATTTCAGAATCTTTAGCTTGTTCATCGAGAATAACATTTAGTACAATATTCTCTTTTACGAAGTTCGATAAGTTTTTCGCATGTAAAACGATCAAGCCTAACATACCAATCATTAACAATACCAATGAGATACTGAAGATGGTTGAAATGTAAAATGTCTTGACTCCTTTTTTAGGTAATTGCTCGTTATTTTGACTCATATGCATAGCTAACGTTGCGAAGATAAAAAATCTTATCTAATCTGAACGAGCTTTCTGAGGTAATGTGATGCCTTTTTAATAAATTCGCGGCTGTATAAGTATATGGACTATCAATTTAAGAATATCGAGCAAGACTGGCAGGCGTATTGGGCTGCTAATAAAGTATTTAAGGCTGAAAATCAAAGTGCTAAGCCAAAATATTATGTATTAGACATGTTTCCGTACCCATCGGGTGCTGGCTTACATGTGGGCCACCCGCTGGGCTATATTGCTACTGATATATTCTCAAGATATAAGCGTTTAAAGGGTTTCAACGTATTGCACCCTATGGGTTATGACTCATTCGGATTGCCTGCGGAGCAGTATGCGATTCAAACGGGCCAACATCCGGCTATAACAACTGCCCAAAATGTGGCGCGCTATCGTGAACAATTAGATCGCATCGGTTTCTCGTTTGATTGGGATCGCGAGGTGAAAACATCAGACCCAAGTTATTACCGTTGGACGCAATGGATTTTCTCGCAATTATTTCAATCGTGGTACAATAATGATTCTAATAAGGCAGAAGATATTTCAACACTTATTCAAATTTTCGAAAATTCTGGTAATTCGAATGTCAATGCAGCTCATCATTGTGAAGAGTTATTTACTTCGGATGATTGGAAACAATTTACTGAAGAGCGCAAGCAAACGATTTTACTTCAATATAGATTAGCCTACTTAGCAGATTCATGGGTGAATTGGTGCCCTGCATTAGGTACCGTATTAGCTAACGATGAAGTAAAAGACGGATACTCAGAAAGAGGAGGCTACCCAGTTGAACAAAAATTAATGAAGCAATGGTCGATGAGAATTACGGCTTATGCAGATCGATTGTTAAGCGGATTAGATATTGTTGATTGGCCAGATGCTGTGAAAGAGATGCAGAGAAACTGGATCGGTAAAAGCGTCGGTAGTTCATTGTGTTTTACTTTGTCAAATTCTTCAGAAAAAATTGAAGTATTTACTACTCGCCCCGATACTATTTTTGGTGTTTCGTTTTTAGTATTAGCACCAGAGCATGAATTGGTCAATCAAATTACAACTGATGAATATAAATCAGCAGTTGAAGAATATAAAAAAGCAGCTTCAAAAAAATCGGAGCGAGATCGTATGAGTGATGTGAAGACAATCACTGGGCAATTTACAGGAGCTTACGTACAACATCCATTTGAAGATAGAAAAGTTCCGGTGTGGATTGGTGATTATGTATTAGCGGGGTATGGAACAGGAGCGGTGATGGCAGTACCTGGACATGATTCTAGAGATTATGCATTTGCTAAACATTTCAACTTGCCAATTTTAGAAGTAGTTGAAGGTGGTGATTTATCGAAAGAATCATACGATGCAAAAGAGGGTAAATTAATAAACTCTGATTTCTTAAATGGGCTGGATGTAAAGGATGCAATGAAGGCAGCCATCGAAGCAATTGAAAAAAATAATTTAGGAAAAGCCAAAGTTAATTATCGTTTGCGTGATGCAGTTTTCGGACGACAAAGATATTGGGGAGAACCAATTCCGATTTATTATAAAAACGGAATTCCGTATTTGATGAATGATGGAGATTTACCATTGACTTTACCAGAGGTAGATAAATTTTTACCAACAGAAACAGGCGAACCACCATTGGCACGTGCGAAAGATTGGAAATACGAAGATCAATACGAATATGAATTAACTACAATGCCTGGTTGGGCTGGTAGTTCATGGTATTTCTTAAGATACATGGATCCGCAGAACACCAATGAATTTGCATCATCTGATGCATTGAATTATTGGCAGAATGTAGATTTATATATTGGCGGTGCAGAGCATGCAACAGGGCATTTATTGTATTCAAGATTCTGGAATAAATTTTTGAAAGATAAAGGATTTATTAATGTTGAAGAGCCTTTTCAGAAGTTGATTAATCAGGGGATGATACAAGGGAAATCTGCATTAGTATATAGATTAATGCCAAAGGGGCAAGTAAAGATCAATAAAATCCAATCTCCAAACAACTTTGGTAACTTTATTGAAAATTTAGGTGATGATAATGTCTTTTGGCCATTAATAATAATTTCAAAAAATAAATTTTATAACATAAACAATACAGATTTAGAATTTTTATATAACGAAGTTCTAAAACAATTTAAAAATCAAATTAAAGAAGATAATATTTCATTGGATTTTGAATTCGATTTCTCAACACCTAATAAATTACATCTAGATGTTCAATTTGTGAAATTCAGTCAAGAATACAATGATTTAGGGATAGTCGATATAGATAATGCTAAAGATTGGATTTGTAATATATCTCAATCTAATAATCCCATAATACTTAGAGAGGATGATGGCAAATACATTTGCGATGCCGAAGTTGAAAAAATGTCGAAGTCAAAATTCAACGTTGTAAATCCAGATGACATCATCGAACGTTACGGCGCTGACACTCTCCGCATGTATGAAATGTTTTTAGGTCCGCTCGAACAAAGCAAACCTTGGAACACCAACGGCATCGAAGGAGTATTTAAATTCTTGCGTAAGTTTTGGAAATTATTTCACGACGATCAATTCAATTTTGCAGTAAGTGATGAAACACCAACAAAGGCAGAATACAAAGCCTTACATAAAATCATAAAAAAAGTAGAAGAAGATGTTGAGCGTTTTTCATTTAACACCTCGGTAAGTTCATTTATGATTTGTGTGAATGAGTTAACAGATTTGAAATGCAATAAGCGTGAAATACTTCGCGACTTATGTATTGTTCTTTCTCCGTATGCACCACATATTACAGAAGAGTGTTGGAAACTATTAGGCGAAAATGAATCCATCACATTTGCAACATACCCAGCATTCAAAGAAGAGTATCTTGTTGAATCAGAATTCGCATACCCGATTTCATTTAATGGTAAAACAAGATTAAATATTTTAATGCCGATAGATATTTCTGAGGATGATGCGAAAGCGATAGTACTAGCTAATGAGGAAGCAGTGAAGTATTTAGATGGGAAGGAAGTGCGGAAGTTTATATTTGTAAAAGGAAAAATTGTCAACATAGTATGCTAAGTTAGTAAGTTAGTAGGCTAGTAGGCTGGTAAGTTAGTGTTAGTGATTAGTGATTAGTTCTTAATACTTGATACTTAATACTTAATACTTACTACATCTAACAGTTACTATTTAATAAGGATTAAATATCGGACTGCATATATGCAGTTGTGATTCTTTCATATTCGAATGAAATTTGAATATGAAAGAATCAATTTTATTTGACAAGAGTTGTGAATTGTGTGGCATGATTCTCGACTTAACTGATGATCTAAAAAAGTTAGGTCAAAAAAACATTTCTGGCCAACTAGAGAGGTGTTCAACTTCTATTTCAGCAAATTTATCAGAAGCCAATAGCTCTGAAAGTTCGAACGATTTTATTCATAAATTAAAAGTTGCAATAAAAGAATCTAATGAAACTTATTTTTGGCTTAAACTCATTGAAAAAAGAAAACTAATAAAGATTGAAAAGGAAATATTAGAAATACTTGATGAGGTACAAAAAATGTTATCAAAATCTATTGCTACAGCAACTTATAATCAAGAGATAAAGAAACAATTAAAAAAGAATAAGCCACCAAATAATGGTGATTAATCACTAGTAACTAATAACTAATCACTAGCACTAACTTACCAGCCTACTAGCCTACTAACTTACTAATAAAGTTTATCGTATTATATTCTGACGATTGCTGTCTAGCTTTATCAAGATAAACAAAAGTATCGTAAAGCTCCACAGCGAAGAGCCTCCGTAACTTACAAAAGGCAAAGGTATTCCAATAACCGGTACGAGTCCGATCGTCATACCAATATTCACCGTCAAGTGCATGAATAAAATACTTGCAACTCCATAGCCGTAGATTCTGCTGAAAGAAGATCGTTGTCGTTCGGCTATGAAAATAATTCGAAGTAGTAAGGCGACGATGAGTGCGATTAAAACGATGCTTCCAACAAAGCCCCATTCTTCACCAACCGTACAGAAAATAAAATCGGTACTTTGTTCTGGTACGAAATCGTATTTAGTTTGTGTGCCATTCAAAAATCCTTTACCCCAAACACCACCTGAACCTATAGCAATTTTTGATTGGTTAACATTATATCCAGCGCCTTTTAAATCTATGTCTTTGCCTACTAGGTTGTTGATACGATCACGATGATGTTGTTCGAATACATTATTAAATACATAATCAAATCCGATGACCATTACCACCGAAAGTATTACACCAGCAAGTATGATAAAGATGGCATTCTTTTTCTTATGGAAATAATACATTAAGAAAGCTCCTACTGTAGAAATACCAATTATTAAATATAGTTGAGGTACTAATAAAGCTAGTATGAAAATAAAGCCTAATAAGAAGCCGATGAATAAAACATAACCTGTTAATCCTTCTCTGTATAACACAAAAACAAATGCTACATAAGTAACGGCAGAACCCACGTCACCTTGTAGTAATATCAATGCTAAGGGTAAAATGAGAATACCTAGACTGCTAAAAATTTCAGATGTTTTTTCAAGTTTTTTATTACCACTACTTATATATTTTGCAAGTACTAATGCGGTTGCAAATTTTGCAAACTCTGCTGGTTGTAATCTGAAGCTACCAATTTCAAACCATGACCTTGAGCCATTAACATATTTACCAAAGAATAAAACGGAGACAAGAAGTATCATCGTCATTCCATAAATACCCCAAGAGAATACTGAGTAGAATTTTGATTCAATTAATAAAATCATGAATGCAATGAAGAATGCAGTGACGATCCATATTAATTGCTTGCCATAGTTTTTTTCTATATCAACAATCGATTGGTGGTTTTCATCATATACAGCTGAATAAATACTTATCCAGCCAATGAAAACTAATACCGCATACAATACAATCGTAATGATATCTATATTACTCCAGAATTGATTTTTTCTTAACTCACTCACCTGATTCATCCTCCTTTTCTACCAATACTTTTGGTGCATGTATTAGATCAGCATTTAATAATCGATCGATATAATATGCTGGTCTACTTACAGTATCTTTTAAATATTTTTCTATCAGAATACTTGCCATCGGTGCTGCCCATGTTGATCCGAAGCCTGCATTTTCAACAACCACAGCTATTGCAATTTTCGGATTTTCTCTTGGTGCAAAAGCAACAAATACCGAGTGATCTTTACCATGGGGATTTTGAGCGGTACCTGTTTTACCACACACTGCAATGTCATTAATTTTTGCATAATATGCAGTACCACGATCAACAACTTGTTGCATACCATCAATTACCACTTCAAAATAAGAAGTGTCAATGCCTACAAAATTTTTCGTAGTAAATTCTTTCTTCACATAGGCTTTATCGCCAATGCCTTTGATTAAATGCGGATTGTAGTACCATCCTTTATTAGCGATGATGGCCATAATATTTGCCATTTGTAAAGGAGTAACACCTAACTCACCTTGACCTATTGAAAGTGAGATAATGGTTGAAGATTTCCACCTTCCAGAGCCATAATATTTATCATAAAATTTTACGGTAGGTAATAAACCGCTCAATTCATTTGGTAAATCAATTCCGGTTTTCTTACCGATGCCGAAATTATTGACATATTCTCTCCACTTTAAAAAGTTTTTCTCTACTGTACCATAATTACCTTGGTCAATTAATTTTTTGAATGTCCAGCAGTAATATGCATTACACGATTGAGCTATTGATTCTCTCAAATCTAAGGGCGAGTGAACGTGCATGCATTTTACAATTCTACTTCCAATAGAATAACCTCCACCACAAGGGAAACGAGTTTCAGGGAAAATTAAATTTTCTTGTTGAGCAATTAAAGCTTCTACTGCTTTGAAGATAGAACCCGGAGGGTACTGTGCCATTAAAGGTCGAACGAATAATGGTTTGGTTTCGTCGCGTAAAAGTTTGATGTAGTTATTACCACGCTCACGTCCGACGAGGAGGTTGGGGTCATAAACCGGACTACTAATAAAACAAAGTATTTCGCCGGTACTAGGTTCGATGGCAACGATGCTACCTTTTTTATTTTGCATCAATTGTTCGCCTAGTTTTTGAATTCTATAGTCGAGTGATGAAATTAATTTTTCACCAGCAATTGCAACAGTATCATAGGCGCCATTTTCATACGAGCCCTGTTCACGATTGAGAACATCTACCATAATTACTTTGGTCCCTCGTTGTCCGCGTAAGATATCTTCATACGATTTCTCTATACCACTTATACCAATGTAATCACCCAGCTGATAATAGTTATTGGTTTTAGCGATCATATTATCATCTACTTCACCAATATAACCAAGTACATGGGCAGCCGTAGAATCAGGATATTTTCTTACCGTTCTATTTTGGACATAGAAGCCTGGGTATTCGAACAAACGTTCTTGGAAACCAGCGTATAATCTTGCTGATAATTGTTTCTCAAAAATTGAAGCTTTGAAAGGGGAGTATCGTTTAGCTTTTGTCATTTTAGCTATGAACTCTTCTTTGGTGATACCAATAAGTTTACAAAACTCTAAAGTATCAATAGCTCTTGTTTGGCGGGGTATAACCATTAAATCATAAACAGGTTCATTCTGTACTAGAATTTTACCGTTACGATCATAGATTATTCCACGTGCTGGGTATATGTTGATTTTACGAAGAACATTATTATTCGCTGATAGAAAATAGCTATCATCAATTACTTGAATATAAAATAATCGTGCTAGTAGAATTACTGCAACAAATATTATGAGTCCTTGAATGATGAATTTACGTTCAGGGAAAATGTTCATACTCGCTTTTTAGTACTTCCGGTTAAATATTGTGAAAGTAGAATCAAAAGTAATGTAAAAATTGAACTTAATATAGAGCGAGTAAAGGTTATAAGAAATTCATTGAATCTGAATACCTCAATTTGAAATAGTACTAAATGATGAATCAACACCAATGTTATAGAATAAGCTAAGAACCATTGTATACCCATGTTTCTTAAGTTAGGTACTGATTGATGTTCATAGCCTCCACGAGGTGTTATAATTAATAATACTAATGGTCTCATAAATGCAATCAATGTACAAGCTGCAGCATGTATGCCACCCGTATTTGAAAAAGTATCTACTGAAAGTCCCATCAAAAACGACAAGCTTAATAATAAATACAATGGAGTATCTAATGGCAAAAGTATAATGAACAATACATATACGTATGGGTTTACCATATTTAAGATTCCGATATTATTGAATACAACAATTTGTATAAGTAATAAAAATAAAAATCTGAATAGGTTACTTAATACTAGCTTAATCATTTTTCTCTGCCTCCTTTGCTTCTAGTCTAAGTTTTTCAATAGAGAGTATGTCTGTCACTACATATACATATCGTAGGGTAGAGAAATTTGTAGATAAGCTTACTTCTACATTATGAAAATTATCTCCACTTTTTTGTTCTGCATTTTTAACTTTTCCGATCATGACACCTTCAGGGAAAATACTCGAGAAGCCTGTAGTAGTTACAGAGTCACCTGTAGTAATTTTCACGTGAGTAGGAATATCTTTCAACAATCCTTCACGCGGATTTACGCCTTCCCATACTAATGATCCGAAGTCTTTCGTACTATTTAGTTGAGCAGAAAGTTTAGAGTCTTTATGTAAGAATGAAATTACTGTACTGAAATGTTCTGAAACATCTTTTACAATACCTACGATTCCATCGCCACAAATAACACCCATATTTTTACGTACGCCATGTATATATCCTTTATTTAGGGTGATATAATTATTCCGCTTCATGGTAGTGTTGTTTACTACTTTAGCTTGTAAGTATTTATAACGTTGGATACCAGACGTATCGCCAATGCTACCTTTTACAACCTTGTTAGAATATCTCTCAGAAATTAATTGATTTTTAAGTCGAGCATTTTCAATCGCTAAACTATCGTTCACAGATTTTAGATGAACGTATGATTCAACATCGGCTAATGAGCTATATAAATTAGCAGCAACAATGTTTGCTGAATTGAAATAGCTAGCTCCTTGATATGAATTATTATTAATAATCAATGTAAAGGCAATGACCTCTAAAAATAAAAATAAAAAAATCGCATAATAGCGTAAAAAGAATATCCAGAGGTTTCGCATTTACTTTTTATTTCTTAAGTCATTAAGAATTTAAAGTTTCCGATATTTTTCAAGGCGATACCAGTACCACGAACTACAGCTCTTAAAGGATCTTCAGCAATGTGCACAGGTAATTTTGTTTTTGCAGAAATTCTTTTATCTAGTCCGCGTAACAATGCACCACCACCAGTTAAGTAAATACCAGTTTGGTAAATATCAGCTGATAATTCAGGAGGAGTAATCTCTAAAGCTTTTAAAATCGCTTCTTCAATTTTAGAGATAGATTTATCTAGACAATGAGCAATTTCTGAGTAAGAAACTTTTATTTGTTTAGGCACGCCAGTCATTAGGTCACGACCTTGCACTGCAAAATCAGCAGGTGGTTCATCTAGTTCTGCTAATGCAGCACCTACTTCAATTTTGATTTTTTCTGCTGTTCTATCACCAATTAAGATGTTATGTTCACGTCTCATGTATTGAACGATATCACTATCGAAGTTATCACCCGCAACACGAATTGATTGGTCGCAAACGATACCTGATAATGCAATAACAGCGATCTCGGTAGTACCACCACCGATATCAATAATCATATTACCCATTGGTTCTTCAACATCGATACCAATACCAATTGCTGCAGCCATAGGCTCATGAATCATATATACTTCTTTCGCGCCAGCAATTTCTGCCGAGTCACGAACTGCTCTTTTTTCTACTTCTGTAATACCTGAAGGGATGCAGATAACCATACGTAGAGAAGGTAAAAACCAACCTCTACCCGGATTAATCATTTTGATCATGCCGCGAATCATATGCTCAGCAGCATCGAAATCTGCAATTACACCATCTTTTAAAGGTCTAATAGTTTTGATACCATCGTGAGCTTTACCATCCATTTGCATAGCATGCTTACCAACAGCAATTACTTTGCTGGTTTTGCGGTCTATTGCAACAATTGAAGGTTCGTCAACAACAACCTTGTCGTTATGTATAATTAAGGTATTTGCAGTTCCTAAATCTATCGCAATCTCTTGCGTGAAAAAATTGAATAATCCCATTTTATAAAAATATGAAAAATGATTTACTAAAAATAATAAATTCTAGTGTTTGAAATGACGAACACCAGTCATTACCATCGCTAAGCCATTGGCATTGCAATAGTCAATAGAGTCTTGATCTTTGATCGAGCCCCCTGGCTGAATCACAGCCGTAATACCTGCTTCTTGCGCAATCTCTACACAATCAGGGAATGGGAAAAATGCATCAGATGCCATTACTGCACCATTCAAATCAAATCCGAATGCATTCGCCTTTACTATGGCCTGCTTCAATGCATCTACTCGAGATGTTTGTCCGACCCCACTAGCCATCAACTGCTTCCCTTTCGCAAGTATAATTGTATTAGATTTTGTATGCTTTACTAATTTATTAGCAAATGCTAAATCGATGTATTCTTGATCTGACGGACTTGTGTTGGTTACTAAACGCATATCAGCAATACCTTCCATCGAAAGATCTTTATCTTGTTCGATTACTCCATTAAGTAATGTTTTGAATAATTTATTCGGAAGTGAGGTAGTTTTTTGCACTAACAATATTCTGTTTTTCTTCTCAGATAACAAGCTTACAGCATCGGCACTAAAGCTAGGTGCTATTAATACTTCACAGAATAATGAATGAATTTCTTTGGCTGTTTCTAAATCTATTTCTCTATTGCATATGATTACACCACCAAATGCTGATACAGGGTCACATGCTAAAGCATCTACCCAAGCATCTTTTAATGAAGGGCGAGAAGCAATACCACATGCGTTATTATGCTTCAATATTGCGAATGTTGGCTCATCAAATTCCTTCATAAGTTCTACCGCAGCGTCAACATCCACCAAATTATTATAAGATAATTCTTTGCCATTTAATTTCTCAAACATTGCATCTAAATCACCGTAGAATACTCCTTTTTGATGAGGATTTTCACCGTAACGTAATACCTGTGAATCTTGGATACTTTGTTTGAAAACGGTTAATGGATTCTCTTGATTGAAATAATTGAATATTGCAGTATCGTAATGCGAACTTGTATTGAAGGCTCTTTTTGCAAACTCTTTACGCTCTGTAATAGTAGAACCACCGTTATTATTCAACAAGGTTTCCTCTAATAAAGCGTATTCGTTTTTAGATGAAACAATGATAACGTCTTTGAAATTTTTTGCTGCAGCTCTAATCAATGAGATGCCACCGATATCAATCTTCTCGATAATATCTTGTTCAGATGCACCAGATGCTACTGTTTCTTCAAAAGGGTATAAATCAACTATTACTAAGTCGAATTCTGGAATTTGATATTCGTTAAGTTGCTCTAAGTCAGTGTTTAATTCACGACGCGCTAAAATGCCACCGAAAATTTTCGGATGTAAAGTTTTTACTCTGCCACCTAATATTGACGGGTAACCTGTTAAGTTTTCTACTTTATTAACAGGCACTCCTAATCCGTTTATAAAATCTTCTGTTCCACCAGTTGAATAAATTTCAACTCCGTGTTTATGAAGTAAATGAATGATAGGCTCTAATCTGTCTTTGTAATATACTGATATTAAGGCGTTTTTGATTGGCTTTACTGCGCTCATGAAATGATTTTTTGGAAGCGCAAAACTAAGAAAAAAATCTGTATAATTAGCCAATATGTCAATTAGCTAATTAGCCAATTGTTGCATTATTTGGCTAATTGGCTAATTAACTAATTGGCTAATTCTTTTTAAGGGTGTCTTCAATTACCTTCGGGAAGTGATGATGCTCTAGCTGATGCACTTTGTAAGCTAGTTTTTCTAAATCATCATCTTTATCTATAGCGCAACGAGTTTGGTAAATAATTTCGCCTTCGTCGTATACTTCGTTAACATAATGAATGGTAATGCCAGTTTCTTTTTCTTTATTCGCTAAAACGGCTTCGTGAATATATTTACCATACATCCCTTTGCCACCATATTTAGGTAATAGAGCAGGGTGTATGTTTAAGATTTTCTTCGGATAAGCTTTAATGATTCTTTCGGGTAAGAGGATATTAAATCCGGCTAATGCAATTAAATCAATGTTTAGGTTTTTCAATAAATTATCAATTGAATTGGTATGATACAATTCGTCTTTACTGAATACATGCGTAGGTACTTCAAAATTATCGGCGCGTTGTAATACATAAGCATCTGCTTTATTGCATAACACTAATGCTACTTCGATCTCTTTATTTCTTTTGAAATATTCCATGATCTTTTGTGCATTAGAACCAGAACCTGAAGCGAAGATTGCTATTCTTTTCAATTT
>CALRXS010000020.1:0-33584 GCA_943372195.1 Sphingobacterium thalpophilum
TACTTAATACAATTTTAAAATGAAGAGCATCAAAATAATACTGCTAAGTCTTTTAATCTCAAGCACCGTAATGGCGCAAGTTGATAAGAAAGCAAAAGACATATTAGCGGGGGTTAGTGCGAAGTATAAATCGATGAAAGCGATGAAAATTGATTTCGCGTATACATTAGAAAACCCTACAGCAAAAATTAAAGAAACACAAACTGGCTCGATAGTATTATCAGGTGCTAAGTATCGTTTGAATATAGCGGGGCAAGAAGTGATATCAGATGGTAAAACATCATGGACATATATGAAAGAAGCGAAGGAAGTACAGATTAACACTGTAGACCCAACAGCTGAAGGTATCAAGCCAAATGAAATTTTTACGATGTATGAAAAAGGTTTTTTATACAGATTCGTTGACGAGAAGACGGTGGGTGGTAAGGTTCAACAAAATTTAGAGTTAACACCAACAGATAAGTCGAAAGAATTTTTCAAAGTTAAGTTAACTGTAGATAAGGGGACTAAGCAGATTGTAAAAAGTATTATTTTCGATAAGAACGGTAATAGATACACATATGCCATAAAAGCATTTGCAGCAAACCCGGCATTGAATGCAAGTACATTTACTTTTGATGCAAAGAAATACCCAGGGGTAGAAGTAGTAGATTTAAGATAAAGATCATGAAGCTGACGCAAGGTACATTAGATAAGATTGAAGATTTATTCAAAGCACAACAATATAAAATTAGATATGAGAAAGGTAATTTTAAGCCTGGCTCTTGTACAATATTGACCAATAAGGTTGTTGTGGTAAATAAATTTGCGACATTAGATGTGAAGATTGCAGCATTGATTGAAATATTAAGAGAGATAGAAGTAAACGACGATCAATGGGATGAGAATCAAGTGAAACTATTTCAAAACCTAATTTCATTAAAAGAAAATTGAAAATAACATTTCTGGGTACAGGCACATCACAAGGGGTACCCGTTATAGCTTGTCATTGTAAAGTTTGTACTTCTTCGGATGTTAGAAATAACAGACTGCGTACTTCGGTGATGATAGAGCACCAAGGTAAAGTTTTCGTCATTGATTCTGGTCCAGATTTTCGCTACCAAATGTTACGCGAAAAAGTTCAACAATTAGATGCTATTTTATTTACACATGAACATAAAGATCATGTAGCTGGCTTAGATGATGTTCGAGCATTCAATTTTAAGCATGATAGAGAAATAGATGTGTATGCAGAAGAAAGAGTACAGCATGCCTTAAAGAATGAATTCTCTTATATATTTTCAGGCATTCATTATCCGGGTATACCTAGAGTTGTAATGCATAATATCAGCAATGAAACAATGCACATACAAGGAGTAGATATAATTCCAATTAGAGTTATGCATTATAAATTACCAGTATACGGATTTAGAATTGGTGATTTTAGCTATATAACCGATGCTAAGACGATATCTGATGAAGAGCTTGAAAAGATTAAAGGCTCGAAAGTATTGGTATTAAACGCTTTGAGAAGAGAAGATCATATTTCTCACTTTACTTTAGACGAAGCTGTAGCATTGGCGCAGAAGTTAAACGTGCCTCAAACATTCTTCACTCATATATCACATCAATTAGGTTTACATGAAGAGGTTTGCTCTGAATTACCAGCTGGTATAAGCCTGGCATACGATACAATGAGCATTGAAATATAAATTATGAAATTATTAAGCTGATATTCAGCAATAATTAATTTTTTTGAAAATTTTCCTTGACAGCAGTATCAAAAACTCTATATTTGCAGTCCAGTAATAAAGATACCAAGCGAAAGTAGCTCAGTTGGTAGAGCACGACCTTGCCAAGGTCGGGGTCGCGAGTTCGAACCTCGTCTTTCGCTCTTTAAAAATTAGCTCTCGAAAGAGAGAATTTTTTTTTAATAGGCTCGGGTGGTGGAACTGGTAGACACGCAGGACTTAAAATCCTGTGACCCTTACAGGTCGTGCGGGTTCGATTCCCGCCCCGAGTACAAGCCTCAACAGACGTTGGGGCTTTTTTTATTTCTTATTTATTGGTCAAATCAATATTGAAATTAGCATTTATAATCAATCCGTTGTTGTATTGAAATACATTGCTATTGTTTAGCTCTCGCCCAAGTTGTAGTATCTGGTTTAAATATCCAGCTTCGATTCTAATAGAAGGATTGAATCGGTAACCTAACAAAATACCTAGTCTATTTTGATCAAATACATTTTCATTTACATTCTTACCAAATCCTATAAATATTTCATCATATATAGCGATATAAGGTGTTTTGTCTTTAATTACTTTGCCATTTAATGGTATTTGTAAGCGGAACATGTATCTAAATCTATTCGATAATGGATACTCATCTTCAGATGTCAAGTTTGGGTTTGAATATCGTCCTACCCATCGTTGTTCGAGCATAAATCGATGTGATAAATCAACTACTGAAACATTGTCGGTGATAGTTGCCATTTGAAATAGACGATGTTCTGTAAAGTCTTTACCCATACTGTTTATTGGAATTTCTCCATAAGGGAAAGTCTCTATTAAAGCATAACCTAGCCTTAATTGTACTTTAGTGTTTAGTTGATAGTTAATACCAACGCGTAATAGACTTTGTTGCCAATCTGTGATTATTTCATTTCTACGAAATTGATATTCTGTATGTATACCGAATTTTTCAGTCAGTTTAAATGTTCCAAAATAATTATACCAACCGATTGAATTCTTATTGATAATCCTTGTATTTTGAGCATTTAACGAGGTACTTGTAAAAATTACAGAAACAAAAAAATATAAGATTTTTTTTCTCATTTTATTAAAAAATAGGGTTGAACAATTGTTCAACCCATTAATATATTAATTAATTGGTGAAAAAGGTAGAGCAGATTTGTGAACGATTATTCTCAATTTCCCGTCTCTCCCTTTTTTGAAAACCCAAGTTTTATCAACTATTACTTCTTTACCATCTTTACCTGTCACCCAAACATTACCCATTGTGATAGCTATAGAACCATATATTTGAATAACTTCATTTTTTTCTCGTGAATTATCATAGCGAGCTTTTAACCAAGGTTTTAGTGCAAAACCTTTATCATTAGGATAATCAGGGTCTCCACCTATAAAATATGCTAATGCTCCTTTTTTATCGTTTCTAAATGATTTGTCGCCATATGCCAATGTTGGCTTGTCCTAATATTACTACAATAGAATGTTGTAAATGTTATATTAATGTTTCTTATGATAATCATTTATGTTTTTATGATTTTTTGTTGGTTTCTAACTTTTGTAACATTTCTGCAATATTCAAAAACAACACTATGGAAACTTTGTTAATCTCGAAAGTTTCTATAGTTTTGCGACCATAATTAGTATAATACAGTGGAAATCCAGGAAAGAATATTATTAAAAGGCGATGAAATGTTCCGTAGACACGGAATAAGGAGCATTACCATGGATGATATTGCCAAGCAATTGGGGGTTTCAAAGAAGACCATTTATCAACATTACCCCGACAAAGAAGAGTTAGTGGTAGAAGTGGTAAAAATGAACATCAGAAGACATATGGAGCAAATGGATTTATGTTGTGGTATAGCTGCTAAAGATGCTATTGATGAATTACTACAAGTAAACAATCAAGTGTCAAGAATGATTCAGAGCTTTAATCCGATCATGTTCTACGACCTCCAGAAGTATCATCCGAATGCATGGCAAAAATTCAGACATTTTAGAAATCAAGAGATTTTATCGAAGATAAAAGACAATATAGATAGGGGAATGTCGGAGGATTTATACAGAAAAGATATCGATATAGATATTATATCAAAGATGAGATTAGAGCAAGTTGATATGACTTTTAACTACGATGTATTTCCATCTACTGAGTATAGATTTGATAAAGTAATGATTGAATTAACAGAGCATTTTTTATATGGTCTATTATCATCAAAAGGCTATAAGGTAATTAGTCAATATAAAAATATTAAAGAAGAAAATTAGAATTTACATAATATATATGAAGCCCAAAATAATATACATCCTATTATTGGTAACGCTCATAAGCATTAAAACAAATGCACAAGAGTCGTTTCAATTTACATTACAAGAGGCCGTTGAATATGCAATGAGCAATCAAGTAAACATTAAGAATGCTGAACTCGATAAAGAGATAGCAAAGCAAAAGGTTAGGGAGACTGTTGCGATCGGATTACCACAAATTGATGGTAAGGCATCTATTCAGAATTTCTTAGATATACCTACACAGGTATTACCAGATTTTATTTCACCTGCAGTTTATGGAACCTTAGTAAAGGAAGGTGTTACAGATGGAAATGGTAATCCAATTCAAATGCCAACTTCATTTGGATCAACGCCAGTTCAGTTCGGTACAAATTTTAATATGAGTTATGGTATAGATATTTCTCAATTAATATTTGATGGTAATTATTTATTAGGATTGAAAGCAGCGAGTGTATACAAAGATTTATCTATAAAAGCATTAAAGCGTACTAAAATAGAAACACAAGTAAATGTTTCTAAAGCGTATTATAATGTATTAGTTGCACAGAAGAACATTGAATTATTAGACGCGAATATAGTACAGTTGAAAAAAACTTTAGATGATACTAAAGCTTATTATGATCAAGGCTTTGTAGAGAAAATTGACATAGATAGATTAAATGTTTTATACAATAATCTTGTTACTGAGCGTGAGAATATTAGTAGAATAGTAGATTTAAGCAAAGTATTATTGAAATTTCAAATGGGAATGCCAATAGCTTCTAAATTGGAGTTAAAAGATAAATTAGAAGATGTAGTGCTTCAACAAAATTTGAATACAGAAGAAAGTGTAAATCTTGAGGCAAGAGTAGAGTTTCAACTATTAAAAACTCAAATGAGATTAAATGAATTAGACTATAAAAGAAATATTGTTAACAGAGCACCAAGCTTAGTTGCTTTTGGCAGTTTTTCTAGAAATGGTTTGAGTAATGAATTCAGTGATTTGACAGACGTATTTTATCCTACTTCAATTATCGGTTTACAATTAAACGTACCAATATTAGGCTCAGGTAAAAAATATTATCAAACAAAGCAGGCTAAATTAAATTTAGAGAAAAGTAAAAATGATTTAAAAAATCTTGAGAATGCATTGAGTTTAGAAGGTAAAAGCGCCAATGTTACATTCAATAATAGTGTAAACTCATTAAACAATCAACGCAAAAATATGGAGTTAGCATCAGAAATTTTAAGAGTTTCTAAAGCTAAATATGAGCAAGGTGTTGGTTCGAGTTTAGAAGTAGTTACAGCACAAACATCTTTAAAAGAAGCAGAGACAAATTATATCAACGCTTTATTTAATGCATTAGTTGCAAAAATAGAATTAGAAAAATCAAAGGGAAATATCCAATAATATAAATTACACATCCAAAATATATGAAACGAATTTTGATCTTATTAAGCATTGCATCAGTATTAGCTGCATGTGGTGAAAATGCTGGTTCAGATAAAAAAGCAGAACTAGATAAATTAAAGAAAGAGCACGCTGCATTAAATGATAAAATAGCAAAACTAGAAGCAGAAATTGCTAAAGAGAATCCGGAAGGAAATCAAAAAGTAAAATTTGTAAACATCGATACAGTTGTGGCTGCTGACTTTGTTCATTATGTAGAAGTTCAAGGTAGAGTGGAGTCTGACCAAAATATTAATATTTTACCTAAAGCAATGGGTACAGTTACTAGTGTTATGGCTGATGTAGGTGATCAAGTAAAAAAAGGACAAGTATTAGCAACGATAGATGATGCTATTATTCGTAAATCAATTGATGAGTTAAACGTTCGTCTTGATTTTGCAACAACTTTATACAATAAACAAAAAAATCTTTGGGATCAAAAGATAGGTACTGAAGTACAATTCTTACAAGCAAAGTCTAATAAAGAATCATTAGAAAAAGCATTATCAACTGCTAAAGAGCAATTAGATATGACATTGATAAAATCAACAATCGATGGTGTAGTGGATTTAGCAGATATTAAAGTTGGAGAGATTGCTTCAAATATGAAACCTGCATTTAGAGTAGTAAACTTTAATAAATTAAAAGCTACAGGTGAATTAGCTGAAACATATTTAAACACAGTAGGGACAGGTGATCAAGTGATTGTAAATTTCCCTGATTTAAATAAAGAGATTTCTACCAAGTTAAACTTCGCTGCTAGAACAATCAATCCAGTTAGCAGAACCTTCAAAGTAGAGGTGAAATTAGAAGGGAAAAGCGAATACAGACCTAATATGTTATCAGTATTGAAGATTGTAGATTACAAAGCATCAAATGCAATCACAGTACCTATGAACATTGTTCAAAATGACCAAAGCGGTGCATACGTTTATATAGCACAAATGGAAAATGGTAAAATGGTTGCTAAGAAAAACGCAATTGTAATTGGTAAAATTTATAAAGGTACTGCAGAAGTTATAAGTGGTATCAAATCTGGTGATCAAATCATCACACTAGGTTACCAAGATTTAAATGAAGGTGATTTAATTAAAAAATAAGAAGTCTAAAAAATTCATCGTATGAAAGATAAATTTAAAGAATTTAAGCCCTCGAGTTGGGCCATCGATAATAAGACTTCGATTTATGTAATCACAGTCTTGTTATCTGTTATAGGTTTCTTTGCCTATCAAAATTTGCCGAAAGAAAATTTCCCGGAGATTACTATTCCGAAAATTTTTATCTCTACAGTTTACCCTGGTACTTCACCAGAGAATATGGAGAATTTGGTAACCAAACAGATTGAAAAACAATTGAAGTCGACGACTGGATTAAAGAAAGTGACTTCGAATTCATATCAAGATTATTCAGTAATAGTAGCGGAGTTTAATACTAATATAGATATTAAAGATGCTAAGCAGAGAGTTAAAGATGCGGTAGATAAGGCTAAGACTGATTTGCCTTCAAACCTTCCTTCGGATCCGAATATTCAAGATATTAACCTATCAGATTTGCCGATTTTATTTCTAAACATATCGGGCGATTATGACTTGAAAAAGTTAAAAGAATATGCCGATATGTTGAAAGATAGAGTAGAGGGCATGAAAGAGATTTCAGGTATTGATATCGTAGGTGCATTAGAGCAAGAAATTCAAATCAACGTTGACTTGAATAAGATGAATGCTGCACAGATTTCTTTTGGAGATATAGAAAGAGCAATTGGCTATGAAAATATTTCAGCATCAGGTGGTACTATTAAAATTGATGGTGTTCGTAGAACATTAAATATTAAAAAAGAATACCCAGATGCATTAGATATTTCTAACACTATTGTTAAAACTCCAACAGGCGGATCAGTTTATTTGAAAGATATTGCAGAGGTAGTTGATGCCTTTAAAGAGCAAGAAAGTTATGCTCGTTTATATGGTAAAAACGTTATTACATTAAACGTAAAAAAGCGCTCTGGAGAAAACTTAATTGAAGCATCAGATAAGATTCGTGAGATTGTGAAAGAGATGAAGGCGAACGAATTTCCGAAGGGCTTAGAGGTTAAAATTACAGGTGATCAATCTGATCAAACTCGTGTAACCTTACACGATTTGATAAATACAATTATCATCGGCTTCGTATTGGTTACCATCATCTTGATGTTTTTCATGGGAGTGACCAATGCAATATTCGTTGCATTATCAGTTCCATTATCAATGGCGGTTGCATTTATTGCAATGCCTGCATTGGGTGGTGTATTCGGATTTAGTTTTACGATGAACATGATTGTATTGTTCTCGTTCTTATTAGGTTTGGGTATTGTAGTAGATGATGCGATTGTGGTTATTGAAAATACTCATCGTATTTTTGATAATGGTAAAGTGCCAATTAAAACTGCTGCGAAAAAAGCTACTGGTGAAGTATTCTTGCCAGTGTTATCAGGTACCTTAACAACCTTAGCACCTTTCGTACCATTATTATTCTGGCCAGGTATCATTGGTAAGTTTATGTTCTATTTACCTGTAACCTTAATCATTACTTTATTAGCATCGCTTTTGGTAGCTTACATTATCAATCCGGTTTTTGCCGTTGATTTCATGAAGCCACACAATACTGACGCGCATCATAAACCTACATTTGATAAAAAGGTTAAAAAGAATGTGATCAGAATGGCTGTGATTGCAGTGATTGGATATTTAATTGCATTCGGTTTAGGAAACTTTATAATTGTGTTAACATTACTTTATCTTTTAAATCATTTTTATTTAGAAGGATGGGTACTAAAGTTTCAAACAAGTGCTTGGCCTAGATTTCAAAATTGGTATGCAAAGAAATTAGAGTATGCATTGCATAGACCATGGACGATGCTATTTAGCACTCTAGGTTTATTTATTTTCACAATCTTATTCATGTCAGTGAGAACACCAAAGTTTGTATTCTTCCCAGAAGGCGATCCGAATTTTGTGTACGTATATGTAAGCTTACCAGTAGGTACAGATCAAGAATATACTAATGAAGTAATTAAAGAAGTAGAAGAGAAAGTTACTAAAGTAGTAGGAAAAGACAACCCAGTTGTATCATCAATTATCTCTAACGTAACAGTTGGTGTAACTGACCCTCAAGATGAAGATCAAGGTAAGTATACTAATAAAGGGAAAGTGTCTGTTGCATTTGTAGAGTTTGGTAAACGTAATGGTGTGAAAACATCTGAGTATTTAGATAAGATTAGAGAAGCTGTGAAAGGTATACCTGGTGCAGAGATTTCTGTTACCAAAGAACAAAGTGGTCCGCCTACCGCAAAACCTATTTCTATCGAAATCACTGGTGATAATTTAGATTCATTAGTTTCAACATCTGTACGATTAAAGAAATTCATTGACAATAGAAATATTGCAGGCATTGAAGAATTGAAATCAGATTTTCAAAACAATAAACCAGAAATTATTTTCGATATCGATCGTGAGAGAGCAAATAGAGAAGGTATTTCATCAGGTCAAGTTGCGATGGAATTAAGAACTGCTTTATATGGTAAAGAAGTTTCTAAATTCAGAGATGATAAAGATGATTATGAAATTAATTTACGTGCAAAAGAAGAGCAAAGAAATAATTTAGAAGTTCTTAGAAATATGAACGTCACTTACAGAGATATGGGTATGGGCGGAATGATTCGTCAGGTACCTATGTCATCATTTGCTGATGTAAAGTATGTAAATACATACGGTGGTATTAAACGTAAGCAACAAAAACGTATCATCATTTTATCATCAAACGTATTAGGTGCTTATAATCCGAATGAAGTTGTTGCAAACATTCAAAGAGAAATTAATGATTTCAATGCACCAGCTGGAGTGAATATTAAAATGGCAGGTGAACAAGAAGAGCAATTAGAAACGGTTAAGTTTTTGGGATTAGCATTGATGGTATCATTCGGATTAATATTAATAATTCTTGTAACTCAGTTTAACTCTATTGGTAAACCAATCATTATATTAAGTGAAATATTCTTCAGTATAATTGGAGTATTATTGGGTATTACCATTTTCAAAATGACTATGTCAATGGTTATGATGGGTGTTGGTATTATTGCATTAGCTGGTATAGTGGTGCGAAATGGTATTCTACTAGTAGAGTTTGCCGACTTAATGATGTCGCAAGGCATGTCAGCTTACAATGCAGTACTTGAAGCAGGTAGAACTCGTATGACACCGGTATTGTTAACAGCCTTAGCTACAATCCTAGGATTGATTCCATTGGCAGTTGGTTTAAACATTGACTTCGCATTATTATTCTCAGAATTCAATCCGCATATCTACTTTGGTGGTGATAACGTAGCATTCTGGGGGCCTTTGTCGTGGACAATGATTTTCGGATTAATTTTTGCTACATTCTTGACATTGATATTAGTACCGGTAATGTATTTATTGGTAACTAATTTGAAACAAAAGTGGTTCAAGAAAAATAATACTGAAGAAATGGCGTTAGAAGAGTAATAAGTTTTAGTACTTTTTATATTAGTTTAGGTTTAGGTTAGAGGCCCCAGTATTCGTACTGGGGCTTTTTTATAATTTAATTCCCATGATGACTAAATCAATTTTTTCGTTTTCTATCTCAGCTACTTCAGGTAAATTACCATAATCAACAAATCCGTATTTCGAGAAGAATTTTAAGCTAAGTAGGTTATTGCTGAATATAAATGCAAGAATAGTTTTTATACCAATTTTTCTACATTCATTAATAGCATATAATAACATTTCTGCACCTAAGCCTTTTTGACGATTATTTTCATCAATATATAATCCGATTTCAACAGTATATTGATAAGCAGGTCTACCATAAAAACTTCTAATACTTAACCAAGCGACCACTTTTTGATCTTTTTCATAAACCCATAAGGGTCTTTCATTATTAAATTGATGAAACCAATCTATTCTACTTTCTACGGTGATAGCTTTAGTATCGGCTGTAACATTTTTTAAAGGAATAGTTTGGTTGTAGATTTCAACAATGCTGTTTAAGTCATTGATGTTTGCAGCTCTTATCATTGTATAAAATTTGTATAAAATTACTATATTTGCTTAACAACAAACAACATTTTTACAACAACAACAATGGAAACTCTGAAATCTCTTTCTGATGTCCATATTCTTATAGCTGAAGACAATTTAGTAAATCAATTACTCATGCGTAAAATCGTAGAGAAAATTGGTATGAAAGTAGAAATTGTATCAAACGGATTCGAAGTATTAAGTCTTTTAGAAAATCAACCCAATAAATATGATTTGATTTTGATGGATCTTCAAATGCCACAAATGAATGGCCTAAATGCTACCAAAGAAATTGTAAAGTTATATGGCAATAATAGACCTAAAATATTTGCAATATCAGCGGGCTCATTTGATGATGATGAGACACTTTATCGTGAGGCAGGTATGGATGATTCTTTAGATAAGCCTTTTAAATCTGAGCAATTACTTCAGATGATGAATAAGCATAATATTTTGTTTGCTTAACGATCTACTTCGCCCAATACAATATCAATTGATCCTATGATAGCCACAATGTCGGCAATCATACAACCTTTAGCAATTTCAGAAATTACAGACAGATTCGAGAAACTACCACTTCTTGCTTTACATCTTATCGGTTTGTCAGACTTGCCATCGGTAACAAAGAAGAAGCCGAGTTCACCTTTCGGACTTTCACCTCTTATATAGAATTCTTGAGCTTTTGGAATAGTCTTTTTGGGCATTTTAGCTCTAGGGTCAAAATCTGGATTTCGCTTTAATGGCCCTTCTAATTTTTCGATACACTGCTCAATAATTTTTATTGATTCATATACTTCTTGTACTCGAACATAGTATCGATCCCAACAATCGCCTACAGTTCCCATTATACCTTCACCTTTTGGTATTTCAAATTCGAGTTCTGGGTAAACAGAATAACCATCAACCCTACGAAGATCCCACTTCAAGCCAGAACCTCTTAACATAGGTCCTGTACATCCGAAGTTTATGGCTACATCTAAAGGTAGTACTCCAACATTTTTTGTACGGTCGATGAAGATTTTATTGTTAGTTAGTAATTCATCTAACTCACGCATTTTAGGTTTGAAGTATCCAATGAACTCTGAACATTTTTGTTCGAAGCCAACTGGTAAATCAAAAAACAATCCGCCTACCCAAATATAATTATACAATAAACGTGCACCTGATGCCCATTCTAATAAATTTAAAATATGTTCACGATCTCTGAAACACCAGAAAAATGGTGTAACTGCACCAATGTCCATTCCATAAGTACCAATAGCAATTAAATGTGATGCAATACGATTTAATTCAGATACGAGCACTCTGATGTATTCAACTCTTTTTGGAATATCTTTATCGATGCCCATCATTTTTTCAACGCCCATCACAAAAATATGATCGTTGTTCATCGATGTTAAATAGTCGAGACGATCAACAAAAGGGATCGTTTGTTGAAAGCTTAAATTTTCAGCATGCTTTTCAAAGCAACGGTGTAAGTAGCCAATATGAGGGATACATTCTTTGACGATCTCACCATCGGTCACTAGTTCTAAACGAAGTACGCCATGTGTTGAAGGATGTTGCGGACCCATATTGAGTACCATCTCTTCATTTTTTAAGCTTGATAAATCTGTTTTATAATTACTCATTTCGATCAAACTTAATTTTTAATCCTTTGTAATATTCTGCAGGTTCATAATCTTTTCTAAGTGGGTGACCATGCCAATCATCGGGGCATAAGATTCTTCTTAAGTCGGGGTGATTTTCGAAAGGTATACCGTAGAAATCATATGCTTCACGCTCATGCCATTCGGCAGTACGCCATACATTTGAAACAGTAGGTACTGATTCAACTATATTAGCATCTCTATCGATTGAAGTATTGATTTTTAAAACAATACCATGTTCAAATATTAATGAATATAGATGATAAACGACTGTTAAATGTTTATGTTCTTTAGAGTAATCAATACCAGAGAGGCAAGCAAGAAAATCAAAATAGAGTTCTTTATCATCGCGTAAAAATTCACAAAGTTCAACGAGTTGATTTTTGTCAATAGTTAAGGATGGTTGTAAAGTTTGAGCGTTTTCTTCTAAAATAATAGTAGAAGAAAAACGATCAATAATTTTATTTTTTATTTCTTCGAATGTCATTTAATTATGGAGCTAATCTTTCAATTTTCCATTTACCTTTTTCCATTAATGCATATTTCACACGATCGTGTAATCTGCTAGGTCTACCTTGCCAAAACTCAATAGCAACAGGTTGCAAAACATAGCCGCCCCAATGTGATGGCTTAGGTACGTGTTTACCTTTATATTTCTCATCCATATTTTTGAAAACTACTTCTAAGCTTTCGCGATTGGGTATCACTTGACTTTGTGGTGAACTTATTGCACCAATTCTGCTTTCAAATGGGCGAGCGTTAAAATATTCTTCAGACACTTCTTTACTTAATTTTTGAAGTATGCCTTCGATTCTCACTTGACGTTGAAGTTCTGGCCAAAAGAATACTAATGCAGCATGAGGATTTTTAGCAAGTTCTCTGCCTTTTCTACTTAAGTAGTTGGTGTAAAATGAAAAACCTTTATCATCGTATCCTTTTAATAATACAATTCTTGCCGATGGTATACCATCTTTAGTAGCAGTTGCTAAAGTCATTGCATTAGGTTCCATCACTTCTGTTTTCACTGCTTCATGAAACCATAAGTCAAATTGTGTAAAAGGATTTTGATCTACTTCTTTCTCAGATAAACTATGTTTAGCATAGTCTACTCTTAAGCTTTCTATATCTTGTTTAGTCAATTTTGTCATTCGTTTTGTATTTATTTCTCCAGTATAATTTTTCTTTCAATTTTTTTAATATCATCTCTGCTAACAAGAACTCTGGTATGTTTTGAGTAAGTGCTAATCTTACATCTTTTTCTGAAACATCTATTCTATATAAAGACGCATATAAATAAGCTTTGTTCTCATTCATAAGAGATTTTATATACGCTGCTAAAGCAGATCGAAGATCTTCGTAATCTATATTATCTTGAAGGGCAGATAATGATTGTTCTCCAAAGTGTGATTTAATTGCTATTACGAGTGAATCTTGTGATGTATCAGACATCCGAATAAATTTTGGATTTAAAATTAGAATTATTATATTCAATTGTTAATCTTCGTAAAGATACCAAAAAAATGTTGAGCAAAATACGCCCAGAAGCAGGAAAAATATTAATTTCTGAACCATTTATGATGGATCCTCATTTTAGGAGGTCTGTGGTATTAGTCGTTGAACATTCATTGCAAGGCACAGTAGGGTTTGTATTGAATCAAGAGACAGAAGTTACAGTGCCTGATATAATACCTGGTTTTCCGATGTTTGATGCGAGAATTCGAATAGGCGGACCTGTGCAAACGGATACTTTACATTTTATACATAGAATTCCGCATTTGATAGATGGAGGGGTAGAGATAGAGAACGGACTTTTTTGGGGAGGGGATTTTGAGATACTAAGGGTTAAAATAAACTTAGGATTAGTAAGCATTAATGATGTAAAGTTTTTCTTGGGGTATTCGGGTTGGGAACACGGACAATTAGAGGATGAGATAGATCAGAACTCATGGATAGTAGCATCAACTCAAAGTGAGTTAGTGTTCAATGATGATCACAATGATTTTTGGAAAGATGCTGTAAAATCTCTAGGTCAGAAATATGCACATATTGCTAACTTCCCTGAGAACCCACAATGGAATTAAAATGAACTAGGGTAACCTAAGCCTTTCAAATGTTCTGCTGATTTTTCAATTTTATTTTTTAAAGCTTCTTTATAGTCATCAACTTTTTGTGCGATGTCTAAATCAGACGCACCTAAAATCTGTGCTGCTAGAATACCTGCATTTTTTGATCCGTTTAACGCAACAGTTGCAACTGGTATACCACCTGGCATTTGCAAAATTGACAATACTGAATCCCAACCATCAATAGAATTAGAAGATTTAACAGGTACGCCAATTACTGGTAATGATGTTAAAGATGCTACCATGCCTGGTAAATGGGCTGCACCACCTGCACCAGCAATAATTACTTGCAAGCCACGCGCTCTTGCTGTTTTAGCATAATCGAACATTCTATCAGGTGTTCTATGTGCCGACACAACAGTCAACTCGTAAACTATTCCTAATTCATTTAAAACTGATGCTGCTTCTTCCATTACTGGAAGGTCAGACTCTGAACCCATGATGATACCAACTTTTGCTTGCATGATGTAAAGATATATTTTTAGTTTTTATGCAATAACTTTTAATGTGTTTTTTACAAATTTCGCTTTTCGTATAGCTTCTTCTCTATTATCATCTACAACAGTTACATGTCCCATTTTACGAAATGGTTTAGTAATCTTCTTGCCATATAAATGCACGTAAACTCCTGAAAGTTCAAGTAGCTCTTCCATGCCTTGATAAATTGCATCTCCTGTATAAGATTCTTCTCCTAATATATTTACCATTACGGATGTGTACTTTGAGGAAGTATCACCTAAAGGCTGATTGAATATTGCTCTAAGGTGCTGGTCAAATTGAGAGGTGATGTTACCTTCAATGGTTTGGTGGCCTGAGTTATGCGGACGAGGAGCCATTTCATTTACTAAGATGTTACCATCTTTTGTCAAGAACATTTCTACAGCTAACAATCCGACTAATTCTAATTTCTCAGCAATATCTATAGCTATATTCTCTGCTTTCATTTCAGTGTAATTACTTACTTCTGCAGGTGATATTAAAAACTCTACAAGGTTTGCTGTAGGGTGAAAATCCATTTCAACTAATGGAAAACATTTTACTTCTCCATTTTTATTACGCGCAACAATTACAGATATTTCTTTTTCAAAATCTACCATTCGCTCAATTAAAAAATCTTTTTCAAAAGCTAAATTTAAATCTTCTTTAGATCTAATTATTTGAACACCCTTACCATCATATCCATCTTTACGTGATTTTTGAACATAAGGCATTGACCAATTTGTTTTTTCTAATTCTGATTTGTTATCGATCAATAAAAAATCTGAAGTAGGTATTTGATGATCTTTCATCCATTGCTTTTGAATGCCTTTATCACGTATCATCTTTAAAACAGATGGTTGTGGGAATACCATCTTACCTTCTTGTTCTAATTTTTCTAATGCTTCAACATTTACCTTTTCAATTTCAATAGTTATTAAATCTACTGCTTGTCCGAAATTATACACAGTATCAAAATCAGTAATATCACCTTGTTGAAAATGATCACATATATTTTTACAAGGCGCATGCGCATCAGGGTCAATAACATGACAAGTTACGTTGTAGTTCAAAGCATTCTGAATCCACATTCTACCTAATTGTCCGCCACCTAATATGCCTACTTTTAAATCGCCGTAAAATGTTTTCATTATAAAATATGTTCTTTTTTAATAATCTTTTGTAATTCTAATAATCCGCCGATGAGGGCTTCGGGTCTAGGCGGACATCCTTGAATGTACACATCAACCGGAACAATTTGATCAACGCCTTTTACCACATGATAACCATGTTGCCAGTATGGTCCGCCGCAATTTGAGCAAGAACCCATTGAAATCACATATCGTGGTTCAGGCATTTGTTCGTATAGTGTTTTGATTCGTTCAGCCATTTTAAAAGTAACGGTACCCGCCACAATCATCACATCAGAATGACGTGGTGAGGGGCGAGGGAAAATGCCAAAACGTTCTAAGTCATAATTACCTGATTGAGTATCCATGAATTCAATCGCACAACAAGCTAATCCGAATCCCATTGGCCACATAGAAGAAAGGCGAGCCCAGCTTAATAAATTTTCAAGCTTGGTAATAACAACTCCTTCTTTTTCTAGTTTATGTTGAATATTACTCATTCGTCTCTTTTTTAACTGCAGTTCTAAATGGTGGTCTTCTCACCATACCAGCAGGTGCAGTTGTTGTTTTTGTTTCAGTATTTATTGTAGTTGATTCTTCTGTTTTCACAGGTTCTTCGATAACAAATTCTTTTACTGTATATTTTTTTTGATTGATGTTTTCGTATAAGTTTAGGGGGATGTTAGCGTTAGAGATAGGTATATGAACTTTCGGACGAAGCCATTCTAAATCTCCTTTTACCCATACATATGCAAGGCCTAACAAAAGTAAGGCGATAAACACAAACATTTCTATTAGATTAAACAATCCCCATTGTGGAATAGTTTTTAATATCTCGACATCCGCAAAAATCGTAGACCAAGGAAATAAGAATACTAATTCAACATCGAATAATAAAAAGATAATTGCGATGATATAAAATCGCATGTTGAATGGTATACGAGAAGGAGATTCTGAAATCTCGCCACATTCGTAGGTGTCATTTTTAATGGGGTTAGGTACAGGTTTTTTGATGATAGCATTTACAGCATAACCTAGAAGAATAAATGATATTCCTAAGATCATGAAGACCAATATTTTACCAAACTCAGAAAGCTCTAGGCTCAATTCCATGCTCAAAAATAGGAATAAAGGCTGAATTGTACAATTTAGAAAAAATTCTTTTTAGATTAAGAAAAAATACTTAAATTTGGTGTATTAAGAATAGAGTAATGGCAACAATAGCTAAGAAGAAATATAAAATTGAAATAGATGAATTACCATTAGTAAATGATGTATCAGCTGTTTACAATTATATTAATACGGTAAAAATTGATTTGAATTTTTTCAAGTACTTAGATTCAATAATAGGTTTGAATGATACCGTACTTTCAAAATGGTTGAACATAACAACAAGAACCATGCATAATTATAAAACAAGGTCTGTAGTAGATTTAAAAGATAACACCAAAGAACAAATCGTTTTGTTATTAGCATTATATAAGCATGGTATATATGTGTTTAACACATCTGATAAATTCGAAGAATGGTTAAAATCTAAAAATATATTATTAGGTAATAAGCAGCCATTAGATTTTTTAAATACAGCAACTGGTATACAATTTATTGATAGGCGTTTAACTGCCATTGAATTTGGTGACAACGTATAAAGATGGTAGTTTACAATATTCGCAAGCTTGAGTATTCAAAGAAGCTAATAGCATCTGGCTTTTCGAACAGATGGAATAAAGATGAGGAGTATGTAATTTATACAAGTAGTTCGAGGGCATTAGCGATGTTAGAGTTGTTAGTTCATAGAAGTGGAATTGATTTAGGACAAGGGTTTAGATTATTAGAGATTAAGTTAAATATTACGGAGAAAGATATAGAAGAGGTAAAGATTGAGAAGCTTGGGAAGAATTGGCAAGGTATTGAAGCATATTCACAAGAGCAGAAAATCGGATCAGAATGGTATAAAAAATTTGATAAATTAATTTTGAAAGTACCATCCGTAGTAATACCACAAGAGTATAATTATGTGATAAATACTCGACATAAAGATTTTGAGAAAAAAGTGAAATTAGAATTAGTTGAAGAGATTGATTTCGATAAACGAATAATTTAATCTTTATATATTTTGAGCGATAACATAGCCACAAGCCCAAGCCCATTGGAAGTTATAGCCACCTAACCAACCAGTAACATCAACACATTCACCACCGAAAAACAAGCCCTCCACTTTTTTGCATTCAAGTGTTTTAGAAGAGAGTTCATTGGTATCAATACCACCGCGCATAACTTCAGCTTTTTCATAACCTTTATCTCCTGCCGGGATTACTTCGAACGAATGAATAAGTTGAGCACATAATTCTATTTCTTTATTACTTATGCTTGCTAATTTTTTATCGAGTGGTAATAATGAAGAGAAAGATTCTACTAGTTTGTTGGGTAAATGATTTTTCAATATACTACCTAGTAGCTTCGAGCCACTTTCATTTCTAAGTGTTTGAAGTTCTTTTAAAATAGAATTATCTGGTAAAAAATTTATATAAATAGAATTAGGCATTCGCCAGTAAGAGGAGATTTGTAGAATTGCCGGACCGCTTAAGCCCCAATGGGTAAACAAAATATTTTCTTCGAAAGAAATGGGTTTATCTTTTTCGATTTCATAGCTAACTACAGCATTTAAACTTACACCACTCATTTGTGTATACCAATCTCTTTCTTTATGTCCGATTACCAATGGAACCAATGCCGGAGCTGTTTTTGTAATTCTCAAATCGAATTGCTTGGCAATATTAAAAGCAAAATCTGTGGCACCCATTTTTGGTATTGGTAATCCACCTGTAGCAATAACTACTGAATTAGTTTTTATGATATTAAGTTTACCAGCATGATTAAACTCTACTACAAAACGAGTTTTATCATTTGGTGTATGAGTAATATTCACAACTTGAGCATGAAGTAAATAATCTTGATTTAAATCATGAAGCATTGTTTCAAATCCGTTGACTATATCAATTGCTTTATTACTCGTAGGGAATAACTGTCCGAGTGTTTTCTCTTTACCCTCTATACCCATACTCTCAAAAAATGAAATGGTATCTTGAACTGTCCACTGTGTAAAAGCTGACTTTACAAAATGTTCATTTTCTGATATAAAGTTATTTTCTGAAGTGTAGATATTAGTATAATTACATCTTCCACCACCAGAGATAAGAATTTTAGCGCCTACTTTTTCATTGTGTTCAAGTAGAAGTGTTTTTTTGCCTAGATAGCCTGCTTGCACTGCGGTCATTAAGCCACAGGCACCTGCACCAATAATTATTGCATCATATTCAGTATTGTTTATTTGCATGATTGATATAATTATTTTGTGAAAGCTTGAAACAATGATACTAAACCTGTTATTAAAATTAAAATCAGACTAGCTTTTCTAAAGTAATCTTGTGATAATTTACTTAAAATTCTTTTGCCAATATATGAACCAGCATAAGCTATAATTATAAGAAAGGGTGTATAATATAAGAAGTTCCATTTCATATAGCCTTGAATTAAATATACAATAAATCGACTGCTATCAACGGCCATATCTATTACTGCTGAGCTAGCTATAAAAACGTCTTTCTCTAGATTAAAAGCAGCCATGGTTAATCCTCGAACTGCACCACCGGTACCTAGTAATCCGGCTAATAATCCTGAGGCTGCACCACCAGCGATTGAATTACTTCTATTTGCTTTGAGTTTAATATTAGGGAGAGCTAATATTAAAATAGAGAATGAACTTAAAAAGAGACCTATATAAAGCTCTGCGTTTTTGTTGTCTAAGTAATTACTTAGAACTGCACCTACAATAACAAATATTACACTAGGTATACCAATCCAGATTATTAATTTTTTATCTAATCCTTCTTTGAATAAACTAATTTTTGAAGCATTGCTAAACAAATGAAACATTGCAGTGATGCCAAGTACAGTATGAAAGTCGAAATAAAAATTAGCAAGTGGCACAAAAAATAACGATGAGCCGAAACCTCCTATAGTTCCAATAATTTCAGCGAGAAAAGCTAAAACATAAAATATTAAATAGGAGAGATTGTTCATTTATTATTCGAATTTGGAGTGATATTCTCTTTCTAATTTTTCTCGATGATCAGGATGTGCAATATTAATCAAAGCTTTTGCTCTTTGTTCTAAATTTTTACCAAATAGATATGCAACACCAAATTCTGTTACTACATAATGTACATGCCCGCGTGTTGTAACTACCCCAGCACCTGGTTTTAAGTTAAACACAATCTTAGATTCTCCTTTATTTGTAACAGAAGGTAAAGCGATGATAGGTTTACCACCATCTGAAATAGCAGCAGCACGCATAAAATCCATTTGTCCGCCTATACCCGAATACATTCTATTGCCTATCGAATCAGCACAAACTTGTCCGCTTAAATCAATTTCTAATGCCGAATTAATGGCTGTAACTTTAGAATTTCTATAGATAACTAAAGGAGTATTGACGTATGAAACATCGCGCATTTTTACGAGCGGATTATCATTTAGGAAGTCGTAAACTTTTTTACTTCCGTAAGCAAAGGTTGATACAATTTGATTTTTATCGATCGTTTTTTTAGCACCTGTAATAGCACCTTTTTCAAACAAACCGATTAAACCATCAGAGAACATTTCGGTATGTATACCTAAATCTCTATGATTACCTAAGCAAGAAAGCACTGCATCTGGTATCGCACCTATACCCATTTGTAAACAGGCACCATCTTCAACTAGTTCTGCAACATTTTTACCAATATTGGTTTCTATTTCGCCAATATGATTAGGGTGAGTAACAGGTAATTCATCATTGCATTCAACTCCTAAATGTATTTTTGATTGATGTATCATACCATCACCATGTGTTCGTGGCATGTTATGATTTATTTGTGCTATAACAATTTTAGCAGTTTCTACAGCAGCCAATGTAGTATCAATAGAAACGCCTAAGCTACAATAGCCATGGCTATCAGGAGGTGATACATGAATTAGGGCAACATCTATCGGTAAGATATTTTTTCTAAAAAGCATGGGTACTTCTGATAAGAAAATCGGAATGAAATCTGCACGATTATCGTTTACTGCTTTTCTAACATTAGCACCAATAAAGAAAGCATCAACTTTAAAATGACCTTCCATTTCTGGCGCTGCATAAGGAGCTTCACCTTCAGTATGAAGATGTACAATGTTAACATTGTGTAATTCATCTTTGCGATTACACATTGCTTTAATTAATGTTTGAGGGGCTGCTGCTACGCTATGAATAAATACTCTATCGTTTGATTTGATTTGTTTAACTGCCTCATCGGCGCTGGTTATTTGCATAAGATTGTACTAAGTATTAAGTATTAAGTACAAAGATAGGGAAAGGGATTGCATTAAAATATGTCGAAAGTCATAAGTCGTATGTCGTAAGTCATAGGTCGTATGTCGAAAGTCGTATGACATAAGACTTACGACCTATGACCTATAGCTTAATTTGCAAGGCTAGCTGAAACATTGAGTTCTTCGATTTATTCAAGGACTCAAGTTCTTTAAATCCGTGAATGTATCTGATAGATGCACCAATTTTCCATACGTTGAAAGAGGTGCCAATAACTGCAGAGAGGTCTGATTTCTCGAATGTTGGCATAGCTGGTAAGTTATTGAGATCACTGGTTTCTATAGAATTGATAAGAATAGAATACTGCGGACCTGCATCAACTGTGATGAAAGGAAAGACTTTGACTTTCAATAAAACAGGTAATTCAAGATAATTCATTTTTAAATCAGTACCATTTTCAATTGCATAGCCTCTTTGAGAGAATAATAATTCAGGTTGTACTTGAATTAATATGGCCGAAAGATTTGCAAATACTCCTGCATGAAAACCATTTTGTCCGTTGATATTATTAATGTTTTCAGCTCTTATAGTAGAGTAGTTATATCCACCTTTTATTCCATAATTCAATCCTTGAGAAAATGAATTACTGAATATTAAAACTAATGCTGATATAAAGAATAACTTTTTCATTTTAGATTTTTTATTACTTAAACGTTCTTATAAATTATTATCTTATTAATTGTAGATAATTTTATCTAATATAATTATTTAGAAATATTATCAGACTCTACAAGTTTCTTAAAATTATTTAGTGTTTTAAGATCTTGTTCTTTAAATTCTGATTTTAAAAAAATGAAAAGGGAACTTAGAAACCAGTTTTTAGCTTCTACTGAATTGATACTCTTTATTTCAGTGGTATAAGGAGCAGTTTCTTTAAATTGAAATTGCACATTGTTAGTAAGAACTTCGTTATTTAAAGTAAATGAATACAACTCATTTGTTTTTACTTCATTTACGGTTTCTGTAATTGTATAAATTTGTCCGGCTTCTTCTAAATGCATTTTAAACTCAGAACCAGCTTGCAAATCTTCTCCTTTTAAGTATTCAATTTTTTTAAGTTCGGGCATCCAATCATATATCAAAGTATCATCAGAAAATACTTTCCAGCATTTATCAATCGAGCGATTAACTACAATAGTATTTTCGTATTGAGTCTTCGGAATGAAAACACCTATTAGAAAAAAACTAAAAATACAAAAGGCTATAAAGCCAAGTACATAAAATAATACTCTCATAAAAAATAACTACACTTTTCTACCTTTCATTGTGCTCTTCTTTACCTTTACTTTAGTATCGGAGCTTTTCTTTATTTTCAATCTTGCTCGTACTCCATCGGGCATTACATAATAACTAGTACCATTATAAGACACTGTACCAAAATTATTTTTATCAACAGAAAGAGGAGCTAGTACATAAGCATTTTTAGAAGTGCCACCTCTTGGGAAAGCAAATACTAAATTTTTATTATTTCCTTCTTCAAAAGCTACTGAGATTCTATCTGCTGATACTTGAGTACAAACACCTGGAGTACCCTTTTTCAATCTGATGATATGTACTTGTTTCCCGTTTTCGGTAACTACAGCACCTGAGCTGACTTTTGTTTCAGAACTACTGAGTACACGTTTCAGTTCAACATCACGATCTACATAGTATTGTAGTTTAGTGAGTGGAATATTATTGGCAGTGATTCTATTTCTGACATCCGTATTAAATAAAGTTTTGCGTGCGCAAGAACTAAATGAAAGTGCAAAAATGATTAGCGAGTAAATTATTGTTTTTTTCATGGTATTATTTTTTCATTGCAATTCTAAATAAAATGACGCCCATTAACAAGAAGAATAATGCGCCTAAAATATTATAGCCATCAGCACCTATTGCTGCAGTGATACCATGCTCTGCATTCACTTTTTTAAGTGCGCTCGAGATATTATCATTGACTGACAATATAGCTACAATTACTCCAGCTAATGCACCACCTGCTACTAAGCCTGTAGCATATAAACTACCTTTACCTAGCTCTTCATCTTCTTGAGCTTCGCCTTTTTTCTCTTTTCTCCATTCAACAATTTTCTTCACTACACCACCAGCAAAAATAGGTAGGGTTGTAGATAATGGTAAATATGCACCTACTGCAAACGATAATGATTTAACGCCGCAGAGTTCCATGGTGATTGCCATAAATACTCCGACTAACACAAATTGCCAATCAAGGTTAAATGATAAAATACCTTTGATTAATGTTGCCATTAATGTTCCTTGAGGAGCAGGGTAAGCATCAGTGCCTATAGCATGAGTAATACCTTGACTTAACATTTCTTGAGTAGGGGTATCTAATATTTTTACAGTAAGTCCGATGAAAATTGATGAAACAATAGCACCAATAAATAAAGCTATTTGCTGATAGCGAGGAGTGGCACCTACGATGTATCCTGATTTTAAATCTTGTGAAGTAGCACCTGCATTTGCTGCTGCTATACAAATCATACCTCCTACTACTAGTGCCATTGGCTCGTATACCTTGCCTGTCCAGCCGATTGCTATAAACACCAAACAAGTACCCATCAATGTAGCTATTGTCATACCAGATACTGGTGAATTAGATGAACCAATAAGTCCGACAATTCTAGATGCCACCGTCACGAAAAATGCACCGAATATTACGACTAGCACACCGAGAATTAATTTACTGAATACACCATCACCTGGTATTTGAGGTAAAAATGCCATTAATAATATTAGTCCGATGCTACCAAATAAAACAACTTTTATATCTAAGTCTCTTTCAGTTCTTTTTACTGCAACTTTATTTTCTTTATCGGCACCTACTGAATTAATAGATCCTTTAAAAGCTGAAATGATGGTAGGTATTGTTTTTATTAAAGTAATGAAACCGCCTGCAGCTACAGCACCAGCGCCGATCTGGCGAATGTATGCTCTATATATAGCACCTGGCATGTTAGCAAATGTTTTGGTGATTGGGTCCCAACCATCCGGACCTCCAGCAACGTTTATATCTTTTAGGTAACCTAATTTTGCTAATTGCATTGCGATACTTTCAGCAGGCACGACTGATGCTAATAATGGAATTAATCCTAACCACGATATTACACCACCTGCAACCAATACACCTGCAATTTTGAATCCGATGATATAACCCACACCCATGTATTCTGGAGTGATTTCACCACCAACGGTAGCAGAAGGGAAAAATCTATTAGTTTGTTTCGTAACAAATGCTGGAGCTTCAGCGATCACGTGAAATACTTTTTGCAACATTGCATACGCAAGTGCAAATCCTAATCCTAAGAATGCTGTCTTCGCAAAATCGCCACCTTTTTCACCAGCTTTTAATACCGATGCGCAGGCAGTACCTTCAGGGTAAGGAAGTGTATCATGTTCTTTTACGATGAGTGCTTTACGTAGCGGTATCATCATCAAAGTTCCTAAGATCCCGCCGAAAATAGCTAAGGTTAAAATAGTCATGTACCCAAAATACATTTCACCAGTACTTACTCCATTTTCATTAGCAGATAGAAAAAGAAATCCAGGTAAAGTAAACACAACACCTGCTGCTATTGATTCACCAGCAGAGCCAGTAGTTTGAATGATATTATTTTCCAGGATGGTAGTTTTAAAAAACTTACGACCAAGGGTGATAGCTATCACGGCAATCGGAATTGATGCAGATACTGTAAGACCGGCTTTCAACGCTAAATAAACTGTCGCCGCACCGAAGATAATGCCGAAGATACATCCGAGTATAATCGACTTAAGTGTGAATTCTGCCATTTGAGAATCGTCAGAGACGAATGGCTTGAATGTTGATTTTTCCATTTTATTGATTTATCAATACAAGATATAAAATTAATTACTTAATCAAGCTAAACTGCATACCTGCTCCTATATAAGCGGGTGTGGAGTTCGGAATGGTTGTAATATAATTCATAGGTGCACCTGCTTGCAATATGAATTTAAAATTTTCGAAACCGACTCTAATCGTAACTACCGACTCTATGATAGGAATATTTTTATTGGGTAATGCAGCTAGTTGATTTTTTAAATACAAATCTTTCATATTTAAAGAATTGAAAGAAGTATAGATTAAATTATTTAACCTCAAATGATAAAATATCTCTGCCGATTTATTTTTGTAACCTATACCAGTTGATAATGTAATTTTTTGATATTCTAATCTAGATGAGCCTCCGTAACCAATTACTTGGTAGCTATACAAATTGGTTTGAATATATTGATTTACGATATAACCTCTACCGTATGAAGGATAAATTTCAAATAATCCGTTACCATTTTTGCCAAATTTTTTAAAATAACCAGCACCAATTTCAAAGTAGCTTCCACGTTTCCATTGATCTAGAGAATCGAATACTTTGGGTTCAGAGCTGAATCTATTGTACTGAACGTAGGTGCCAATATTTTCTGTTAATGCATATGCCACTTGTGCATTGCCGGCTGATGCACCACTTAATGTAAAACCACCACCAAAAACAATTTCATTTTTTTCTGATAGTCCGACTGCCGGAGCTGCATTCGGTACATAATGACTTACGCATGATGATGCTAAAAAGATTATAGATAATAAGAATGAAATTAAAATCTTTTTAGTTATTGTTGACATAATTGAAATTTAATAAAACAAAAAAAGGTGCCTCATATAAGGCACCTTTAAATATAAATATTTTTTTTATTGACTAACTGACACCCTTCATCATCTTTTTCAAGATCGGAGAAATTGCAAGTAATACAATACCTGATGCTACTGACGACATGATTAAGAATGAGAATAATTCCATGTTAAATTTATGTAATAAGCTTTCTAAAATACCAGCCATATAATTTGCTAAAGCAATACTAGAGAACCAAAGACCCATCATTAAGGAAACGATTTTTGGAGGTGATAATTTAGTAATCATTGATAAGCCAATAGGAGATAAGAATAACTCACCAATAGTATGTAATAAATATACAAATACTAACCATAAAGGTGAGATAAGTACACCACCATTAGAAGCAATATTTGCGAAATACATCACTACGAATCCTAAGCCTAATAACACTAAACCTAATCCGAATTTCACAGGAATGTTCGGATTCTTATTTACTCTGTTTAATGCAATCCATAATGCTGCAAAAACTGGAGCTAAGATAAAAATACCTAGAGCGTTGATTGATTGAAACCATGAAGTTGGAATTTCGAAGCTAGCTAACATTCTATTTGTTTTCTCTTCAGCGAACAAATTGAAAGTACCACCTGCTTGTTCAAAACCAGCCCAGAAGAAAATGTTAAAGAAACATAATACAACAATTACAGCTACTCTCGACCATTGGTTACCACCTTCTGTATTTTTAAATACAATATACAATACAGCTAAACCACCAATGATAAATAAAGCATTCATGATCATTGAATAAGTATCATCGCCAAGTGTAGTAAAGAAGGTTATTAATGCCCAAGTTGCAATAGCACAACCAGCAATAATACCTACGATATCTAACCAATCTCTTGATCTGAATTTAGTTACTGATTTATCTTTCATTGTTGGCGGCATACCTACAGTGCCTAAGTGTTGAGTAGTTAAATGAAATACTAATACACCTAATAACATACCAATACCTGCAGAGCCGAAGCCCCAAGCCCAACCAACTGTTTCACCTAAAGTACCAGAAACTAAAGGAGCGATGAATGCACCTAAATTGATACCCATGTAAAATAATGTGAATCCTGAATCTCTACGTGTATCGTTCTCTTCATACAATCCGCCTACCATTGTAGAAATATTCGGTTTAAAAAATCCGTTACCTACAATGATTAATCCTAAGCCTAAATTTAATAAAGCAAAACTCGGATCTTGAGTAGCTGAACCATGGCTCATCGCTAATACGAAATTACCAAGTGCCATTAAAATACCACCGATGTAAATACTTTTACGCTGACCTAAAATTTTATCTGCTAATAATCCACCCGCAATAGGAGTTAGATATACCAAGCCAGTAAAAATTGCATAAATCTCTAATGCATTCGCACGTTCAAGTCCGAACCCGCCCGACATTACTTGTGATGTTAGATAAAGAACTAACAATGCACGCATTCCATAATAACTGAAACGTTCCCACATTTCTGTGAAGAACAATGCGTACAAACCTTTAGGGTGTGTAGTTTTGGTGTTTGACATTTTTTTAGTTTATAGTTTAAAATTCAATATTCATTAACAAATTCAGAGTTTTTAAAGTCCGAATATAAAAATATTTATCAGCACATCGTAATACGCAATACGTATTTAGTGTTTACTGATAATCCCTCTTAACCATTTCAACATTGCGAAAATCGCAAGACCTGCTAACATGCAAGCGAAGAAATTGACATAGAAGAAATTAGCTTTATTTTCATAGTTATCCCACATCGACGATAATACTCCTGATAATTTATTTCCGATGGAAGTTGCTAAGAACCAACCTCCCATCATTAATGCAGTTAATCTTTCTGGAGCTACTTTAGACACTAATGATAATCCGATAGGTGATAAAAATAATTCACCAATGGTAACCACGGCATAACATCCGATTAACCAAATAGCAGAGGCTTTATCTTGAGATAAGTTTGTTGAATATACTGCACCGACCATTACTAATGTTGAAAATCCGGTAATCAATAATCCGTATCCAATTTTAGCTGGAGTTGAGGGTTCTTTTCCTCTCATTCTTAAAAATGCGAACAAGCTTAAGATAAGGGGTGTGATAAGAACGATGAAAAACGGATTAATGGATTGAAAAATTTCTGTAGAATATAACTGAAGTTTTGAGCCTTCATCTTTAGTCGGCCATTTTTCTTTTGGTAAATTTTGGAAATATGGATGAGGAGACTGAGTCATTTGCTTATTACCAGCATCATCATATACCAGCTTGAAGTTTTGATCATACATTGGGTACTCAGCTGTATCAGTGCTTACGGTTTGAATCATACCAAATGGTTTAGCAATTGGTTGAACACTTTCTGGAATTTTTCTATCGGTAAAGGTTTCAGCAAATGTTGTTAATGCTGATGCATTTTGTTTAAAGACTGCCCAGAAAACTATTACCACACCAAAGATCGATAGCAATGCTGCAATTCTTTGACGTTCTTCTTTTTGTGCTTTCATCATTAAGCTGATGTAGAAAATAATTACTGGTATACATGCTATGATGAAACCATCAGTAGAATCTGATCCGAAAATATTTCCTGGTATGAACCATCCTAACATACCTGCTAAAATCGCCGGTAAGAAAACGTACAATAAAACTTTTGAAACTGCTAAATCACCTTCTTGTGCTGGCTTCTTGATGTCAGCTTCTTTAATATGTTTAGTACCTGATAAGAACCATAATATACCCACTAACATACCAACACCCGCTGCACCGAATGCATAGCCCCATCCGTATTCATTACGCATGTATGCAGCAACGAAATTACAAATGAACGCACCAATGTTGATACCCATATAAAAGATATTATAACCAGCATCTTTTTGATCTTTATAATCTTTTGTTGAGTATAAATTACCTAGAAGAGTAGAAATATTCGGTTTGAAAAATCCGTTTCCAACGATGATCAATAATACAGAAATCCAGAAGGCTGTCATATTCGGTATCGCTAATCCGAAATACCCAGCAGACATTAATAATCCACCGATTAAAATCGAACGTCGATAACCTAAAATTCTATCAGCTAATAATCCACCGATGAATGGCGTCAAATAAACTAATCCTAAATAAGTACCAACAATATCTGATGCTTCTTTTTTATCGAGTCCCATACCACCTTTTACTCCATCAGTTAAGTAGAGTAGGAGTATGCCCAACATTAAATAATAGCCAAAACGCTCCCACATTTCTGTGAAGAATAATACGTAAAGTCCTTTCGGGTGTTTGTTTTTATTACTCATTGTTAAGTTATTAGGTTATTAGGTTATTAGGTTAATGGGTTACTAGGTTATTAAGTTATTAAGGTATACCTAAATGGATAGTAACTTAGTAACTCAATAACCTATTTTTCAATAACTATTTTTTATAGATTTTCAATAACAAAATCTGTCATCAAATTATACAAATGCAAACGTGTATTGCCACCAAAAATTCCATGATTTTTGTTAGGGTAATAAGCTGATTCAAATTTCTTATTGGCTTTTACCATTGCTGAAATCATGTCAACAGAATTTTGGAAGTGTACATTATCATCAGCAGTACCATGTATGATTAAATATTTCCCTTTTAATTTGTCTACAAAATTTATAGGTGAATTTTCTTCGTATCCAGAATTGTTTTCTTGTGGAGTTCTCAAATATCTTTCAGTATAAATTGAATCGTAGTATTTCCAATTCGTAACTGGTGCTACAGCGATTGCTAATTTAAATACATCAGCTCCTTTGGTAATACATAATGACGACATGTAACCACCATAGCTCCATCCTTGAATACCTATTCTAGAACCATCAATAAAAGGCTGACGTGCTAACCATTTAGCTGATTCTATTTGATCTATAGTTTCATATTTACCTAAATTCATATAGGTCATTTTTTTAAATTCTGCACCTCTAGCTCCTGTTCCTCTATTGTCAACGCAAACTACAATGTATCCTTTTTGAGTTAACATTTGATACCACATATAATTGGCACCACCCCAAGAGTCGAGTACTTGTTGAGAACCCGGACCTCCATATAGGAACATGTACACTGGGTATTTTTTATTCGGGTCGAAGTTAGTAGGTTTCATCATCCATGCATTTAACTGTACGCCTTCTGATGTGGTGATTGATAAGAATTCTTTTTTAGTTAAATCGTATTCTGCTAAACGATCTTTTAATTTTTTATTGTCTTCTAATACTCTAATTTCTTTACCATTTTGATCTTTTAAAGTGATATAATTAGGAGTATTTGCATTTGAGTAGAAGTTGATAAAATAAGAACAACCCGTGCTGAATGTTGCATTATTCGTACCATCCGCATTAGATAATTTCTTTAGACCTTTGCCATCGATGTTGATTTTATAGATTTCTCGTTGCATCGGACTTTGCATTGCGGCTTGGAAGTAGATAGTTTTTTGAGTTGCATCAAAGCCATAAAGATTAGTTAATTCCCATTTACCTTTCGTGATTTGTCTGATGAGTTTTCCGTTTAAATCATAATGATATATATGGTTCCAGCCATCTTTTTCTGTACTGATGATAAATGATTTATTATCATTTAAAAATGTTAAATCATCGTTAACATCAATGTATGTTTTAGATTCTTCAGTTAAAATAGTTTTTGTTTTACCAGAATTTGCATCAGCCATTAAGTACTCTAATTTATTTTGATGGCGATTCATTCTGAACACGCATAATTGATTAGCCTTATTAGTCCATTTAATTCTTGGAATGTAAATATCTGTTTCTGCACCTATATCAACAGTAACAGTATTTTGATTTACTAAATGATAAACATGAATACTAACTGTAGAATTTTTTTCACCTGCTTTAGGGTATTTGAATTGATAGTCTTTCGGATAAAGATCACCGTACATAGCCATGTTAAATCGTCTTACTTGCGACTCATCGAATTTGTAAAATGCAATAGAGCTACCATCCGGAGACCAGAAGAATGCTTGAGCAAAACCGAATTCTTCTTCATAGACCCAATCGCACCAACCGTTTAAAATATTTTCCCATTCACCATCTTGAGTTACCTTTGTTTCTTGACGTGTAGCAAGTTCTGTGATGTAAATATTATTGTCACGAACGAATGCAACTTTAGAACCATCAGGCGAAAGAGTAGCAAACATTTGTTTACCATAATCAGATACGTTTTGCAGTTTACGAGTTTTACGATCGAAGATATAGTTCAATTCTTTTGTTGAATGTCTGTAGATAGATTCAGTAGAATTGCTAATGATTATTTTACTTTCATCGGCATTGAAAGCGTAATTTTCTAATGCGATAGTTTGAATATCATTTGGAATTTGGAGCTTTAATTCTGATGCTTTTAAAATCGTATCACTTACTTTACCTGTAGAATATTCATATGCTAAGATGTAAGTTTCTTTTGTCTGTGGATGTGTATAAAATGAGCTATAGTGCTTACCATCTTTCATAGATCTAAGTCCGGAAATACCTCTTGCACTAAAAAGTGGTTTGCCCCAAATTTCTTCGTTTGATAATTGTTTTTTGGTATTGTTTTGTGCAGTAGAAAAGCTAGCAACAGAAGTTAAAGCTGCTAAAATTGCGATACTAATTTTGTTCATAATCATGAATGGCTCTAAATGATAATTAAGCAAAATAATAATTATCGCATATACGACCAAATCATAAATAAATAGCTTATGAATCAAGCTATTAAAATGAATATAGGGTGGTTATTTATTTATTCTTCGGTAGGGTCGTTGAATTTCTTGTCGAGTTCAGACTTTTCATTACGCAAATCTATCTTTTCCATTAAGTACCATTTTTTGCGTTTGTACTTGAGTCCGTCGTATGATAAATCAGGACCATAAACTTCATATTGACCTTCGCTTTTTTCGTTAGGAGGGGCAAGGTGATCGTAAACAATCCACTTCTTTTTAGGTAAGTATCGCAACAGCATTGAAACCGATTCTGCGTATTCAAAAACAACACGATATTTTACTTTATCATTGTAATTGAAAATAGGTGATCCGAAAACTGGTTGTCCGTTTTCATCAAAACTTAAAACATCAATAACTTTCATATTAGTTTTAGGGTCATTGCCTTTCCATCCTAATAATATATATTGTTTATTATTCGATTTTCTTTTTTGAGTTTCAACAATGGTATAGTAGTGTGCGCCAAACCATGAGTCTTTATTGAGGGTGGTGTCTTCTGGGTTTATAATGAATGCTGAGTTATCGAAGAAGGCAAAAAGCTCTAATCGATCTTTATTATTTTTTTGAATGGCTCCGTAATACCTGTAATATCCATCATCAGTAACAAGGTGCCATGTAAAAATTCTAAAAACATTGTCATTAGATTTCAAAATAGAAATTGATTTAACTGAGTCGAAATTATATTCGAACGAGTTAGGTAATTTCAATGCAGAAACAAGAGTACGAATGAATACATTGTTCGAATTTCTTCGAACCATTTCATCTTTACTATTGATGACTTTATGAGATAAACTAACTAATGAATCTTCTAGAGGTTTGAAAGCTTTATCAAACACTATAGATTGTTCTTGACTAAAAGAAAGGTTAGCAGTAAAAACGCACAGAATCGCACATAAAAGCCATTTTTTAATCATTTTTCTGAGATTACTATAAGTAATGGATTATAAATAAACCTGCATAAATAGGTATTACTGGTGGCACGACTTAAGTCGTGCCACCAGTAATACCTATTTATTAAACTTTTTCAATAACAATAGCCGATGCGCCACCTCCGCCATTGCAGATACCAGCTACACCAATTTTGCCATTATTTTGTTCTAAAACGTTTATAAGAGTAACAATAATTCTTGATCCAGAGCTTCCTAATGGATGACCTAATGATACAGCACCGCCGTTTACATTTACTTTATTTGCGTCTAATTTAAGTTCTTGGTTATTAGCTAAAGAAACAACCGAAAACGCTTCGTTGATTTCGTAATAATCTACATCTGAAGCAGAAATTTTAGCATGTGCAATAGCACGAGGAATTGCTTTAGATGGAGCAGTAGTGAACCATTCTGGTGCTTGTTGTGCATCTGCAAATCCTTTGATGATAGCGATCGGTTTAATACCTAATTCATCAGCTTTTTCTTTACTCATTAATACTAATGCAGAAGCACCATCATTTAAAGTAGAAGCATTGGCTGCAGTTACTGTACCATCTTTCTTAAATACAGGCTTTAAAGCCGGAATTTTATCGAATTTTACAGCTTTATATTCTTCATCTTCAGCAACTACTGTTACACCTGCTCTACCTTCGATTTCAACTGGTACAATTTCATTTTTAAATAATCCTTTTTCGTAAGCAGATTGAGAGCGTTTATATGATTCAATTGCAAAAGCATCTTGTTCTTCTCTAGAAATATTGCATTCAGAAGCACATAATTCAGCAGCTGAACCCATGTGATAATCATTATAGACATCCCACAATCCGTCTTTTATTAATCCGTCTGTTACAACTTGATTTCCTAATTTATATCCTGTTCTAGCTTTATCTAAATAATAAGGCACATTACTCATGCTTTCCATACCACCAGCTACAACAATATCATTATCACCCAATTGAATTGATTGAGCAGCTAACATAAC
>CALRXS010000021.1:0-28783 GCA_943372195.1 Sphingobacterium thalpophilum
CACATACTACTGCAACTTTACCTGCCATCATCACATCTGTAGCTCTTCTAATAGCATCTACTAAAGATTCTCTACATCCGTATTTATTATCAAACTTACTCTTAGTAACCGAATCGTTTACATTGATCGCTGGCATTACTAATGTACCGTTCTTCATACGATCGTATAAACGTAATACTCCTGTTGTTGTCTCTTCTGATAAACCTTTGATGCCTTCAACTAAAGCTGGATATTTATCGAATACCATATTCGTTAAGTCACCACCGTCATCTAAAATCATGTTCAATGGCTGACGATCTTCACCGAAATACAATGTTTGCTCTATACACCAGTCAAATTCTTGCTCGTTCATGCCTTTCCAAGCATATACCGAAATACCTGCTGCTGCAATCGCTGCCGCTGCATGATCTTGCGTTGAAAATATATTACATGATGACCATGTAACATCTGCACCTAACTCAACTAAGGTCTCAATTAATACCGCTGTTTGAATAGTCATGTGTAAACATCCTGCTATTCTAGCTCCTTTTAATGGCTTTGAGTCACCGTATTCTGCTCTTAATGCCATTAAGCCTGGCATCTCTGCTTCAGCTAATTCAATTTCTTTACGACCCCATTCTGCTAATGAGATGTCTTTTACTTTGTACTTTACGTAGGTATCTACCATTTTATTTATATTTTTTATACTTTTCCTTATAGAAACGCAAAATTACCCTATAGGTTTGTAAATCACAAAAATATTCTTATTTAGACCGTTTACATTTAAACAATTTCTCTGTTTTTGTAGTTATTTGTATAAATTTGCGTGTTAATTAAGAATAAATAAAAATAATATGTATCCAGAATATATGGTTGCGCCTATGCGCGAAGAACTTACAAGTGTTGGTTTTCAACAATTAATGTCTGCCGAAGAGGTTGATAATGCTATTAATACGGATGGTACCGTTCTAGTAATGGTGAACTCTGTTTGCGGTTGCGCTGCTGCTAATGCTCGCCCGGGAGTGAAAATGTCGATCGATGGTGATAAAAAACCTTCGAAATTAGTGACCGTTTTCGCCGGTATGGAAAAATCTGCAGTAGACCAAGCTCGTGCTCACATGTTACCTTACCCTCCATCATCACCTGCTATCGCTCTTTTCAAAGACGGTAAATTAGTACACATGATCGAACGCCACCACATCGAAGGAAGACCTGCACATATGATTGCAGAGAATTTGAAGATGGCGTATGAGCAACACTGCTAGTTAGAGGAGGAGAGGGGTTCCACGCATAGCCTCTGCGTCTCTGCGTGGAACCTCTACCTCTCTAAACCACATACCTCCTCAACAATTTCTCCAACTCTACCACCGTCAAATTCGTTCTCACTTTCCCTCTATTCGCAAAGGAGATCGACCCCGTCTCTTCTGATATAATAACCGCTACCGCATCGCTCTGCTCTGTAATACCTACCGCTGCTCTATGTCTTAAGCCTAATTGCTCTGGCAACTCTGAGTTTTCAGTGATTGGTAATATACAACTCGCCGCTTTTATTTGTCCCTCGGCGATTACTACTGCGCCGTCGTGGAGCGGACTCGTCTTTGAGAATATAGATTCTATTAAACGCTTAGAAATTTTTGCGTTGATGCTCTCGCCATTGTTCTGATAAATTTGCTCTTCATAAGTTCTCGCAAATACAATCAATGCTCCGGTTTGTGAGAGTGACATAGACTTACATGCTTCAACAACACCACCAAAATTTATTAAATTACTTTCTGAAATCACTGTTTTGCCTACCAATAATTTACTCCAGAAACTGTTCTTTCTCGATATAGCATTTCGCCCTATCAACAATAAGAATCTTCTTATCTCTTGTTGAAAAACAATCAATAATGCAATTACCCCAACGCCAATTACTTTATCTAAGATGCCCGAAAGCAATTGCATATTCAAGGCTTTCACACCTATCCATAATAAATATATTAAGATCAATCCGATGAATATATTCACCGCTATCGTTCCCCTTATCAAATTGTAAATCTGATAAATGATAAACGCTACCAATACAATATCCACCACATCAAAGATGCCCAACTTAAACAATCCTAAATCGTATACTTCCATTTTTCTAAGATACTAATATTGATTTATTTTTTTGATCAATGTTCTACACTCCACCGCCTCATGCACATCATGAACCCTTAATATCGATGCACCTTTCATTAATGCTATACTGTTCAATACCGTTGTGCCATTCAATGCATCGCTCACATCCGAATTCAACGTTTTATAAATCATCGATTTTCTAGAAATGCCTACTAATAGTGGTGCCTCTATACTCGAAAAATTTTCTAGCTTACTGAATAGTTCAAAATTTTGCTCTACATTTTTTGCGAATCCGAAACCCGGATCTATCATTATTTTACTCGCACCTAATGCTTTTAATTTTTCAAATCGCTCTCTGATTTCTGATATTACCTCTGCAGTCAAATCTTTGTACTGATTCAATGTTTGCATCGTCTGAGGTGTGCCTCGCATATGCATCAACACATAGGGTACATCATTTTGCGCTACATAATTAAACATTGCTTCATCTAAATTTCCGCCACTGATATCGTTTATAATATCAGCACCTTCTTGCATCGCTCGCTCTGCTATACTCGCCCTAAATGTATCTACTGAAATGATAATCTCTTTAAAATTTCTTCGGATGGTGATAAGCGCCAATGATAAACGCAGCCATTCTTCATCTATCGAAATATCTTCGGCATTAGGCCTCGATGAATATGCTCCTAAATCAATAATATCGGCTCCCTCGTTAATTTGCTGTTCTACACTCGATAATATATCATCGATACTCTGCTTTCGACTGCCCGCATAGAAAGAGTCTGGCGTGATGTTGATAATGCCCATAATTGCAGGCTTCTCGGTAGATATTTCTAGATTACGAATCTTCAGCATTGAATTATTATAAAAAAGCTTATTTTTATGCACTTGGTAAAAATAGAGAAAATTGCAGACGAATACTATAGAACAATATGATCAGGTGATTAAATCATGTAAAGATTTATTCATTAAGAAAACAAAAGATTACGGTACAGCATGGAGAATTTTAAGATTGCCATCTATCACCGATCAAATATTTATTAAAGCGCAACGCATTAGAACGCTCGAAGATAAAAAAGTTAGCAAGGTGAACGAAGGCATAGTGCCTGAGTACATTGGTATCATTAACTATTGCGTGATTGCTCTTATGCAATTGCAAATGAAAGAGAACGATGAACTCGAAATTGCTACCGATAAAGTGAGCATGATGTTCGATCAAAAAATTGAGGAAACTAAAAATCTTATGCTCGACAAAAATCACGATTATGGTGAGGCTTGGCGCGATATGCGAGTAGGTTCTTTAACTGATCTTATTCTCATGAAATTGTTTAGAGTTAAACAAATTGAAGATAATCAAGGTAACACCCTCGTTTCTGAAGGGGTTGATGCTAATTATCATGATATAATTAACTATTCAGTTTTTGCATTAATTAAATTAACACTATAACATTATGGTAAAGTTTAGTAGATATTTTGTGGGCCTTTTATTCATTGTATCGGGCTTAATAAAAATGAATGACCCTATAGGTTTTGCTATTAAGTTAGAAGAATACTTTGTGGTGTTCGGTATGGAATGGTTGAGTTCATTAGCTCTAAGTTTAGCTACCATTATTTGCGCTGTTGAAATTGTTTTAGGTGTTGCTTTGTTATTAGGTAGCTTCATGAAACAAACTTCATGGGTTTTACTTTTAATGATTTTATTTTTCACTTGGCTTACAGGTTACTCTGCTGTTACGGGTAAAGTAACTGATTGCGGATGTTTCGGCGATGCGGTGAAACTTACTCCATGGCAATCGTTCATGAAAGATATTGTATTGCTAGTTTTCATTTTAATCATATTTTTCAAACGCAATAATGTGCGTTCGAACTTAAAACCTACTCAGCAAATTACTGCGCTAACATCCACCTTTATCATTTCATTAGCAATCGGTATTTATTGTGTAATGTATTTACCTATCGTTGATTTCTTACCATACAAACCTGGTAATAATATTCCGGCTCTTATGTCTATACCTGATGGTGCTAGACGCGACTCTTTCGAAACGCGTATGTACTATGAGAAAAATGGAGAAGTCAAAGAATTTACTTTGCAAAATTACCCATGGGAAGATAGTACTTGGAAATGGGTGAAAACCGATAACGTTTTAATCATCGAAGGCTATAAACCAAAGATCAAAGATCTAAGAATTGCCGATGCCGATGATAATGATTACTCTGAAGATTTTATTAATTATCCTGATTACCAATTATGGGTAGTCTCTCATGATTTAGGCAAAAGTAATCAAGCTGCCTTTTCTAAATTAGTTGCAATTGCTGATGAAGTGATGAAGAGTAAGAAGGTTCGTACGGTCGGACTTACTGCATCAAATTCAGAAGTTACAGAGGCTTTCAGACATGAGAATAATGTAGCATTTGATTTTTATTATTGTGATGCAACTACTTTGAAAACGATGTCAAGAGCTAACCCTGGTATCATCCTTCTAAAAGGAGGGAATATCATTGCAAAATGGCCTCATCGCTCATTAACGAGTGCTGCTGATATTGAACAATATTTAAAATAAAAATGTTCAATTACTTTTTGCGAAAATTAGGTTACGGATTATTAGTGATGTTTGGCATCACTACCATTCTCTTTTTGTTATTCGCAATTTTACCCGGTGATGCAGCTAGAATGACGCAAGGACAAAGAACCGATGTTGCTTCGTTAGAGGCGGTGCGTAAAGAATTCGGACTCGATCAACCGAAGCATATACAATTCATAAAATATTTAAATGATTTATCACCGATTTCTATTCATGAAAATGATAGTGTGAATCAAAAGAAATATGATTACCTAAAATTGTTTAATGTATCTTCTTCTAATGTATTAGTATTTAAATCTCCATACTTACGTCGTTCTTATCAATCACAAAAAAAAGTATCAGACATCTTGCTCGAAACTATACCAAACACTGGTATTCTAGCCATTGTCGCAATGCTCTTTGCATGTATTGTCGGAATATTTTTAGGAGTACTTGCTGCACTTTATCGTAATACCTGGATCGATAAATTCTCCTTATCATTCGCTATTCTCAATGTATCAATGCCTTCTTTTTTTGCAGGTATTATTATCGCTTGGTTTTTCGCATTTGTATTAGGCGATTACACCGGATTAAATTTATCAGGAAGCTTATACGATTACGATCCTTTTCAAGGTAGAATACTTAATCTTAGTAATCTAATTTTACCTGCTTTAACTTTAGGCTTACGTCCGCTTTCTATCATCGTTCAACTCACTCGCAGTTCTATGCTCGATGTATTGAGTAAAGATTATATTCGTACAGCAAAAGCGAAAGGACTTACCAATCGTCAAATCATCTGGAACCATGCTTTGAAGAATGCTCTAAATCCGGTCGTTACAGCTGTCTCAGGCTGGTTCGCTTCTTTAATGGCAGGTGCTTTTTTCGTTGAATATATCTTTGGATGGAATGGCTTGGGAAAAGTTACCGTCGATGCATTAGAACTCTCTGACTTACCCGTTGTCATGGGCGCCGTATTATTCATCGCCATGATCTTTGTTATCATCAATATTCTTGTCGACGTACTGTATGCGGTACTCGATCCGCGTGTCAGACTAGAATAGTTTACAGTAGCTAGTAGCTAGATTAGTTTCGACACGACTTCTTTTAGGTTCACGCTTAGTCCATTTATTATTAGATCTGCTTTTTCATAAATAGGTTTTCGTTCTTCGATTTTTTCTTTGATGAATTGCAATAATTCTTCTTCCTTTTTGTCTTTGATAGTGGGGCGAATGTTTTTCGCTTGTGATAATCGGTTGTAGATACTTTGAATATCTAGTTCGATATATATTGAAGTGCCATTGTTATTGATGTGCTCTATATTATTGAAATAGCAAGGTGTTCCTCCACCTGTTGCCATCACAAATTCTTCGCGTTCGCTGAGTTCATGTAAGGTGTCAGATTCCATTTTTCTAAATGTATCTTCTCCTAAATATTTAAAAATATCTGTAATGCTACATTTAGCTTTTACCTCAATCTCCTTGTCGAGATCAATAAATGGTAAGGCTAATTCTTTTGCTAATTTCTTCCCAAACGTACTCTTACCCGATCCCATAAAACCAATAAGATATATACGCTTATTCATTTAAGAAAGATATACTGACTCTTCTGCCTTCTTACTCGAAAAAACTACCGATATATGTTCTTGTGAAATAGTCGAAATAGTATATCCCGCGAAATCAGTAGCGATAGGGTATTGTTTATGACTTCTGTCAATAAGTACAGCTGTGCGGACTTTCTTAGTAGGTATGTTTAAGAAGACACTCATTCCGTAAATTAAAGTTTTACCAGAGTTCAAAACATCGTCAACTATAATAATTGTTTTGTTTTTACATTTCTCAATAGAAACATCAGTTTCAGCTTCTAAATGATCTGCATCTTTGTCGAGTTTAATTTCAATCAACTGAATTTTAATTTTCGAAATTTTCTCTAAAACTGCTTTCAATCTTTTAGCCAAAGTATAACCTCTGTTAGCAATACCTGCAACTATTATCTCTTTCTCTTCAAAACAATCCTCCAAAATCTGATAAGCAATTCTATCAATCTTCTGCTGAATCTGTTGATGATTTAATATTTGTATTTGTTTCTTCTTCATAAAATAAACTCAATATATAATCAGTGTACATCTCAATACTCAGTACTCAGTACTCAGTACAATGTACAAAGTACCTAATACAATATACCTATTTATACGGATAAAACACAAAATTCGCCCCCTCAGGCACTATCGCAAATATACACATGAACTTCTCAGGGTCTTTGTAATTTTGTTTAAAAAAATCTTCTTTATCAGATTTCACGATACCAACTTCTAAAAACTCTTCTAATGTCGAAGCATGTATATTCCACTCCGTAGCCATCTCATTCTTGTCGATCACTATTTCTCCTATACTCACTTCATGTTGATGTGCTACAAAAATCGGATACTTCGAAAGTCCTTCTGCAATAATATCATCTGCCACTTCTTTCAAAGAATCAGCATATAAAACCATATCCGTTTCTAAACTCTTCAGCGGACTTTCCTTTGGTTTTTCGTTGGGGTTTAATAGTTCTTCTGGCTCCATTTTTTTCGTATTCCGTATTAAGTATTCCGTATTCCGATTTGCTATTTTTTATTTAAATCACGTTTAGTGATAGTTATTTTTGTCATTAGTAACTAGTAATTAGTCACTGGCACTAGCATATTAGCATACTAACATATTAGCATACTAAAACGCCCACACCTCCCTTTACCTCAGCACTAATAGCACGGCGTTTTCCACGTGTTCTGTCTGCGGAAACATATCTACCGGTTGCACTTTTACCACTTTGTATTTCTCATCTAATATTCCTAAATCTCTTGCTTGTGTTGCTGCATTACAGCTTACATAAACAATTCGCTTTGCTGCAATTTTTAATAATTGTTTGCAAACATCTTCATGCATACCTGCACGTGGGGGGTCGGTGATAATAATATCAGGTGAACCATGCTCTGCAATGAAATTATCGTTTAACAAGTCTTTCATATCTCCAGCAAAGAATATTGTGTTGTCGATAGAGTTAATAGTTGAATTCAACTTTGCATCTATAATAGCATCTTCAACATATTCTATACCGACTACTTTTTTAGCAGAACGAGCTATATAATTTGCAATGGTCCCTGTACCTGTATATAAATCGTACACCAATTCATCACCTTTTAATTCGCATAATTCAGCGGCAATTTTATATAATAATTCTGCCTGCGCCGAATTCGTTTGATAAAATGATTTTGCAGAAATTCTGAATTTAATTTCTTCCCCATTCAGATCTTTCATCAACTCATGTATATAGGCATTACCTGAATAAGTGATGATTTCTTGATCGTAAATAGTGTCATTTTTCTTAGTATTTACTAAGTATTGTAAGGATGTGATAAATGAGAAAGTCTCCTTTAAATATTGCATCATTGCATTTATTTTTTCTGAATCGTTTTCAGCAAATGCTACAACAACCATCCACTCATTTATACTAGTATTACGTATAATTAAATTTCTTAATAATCCGACGTGATTGCGAATATCATAAAACGTGTACTCATTTTTTAATGCAAACTCTCTTACTGCATTTCTAATGTCATTAGCACGAGTATCTTGTAAATGACATTTTTGTATGTCTAAAATTTTATCAAACTTTTTCGGAATATGAAATCCCAATGCATTCATCTCTAACTTCTCTTCCGTTTTAATTTCCTCAATCGTTAACCAACGTTTATTAGAGAAGGTGTACTCCATCTTATTTCTGTAATAATCTGTAGCAACTGATCCTTTTATATATTCTATTTCTGGTAAGTCAATTTTACACAAACGAGTGAGTGCATCTACTACCGCTTTTTGCTTGTATTCTAACTGATGGGTATATGACATATTTTGCCATTTGCAGCCTCCGCATACTCCAAAATGTTCACAAAATGGTTCAGTTCTTTTATTTGAGAATTGTACAAATTTTGATACCCTAGCTTCTGCTAAGTTTTTTTTCTGTTTGTAAATTTCGATGTCTACGATATCTCCAGGTACAACTTTCTCAACAAATATTACTAATTCATCCACTTTTGCAATCCCTTTACCTTCGTTTGCTATATCTATAATCTCAACATTCTCAACGATGGTATGCTCTTTGTTCTTTTTCATAATTATGTTTCAAAGGTAAGTTTAATATGTTAATTTTAAAGAATGTACAAGGCTAAACTAGCGCTATTTTCGGTTCTCTTTATCTGTATCGTATTTACTTCTAAGGCTACCCATATTATTGGTGGTAGCTTTTCTATGAAATACATTTCAGCAGGGCGATATGTTATTAGCCTCGATTATTATAGAGATTGCAAGCCTGGTTCTGTTGACTTCCCCCCGGGTAGTTTAAGAATTGGCATTTATGATAAAGCAAAAGATAGCTTAATTCAAACAGCAGATCTTCGAATTATTAAAACTGAAGATGTAGATTTTATCAATGGCGACTGTATCACATTACCTACTAATTGTGTACAGAAAAGACTGTATTCTGATACCGTATTACTAAGCGCAAACGAATACAGAGCAGAGCAAGGATATTATATCAGCTACGAACAATGTTGTAGAAATGGTGGCATTAAAAATATCATGAATCCGCAAACAAGTGGAATCGCTTTTTACATGGAGTTCCCTGCCATTCGACTCGCTAACGCATCCGAATTTATTAATAGCAGTCCGCATAATGAAAACCCCCAAAATGTTTTTTTATGTAATACAGAGTTTTTCTCGGTTGACTACCAATTTATCGATGAAGATGGTGATTCATTAGCATACAAAATGATCGAACCATTAAAAGGGAATACTGATAATAATAATAATAATGCAACGGGTATACAATTCGTACAACCCGGACCTTACCCATCAATCGATTGGTCGGCTGGTTATTCTATTTCAAATATTTTAGATGGCAGTCCGGATGTGAATATTGATGCGAAAAGCGGACTATTAACAGTTGTACCCACACAAATCGGATTGTATTCATTAGCCTTTGTAGTTGAAGAGTATCGAAATGGAATTAAGATAGGGGAGATTCGAAATGAACTACAATATTATGTAAGTATTTGTCCGGTTAGATCAGCACCCGAAATTACATGGTTAAATTCTGAACAAGATTTTATTGAATCTAATAAAGAAACTTGTTTGAATTTCATTGCACGTGATATTGATCTCGATACTTTATCTGCCTTTATTACGAATGTGAGTGATCAATTATTGAGCAAATACACTATTGCAATTGACACTGTAAATGAGGGCTTGAATATTCAAGTTTGTTTTGATGTTAAATGTAATTTTATTGAATATGAAAACTTGGGCTTCGATCTGCTAGTTAGTGATAACTCTTGCCCATTACCTAAGCTCGATACCCTAAATTTAATTTTAAAGTTGAACGGACTAAAAGAAGGAGACCCTTTCAAAAGTATACCCAATGTGTTTAGTCCGAACGCCGACGGCAAAAATGATTTTTTCTACATTAAAGGTGAATTACCGAACGAATGCATTGAAGATTTCTATATTAAAATATATAATCGCTGGGGGAAGCTGATTTATGAGACTGCTGATTTTTCATTTAAATGGATAGGGGATGACCATGATCCAGGTGTCTATTTCTATGTAGTAAAAATAAATAACAAGGAAGCTACCGGAAATTTAATGTTACTACATTAAATTATTATATTTGATGATATGCGTTTAAAAACCAGCAGAATATTTATATTAATTCTTACTCTTTTGAGTTCATTTGAACTCTATGCTGCGCATATTGTCGGAGGTGACTTTAGCTACCGTCATATTTCTGGTGATACCTATGAAATAAAAATGAAAATGTACCGCGATTGCGGTGGAGGTGGTGCTGGCTTCGAACAATTCTTATCTGTAAATATCTTTGATAAAGAAACTAATCTACAGATTAAATCAATTACCATGCCTCGTACTAGTATCTATAGAATCAGATTTAATACTGGTTGTACAAGTCCCGAGTTAAGATGCGTTGAAGCAGGTATATTCGTTGGACAATTCACAATGCCTAAAGCTAATTTTAATAATAACTCTGGCTATTATGTTTCATGGGAAAGATGTTGTAGAAATAATATCATTAAAAATATTGTTGACCCAGGTGGAACTCCAATGGCTTTCTATATGGAGCTAGCCTCACCATATCCTGCAAATGGTGATTTCAGAGCGAATAGCTCACCTGAATTCAGAAGAGATCCTCTAAATTATTTATGTGTTGGCGAAGCTTTTAAATATGATTTCAAAGCTTATGATGAAGATGGTGATGAATTAAGAATTTCGAAAATTGAACCATTAGCTGGTGGTGCAACTTCTCCGATTAATGTCGGACCTGAATCTAATTCAGCACCATTTGATAATACAATTTGGAATACTGGTTATAGCTTGACTAATTTAATGGATGGCAACCCCGATATTGTAACTGATAATGATACTGCAAGTATTTACATTGTACCCCAATCCATTGGTGTATATGTAATTGCGATTCTTTGTGAAGAATACAGAAACGGTGTTAAACTCGGTGAAATTCGAAGAGAACTTCAATTAGAAGTATTGAATTGCCCCGTTCGTTTTAAACCTATTGCAACGACTAGTTTAGGCCCTACTAATACAGTCGATATTGTCATCGGTCAGCAAACTTGTTTTGACATTTTAGGCTCTGATGGCAATCCGCTCGAATTATTAAAAGTAAGAATTGATACCATCGGTTTATATAAACTATTTGCCTCTGGTGAAGCTACTTTAAATCCTTCGGATGTTACGGGTACTCAAAATATTAGTACTAAATTTTGTTGGACACCCCAATGTCCTTTAGACTCCACTGCAGGTAAATTCTTAGACTTTATTATCTACGATAACTCTTGTCCCTTTACTCAAGATGATACCGTACGTGTGAATTTTAATTTTATAAATGCACCTAACGAAGTGCCAACGATTTTCACCAATTTACCCAACCAAGTATTAAATATTAGAACTGGTGAAACCAAATGTTTCTTTGTTCAAGGTAGTGACGGAAACATAAATGATCAGATCACTATCTTGCCAATCATAGATCAAGTAGATATTTTTAATTTAGGAGCAACACTTACACCACCTGTGATTGCTGGTTCTGCAAATATAGTTGGTGAAGTATGCTGGACACCCCAATGCGGATTAAATATAGATACTCCATTTGTTTTGAAGTTTGAAATATTTGATAATGCATGTCCGTTTCAAGCTCAAGATACTTTAGAAATTACCGTAAATCTTTTACCTATCATCAATGCAAAGCCTACGCTAATACCTGAAGGCACAAGTGTTAATAATGATAATACAGTAAACGTAGTATTGAATCAATCAAATTGTTTCTTCGTATTTGGTGAAGATCTAGATGTTGATGATGTTGATGTTAGTTTTCAAAATGTAAATTATGATTTCTTAGCTAACGGTGCTGAATGGAAAAAGATTGATGATCAAACTAATTCAGAGAGATTCCAATTCTGCTGGACACCCACATGTGATAATTTTTACGGAGAAGATTCTTTGTTCGTAGATTTCTTTGTTCGTGATAATAAATGTGAAAACGAAAAATTAGATACGCTTAGAATTTTATTCAAATTACAATTACCTAAAAATGATATTCCAGCAATCTTAAAACCTGATTCTATTTTATATAATTTAAATGCAGGTTATTCTAGATTAATACCTGTATCAGCTAGCGATGCAGATGCTGAGGACTTAATGATATTAAGTGCTGAGCCTTTGTATTCATCTGATATTCCATTGCAAATTAATATGCAAACAATATCAGGAAGTAGTTTACTAAGTACTGAAATGTATGTGCATGCAGATTGCGGGTTAGAGTCTAATACTGATTTCCCTGTAAGAATAAAATTATTAAGTAATAAGTACTGCAACGAGAACGATACTATCGAACAAGTAATTAATTTCAGAGTTGCACCCCTTCTAGATTTAGGTCCAGCTATGGTACCCAACGCCTTCTCACCAAACGGCGATGGTATCAACGATTTATTCAAAATTAATTTAGCAGCCCGTACTATTTGTCCAGATGAATTCGAATTAAAAATCTACGATCGCTGGGGTCAAATACTATTTGAAACCATCGATCCTGAATTTGCATGGACAGGCGAGGGTCAATTCCCTGGGGCATACGTTTACTATCTTCGCATTGGAGAGACCAAGCAAACTGGGTTTATCGCATTAGTAAAATAATACTACTACCATCCGAATAAACGTAATATCATACGTAACCAAGACATTGATTTTTCATCACCAAAGTCGAACTCACGGCTGATACTCTCTGAAAACTGTAAAAGCTCTTTTCTCATTTTTTTATAGGTATATGGGCAAATATAACTATAATTATACTAAAAACCAAATTGGTATTCAGTAGTCAGTATTCCGTATTCCGATGCCTAATCTTAATACTACGTCACGTTTATTTGAATAGCACACGTACGGGTCGATTACATCGACCCTCCATACGAACTATTTGGTAGATTAAATTATTGTTGTAAATAAATTAAGTCGCAATTATCTAGGCGGGGCGATGGAATCGCCCCCTACAGGTGCAAAACATCATCGTGTCTAAATACAAAAATCGAGAATCGGAATACTGAATACGGAATACGAATTTATAGTACCGCTTTAACCAAGTACGGCAATATCTCCCTCTCAAACGATATGAAATTCTTTCTTACATCACTTACCGTGACAGAGGTGAAAGCAAATGAGAATGTGATGGCTTTACTAGATTTCATTAAGAATTCTACTTTCTCGCGTGGTATATTTTTGAAATCTTCTTGACTGATGAAAGTATTAACTAATAATACTTCGAGTTCATTTGATAAGTTTTTCAAGAATTCTTGAGAGTTTACATTTTCTCTGATAAAATCCCAACCAATGAATTCTGAACAAACAGTATATGATAAGCGACTTGTTTTTAAAATCAGCGCTTTCATTTTTTCTTCTTTGGAAATATTCGGATGTAATTTCTGAACTAAATCATTAATTGCATAGCTAAGATGGTCCATCAATATTTCGTTTAGTATAACTTCTTTACTCTCGAAGTACTTGTAAATAGTGGCTTTAGCAACTCTTGATTTACGCGCAATTTCGTTAACACTTGTTTTGTGATAACCGAATTTTCTAAATAAATCTTTAGAAGCTTCTTTTATTGATTGCTGAATTTTAGTTGCATCCATATTAATTATAGATTAATAAATTTCTTCCTTGTAAACTGGTACGATAAGCTCTGAGTGCAGCGTTTGCGGGGCCTACAGTAGGTGACCCGTCATACAATTGATATCTCGATCCACAGCATTGACAACCTACAAAACTAATAGATGAATCAAGGCTTACAAAGGCACATGAATCAGTAGTTTGATAAGAGCAAGCACGATCAAAAGCATTGTATTCAGTTACGCCTTTTCTATAAATGATGATACCACGAATGCCACCATCAATATAGGCTGTACCTCCAACTGCATTTAAATTATTGAATGCAGGGTCATCTAAACTTAAATTAATATTTACTGGCACACTAGGTATAGGGCTCTCTTGATCTTTCGAACAAGAGCACCAAAATACACTTATGCTTAAAAGTAATATACCAATTAAATATTTCAATTTAGTTCTGAATTAAATTGTGATAATAATCTAACATCGTTTTCAAAGAACATACGTATGTCTTTGATTTTATACTTATTCATGGCTAACCTCTCTATACCTACACCAAACGCAAATCCAGTATATTTATTAGAATCGATGCCGCAATTTTCTAATACATTGGGGTCAACCATACCACATCCTAAAATCTCTACCCAACCACTGTACTTACAAATATTACATCCCTTACCACCACAGTTCTTACACTGAATATCCATCTCTGCAGAAGGTTCTGTGAATGGAAAATAAGATGGCCTGAAACGTACTTCTGTACCTACACCAAACATCTCTTGTACGAAGTAATAAAGTGTTTGTTTTAAATCTGCGAACGAAACATTTTCATCAACATACAATCCTTCTACTTGATGAAAAATACAATGTGAACGAGCCGATATTGCTTCATTTCTAAATACTCTACCTGGCATAATAGATCTCAATGGAGGTTGATTGTTTTCCATCAATCTTATTTGTACCGATGAAGTATGCGTACGCAATGCTAAATCTTTAGTAGGGTCTTCATTATCTTTATGAATGAAGAAAGTATCTTGCATATCTCTTGCAGGGTGCTCTAATGGAAAATTCAATGATGTGAAATTATGCCAATCATCTTCAATCTCCGGACCTTTAGCAATCGTAAATCCGATACGTTGAAAAATATCATTGATCTCTTTTAATACCAATGAGACCGGATGTCTCGAACCCGTATTAAATGGTGTACCCGGTAATGTGAAATCAAAATCTAATCCAGTTCCTTCATCAGCACTTTCTAATGCATCTTTCGCTTCATTGAATTTCGTTTCAGCAATATTTTTAAATTCGTTCATCACCTTCCCGAAAACTTTTTTCTCTTCAGGTGGCATCGCTTTAAATGCCTCGAACAAATCATTAACGATTCCTTTTCTACTCAAAAACTTTAAACGAAAATTCTCTAACTCCTCAGCGTTGCTGATGACAGTCTGTTGAATTTCGGAAGTGTAATTTTCTATTTGGTCTTTCATTATATTAGTATTGCGTACTGAGTATTGCGTACTGCGATCACTCTTTTTATAAATTGTACAATCTTTAAATTTTGCACAATCTGTTCTTAACTCTTAATTCTTAAATTTCATCCTACATCCTACATCCTACATCCTACATTTATTTTATAACCCCCAGCTCTCTGCCAACTTTAATGAACGCTTCAATCGCTTTATCTAAATGATGCATATCATGCGCTGCTGACATTTGTACTCTTATTCTTGCTTTACCTTGTGGTACTACCGGGTAATAAAATCCGATTACATAAATACCTTCCTCTAACATTCTATTTGCAAAATCTTGAGATAGCTTTGCATCGTATAACATTACTGGTACGATCGGATGAACACCTGGTTTTATATCGAAACCTGCTGCTGTCATCTTCTCTCTGAAGTACATCGTATTTTGTTCTAACTTATCTCTAAGTTCTGTCGTTTCACTTAACATATCTAATACAGCAATAGATGCGCCAACTATTGATGGTGCTAATGTATTAGAGAATAAATAAGGGCGTGAACGTTGACGTAATAAATCAATAATTTCTTTTCGTCCCGATGTGAATCCGCCTGATGCACCACCTAATGCTTTACCCAATGTACCTGTGATGATATCAATTTTACCCATCACTCCATGATGCTCATGCGTGCCTCTACCTGTCTTACCTAAGAAGCCTGAACAATGACATTCATCAATCATAATAAGGGCATTGTAACGCTCTGCTAAAGCAGCTATCTTATCTAATTGTGCAATGGTACCATCCATCGAAAATGCACCATCAGTAACAATTATTCTATGACGAAGATTTTGAGTTTCCTTTAACTTCTCTTCTAAATCTTCCATGTTATCATGCTTGTAACGGTAACGTTGTGCTTTACATAAACGCACACCATCTATAATAGATGCATGGTTCAACTCATCAGAGATAATAGCATCTTGCTCGTTGAACAATGGTTCAAATACTCCACCATTTGCATCAAATGCAGCTGCATAAAGTATAGTATCTTCTGTTCCTAAAAATTCAGAAATCTTTTTCTCTAACTCTTTATGAATATCTTGAGTGCCACAAATAAAACGAACCGACGACATGCCGAAGCCATGTGAGTCAATCGCTGCTTTTGCAGCTGCTGTCACTCTTGGGTGCGACGATAAGCCTAAATAATTGTTCGCACAGAAATTAATAACTTCTTTGCCATCATTTACTTTGATGTCGGCGCCTTGCGGACTTACAATTATTCTTTCTCTTTTATATAAGCCAGCTTTTTCGATTTCGGCTAGTTCTGCTTGTAATACAGGTTGTAAAGTATTATACATATCATTTTAGAATTGAGTTCAAAAATAGTAAAATTACTTTGTAAACGATGTATTCTTCGTATATTTGCCCCTGCATTAAACGCCCTTTGCAGGGGTATCAATGATTATGTCGAAATATAATACACTACTCTATTATTGCTATAGCCGTATTGAGAATGCGGAGCAATTTACACTTGATCACTTAAATTATTGTAAATCATTAGGTTTAGTCGGACGAATTATCGTTGCTGATGAAGGCTTAAACGGTACTGTTTCAGGTACTGTAGAAGCTTGTGAGGCCTATATGAAGCATGTGCATGCTGATGAGAGATTTGCAAAAACGGACTTTAAAATCGATGAGGTTGATGAACCTTCGTTTGTGAAAATGCATGTTCGTTATAAATCTGAAATTGTACACTCCGGATTAAGAGATCCGAATTATATCAATCCGAATATAGAAACTGGTAAGCATTTAGAACCAGCAGATTTTGCAGAAATGATTGATCGCGATGATGTTGTAATTGTTGACGTTCGCTCAAACTACGAACACAATGTAGGTAGATTCAAGAATGCAATCACGTTTGATATCGATAATTTTAGAGATTTCCCTTCTAAAATCAATGAGCTTGCTCAATACAAAGACAAAAAGATTTTAACCTATTGTACCGGTGGTATCAAATGTGAAAAAGCAAGTGCTCTATTATTAAAAGAAGGTTTTAGTGATGTTTACCAATTACATGGTGGCATTATTAAATACGGTAAAGAAGCAGGTGGTAAAGACTTTGAAGGTAAATGCTATGTATTTGATAATCGATTGACTGTTGATGTCAATAAAGTAAATCCGTCGATTATCTCTAAATGCTATAACTGCGGTAAAGAAACTCCAAAGATGATCAACTGCGCGAATCCTGAGTGCAATGAACACTTTACTCAATGTGATGACTGCGGATGGGAGCTCGATGGTTGCTGCTCAACTACTTGTAAAGAACACCCAAGGAAAAGAGAATACGATGGCACAGGTTATTATGTCAAAGTACCGCAACCTGTTAAAGTTAAATCTTAATACTTAATACTTAATACTTAATACTTAATACAAAAAATGGTTACTAAGTTATTAGGTTATTAAGTTATTTAGAACTTTCAATCAATTTGTCTGTTAATGATAGATTAACAAAAAGAGTTTATATTCGTAAACAAGAAAAACATTCAATGAAAATAGGCATAGTATGCTACCCGACTTTTGGTGGTAGTGGTGTAGTGGCAACAGAGTTAGGTAAAGCATTGGCAGACCATGGTCATCAAGTACATTTTATAACTTACAGCCAGCCTGCTCGCCTCGACTTCTTTTCAGAGAATTTATTTTATCACGAAGTAACAGTTTCGAAATACCCATTATTCGATTACCCACCTTATGAATTAGCATTAGCTAGTCGTTTAGTAGATGTGGTGCAATACGAGCAATTAGATATTTTACACGTTCATTATGCAATTCCACATGCTTCAGCTGCGTATATGGCTAAGCAAATATTAGCATCTAACGGTATTCACATTCCGGTCATTACCACTTTACACGGTACAGATATTACCTTGGTAGGTAAAGACAGAACTTATAAACCAGTGGTAACTTTTTCAATTAATCAATCTGATGGTGTTACAGCTGTTTCAGAAAATTTGAAAAAAGATACCCTTTGTCATTTCGATATTACTAATGAAATTAGAGTGATTCCGAATTTTATCGATTTAGATAGATTCAACCATAAATCGAAAAGTCATTTCAAAAAAGCAATTGCTCCTCATGATGAAAAAATCATCGTACATACTTCGAACTTTAGAAAAGTAAAAAGAGTACAAGACGTAGTGAAAGTTTTTGCAAAAGTTATTGAAAAAATTCCCGCTAAATTATTACTAGCTGGTGATGGTCCGGAGAGAATTGAAGTCGAACAATTATGTAGAGAGTTAAACTTAAAAGATGATGTTCGATTCTTAGGTAAACTCGATGCAGTGGAAGAAATTTTATCTGTTTCTGATTTATTTATATTGCCATCTGAAACAGAAAGTTTCGGATTAGCAGCACTCGAAGCGATGGCTTGCAAACTACCAGTGATATCTTCAAATGCAGGCGGTATACCTGAATTAAATATTGATGGTGTGACGGGCTTCTTAGATGAAGTAGGTGATATCGAATCAATGGCGAATCATGCTATTTACATCTTAGAAGATGATGCTCGATTAAATACATTTAAAGAGAATGCTTTGAAGCACGCGAAGACTTTCGATATTAAGAATATTATGCCGATATATGAGGCGTACTATCTAGAAGTCATAGAAAAGAGTAAAAAAGTAGCTAGTAGCTAGTAGCTAGTAGCTAGTAGCTAGACGTAGCTAGTTACTCTGCAAATAATGGATTTCTCAAGAATTCATCGTCTGTTAAACTTTTCAAAAATGCAATCACTTTTGTTTGCTCTGCAGTAGTTAAAGCGATTCCACCATGTAACCTTTTATCGACAGTACCTGTGCTACTTATATTACCAGTATAATGTGCCATCACTTCTTCTAAAGTATTGAAACGACCATCGTGCATATATGGCATTGTCTTTTCAATATTTCTTAAAGTTGGTGTTTTGAATTTATACAAATCACTGTCTTGTAATGTCACTAAGTTTCTGCCTTTATCTATGAATCGTGCAATCCCATTATTATGAAAATTTTCATCTGTGAATAGGGGAGCAGTATGACATGAATTACACTTCGACATAAAGATATTCATACCCTCAATTTCTGCGGATGTTAAGGCGCTTGCATTCCCCTTCACATATTGATCATAACGAGAATTATCACTCACTAACATAGTCATGAATTGTGATAATGCAAACATCAACTCAACACTAGTAATACTATCTGTACCGAATGCTTTTTTGAATAATGCAGGGTACTGAGCATGCTCACGTAATTTTCTAATAACGTTTGGCATTTGTTCATCCATCTCAACCGGATTTTGAATGGGTGCAAATGCAAATAAATCTAAATCTAACACACCTCCATCCCAAAAGAAATATTTTGACCATGCAACATTTTGTATGCTAGGTGAATTTCTATTTCCAGTTAAATCATCAATACCATGACTCAATGCATGATCAAAATGCGCAAAGGCTGCACTTTGTTGATGACAACTCGCACATGAAATACTACCATCTCTCGATAATATTCCGTCGTAAAATAATTTCTTGCCTAATTCAAAGCCTTCTTTTGTTACTGCATTATTGCTGAACTTATATAAGGGATCAGAGAAATTGCTAGGTTTTACAAAGCCTTCAAAAGCTATAGGGGTAGGAGTAACACTCTCTTCTTTTTTATTACATGCTGTAACAAAAAGTACACTCGATAAAACTACAATTAGACTAATTGACTTCATATTAATTTGCAACAGTTATTACACTAAACATATTTTTATAATTGTCAGCAATGTTTTTTGAAAAAGGTGTAAGCATTACAGTCGGATATCTATCTAAATCTACTTCGTAATTTCCTCTAATCACTTTTTCAGCATCAACTTTCAAATATAAATTTGAGCTCGAGTTTTTTACACCTACAATTTTATTTGTTAAATCTAATTCTACAGTTCTTAAATTATTTACTGTAGGGGTATTCATTCCTCCAAAGCCACCTATATGATAAACATATGGTATCGCATTCGTAGTATCACCCTTCGGTTTAGATTGATGTAATTCTAATTTCAAGAAAATATATCCCTGATTCCATGTCCAGTACATATCTGCTGCATAAGCCCCCACATCTAACACTCCAGTTCGCTCTGCTATGCTTTTTGTATTTCTCAAACTATCAACACCTATTAAAAATTTGATTTTTGTATAAGTACCTAATGGTAAATTATTAATGCTGAATTGATGTGATGGCTTGTCTATTTCTTTGATCAAAAAATATGATTCATCTTGTGGAACAACATAATCTTCATTGTTCTCATTCACTAATACAATATTACTTATGAAGTAGTTGAATTTTTTAACCTTAAATGATTGTTCAAATTGATTTGAATAAATCATAGAGTCTAGAACTAATTCTTGTTCACCGTAAACATTATCAATATTAACCTTTAAGCTAAAATTGTTAGATGGTTCTACCTCATCTTTTTTACAAGCTGTAAAAACTGATATGAATATTAATAATATATATATGTATACTTTTTTCATTATGCGTTTAATTTAATATTAAACAAATTCTTCATCCATGAATCTTCTAACTTCTGAATGCCAATGCTAGTCCACTCTTCTAAATTCTTAGCTAGTGTATTTACTACCATTGTCTCTGAATCTATTTTATGTTCATCAATAGCTTTTTGAAATTCATCACGTGATAAAGTATGAATTTTACTACCATCCGTATAAGAAAACAACATTCGATCAAAAAAGTTGACGTTCATTTCTTTTTCTATGTCTTGTAGTAAATGAACCGATTTATCGATTGAACAACCACTAGCCGGATTCAAATGCTCATCTACTCCTAATAATATGATTCTGTTATCATACATATTCCAGAATGCTCTCAACTCTTTGTTATGGGCTGTCCAGTTTTGACAAAATGCCTCTAATCGATTTGCGATTTCAGTCACCATCGTCTCCGTTAAACTTTCTTTAACAGTGTAGATCCATAATTTTGAATTCGGATGATACGAGTCTATGTTGTTAATGCTTTTCATTATAATGATTATAATCCGTTTGCTCTCGCAGTAATTTCTGCAATATCTAATACTTGTACTTCTGCTTCTTTTTCAAAATGCTTAACACCATCTCTAATCATCGTCATACAGAACGGACATGATGCAGCGATAATATTTGGGTTAGTGGTTAATGCTTCTTCAACACGTTCTACGTTGATATCTTTTGTGCCATTCTCTGGTTCTTTAAACATTTGCGCTCCACCTGCACCACAACATAATCCGTTTGCCTTACATCTTTTCATCTCTACTAAATCTGCATCTAGTTGAGCTAGAATTTCACGAGGTGCTTCATAAACTCCATTCGCTCTTCCTAAATAACAAGGGTCGTGGTAAGTGATTTTTTTGCCTTTGAATGATTCACCATTCGCAGCTTTCAACTTGCCATCATTTATTAACTCTTGAATTAATTGTGTATGATGTATTACATCAAATTTGCCACCTAATTCAGGGTATTCATTTTTTAATGTGTTGAAGCAATGCGGACAACCAGTGACTATTTTTTTGATGTCATATGCTTTTAATATTTCGATATTGCTCATCGCTTGCATCTGAAATAAAAACTCATTGCCTGCTCTTTTTGCAGGGTCACCAGTGCAACTTTCTTCAGAGCCTAAAATGGCAAACTTCATTCCAACATGGTGTAGTATTTTAGCAATGTCTCTGGTGATCTTTTGTGCACGCTCATCAAAACTTCCTGCACAACCTACCCAAAATAAAATGTCTGGCTGCTCTCCGCTTGCCATCATCTCTGCCATTGTTGGTACCTTGAATTCCATAAATGTCTTATTATCGTGATTTATACTATAAATTGTATTGAGTACAGCGTATTGAGTATTGCGACTCCGTTCTTAACTCTTAATTCTTAACTCTTAACTCTATTCAAACACTTGTATCTTCGCGTCTTTAATCGTCATATTCGTAAACTTCCCTTCGTATCTCGTTGCTCTTACAATATGATTATCGATCCAATGATAATTTCCTCCACGTGGCTTACCGAATAATATACCATGATATTTGAATCCGTTTTTATTCAACCACTCTTCAGTTACTTTTCTATGCTCTTCTGTGCGTGATGTAAAGAAAGTGATAATATGTCCCTCTTCATACCAAGCGTTAATAGTTTCTAATGCTCCTTCAAAAAGTTTAGCATCAGCCATTCTTTCTGGTTCTTCATTAGGTATGTCATCGCATATCGTTCCATCAATATCGATCATGTAATTTTTTTTATCCTCAGGTAACTTCGGACTTATTAAATTACCGTTTGCGTCTTTTGCTTCTTCTAATTTCATTTTAGTATAGCGTACTGAGTATTGCGTATTGCGATCACTCTATTTATAATATTGTACAAAATTAATTTTCGTACACCTCGTTCTTAACTCTTAATTCTTAACTCAATTGGCACATTGGCTAATTGACTAATTGTCTAATTAACCCAGTTGGTTCTGTCACTCGCCGCAAACTTCCACGGTGCTCCATTCGTCTCAATATTCGTTTGCATTGCATTCAAGCTACTTGGTGCAGCTGATTCTTCCATCACTAAATATCTTCTAAGATCCATGATGATAGAAAGAGGGTCGATGTTCACCGGACATGCCTCTGTACAAGCGTTACATGATGTACAAGCCCAAAGTTCTTCTCTTGAAATATAATTATCGAGTAATGATTTATCGTCTTTATAATCTTTACCATGTTTGTCGATGTTGTTACCCACTTCGGTTAATCGGTCGCGAGTATCCATCATTATTTTTCTTGGTGAAAGTAATTTGCCTGTTTGGTTCGCCGGACAATTAGAGGTACATCTACCGCACTCAGTACAAGTGTATGCATCCATCAATTGTTTCCAATTTAAATCTTGAACATCCTTTGCTCCGAATCTTCCAGGGTTTTCTACAACTGGTGGCACGAAACTAGGGTCAAGCATTGCTTTTACTTCGTTCGTTACACTTTGCATATTCGTGAATTTACCCTTCGCATCTAAATTTGAAAAATAAGTATTCGGGAATGCTAAGAAAATATGGAAGTGTTTAGAATATGGTACATAATTTAAGAAAGCTAAAATCCCTAAAATATGAAACCACCACATACCTCTTTCAATAGCGATTAATGAATTGATTGTATCTGGTAATAAATTAACCAAATATTGTGAGATTGGGAATGAACCTGCTTTTGCATAATGTTCAGCACCTAATGTTTGTAATTTTAGATCTGCTGCATTCATTAATAGAAATGCCGACATCAATAATACTTCAGTAATTAAAATATAGTTGGCATCCGACTTAGGCCAAGCAGTCATCTCAGTGCCAGTAAATCTTTTTAAGTTGATGATGTTTCTACGTGCGAAGAATACCACACATGCCAACCAAACGCCTAATGCTAGAACTTCAAATGATCCAATTAATACGTTGTATAAATTACCTAATAGAGGTGCAAAGATTCTATGTGTACCGAAGATACCATCGATCATGATCTCTAATACTTCGAGGTTGATAATGATAAACCCAGCATAAATGATAAAGTGAAAAATGAAAGGCACTGCTCTAACAGCCATCTTGGTTTGTCCGAATGCCACCTTAATCATCGTCATCCATCTTTCAGAGCTTCTATCAGATCGATCGAGTTCTCTACCCAATAAAATATTGCGTCTGATTTTTGATACATTTCTGTAAAAGAGCCATATAGCACCTGCAAGAGCTAACACAAATAATAATTGTAATATCATATAATTGAATGCTTGTTGCGAATTTAAGCTTTTTAGGCCGTTTATGAGTCTCGGCAATAAAAATTTTATTAATTAGACTGATTATAAATTCAGTACGAATTATTTTTAAAAAAGATTTTTAAAATACGAAAAAGCCATTACATTTGCAGTCCCGAAAGAAAACATCTCTTTCTGAACGGTGATATAGCTCAGTTGGTAGAGCAAAGGACTGAAAATCCTTGTGTCCTTGGTTCGAATCCGAGTATCACCACAAAAACGCCTCTTAGTTTTCTAAGAGGCGTTTTTTCATTTATACCAATTTTTTGGTATTTTCTACAAATAGAAGATTTCGTAATTTGTCTTTGCAACTAAACAAATTAATTATGAATAGATTATTTACTTTTTTGTTGATATTCAGTTTGTCAACATTTCATTCTTTCGCACAAGATAAATGTGCAACAATGAGTCATTACAATAAAAAGGCAGCAGCAAATCCTTCTTATATTAAACGTATGGTAGAGGCTGAAAGTCGAATTCAGAGTATGTCTACTCAATCAAGTTCTAGTAGTAAAGTTGTTATTACTATACCTGTGGTTGTTCATGTTATATATAACAATTCAACACAGAATGTATCTAATCAACAAATATATAATCAAATAGATGTGCTAAATGAAGATTTTAGGCTATTAAATGCTGATTCATTATTGCCATCACATCCATTCTGGCAATATACTGCTGATACTGAAATTGAATTTTGTTTAGCAAGTGTTGATCCGAGCGGACAAGCAACAACTGGTATTACAAGAACTCAAACAAGTGTGCCAACTTGGGTGGAAGCAGATTTAGGTAATATCTATTCCACACAAAATGGTGGTAAAGATAACTGGGACCCTACAAAATATTTAAATATTTATGTGGTAAGTCTTGACGGAACGACATTAGGTTTTGCATCTTTCCCTACTGAGTTGGCTACAGAACCAGAATATGATGGTGTAGTGATAAGATATGAAGCATTTGGATACGGCGGCACTGCAGGTTCAGGTGGTTTTACAGATAATGATTTAGGTAGAACGGGTACACATGAAGTAGGACATTGGCTATTTTTAAGACATATTTGGGGTGATGCTACATGTGGTGATGATCTTGTAGCAGATACTCCACCTGCAGAGGAAGATAATTATGGTTGTAAAACTTTCCCACATAATGCCTTCAATACTTGTGGCTCAAATGCAAACGGTGAAATGTATATGAATTATATGGATTATGTGGATGATGCGTGTATGAATATGTTCACATTCGGACAAAAAAGCAGAATGAGAAATGCTTTGACTACTTATCGTTCTGGCTTATTATCTTCTAATGGTTGTGGTTTAGCTACTAGTTTAAATAATACGAAAGAATTATTCAATGTAGAAATTTATCCAAACCCATCTGACGATATTTTCACATTAAAGTTCAATACTACAAACAAGAAACAAATCGTTATTTATAATGCATTTGGATCTATAGTTTATCAGAATGATAATTGTACTGATGAAGAATTGATTTTAAACACTGAAAAGTATTTAGCTTCAGGTATATATTTTATAAATGTTATTTCTGAAGAAGGTACTGTTGTTAAGAAAATGATAATTAAATAATGATGAACTCGATTTCAAAATATAAAGTATTATTGATGCTTTTTGTATCAATAATACTTCTTAGTTCATGTAGATCTAAGAAAAAAAGTATTGTTCAAGATGAACAAATTGTTGATACAGTTCAATTATACAATGTTAGTTTTTTTAGTATTGGTTCTGGTATCGATTATAAAAGTCTGAAGAATTTTGAAGAGATCATAAAATCTAAACAGCTCTCAGACTCGAATTTAGTGTTTAACAAATATCCTTGGGGTAGAGAAGGTGAAGTTGACTATTGTTTAGATGTCAATAAATTGTCGTTCTCTCAAAAGAAAGAACTTGAAGATAGTATTCGGATGTTACTTTCTACCGCCGAAAATGCTAGATTGAATATTAACAAGCCTTGTAGAAAAGCTAGATAATTAAAATTTCAATAAAATATAGTATCTTCATTATTATTATGAGGATACTATATTTATTTTCTATCGTTTTTCTTTTGTTTTCTTGTAAATCAAAAGAAAAAGCAGTACCCCAAAATGGCTTACAAACCTGTCCAGAAGAATGGATTCAAAACCGCATGCCCGGACCTGGTACAAATTTTGAAGAGTATTATATCGTTGATGGGAAAAGGAGAGAGCTCAAAGAATTTGATTTAGAATGGGTCAAGAAAAACTGTAATATAAAACCAACTGTTGTACAATAAATAATCTCTATAAACTAAAAATGAACTTAATTAAAAAATCATTTATTGTTGCTAGTATCATTACTGCAACATTGCAAGTGACTAACTCATTTGCTGATCAACCTATGTCTGGTAAGCTTAAATATAAGTTTGCGGGATATGAAAAGAAAGCTTTCAAATTTAATGAAGGTGTAACAGAGAAAGATTACATGCCGAATACGGTAGTTGTAAAAATAGATTCTAAATACAAAAGTTCTTTACAGCGTTCATCTATCAGTGTAGATGCTATAAATAATTTAATGCAAAAGATTGGAGCAGAATCTTCTAATCAGATGTTCCCTAACTCAAAGCCTAGCACCCAAAGAGGTCAATCGGTTGACGTGGTTAGAGATTTATCTGGTATTTATAAAATCAAATACACTGCGAACATTCCAATTGAAGATGTTATCAATGAATTTTTAAAATTAGAAGAAGTAGTTTATGCAGAACCTTCATACATCTACAGAACTTCATATATTCCGAGTGACCCTGATACATTAAATGGTAAAAACTATTACCAAAAAATTATCAAAGCTTATGAAGCATGGAATGTTAACAAGGGAGATACAAGTGTTGTTATTGGTATCATCGATACTGGTGGCGATTTAGATCACCCCGATTTAGCAGCAAATGTTAAATATAATTATGCTGATCCGATCGACGGATTAGATAATGATAACGATGGTTATGTAGATAATTTCAAAGGTTGGGATTTTATGGGAGCAAGTGCATCAACTGTTGTTCCTGATGGTGACCCTAGTGTAAAATCTGGTGGTAATGATCACGGTGTTCACGTAGGTGGTGATGCTTCTGCAGTTGCTGATAATGGAGTGGGTATAGCAGGTGTAGGATTTAAAAGTAAATTATTATTTGTAAAGTGTACGCCTGACCCTTATGATAATGGTATATACACAGGTTACGAAGGTATTGTTTATGCTGCTGACCATGGTGCGCAGGTAATTAATTGTTCTTGGGGTGGTTCAGGTGGCGGACAGTTAGGTCAAGATGCAATTGACTATGCTATATCGAAAGGTTCACTAGTAGTTGCAGCAGCTGGTAATAATGGTTCACAAATCAATCATTACCCATCAGCTTTTAGAGGTGTATTAGCTGTTGCCTCTTCAACATCTACTGATAGAAAATCTAATTTTTCAAACTTCGGATATTGGGTAGATATTATTGCTCCAGGAAGTAGCATATATAGCACTACTTTTAACGATGGATATAATTCATATGATGGTACTTCAATGGCATCACCAATAGTTGCAGGTGCTGCAGCATTAGTGAAAGCTCAATTCCCGAACTATACTCCTATGCAAGTTGGAGAACAATTAAGAGTTACTGCTGATGATATCAACTCATTGAACAATGCTTTCAGAGATAAAATTGGAAAAGGAAGATTAAATGTTTATAAAGCATTAACTGTTTCTTCGCCATCAATACGTGCTAAACAAATTTCATTAATGGACAATAATAATGGATCGTTCTTACCTAATGATACCATTACCATGACATTAGATTTAATTAATTATTTAGCAAATACAAGTAATTTACAAGTAACTATTTCATCAACTAGTTCGGCAATTACAATTGTAAATGCTAGTCAAAATGCAGGTGCAATAAATACATTACAATCTAAATTAGTTTCAAACTTTAAAATATTCATCAAACCTACTGTCACTGAAAATCAAGTAGTACCTATTAAAATTACTTATTCGGATGGTACATATGTAGATAATGAATACATAGAAATTGAATTAAATATTACTGCTATCAATATCAATGTGAATCAAATTGCAAGTACTGCAACAGGTAATGGTAGAATAGGTTATAGAAATGGTGATGCAACAGGCGGACTTGGTGTCGTGTATAACGGTGTAAATATGTTATATGAAGCAGCATTTATGGTTGCAGCATCGAACACTCAAGTTTCAAATAATGCAAGATCTGAAACAGCTACTCCTGATAATCATTTTACTTCAACTGAAAGAATTAAACGTGTAATTGCAAATGGAGTAGACTTTTTCTCTACTGGTGAATTTAACGACGCAGCAAGTACAAACCCCATGAACATCACTGTTAAACACCGTGAATTAGCATGGGCTACTGCACCAAATGATAAATACTTCATAGCTGAATACAGAATCAAAAATAATAATGCATCTGCTCTTAATAATATTTTTGCAGGTATGTTCTTCGATTGGGATATTGTAAATTCAGCAGCAAACAAAATTGTTTACGATACAACTTTACGTATGGCTTATTGCTCTACCTTTAATACAGGTGAACCAATGGCTGCTGTTAAAATTTTAAATACAAATGTTAACCCTTCTTACTATGGTCAATCGTATAATGTACCAGG
>CALRXS010000022.1:0-22096 GCA_943372195.1 Sphingobacterium thalpophilum
ACAAAAAATTCAATAGTTAAAATTTATACTGTACAAGGTAAACTTATTTTAACTAAAGAGTTTAAAGATAATAGCATCATTGATATTAATGATTTTAGTAAAGGTGTCTATCTAATTAAAATAGATGAATCAGTTTTCAAGATTGTTAAACATTAATGTTTAACAATCTTTACCGGCAAATATTTATTCGAATACAATATATAAATTCCATTATCTAAAAAACCCAAATCTAGTTCAAAAGAATTTTTATGGTTAGTTGTTTCATATACTTTTTTACCAGTAATATCTACAACTGACCATAAAATATTCGAATCATCAACATTTAAATTTATTTTATCTGTAAATGGATTCGGGTAAAGTTTCAATGTTTTTAATTCGTTTGAAACACCTGTGTTTAAATTTATTTTTATTACACGTTGAACGATAGAAAGACAAAGACTATCATATACAGCGAAATTGATTAAACCTCTAGTTATATCATCATAGCCATCATAAATTTTCTCATCAATAGAAATAGAGTCAGATAAACAGAAGCAATTGCTATCTAAGCTTAAATTATAATTAGATTTATTTTCTAGGTTATAAAGTGTATTATAACACAGTTTATTATTTTTGATATATGGCAGAACCATGCCTGGTGTAAAAGTACCTATCAAACCTAGTCCTACTTGGTTTTTACTAATGTTATTGTTTTCTAAAATAGAATTTGCAGAAACAGATAAACCTAATGTATGTCCAATAAATGTTGAATTTTTAATACTACCAACTCCGAAGGCATCTATACCAACCACATTATTTATAAATTCTGATGAGTCTATTTCTAGAGTACCATTTTCTTGAAAAACAATATTGTTGTTTTTAAAAATACAGTTAGTAAATTTTCCTGTTACTTGCAAAAAACACGATTGATTATTTTCGAAAGTACAGCCTTTTACATCAACACCATTTGGTATGAAGGTCATGCAAGCATAATTATTCTTGTATAAGCAGTTTCTTGCAGTAACAGATCCGTAGATATAAATTAAACTATGAGTAACTGCGTTGTTAGTAAACTCACAATTATTAAGCACAATATTTGTATTTATAGAAAGTGTATAGTTGTTATAGCTGAATTTACATTCATTAAAAGTTAAGGTGTCTAATAATACATCATCATAACTAATTCCGTAATATGTATTATTGAGTGTGAAATAGTCCATGTCTAAGGATGCACCTTGTGCAGTCTTCACTGAAATGCCTTGCCAAATATGATCGGTTCCTAAACTAGGAACTGTTTTTGGAATGAATGAAATTCGACTTGTACTAGTACCTTTTGCAACAAGCTTACCACGAACTTCTAGGTATATTTGCTCAGAAGTATTCGGCGATTTTTCTTCAATCTTAACAACCACTCCCGGTTCAATGGTAAGTGTAACATTTGGAAAAACCACTACTGATCCAGTAATGATATACGGACTATTAGCTACTGTCCAGGTTGTATTCGAAAATATACCCCCACTAAAATTTGTTTGAGCTACAGCAGAGGTACATAATACTGTGCAGAATATATAAAGTAATAAAGTGGATTTTCTCATATAATATATATTATCAACAGAAATTAAACAATCATATTTAAGATTTGTTTATTATCTGCTCATACAATAATCTAAGATGCCGAGTTCATTTTTCATAGATTGCACTAAATTACTATTTTTGAATCTTAGAAATTGGCGCCGTAGTTCAACGGATAGAATAGGTGTTTCCTAAACATTAGATGTGGGTTCGATTCCCGCCGGGGCCACTATTTAAAATGTAATATTAATTAGCTATGCTTTATTCTAGTACTTCAATAGCTATTTCGTTTCTTCTGTTAATAATATCCCAAGGTGCGTTATAACCCATGTACATGTATGGTCCTGTTGTTTTTAAATTATATTTTACAACTATCCCAGCTAATTCATTCGTGTACTTTTTAATTTTTTCATCTGATGAAAATCCGTCGTAGCGTATTACTGCCATCACTCTTGATTTTTCTTCCAAAATTTTAACATCATTTGAATTAGGTTTAGGTAGTTCTGATGTGCTATACTGTTTAGGCATCATAAAATACATACTTGCGGTATCTCCCATTTTCATAACTACTGGTGCTGTCATAGCTATTTTTTGATTGCGCTCATTGCCTCCAAAAATATAACCAGCAATTACTCTAAAGCCACCATTCATTTGTTGTTGATTAGTACTTTTGCTGAGCATAGTTTGTGCAATAACCATTGACGGATATTGTCTTATTTCTACATTCTCGTACTTTTTAATTACTCGATAATCTGGCATCTCTATATCATCTGATCTAAAGGCAAATAATAAGCCAGCTATACTAAATGTTGCTATGATAATTATAGGTTTAATAAATTTTTTCATTCTTTGATTTATAGTCTAACATAGAAACAAGCTTATTTGTTTTTAATACAATTTTCAAAACTGTACATATAAGTTCTTCTTTATGAATGATAATAGGGATTGGATCTTGCTCAATAGAACAAATATCGAATAGGAATTTAAATATATAATTATGCTTTTCTTACATAAATAGATTTTAAAGCCATTGATCCAAAGCCTTCTATTTTACAAGAAATGTTATGATCACCATCTGTAAGTTTAATGTTCTTAACTTTCGTACCTGCCTTAAGTGGTTTTGGTGCTCCCTTTACTGGTAAGTCTTTAATTACAATTACTGAATCACCATCTTTTAATTCATTTCCATTAGAGTCTAAAATTGTAGCACTAATACTTACTATACTTTCTTCTACTTCTTCTGTCGGTATCCACTCATTAAAACATTGTGTACATACCATCATCTCTTGATTAGGGTAGGTAAGTTCAGATTTACAATTCGGACAGATCATATTGAATGGGGTATTAATTTTTCTGCAAGTTATGAAAATTGTCAAACATCTGTAAAATATAATAATATACTAATTGTATTAAGTACAATTAGTATATTTATAAATCTGAATCTTACTATGAAAAAACATTTACTATTAATCATCTTTTTAATTTCATCAATTACATTACATGCTCAAAATAATTGGTGGAATAATACAGTCGCATATGAAATCTTTGTGAGAAGTTTTTTCGATACGAATGGTGACGGCAGAGGAGACTTCAACGGTATTACACAAAAGTTAGATTACTTAAATGATAACAACCCTAATACGAAAACTGATTTAGGAGTAAACTTAATATGGTTAATGCCAATAAATCCCTCACCAAGTTATCATGGTTACGATGTGTTAAATTATAAAGCGGTACATCCGAATTATGGAAACATAAATACTTTCAAAAATTTTATAACCGAAGCACATAGTAGAAATATTAAAGTCATAATAGATTTAGTAATTAATCATACATCAAGTCAACATCCTTGGTTTATTAAATCTGCTGCCAACGATCCTTTTTACAGAAACTTTTATAGATGGCAATCTCCTGCACCAACACAACAAGGTCCTTGGGGTCAACAAGTATGGTACCCTAAGAATGGAAGTAATTATTATGCATTATTCTGGTCAGAGATGCCTGATTTAAATTTTAATTACAAGCCTGTTTGTGATAGTATTTTTGATATCGCAAAGTTTTGGTTGAAAGAAATGAATGTTGACGGATTTAGATTAGATGCAGCAATGTATTTATACGAAGAGGGGAATACATTAAAGAACCATCCGAATACCATATCATTTTGGAAAGCTTTGAACGACAGTTGCGAAGTGTGGAAACCAAATACATTACTAATCGGTGAAGTATGGGATGCTACCTCAGTAGTACAATTATACAACGATGCATTAGATATGTGTTTCGATTTTAATTTATCAGATCAAAATATGTCGAGCATTAATTCTGGTAATCCGTATACAGCAAGACAAGCATTAAAATCTACTCAAGATGTTTACAATCAAAATCAGTTCGGCACTTTTTTAACTAATCATGATCAAAATAGAGTGATAGATGTATTAGGGAATAATATACAAAAAGCAAAGGTTGCAGCGAGTTTATTATTGACGCAACCGGGGGTGCCATTTATTTATTATGGTGAAGAAGTTGCCATGAAAGGAGTTAAGCCAGATGAAGATATTAGAAGACCAATGCAATGGTCAAATTCAGCAAACGCAGGCTTTTCTTTAGCAACACCATGGAGAAGTGTCAATTCGAATTATGCTACTTATAATGTAAGCACTATGCAAAATGATTCTAATTCATTATGGAATCATTATCAGAAATTAATTGAATTAAGAAATAATGATTCAATATTAATGTTAGGTAGTTCTAAAAATATAATCAGTTCGGCAAATGAAATTCATTCATATCAACGAACATATAAAAATGAAGATGAAATAGTTTTAGTTAACACATCAGCAATAAATATTTCAAATTTAAACTTTCAATTTACAAGAACTGATTTAAGTAATGATAGTTATTTATTAAGAGATGTATTAACAGATTCAGCATTTGTTGTTAGTGCTAGTAATTCAAAGTATAATATCACAATACCAATTAATGCATATGCTACTAGAATATTAAAGTTTGAAAGATTAACTTATGTTAATGATATTTTTGCAAAGGATATTAAAGTATACCCGAATCCAGCATCTAATTATTTACAAATTGATTTAAGCAATTTAAGAGATCGAAGTAACGTAAAAATTTTCAGTATAGATGGTAAGTGTATGTATGAAAAAACTTCTAATTCCAATATTAAAATTGATATTTCGAGTTTTGAGAAGGGAATGTATATAATAAATTTTGACAGCTATTATACAAGATTCATTAAACAATAAAATATATCTTTATATATATTTGTAATGGCTCTATAGTTTAATGGATAGAATTAGAGATTCCGGTTCTCTAGGTTGAGGTTCGATTCCTCATAGGGCCACCAATCTATTTTAGTATATTAGTTTATTCAATCACTAAGAATTTTACCCATATGCTTAGAAGAATTATACTAATATGTTTATTATTTATCTCTTTTGAGGGTTTTTCACAAAGAGATTCGATAATAAAATACAAGAAACAACTTGCGTTTCAAAAAGATGATACTGCGCTATTTAACTCTTACAATAAGTTATCAGAGTCATATAATACATTCGAGAATGAAGATTCAATTCTTCATTTCGTAGATAGTGCAATATTTTTTGCCAAGAAGGCAAATGGAATTGCAATTAAATTAGAGCGACTAGATATGCAAGCTATTGCATTAAGAGGTGTTTCGATTTCTCATCAGATTTCCGGAAATTATACTAAAGCATTAGAATTTGAATTAAAAATATTAAGTCTCTATGAAAAAACGAATGATTCAATTGGTATAGCATATACAAAAGATAATTTAGGAGCAATCTATGATGATTTAAACGAAATTAACCTTTCAATAAAATATCAAAAAGAGGCTTATGCAATTTATAAAGAATTAAACTATACGGTTGCAAAATTAGAAATTGCAAATCACATCGGTTATGCCTATACATTATTGAATATGCCAGATTCGGCATTGCCCTATTTCCATGAAGCTTATACCATTACCAGATTCGATGATGAATATAGTATAAGGGAAGCTCTTCCTTTTGCATTATATGGATTAGGAAAAGTAAATCTTCAATATGGAAATTATTCTATTGCGCTTCCATATTTTATAAAAGCATTAGAGTTATCTAAAAAATCAGATTTCTATGTTGGCACATGGTATAAATTCATTATTTATATAGGGATAGCAGATGTATATTCAAAAACTGGCAAAATAAATGATGCTATTCGTTATTATGAAAAATCAATTAACACTATAAGTAAAGACAAATTAACTGCAGATGTTTATTTTTCATTATCAGAGTTAATTAAAAATTCTGATCCATCACTTGCTTATTCTTATATAAAAAAAGGAGTATCTCTAAGAGATAGTTTGTTTTCTGCTAAAAATAAAATTGTAGTTCAAAATATTATTAAGACTGAAAACGAAAGACAGTTAGAATTACAAAAGAGTATTCAAGAAGCTAAAATAGAAAGAGAACATAATATTCAATACATGGCAATTGGCATTTTTATTATTTCATTCATTATACTCTTTTTGTTATTGAGCAGAACAATTTTAGTTAAACCAAGAGTTATTAAAGTTTTAGGTGTGATTGTATTATTAATTACATTCGAATTTATCAATTTACTATTGCATCCTTTTTTAGAAAAAATTACACATCACTCACCATTCTTGATGTTAATTTGTTTAGCCATATTAGCTTCATTGATTGTGCCAGTACATCATTGGTTAGAAAAATGGGTTACTCTTAAAGTAGTTAAGAAAAACGAACTCATTCGAATTGATTTAGCTAAACGAATACTGAATGAGGGAAATTAGTTTTTCTACTATTTATCTTTTTATTGATTTTTTATTTTGATAATGATACTATTATTAGTAGCTTTAGTTACCTAATAACTTAACTAATGAAAACTATTGTAGTATTGGTAGATTTTACCGAAGGCTCTCTTATTGCTTTAAAACAAGCTGAATCTCTAGCTTCAAGATCGAATATTAAGATAATCGGATTACATGTTGTAACATCTTTAAATAAAATTTCTGATACTGAAATTCAATTGAAAGAATTTATGGATAAAAACATAAATTCAACGATAGATTATGAAGCGAAAGTATGTGAAGGTTCGTTGATACCAGCAATTAAAAGTGCATTAAAAAAGATTTCACCTGATTTAGTATTAGTTTGTACACATGGTGTTAAAGGTATTGCACAGCATTTATTCGGTGCTCAAATATTAAAATTAGCTCAAGATATAAATTACCCTTGCATAGTTATTCAAGAAAACTGTGCTATGGAATTATTAAGTATTGATACAATTTTATTCCCAATTGGTCCGCACCCAGATTTTTCAATTAAAATTAAACAGACTGCTGAAATAGCGAAATTGTTAAATGCAAAAATTCTTATTTATGAAATTGAAAGACCAAATGTTGATTTCGAGGATATTCTTCATAAAAATTTAGTAGAAGCTAAAGAATATTTTAGCAAAGAGCAAATTGACTATAGTGTGATAATTGAAGACAATAAAGTTATTAGTCTTGGTTACTTCAGACAAACGATGGAATTTGCTAAACAAAATAAAATATATTTAATAAGTCAAATGGCAAGCGTTTCAAATAACGATGTAATATTTGGGGTTGGTGATAAAGAAAAGTTCTTTGTCAACGCAAATGGTTTGTCAATTTTATCGTGCAATTAGATACTACCTATCTATAAAAACATTTTTTAATACGCGTTTTTTGCTTTACCAATATTATTAATTGAACTAACACAAATTTTTGTGTTGTAATAAATTGTATATATGGAATCTAAAAATGACGTTTTGTTTTTATTGAAACAACGCGACTCAGAGCTTGCTCTATTGCGGAGTATACAAGAATGTATAGTTCAAAAAAAAGATATTGATTCAATTTTTGAACTTGTCGGAAATAAAATCCAAGCAATATTTTCTTCAGAAATTGTGATGATTAACATGTTTGACATGTTAAATGAAGAAGAAGAAATCAAGTATGTAATTGAAAACAATATTCGACTTCAACCGATTAGAAGAAAAATTGATGCACTTCGAACTAAAATTATTGAAGAACGAACGACAATTTTAATTAATACTAATTTTATTGAAAATATTAATAAAATACAACAATCAGAAATTGTACCATTACCTAATTCAAAGCTCCCAAAATCAGCAATATACATTCCATTAAAAAGTGAAGAACATGTAAAAGGATATGTATCGTTACAATCCTTAGAGAAGGAAAATGCATTTAATGACGAAAATGTAGCATTTTTAAATTCAATCGTAAACAGTCTTAGTGTAGCATTAGAAAGTGCAATTCTATATGATGAATCAAATAAACTTCTAGCTGAAACCAAACAAAGAAATGCTGAGTTAGGTATAATCAACTCTATTCAAGATGGACTTTCGAAAGAATTAAATCTACAAGCTATATATGATTTAATAGGTGATAAAATACAAGAAGTATTCGATGCACAAACTGTAATGATTGCTACATTTAATTACAGTAATAATACTGAGCATTTTAATTATATGATAGAGAAGGGTGAACGTTATTTCCCTGAAGACAGAAAATATGATAAGATGCGATCAACACTTATTGAAACTAAATCAGAACAAATTGTAAACAATAAAAAAGATGTAGAAAAATGGTTCGGTAAAGTAACTAAAGGTGTAGGCAATACATTAATGATGCAATCAGGAGTATTTGTTCCTCTGATGTTGGGTAATACTGTTAAGGGATATATTACTTTGCAAAATATAGATCATGAATATGCATTTAGTGATTCAGATGTTTCATTATTAAAAATTCTTGCTAATAGTATGAGCGCTGCCATTGAAAACGCAAGATTATTTGATGAAACAAATCGATTATTAAAAGAAACCGAATCTAGAAATTCTGAATTAGCAGTAATTAATAGTGTACAACAGGGATTAGCACATGAACTAAATCTGCAATCAATATATGATTTAGTTGGAAATAAATTAATGAGTGTATTTAATGCACAAGTTGTAATTATTGGTGTATTAGACTTAGAAAATAATATAGATGATATTAAATATGTAATTGAAAAGGGAGAGCGGTTTTATCCAGCGCCAAGACCATTAGATAAATGTAGAAAGCATATAGCAGAGAGTGGCGAAACTATGTTCTTCAATACATTAAAGGAAGTAGAAAATTGGTTCGGAATAAATAATGCAATTGAAGGTGATTCTATGAAATGTGGAATCTTTATGCCGCTTACTAATGGTACTAAAATTAATGGTTATATAAGTTTACAAAACGTAGATAAGGAAGAAGTATTTACCGAATCTGATGTTTCGTTGTTACAAACTCTTGCGAATAGTATGAGTGTATCAATTGAAAATGCAAGGTTATTTGATGAAACAAATAGATTATTAAAGGAGACAGAACAAAGAACAGCAGAGTTAGCTATTATTAATTCAGTACAAGAAGAACTTGCAAAAGAATTAGATACCAAAGGTATTTACGAACAAGTTGGAGAAAAAATTCGAGAGATTTTCAAAGCTGATGTGGTAGATATAGTTACTTATGATAAATCAAAAAATTTAATATTTGATGCATATGCTTTTGAGAAAGGAGATAGAACATTATTAGGTGCAAGAGAGCCTGTCGGATTTAGAAAATATGTTATTGAAAATCCAGGTGTTTTATTAATTAATAAAGATAAAGAGTCTGCCAGCAAAAAATACAATAATAAAGTTTTAATAGGTGAAAGTTCAAAATCATTAGTATTTGTACCAATGATTGTTTCAGAGGAAGTTCGAGCAATAATAAGTGTACAAAATTTAGAATTTGAAAATGCCTTTTCTGAATCTGACATAAAGCTATTAACAACATTTGCAAATACGATGAGTGTCGCATTAGAAAATGCAAGATTGTTTGATGAGACTGTTCAGAAGACGGAGGAGTTAGCAATCATAAACTCATTACAAGAATCTTTAGCAAAAGAATTAGATGTCAAAGGTATATTTGAGTTAGCCGGCGATAAAGTATGTAATATTCTAAACGCAAATTCATTTATAATTAGAACATTTGATTTAGATAATGACAGAGAAGTCATAGAATATGCTGTTGAAAATAATGAACGATTTTTTGTTGAACCCCAACCAATAGCATGGGCCAATCGATTATTAATAGAAACTAAAAAAGATTTAATTATTAATGAAAACTATTTAGAGACATCATTTAAGTTTAATCCTAATGCAATAATTCATGGTAAACATCCGAAGTCTGCCATTTTTATACCAATGATTATCGGCAATAATATTATTGGTTCAGTAAGCTTACAAAATGTTGATATGGAATTTGCATTTTCAGAATCTGATATTCGATTGATGAAAACTGTAGCAAATACAATGAGTGTAGCTATAGAAAATGCTCAATTATTTATTAAAACAAATTTATTGTTAGAAGAAACAGAACAAAAAAATGATGAGCTAGCTGTAATAAATAGTGTTCAAGATGGATTGGTAAGGGAAATGGATTTACAAGGTATTTACAAATTAGTAGGTGAAAGAATTTGTAATGTACTTAAATCAAATTCATTTGTAATTAGAACATTTGATCATGAAAACGCATTGGAAATATGGGAGTTTGCTGTAGAAAACGGGGAACGATTACATGTGTCACCAAAAGAAATTATATGGGCAAATAAAATATTAATTGAAAACAAGCAACCCATTATTATAAATGAAAATTATGAAAGCTTTGCTCTAAAATACCAAAGAAAGAATACAATAATAGGACAATCACCCAAGTCGGTTATTTTCATTCCGATGATTGTAGGAGATACAGTAATGGGCTCAGTTAGTATACAAAATACAGAAAGAGAAAATGCGTATAACGAATCTGATATTAGATTATTAAATACTTTAACAAATAGTATGAGTGTTGCAATGGAAAATGCAATGCTATTTAATGAAACCAATAGATTACTAGAAGAAACTAAGCAAAGAGCTGTAGAAATGGAAACAGTTAATCAGATCAGTAGTGCTATTGTTTCACAATTAGAATTATCATCTCTAATTAAATTAGTTGGTGATCAAATGCAAGACACCTTTAAAGCGGATATTGTTTATGTTGCGATGCATGATAGTAAGAGTAACATGTTGCATTTCCCTTATGTATATGGTGATAGCATTGAGTCAAGAACATTTGGAAGTAGCATAACTGAAAAAATAATATCTAGTAAGCAACCTATTTTGCTTAATGATGATATACAATCGTATTATGAAAAACTAAACATCATAAGAAAAGGTAAGTTAGCTCAATCATTAATAGCGGTACCTATAATGTCAAATCAAATAGCAATCGGTGTTATTAGCATTCAAAGCACACAAGTTGGTAAAAGCTTCAATCAAAATGATCAGAGGCTACTTAGTACAATAGCAGCAAACGTAGGTATAGCAATGCATAATGCAGAAGCATACTTAGATCTTCAAGAAGCTCTAACAAACTTAAAAGCAGTACAAGAACAATTAGTTCAACAAGAGAAGTTAGCCGGACTTGGTCAATTAGCGGCAGGTATTGCACACGAGATTAAAAACCCTTTGAATTTCGTTAACAATTTCTCTGAACTCAATGTAGAATTAATAGAAGAGATGAAAGATGAAATTGATAAAGGGAATTTAGAAGAAGCCAAATCTATAGCCACAGATATTAAAGAAAATCAAGAAAAAATCGTACATCATGGGAAGCGTGCCGATGCTATAGTGAAAAGTATGCTTCAACATAGTCGAAGTAGCACAGGTACAAAAGAGGCTACTGATATAAACGCATTAACAGATGAATATATGCGATTAGCTTATCATGGTTTAAGAGCAAAAGACAAAACTTTTAATGCAACTATGAATACCAATTTTGATGATTCAATAAAAAGCATCAATGTTATATCTCAAGATATTGGTAGAGTTATTTTAAATCTGATCACCAATTCATTTTATGCTATTGATGAAAAGAAAAAATTAATTGGTGGTAATTACATGCCCACACTTTCAGTTACAACAAGAAGAATAAATAGTAAGATTGAAATAGTGATATGGGACAATGGTAATGGAATTCCTAAAAAATTAATAGATAAAGTTTTTCAACCCTTTTTTACAACTAAACCTACAGGTGAGGGTACTGGACTTGGCTTATCATTAAGTCACGATATCATAAAGGCTCATGGAGGAGAATTGAAAATAAATACAGTTGAAAATGAATTTACTGAAATAATAATTTTATTACCTGAAATATAATCTATATGAAAGTACTAGTTGTAGATGATGAAATTGATGTAAAGATTCTATTTGAACAAAAGTTTAGAAAAGAATTAAAAGAAAAAGTAATTGATCTTGTTTTTGCATTTTCTGCAGAAGAAGCATTACAATATTTACATCAACATAAACATGAGGTGGTATTGATACTATCGGATGTAAATATGCCGGGAATGAGCGGACTAGAATTACTAAAATATTTAAAAGAAAGTTATACTAAACCACCTCCAGTTGTAATGATTATTACTGCTTATGGAGATGAAGAGAATTTTAACACAGCAATAAATTTAGGTGCAGATGGATTTCTTACAAAGCCATTAAATTTCAATGAACTTAAAGAAAAATTAATAAATCAAGCAATATGATAAAGATATTAGTAGTTGATGACGAAACTGATTTGGAGGTTTTAATTAAGCAAAAATTTAGACAAAAAATAAGAGAACATGAGTTTGAATTTGTTTTTGCAATAAATGGTAATGATGCTCTAAATAAGATTAATGAACATCCAGATATTCAGATCATACTTAGTGATATAAATATGCCTGAAATGGATGGCTTAACTTTATTAAGTAAACTTAATGAAATAAGGCCTTTAATTAAGTCAGTGATTATTTCAGCGTATGGTGATATGGAAAATATTAGAGCAGCTATGAATAGAGGTGCTTTTGATTTTATTACTAAACCTATAAATTTTGACGACCTTTCAGTTACTTTCGATAAAACTATTTACTATGTAAATCAGATAAGGCAAACCATTGAAGCTATAAAGGAGAACAATATATTAAAAATGTATGTTGATGAAAATGTGTTGCAATTTATGAATAGTCGAGAATTTGAATCTTCATTTACAGCTAATGAAACATTAGATGCTACAGTTGCCTTTATTGATATTTGCAGTTTCACTACAATCAGCGAATCAGCAAGTCCTGATGAAGTTGTACAGCTACTCAATAATTATTTCGAAGTTATTGTTAAAGAAATTACAAGTCATGGTGGTTATATAGATAAATTTATCGGAGACGCTATAATGGCAGTATTCAAAGATGATTATCATTTAGATAGAGCCGTTGAAGCATGTTTATCTGTTCGACAAAATATTGATGCATTACCTGAAATAATAAACAGTGTTCAGTATAAACCAAAGGTTTCTATCGGAATAAATAGCGGTGAAATGATCTGTGGGAATATTGGTTCTGCAACTCTAAGAAGATTAGATTATACAGTTATTGGTGATGTTGTTAATACAGCACAGCGTTTACAAACTATAGCAACACCTGGTCAAATTGTAATAAATAAAAACGCATACGATAAAATAAAGGAATCTTTTAGCTGTGTGGAATTAGGGTCATTCAAGTTAAAAAATAAATTAAATGCTGAACTTATATATGAAGTGAAAGGCTAAATATTTCCTTTCACTTCATATAAACAGAAACTATGAGAATGAAATAATTGATGACATGCTTTTTCCTGTATATAAGCTTTGTAAAGGATTTACACACATAACAGGTATTTGGTCATTATTATTTATAACAAATTCTTCTACAGGCCCCATCACTAAATCTTTTAAATCTTTATCAACTGTAGTAAGAATAACAATTAAATCTGCTTCTGCATTTTTTGCAAATGAAATAAATTCTTTTTCAAAAGAAGCAGAATGTGATTGTGATTCAATTTCATATTTTACATTATGTTGATCGAATTGATTGACCATAAACGATATGTTGTTATTTACGTTTTTAACGCTTTCGTCATCTTTAAAATACTGTTTGTATAAATATATTTTTGCATCAAACATTTTTGCAACATTGATACATTGTAGAGTTTTTTGTTTAGTCTCACTTTTGCTATCAACTGGCACTACAATCTTTTTATAACTATCGTGAATAGGGCCTTTCTCTTGAACAATAATCAAAGGCACCTTACTGCTACCCACTACTTTAAGTGCCCTTGCTCCACTTATATGCTGAAGACCTCTTACACCATGTGTGCCTAATACAATTAATGAACATGATAATTCAGTTGCTTTTTCTCCAATGCTTTTGAAAATACTTCCTTCATTTATATTAAATGTTACCTCTACTCCATACTTAGATGAATATTTATCACAACGCATTTGCATATCGTTCTTTAAATCTTCAACAGTTTTATTGTGTTTTTTTAATTCAGATTGGGAATGATTATCTAATACATGAAATAGTATAACATTATCATTATTAATTTTTGCGATTGTACAGGCATGAGTAATTGCACAATCAGCAACTGAAGTAAAGTCATCTGCAACTAATATGTTCTTCTTTGTTTCCATTATATTTGGTTTAGTTTTTGTTTAATTGTCTCTATGTGTTTTAATTTCTTAGGGTTTCTATTTTTTATCGAATAATGAGTGAAATATGTATGACTCTCTAAAAATTTTATTTGTATTAAGTTCCAACTATTTTCATTTGTTACTATATTAAAAGAAAATAATTCTTTATAAAGATTATTAGAAATCTCCCAGAAATCATCTCTTCCTAAATAATCTAAATCGGCATCGCATAATATTTTTTCTAATTTTGTATTTGCAACTTGAGGCACCTTTGTAGCCATTATCATTTTACAAATTTCATCAATTTCATTTGCATTATAATCGTATTGAACAAGCATCTCTTTAGCAATATCACAGCTTTTTTCTTCATGATTTTGTAATTGATATATAAAGCCAGTATCATGAAACAAAGCAGCTGTTGCTATTTTTCTTTTTTCATTTTCATCTATTTTTTCTTCATCAGCTATAATCATTGAAGCATTTATCACATCAATGGTATGCTCAAAACTATGATAAGTAAGCTTAGGTGATAACTCATTTCTTAATCTGTTAAAAACTAATTGGCTTACCTGTTCAAGGTTCATTTTACTAATCCTTTAAAATTGTATATGCAATATAAATAATTATCTCATTATTATGAATATTCGCTTTTTTCATGATTTGATGAAATTCAAATATTCTAAATTATTGTATATTAGCCATGTAATTACCCACAACAACAATGATACGCCCTATTTTAGTACTTTTTATATTATTATGTTCTAATATCACATTTGCCGGTTCGACTACATATAAACGAAGCATAGAAGATATTAAATGCCTAAATCAATTTGCAATCGTAGAAAGTAATCCTACAAATGAGAATATAAAGCTTTTACTTGATTACTTAATGGTTTATACCTCACATTCTAAGTTATCATTAAAAACTATTAATCACTGTACATCCGAAATTGAAGGCATAATTAATTCTCATGATAGCTTAAAATCTAATAAATACTTTTTAGATTATTATAACGCAATATTAACTTATTGCAAAGGCGATTCAATTGGATTTGTAAATAAAATTGAAAGTCTAAAATTTGCCTTATTAAAATCTAATAGATTAGTAGAATATGCCTCTATAAATGTACAAGCGGGTAATTTCTTCAGTTTGTATAACGTAATTGATTTGAGATTCAAGTTTTACAGAGATAATATTAGATTATTTAATAAATACAAAAACACAAATTGGTATGAATATGACATCCAAAATTATAATAGTATAGGGTTCTTATTTGAGAATATTTTTCAATATGACTCAGCATTGAAGTATTATAACATTGGATTAAAAATTGCAGAGCGTAATAATTCAGTTGTATGGCACGGACTTATGTCTGGCAATATGGGTGTAATTTATTTAAAACTTAAAAATTATGAACAAGCTGAAAATTTACTTTTAAAAGATTTAGATAATTCTAAAAAAAGTAAATTATATGAAAGTGCATTAAATGTTACATTTGAATTGATTGAAATCAAAAACCATCAAAAAAAATATAATGAGTCTAAACAATTATTAGATTCAGCCTATTTTTACTATTCATTAATTGACACAGCTAATAATTTTTATCCAACTATTTTTACTAATAGAATTAATTTTTCGAGAGCAGAAATATTTATGGGTACTGGTCAATATGATTCAGCTAAATATTATTATAGAAAAGCAAATGATTTTTTATACTCGCTAAATAAAGGATATAGAAAAAGAGAGAAAACATTATTAAATAAACGTTATAACTTTGAAGAAAATGCTATAGCTTTAAATGAATTAGAAATAAAAAACAGACAAACTATTTTCATTGCAATCATTTCTATTTTATTATTTATTTCTGCAATAATTACTTTAATAATCTTGTCAAGATTAAACAAAAGTATAAAACAAAAGACTATTGAATTAGAAGAGTTAAGTTTACAAAAAGATAAGTTGTTTTCAATAATTTCTCATGATTTAAAATCACCTTTAAATACTTTACATAGTTTGTTAGATTTATATAATTCAGAAGCAATAAACGATGAAGATTTTTTAAAGTATAAAGGAGAAATTAATTCTACTATTAATGAAATTTCTGGCAATTTAAATAATCTACTATTATGGGCTAGTAAGTCTATGAAATCTGGCGTTAAAGTTGAAAATAGCAGAATTGATTTATCAGAATTAATCAATGATGTTATTGCTCAATCTTCAGTATTGATAAAAAATAAAAATTTGATTCTATCAATTGACAATCAGTTTTTAAATAGTATAAATGTAGATAGAAATATGTTGTTTGTAGTTTTAAATAATTTAATTAATAATGCTATCAAGTTCACGATAGATCATCAATCTATAATTATCAAGGCATACCAAATAAATTCTAACAACATTCAAATCGAAATACAAGATCAGGGTATTGGTATTTCTAAAGATAAACTCGATTCAATTTTTACTCTTAGTGCGAATAAAAGTACAATGGGCACCTCGGGTGAAAAGGGCACAGGCTTAGGACTTATAATTTGTAATGATTTTATAAAATTGATGGGAGGCACAATAAAAGCTGAAAGCGAAATCAATAAGGGTTCTAAATTTATTATTACATTACCTTTATCATAAAGGAATATTATAAACTAAAATTGATTTATTGCTGGCTTAACTTTTGTGCCAACAAGTTCAATTGATTTTAATAATTGTTCGCGACTTAGAGCTGCGCTGTCCATTTGAAATGTAAATCGACTTACACCGCCCAGTGCTTCGCTATGTCGAATTAACTTTTCAGCTACATCATCTGGTCCGCCTACTACTAATGCACCCCTTGTACCTGTTTGTGAATCAAAATGCGACCGTGTTACAGGTGGCCATCCTCTTTCTTTACCAATTTTTGTGAATGCTGCTGCATAACCCGGATAAAATTCTTCAATTGCTTTCTCTCTGTTTTCAGCAACATAACCTAAAGAATGTAAGCCAACTTTTAATTCATCTAACGAATAACCTGCCTTAACACCCGCTTCTCTATATAAATCAATAAGCGGTTTAAATCTGTGTGTTTCGCCTCCAATAATCGCAACCATTAATGGCATTCCTAATCTACCAGCTCTTATGAAAGATTGTGGCGTACCACCAACACCTAACCAAATAGGTAATCTATCTTGTAGTGGCTTTGGAAAGACCTCTACATTATTAAGTGCAGGCCTAAATTTACCTGACCAAGTTATCGGTCCTTCAGTTTCTCTAATGTTTAATAAAAGATCTAGCTTCTCTGTAAACACTTCGTCGTAATCTTCTAATCGATATCCGAATAATGGAAATGCTTCAATAAAAGAACCTCTACCTACTACTATTTCAGCTCTTCCTTTTGAAATCAAATCGAGTGTTGCGAAATTTTGGAATACCCTTACAGGGTCTGCTGCACTTAAAACTGTAACAGCACTCATTAACTTAATATTTTTGGTTCGACTAGCTGCTGCAGCTAAAATCATTGCATTAGCAGAATCTAAATATTCTCTTCTATGATGTTCGCCAACACCAAATACATCTAAACCAAATTTATCTGCTGCTTCAATTCTCTCTAATAATAATTCTAAGGCTATATCACTTGGTAAATAATTACCATCATTTCCTGTTGCAGCTGCAAAGCTATCTATACCAATTTCCATTATATTTATTTAACTGTACTACCGTTTGTTGATCTTGTTGTTGGTTGTACAAATGATAAAGAACCATCTGCATTTTCTGCCATCAAGATCATGCCTTGTGAAGTAATACCTTTGATATCTCTTGGTGCTAAGTTTACTAAAATTGAAACTTGTTGCCCGATAATGTTTTCAGGCTCATAGTATTCTGCAATACCAGATACAACTGTTCTTACATCAATACCTGTATCTATTTTTAATTTTAATAATTTTTTTGTCTTTGCTACTTTTTCAGCCTCAAGAATTGTTCCCACTCTTATATCCATTTTACTGAAATCGTCAAAACTTATATTTTCTTTTTGAGATTCTATAGTTGCATTATTTAATTCATTCATTTTTTTTGAATCTTCTAATTTTTGCAATTGTTTTTCGATTGCTTCGTCTTCTATCTTTTCAAATAATAATTGCGCTTCAGCAATTTGATGATTATTTGCTAATAAATTTTCATTGCCTGCATCAGTCCATAAATGTTGATACATATTTAACATCTGCTTTAATTTTTCAGATGTGTTTGGTAAAAATGGCTCTGAAAGTATTGCTAGGTTTGCTGAAATCTGTAATCCAATATTTAAAATCGTTTGAACTCTAGCTTCATCTTCTTTGATTACTTTCCAAGGCTCTGTATCTGCTAAATATTTATTTCCTAAACGAGCTAAGTTCATTAACTCTTGTAATGCTTCTCTAAATCTGAATTGCTCTAGTGATTTTGAAATTATATCAGGATATTTTTTTAGTTCTGAAATTACTTCTTTATCGTAATCTGTTAATTCATTTCTAGCGATTACCTTACCATCAAAATATTTATTACTAAGTACTACTACTCTATTAATAAAATTTCCAAAAATAGCTACAAGCTCATTATTGTTTCTTGCTTGAAAATCTTTCCAAGTGAAATCATTGTCTTTCGTTTCAGGCGCATTTGCTGTTAACACATATCTCAATACATCTTGCTTGTTTTCAAAATCTATTAAATATTCATGCAACCAAACTGCCCAATTTCTTGAAGTAGAAATTTTATCGCCTTCTAAATTCAAGAATTCATTTGCAGGCACATTGTCTGGTAAAATATAAGATCCGTTTGCTTTTAATATCGCCGGGAAAATAATGCAATGAAAAACAATATTATCTTTTCCAATAAAATGTATCAATCTAGTATCTTCTGACTTCCAATATTTCTCCCAATCAGGTGTTAATTCTTTTGTTGCTGAAATATATCCGATTGGTGCATCAAACCAAACATATAATACTTTGCCTTCGGCTTCTTTTAATGGAACTTTTACTCCCCAATCTAAATCACGTGTCATAGCACGAGGTTGTAATCCTTGTTTTAACCACGACTTGCATTGACCGAATACATTCGATTTCCATTCTTGATGTGAGTCGATATATTTTTCAATATCGTTTTGAAATCTATCTAATGGCAAAAACCAATTTTTAGTTTGTTTTAATACTGGTACCGAACCCGATAAAGTTGATTTTGCATTTATTAAATCAGTAGGATTTAAAGAAGTACCGCATTTTTCACATTGATCACCGTAGGCGCCGTCGTTGCCACAGTTCGGACATGTACCTGTAATATATCTATCAGCTAAAAATTGTTTTGCTTCTTCGTCATAATATTGATTGGTAGTTTCTTCTTGAAACATACCCTTATCGTACAACTCTGTGAAGAACTGAGAAGCTGTCTCATGGTGAACATCCGAAGAAGTTCTAGAATATATATCGAACGAAATACCAAACTCTTTGAACGCATCACCCATCATCTTGTGATATTTATCTATTACCTGTTGTGGTGTTATGCCTTCTTTCTTTGCTTTTATAGTGATGGCAACGCCATGTTCATCAGAACCACAGATAAATTTTACATCTTCCGATTTAGCCCTCAAGTAACGAACATAAATATCGGCTGGTATATAACAGCCAGCCAAATGACCTATGTGTACTGGCCCATTTGCATAGGGTAAAGCAGCGGTAACGGTAAATCTTTTAAATCTCTTTTCCAAAACGTTCAAATAAATGTAATTTGGCAAAGATAATGCTTTAAAAGATAATGCTTATACCGAAAAATTTGAAAATAGGAGATACCATTGGTATTCTCAGTACAGCTCGAAAATTTACTAGTGAGCAATTAGAGTTTTGTGTGCAAGTGCTTAATTCATGGGGATTTAAAGTCGTAATTGGCTCTAGTATAAATGCTGAACAGCATCAATTTGCTGGCTCTGATGAAGTACGTACTAAGAATTTTCAAGAGTTTTTAGACCATCCAAACATAGATGCAATACTTTGTGCAAGAGGTGGTTATGGTACCATGCGTATTATTGATCAAATAGATTTTTCGAAATTTATTCAAAACCCAAAATGGATTTGTGGTTTTAGTGATGTTACAGTATTGCATCAACATCTACAATCTATGGGCATTGCAAGTATTCATTCTAGTATGCCTTCTTTATTCCCGAATGATTTGCAACATAATACTTTGCTCTCTTTAGAAAATGCATTGAAGGGCAATGAACTAAATTATCGAGTGAAAATAAATATTGATAATTTAAGAATCAAAAATGTTGAAGCTCAAATTATAGGTGGTAATCTTTCTCTTATTTATGCTTTACAAGGAAGTGCCTCAGATATAAATACTGATGGTAAAATTTTGTTTATTGAAGATCTTGATGAATATTTTTACCACATCGACCGTATGATGTGTAGCTTAGATCGTGCTGGTAAATTAAAAAATCTTGCTGCTTTAGTTGTTGGTGGCATGACCGACATGAAAGATAATTCAATACCCTTTGGAATGAATGTTAATGAAATAATTCATCACTACACAAAAAAATATAATTACCCAGTGTTGTTTGATTTCCCTGCCGGACATTGGGAGAAAAATTATGCGATTCGCTTAGGTCAAATTGCGAAAATTGAAATTAAAGATGATGAATATATTTTCTCGCAAAAATAATTACTGATATCTATAAATTACTCCTGAACTATGATCATGACTTGCGCCAGTAACTGATGCTAAACAATTGTTTATGTCATTGTATCTCAAGTAACCTAAAAATGCAAAAATAATTGCCTCTTTAAAATCGACTGTTATAGTATCAGGTATTATTATTTCCGTGGATGTATGCGACTGAATTCTTTCAATTAAAAATTTGTTATAAGCTCCACCACCAGTCACTAACATATTAGTTCTACTATCTCCCCAAGTACTACAATTTGCTGCTATCTGTAGTGCTATATGTTCAGTAAATGTTCTTAATTTATTTTCAATACTTATTTCATATTGATCAATACTTTTAATTACATTATCAAACACCCATTCTTTACCTAAAGATTTTGGGAAAGTTATATGGTAATATTCTAGTGAATTTAGTTGCTCTAATAATTCTGTATTTATTTCTCCGGATGATGCAAGTATGCCATCTTCGTCAAACTCTAAATTTTTCTGATTTGCATAATGATTAAACACCATGTTCGCTGCACAAATATCGTATGCAACTCTTTTATCGTTTAATTGAAAAGACACATTTGCAATGCCACCAATATTTAAACAATAATCATAAATTGAAAATAAATATTGATCACCTATCGGTACTAATGGCGCTCCTTGTCCGCCTTTAGCAACATCTTCTTTTCTGAAATCACATACCGTATCTTTCTTGCAACTGTTTGCAATGATATGCCCAGCACCAATTTGTAAACTTAATTTTTTTTCAGGCTGATGAAATATAGTGTGCCCATGTGAAGAAATCAACTCAACATTATCTATGTTATTTTCTTCTATAAATAAATTTATTTCTACCGAAAATTTTTCTGCTAGTTCAATATCTAGTAATTGTAATTCTATCGCAGTCAAATTAATAGCTTGATTGAGTTTGTTTTTCCAATCTGAATTATATTTAATGCATTTAGAATATACTACTTCATATGAATATTTATTAGCATCTGCCATAAAATCGCAACACACTAAATCAATACCATCTAAAGATGTACCCGACATTAAACCAATTACTCTCATCGTACGAAGATAAATTTTTTTGCATAAAAAAAAGGCGATCAATTGACCGCCTTCTTAATGTTTTAATTTTATAACTATTTTACAATTTCAATTGTTCCTGTTTGTGTTCTTGCTCTCGACTCTAAAGTGAAGAAGTAAGTACCTGCTGATTGCGAATCTTTAGGATCCCATTCAAATGCTGGGTCTACCGATTCAAAAACTTTCTTACCCCATCTGTTGAAGAT
>CALRXS010000023.1:0-8251 GCA_943372195.1 Sphingobacterium thalpophilum
AATAGATGTTATAGCTTCAACTATTGGGTAGTCAAATTTTATGGCATTACGTATAAAAGTAAATCCAGTAACTTTCATTGAATATGAATAATATGCTAAAATACTATTTCTGTTGATTAAGAATTAAGTATTTTTATTTACTTTGAAAAAAATAGATGATGAATTGGGATTCGCTAAATAAAGGTGTACAGAATGCAGATGTTAGGTCATTAGCACGCGCTATTACGGGTGTAGAAAATGATTTGGAGGGTTATTTAGATTTCATGAAGTCATTGAACATCAATAGAAACATACCCATCATTGGTATTACTGGTCCGCCTGGTGCTGGCAAAAGCACCTTAGTCAACGCATTAATTTCAGAATTAGACAAAGAGAATAAACGAATAGGCATCGTTGCAATCGACCCGACATCACCTTTTCATTTCGGATCATTATTAGGTGATCGTATACGTATGGCAGAGCATTTCTTGAATCAGAATGTGTACATCAGATCATTAGCAACACGTGGGTCTTTAGGCGGATTATCAGCGAAGACGATAGAGATAACAGATGTGATGCGAGCTTTTCCTTTCGATTATATTATTGTAGAGACAGTGGGAGTAGGGCAATCGGAGATAGAGATCGTCGGACTAGCAGATGTGACGGTATTGGTTTTAGTACCTGAAGCAGGCGATGAAATACAAGGTATTAAATCTGGAGTGATGGAAATCGCTGATGTATTTGTGGTAAACAAAGCAGATAGAGAAGGTGCAGAAAGTTTTATAAGTAATATTAAAAAGATGTTGCACGAAAGAGCAGATTCGAGTTCTGCGCCAAGTGTTGTAAAAACCATTGCATCTCACAACGAAGGTATATCAGAATTAAAAACTGAAATCGACATTCAATTGTCAAACGAAAAATTAAACTCACGAAAGAGTTTATTGATTGCCGAAAAAGCATATCGATTAATTCAAACAGAGAGAATGAAATCGGTAAATAAAAAGGATTTACTAAATCAAATTACGATTGAGTCGGGGAAAGAAGGGTTTAATTTGTACAGGTTTTTAGAGAAATATTTTTAGGCTTTCATTCCTTTATTATACTCATCTGACTTTCCTTTTGCAATACTCATTGTTTGCCAATCTTTTCCTTTAATATGCTTTGCTACAAAAACAATTTGCCCGACGTGGTAAGCGTAATGTGCTATTTGGCGATTGATTGCTTTTAATGCAGTTTGCTTTTCATTTCTAATACTTACGATTTTCTGAAGATCATCATCGTTCATATTTTCGAGTAAGTCGAAAACAATTTGCCAAGCATCGTTCCATTGTTGCAGTAATTGATCTTTCGATAATTTTTGCTCAATGAATTCTTGATCGCGATAACGATTGGGTTTCTCACCATCCGAAGTAAAAAAATCAATAAATCTTGAACGAGCATTGCCGATCATGTGTTGCATGATGACGGCAATGGAATTTGATTCATCATCGATTAAATAATGAAATTGTTCTTCAGTAATTTGTTCAAGAGCTTTGTCAGCAATTGATTTATAAGTTCTGAAATTGTTCAGTGCAACAGAAAGATATTCATTCATATTTTTTGAAATCGTATTTATTTTCTAGTAATATTCGTTGGTCTAATTTAATAGTAAAATTATCAATATAGTTCTGTGTAATTGAAGTATTACATACTCTGTAATTTGCATATCGTTTTCGGGTATATTCATTGTAAGAGCTAAACGACCAGTCTTCGGCACTCAGACAAAGCTTAGCATTCACGGGGTTATTATGTATATAGTCAAAAACTCTTTTGAGATAGCTTCCATTATCATCAACTTTAATAATCTTTTTTTTCGTGTTTTGTTGAAACAATGAACCAACTCTTTTTTCTTGTTGATTAATACCTCTTGTATAACTTGACAATAAAATTCTTAATCCGTTCGATACATTATGAGCATTTTCATTAGTAGAAATAAGTAGATGAAAATGGTTCGGCATTAAACAATAAGCTAGAATATCACAATGCGGAGCTAGATGTTTTTCGATTTTATTACAGAAGTAATGATAGTTTTCTTCGTTGAAGAAAATTTTTTGTTTGTTAATTCCACGATTAAAAACGTGAAAGAAAGAATCAGCACAGAATCCCATACACTTTTTTGAGTAAAGGTATGTAAGAGAAAAAAGAAGGCGAGATTAAGAATGCAGGATTAAATAAAAACCTGCATAAATAGGTATTACTGGTGGCACGACTTAAGTCGTGCCACCAGTATGATTATTTCAATCTCTCTCTGATATCTAAACGATGTTTTCTAGCAGTGTCGGTTGCGATATCGTAACCCGCATCCATATGACGAATTACACCCATTGCTGGGTCGTTGTGAAGTACGCGCTTGATACGTGCTTCAGCATCGGCAGTACCATCGGCAACTATCACCATACCTGCATGAATTGAGTAGCCTATACCAACTCCGCCACCGTGATGTAATGATACCCAACTAGCACCACCTGCTGTGTTGATCAATGCATTTAAGATTGGCCAATCTGCTACTGCATCTGAACCATCTAACATTGCTTCAGTTTCTCTATTTGGTGATGCAACAGAGCCAGTATCTAAGTGATCACGACCAATTACAATCGGTGCTTTCACTTTTCCTTCTGCTACTAATTTGTTAAATGCTAATCCTGCTTTCTCACGTTCACCTTGACCTAACCAACAGATACGTGCTGGCAATCCCTGAAATGCAATTCTCTCTTGCGCCATCTCTATCCATCTTTTCAATTCTTTATTTTCAGGAAACAATTCTAAAATTAATTTATCTGTTTCGTAAATATCTTGAGGGTCGCCCGATAATGCTGCCCATCTGAACGGACCTTTACCTTCACAGAATAATGGTCGAATATATGCAGGTACGAAACCTGGGAAATCAAATGCGTTTTCTACTCCAACTTCTAATGCTCTACCTCTTAAATTATTTCCGTAATCGAAAGTGATTGCACCTCGTTTTTGTAGTTCTAACATTAGACGGATGTGGTGCGCCATTGTTACATATGAACGCTTTACATAATCATCGGGGTTAGCTTCTCTTAACACTTTTGCTTCTTCAACACTCATGCCCTGTGGGAAATATCCAACCAATGGGTCATGTGCCGATGTTTGATCTGTCAATACTTCTGGAGTGATATTTCTTTCGATCATTCGCTCCAATAAATCAACAGCGTTACAAACTACACCGATTGAAATTGCTTCTTTATTTTTCTTTGCTTCTACAGCTCTATCTATTGCTTCATCTATATCATGCATCATGATGTCGATGTAGCGTGTATCAATTCTCTTTTGAATTCTCCATTCCTCTACTTCCGCAGCTAAACATACACCTTCGTTCATCGTCACTGCTAATGGCTGCGCACCACCCATACCTCCAAGTCCGGCCGTTACCGAAATCGTTCCACTCAATGTTCCACCAAAATGTTTTCTTGCAACTGCTGCAAATGTTTCAAATGTACCTTGTACAATACCTTGCGAACCTATGTAAATCCAAGAGCCCGCAGTCATTTGTCCGTACATCATCAAACCCTTATCTTCTAATTCATTGAAGTATTCGAAGGTTGCCCATTTAGGCACTAATTGTGAATTCGAAATAATTACTCTTGGTGCATCTTTATGTGTTGGTAAAATTCCGACTGGCTTACCTGATTGTACTAATAATGTCTCATCTTCATTTAAGTCTTTTAGAGCTTTAACGATTAAGTCAAAAGCTTCCGGATTTCTAGCGGCTTTGCCTCTACCTCCGTAAACGATCAATTCTTCAGGTCTTTCAGCAACATCCGGATCTAAGTTGTTCAATAACATTCTTAGAGCGGCTTCTTGCACCCATCCTTTACAGTTAAGAGTTGTACCAGTGGGCGTTTTTGTCTTACTTAAATCTATTGTATCGTATTTTGTTGACATAAATTTGTGATTTATACGTTATTTGTCTTGTACATTGCAAAAGTAATAAGCTTAAGCGAATTATAAACATTTTCCATTAACTTTGTGTCGTGAAAAAAGGCCTGATATACATCGTTTTAACTCATATGCTGATATTAAGTATCAGTATATCGAGTCTGCCTTTATCATTATTACATACCCACGAGCACGCTCAAGTATGTGAAGTTAACAGCGATACTCCTTTAAAGTTTAGAAATGATAATGATGCAAGTCCAGTTCACTTACATGAACATCAATCTGATTGCTATCTATGTTTTCAAAATCATATAAGTGCTGTTAGACCGAATATTGTAACTTATAAACTTGTTGAATTATCACAAACTCTAAAATATTTTTTCATTACTTCGGATGTCAAATCTGATGTACTGTTCTACTCTCAAGGAAGAGCACCGCCTTTATCAATAGGTTAATTTTTCCTATTTCTTTTTTATTCCTTGAATTAATATATGCATAAAAAATTATGGCTACTGCTGTTGCTTTTTATTAGCAATAGTTTGTTTGCTCAAACTAGTGATTGTAATTATTATTTGAAATTGAAAATTGTCGATTTCGAATCTGGCATTGCTTTGCCTAATACTGTAGTGACATTAAGCAATAGCAAAGTTTCTTATTTTACTGATGATCGAGGTGCCTTGCAAATAAATAATCTATGTCAGTCAACATTTGAAATACAGATAAAATATATTTCATACAACACTGAAAAAATTATTGTAGATCTAAATAAGCAACAAGATTTATTGTTTAAGCTAAAGTCGAATGCAAAGAATTTAGATAATGTAAATATCATTTCTGAACGTACGAACATTCAAACTAGCATGTCGAAGATTGAGTTGAAGGGTGCAGAATTAGAGAAAACGCGCGGACTTTCATTGGCAGATGCTTTGAAAGAAATTCCGGGCGTGACAACTTTAAATACCGGACCTACTATCAGCAAACCAATCATCCAGGGAATGCATAGTTCTAGAATTCTTATTATCAATAATGGTATACGACAAGAAGGACAACAATGGGGCACTGAGCATGCACCAGAAATAGATGCATTTATTGCGAATAAGTTGACTGTCATTAAAGGTGCCGGAAGTATTAAGTATGGTTCTGATGCAATTGGTGGTGTGATCTTGGTAGAGCCTAAACAATTACTAGATTCTGCAGGTATCACAGGAGAAATAAATGTCGTTGGTATTACGAATGGGCAACAAGCTATTAGCTCTGGTATTTTAGAAGGTATGCTTAAAAAAATACCCATTCAATGGAGAGTTCAAGGTACACTAAAACGCTCGGGTGATTTAAAAGCACCTAATTATTATTTATCGAACACCGGATTTTTCGAGCGAAATTTTTCATGGGCACTAGCTTATAAACACAAACGATTGAATATTGAATTATTCTATTCGCAGTTTAATACTGATATTGGAATTCTACGTGCAGCTCATATCGGCAACTTAACTGATTTAGCAAATGCATTTAACTCTAGTGTTCCTGCTTATACTTCTAATTTTAGTTATAAAATCAATAGACCAAAACAAGAAGTTTTGCATGAACTATTTAAAGTAAAGTCTGACTATCTCATTAATGAAAACTCAAAGTTGCAATTAGTGTTAGCTCGCCAATATAATATGCGTAATGAGTTTGATAAAGACCTACCACGTAATGACTCACTAGCTGCATTAAATTTACCTGAGCTTCATTATGAGATTACAACTTATACTAGTGATTTAAGTTATCAGGTTCAATTTAATTCGAAATTAAGTAGTTCAATCGGTATCACCACAAATAATCAAAGAAACACTTTTGAAGGTCGACAGTTTATACCCAATTTCATAAATGATAATTATGCTTTGTATACAATACATCAGTATAAATTAGATAAAGTAATGTTTGACTTCGGTATGCGCTATGATTATAGAAATTTGAAAGTATATAAAGCAATGTCAAATGGTAGTGTTTACTCACCTGAAAGAACTTTTGATAATTTGACTTTCAATGCCGGTGTTGATATAGAAGTAAATAAATACATCGATTATCATTTGAATATTGGTACAGCATTTAGAGCTCCTTCTATTAATGAATTGCATGCAAGCGGACTTCATCATGGAGAAGGTAAATACATAATTTCTAAGGAGAATTTAAATGCAGAAAAAGCAAGAGCAATTATTACTGGTATAGAAATTAAATCTTATAAAAAAATCACTGCTCATATAGATGCATATTATAAACAAGTCGATAATTTTATTTATCTGAATCCGGCTTTGAATACTGTTCTTAGTATTCGTGGTGCTTTCCCTAGTTTTGAGTATAAGCAAACTGATGCTTATTTCACAGGTATAGATGCACGTTTAAATTATCAAATAAATAATAATTTCAGAACATTACACAAAGCTAATTTTATTCGAGCATTCAACATTAGTGATAATGAATACTTGCCTTTTATACCTGCAGATAGATTTGAAAATAGTTTACAATATCAATTCAAGAATTACAAAACTTTCGAGAATGCTCAATTAACATTTAATGTCTTAAATGTTTTAAAACAAACTCGATTGCAAGAAAATTCTGATTATAAAGATGCGCCAAATGCATATATATTATTAAGTTTCGATGCTAGTAGTACAGTTAATATAAATAAAGAACATATAGAAGTAGGATTAACAATTAACAATTTATTAAACACAACTTATAGAGAATACATGAATGCTTTTCGTTATTTCAGCGATGAGCAAGGTCGATCAATTGTCATTAGATTAAAATATCATTTTTAAAAAATTAAAATTATGAAAAACAGAATTATAATATTAAGTATTGCTTTGATTACTTTTTTATCAGCTTGTAAAAAAGATGATAATAATGTCTACACCCCTAATCCTATCAATGAAGAAGAATTAATTACAACAGTAAGCTTATCATTTCAAAGTAATACCTTCCCTACACTACCTATAGTTTATAATTACAGAGATCTTGATGGTATTGGTGGTAATGCACCTACAGTTGATACCATTAAAATCAGTAAAAACTCTATCTACATGTTGAAATTGTATTTCTTAGATGAAAGCAAAAACCCTGTTGTAGATATTTCTGACGAAGTAGCAGAAGAGGCTAATGATCACTTAGTAGTTTTTGCTACTGATACAAATTATTTAAAGATAGATATTTCAGATTTCGATACTAATACACCGGCATTGCCACTCGGACTTAATTCTTTAGTGACTGTTAAAGGTCCGATTAGTACAACATTACGTGTTACATTGAAACATCAACCAGGTATTAAGAATGGTGATCCAAATTTAGGTGAGACAGATGTGGAGGTGGTTTATCCGGTTGTTATTTACTAGTACGTAATACGTAATAAGAAAATAGAAAAACGGGAATACGAAAATTGTAGAGCCCCATAATTTTATGGGGCTCTACTTTTTTAATTGAAATTCTTTTTCAAAAACTCCGCTGAGTTTCTAATGTCAACCGATAAGTAACGATCTTCAGTATTTCTTGAAACTACTTTTCTATAATCAGCAAGAATTTCTTCTATGATGCTTGATGATTTTAATGGTCTTCTGAATTCTAATGCTTGAGCTGCATTTAATAATTCAATTCCTAATATTTGATCTAAGTTATTTACCACTCTCAATAATTTTGTAGCAGCATTTGCACCCATACTTACATGGTCTTCTTGTCCGTTCGATGATACAATCGAATCAACAGAGGCCGGAGTACATAATTGCTTATTCTCTGAAACGATTGATGCTGCTGTATATTGAGGGATCATGAAGCCTGAATTTAATCCGGGATTCTCCACTAAAAATGCAGGTAAATTTCTTTGTCCTGATATTAATAAATAGGTTCTTCTCTCTGAAATATTTCCCAACTCTGCTAATGCAATCGCTAAGAAATCTAATACCAATGCCAATGGTTGTCCGTGGAAATTACCTCCTGACAAAATCAAATCTTCATCAGGGAAAACATTCGGATTATCAGTAACAGAATTGATTTCAGTTGTAACTACTTTTCTAACATGTTCAATAGTATCTTTACTTGCACCATGTACTTGTGGTACACATCTGAATGAATAAGGATCTTGAACTTGTTCTTTTTTCTGTTTTACAATTTCAGAATCAATAAGAATATCATTGATATTTACAGCTGTCATCGTTTGACCTTCGTGCGCTCTAACATCATGTATTAAATGATGGAAAGCATCAATTCTTCCATCGAATGCATCTAATGACATAGCTGCTAATAAATCAGCTTGATAAGATTGACGCTTTGCTTGCATTAAGCAGTAAACTGCATA
>CALRXS010000024.1:0-7040 GCA_943372195.1 Sphingobacterium thalpophilum
CGGTACATTAGTAATGCCAGCGATCAATGTAAACGATTCGGTTACTAAGAGTAAGTTTGATAATAAATACGGATGTAGAGAATCTTTAGTAGATGCTATTAGAAGAGCTACAGATGTGATGATGGCAGGTAAAGTTGCAGTAGTATGTGGCTTTGGTGACGTAGGTAAGGGATCAGCAGATTCATTATCGAATGCAGGTGTGAGAGTAATTGTTACAGAGATCGATCCGATTTGTGCTTTACAAGCAGCGATGGAAGGATACGAAGTGAAGAAATTATCTACAGCTATTAATGAGGCAGATATCATTGTAACAGCTACAGGTAACTTCAACATTGTAACAGCAGAGCATTTCAAATCAATGAAAGACAAAGCGATTGTATGTAACATCGGTCACTTCGATAACGAAATCGATATGGCTTGGTTGAATGCAAACTATGGTAATACAAAAGTTGAAATCAAACCACAAGTTGATAAGTATACAATTGATGGTAATGATATTATTGTATTAGCAGAAGGACGTTTAGTGAATTTAGGTTGTGCAACAGGCCACCCTTCATTTGTAATGTCGAACTCATTTACAAATCAAACATTAGCTCAATTAGAGTTATGGAATAATTCAGATAAGTACGAGAATAAAGTGTACACTTTACCTAAGCACTTAGATGAGAAGGTAGCAAGATTACACTTAGCGAAAATCGGCGTAGAGCTAGAAGAGTTAAACGAAGATCAAGCAAAATATATCGGGGTACCGAAGAATGGGCCGTTTAAGAACGACGCATACAGATACTAAAAAAAAGCGCTTCGGCGCTTTTTTTCATTGTAGTATTTCTGCAATCAATACATTATATTTGTCGTCATCACTAAGCGCTTAAAAAATTAAAAAAATTAAAAATGAATTACTTAGGACCTGAATTAGCAAAATTTTCAGAACAAATTGATTTCGCAATCAAGAATTATCAAAAACATGGTAAAAGAATTTCAGATTTTAAAAACATCGTAATCTCTGGCTTAGGTGGTTCTGGTATATCAGGACGAGTAATAAAAAGTTATTATATCAATAAAATTTCAATCCCGATAGAAACAGTTTCAGATTATCAATTACCTGCATTTGTTAATAATGATTCATTAGTGATATTGTGTTCTTATTCTGGTAATACAGAAGAAACTTTAAGTGCATACGATGATGCAAAATTAAAAGGAGCATACTGTTTGATCTTATCTACTGGTGGTAAAATTTCTGAAAAAGCAGCATTCGATAATTTTATTGTTTATAAAGCTGAATCTGGTTATCAACCTAGAGTAGCATTTGGTTACCCAATAACTTATTTGTTCTTGATATTTTCAGAATTATTAGAGTTAAACATTGAAAATGAATTATCGAGTATCAAAAGTAAAGTAAATGATGTAGACACTTATGTTCGCCGTGCAAATTATGTACGTCATGAATTCCGATCTACTATAAGAAATAAATATGTTATAATAGCTTCTCCAGACATGGAAGCTTTAGCCATTCGCTTTGCACAACAAGTACAAGAGAATGCAAAGTTGGAAGCTTTTGTGGTGGTAATACCAGAAGCAAATCATAATGTCATTGAAAGTTATTATCAAAAATGGCCAAGTAATTACATCATGATGAACTCAGGTGAAAATACACGTATCAATTTACGATTTAAATTTATCAAAGAATTATTAGAATCGTATGATTCTAAGGTGTTGGAATTAGATATAAAACCGATGACAGTACAAAATATTTATGATGTAGTATATGTTATGGATTGGGTAAGTTTGCAAATTGCAGATGAAGTTGTGGCAATTTCAAATCAAATAAAAAATATAAATTCTTTAAAAAGTTTTTTAACTTCTATAGATAACTAGTTCTATGAAAAAAGTAGCATTAATAACAGGTATAACAGGACAAGACGGTGCATATTTAGCTGAGTTTCTTTTAAAAAAAGGGTATAAAGTTCATGGTTTAAAGCGAAGAAGTTCGTTATTCAATACAGATAGAATAGATCATTTATACCAAGATAAACATGAAAATAATGTTAATCTTAAATTACATTATGGGGATCTTACAGATTCGACAAACTTAATTCGTATAATACAAGAGACTCAGCCTGATGAAATATACAATCTAGCAGCAATGAGTCATGTTAAAGTGAGTTTTGATACACCTGAATATACTGCAAATGCAGATGGTATTGGTACACTTAGAATACTTGAAGCAGTAAGAATTTTAGGATTATCAAATAAAACAAAAATATATCAAGCTAGTACTTCAGAATTATATGGCCTAGTACAAGAGGTGCCACAATCAGAAAAAACACCATTTTATCCACGCTCACCATATGCAGTTGCGAAAATGTACGCATATTGGATTACTGTAAACTATAGAGAGGCATATGGAATGTATGCATGTAATGGTATATTATTCAATCACGAAAGTCCAATAAGAGGGGAAACTTTTGTGACAAGAAAAATTACTAGGGCCGCTGCAAAAATCGCATTAGGTCAACAAGAAAAATTGTACCTAGGTAATTTAGATGCTCAGCGCGATTGGGGCCATGCTAAGGACTATGTTGAAGCAATGTATCTAATTCTTCAACAAGAAAAACCTGAAGATTTTGTAATTGCTACTGGTATTACAACAGCTGTGCGAGAATTTGTTCGCATGAGTTTTGCAGAGTTAGGAATTGAAGTTGAGTTTTCAGGAAAAAATGAAAATGAACGTGGTGTTGTTATAAATATTGACAAAGATATCTTTACTGAGTTAGGACTTGATGTAAATGCTGTAAAAATTGGTCAAACTGTTGTTTTGGTTGACCCCCAATATTATAGACCAACTGAAGTAGAGCTTTTAATTGGAGATCCTACAAAGTCAAATACGAAGTTAAATTGGAAACCTAAATATGATTTACAAGCTTTAGTTAAAGATATGATACAATCAGATCTTCATTTGATGAAAAAAGATCAGTATTTGAAAGAGGGTGGGTTTAGAGCGAATAATTATTTTGAATAAGATGAGTAACACAAGTAAAATTGCAATTATTGGTTTAGGTTATGTAGGTTTGCCTCTAGCAATAGAGTTTGCTAAAAAATATAGAGTATTAGGTTTTGATATAAATTTAGATAGAGTTACAGAGCTTCAAAATGGTAAAGACAGAACTCTTGAAGCAGATTTAGAGGGCATGAAATATGCTATGAGTTTAGATCTTGAAAAAATAGGTCTTTCATTCTCAAGTAATGTTGAAGACTTAAAAGATTATAATGTTTTTATCGTTACTGTACCTACGCCAATCGATCAATTTAAAGCACCTGATTTAACTCCATTAATTAAGGCTTCAGAAATGCTTGGCAAGGTTATCAAAAAAGATGATATTGTAATTTATGAATCTACTGTTTACCCTGGTTGTACCGAAGAAGATTGCGTGCCAGTTTTAGAGAAATTTTCAGGTCTAAAATTTAATCAAGATTTCTTCTGTGGTTATTCTCCAGAAAGAATAAATCCGGGTGATAAAATTAATACACTTACAAAAATTAAAAAAGTAACTTCTGGTTCAACTCCAGAGATTGCAAATATAGTTGATGATTTATATGCTAGTATTATTACTGCTGGCACGCATAAAGCTCCTAGTATAAAAGTAGCAGAAGCTAGTAAAGCAATTGAGAACGCTCAACGTGATGTGAATATTTCTTTCGTAAATGAGCTGTCATTAATTTTTGACAGAATAGGAATTGATACACACGATGTATTAGAAGCTGCTGGTACTAAATGGAATTTCTTAAAGTATAAACCAGGTTTAGTGGGAGGTCATTGCATAGGTGTAGACCCTTATTATTTAGCACACAAAGCAGAAGCGCTTGGTTATCACCCACAAGTTATTTTATCAGGTAGAAGAGTGAACGATAATATGGGCATGTTCGTTGCGAATAAAGTCGTAAAACTAATGATAGGGAAAGGTCATACTATTAAAGGTGCTAATGCTTTAATTTTGGGTATTACTTTCAAAGAAAATTGCCCGGATGTTAGAAACACTAAAGTAGTTGACATCTATAATGAGTTGAAGCAATTCGAAATTAATGTGGATGTTTACGATCCATGGGCTGATACAGCTGAAGTTAAACACGAATATAAAATAGATTTATTGCCAAAGTTAAATGGTAAGAAATATGATTCTGTAATAGTCGCAGTATCTCACGATAAATTCTTAGAAATTGATTTCAAACAATTGCAAGCTAATAATACTGTAATATTTGATACCAAAGCATTTATCGATCGAAATTTGGTTGACGGCAGATTATAATGAATATAAAAAATTTAGACCTTTATAAACAGTACGAAAAAATCAAATCAGAAATTGATTTCGCTATTGCTGATTGTCTAAATTCTACTGAATTTATTAATGGTAAAATAGTTAATATATTTTCTGAAAACTTATCTATATACTTAGATGATTCTTATATAATTCCTTGTGCAAATGGCACTGATGCTTTACAAATTGCATTGATGTCGCTCGATCTGCAAGAAGATGATGAAATCATTTTACCAGCATTCACCTATATAGCAACGGCTGAAGTAATTGCTTTATTAAAACTCAAAGCAGTTCTAGTAGATGTAAATGAGAATGATTTCAATATTTCTATTGATGCAATTCGTAATGCTATTACACCTAAAACTAAGTGTATAGTTCCGGTGCATTTATTCGGACAAGCAAGTGATATGCAAAGTATCATGCTAATTGCTAAAGAGCATAATCTACATGTAATTGAAGATACTGCACAATCAATAGCTACTGATTTTATTTATGCAGATGGAACAAAAAAGAAAGCAGGTACAATTGGCAATATTGGTACGTTATCATTCTTCCCTACCAAAAATTTAGGCGCATTCGGTGATGCAGGCGCAATTATATGTAAGGATGAAACCCTATTCAAGAAAATAAAAATGATTACCAATCATGGTCAATCAAAAAAATATCATCATGAATTAATTGGAGTAAACTCTCGGCTCGATTCAATACAAGCCGCTATCTTAAACGTAAAATTAAAATACCTAAACGAATATATTCATAAGCGTCAAAGTATTGCAAAGTATTACGATGAACATTTAGCGAATATTGATCAATTAATTATACCCCCAAGAACTAATTATTCAACACATACATTTCATCAATATACCTTACGCGTATTAAATAATAAACGTGACGAATTGAAATCCTTTTTACAAGAAAAATGTATACCATCAATGATCTATTATCCAATGCCAGTTCATAAACAAGAAGCATATAAAAATTGGAATATTGGAGCAGGTGGAGTTATCGTATCTGAGAGACTTTGTAAGGAAGTTTTATCAATCCCAATTCATACAGAGTTGACGGAAGTTGAGATGAAATATATAGTTGATTCTATAAAGGCGTTTTTCCAAAACAATCGCTGATAAATCAGCGAGATTACAATCTTTATCTTCGTATTTTATGACGGCGATGAATCGCCTCTGGCCTTACAGATAGAATTTCTATCTGTAAGGCAAAGGGTGATTCATCACCCTTAAGGGATACAATTGAATGAACTTGTAACCCGTTGATTTATCAACGGTATTTTTTTTAGTTTTGTTTTTATATCTTCGTCACATGACATTTTTCGCACACCCTACTGCTATTATCGAAGAAGGTGCCACTATTGGTGACAGTACCAAAATATGGCAGTTCTCTCATGTAATGAAGGGGGCTATTATTGGTGCAAATTGTGTCTTGGGACAAAATGTTCAAGTTGCCAATGAAGTTATTTTAGGTAATGGAGTAAAAGTCCAAAACAACGTATCCCTTTATACCGGTGTAATTTGCGAAGACGATGTTTTTTTAGGTCCTTCAATAGTCTTTACGAATGTGATTAATCCGAGGTCTTTCATCACACGAAAAAGCGAATTCAAAAAGACTATCGTAAAAAAAGGCGCAAGCATTGGTGCTAACTCAACTATTATTTGCGGTAATACAATTGGCGAATTTGCTATGATTGGTGCGGGCGCAGTAATTACAAAAAATATTCCTGCATTTGCTTTAGTAGTTGGGAACCCTGCAAAACAAATTGGCTGGGTATCCGAATTTGGGCATACTTTATCATTTAACGATAAGGGCGAAGCTATCTGTAAAGAGTCTAATCAAAAATATATTTTAGAAAATAATACTGTTAAAAGAATTGATTAAATGAGTAAAGTTAGATTCGCTTTGTTAGGTGCGGGACATATCGGTAAAAGACACGCAGAAGTTATAATAAGAAATGCAGAATCTGAACTAGTTGCGATTATTGATATTGATAATTCTAAAAAAATCATCGCAGATAATTTTGAAATACCTTTTTTTGATTCTTTAGAAAGTTTTTTTGATAGTAAGATTGAGGTAGATGTAATCAATATTGCCACTCCAAATTTTTTACACTCCCCTCAAGCAAAATTTGTTTTAGAGAATAATATTCATGTTTTAATCGAAAAGCCCATGACCTTAAATGCTCATGAAGCTGAAGAGCTAATAGAGATTGCTGATGAAAGAAAATTAAAAATTTTCACAGTGATGCAAAATCGTTATTCGCCACCTGCTCTTTGGTTGAAGAATATTGTGTCAAATGATATATTGGGCAAGGTGTATATGGTACAAATGAATTGCTTATGGAATCGAGATGAGCGTTATTATACAAAAGATTCTTGGCATGGTAAATTAGCGAGTGATGGAGGTGTCTTATTTACTCAGTTCTCTCATTTTATTGATACCCTGTATTGGCTATTAGGAGATTTAGAAGTAGTAAATGCTAAACTATTTAATTTCAATCATCATCATACTACCGAATTTGATGATTCAGGTATTGCTTTACTTCAATCTAATAATGGCACTCAAGTAAATATCAATTTCTCTACTGCATTGTTCGATCAAAATATGGAGAGCAGTGTGACCATTATTGCAGAGAAAGGTAGTGTAAAAGTTGGCGGACAATACATGAACCGAGTAGAGTACTGCCATATCAAAGATTATCAATTACCCCATTTAGAG